>NZ_JBHLXH010000002.1:219882-225527 GCF_042432345.1 Nocardioides zeicaulis | reverse complement strand
CGCCCGCCACCACGTCGCGCTTGCGGGTCCAGCCGTCGTCGTCGACGCCTGTGCCGCGACCGGTGACCTCGTCGGCGGGCAGCCCGAGGAGGGCCGCGACCAGGGCGGCGGCGGGCGTGGTGTTGCCGATGCCGAGGTCGCCGGTCATCAGCAGCTGGGCGCCGTCGGCGGCGTGCTCGCGGGCCAGGCGCGCGCCGAGGGCCAGTGCGGCCTCGGCCTCGGCGCGGGTGGTGGCGTCCTCGAGGTGGATGGCGCCCGAGCCGCGGCGGAGCTTGTGGGCGGTGACCTCGGCGGGCAGGTCGGACAGGTCGGCGTCGACGGCCACGTCGAGCACCGTCACCGCCACACCGTGCGCCGCCGCCAGCGCCGAGACGCCCGCGCGCCCCGCGACGATCGTGCGCACCATCGCCTCGGTGACGGCGGCGGGGTAGGCCGAGACGCCGTGGGCGGCGACGCCGTGGTCACCGGCCAGCACGACGAGGCGTACGTCGGTGAGCGGGCGCGGCGGCACCTCACCCTGGGCTGCGGCCAGCCAGGCACCGAGCTCGCCGACCCGGCCGAGCGCGCCGGCGGGGGTGGCCAGGCCCGCAAGGCGCTCGCGCGCACGGGCGGCGACCTCCGGGGACGGCGGGGACACGGGGCCGGTGGGCAGGGTCGCGGTGGTCGCAGCGGTCTCGTCCATGGTCGCGCCAGCCTAGTGAGGGGCCCGCGCGGGACTGCTGCCAGTCTGGTCCCGTGACCGGCCACTCCGTCCTGCAGCTGCCGGTCCCGCCGCTCGAGGCGTGGGTGCGGGCGCGCACGGCCCACTACGACGCCGGCTTCGTCTCCGACGACCCGCGGTTCGGGCACGCGCACGTCACCGCCCTCGGCCCCTTCGACCCGGCCCCGGACGCGCACGTGCTCGCGACCGTGGCCGCGATCGCCGCTGCGACCGCACCGGTGTCGGTCCGGCTGGCCGAGCTCGCGCAGTTCCCCAACGGGATCATCCACCTGGTGCCCGACCCCGTCGCCCCGCTGCGCGCGCTCACCGCGCGTCTCGTGGCGGCGTTCCCGCAGTGGCCGCCCTACGGCGGGGAGTTCGGCACGAGCCCTGACGACCTGCAGCCGCACCTCACCGTCGACGCCGCCTCCGACCGGGTCGACGTCGCCTCCACCGCCGCCCTGCTCGCGGGCACCGTCCCGGTCGACGCCGTGCTGGACCGCCTGCAGCTGGCGTGGTGGGAGTCCGGCCGCTGCCACGTCGTGCACGAGTGGCTGCTGGGCTCCTGACCCGCGCCCGTCGGCGCCCGGGGTGTCCTGTGGCAGGATCGCCGCATGGCTTCCTGGGCACACCTCGAGATCACCGTCGACGACCAGGGCAACGTCGAGGTCGGTGGCTACAACGCCGACCCCGAGGCGCTCGTGGCCGACACCGAGTCGTGGGAGGACCTGCTGTCCTCGCTCGGCGCCAACGGCTGGGAGCTGGTGCAGGTCATCCCCAGCGTCCAGACGACGTACTGGTTCAAGAAGCAGTCCTGACCCGGGCGCGAGCGGCGACGTGAGCGAGCTCCACGACCGCTTCCGCGCGGCCTCGGCGAGTGCCGAACCGGTCTTCTGGCGCGTGCCGGAGACGCCGGCGCAGACGCTGCGCGCGCTGGCGGACTTCGCCGAGGAGCACGGCATCGAGCGCGACGCCTACGGCCAGCGCGGTGCCGTCGCGCAGCTCGAGGCCGAGGTCGCCGAGCTGCTCGGCAAGCCCGCTGCGGTCATGTTCCCCAGCGGCGTGATGGCGCAGCAGGCGACGCTGCGCGCGTGGTGCGACCGCCGGGCCTCGCGCCGGGTCGCGCTGCCCGACCTCTCGCACCTGCTCCACCACGAGCAGGACGGGCCGCGCCGCGTGACGGGCCTGGAGCTGGAGTGGCTCACCACCGGCCGCGAGACCCCGACGGCCGCGTCGCTCGCCGCCGTCCCCGGCCGCCTCGGCGCCGTGATGGTCGAGCTGCCGCTGCGCGACGCCGGCTGCCTGCTGCCGTCGTGGGACGACCTGGTCGGGCTGTCGGCCGCGGCCCGCGAGCGCGGGGTGCCGCTGCACGCCGACGGCGCGCGGATCTGGGAGTCGGTCCCGCACTGGGGTCGCACCCTGACCGAGGCGGCCGAGCTCGTGGACTCGATGTACGTCTCGCTCTACAAGGGCCTCGGCGCGCCCAGCGGCGCCCTGGTGGTGTGCCCCGAGGACCTCGCCGCCGACCTGCGCGCGTGGCGCCAGCGGATGGGCGGCACGCTCTTCTCGATGACGGCCGCCGCCGTGGGCGGGCTCGTCGGCCTGCGCGCGTACCTCGACGACTTCGGCGCCTACCGCGACTGGGCGATCGCGCTGGCGGCCGAACTGCGCAGCCACGGGATCCGCACGTTTCCCGAGGAGCCGCACATCGGCACCTTCCTCGCCTACGCCCCGGGCGTCGCCGACGAGGTCAACGAGCGGGTCGTGGCCCACGCCGAGCAGCACGGCGTGGTCGTCTCGCCGCTGTGGGGCCAGTCAGAGGTGCCGGGCTGGCTGGTGGCCGAGCTGAGCTGCTACGACGCCGCCCTGCGACACGACCCGGCCGACGTCGCGGAGCAGATCGCGGCCGTGGTGGCCTGAGTCGCTGCGGGGGAGGGGTGTCCCCTACATTCCTCCCGTGAGTGCACAGGCCCCCTCCGCCGTCATCCTCGTCCGCGCGACGAGGTTCGTCCCGAACCCGGCCACGGCCGCGGACAACGCCTTCCAGTCCGAGGCCCCCCAGGACCAGTCCGACGAGGCCACTTCGGCCAAGGCGCTCGCCGAGATGGACGCGCTGGCCGAGGCGCTGCGCGGGGTGGGGGTGAGGGTCCACGTCTTCGAGGACGACGACCACACGCGCCCCGACAGCGTGTTCCCGAACAACTGGGTCTCCACCCACGCCGGGGGTGCCGTCGCCGTCTACCCGATGTACGCCTCGAACCGCCGCCACGAGCGGCGCGCCGACGTCCTGGAGCTGCTGAAGTCGCAGTACCGCGTGCAGACGATCGTCGACTACTCCGGCCTCGAGCCCGACGGCATCTTCCTCGAGGGCACGGGCGCGATGGTGCTCGACCACGTCTCGCGGGTGGCCTACACCGCGCGCAGCCACCGCGCCGACGTCGCCGTCCTGGAGCGCTTCTGCACCGACTTCACCTACGAGCCGATGGCCTTCGACGCCGTCGACTCCGACGGCGTGCCGGTCTACCACACCAACGTGATCGCCTGCATCGGCACCGAGGTCGCGATGATCGCGCTCGAGATGATCCCCGACGAGGAGCGTCGCGAGCAGGTGCGCGAGCGCCTCGCCGTCACCGGTCGCACGATCGTCGAGCTCACCGAGGAGCAGGTCCGCGAGTTCGCCGGCAACGCCGTCGAGCTGTGCGGTCGTACGCCCGAGGGCCGCCGCCGCTACGTCATGGCCATGTCGGCGCGGGCCAGGCGCTCGCTGCGACCCGACCAGGTCGCCGCGATCGAGGAGTCCTGCGAGATCGTCGCGGTCGAGATCCCGACCATCGAGCTCGCCGGCGGGTCCGTGCGCTGCATGATCGCGGGCGTCCACCTCGACAAGCGCCCCGAGCAGCTGCCGGAGCCGGGCGAGAACGTCGTGGCGATCAACGAGGACAACCCGGTCACCCCGGACGGCCGCTACGTGGCCAAGGACTACGTCTGAGACCGAGCTGACGCATCTGCACGTGCAGGAGCAGCCGAGCTGACGCATCTGCACAGGACTGGTCGTGCAGATGCGTCAGCTCGGCACCGTGCAGCGGTGCAGATGCGTCAGCTCGGCACGGGGCAGCGTCAGCTGGCGAGCTGCCAGAGCAGGACGCCGTTGAGAGCGATGATGGCGGTCGCGACGACGATGCCGGCGGCGGTCGTGGTGGGCCGGTTGACCAGCGAGCCCATCACGTCGCGACGCGCGGTGAACCAGACCAGCGGCACCAGGGCGAAGGGGATGCCGAAGGACAGCACCACCTGGGAGCCGACCAGCGCCGCGGTCGGGTCGACGCCCAGCGCGAGGACGAGCAGGGCGGGCGCCAGCGTGACCAGACGGCGCGCGGCGACGGGGATGTGGCGACGGATGAACCCCTCCATGATCACCTGGCCCGACAGCGTCCCGACGCTGCTCGAGGCGAACCCGGAGGCCAGCAGGCCGAGCGCGAAGAGGAGCGCGGCTCCCGTGCCGAGCGCGTCGCCGAGGCCGGCGTGCGCCTCCTCGATGGTGTCGATGCCCTGACCGGAGAGCGCGGAGGCGGCGACCAGCAGGAGCGAGAGGTTCATCAGGCCGGCGACGGTCATCGCGACGACCACGTCGACGCGCTGGCTGCGCATGACGGTCACCCGCTCGGCCTCGGTGCGGGCGTGGAGCCGCTCGCTGGTGAGCGCGCTGTGCAGGTAGATCGCGTGCGGCATCACCGTCGCGCCGAGCATGCCGGCGGCGAGCATCACGCTGTCCATGCCGGCGAACCGGGGGAGCGTACCGTCGAGGACGGCCATCGAGTCGACCCCGCTGATCGCGACGTCGTAGGCGAACCCGACGAGGATCACGCCGAGCAGCCCGATGATGACGGTCTCGAAGCGGCGGTGGCTCCTGCCCTTGAGCCCGAGGACGACGAACGACACCACGGCGGTGATGGTGCCGCCGACGAGGAGCGGGAGGTCGAAGAGCAGCTTCAGGGCCAGCGCGCCGCCGACGACCTCGGCCAGGTCGGTCGCGATCGCGACGAGCTCGGCCTGGCCCCAGAGCCCGTTGGCGACGCGGCGGGGGAGGTGCTCGCGGCACAGCGCCGGCAGGCTCAGACCGGTGGCGACGCCGGCCTTGGCGGAGAGGTACTGGATCAGCATCGCCATGAGGTTGCTGACGACCACGACCCACACGAGGAGGTAGCCGTAGGCCGAGCCGGCGGAGATGTTGGTGGCGAAGTTGCCCGGGTCGACGTAGGCCACCGCGGTGACGAACGCCGGCCCGAGCAGCGGCCACATCCGCCCGATCCGGCCGCGGAGCCCGACGGCGGGCGTGGCCCGGTCGAGCACCGCGGTCGCGTCGGACGTCGTGCGCCGGGTGGGCGGTGCGGCGTACTTCGGCGTCTGGAACATGTCAGTCCTCGTCGCCCAGCGCCAGGGGAACCGGTGCCGGCGAGCGCCGGGCCCGACGCCGGTCGAGGGCACGGCACACGACCTCGGCGAGGACGAACAGCACCATCATCGGGATCGCGAGCATCAGCATCGAGAACGGGTCGGTCGAGGGGGTGGCGACGGCCGCGAAGACGACGGCGGACATCAGGATGATCGAGCGGTGCCGGCCCAGCTGGGCGCCCGAGACGACGCCGGCGAGGTTGAGCAGCACCAGGAAGAACGGGATCTCGACGGCGATGCCGAAGACGAGGAGCATCCGGGAGAAGAAGGAGAAGTAGTCGCCGAACTCGACGAGGTTCTCCATGCCGGCGGGGGTGAACCCGATGAGCACGCCGAGGCCCTTCGGCAGCACGTAGTAGCCCAGCGCGACGCCCGCGATGAACAGCGGGCCGGCGATCGCGGCGAACACCCGCGACCACCGCTTCTCGCGCGGGAGCAGCCCGGGGACGATGAACGCCCACGCCTGCCACAGCCAGTACGGGCTGGCCGCGAC
>NZ_JBHLXH010000002.1:137910-219814 GCF_042432345.1 Nocardioides zeicaulis | reverse complement strand
TCACGGTGTCCTCGCCGATGAGCGTCTGCGCCTGGTTGTAGGGCCCGAGGACCAGCGCGAGCAGCTGGTCGTAGAACGGCAGCGCGACGAAGAACGCCACCACGAGGACGAGCGCGGAGCGGATCAGCCTGGCCCGCACCTCACGGAGGTGGTCGGCCAGGGACATGCTCCCCGGGACCGAGCCCGGACGGGCGCTCGGTCCGCGGAGCACGTCCACGACGGTGGCGATCGACATCAGGTGCTCCCGTCAGCCGCGGTGGACGTCGTGCTCGCGCGGCGTCTCGACGATGACCGGCTCGGCGACCGGGGTCTGGACCGGGGCCTGGACCTGGGTCGGGACCGGCTCGGCCGTGGCCGTGGTGGTGGCCGTGACCGTGGTCGGCTTCTCGTCCTTGTCGGAGTCGATGAGGCCCTTGGTCTCGGCCTTGAAGATCTTCAGCGCCTGGCCTGAGCCGCGGGCGAGCTCGGGGAGCTTGCTGGCGCCGAAGAGCAGGACGAGGACGGCGAGGATGATGAGCAGCTCCATGCCGCCCAGCCCGCCGACGAGCAGGGGTGTGATGGTCGTGGAAGTCATGCTGTCTTCCTCTCAACGGGTGCAGCGATGTGTGGTGCGAGGGGTGTTGCCGGGGGCGAGGCCTGGGCCTCGTCGTCGTCCTCGGAGTCGTCGTCGGAGTCTTCGTCTGAGTCCTCCTCGTCGCGCTCGGCGAGGATCTCCTCGACCTGGCGTCGCACCATCTGGCGCGGATCGAGGTCGCGGAGCTCGAGGTCGGCGTAGTCCTCGCCGAGCGAGGAGCGCAGGTCGTCGCGCACGGAGTCACCCATGCGCCTGGCGGCCTTGATGCCCTGGGCCAGCTGCCTGGCCAGCCCGGGGAGCTTGTCGGGGCCGAGCAGCACCACGCCGAAGAAGGCGATGACGGCGAGCTCGGGCAGTCCGATGCCGAACATGGGGTCCTCCCTGCTGTCCGGGGTGGACCGGGCGCACGTGGCGCCCGGTCCACCCGAGGGTCTGGGCCTGGGTCAGGCCCGGTGCCGGGCAGGACGCCCGACGAGGACCCGGTCGACCTCGCGCGACCAACGCGCCGGCTGCAGCGCTGCGTGGTGGGCGGACTGGTGGGTCACCAGCCACGCCGCACGCAGCACGACGGCCGAGAGCATCAGCATCGCGACGATCTCGATGACGGGCACGTGGATCACGCGCTCTTGTTGACGGCGCCGTTGACGCCCTTGGGGAAGAACCCGCCCTTGGTGACCGACTTCGGGTTGAGGTAGACCACGTTGAGCACCTGGCCGGGGGTCCGGCTGTAGGCGATCCCGTTCTTGTCGGTCGGGACCAGGTTGGCGGCGCCGGCTGCGGAGCCGATGCCCTGGTCCTTGGTGCCCTTGCCGTCGAGGCTGTCGCGCGCCTTGGAGATCGCCTTCGCGGCGTCCTGCAGGCCCTTGGAGTAGAGCGCGCTGCGCACGATGCCGGCGTGGTAGGCCTCGACCGCGAGGATGCCTGCGGCCGCCTCGAGGTAGGTCTTGTTGGTGATGAGCGGGGCGGCGCCCTTGTAGGCCGTGACGCCCACGTCCTCGAACACGAAGGCCGCGAGGAGGAAGTTGTCCTCGTTGGCGTACGGGTCGAAGGTCTGGCCGGGCTGGATCAGGCCGGCCGCGGTGGCGGCGGCGGTGAAGCTCTCCTGGATGTTGATGGCCGGGCGGGCCACCTTGGCGCCGCCGAGCGCCTTGCGCAGGAACGCGACGTGGTCGAGCTCGTCGGTCGCGATCTCCTCGGCGTACTTGCGGATCGCCGGGGTGGCGAAGGAGACCTGCCGGCCGCCCTTCACGCCGCCCTTCTTGCCCTTGCCCGAGGTGAGCTTGTCGTCGAGGCCCTTGCCGAAGGCGGCGTACTGGTAGAACTCCGCCTCCAGGTACTCGAGGTTGAGCGCGAAGTTGAGGACCGCGCCGTCGCTGACGCCGCTGGCGGCCATCGCGGGGGCCGTGGCACCGAGCGCACCGGCGCCGACGACGCCGAGGCCGGCGACACCGGCCGACTTGAGGAAGAGGCGGCGGTCGGTCTCGTTCTCCGCGCTCCGGTTGATCATGTCTGTGACTACTGCCTTGCCGAACATGCGTACTCCGTTCAGGGGGTGCTCGCTGTCGTTCAAGGTCGTCGAGGCCTCCGACGGCCCGCCGGGACTCGAGCCCGGCTGGTGTGACGAGGGGCGTTCGGCACGAGCTGGGGTCACGGATTGGTCACGACGGCAGGAAAGTGCAGCGCACCCCGCCCGGAGGTCCGGACGGGGTGCGCGGTGGACGGGTCGAGGCGGGCCGGGTCGGGTCAGGAGATGGTGACCGGCTGGCCGCCGGAGACCAGGCGCCAGTCGACCGAGGCGAACTGCGCCGGGTCGATCGTGCCGTGGGCGGTGACCCAGTCGATGAGCAGCTGGCGGATCTCGTTCTGGCGGTTGTAGACCACGGGCGCGGTGCTGACGTGCGGGAAGCCGCCGCCGCCCGACTGGCGGTAGTTGTTGACCGCCATCGCGAACTCCTGGTCGGGCGCGACCGGGACGCCGTCGTAGGCCAGGCCGGTGATGCGGGAGCCCACGGGCTGGGCGATGTCGATGTCGTAGGTGAGCGGCGCGTCGAGCCCGGCGACGGTGTCGAAGTTGTAGTCGGGCGTGCCGTTGGGCGCGGTGTCGGTGGGCTGGTTGGTCACCTGCGCCATCGTGAACGGGCCGGGGCCGGAGACCTGCTGGAAGTACCGCGCGGAGTACTCGAGGTAGTCCTTGACCTGCGCGCCGGTGACCCTCACCCCGAGCAGGGTGTTGTCGTAGATGTAGAGCCCCGCGACGTCGCGCACGGTGACCTGGCCCGACGGGAACGACGCGGCCCGGTTGAACGGCGCGGCGATCGAGAGCACCGGCAGGGCGGCGTCGGCGCCGGTGAGCCCGGCCTTGACGGCGTCGGCCTGGACGTACTGCACGAAGTCGATGATCGGGACGTCCTCCACGACGGCCCGCTCGGCCGACAGCGCGGTCGTCGAGGTGCCGACGGGGGAGTTGACGTAGGCCACCACCGTCTCGTGCTGGCCGCGGACCGCGGCGAGGACGGCCGGGTCGCCGTCGACGGTGTTGGAGTTGAGCGTCTGGCTGTGGCTGGCCACGACCCTCCAGCGGCCGCGGTGCAGCTCGAGGTCGAGGTCCATCACCGCGACCCGCATGCCCCAGTAGAGCGGCTCGCACAGCAGCACCTGCCGACCGGTCGTGGTGTTGGTGACGTAGCGCTGCGCGATCTCCTGGTGGGCGTGGCCGACGAGGATCGCGTCGACGCCGGGCACCTGCTCGGCGACCAGGGACGCGGCGTTCTCCGGGTACGGCAGGGTGTCGCCGTAGGACGAGGAGGTGTCGGCGCCGCTGTGCGCGCTGACGACCACGACGTCGCAGCCGCGCCGCTTGAGCTCTGGCACGAACTTCCTCGCCTGCTCGACCAGGCCCGGGAACTCCATCCGGCCCTCGACGTTGGCCTTGTCCCACAGCGCGATGCCGGGGTTGGTCAGGCCGAGCACGCCGACGGTCAGCGCCGGACCGTGCTTCGGCCGGTAGCGCTTGATGACGTAGGGCGGGAAGACCGGGCGCTTGGTGGCGGGGTCGACGGCATTGGCGCCGAGCAGCGGGAAGTCGAGCTGGGACTCGAACGTGCGCAGCGTGTCGATGCCGTAGTTGAACTCGTGGTTGCCGAGCGCCGCGGCGTCGTAGCCGACGAGGTTCATCGCGCGGGCCATCGGGTGGGTCGCACCGCCCGTGATGGGGTCGATGCGTGCGTAGTAGTACGCCAGCGGCGTGCCCTGGATGGTGTCGCCGGCGTCGAGGGTCAGCACCGGCTGGTGGCCCAGGGCCTTGCGGGCGGCCTTGATGAGCGTGGCCGCCTTGGCGAGGCCGATGTCGTCGTGCTTGGCGTTGTCGAACTCGGTGTTCTTGAAGTAGTCCCAGTTGAGGACGTTGCCGTGGAGGTCGGTCGTGCCGAGCACGGTCAGGCGGGTCGTGGGGCGGCCGTGGTGGTGGCCGTGCCCGTGCGCCTGCGCCGGGGTCGGCGCGGCGACGAAGCCGGCGGCGGCGAGGGCCGCGGCCCCGGTGACGACGGTCCGACGGGCGGGGGTGGGCAGGTCGGGGGTGTGGCTGGACATGAGGGGTCGCTTTCCGAGAGTTCCGAGGATCCGAGAGTGCCCGCGAGGGGCGGTCCATCTACCTACACGGGCGAGGGCGGGGTCAACCCCGACCGTCGTCGGCACCGCGGACGACGGCCGCCCCGACGTCGGGGTCGTCGGTGAAGAAGTCGTCCATCCCGGCCGCCAGGAACGCCCGGATCTCACCGGCCAGGTCGCCGATACCGGCGGGGTCGGCGGACGAGCGGTACTCGGCCGGCAGGAAGGAGTTCTCGCGGCGGAACGTCCAGCCCGTGACGCTCAGCCCCGCGCGGTGCGCGTCCGCGATCGCGCTCGTCGGTGCGGCGAGCGTGCCGTCTGCCGCACGGGGGATCATCCGGTCCTTGCAGAGCCCGACGCTGTCGGCGTACCGCGCGATGCCCCGCATGCCGGAGCGGGTGACGAGGTCGTCGTACGTCACCCCGGTGCCGGCCGCGACCTGGTCGTAGGGCGCGCCGCTGCAGTCGACGAGCTGCACGAGGTCGAAGCGGGTCATCCGGTCGAGGCGACGCAGGTTGGAGACCTCGAAGCTCTGGATCACGACCGGGGTGCGCCCGGGCCGCACGCCGTTGCGTTCCAGCGCGTCGAGCAGCGGCTGCTCGGCGGGGAGGCCGGCGGCGGCGAGGTAGGTGCTGTGCTTGATCTCGGGGATCACGCCCATCGGCTCGCCGTCGCAGGTGGTGGTGCGGCGGGCGAAGGCGAGCACCTCGTCGAGCGTCGGCACCTGGTAGAAGCCGTCGTACGCGGTGTTGGCGGGCCGCAGGTCGGGCAGCCGCTCCTTCGCCCGCAGGGTCTTGAGCTCGGCGAGGGTGAAGTCCTCGACGAACCAGCCGGTGACTGCGCGCCCGTCGAGCTGCTTGGTGGTGCGGCGCGCGGCGAACTCGGGGTGCGACGCGACGTCGGTCGTGCCACCGATCTCCGGCTCGTGACGGTCGACGAGGACGCCGTCGCGCGTCATCACCAGGTCGGGCTCGACGAAGTCGGCGCACTGGCGCGCGGCGAGCTCGTAGGCCGCGATCGTGTGCTCGGGCCGGTAGCCCGACGCGCCACGGTGGGCGAAGACGGTCGGGCCGCCGGCGACCACGCGCTGGCGTCGCAGCGCGACGTGCACGAACTCGATGTCGTCGGGCTCGCCGTCGACGCGGGCGTCGTCACCGGGGAAGTTGTTGTCGTTGGCGAGCAGGAAGCTGCCGTCGCGCAGCTGCACGACGGTCTCGTCGGAGACGAACGGCATCGAGAACGGGTCGTCGGTCCCGTAGCCGTCGCCCGCACCGATGCCGGCGGGGTTGGCGAGGTCGAGGAGGTCGAGGACCGGCTCGGCCACCAGGTGGCCGCCCGGCTCGGTGCGGCCGAGGTCGACCTCGACGACGCGCTTGGTCACCGCCTGGGCGCCGCCGAAGTTGTCGCGCTCGAGGAGCAGCATCCGGTTCCGGCCGGTCATGAAGGCGTCGCCGACGAGGTTGGCCGCCTCGACCGTGCGGTAGGTCCACGACCGACCGGTGTAGCGCAACGTGCGGGTGTCGAGCTGCTGGATGCGGCGCACGCGCTGGTCACCCTCGCCCACCAGCGCGCCCTCGAGGACGGGGTAGGCGTAGCGGGAGCCGTCGTAGGCCATCGCCTCGAAGCCCTTGCTGGCGGGGAGCGTCGGCTGCTCGCCACCGAGCAACGGGTCCTGCGGCGAGCGGACGCCCGGCAGCGGGACCGGGGCGTCCAGCAGGACGCCGTCGGCGTCGAAGTGGAGGACGAACGGTCCGAACTCGTCGCCCACGAGCAGGCTGCCGTCGCGCAGGCGCACGACCGATTCGATGTCGAGGTCCGCGCCGGTCAGCAGGCGGTCGGCGGTGTCCTCGTGGACGATCGGGAACCCGGCGCGCCGTTCGGGGTCGCGGAAGGAGACGAACCGCGGCATCGCGACCGAGCCGTCGCCGCCCTCGCCCTCGAAGGACGGGCGCACGAGGTACATCCGCAGCAGGAAGTCGGCCGAGTTGGCCTGCGAGCCGAAGCCGTTGTCGGGCATCGCCCAGAACGTGCCGTCGCCGTTGTCGAGCATGGCGGAGAAGCCCGGCACGACCTGGCCGGGGAAGGGGCCGGTACGTCCGTTGGCGGGCGTCATCTGGGCGCCGGAGGGCGGGCCCGGGGCGAGCTGGTCGGCGTCGATCGTGGCGCGTCCGACGAGCGTGGGCACCGCCACGGTGCGCACGTGCGGGCGGTCGTCGCCGCGGTGGTCGGCAGGCCGGGAGCCGGCGGGGTTGGCGTGTGCCGCCGTGCCGGTGAGGGGCGCGAGGGTGACGAGCGCGGTGAGGGCCGCGAGCGTCGCACGTCGCAGGGAGGGACGGGCGGGCAGGTGCTGGTGCGGGGTCATGGGTGGTCCTTCGCGGGTCCGAGGGGTGCGAGCGGATCGGGGCAGGGGCCGACCACGGGCCGGGTGGGGGTCCGGCCCGTGGTCGACGGGGTGGTCAGGCGCGGGTCAGCGGCGCGTCACCTGGACCACCGAGGGCCGCGGGCCGGCGAACCGGCCGGGAAGTGCCGTGCCTCCCGCGGGGACGAAGTCGGGGAAGCGCGACTGCGGGGCGTCCCACGTGCCGTCCTCACCCGGGTGCTGGACCGCGACGAACACCGAGCCGTCACGGTCGTGGACGACGGGACCGCAGGTCTCGGCACCGGAGGGCACCGCGAGGAACTGCTGGACCCGGCCGCGCTCGGGGCCCTCGACGGGCACCTTGAACAGGCCGTCGCTGAGCTTGATCGCGCTCGGCTGGCCGTCGGTGGAGATCCAGAGGTTGCCGAGGCTGTCGAACGCGACGTTGTCGGGGCAGGAGATCGGGGACACCGGGCCCGTCCAGCCGCCGAAATAGGTGCCGGCCGAGGCCGCGTCCCCGCAGATGAGGAACAGGTCCCAGGTGAAGGTGTCGCTGGTGTGGTCACCGTCGGTCGGGCTGATCTCGACGACGTGGCCGTCCTTGTTGGCCGCGCGCGGGTTGGGCTCGGTGGGGCCCTCCTTGCCGGCCTTGCCGCGGTCGGTGTTGTTGGTGCACGCGACGTAGACCTTCCCGTTGTGCAGGCTCGGCTGCACGTCCTCGGGGCGGTCCATCTTGGTGGGCATCACGGCGTCGGCGGCCAGGCGGGTGAACACCAGGACCTCCTCGAGCGTGAACCCCGGGACCATCGAGCGTCCGTCCTTCGTGAGCGGGATCCACTCGCCGGTGCCGTCGCTGACGCCGTCCTCGAGCCCGTCACCGCTGAAGCGCGCGACCGACAGGTCGCCGTCGGCGAGCGGGGAGCGGCTGCCGTGGCGCCTCCAGCTGCCGCTGCGCCCGCGCAGCCGGTCGCGCGAGACGAAGCGGTAGAGGTAGTCGAAGCGCTCGTCGTCGCCCATGTAGGCCACGACGTGGCCGTCGGCGTTGACGATGACGTTGGCGCCCTCGTGCTTGAAGCGGCCCATCGCGGTGTGCTTGACCGGCGTCGAGCGGGGGTCGGTCGGATCGACCTCGACGATCCACCCGAAGCGGTTCGGCTCGTTGCGGTAGCCCTCCGTCGTGGCGTCCCAGCGCGGGTCGATCGCACGCCAGCTGCGTGCGTCCTGGGTGGGGGACAGGCCGTAGCGGGCCTCGCGCGGGTCGGTGCCGGTGGCCCTGAAGTACTGGTTGACGTTCTCCTCGCCGGAGAGCACGGTGCCCCACGGCGTCGTGCCGCCCGAGCAGTTGTTCATGGTGCCCCGCACCCGGGTGCCGGTCGGGTCCTCGACGGTCTTCAGCAGGTCGGAGCCGGCGGCCGGGCCGTCGAGCACGAAGGGGGTGTCGAGGGTGATCCGGCGGTTGAGCCGGGCGCCCGGGACGTAGCGCCAGGTGTCGCCGCGGCGGCGGCGCTCGAGCTCCACCACGGACATGCCGTGGGCGGCCCAGACCGTGCGGACCACAGTCTCGGAGTCGGTGCCGGGCGGGAACATGATGCCCTCGTTGGTGTACTCGTGGTTGCACACCAGCAGGGCCTTCGTGCCGGCACGGTTGGTCTCGATGATGTCGAGGTAGTCGTTGTTGTAGCCGAACTGCCCGGCCTGCGCCTCGGGGCTCTGGCGAGCGGCGTCGAAGGCGGGCGCCCCGCGGAGCACCGGGTCGCCCCAGCGGATGATCGTGTCCCACCCGTAGCCGGCCGGGACCGTGACGTCGTCGACCGTCGTGGCGACCGGTGCGATGGCGGTGAAGGCCAGCGGCACGGGCTGCGCACCGGGGCCGCCAGGTCCGTGACCGCCGTGGCCGCCGTGGCCGCCCGGGTGGTGGCCGCGTGCGGCTGCCGCGGGCGCCGCAGCGGCGACACCGACCGCGGCGGCGGTCAGCGAGGCGCCCACGACCGTACGGCGCCGCAGCGCCTGGGCCGCCACGTCGCGGAAGTAGGACGTCTCGGTGCTGTTCGGCGCCGCCACCGAGCAGGCGTCGCCGCAGCGCAGGTGGCACGTCAGCGGGCTCCGGTTGCCGTGGGTCAGGCCCGCCATGGGCAGGAGGGGGCGAGCAGTGGTGTCGGTCATGAGGGTCTCCGGAGCCGGGTCGGGGGTGCGGGGGTGCTGCCGCTCCACCCTGTTGTCCGCGGGTCACGGGCACGCGGACGCCCGGTGCACAGCAGGTGAACTGCCGGACGCGGTCCGGAGTCGTGTGCTGCCCGGGCCCCCGAGCAGGCTCGGGCCCCGCTCCGGGCGGGTCCGTAGGGTGGCGGCATGCTGATCGTGGAGGAGCTGTTCCTGCTGCTGCGGCGCGACGACGGCAAGGCCGAGAGCGCGATGTCGCAGAACGGCTACGGTCTCGCCGCGGCGGTCGTCACCGACCTCGTGCTCGCCGAGCGCGTCACGCTGAGCGACGACAAGGACCCGCGGGCGACCGTGCTGTCGCCGGAGCCCACCGGGCACCCGGCCCTCGACGCCGCGCTGGCGCGCCTGGTCGAGAAGGACGGCAAGCGGCTCTCCGGGCTGGTCACCGACCGCCGGCTGGCCGTCGAGGCGGAGGTGGCACAGGCGTTGTCCGCGGCGGGTGTCGTGGGCGTGGAGGAGAAGCGCGCGCTCGGCCTGGTGCCCGCCCGCTACCCGGTGCTCGACCCCGAGCCCGAGCGACGGGTGCGCGAGCGGTTGCGCACCGTGCTCGCCGGCGGCACCCCCCAGCCGTCCGACGCCACGCTGCTCTCGGTGCTCCAGGGCCTCGGCCTGGTCGGCAAGGTGCTGGCCGAGGAGAAGGGGGACCTCGGCCGCCGGGACCTCGAGCGACGCATCGAGGAGGTCTCGACCGACGTGCGCGCCGGCGCCGCCGTCGCCAAGGCCGTGCAGGCCATGAACACCGCCATCATGACCGCCGCGATCGTGCCTGCCGTCGTCGCGGGCTCCTGAACCAGCACCCCCACCCCACCGAGGAGGAGAGTCCCTTGATCTTCATCACCGCCAAGTTCCCGGTGCTGCCCGAGCACGCCGACGCGTGGCCCGAGCTGTCGCGCGCCTTCACCGACGCCTGCAACGCCGAGGAGGGCTGCCTGTGGTTCGAGTGGTCGCGCAGCCTCGACGACCCCACCACGTACGTCCTCGTCGAGGCGTTCCGCGACGGCGAGGCGGGCGCCGCGCACGTGCAGTCCGAGCACTTCAAGGCCGCGCAGCGCGAGCTCCCGCAGTACCTGGCTCGCACCCCGGAGATCGTCAGCACCGAGGTCGACCAGACCGGGTGGAACGAGCTGGGCGAGATGCGCGTCGACTGATCAGCCCGAGGCGGGCCGCCCGGTCAGCACCCGCACGGCCATGTCGGTCGTGAAGTCGTTGTCGAGGAAGCCCACCACGCGGGTCACCCGGTCGAGGTCGAGCGGCAGCAGCCCGCGCGAGCCCGGCACGTCGGGCGTCAGGCCCAGGTCGAGGTCGTGGCGCCCCGACATCATCTCGACGTTGAAGTCGTAGCGCTGGCGGGCGCCCTCGGCCCGGAGGCGGCGCACGAGGCTGGTGCCGACCCGACGAGCCCCGGTCTCGGCCGACCAGTCGTCGAGGGCGGCCACGAGGTTGCGTCCGTCCTCGTGGTCGACGTCGGCCCAGGCGGCGTCCATGGACCCCGCCACGTCGAGCAGGATCGCGGCCGTCTTCTCGCCGATGCCCTGCACGCCGGGGAGGTTGTCGCTCGCGTCGCCGCGCAGCGCCGCGAAGGCGAGGTAGTTGGCCGGGCGGACGCCGTACATGTCGAACAGGCGGGCCGGGTCGAGCAGGGGGGACCCGTGGATGCCGCCGTCGATGAGCCGCAGCACGCGGGTGTGGCGGCTGATGTGGGCGAAGGCGTCGCGGTCGGAGGTGATGATCACGCAGTCCCAGTCGTGCTGCTCGGCCCACGTCGCGCCCGAGGCGTTGACGTCGTCGGCCTCGAGCCCGGGCGGGGTGAGCGTGGCGAGGCCGAGCGCGTCGAGCAGGGCGGCGGCCCGGTCGAGCTGGTCGACGAGCTCGGGGTCCTTCTCGGCGCGACCTGCCTTGTAGTCGGGGTAGGCGTCGCGGCGCACCGAGAAGGTGCGGTCGTCGAGGCCGAACAGCACGGCGTCGGGGGCGAAGCTGTCGATCGACTCCAGGATCTGGCGCAGCATGCCGTGCAGCGCCCAGATCGGCCGGCCCTGCCGGTCGCGCAGCCCGGTGTGCGAGCGCGCGTGGTGGTTGCGGTGCAGCAGGGAGGGGGCGTCGACCACGAGCAGCAGGCGGCGCGGGCGGTCGGGGGTGCGGGAGGTCATGGGGATCGGCGCCAGCGTAGACGGTGGCGGCCGACCGGGGCCTCAGGCGCCGAGGCCGTCGAGGTAGTGCGCGAACCCGTGGGGCGCGCGGCCCGAGCGGCGGCCCGACGTGGTCACCGCGACGGCGCCGGTCGCGAGCACGTCGAGCCCGGCGGCGTGCATGGCGGTGACCAGCGCGACGTCCTCGTGCACCGCCAGCGGGGCGAACCCGCCCACGTGCTCGTAGGCGCGCAGCGAGAAGCCGAGGTTGGCGCCGTGGACGTGGGGGTGGCCGTCGCCGGCGTCGTGCGCGGCGACCCAGGCGGCGTGGAGCTCCGGCGGGAGGTCGGCACGGCGCGGGGTCACCGTGCCGACGACCAGGTCGCGCCCGGCCGCGGCCATCTCGACCTGGGCCGTGAGCCAGTGCGACGGCACGACGCTGTCCGCGTCGGTGCCTGCCACCCACAGCGGGCCGTCGGTCGTCGCGCGGGCCCACCGCGCGGCCGCCTCGACGCCGAGCGCACGGGCCGCGCCGACGTTGCCCGCCAGGCTCGGGACGGCGACGACGGAGGGGCGAGCGGCGACGACGGCGGGTGTGCGGTCGCGGCAGGCGTCGAGGACGACGAAGGTGCAGGTCGGCACGTCGGGGTGAGCGCGCCCGAGCGCCTCCTGGGCGTGGGCGACCGCGTCGAGGCAGGCCGGCAGGAGCTCCTCCTCGTCGCGGGCCGGGACGACCACGGCCACCGCCGCCGGGCGGCTCACGCCGGCCGCCCGAGCACGTGCAGCAGGAAGTCGGGCTCCTGGTGCTCGACCATGACGGGGGCGCCGGTCGCGAGGAAGGCGTCGTGGACCGCCGGGCCCGCGAGCGGCCACCCGACCGGCTGGTGGCGCCAGTGGCACAGCAGCAGGTGGCCGTCGTCGGACAGCGAGCCGAGCGCGAGGTCGACGACCTCCGCGAGTCGGCGGGGGCTCAGGAAGTAGCCGATCTCCGAGACGCAGACCAGGTCGCGGGTGCCGACCGGCCACTGCGACGGCACCCGCGCCTGCCGGACCTCCAGGTGAGCCGTCCCGTCCGTGCGCTGCCGCGCCAGCCTCACCGCCGTGCGGCTCGCGTCGATCGCGAGCAGCCGGTCGCAGCGCGCGGCGAGGTCGACGGCGAGCGCACCGACGGAGCAGCCGACCTCGAGCGCGTCGGCGTACCGCTCGCGCGGCAGGCTGGCGAGGGTCACCGCACGCTTGCGGCGCTCGTAGGGGGAGTCGACGCGCCACGGGTCGGGGTCGTCGCGGTGGACCTGGTCGAGCACCTCGTCCTCGACGTCCCCGCCGGTGAGGAACACCTCCGCGGGGCGGTCGAAGTGGGCGAGCAGGTCGGGGCCGAGCATCACCTCGTCGCCCGCCGCGGGTGACAGGGGACGCACCTGGCTGGTGTGCGCGGCGACCGCGCGCCGCTTGGCGTCGAGGTCGTCGGCGTCGATGGGCAGGCGCGACGCCCCGGCCGGCAGCGTCGCGGGGCCACCCCAGTGCCAGGCCCACACCGGGTACTCCCAGAGCAGGGCGTCCGTGCGGTCCGCCGCGATCGCCGCCGCCCGCCCGACCGCCTCGTGGTCGGGGTGGCCGTCGCCGCGCCACGGTGCGACCAGCACGACGTCCTCGCCCGAGGCGCCGACGGTCTCGACCAGGGCCGCCACGACGGCCTCCTCGTGGGAGGCGACGTCGCCGTCGGGGAGGTCGAGGCACCGGACGTCGGCCCCGGGGGCCAGAGCCGCGATCGCCGCGCGCAGCTCGTCGCGGCGGACGGCCGCGAGCGCGGTCGGCGGGTGGGTGGGGGAGTGCGGGTGCGACCCCTCGCCGGCCGTCGCGGTGACGACCTGCACCCGACGGCCCGCCCGGGCCGCGGCGTGCACGAGGCCGCCCGCCCCGAGCGTCTCGTCGTCGGGGTGCGCGCCGGCGACGACGACGCGGTTGCGGCCCTCGGGGAGCACGAGGCCCGGCAGGGCGGCGACGGCGTCGTCCCAGCGACCGGCCGGCGTGCCGGGGCGGTCGTGGCGGAAGGAGGGCGCGGTCACCAGCCGCGTGCCCCGTGGTGGAGCAGCTCCTGGCCCAGCGCGGCCTGGTCGCGCTCGGCGTGCCACTGCCGGAGGTAGAGGCCGAGGTCGGCCACCCGTCGGGCGTGCTCCTCGTCGGAGGCCAGCGGGCCCGGGCCCAAGGCGTGCGCGGCGCGGGCGAGGACGTCCTCGGCGGCCAGGGCCACGACCTCCCGCACCCGGAGCGCGGCGCGCCAGCCGTCGGCGCCCGAGAGCCGGCCGGCGTCGACGTCGCGGGCAGCCCGCTCGAGCACGCAGGCGGCGGCGTGCAGCGCGGCGTCGACGGCGCCGAGGTGGACCAGCGCCACCTGGTCGGGCATCCGGGAGCCGGCGGCGCGCAGCATCCGCCGCGCCACCCCCACGGCGCCCCCGAACCACACCGCGGCGACGCCCATCCCGCCCCAGGCGAAGCCGGGCCGCTCGAGGTACCACCCCGGCTCACCCACCGCGTACGCCGTCGCGCCGGCGAAGTCGACCGGACCCGAGTCGACGTCGGTGAGGCCCCGGGCGACCCAGGTGCCGGGCACCGCCGTGGCGCCGGGCTGGCGCAGGTCGACCGCGAACAGCTGGCGCTCCTCGCCCACCCACGCGCTGACCAGCGCGCGGTCGAGGACACCGCCCAGGGAGCACCAGTGCTTCCTGCCGTCGAGCCGGTGGGCGTCGCCGTCGGGCGTGGCCCGCAGTGGCTCGCCCGGGCCCTCCGCGGCATAGACGCCCCAGGTGCCGTCCTGGGGCGGGCGGCCGGCCTGCTCGAGGATCGCGAGCGCGTCGAGGTGCGGCTCGAGGGTGCGCGCGACGGTGAGGTCGACCGCCGCGGCGCTGGCCAGCGCCGACCACAGGTGGGCGGTGCGGCCGGAGCCCGGCGTCGGGAGCTGCGTCCCGACGACGCGCGCCAGGTCGAGGGCGGCCGGCACGTCGGCGGCAGCGTCGCGGGCCCGGTCGACGAGGTCGTCGAGCTCGTCCTGCTCGCCGTCGGTCGGTGCACCGATCAGGACTGCCGTGCGGTCGGGCACGCGGGGGACCTCCGGGACAGCGGGCCGCCAGGTCGCGTCCCCTCGCTCCGGACGCTAGGTCGCCCGGCGGGGTGGGGGTCACCTCCGTCGGGGCGGGATCCGAGCGTCGTCAGCGGCCGGCGCGGGGGAGGTGGATGTCGTACTGCGCGAGCTTGCGGTAGACCGTCGCCCGGCTCATCCCCAGCTCTGCGGCAGCTTCCTGCACGGAGACGCCGCCGCGCGCGAGGACCCGGACGATCTCGTCCCGCTCGAAGGCCTCGATCCGGCTGAGCCGGCGTGTCGAGCCCGACAGCACGTCGGCGGAGAGGTGGCGCACGTCGACGACGTCGGTGCGGGTCGCGACGCGGGTCGCCTCCTCGATGAGCTGGCCGACGTTGCCCGGCCAGCCGCAGGAGCGCAGGGCGTTCTCGGCGGAGGGGGTGAAGGCGACCTCGCGGCCGCGTGCGCGCCGGGCCGCGTGGCGGGCCAGCGGCATGACGTCGTCGGCGCGGTCGCGCAGCGGCGGGACGACCACCACCGCGTCGGCGAGCCCGACCAGGGCTGCCGGCAGCGTGTCGAGCCCGGCGGAGGTGAGGGCGAACGTCGGGCTGCCGGCGCCGGTCGCGGCCGCGCGCACGCGCGCCCGGAGCACCAGGTCGCGCACGTGCTCGGCGACCCACGTGGGCAGCTGGTCGGCGTCGCGCAGCAGGACGGCCGTGTCGGGCTTGCCGAGCTCGGGGGTCCACAGCCCCAGCCACGCCTCGCTGTCCTGGGGAGCCGGGGGAGAGGCGGCGAGGACGCGCCCCCGCGGGTGGACGCGGCGCAGCGCCTGCGCCAGCAGGGTGGAGCGACCGGCGCCGGTCTCGCCCACGGCCACGACGCCGCGGCCCAGGCGCGCGGCGCCCGCGGCCTCGGCGAGGGCGTCCTGCCACGGCGGCGAGAGCGCGTCGACGGTCCCCGAGCCCGGCTCCAGGCGTGGGGCCTCGACACGGAAGACGTGCCCGCGCGCGGGCGGTCGGGAGCGACCTCCCGACGAGCGGGCCACCATCAGCGCCGAGGTCGTGCTGGCTGCGGACTGCGCGAGCGCCAGCAGGAGCTCGCCGCCCTGCTCGGACCAGGTCGTGAGGTTGATGCAGCCCTCCACCCTGCCGGTGGCCGGGTCCAGGACCGGGACGGCGGCGCAGGTGTACCCACGCAGGCTCAGCGCGTAGTGCTCCGCCGACCTCACCAGGGTCGGACTGCGGTCGGCCAGGGCCAGCCCGAGCCCGTTGGTGCCGACGGTGCGCTCGGCGTACGCGAACCCGGGGGCCAGGTGCACCGCATCGAGGGCGCGCAGCAACGAGGGGTCGCCGCTGACCCGGCTGAGCACCAGGCCGTCGGGGTCGGTGAGCATCAGTGACACCGGCTCGCCGGGGAGGGAGACCAGGAGACCGGCGAGTGCCTCGCGTCCGCACTCGAAGAACAGCGACTCGTCGTCGAAGGTCCCGGCGAAGAGCGGGTCGACCTCCTCCACGGAGACGCCGTAGTCCTGGCTGCGCTGCCACGACGCCTGGAGCCGCAGCTGCGCGCGCTGGGGGAGGTGTGCCTCGGACACGGTTCGCCCCCTCCCCTGTGTGACGTACGTTACTCCGCTGAGGGGTTCGGTGTCTCAGATTGAGACGACCTCCGATCTCACATTGAGACGCCGTCCGGGCCCGGAAGTCGGACCTCGACGCCTAGCGTCGTCGTCAGCTGCCACGACCACCGTCGGGCACGGCCGGACGGAGGAACCATGAGCACCAGCACCTGGGCGCGACACGAGCGAGCGACGCGCGCCGTCCCCGGTCCCGCACGACCCGCGACCCCGGGCGGTGGCGCATGATCGTGCTGCGGATGAGCCGCCACGGCGTCCCGACCGAGGCCGCCGCGACCTCCGACGTGCGCGAGGTGCTGCGGACGGTGGCGGAGCGCGCGCTCGACGAGCCCCTCGCCGCCCACGACTTCGTGGACCTGGTGTCGGTCACCGACGACGGCGACCTCGAGGTGCACCTGCGGCTCCCGCGGTCCGGGGTGCCTCGGAGCCTCGCCTGCCTGGTCGTTTCGGACGCTCGCGACGCCCTCGCGGACCTGCCGTGGAGCCGCGTCGTGACCGTGGCTCTCGACGGCCACGGGGACTCCGCAGACATCAACGCCGTCCTCGCCGTCGAGGCGGGCGCCGGGCGGTACGCCGGCGGCCGCGTGGTCACCCCCGACCTCGCCGGGCTGCAGCGCAGCTTCCGTCGCGAGGCCCACGTGGCGGCGGCCGAGCGGTGCCTGGCGGCGCTGGCGCGACGTCGGCCCTGGCACGACAGCACGCCCCCGGGCGACGTCGTCCTGGGCGACCTGCTCCCGGGACGCCACCTCGCGGCCCTGCTGCGACGCCGCCGGGCGCTCGGTCTGCCCAACCACCCGACCGCGCTCGTGCTGGCGGACCCGGACGTGTCCGCCCCCTGATCCCCGTGCCGCGGGTCCCGGTCCACACCCCCGGGACCGGGACCTGCGGCTCGGCTTCTCGAGACGTCCGCCCCTCGTGCCTGCAGTTCCGGCGGGAGGGGCGGCGCGGCGACCGCCGCACGACGCTGGCCGGCAGTCGATGTCGTCCACAGGCCCTTTCGCTACAGGGCCAATTGTCGGACCGTCAGGCTAGAATCGAACACATGATCGACACGCGGGCGGGAAGCGGAGCAGGCGAGGTCACCGACGACCTCGACGCCGCCGGCCTGCTCGCTGCGATCCGCCGTGAGCGCCGGACAGAGGACGCTGCTGCGGCCCGTCAGCTCGATCTCGCCGCCCGGTGGGCCGACCTGCACCCGCCCGGCTCGATCCACGACGCAGCCGCGTTCACCGTGCCGGGCGTCGACCACGAGGAACCCATCGCCGGCGATAGGTGCCCGCTGGTGACGGAGTTCTGCTCCCCGAGCTCGGGGCGGTGCTGGGCATCTCGACCACGGCGGCGAAGAAGCTGATCGGCCACGCGCTCGAGCTGCGGCATCGGTTGCCTCGGCTCTGGGCTCAGGTGCACGCCGGCCGCGTCCCGGCGTGGCGAGCACGCCTGGTCGCCGAGACCACCATCCACAACGTTCCCGCACTCACGCCCGAGGCGGCGGGGTGGATCGACGCCCAGGTCGCCGCCGTCGCCGGGAAGGTCGGCACGGCGCAGCTCGACCGGCTCGTCGCCGAAGCGATCAAGCGCCACGACCTCAGCGTTGCCCCGAGGCCGGACTTCGAGGCCGGTGAGGACCACGAGGACTTCGAGGCCGACCAGTACCTCAACCACGACGCCCGTCACGTCACCTTCGACACCAGTCACGTGCACTACGACGGCGTGATGCGGATGGACGCCGAGCTCGACCTCGCCGACGCCTACGACCTCGACGCCGCCATCGCCCACGGCGCCGCAACGCTGAAGGCGCTGGGCTCGTCCGCGCCTCTCGGTGCGCGACGTGCCGCTGCCCTCGGTGACCTCGCCCGCACCCAGACGGCCCTCGACCTCCGCACCCAAGGCGTTTCCGTCGCTCCCGACGATGACGGGCTGCCTGCTGCGCGCGAGGTCGTGCTGCACGTCCACCTCGACGCCGACACCGTCGGCGAGGACACCGTGTTCGGGCCCACCGCCCGGCTCGAGAACGGTCAGCGCCTCGCCCTCCTCGACCAGGTCAGCGCCTGGTGCGCGTCGTCACGTACCAAAGTCACCATCCGGCCGGTCCTCGACCTCAACGCCGAGCTCACCACCGACACCTACGTCGTCCCGGACCGTCTGCGTGAGCAGGTCGTCCAGCGTGACCGCACCTGCGTGTTCCCCTGGTGCACCCGCCCAGCGAGGGCCTGCGACCTCGACCACATCGAGCCGTACGACCATCACGCAGCCGCGGAAGGCCGACCCCAACCCGGCCCGACGGCGACCTCGAACCTCGCCCCACTCTGCCGGGGCCACCACCGGCTCAAGACCCACACCGCCTGGCGATACGAACACCTCCGCCCCGGAGCCTTCGAGTGGATCTCACCCCACGGCCACCACTACCTCCGCGACCGGGACGGCACCGCCGCCCTCGACCCACCCCCGCCAGACCTCCCTCGCCCCCGCCGACCATGACTCGGCCCCACAACCCGCCACCCACCCGGTGGCGGGGCAGGAGGCACGTCCCGGGCCGGCGAGGGGAGGCGGAGCAGTAGGACCCGCTGGGCACACTGGAGACATGCCCCCCGAGCCGAAGACCTGCCAGTCCTGCGGGCGCACGATCGAGTGGCGCAAGAAGTGGGAACGTGACTGGGACCAGGTCCGCTACTGCTCCACGGCCTGCCGCAAGCGCGGCGTCAACGACGTCGACCGCAGGCTGGAGGCCGCGATCACCGACCTGCTCGCGAAGCGCGCCGCGTCCTCGACGATCTGCCCGTCCGACGCCGCGCGGGCCGTCGGTGGCGACGACGAGGAGACGTGGCGGGCCCTGATGGAGCCGGCGCGACGCGCAGCGCGGCGCATGGTCGCGCGCGGCGAGGTGGAGGTGACCCAGGGCGGGCGTGTGGTCGACCCGTCCACGGCGAAGGGCGCGATCCGGATCCGCCGGGCCCGCTGAGCCCGAGGGCCCGCAGCCCACGACACGCGGGACCCGGACTGCCGGGCCCTCCGGCGCAGGTGAGAAACTCAGCGCTCCGCGCCGGCCCGAGGGCGTACCGCGGGGTCGGGTCGGACTGCAGAGGGACTGAGGAACGCGTGAGCGAGATCGCCGGTGAGCTGGCGCGCGTCAAGGGCGCCTTCGCCCAGCCGACGCTGACCCTGCTCCACCAGCGGCAGGCGCCCGTCGTCATCACGATCTTCCGGGCGGCCTTCGGCCGCAACAACCGCCCGATCCCGACCGCCCGGCTGCACACGCAGGTCGAGGAGCACCTCGCGGGCGTCCGCGAGGCGGGCGAGACCGACCTGCCGACCGGCAGCGGTCGCGACATCTGTCAGCGGTGGATGCGCGGTCAGTGGCTGGTGCGCTCCCTCGACGAGCAGGGGCAGGAGGTCTACACGCTGACCTCCCACGCCCAGCAGGCGCTCGAGCTGGTCAAGAACCTGAGCCGCGACCGCGCCACGCTCAGCGAGCACCGCATCACCACCATCCTCGGCACCGTGCGGCGCTTCAACTCCGAGGCCAACCCCGACCGCGGCTCGCGCGTCGGCATCCTCAACGAGGAGATCGCCCGCCTGCGGGCCGAGCGCGACCGCCTCGTCGACGGCGAGGAGATGGTCGGCGCCACCGAGGACTACATGCACGAGGGCTTCACCGAGCTGCTCTCGCTCGTCTCGGCCCTGCCCAGCGACTTCGCCCGCGTGGAGGAACGCTTCGCCGCGATCCGGGGCGAGATCCTCGCGGCGTTCCGCGCCGAGGACCGTCCCGCCGGCGAGATCGTCGACGACTACCTCGCGCGCGCCGACGCGCTCATGACCGCGACCCACGAGGGCCGGGCCTTCGAGGGCGCGTTCGCGCTGCTGCGCGACGACGCGCTGGTCACCCAGCTGCGGGAGGACCTGACCGCGCTGCTCGAGCACCCGCTCGCCGACCGGCTGCTCAGCGACGCCGACCGCGCCGAGCTCCGCGGCACCGTCTCGCTCGTGCGCGAGGGCCTCGACCGGGTGCTGTCGCAGCGCTCGCGCGTCACCGCGACGCTGAAGGAGTACATCGTCTCCCACGACGCGGTCCGCGACCGCGAGCTCGAGCAGACCCTGCGCCAGGTGGAGTCGGAGCTGATGACGTGGATCGCCACCACCGGTCCGCGGGCCACCCACGACGTCGCGCTCCTGCCGGCCCGTGCGTCCGTGGAGCACCTGCGCGAGCGGTTCCACGACCCGGCCGACGACGTGCTGCCCGAGCCGATCACCGTCGCCGACCCCGCCGACGCGCCGGCCGTGTCGCTGGAGGAGCTCGTCGCCCACGGCGGCCCCCAGCTCGGCACGCTCCGCGAGCGGCTGCGCGAGGGCCGCACCCGCGGTGACGCCCGCACCCTGGGCGAGCTGTTCGACCGGCTCGAGCCCTCGCTGCGCCGGCCGGTGGAGATCTTCGGGCTGCTCCACCTCGCGGCCGGGCTCGCCGCCCCCGGTCCCGGTGAGCCCGAGACCTACGCCGCGGTGCGCCACGACGGCAGTCGCCGCACCTTCACCGTCCCGCGGGTCGCGCTCCCGGCTCCCGACGCCGAGCCCGACACCCGGCCCGACACCCGGCCCGCCCCCGACCAGCAGGAGGCCCGCGCATGAGCGTGGACACCGACCTCGACGCCCACCAGCGTCCCGACGACCTGGATCGCCTCGGCGTCGAGGCCGGCGACGTCGACGCGGACGACGCCGGCTCCGACGACGCGGGCGACCTCGCTTCGGTCTCCCTCTGGGAGGGCGACGAGGGCGGCCTCGCCCACGAGCAGCGGCACGCGCTCGTCACGCTGCTCAAGCAGCGCTTCATCAGCGCCCGCACCCACCCGCGCGACTGGAAGGTGCTCGTCGAGCACGAGCGCGTCCTGCGGGGACGCCTCAACGACCTCTTCCTCGAGCTCCAGGTCGACCGTGCCCGCGAGGTGGCGTGGAAGCGCCAGGCCACCAGCGAGACTGGCAGCAAGCTCCCAACCCTGCTCTACGACGCGGCGTGGTCGCGGGAGGAGACGCTGGTGCTGGTGCACCTGCGCGACCGGCTGCGCGCCGGGCACGCCGGCGGCGAGACCCGCGTCTTCGTCGACCGCGACGACGTCGTCGACCACGTGGAGAGCTTCCGCCCCGCGCACGCCACCGACGAGTCGGGCGACGAGAAGCGCGCCCGCAACGCGGTGACCAGCATCGTCAAGGCGGGACTCCTGATCGGCGCGCCCGGCGACGACCGGTTCGAGATCAGCGAGGCGGTCGAGCCGCTGCTGCCCCTCGAGCTGCTGCAGGAGCTCCTCGACGCCCTGCGCCGGGCCAACGGCACCGCGCCCGCGGAGCCGGAGGAGGACGACCTGTTCGCCAGCGCGGACGCCGGTCGCGACGACGCGGGGGAGCGGGCATGAGCATCGACGAGGACCAGCGCCCCGAGGTGGGCGACGGGCGCGACGGCCTGTTCTCCGAGGACACCGTCGTGACGCCCGCCGACGACACCATGCAGTGGCGCGCGGGTCTCCTGCAGCTGGTCAACTGGGGCGGCTTCGGCGGCCTGACCACCGTGCCGCTGGGCGGCGACGCGACGATGATCTCCGGCGCCTCCGGCGTCGGCAAGAGCACGATCCTCGACGCCTACACCGCGCTGATGATGCCGTCGGACACCAAGTTCAACGGCGCCTCCAACGACGCCGTCGCGGGACGCGCGCGCAGCCTGGGCCAGCGCAACCTGCTGTCCTACCTGCGCGGCGCGGTGGACGTCGTCGACGACCCCCGCACCGGCCGCCCCGTCGAGAAGCTGCTGCGCGGCCGCGGCAGCGACACCTGGGGCGCGGTCGCGATGACCTTCGACAACGACCGCGGCGGCCAGTTCACCGTGCTGCGCACCTACTACGTCCCTCGCCGCGCCACCCGCTCCGGCGACGTGCAGATGCAGCTGGTCACCCACGACGGGCCGCTGGCGCTGGAGACGCTCGAGGTCGCGGTGGCCGACCGGTTCCACGCCACCACGCTGAAGAAGCTGTTCCCCGGCGTGCGGGTCCACCGGACGTACGCCGAGTTCGCCGCGGTCCTGCACGCCCGCCTCGGCATCGGCGCCAACGGCGACGGCGCCAAGGCGCTGCGGCTGCTGGCCCGGATCCAGTCGGGCAACCAGGTGCGCAGCGTCGACGAGCTCTACAAGGACATGGTCCTGGAGAGGCCGGCGACCTACGCCGCCGCCGACCGGGCCATCGAGCACTTCGACGACCTCGACGCCGCGCACGCCGCGATGCGCACCGAGGAGCAGAAGCTCGAGCTGCTCGCGCCCATCGCCGACATCCACGACCGCAAGGTGCGGGCCGCGAGGAGGCTGGCCGAGCTCGACTCGTTCGGCGTGACCCGCAGCGGCGACACGCCCCTGCGCACCTGGCTGCTGCGCACCCACCTGCGCCTGATCGGCGACGCCGTCACCACCAACCGGGCCGACCGTGCGGCCACGGCCGACGCGCTCGCCTCCGCGGTCGCGACCGAGCGCGCGCTGCTCGGCGACCTCGAAGCCGCGAAGGAGGCGCACCGCGCCGCCGGCGGGTCGTCGCTGCAGGCGCTCGCGCTCGCGGTGGAGCAGGAGCAGGGCCTGCGGGCCGACCGCGAGGGTCGGCGCGCGGTGCTGCGCGACCGCATGCTGCCGATCGTCGACGTCTCCGACGCGCAGGCGCCCGACGTCGACTCCGCCCTGATGTCGGCGGAGTCCTTCGCCGTGCTCCAGCTGCACGCGCGCCAGTGGCTCGCCGGCCGCGACCGCGAGCAGGAGCGGCTCGTCCGCGAGCGCGACGGCGCCCGTGACCGTCGCTACCCGCTCAGCCAGCGCAAGGCCGAGCTGAGGCGGGAGCGCGAGTCACTGGAGCAGCGCGCCGGACGCGTCGGGTCGCGGATGCACGAGCTGCGCGCCGAGGTGGCGCGGGTGAGCGGCATCGCCGAGGAGGACCTGCCGTTCGTGGCCGAGCTCGTCGACGTGGCGCCCGAGGAGTCCCGCTGGCGCACCGCCGTCGAGACCGTGCTCGGCGCCAGCGCCCGGACGATGCTCGTCCCGCTCGACGAGCTCGCCCACTTCTCCCGCGCCATCGACGGCCTGCGGCTGCGCGGGCGGCTGGTGTTCGAGGGCGTCGAGCTCGACCTGCCCGACCTCGTGCCCGACGACCCCGAGCGGGTCGCCGGCAAGCTGGTCTTCCGCGACAGCCCGTTCTCGGGATGGGTGCAGGCGCACGTGGGCGAGGCGTCGCGCAACGCGCTGTGCGTCGAGGACGCCCGCGACCTCGACGGCCCCGGCTTCCGGGTCACCCTCGCCGGCCAGACCCGCAACGGCCGTCGCGGCGCCCACGGACGCGGCGACACCCGCAACATCATCGGCTTCTCCAACGAGGACGCCGTCGGCGAGGTCGACGCCGAGCTCGACCGGATCGAGGCCGAGCTGCTGGCCATCGACGCCGAGGTCACCGCGCTCGACCGGCGTGCCGCCGTGCTGGAGCACCAGCGTGCGGCCTACGACGCCGTGGCGTCCGCGCGCTTCGACGACATCGACGTCGACGCCAGCGACCGCCGGATCGCCGAGCTCCACGCCCGGCGCGAGGAGATCCTCGGCTCCGACGACCAGCTGCAGGTGCTGCAGCGACAGATCGAGGAGCTCGGCGAGAGGCTCGAGGCCACCCGGCGCACCCGCTTCGAGCTCGAGCAGCGCCAGCGCGGTCTCAACGAGGTGCACGGGCGTCTGGTCGACGACGAGGACCTGGTCACCGACCGGCTCGCGGCGGCCGGGGTCGCGGAGCTGACCGACGAGCAGGAGGCCGCCCTCGCCTCCGACTTCCGCGCCGCGGCGGCGCCGGCGGATCCCGAGGACCTCGACCGGTTCACCGAGTCGTCGCACCGGCTGGCCGAGCGGCTGCGCGAGGCCGTCGGCGACGCCGAGTCGGAGCTGCGCCGCGCCGACGAGGAGCTCACGACGGTCTTCCGGGCCTACAAGATGCAGTGGGAGTCGCCCAACCTCGGGGCGACCGCCGACTCCTACGCCGACTTCGCCCGCATCCTGGAGGAGGTCCGCGGCACCGGCCTCGCGGGGCGGCGCGCCGAGTGGCGCCGCCGGCTCACCGACTGGAGCGGCCAGGACCTGGTGCCGCTGCTGGGGGCGATGTCGGCCTCGGTCGAGGAGATCGAGGACCGGCTCGAGCCGATCAACGCGATCCTGCGACGCCTGGAGTTCGGCGGCGCGGGCGACCGGCTGCGGATCCGGCTGCGCCGGCTCACGCCCGCGCACGTCCAGGTCTTCCTCAAGGACCTGCGTACCCTGACGCAGCGCACGCCGGCCGACCTCGACGAGGCCGCCCTCGAGCAGCGGTTCATCGACCTCAGCCGGTTCATGGCGCAGCTGCGCCGCCCGGCCCAGGTCGGCGAGGGCGTCGTCACGACGAGCGAGCGCGACCGCCTGCTCGACGTGCGCCGCCACGTCGAGGTGAGCGCCGAGCGCTACGACGCGCTCAGCGGCGAGCTCCGCGCGACCTACCGCACCCTGGGGGAGAAGAGCGGCGGCGAGAGCCAGGAGCTGGTGGCGTTCATCGTCGGCTCGGCGCTGCGCTTCCGGCTCGGCGACGAGATGCGCTCGCGTCCCCGCTTCGCGCCGGTGTTCCTCGACGAGGGCTTCGTCAAGGCCGACTCGGAGTTCGCCGGTCGCGCGGTGCAGGCGTGGAAGGGGCTGGGCTTCCAGCTCGTCATCGGCGTCCCGCTCGACAAGGTCACCGGCCTCGAGCCCCACATGGACGAGCTGCTCGCCATCACCAAGGACAGCCGGACCCACCAGTCGTGGATCACGCCGATCACGGGGGACCGGACGCCGGCGTAGGGACGGCGCTCACTCCTCGAACAGCCGGTCCTCGGCCTCGGCCGAGGTCACCTCGAGACGCAGCGCCAGCACCTTCTCGGGCGACAGCCCGACGCGCGAGAGCACCGCCTGGACCTGGGGCAGCACCCACGGGTAGGACTCCACCGCGACCCGGCCGGCCTCGGTGGCGACCCGGACCCACACCACCGGGTTCCCGTCGCCGTCGGGCAGCCAGTGCACCTCGGTGACGCCCGCCGGTGCGAGCGAGGCGCGCAGCGGCAGCATCGCGGCGTCGGCCGCCCGTCGCACCTGCTCCTCGCCCACGCCGTCAGCGTAGACCGGCGCCGGAGCCACGGGGACGGGCGCGGGGACGGGGATGGGGGCGGGGATGGCGGGTACCGGCCTCCGTGAACCCCTTCCGATCCCGTCCCAGGTCGACCGCCCGCCCGGACGCAGCAACGGTGTCCACCCCGGCTCCGGTGGTGGCTGCTCCGCTCGTGACGACACCACCGACGCGCGAGCAGACGATCGGCCACGGAGTGGCGTGGTCGGCCCGCTGGAGCCTGCGCCTGCTGGCCGTCGCGCTGGGTGCGGTGCTCCTCGGCTACGTGGTCAAGTACGCGTGGGTGGTCATCTTCCCCGTGCTGATGGCGATCATCGTCTGCACCGTGCTCGCGCCCCTCACCCGGCTCCTGCACGAGACCGTGCGCCTGCCGCGCGCGCTGGCCGCGGCGGTGACCGTCCTCGGCGCCATCATGCTCGTGGTGGCGGCCGGCTTCACCGTCGCTCCGTCCGTGGCGGCGCAGAGCGGCGACATCGTCCAGAGCGCCACCGACGGCCTCCAGCGGGTGCAGGACTGGGTGCAGGAGTCGGACTTCGTGTCCAAGGAGCAGGTCGACTCCGGCCTGCAGGGGCTGCAGGAGCGGCTGTCGGGCTCCGCGGGGAGCATCGCCACAGGCGTCCTGACCGGCGTGTCGGCCGTCACCAACGGCGTGGTCAACCTCGTGCTGATCCTGATCCTGACGTTCCTCTTCCTCAAGGACGGCGTCCGCTTCCTGCCGTGGCTGGCCCGCCTGGCCGGACCGTCGGCAGGCGGCCACCTGCAGGCGGTCGGCCAGCGCGCCTGGGACACCCTCGGCGGGTTCATCCGCACCCAGGCCCTGGTGTCGCTGATCGACGCCGTCCTCATCGGCGGCGGCCTGCTCCTCATCGGGGTGCCGCTCGCGTTGCCGCTGGCGGTCCTGACCTTCGCGGCCGGGTTCGTCCCGATCGTCGGTGCGTTCGTCGCCGGTTTCCTGGCCGTGCTCGTCGCGCTGGTGTCGAACGGCCTGTCAGGAGCGCTGCTGGTGCTGGCGCTCATCGTGGTGGTGCAGCAGCTCGAGGGCAACGTGCTCTCACCGTTCCTGCAGTCGAAGTCCATGGACCTCCACGCTGCCGTCGTGCTGCTGGCCGTGACCCTCGGCGGCACCCTCTTCGGGATCACTGGTGCGTTCTTCGCCGTCCCGGTGACGGCCGTGCTCGCCGTCGTGCTGCGCTACCTGGACGAGGTGGTGGACCGGCGCACCGGACCTGACGAGGGCGCCATCGCCGCAGCCTCGACGACGTAGTCGCCGCGGGGTGCGGATCGGGGTGGCTCGGCTGGGTACGGGCGGGTCGTGAGCCTGTTGTGGATCCCTGCCGTGCTGGTCGTCATCATGGCCCTGCCCCTGCTGATGGCGCGGCTCGAGCGCCGCCGCCCGCGCGACGTGCCGCGCCCTCGCCCCGCTCGGGTGACACGGGAACGCTGATCCCCGACGCGCGCGACGGGTGCAGGATGGCTCCGTGCCCGCCACCGTCTTCCGCAACGCCTCCCTCTTCGACGGCTTCCGCCACCGCGGCCGGGTCGGCGACGTGCTCGTCCGCGACGGCCGCGTCGCGGCGGTGGGCGGTGACCTCGCCGTGCCGGGCGTCGACGTCGAGGACGTCGACGGCGGGCTGCTGCTGCCCGGCTTCACCGACGCGCACGTCCACCCCGTCCAGGGCGGGCTGGAGCGCCTCGGGTGCGACCTGAGCGACCTGCCTGCGGACGCCGACGCCTACGTGGCGCACGTCCGGGCCTGGGCGGCCGCCTCCGAGGCGGAGTGGGTGCGCGGCGGCGGCTGGGCGATGGCGGCCTTCCCGGGCGGCCTGCCGACGGCCGCGGCGCTCGACGAGGCGGTCGGCGCACGCCCGGTCGCCCTGGCCAACCGCGACCACCACGGCCTGTGGGTGAGCTCCCGCGCGCTCGCGCTCGCCGGGATCACGGCGCAGACCCCCGACCCGCCCGACGGGCGGATCGAGCGCGACGCCACCGGTGCGCCCACCGGGGTGCTCCACGAGGGTGCGATGCGGCTGCTCGACCCCGTGCTGCCGGTCGCGGGAGACGACGAGGTGCATGCCGCGCTGCTGGAGGGCCAGCGGTACCTGCTCTCCCTGGGCGTCACGTCGTGGCAGGACGCCATCGTCGGGTCCTACTCCGGCATGCAGGACTGCGGTCCGGCCTACGCTCGCGCCGCCGCGTCGGGCGACCTGGTGGCCACCGTCGTGGGGGCACTGTGGTGGGACCGCGACCGCGGCGCCGAGCAGGTCGCCGAGCTGGTCGCCAAGCGCGCCGAGTGGTCGCGTGGCCGGTTCCGGGCGACCTCGGTGAAGGTGATGCAGGACGGGGTCGCCGAGAACGGCACGGCCGCCCTCGTCGAGCCGTACCTCGACCGGTGCGGCCACGCGACCTCCAACGCCGGCATCTCCTTCGTCGACCCGCTCGCGCTGCGCGGCCACGTGGCCGAGCTCGACCGCCTCGGCTTCCAGGTGCACGTGCACGGCCTCGGCGACCGCGGCGTGCGCGAGGCCCTCGACGCGTTCGAGGGCACCGACCCCCGCCGCCGTCACCACATCGCCCACCTCCAGCTGGTGCACCCCGACGACGTGCCCCGGTTCGCCGTCCTCGGCGTCGCCGCCAACGTCCAGGCGCTGTGGGCCTGCCACGACGAGCAGATGACCGAGCTCACGATCCCGTTCCTCGGGGCGGAGCGGGCGGCGAGGCAGTACCCGTTCGCCGACCTCCACGCGGCCGGGGCGCGTCTCGTGGCGGGGAGCGACTGGCCGGTCAGCACCCCCGACCCGCTGGCCGCGCTGCACACCGCGGTGCACCGCACGGCGTACGACGACCCCGGCCGCGCCGGCAGCCACCCGTTCCTGCCCGGCCAGGCGCTCCCGGTCGGGGCGGCCTTCGCCGCCTACACCAGCGGCTCGGCCTGGGCCAACCACCGCGACGACGCCGGCCGGGTGGCGCCCGGCGCGGTCGCCGATCTGGTCGTGCTCGACCGCGACCCGTTCGACGAGCCGGACCGGATCGGCGCGGCACGCGTGCGGTCGACGTGGGTCGACGGGACCTGCGTGCACCGCGCCTGAACCCCCGACGGCACAGCGGATCCACAGCGATTTGGCCATTCCCGCCCGAGCGGCGCCGCGACCCCATACGGTGGGTGGACAGGCCCAGGGAAGGGCTTGTGCGACGCACGCCGCGCGACCCCCGACGACGCGGCACTGGACGGATCCGAGGTAATGATGGCAGTGGTGCTGGTCGTGGACGACGACGATGACATCCGCGACATCATCTCCTTCCGGGTGCGACGCGACGGTCACGAGGTGACCAGCATCGGCCACCCGTCGAAGGCGCTCGAGGTGGCGGCGACGCAGTCGTTCGACCTCGCGATCCTCGACTGGAGCATGCCGGTGATGAACGGCGGCGAGCTGTGCGAGCGGCTGCACGCCCTGCCCCACCTCGACGGCCTCCCGGTCCTCATCGTCACCGCCTACGCCGACATGGACACCCGCCAGAGCGCCGAGCGCTCGGGGGCGTCGTCCTACCTGACGAAGCCGTTCTCCCTGCACGACCTGGCCGGCTGCGTGGGCGCTCTGCTCCCGGTCGTCGAGCGCGCCTCCTGACCCGGTGCCGACGCGCGACTCGACCAGCGACGCCGGAAGCCGTCCGCCCGGCCTCGGACGTGGGCGCACGGCAGACCTGGCCGCGGCGGTCCTGGTCACCGGAGCGGTGCTCGGGTACGTCGTGAACGGCCGGACCTGGGTGGACGAGGTCTGCTACTACGGCGTCCTCGTCGGGGCGGCGTTGTCCGCGTGGGTGGCAGCCGTCACCGCCGCCCGGAGCGAGCGGCGCGTCCCCGTCCTCCTCGCCCTGGGCCTGTCCCTGAGCGCGTCGGGTGACGTCGTGTGGGGGGTCCTCGACGCGACAGGCGTGGGCACCGACGTGTCCCTCGCCGACCCGTTGTGGGCGATGAGCTACGTCGTGCTGTGCACGGCGATGTGGTCGGCGTTGTCCCGGGGCCGCCCCGGACGAGGTGCTGACGTCGGCTTCGTGGTCGACGCGCTGACCGTGGTCGCGGTCAGCGTGCTGGCGTTCTGGCACTTCAGCGTCGTGGCGATCGTCGCCGACCGGACCGTCCCGGCGGTGGCACGTGGAGTCTGGGCGTTCTACCCGGTGGCCGACGCGGTGCTCCTCGCGCTCATGGTCCGGGTCCTGCTCGTCCCGGCAGCCCGCTCGCTCCTGGGAGGGACCTTCGCGCTCGGCGTCGTGCTGTGGTTGGTCGCGGACGTGATGTGGGTCCAGAGGCCGACGGGGCACGTAGAGGTGGTCATGGACGCCGCCTGGATGGTCGCCCCGGTCCTGATGGCGCGTGCGGCCTGGCGCTGCCGGTCGGTGCCGCCGGCGGACGACGCGGTGGGGCCGAGCTCGGTGACCGCGTCGCTGGCCATCGCGGTGGTGCCCCTCCTGGTCCCGCCAGCGCTCGAGGTCGTGGCCGACCTCCGGGGCGAGCCCGACCGTCCGGTGCTGATGCTGGCCGGGTCGTGCGTGCTGGTGGTGCTCGCGCTCGTCCGCACCTCCCGGCTCATCCGGTCCGAACGTGCGGCTCGCGCCGAGCTCGAGGAGGCTCGCGACGCGGCGCTCGAGGCGTCCCGGGCGAAGTCGATGTTCGTCGCGACGATGAGCCACGAGATCCGCACGCCGTTGACCACGATGCTTGCGACGACGGAGATGCTGGAGGACGCCAGCCTGTCACCCGAGGAACAGGCCCTCGTCCGCCGGATGCGTCGCGCCGGGGGCCTGCTCCACGTGCTGGTCGAGGACGTCCTGGACTTCTCCCGTATCGAGTCCGGGCACCTCAGGCTCGACGCGACCGGTTTCGACGTGCACGAGCTCGTGGACCACGTGGTGGAGACCTACGAGCTGCGGTCCGCCACCGCCGGCATCGCGTTCACGGCCACGGTCGGGGCGGACGTCCCGCGGTTCGTCGTCGGCGACCCCCACCGGGTCCACCAGGTCGTCGGGAACCTGCTCGACAACGCCTTCAAGTTCACCGACGACGGCGCGGTGTGCCTGGAGGTCCGGCGCGCGGGCGCGGAGCCATCCGCTGGCGAGCGCATCATGCTCGAGCTCGTCGTGCGCGACACCGGCATCGGCATCGCCCCGGATCGCATCGAGCGCGTCCTCGAGGCGTTCGAGCAGGCCGACGGGTCCAGCACCCGTCGGCACGGAGGCGTCGGTCTCGGTCTGGCCATCTGCCGCGAGCTCGTCGAGCTGATGGCGGCTCGCTCTCGGTCCGCAGCGCACCGGGTGTGGGCAGCGAGTTCGTCGCGACGGTGTCCCTGGCGACCACCGGGGAGGGGGAGGCCACGCACATGCCTCGATCTCTCACCTCACGGGCCACCTGACCGACCGACAACCACTTCCGTGCCGGCCGCGTCCCACTGGGGATCGCACCCGTCACGACGACCCTCCGGGACGTCCCGCGCCCCTGAAGGTCTCGCATGCCCTCGCGCCCCCTCGTCGTCCGGGCGAGCCTCGCCCTGCTCGCCCTGCTCGCCCCGCTCGTCCTGCTCGCCACCCCGCACCCGGCCGGCGCGAGCGACGGCCCCAGCATCGGTGCTGACGTCCAGGACCTGCCGTCGTCGTCGGTGCGCGTGGTCCCGCACCAGCGGGTGCGGCTCGACGCGCTGCCGCAGCTGGTGCAGCCCGGTCGCACGGTCGCCGACGCCGACCTCGCGGCCCACGCGTTCGTCGCGACGGCCCGCCCGGCCAGCCCCGGGCGGCGCGTGCAGCTCCAGGCGCTGGTCGACGGTGCGTGGACGGTGCTGGCGACGAGGCGCCAGGACGGGCGCGGCCGGGTCGAGCTCACGGCCGCCGCCCCCGCCGGCGGCCCGCCGGCGACGTACCGGGCGCGCGTGATGGCCACCCGCGGCCTGCGTGCGTTCAACGGCCTCCCGGTCAGCACCGCGCGCTGGGACCGCCCGACCTGGGGCGACGAGTTCTCCGGGACCTCGCTCGGTCCGGACTGGAACCACCGCGGCGAGGAGCTGGTCACCGACAGCCGGCGATCGTGCTCGAAGGGCGACCCGAGGGCGGTCGGCGTGGGCGGGGGAGTGGTCCGCCTCAGCGTCCTCGCGGACCCCGACGCGACCTCGCGCTGCCGGATCCGCGGACGCGACGCGGTGCGCGGCTCGTACGCCTACCGGCTCAACGGGCACGTCGGCACCCAGGGCCGGTTCTCCTTCCGCTACGGCTTCGCCGCCGCCCGGGTGCGGTTCCAGCGGCTGCGCGGGCAGCACGGGGCGTTCTGGCTGCAGCCGGCCGGTGGCATGTACCCGGGGGCGCCGGGCAGCGAGATCGACGTCGTGGAGTACTTCGGCGACCACCACCCGCAGGGCGGGCTGGCGACCTTCATGCACCGCTACGACGGCCTGCGCAGGGTCAGCACGGGCGGCTGGGTCCGCGACCCGGCCTCCTACCTCCACGGGCGGGGCGACGGCTGGTCGAGGGGCTTCCACGTGTTCTCCGTCGAGTGGACCCCGCGCCGCGTGGTCTTCCGGATCGACGGACGCGAGACCGGTCGGGTGCGCGGTCGCGTCTCCGCGGAGCGCCAGTTCCCGATCCTCAGCCTGATCGCCGCCGACTACGAGATCCCGAAGATCCGCGAGGAGCGCCTGCCCCAGCACATGGACGTCGACTGGGTGCGGGTGTGGGAGACCGGACCGGAGCCCGCCCTCAGCCCCGCCCGGAGAGTCCCTTGAGCAGGTCGATCTCGCGGCGGAGCCGGTAGGGCAGCGGCGCTCCCGCCTCGGCGAGCGCACCGGCGTAGGCCTCCAGCGCCCGGAGCAGGCCCTGCCGCAGGGTCAGCTGGTCGGCGGCGCGTGCGTTGTCGCGCCCTCGGTCGAGACGGCGCCGAGCCTCCTGCAGGTCGCCGAGGAGGGAGGCGAGGTGGTCGTGACCGTCCGCGCCCCGAGGGGTTCGTGCTCCATGCATGGGGGATCCGGCCCGTCCGACCGGGGCTACCGCGAGGTGCGGCGGCGTCGTCGGACCTGCCCAACCTACCCCGAGGGTCGCGCGCCGTCCCCGGTTCGGCGCCCGGGGGGGATGCGCAGGAGGGTCAGCCGACGGGCTGCGTCACGGGTGCGGGCGCGCCGGCGGTGGGGTCCGCGGAACGGGTCGCGCGGTTGAGACGTCCCTGCTGGCTGGCCACGAGGAGCACCGCGACCACGGTCGCGCCCACCGTCACGCCGAAGGCGGCGGTGGCGCCGGAGGTGCCTGAGGTGTCCGCCAGGCGACCGGCGAGGCTGGAGCCGAGGGCGTAGCCCATCCCGGTGGCGCTGGCGAGCATCGTCATCGCGGCACCCACGCGCGCCGGCGGCACGACGCGCTCGGCGAGCGAGAAGACCGCGATCATGTAGGGCGCGACCGCGAAGCCGAGCAGCAGCACGGTCACCGCGGCGCCGCCCAGCGAGTCGACCACGAGCAGCGGCAGGGACAGCACCAGCAGGGCCGAGGCGGCCACCAGGGCGCGGCGCTGGTGCGGGAAGCGCTCGGGCACGAACGCGGTGCCGAGGCCGGCCAGCGCGCTCCCGACGCCGAGCGAGGCGTGCACGAGGCCCGCCACGCCGGGGGTGCCGGCGTCGGTGGCCAGGACGGTCGCCCCGGTCTGGGTGGCGCCGAACAGCGTGCCGATCGTGAGCTGCGCGGCCACCAGCACGACGAACGCGGCGCCGACCAGCCGGCCGCCGGTGGCCACGTGCGCGTGGCCGTGGGCGACGCGGGCCGAGGGGTCGAGCGCGAACGCCGACCCGAAGACGGCGAGGAGGACGGCGGCGAGCACCAGTGCGCCCGACGGCGAGAACACCGCCACGGACAGGCCGACGAGCGCGGGACCGATCGCGAACGACGCCTCGTCGGCCGCACCCTCGTAGGAGAAGGCGGCGTCGACGAGCCGGCGCTGGTCGGCGCCCGCACCGCGGGTCAGCGGCCGCCAGCGCACCCGCGCCAGCGGACCCACCTGGGGCAGGACGAGGCCGGTGACGGCGGCGGTCGCCACCACGACGACGTCGGTGGCCTCACGCCCCACGACCGCGACCAGGGCCGCGAGCCCGGCACCGCCGAGCAGCGACTGCACGAGCACCACCCAGCGCTGGCCGACGCGGTCGGCGAGGGCGCCGGCGACGGGAGCACCGAGGGCGTTGGCGACGGCGAGCGCTCCGGCGCTCAGGCCACCGAGGCCGTAGCTGCCGGTGGCGGTGGAGACGAGGAGGAGGGTGCCGAGCTGGCTCATGGCGAGCGGCAGCCGGCCGACGAAGGCGACGACGACGTAGGTCGTGCCCGCCAGCTCGAGGAGTCGGCGGTAGGAGGCGAGAGGGGTCACGGGGGTCCTTCAGGGTGCGTCGGAACGACGCGCCGAACCCACCTCCAAGGACGCGTGTAACCCTCTGCTCCGCCCATCCTAGGGCGCCTCGCGCGACCTCCCGGAATCCGCGCCGGGAATCTGCGGCGCACCCTCCGGGAGGCCTCTCCCGCGCCACGCGGTGGGGCGCGGTTGTGGCGTCTGAGCCCGGAGTCACTAGGTTGTGGGCGGTAGGACCACAGACCTGAGAAGGAGAGATCATGAACAAGCGTGAGCTCGTCGACGCCGTCGCCGAGAAGACCGGCCTGTCCAAGTCCGAGGCCGAGAAGGCCGTCGACGCCGTCGTCGGCGCCGTCTCGTCGGCGCTGCAGTCGGGTGACAAGGTCGCCGTCCCGGGCTTCGGCACGTTCGACGTGCGCGAGCGTTCGGCGCGCACCGGTCGCAACCCGCAGACCGGCGAGACCATGGAGATCGCTGCCTCGCGCAGCGCCGGCTTCAAGCCCGCCACGGCGCTGAAGAACGCGCTCAACGGCTGAGGACCGGCCACCCCCGGGTGGCCACAGGAGGGGGCGTCGTCCGCGACGCCCCCTTCGTCGTCCTCGAACCCGGACCCAGCCCCGGGACCGGGCCCCGGCGCTGGCGGGCTCAGCTGCCGCCTGCCGGCAGCGCCTCGAGCATGATGTCGGGGTTGTCCCTGGCGGTGACCATGGCGCGCCACTGGTCGACGAACAGCGCGAGGCGGGTGCCGTCGCTGCGCTCGAGCACCTCGATGCCGCGCTTGCCCGCGAGCGCCGCCGCGCCGGCCGCATCGGTGCGCCGCGCGACCTGGTAGTCCAGGCGCGACATCCGGATCGGCGAGCTGAACTCGTGGGTCATCCGGTCCTCGACCACCTCGAACTGCATCGGGCCGACGGCCGCGAGCACCGGGTTCTGGTCCCCGCGCAGGTCGGAGCGCAGCACCTGCACCACGCCCTCCTGGTCGAGCTGCTCGATCCCGCGGCGGAACTGCTTGTAGCGCCCGATGTCCCCGGCGCTGGCGGTGACGAAGTGCTCGGGGGCGAAGCTCGGCACCGGCGGGTACTCGATCCGCTCGCCGACGTAGACGGTCTCGCCGACGCGCAGCGCCTGGGCGTTGACGAAGCCGATGATGTCGCCCGGCTCCGCCGTCTCGACCGCCGCGGTGTCGCGGCCGAAGACCGACTGGGCGAACTTCGTGGCGAACGGCTTGCCGGTGCCCGCGTGCGTCACGACCATGCCGCGCTCGAAGGTCCCTGACACGACGCGGGCGTAGGCGAGACGGTCGCGGTGCGCGTTGTTCATGCCCGACTGCACCTTGAAGACGAACGCGCTGAACGGGTCGTCGACCTGCCGGACCGTGCCGTCGACGCCGGCGGTCGGGCTCGGGTCGGGGGCGATGTCGAGCAGCAGGTCGAGCAGCTGAGCGACGCCGAAGTTCTGCAGCGCGGAGGCGAACATGACCGGGGTGGTCTCGCCGGCGAGGAAGCGGGCCTGGTCGTGGTCGGCCTCGTCGAGCCCGAGCAGCTCGTGCTCCTCGACGGCGCTCGACCACGGCAGCGCGTCGACCTCCTCGACCTCGTCGGGGCCCATCCGCCGCTCGGGGGCACGCGTGGCCCCGCCCGCGGTGCGGGTGTACTTGACGAACTCGCCGGTGCGGCGGTCGAGGACCCCGCGGAAGTCACCGGCCTCGCCCACCGGCCAGGTCAGCGGCGTCGGTCGCAGCCCGATCTTCTCCTGGATGAGGTCCATCAGCTCGAGCGCCGAGAGCCCGGGACGGTCCCACTTGTTGATCACCGTCATCACCGGGATGCCGCGCAGGGCGCACACCTTGAACAGCTTGAGCGTCTGCGGCTCGAGCCCCTTGCCGGCGTCGACCAGCATGACCGCCGAGTCGACCGCGGACAGCACGCGGTAGGTGTCCTCGGAGAAGTCACTGTGGCCGGGGGTGTCGACGAGGTTGATCACGTGGTCGCGGTAGACGAACTGCAGCGCCGCGGACGTGATCGAGATGCCGCGCGCCTTCTCCATCGCCATCCAGTCCGACACGGTCGCGCGCCGCTCGCCCTTGCCGTGGACCGCGCCGGCCTCGGTGATGACGCGGGCGTGCAGCGCGAGGGCCTCGGTGAGGGTCGACTTGCCTGCGTCGGGGTGGCTGATGACGGCGAACGTGCGGCGGGGACGGGTGTCGGACACCGACCGAAATCTACCGGCCGAGGGGGCTGGTGCCTGATTCGGCGAGAGGGGTCAGCGGAAGTCGCGGGAGGAGGCCCTGGCCTGCAGCACCGCCCCGGCGCCCGGCACGACGACGTCGATCGGCTCGACCCGGTCGGCCACCAGGTTGGTCACGCCCTCGTTGCGCTCGAGCCGCCCCCGCACGACGACCGCGACGCGGTTGCGCGCCGCCTGCCGGTGGGCCTTCATCACCCCCACCGAGCACACGACGTTGAGCATCCCGGTCTCGTCCTCGAGGTTGAGGAACGTGACGCCCATGGCGGTGCCGGGTCGCTGGCGGTGGGTGACCAGTCCGCCGACGTGGACGCGACGCCCGGACTCGGCGGTGGCGAGCTCGGCGACCGAGCGGACCCCGGCGCTGCGCAGCTGCTCGCGGAGGTGCTCGACGGGGTGGCGCTCGGGCGAGACCCCGGTCGCCCACAGGTCGGCGAGGGTGATCTCCGGCTCGCTCATGCCCGGCAGCGTGGGCGCGGCAGGAGCGGGGGTGACGCCGGGCAGGTGCTCGGCGCCCTCGGCGAAGCCTGCCGCCCACAGCGCCTCGCGGCGCTGCAGGCCCCAGGCCTCGAAGGCGCCGGCGGTGGCCAGCGCCTCGAGCTGCGCGGAGGTCAGCCCGGCGCGCCGCGACAGGTCGGTGATGCCGGTGAACGGTGCCTCCTCGCGCGCGGCGACGATGCGGCGCGCCACGTCGAGCCCGATGCCGCGCACCGAGTCGAGCCCGAGGCGTACGGCGAGGGCGGTGTCGCGACGGTGCGCCGGCACCGGGTCGGGCGTGCCGGGCACCCACTCCGCCCGCGCGAACCGGGGCGTGCAGCACGCGTCGGGACCGGTGGCGCGCACCGGACCGACGACGACCGGCTCGAGGTCGGCCTGGGCCGAGGAGCGGGTCACGTCGGGACGGCGCACGTCGACGCCGTGGCGGCGGGCGTCGCCGACCAGCGACTGGGGGGAGTAGAAGCCCATCGGCTGGTTGCGCAGCAGGCCGGCGAGGAACGCGGCGGGGTAGTGGAGCTTGAACCACGACGAGGCGTAGACCAGCAGCGCGAAGGACAGGGCGTGCGACTCCGCGAAGCCGAAGTTGGCGAAGGACAGGATCTTGACGTAGATCGAGTCGGCGAGCTCGCCGGTGATGCCTCGCCGCTCCATCCCGGCGTAGAGCTTCTGCTTGACCGACTCGATGCGCTCCACGCCGCGCTTGGAGCCCATCGCCCGGCGCAGCAGGTCGGCGTCGTCGCGGCTGCAGTCGCCGAGCGTCACCGCCATCGCCATCAGCTGCTCCTGGAACAGCGGGACGCCGCGGGTGCGCTCGAGGACGGGCACCAGCTCGGGGTGGTCGTAGGTGACCGGCTCCTGGCCGGTGGCACGACGGACGTAGGGGTGGACCGCGCCGCCCTGGATCGGCCCGGGACGGATCAGCGCGATCTCGATGGCGAGGTCGTAGAACTCCCGGGGGCGCAGCCGCGGCAGCGTGCCGATCTGGGCGCGGCTCTCGACCTGGAAGACGCCGATCGAGTCGGCGCGGCACAGCATGTCGTAGACGGCCGGCTCCTCCTTGGGCATCGTGGCGAGGTCCCACTCCTCGCCGAGGTGCTCGGCCACCAACCGCATCATGTGGTCGAGGGCGCCGAGCATCCCGAGCCCGAGCAGGTCGAACTTCACCAGCCCCATCGACTCGCAGGCGTCCTTGTCCCACTGCAGGACCGTGCGCCGGTCCATCCGGGCGCGCTCGATCGGGCACACCTCGCCGATCGGCCGCTCGGTGAGCACCATCCCGCCGGAGTGGATGCCGAGGTGGCGCGGCGCACCCATCAGCTCCTCGGCGAGGGACACCACCTGGGGCGGGATGTCGTGGGCGGCGGGGTCGCCGGCGTCACCGGTGACGACCGCCTTCCAGCCGTCGACCTGCTTGGACCACGCGTCCTGCTGGCCGGAGGAGAAGCCGAGGGCCTTGGCGGCGTCGCGCACCGCCATCCGGGGGCGGTAGGTGATCACGTTGGCGACCTGGGCGGCGTTGCGCCGGCCGTAGGTGTCGTAGACCCACTGGATCACCTCCTCGCGCCGGTCGGAGTCGAAGTCGACGTCGATGTCGGGCTCCTCGTCGCGGTGCGCGGAGATGAAGCGCTCGAAGGGGAGCTGGTAGAAGACGGCGTCGACCGCGGTGATGCCGAGCGCGTAGCAGACCGCGGAGCTGGCCGCGGAGCCGCGGCCCTGGCACAGGATCCGGCGCTCGCGGGCGAACGCGACGATGTCGTGGACGATCACGAAGTAGCCGGCGAAGTCCTTCTCCGCGATCACCCGCAGCTCGTGCTCGAGCCGCTCGCGCGCCTCGGCCTCGTGGGGCACGCCGGCGTAGCGCTCGGCGAAGCCGCGCTCGGCGAGCACCCGCAGCCACGAGTCGGCGGTGTGGCCCTCGGGGATCTGCCGCTTGGGCAGGGCGGGTGAGGCCTTGCGCAGGTCGAAGGCGAGGTCGTCGGCGAGCGTGACGCTGCGGGTGACCGCCTCGGGGAAGGCGGCCATCGCGGCGGCCGTCTCGGCGCCGCTGCGCAGGTGGGCGGACCCGCCCAGGTCAAGCCAGCCGTCCATGTCGCTCAGGCTGCGCCGGGCCCGGACGGCCGCCATGGCCGAAGCCAGCCGGTGGCGCTGGGGGGTGGCGTGGTGAACGTTGCCGGCCGCGACCAGGTCGAGGCCGTGGACCCCCGCCAGCCGGGCGAGGGCGGTGTTGGAGGCGTCGGCGCCGGGCCGCGGGGAGAGCTCGACCAGGACGTCGTCGAGGCCGAAGAGCGAGGTGAGGCGGTCGAGGGCCTCCGAGGCGGCCGCCTCGCCCCCGTCGGCCAGCGCCTGCGGCACCAGGCCCTTGCGGCAGCCGGTGAGCACCACCCAGTGGCCGCGGCCCTGCGCGCCGAGCTCGTCGAGGTCGTAGACCGGACGACCCTTCTCGTCGCCGCGCAGGTGCGCCTCGGTCATGGCCGCTGCGAGGCGGTGGTAGCCCTCGACCCCGCGGGCGAGCACCAGCAGGTGGCTGCCCTCGGGGTCGGGCACGCCGTTCTGCGGGCCGCCGAGGCCCAGTGACAGCTCGGCGCCGAAGACGGTGGGCAGGCCGTGGGCAGCGGCGGCCTCGGCCAGCATCGGTGCGCCGTGGAAGCCGTCGTGGTCGGTGATCGCGAGGGCGTGCAGCCCCAGCCGGACGGCCTCCTCGACCAGCTCCGTGGGCGAGCTCGCCCCGTCGAGGAAGCTGAAGTGGCTGTGGCAGTGCAGCTCGGCGTAGGGCGTCACCCGCGCCGGTCGCTCGATCCGCGTGGTGTCGGCAGCCGGGCGCTTGCGGCGCGAGACGGGGGCGTCGTCGGCACCGGGCAGGCCGCTGAGCCGGCGCTCGAGCTCCTTCCAGTGCATGGCGGGGTTGTTCCAGCCCATCAGGCACCCACCCCGCGACGAGGGGCGTGCTCAGTCATAGGCCGCCTCCAGCGACCAGCCCTCGGGCGAGCGGACCAGCAGCCAGGCGCGCCCGTCGGCGCCGACGACCTGGAACCTGGCGGTGGGGCCGCTGCCCCCGGACCACCAGCCCTCGTCGGTCGGCCAGGGACCGGTCCACGCGGTCACCGGCTGCCACGGCAGGACGCCGCCGGACACCCGGAACCGGCAGGGCTCCCCGCTGACGACGCCGCGGTCGGTGACCACGACCAGGTGCCCGGACGCGTCGACCACCTCGGCGGCCGGGGGAGTGGCGAACACCCGGACCGGCGCTGGCCCCGGCACACGTCCGGGCCAGGGCCGGTCGCGGGGGCGCAGGTCGACCGGGCGCTCGCCCCACGGGACCAGGGCCTGGCGGGCGGCGGGGCTGCGCCCGCCCTGCAGGACGGGGCGGCGCACCGCCTCGAAGCCGACCATGCCCTGCACGCGGGCCACGCCCCGCTCGACCAGGTCGTCGGAGGCGGTGCCCCACAGCGCCTCGCCGTGGGCGGCCGCGGGCTCGACGACCTCGGGGACGAAGCGCACCCGGTCGATCGGCTCCCGGACCGCGCCGGAGGCCTTCCGGGCCCGCAGCGCCCCGGCGACCCCCTCGACGGTGCCGGCGGACTGCAGCTGCCAGTGGACCCGGTCGACGAGGTCGCGGGCGGTGAAGTGGCGCGGGTGCAGCCACGCGCGCGAGGAGCAGACCACGCCCTCGGACTCGGCCTCCACGCGCACGGCCGTCGCGACGAGCTGGTGGTGGGCGAGACGCTCGACGAAGCGCTCGGCGGTGGTGCGGACGCTGAAGGTGATCGCCTCGACCGACTCCAGGGCCGGCTCGAAGGGCACCTCGGCCTCGAGCTCGGGCGGCGGGGTCCGGGCCGCGAACAGGGCACGGTCCTCGCCCCGTGCCCGGCGTCGGACGGTCGCGCCGTAGGCGCCGAGGCGGTGCTCGACGGCATCGCCCGGCAGGTCGGCCAGGTCGCCGAGCGTGTGCAGCCCGAGGCGCTGGAGCAGCCCGACGAGCTCGCGCCCGCGGGGCCCGTCGTCGGCCAGGACCTGCACGGGCAGGCGACGCAGGAAGGCAGGGGACCCGCCCTCCGGGACGACGGCCCATGACTGCACGTCGGCGGTGCGGGCGGCCTGCTCGGCGGTGAACAGGTCGTCGGCGATGCCGATCCGGACGTCCCAGACGCCGGTCTCGACCACGGCCTGGCAGGTCGTGGCGGCGGCCTCCTCCTCCGAGCCGTACCAGCTCCCGGGGGCGCGGACGGCGAGCAGCCCGGGCCGCAGCGCCGCCACCCCGGGACGCAGGTCCTCCACGGTGGCCAGCACCGGCTCGAAGGCGCGGGCGTCACGGTCGGGGTTGGCCGTCAGGAGCAGCAGCTCGGGACAGCGCGACTGGGCGTCGCGCCGGCGCTGCCCCCGGCGGACGCCCTCGGTGCGCGCGGGGCCGTTGCACACCTCCACGACGTTGGCGGCCAGGACGGCGGCGGGCGCCCGCAGCGACCGGCCGGCCTCGTCGAGGGCGGCGACCACCGACCAGTCGGGGCACCACAGCACCATCACCCTCATCGCGAGGACCTGCCGACATGTCGACCGGCCGCAGGTTCACCCGGAGGCACGACGGGCCTCCCTGACGTCCCTGACGTCCCTGACGTCACGGACCCGGCCGGCAGCCACGGACGGGCGGTCGAGGAGGTGCACCCCCGGCCAGGAGAGGTCGACGTGCTGGGGCGGGCGGGCGCCTCGGTGGACCAGCACGCGGGCCCGGCGCTCCTGGAGCACGCCGGTGCCGGAGGTGGGGCCGAACCAGCCGGAGGTCGCGGTGCTGAGCCGGGCCTCGACCCGCGGCCACGCGCCGTGCACGACGAGCACGGACGAGCGGGTGCGGAGGCGGGAGTCGAGGATGCCGGCGGTGCGCTCGTCGACCCGGGCCGGCGGTCGCAGCACGACCACCCGCAGCACGTCGACGAGGGCCGCGGTCACCTCCAGCCAGTGCTCGCCCGGGTCGGGCACCACGACGGTGCGCGACAGCTCGACGCCGAGCTCGGCGGCGGCCTCGGCGCCGAAGTCGTCGCACCCGGCGAAGCCCACCCACTCGCCGGCCCGCGACGCGCCGGCGGCGAGCGCGAGCCCGAGCGAGGCGGAGTCGACCGCGTAGGTCGCCCCGGCCCGCAGCGGCACGACGCCGGCCAGGCCGGGCAGCGTCGCGACGGGCTCGCCGGCGGGCGTGCGCTCCATCGCTGCCACGCGCTCGCGCAGCTGCTCGACCACCGACCGCGACGGGTCGAGCGTCGTGATCGAGCGGGCGGAGGACATGTCCCCATCATCGAACAGGCGTTCGAACGAGTCAAGCGAGCCGACCGGGCCAGCCCGGAGGGGTGGTGCACCCCCCAGAAGTGTCTACTCCGGCATGGCCCGGGCGGCCCACCGGGGTCGGGACGTTGGCCCCTGTGCGGTGAAGTGTCACTCCTCCATGGTCGATCCGTGGAAGTCTTTACCCTCAGCACGAGACCGGAGCGAGGTGGGATGGGCACGAACGACGCGGGCGCCCGGACGCGCGCTCCCCGGCCGTCCCTCGGCGTCGTCGCGGCGTCCCTCGCCCTCCTGGCGGCGGTCGTCGGCTACGCCGTCAGCGACACCTGGTGGGTCGACCGCGTCTGCTACGACGGCACGCTCCTCTGCGCCGCCGTGCTCGCCTGGGTCGGGGCCGAGCGCGGCCCCCGCGCCGGACGGACGGTGCCCCGCCTCGTCGCCCTCGGGATCTCGCTGTCCGCCCTCGGGGACTTCACCTGGGACCTGCTCGACCGGCTCGGCCTCCCCACCGACGTCACGGTGGCCGACCCGATGTGGATGTCGAGCTACGTCGCGCTCGCCGGGGCCGTCTGGCTGGTCATCGTGCGGAGCCGGTCCGACCGTGGCCGCGACCCGGCGTTCGTCGTCGACGTGCTGACGGTCGTCGTGGTCAGCGTGCTGGTGTTCTGGCGCTTCGCCGTCGGTGCGATCCTCGGCCAGGAGGGTCTCGGCCCGCTCGCCAAGGTCGTGTGGGCGTCCTACCCCGTCCTCGACGCGGTGCTGCTCGCGGTCGTGGCACGCGCCCTGCTCAGCCCCCGCGCCCGGTCCGCCCTCGGGACCACCTTCGCCCTCGGCGTGAGCGTCTGGCTCCTCTCCGACACCGGCTCCCTCGTCACCTCCTACGAGGGCCTGTGGCGGGTCGTCATCGACGCCGGGTGGATGGTGGCACCGGTCCTCATGGCCAGGTCGGCGTGGCGCTCCCACCCCGACCCCAACCTCGGCGCCGTCGGGGACACCGGGCTCGACGTGCTGCAGGAGAAGGTCCGGGGGTGGCGGGCCTCGCTCGGCATCGCCGTCGTCCCGCTGCTCGTCCCGTCGGCCCTCGAGGTGAGCAGCGACATGCTCCACGCCGAGAGCCACCCGTGGGCCCTCGCGCTCGGCTCGGTCCTCCTGGTGGCACTCGCCCTGGTCCGCACCGCCCTGCTCATGTCGTCGGAGGAACGGCACGTGCGCGAGCTGGTCGCGGCCCGCGACGCTGCCTTGGAGGCGTCCCTGGCCAAGTCGCTCTTCGTGGCCACGATGAGCCACGAGTTCCGCACCCCGCTCACCACCCTGGTGGGGTCGCTCGACATGGTGCGCGACACCACCCTCGACGACGACCAGCGCTTCCTCGTCGAGCGCATGGACCGTGCCAGCACCCGTCTGCGCGCCCTGGTCGAGGACGTCCTCGACTTCTCCGCCATCGAGGCCGGTCGCCTCCACGTGGACGAGCAGCCCTTCGACCTGCACCGCATGCTCGACGACCTGCTCGACGACTACCGGTCGGTGGCCGACAGGTCGGGCGTCGGGCTGTCGTGGCACCGCGACGCGGGCGTGCCGTGCCAGGTGGTGGGCGACGTCGTACGGCTCCAGCAGGTGCTGGGCAACCTGCTCGACAACGCCTTCAAGTTCACCCCCTCGGGGAGCATCGCCCTGCGGGTCGCGACCGTGCGCACCTCCCCCGAGCGCCCCGAGATCGTCTTCAGCGTGTCCGACACCGGGATCGGGATCCCGGCCGACCGGCTCGAGGCGGTCTTCGAGTCCTTCACCCAGGTCGACGGGTCGACGACCCGGCCCTACGAGGGCTCCGGGCTGGGGCTGACCATCGCGCGCCGGCTCGCCGAGGCGATGGGCGGGACGCTGCAGGTGACCAGCGAGCCCGGGCGGGGGAGCACCTTCGAGGCGACGCTGCCCCTGCGTCCGGTCCCCGCCGCCCCGGTCCCGCGCTGACACCGGACCGGAGCGTCACCACCCCTGTCACGGTCACCGCGACCGGGTCTGGTCGAGGAACGCCACCACCATCCACGGCACCGACAGGATGCCGCGCAGGAGCAGGGCGACCAGTGGCGTCCACCCGATCCCGATCCCGACGAGGTCGACCACCCGCGCGTGGCCAGGCGGTGGTGTCGGTGCGCCCGCCTAGCATTCCCGCCGTGAGTGAGACGACCCCCGAGCTCGAGGCCGCGATCGCCCTCGGCTACGCGCGCCGCGACCGCGACGACATGGCGCCGACGGTGGCGTACTTCGAGGACCTGCTCGCCCAGCACCCCGGGCACCCCGTCCTGACCTACGAGGTCGCCGGTGCCCACGACACGGCCGGCGACGAGGCCACCGCCCGGGGCCTCTACGAGGAGGCCCTGCGGCTCGGTCTGTCGGGGGAGCCGCTGCGCCGGTGCCTGTGCCAGTACGGCAGCACGTTGCGCTGGCTCGGCGACCTCGAGGCGTCGTTGGACGTGCTCGACCGCGCCCGGCGCGAGTTCCCCGCCTCGGAGTCGGTGCGGGTGTTCCGCGCGCTCACCCTCCAGGAGCTCGGCCGGGGCGACGAGGCGCTGGCCGAGCTGCTCGCCGTGGTCACCGACCACGGCGAGGTCACCGACCTCGGTCGCTACGCCACCGGGCTGGCGGGTCTGGCGCAGTGGTACGCCGCCGGCCGGCCGGGCGACGACTGAGGCCTCCGCGCGCGTGGGCGGCACCTCTGGGTCACCCGGACGTGCTGTCTAGTCAGATCGGGCCATCTTCACGCTTTTGTTAACGTCCTGTGGATCTTGTCGTTAGGTTTTCAACATGCCCACCACCGTGTTGATCGTCGAGGACGAGCCCGACCTCGTCCACGTGATGGAGCTGACCCTCAAGCGGGCCGGCTTCGGCGTCGTCGCGGCTGCCACCGGTGGCGAGGGACGCACCATGCTCGCCCAGCACGAGGTCCACGTCGTCGTGATGGACCGCGGCCTGCCGGACATGGACGGGCTCGAGGCCACCCAGCTGCTCCGCGGCGACGGCTACGACGGCGCGATCATCGTCGTCAGCGGCCACGTCGGCGGCGACCACGTCGCCGCGTCGCTGGAGGCGGGGGCCGACGAGGTCCTGTCCAAGCCCTTCAAGCTCGCCGAGCTGGTCGAGCTCGTGCACCACGTGGTGGCCCCGGTCGCCGAGGTCGGCTGACCCGAGCCCCAGGGGACCAACGACCCCTGCACAGGGACGCCTCCATCGGGTACGAAGGGTGCATGGCGACGCTCACCGACGACCAGGTCCACCGGCTCGACCAGTGGTTCCGTGCAGCCAACTACCTCTCCGTCGGGCAGATCTACCTGCTCGGCAACCCCCTCCTCGAACGACCACTCGAGCGCGAGGACATCAAGCCCCGCCTGCTCGGCCACTGGGGGACCACGCCGGCCATCAACCTCGTGTGGACGCACCTGAACCGCCTCATCCGCGAGCGCGACGTCGACGCGATCCTGCTGTGCGGCCCCGGGCACGGCGGCCCGGCAGCGGTGGCGAACGCCTGGCTGGAGGGCACCTACTCCGAGGTCTACCCGGCCATCGGGCACGACCGCGACGGCATGGCCCGGCTGTTCCGCCAGTTCTCCTTCCCCGGCGGCATCCCGAGCCACGTCGCGCCCGAGACCCCGGGCTCGATCCACGAGGGCGGCGAGCTCGGCTACGTCCTGTCGCACGCCTATGGCGCCGCCATGGACAACCCGGACCTCGTCGTCACCGCGATCGTCGGTGACGGCGAGTTCGAGACCGGCCCGCTCGCAGCCAGCTGGCACGCCAACAAGCTGGTCGACCCGGTGCACGACGGCGCCGTGCTGCCCGTGCTCAACCTCAACGGGTGGAAGATCGCGAACCCCACGATCCCGGCACGCATCCACCGCGAGGAGCTGGAGAGCCTGCTGCGCGGCTACGGCCACCACGTGATCACCGTCGAGGGCGACGACCCGGCCGACGTGCACCGGCAGATGGCTGCGGCCCTCGACGAGGCCCACGACATGATCCGGGAGACCTGGCGCGCCGCTCGCGAGGACGGCGACCTGGACCGGCGTCCGTGGCCGATGGTGCTGCTGGTGACCCCCAAGGGCTGGACCGGTCCGGCCGAGGTGGACGGCAAGCCCGTCGAGGGCACCTGGCGGGCCCACCAGGTGCCGCTGGCCGGCACCCGCGACGACGACGCCCACCGCGCGCAGCTCGAGGAGTGGTTGCGCTCGTACCGGCCCGAGGAGCTCTTCGACGTCGACGGCCGGCCGGTGCCGGAGCTGCTCGAGCAGGCGCCGGTCGGGACGCGGCGCACGAGCGCCAACCCGCACGCCAACGGCGGCCTGCTCAAGCGACCGCTCCGCCTGCCCGACTGGCGCACGGCCGCGGTGGAGGTCGAGCGACCGGGTGCCTCCATCCACGAGCCGACCCGCGTGCTGGGCAGCTGGCTGGTCGACGTGGTGCGCGACAACGACACCACGTTCCGCATCTTCGGGCCGGACGAGACGGCCTCCAACCGGCTCGACGCGGTCTACGAGGTGACCGACAAGGTCTGGGCCGGCGAGATCCGCGACGTCGACGAGCACCTGGCGCGCTCGGGCCGCGTCGTGGAGATCCTCTCCGAGCACACCTGCCAGGGCTGGCTGGAGGGCTACCTGCTCACCGGCCGCCACGGCCTCTTCAGCTGCTACGAGGCCTTCATCCACATCGTCGACTCGATGCTCAACCAGCACGCGAAGTGGCTCAAGACCACGCGGACCATCGAGTGGAGGCCGCCCGTCGCCAGCCTGAACTACCTGCTGAGCTCGCACGTGTGGCGCCAGGACCACAACGGCTTCTCCCACCAGGACCCCGGGTTCATCGACCACGTGGTCAACAAGAAGGCCGAGGTCGTGCGCGTGTACCTGCCGCCGGACACCAACACGCTGCTCTCGACGATGGACCACTGCCTGCGCAGCGAGCACTACGTCAACGTCGTCGTCTCGGGCAAGCAGCCCGGCTTCGACTGGCTCGACGCGCAGCAGGCCGACCTGCACTGCGCGCGCGGGCTGGGCATCTGGGAGTGGGCCTCCAACGACGACGGCGACCCCGACGTCGTGGTCGCGGCCGCCGGTGACGTGCCGACGCTGGAGGCACTGGCGGCGGTGTCGCTCCTGCGCGAGCACCTGCCGGAGCTGAAGGTGCGCTTCGTCAACGTCGTCGACCTGATGCGGCTGCAGGACGAGCGCGAGCACCCGCACGGCCTCTCCGACCGGGAGTTCGACACCGTCTTCACCCGCGACCGACCCGTGGTCTTCGCCTACCACGGCTACCCGTGGCTGATCCACCGGCTCACCTACCGGCGCGCCAACCACGACAACCTGCACGTGCGCGGCTACAAGGAGGAGGGCACCACCACCACGCCCTTCGACATGGTGATGATGAACGACACCGACCGCTACCACCTGGTCATGGACGTGATCGACCGGGCGCCGGGTCTCGGCTCGCGTGCCGCGGACGTGCGGCAGCTGATGGTCGACACGCGCCGGCGGGCACGTGAGTGGACCCGCGAGCACGGCGACGACCTGCCCGAGGTGCGCGACTGGCGGTGGGACGCCGACGCCGACCCGCAGGCCGGGCGCTCGCCGTCGACGACCGCCGAGCCCGACACGGCGGCCGACAACCTCTAGCCGCGTCCGGCGAGGAGCTCGCGCACGGCGCCGGCGATCGCGAGCTCCTCGTCGGTCGGCACCACGAGCACCGCGACCGGTGAGCCGTCGGGCGAGATGGTCCGCGGGCCGGTGCCGTCGGCCTCGTTGCGTGCGGGGTCGACCTCGATGCCGAGGCGCTCCAGGCCGTGCAGGGCGTCTGCCCGCAGCCGCGGGGCGTTCTCGCCGACCCCGGCGGTGAAGACCACGGCGTCGGCGCCGCCGAGCACCGCGTGGTAGGCGCCGACGTACTTGCGCAGGCGGTGGCAGTAGACGTCCCACGCCCGCACGCAGTCGGGGTCCCCGCGCTCGACCCCGGCCTGGAGGTCGCGGAAGTCCGCGCGCCCGGTGAGCCCGAGGATGCCCGATCGGTGGTGCAGCAGGTCCTCGAGCGCGTCGACGTCGAGCTGCTCGTGACGGGCCAGGTGGACGACGACCCCTGGGTCCAGGTCGCCGGCGCGGGTGCCCATCACGAGGCCCTCCAGCGGCGTCAGCCCCATCGAGGTGTCCAGCGGACGTCCCGCCTCGATGGCGGCCGCGGACGCGCCGTTGCCGAGGTGGAGGGTGACCAGGCGGAGGTCGTCGCGACGGAGGTGCTCCGCGGCCCTCCGGGCGACGTGCTCGTGGCTGATGCCGTGGGCGCCGTAGCGCCGCACCCCGGCCCGGGCGGCGAGCTCGCGGTCGACGGCGTACGTCGCGGCCGCCGCGGGGAGGTCGGCGAAGAAGCCGGTGTCGAGGACCACCACGTGGGGCACGTCGTGGAGCCACTCCATGGCAGCGCGCAGCGCGGCCAGCGCGGGCGGGTTGTGGAGCGGCGCGAGGTGCACGGCGTCCGCGACCGCGGCCAGCACCCGGTCGTCGACCACGGTCGGTCGGACCAGGTCAGGTCCACCGTGGACGACCCGGTGGCCCACGCCGACCAGGTGGTCGTCGTCGACGCCGGCACGTCGGAGGTCGTCGGTGACCTGCTCGAGGGCCCGGGCGTGGTCGCCCTCCGCGGACAGGCGGTCCACCGCCCCCTTCGCGGTGACCGAGCCGTCGGGGGCGAGGACCTGGTACTTCAGCGAGGAGGACCCGGCGTTGAGCACGAGGACCTGGTCGGCGTCCATGGCAGGAGGCTATCCGCCGAGGTGCTCGCGGAACGCGCGGTGGAACGTCTCGACGGCGGAGCGTCGCGGCTCCTCGCCGTCGATGCGACCGGTGTCGAGGTAGTCGGTGAGGCCGGGCAGCCGCAGGGCGTCGCGCTCGGGGATCCGGCGGTAGCCCATCCACCACGCACGGAACTGCCGTCGCGCGACCTCCTCGCGCCGCACGACGAAGACGGTGTGGTGCCGCTCGTCGGCGTCGATCATCGTGAAGCGTGCGTCGACGGCGTCGGCCGGTCCCTCGAGGGTCTGGATGAACGTGCCACCGGCGTAGAGCAGCATCCCGGTGATGTCGCAGCGCTCGTTGGTGAGACGAGCGGCGCGCAGCAGGTCGTCGAGCTCGAGGACGCTCATCTCCTCGGTCGCCGAGCTCACGTAGGTCAGGGAGAGCACGCAGTTCGGTACCCAGGCGCCGACCGAACCACACGCCGGGGCGGACCGGTGCGCGCCGCAGCCCGGCGACCTAGGCTGGCGGCATGGCAGACGAGCACCCCACCACCGTCGTCCTGTTCGGCGCCACCGGCGACCTCAGCCAGCGCAAGCTGCTCCCCGGGCTGCTCCACCTGTTCAAGACCGGGCTGCTGCGCCAGGTGCGGGTGGTCGGCACCTCGCTCGACGAGCACACCCGTCAGTCCTTCCAGGACCTCGCCGAGAAGGCGATCCGCGAGTTCGGCGACGACGACGACGTCGACGCGTGGCCAGACTTCGCGCCGCTGCTGCACTGGGCGCCCGGGGCGGAGGGACCTGCCGGCCTGCGCCGCGTCGTGGAGGAGGCCGAGGCGACCTTCCCCGTCGACACCCACCCGCAGCGCCTGCACTACCTGAGCGTGCCGCCGCGGGCTGCCCTCCCGGTCGTCGCCCAGGTGCGCGAGGCCGGCCTGGCCGAGCGCAGCCGGATCATCATGGAGAAGCCGTTCGGCACCGACCTCGCCTCGGCGGTGGAGCTCAACCGTCAGCTGCACGAGGTCTTCGACGAGTCGCAGATCTTCCGCATCGACCACTTCCTCGGCAAGGAGGCGGCCCAGAACATCCTCGCCTTCCGCTTCGCCAACGGCCTCTTCGAGCCGATCTGGCACCGCCACCACATCGACCACGTCCAGATCGACGTGCCCGAGGAGCTGGGCCTGGCCCAGCGGGCGAGCTTCTACGAGGCGACCGGCGCCTACCGCGACATGGTCGTCACCCACCTGTTCCAGGTGCTCGCCTTCACCGCGATGGAGCCGCCGACCGCCCTGCTTCCCGAGGCGATCTCGGAGGAGAAGAACAAGGTCTTCCGCTCCATGCTCCCGATCGAGCCGCACGACGTGGTACGCGGCCAGTACACCGGCTACCGCTCGCTCGACGGGGTCGCGCCCGACTCCGAGACCGAGACGTTCGTGGCGCTCAAGTGCTACATCGACAACTGGCGCTGGGCGGGCGTGCCGTTCTACCTGCGGACCGGCAAGCGGATGGCCGAGGGTGCCCGGATCATCTCCATCGCCTTCAAGGAGCCGCCCCGCACGATGTTCCCCTCGGGGTCGGGCGTCGGCGACCACGGCCCGGACCACCTCACCTTCGACCTCGCCGACCAGTCGCGGATGTCGCTGTCGTTCTACGGCAAGCGGCCGGGCCCGGGCATGAAGCTCGACAAGCTCTCGATGCAGTTCGCGATGCACGACACCGGCTGGGCGGGGTCGGTGCTCGAGGCCTACGAGCGGCTCATCCACGACGCGGCACGCGGCGACCACACGCTCTTCACCTCGGCGCAGGGCATCGAGCGGCTCTGGGAGATCTCCACGCCCCTGCTGGAGAACCCGCCGGTGGTCCGCCCGTACGCGCCCGGCTCGTGGGGCCCGAACCAGATCCACCAGCTCGTCGCCCCCTTCACCTGGCGGCTGCCGTTCGAGCGCAGCTGGCGCGACCCCAACTCCGACGGCGCCTGAGCGCCGGACGCCCGGACCTCCCGCCACCGGCGCGTCCTGCCCAGTCGGGCACACGTGTCCGACATGTCGCCCTTGGTCTCGCAGTGAGAGGGCAACATCTCGGACACGTGCACGACGCTGCGCGCGTGGGCAGGTGAGGACGAGGGCTGGGCTGACCTGCGGCGAGGGGGCCTCTGTCAGGGCCGGTACTCGTTGTCGGTGACGTGTTCGAGCCAGGTGACCACGTCGCCGTTGCCGTCGGCTTCCTGCATGGCGATGTGCGCCATGAACCGGTCAGGGGTTGCGCCGTGCCAGTGCTCCTCGCCGGGCTCGATGTACACGACGTCGCCGGGCCTGATCTCCTGGACCCCACCTCCACGTGTCGCGACGTAGCCGATGCCGTCGGTGACGTAGAGGGTCTGGCCCTTGGGGTGGGTGTGCCAGGCCGTGCGGGCACCGGGAGTGAACCGGACGTGCGCGCATCCGATGGCGGACTGGTCATCGGGGTTGCGGATGCCGTCGATGTGGACCGAGCCGGTGAACCAGTCGGCGGGGCCGGGAGCCGTCCGGCTCCCGCTGGGGGTGAACTTCATGGGCTTCTTCCTTCGGGTGTCGATCTGTCTCCGCGCGGGGCTCAGGATGCGCCGGCGGGGGCGGCGGTGAGGGTCGTGGTGATGTCGCCGTCCATGGCGGCCAGACGGCTGGCTGCCGTGTCGTCGAGGCGGCCGAGGACGACGATGCCGGCGTCGTAGGACTGGTCGCCGTAGTAGAGGACGAGGTCGTTCCCGGGGGCGTAGTAGCCGAGGTCGCCCACGTCGGGGTCTGCGCCATCGGGTTGCCCGTCGAGGTCGAGCGGCGCGCGGAGGGGTCCGGTCTTCTCGACGCCTCCATGGTCGATCATCTCGATGGTCTGCGGCAGCTGGGTCATCAGGTCGCGACCGGCGGGGGTGTCGTCGACAGCTGCGGTGAGCAGTTCCTGTCCGATCTGGACCTGGATGTGCATGTCGGCCTCCTGGGTCGAGCCGTTGCGGGTGGACGTGCTGGGTGCGGGGGTGCCTGACGACGTGGACGGGCTGGCCCCGTTGCCGTCCTGCCTGATGGAGGAGGGCTGCACACCTTGCGGGTCCGCGGCGGTACCGCAGCCGCTGAGGAGCGCGGCGGCGAGGATTGTCGCCGCCGCAGCGAGTCTGGGTGGGGTGTGTCGACCGGTCACGGGCGCAGGAGGACCTTGATGGCGCGTCGTTCGTCCATGGCGGTGTAGCCGGCCGCGGCCTCGGCGAGGGGGAGCTCGAGGTCGAAGACCTTGCCGGGGTCGATCTGGCGGTTCCAGATGCGGTCGACGAGGTCGGGCAGGAAGCGGCGTACGGGGGCGGGTCCGCCGTGGAGATGCACCTGGGAGAAGAAGATCTCGTCGCCGGGGAGCTGGACGTCGTGGGAGACGCCCACGAACCCGACGTGGCCGCCGGGCCGCGTGGACCGGATGGCCTGCATCATCGACTCCTGCGTGCCCACGGCCTCGATGGCCGAGTGGGCGCCGAGCCCGTCGGTGAGCTCCTTGATGCGGGCGACACCAGCGTCGTCACGCTCGGTGACGATGTCGGTGGCACCGAACTCGCGAGCCAGAGCCTGCCGGTCGGCGTGGCGGCTCATGGCGATGATGCGCTCGGCGCCGAGCTCGCGCGCGGCCAGCACGCCGAGAAGTCCGACGGCGCCGTCGCCCACGACGGCGACGGTCTTGCCGGGTCCGGCCTCGGCGGCGACGGCAGCGAACCAGCCGGTGCCGAGGACGTCGGAGGCGGCCAGCAGGCTGGGGACGAGGGCGTCGTCCGGCATGCCCGGGGTGGCGACGAGGGTGCCGTCGGCGTACGGGATGCGGGCTCGTTCGGACTGGGTGCCGATGGTGCCGTGGACGAACTCGGCGTGCACGCACCGAGACGGGTAGCCGGCGCGGCAGTTGTCGCAGGTGCCGTCGGAGATGACGAACGAGCCGATGACGAAGTCGCCAGGCTTCACCGTGGTCACGTCGCTTCCGACCTCCTCGACGACGCCGACGTACTCGTGTCCCATCGGCAGCCCGTCCGCGGGCTCGGCGCCGCGGTAGGGCCACAGGTCCGACCCGCAGATGCAGGTCGCGGTCAGGCGGATGACCGCGTCGGTCGGCTCGACGATGCGGGGCTCGGCGCGGTCGACGACGCGCACGTCACCGGGCCCGTACATCACTACTCCACGCATGGCGGGTTCCTCTCGGGTGGGGGTTGGGTCTCGGGTCAGGTTTGGGTTGAGGTTCGGGGTCAGGAGGTCCCGGGTGCCGGCGCGGGACCGGCGTCCGGCGGTGCGCGGTGCCCTGCGACTCGGAACGCGACGGCGGAGGCCGCGGTGAGTGCGAGGACGATGACCGCCATGGGGACCGCGGCGTGCTCGCCGCCGAGGCCGGCCAGCGGGGCGATGGCACCGGCCATGACCCACTGCAGGAAGCCCAGCAGGGCTGACCCCGTACCGGGGTGGTCGGGGACGGCAGCAGACGCGAGGGCTCCGGCGTTGGGGCCGACCAGGCCCTGTGCGGTCATCAGGACGAAGAACCCCACCAGCGCCACGCCCAGCGGCATCGAGAACCACACGGCCGACACGGCCAGGACGAGGCCGGCGGCACCCGTGGCGACGAGGCCCACCGCGACGAACGAACGCGCCGGCACGCGGTCGGCGAACCGGGCGGCGACGAGGGCCGCCACCGTCATCCCGCCGGCGTTGAGGGCGAAGTCCAGCGAGTACTGCACCGGGGTGAGGCCGTTCATCGACTGCAGCACGTAGGCCGAGGTGGCGACGTAGGCGAACGTCGTTCCCATCGAGAACGCGAACACCACCAGGTGGCCGCTGAACACGCGCGAGGACAACACCTCGCCCGTCGCGCCCAGCAGCCGTCCGAGGCCACCTCCGTGGCGCCGTTCGACGGCAAGCGACTCCGGCATGGCCAGCGCGACCGTCAGGACCATCACGCCGGCGAAGGCGGCGACCACCCAGAACGACGCCCGCCAGTGCGTCACCGACAGCACCATCGCGCCGAGCAGCGGTCCCACGATCGGGGCGACCCCGGCCACCGCAGCGACCAGGTTCATCGCCCGCACCATGCGCACGCCGTCGGTGAGGTCCACGACGACCGACCGGGCGATGACCATGGCCCAGCCGCCAGCGAAGCCCTGTGCCAGCCGGGCGGCCATCATCGCGGCCACTGACGGGCTCAACGCGCACGCCACCGACGCAGCCACGAGGACCACCAGGCCGGCCAGCAGCGGCCGCCGGCGTCCCACCCGGTCCGAGAACGGGCCGCCGGCCAGCTGGCCCAGCGCCATGCCGACGAAGAACGTGGTCAGCGTGAGCTGCACCTGGGTGGCGGAGGCGTCGAGGTCGCGGCCCACGAGCGGGAACGCGGGGACGTACATGTCGGTGGCCAGCGGTGCGATGGCGGTGATGAGCACGACCCCACCCAGCACCGACGCCGGCAACGCCGCACGACCGCCGGGTCGAGCAGCCGCCGCCGAGGTCGACGAGGTCGGGGCGGCGGCGGTGGAGGGAGTCGGGTCGTGCAGGAGGGGCATGTCCCCATTCGACCGGCGCTCGCGTCCGCGAGGAAGTCACGCTCGTGAGGTGTACCAGCAGGGCATCCCTCTCGGGTGTCGGAGCATCGCCGGCCGCGGGTAGCGTCGACGGCATGGACAACCGCTCGGAGGTGCGAGAGTTCCTCAGCTCGCGCCGGGCCCGGCTGACCCCCGAGGACGTCGGACTGCCCGACGTCGGGCAACGGCGCGTCCCCGGGCTGCGACGCGGCGAGGTGGCCGCCCTGGCGGGGGTCAGCATCGAGTACTACGCCAAGCTCGAGCGCGGCGCGCTCGGCGGGGTGAGCGCCTCCGTGCTCGACGCCATCGCCCGGGCGCTGCGCCTCGACGACGCGGAACGCAGCCACCTGTTCAACCTCGCCCGAGCAGCCGACGGGACCAGCGAGATGCTCCGCCCCCGGCGCCGCACCCGCACGTGGGAACCGCGGCCCAGCCTCACGTGGGTGCTCGACGCGATCACCGGCGGACCGGCCTTGGTCCGCAACGGGCGCATGGACCTGCTCGCCACCAACGCGCTGGGCCGCGCCATGCACGCGTCGCTGTACGAGCGTGCGCTCGGACCGGTCCCGAACTTCGCGCGGTACACCTTTCTCGACGACGACTCCCGCCGCTTCTACCCTGACTGGGACACCGCTGCCGACACCGCGGTCGCCATCTTGCGAACCGAGGCCGGCCGCGACCCCCACGACCGGTTGATGCACGACCTCGTCGGCGAGCTCGCCACCCGCAGCGAGGAGTTCCGCCGCCGCTGGGCCAGCCACGACGTCCGCCTCCACGGGGCCGGCACGAAGACCTTCCACCACACCGCCGTAGGCGAGCTCGAGCTCGCCTACGAGAGCGTCGACATGGTCTCCGACCCCGGCCTCAGCCTCACCATCTACGCCGCCGAACCCGCCTCCCGCACCGCAGAAGCGCTGGCGCTCCTCGGCTCGCTCGTCGCCACCCCGGCGACCCCCGATCCGGAGTCCCACAACGCCTAGACGGCAGTACGTCCCCGTCCCGGCGGGCGGCCGGCCCGGACACCGCAGAGCTGGGGACACGTGAGGGTGAGCAACGACCTGTGCGGAGCATCCGGACATCGCGATGAGTGGATGCTCGGGTCTGGACCGCCCGGACGTGGTGGAAGAACCGCCGCCAGCGGCGGGCTGGCCTCAGGACGGCACGACGATCGGGCGTGAGAGCTGGTCGACGGCAGCGCGGAACACCCACGGGGCGCGGCGGGCGGCGGGCACGAGCATGCGGCGGACCGGTCCGTAGGCCGTCGAGCCGACGAGGGCGCGGGTGAGCAGCTCGTGGCGCAGGGCGAGGCGCCGGGCGACGCGGTCGTAGTCGTGGGTGCGTCCGCCGACGATGCAGCTCACGGCCGCGCGCGCCTGGGCGAGGCCGAGGGCGATGCCCTCGCCGGTGAGGGCGTCGACGTAGCCGCCGGCGTCGCCCGCGAGCAGCACCCGCCCCGCAGCGCGGGTGCGCGCGGACTGGCGCAGCGGACCGGCACCGAGGACCTTGCTGCGACGACCGGTGAGGCGCTCTCGCAGTGCCGGGAAGTCCTCGAGCACGTCGTCGAAGCGGGCGCCCCGGCCGACGAGGACGGCCACGCCGACGAGGTCGTCGGCGACGGGCGTGAGGTAGACCTCGGCCCGCTCGGACCAGTGCACCTCGACGAACGACGTCCACGGCTCCTGCTCGACGTGGCAGCGGAAGCCGAACCGGGGGCGGGCGGTGCCGGGGGAGTCGAGCCCGAGCATCCGGCGCACGGGTGAGTGCAGGCCGTCGGCGGCCAGCAGGTGGCGTGCCGGCTCCCCGTCGACCACGACGTGGTCGTCGTCCTGGCGCACGTCGCCGACCGCGCGCTGCTCGACCGGCACGCCCGCCTCGGCGAGACGCTCGGCCAGCGCGGTGTGCAGGACCGTGCGGCGCACGCCGCGCCCGGGGCCGTGGGAGAAGGGTGCCGTGGCGGGGCGGCCCGGCGTGGCCGAGAGGTAGCGGATGCCGGAGAGCTCGCGGCCGTGCGGGTGGATCCCGAGCGTGGCCAGCTCGGCGACGGCGCCGGGCATCAGCCCCTCGCCGCACGCCTTGTCGATCGGGCCCGTGCGCGGCTCGCGCACGACGACGTCGAGCCCGAGGCGGTGGGCGTGCAGGGCTGCGGCCATGCCGACGGGCCCGCCGCCGGCGACGACGAGGTCACGCACGGGAGGCCTCCGCGGGTGCGGGCGGCAGCGTCGCCAGCGCGGCCTCCTCCGTCCGGATGCGTACGGCGAGGAGCCCGGCGTTGAGGACGGTGAAGACGACAGCGGTGATCCACGCGGCGTGCACCAGCGGCAGGGCGAAGCCCTCGACGACGACGGCGACGTAGTTGGGGTGCGACAGCAGGCGGTAGGGGCCCGAGCGCACCGGCGCGAGGCCGGGCACGACGATGACGCGGGTGTTCCAGCGCCGTCCGAGGGTGGCGATGCACCACCACCGCAGCGCCTGCGAGGCGACGACCAGCGCGAGCATCGACCAGGCGAGCGCCGAGGGCACGTCGGGCCGCCGCAGCCACGCCTCGGCCAGAGCCCCGACCAGCAGACCGGTGTGGAGCACGACCATGAAGGGGAAGTGCCCCTGGCCGCTCTCGACGCCGCCGCGCTCCCGGCTCCAGGCGGCGTTGCGCACCGACACGACCAGCTCGGCGACCCGCTCGACCCCGACGAGCAGGACCAGCACGGTGAAGGCGAGGAGGGTCGTCACGACGCCGCCCGCAGCAGCACGAGCTCGGAGCAGAAGCCCGGTCCCATCGCCAGCAGCATCCCGTGGGTGCCCGGCGCGGGCGGGCGCTCGCGCAGGGTGTCCTCCAGGACGTGCAGCACCGAGACCGACGACAGGTTGCCCACGCGCGCCAGCGAGTCCCAGGTCAGCTGCACCGCCTCGCGTGGCACCTCGAGGGCCTCCTCCAGCGCCTCGATGACCTTGGGTCCGCCGGGGTGGCAGACCCACCACCCGATGTCGTCGCGGGTCAGGCCGTGCCCGGCCAGGAAGCGGTCGACGTCCTCGCGCAGGAACCGGCCGACGAGGTGCGGGACCTCGGCGTCGAGCACGATCCGGAGGCCGGTGGAGGCGACGTCGAAGCCCATCGTGCGCTCGCTGTCGGGGTAGAGCCGGCTGACCGAGTCGAGCACCCGGACCGGGCCCTCGCGCCCGGCGTCGCCGGTGGCCACCACGGCCGACGCGCCGTCGCCGAACAGCCCGCTCGCGACGAGGTTGGGCACCGAGGTGTCGTCGAGCTGCAGGGTGAGCGAGCAGAGCTCGACCGCGACCAGCACGGCGGTGTGGCCCGGGTGGCCGAGCAGGTAGTCGTGCACGCGCGCGAGCCCGGCCGCGCCGGCCACGCACCCGAGCCCGACCAGCGGCATGCGGCGCACGTCCTCGCGCAGCCCCACGAGCCCGGCGATGCGGGCGTCGAGGGACGGCACGGCGAGGCCGGTGACGGTGGCGGTGACGACCAGGTCGACGTCGGAGGGGGTCAGGTCGGCCGCCTTGAGCGCGTCGACGAGCGCCCGGGCCCCGAGCTCGACGGCGTGCTCGATGAACAGGTCGTTGGCGCGACCGAAGTCGCCGAGCGCGGCGTAGTCGGCCAGCGGCAGCACGAGGTGGCGGCGCTCGACCCCGGCGTTGCGGTGGAAGCGGCGCAGCAGCGCGTGGTCGAGGCGGTCCTGGGAGATGACCTGCGCGAACGCCTCGGTGATCTCGGACTGGGGATGGGCGTGGGGCGGCAGCGCCGCCCGGGCGGAGAGGATGTGCACGTCGGTCACCTCGTGGCTGTCGGGGTCGGGGGAGGGGCAGCGGGTCGGGAGCGGCCCGGGAGCAGCGAGCGCGCCAGGCCGCCGGCGAGCCGGGGGTCGATGCGGCCGTCGCCGAGGCCGATCTCGACGAGCGTGTCGAAGACGCGGCGGTCGCGGGCGGCGGCGCGGATGCCGGCGTCGACGACCCGCGGCGAGCGCGCCAGCCGCGACGCGGTCCAGGTGTGGCGCAGGTGCGTGCCGAGGAGACGGCGTACGTCGTCGCGGTGCCGCGCGCCGGCGTCCTCGGGTCGTCCGGCGGCCAGGCAGCGCGCGGCGGTCCGGCCGGCGGCGATGCCCGTGGCCACGGCGTAGTAGATGCCCTCGCCGGTCATCGGGTTGACGAGGCCGGCGGCGTCGCCGGCCAGCAGGACGGCGCCGTCGGGCTGGTCCCAGCGCCACCCGCTCAGCGGGAGGTGGTGGCCGCGCCAGTCCGACCCGGTGCTCGCGGCCCCCGGCAGCAACAGCTCGAGCTGCTCCAGCAGCAGCTTCCGGCTCGGGGTGAGGTCGTGGTCGCGCTCGCCCGGGAGCAGCTCGCCGTAGCCGACGTTGGCCAGCCCGTCGCCCCGGTCGAAGGCCCAGGCGTAGGAGGGCTGGCGGCGGTCGCCGTAGCGGATCACCTGCCGGCCGGCGATCTCCGGCGTCGTGGGGGCGTAGCCGCGGATCGCGATCGCGCGGGTGCGTCGCGTGGTGCCCAGGAGCGTGGTGCGCACGACCGAGTGGGCACCGTCGGCGCCGACGACGACCCGGCCGCTGATCTCGGCGGAGACGACCGGGTCGCCCGGACCGGGGTCGATCGAGGTGGCCCGGTGGCGGCGGAGCACCGCGCCGGCGGCGACGGCGCGCTCGACCAGGCGCGCGTCGAGGACCCGGCGCGGCACGACGTGCACCTCGCGCCGCATCTCGCCGGAGACCTCGACGGAGCCGTGCGAGAGCGTCAGGTGGCGCAGCGGCGTCCAGTCGTCGATGACGTCGCCGGCGCCGACCCCGGCCAGCGCGTCGAGGACGTGCGGGGCGATGCCGTCGCCGCAGGACTTGTCGCGGGGGAAGTCGGCCCGGTCGAGCAGCAGCACCCGCAGGCCGGGTCGCTCGGCCAGCGCGCCGAGCGCGGCGGAGGCACCCGCCGGGCCGGCGCCCACGACGACCAGGTCCCAGTGCTCGGTGGCGTGCGCGGCGGTCATCGGCCCACCACCAGCAGCGCGGCGTCGACCAGCGCGATGCCGACCGCGGCGACGAACGGACGCCGGCCCGCGGCCGTCACGACGGCGACCGCGAGGCCGAGGACGGCCAGGGCCGCCACCGCCGTCACGGCCGGCGCCGGTGCCGCGCCGAGGAGCGCCGCGGCGCTCGCGGCCACCAGCACGGCGGCGGCCACCGGCGCGATGCGGCGTCGCCCGAGGACGTGCGGGAGGCCTCGTACGCCGGTGGCGGCGTCGTCGTCGAGGTCGGGCAGCACGTTGAGCAGGTGGGCGCCGACGCCCAGCAGGGCGCCGCACACGGGCCACCACCACGGCGCCCGGTCGCCGTCGGCCAGCGCGACGAAGACGGTGAGCCCCCCGAAGGCGACGGCGTAGGGCAGCCAGGACAGCACGGTGGCCTTGAGGCCGAGGTTGTAGGCCCAGCCCGCGGCCACGCAGACCAGGTGGACCAGCCCGGCAGCGGTGCCGCAGGCCAGCGACAGCGCGACGCACGCCAACACCGCGGCGCCGCAGCAGCCCCGCACCAGGGTCGGCGACACCGCTCCCGTGGCGAGCGGCTTGTCCGCGCGCCCGGTCGTGCGGTCCCGGCCGAGGTCGACCAGGTCGTTGCTCCAGCCGATCGAGAGCTGGCCGGCGAGCACGGCCGCCACGAGCAGCACCGTACGGCCGGGGTCGAGCCCCTGCGCCAGTGCGAGCAGCGCCGCCAGGACGGTGACGGCCACGGCGGGTCCGGCGTGGGCGGCCGCGACGAGGCCGCGCGCGGCTGCGGTGCCACCGGGACGGTGGCCCTGGGACAGCTCGGCGGTCATCCGGCCCTCCTCGGGCTCCCTCGTCCGGGACCCGGTCGGGCTCCCTGGTGCGACGGTACCCACCCGGTCGAGGACCAGTCGCGGTCCGCGCTCCCGGAGCGTGCCGTCAGGCCGCCGGCGCGGGCTCGGACAGCGAGTCGCGCAGCCGGCTGAGCAGCCGGGTGAGGATGCGCGAGACCTGGGTCTGGGTGACGCCCGCGAGCTCGGCGATCTCCTGCTGCGTGCGCTCGTCGACGAAGCGCCAGTGCAGGATCCGCTGGTCGCGCTCGGAGAGCTGGCCGACGAGGGTGCCGAGGACGACCCGCGCCTCGACCGACGCCAGGCCGGGGTCCTCCCAGCCGAGCAGGTCGCCGAGCGTGCTGGTGCCGTCGTCGCCGCCGACCGCCACCTCGAGCGAGGTGGGACGGAAGCAGTCCTCAGCGGCGAGCGCCTCGACGACGTCCTCGAGCCGAGCGGCGAGGTGGTCGGCCAGCTCGGTGGCGAGCGGGGCCCGGCCCAGGCGGGCGTGCAGCACGTGCTGTTCGCGGCCGATCCGCGCCTGGAGCTCCTGGATGCGCCGGGGCACCCGGATCATCCAGCCGGAGTCGCGGAAGTGACGGCGCAGCTCGCCACGCATCGTCGGCACCGCGAAGACGAGGAAGTCGTGCCCCGACTCGGGGTCGAAGCGCTGCGCTGCCTTGGTCAGGCCCATCAGCGCGACCTGGCGCAGGTCGTCCAGGTCGATGCCGCGGTTGCGGTAGCCGGAGGCGAGGGCTCGGGCGACCGGCACGTTGACCTCGATCAGCTCGTGGACGAGCTGCTGCCGCTCCGCGTCCGTCGAGGCGGCGCGCAACCGCTCCACGACGTGCTCGGTACGACCTGTCCGCGACGTCGTCGTGCCCGCAGCGGACGGGTCGTCGGAGGCGCCGGGGCGCTGCGGGAGGACGGTGATCGTGGCCACGGCTTCTCCTGGGAGGGACGGCGGGAAGTGGTCGGGACCCTCTCGGGTCCCGCACGCACCATCCTTGGAGACGAGGACAGGGTGGAACAGCCGAAAAACGAAAACCTTGGACAAACCTTGGACGAAGTTGTCCAGGGTCAGCCGTCCACCCCGTCGTCCACCCCGTCGTCGAGGGGGAGCCAGACGCGCACCTCGGTGCCCTCGCCGACCCGGGAGTCGATGCTCACGTTCCCGCCGTGCAGCTCGACCGTGCTCCGCACGACCGACAGGCCGAGCCCCGTGCCCTGGATCGCGCGCTCGACGGCCAGCGGGGAGCGGTGGAACCGGTCGAACACGAGGGGCAGGTCGGCCTCGGGGATCCCGATCCCGGTGTCGCGGACGGTGAGCACGACACCCGCGTCCTGCTGCCGCAGCGTGACGGTGACGCCCGACCCGTCCGCGGAGAACTTGAGGGCGTTGGAGAGGAGGTTGAACACCACCCGCTCCAGCGCGTCCGGGTTGCCCGGGATCCTCGGCAGGTGCTCGTCGCCGTCGACGACCAGGTCGATGCCGCGCCGGCGGGCGAGCGGCACCACGCCCGCCCGTACGTCGTCGAGCACCGCCAGCAGGTCCACGGTGCCGGGCGGCAGCGACAGGTCCCCGGCGTCCGCCCGGGAGAGCGAGAGGAGGTCCTCGATGAGGTTGAGCAGCCGGTCGGCGTTGCGGCTGACGACCGAGACCATCCGCTCCTGGTCCTCGGAGAGCTCGCTGACCTCGGGGTCGAGGAGCAGCTGGGCGTAGCCGCTGATGCTGGTCACGGGCGTGCGCAGCTCGTGGGAGACCGTGGAGACGAATTCCGTCTTCACCTGGTCCACCGCCCGCAGCCGCTCCAGCGCCTCGGTCTGGTGGGCGTGGGTCTCGGCCTGCATCAGGGCGATGCCGAGGGCGTCGGCGACACCCTCCACCACCGCGAGCTGGCGCGCCGACCACGGTGCCGCGTGGGTGGTCGCGTGCAGGACCAGCCAGCCGATGAGCCGGTCACCGATCCGCATCGGCGTGCCGAGGTAGGACAGCGCTCCCAGGGCGTCGACGACCTGTCCGGCGCCCTCGGAGGAGAGCCGTGGGTCCGCGAGCACGTCGTCGACGACCAGGGTCGTGTGCTCGTCGGCGGCCGCCAGGGACAGCCGGGCCAGCTCGGGGGGCAGCGTGGTGCCCGAGGTCACCGGGGGGACGTCGGGGGCGGACCACTGCTCGGCGATCCGGCCGATCCCGGAGCCGTCGGCGAAGCGCACCAGGCAGCGGTCGGCCTCGACGGCCGCACCCACCGAGGTGACCGCGCGCCGCATGATCCCCTGGGGGTCGAGGTCGCGCCGCAGGTCGAGCGAGAGCTGGTGCACCAGCTGCTGGTCCTCGAGGTGCTGCCGCAGCTGGCCCTGGGCGTGGCGCAGCTCCTGGACGGTCTCGTAGAGCTGCGAGGTCGACCTCTCGCCGACCTCCTCGGCCATGCGTCTGGCGCGCCGCTCGCGCTCCAGCTGTCGCTGCAGGAGGGCGATCTCGGCGCTCGGGTCAGCGACCGACTTCAGCACGGTCGTCACGGTCGCGGAAGGTGCAGTCCAGCACGCAGGCGTCGGCGCCGGTGAGCACGCACTCCTCCTGGACGATCTCGACGCTCTGCCCGAAGTGGGTGGCCGCCCCGGCGACCATCCCCTCGGCCATGCCGCACAGCTGCCGCTCGGACCGGTAGACCATGCGGAGCCGGTCGTCACCGATCACGGTGAAGTCGAACTCGGGCGGCCGCGCGCAGGCGTGGAGCTTGCGCACCTGCGGGTGGATGACGTCGTTGAGCGTGAGCAGGAAGTCGCGCGTGGTGGTGTGCGGGGTGAAGAACGCCGGGAACTTCTCCGCCAGGCTCAGCAGGGCGCCGTGCCCGAAGTCGCGGACCGCGTCGGCCTCGGTGCAGTCGAGCGCGCGGGCGCGGGCGCCGACGAGCGAGACGAGCTCGGTGGTGGGGTAGTCGCCGATGGCGCTGTAGCCGCCGTCGACCTCCGCGGACTCGAGCAGGCCGTCCCAGGCGGCAGGTCCGCCCTCGTGCTCCACACGTTCCTCTAGCAGGTTGAAGATGATGCCCTTCACGTGTGGCCCTCCCGTCGACTCCCCGTACACCTGTCCACGGAAGCGTAGGTCGATCCGGGCGTCAGCACAGGCGAACGGGCAAGTCCGGGGCCGCGGCGGGCCCGACGTGACTCAGGCCGCCGGGCGCAGGGCGGGCGGCAGGCCGTCCGTCGAGGCGGCGGGGGCGGTCCACGGCTCCTCCGGGAGCTGCTCGACCTGCTGCCGGCACCACGCCGAGACCGAGCGGGTGCCGTCGAGGACGTCGCGGCGGAACTCCTCCCACGGCACCCACACCGACTCGGCCACCTCGTCGGGGTCGAGGCGCACCTCGTCGTCGGGTGCGATGCGGGCGACGAGGACCGGGCACATCTCGTTCTCCACGACGCCGTCCTGCTCGGCGCGGTAGCGGAACGCCGGCAGCAGCAGCCGCAGCCCCTCGACCTCGCAGCCGAGCTCGGAGCGCACGCGCCGGTGGACGGCCGGCTCCAGCTGCTCGCCGGGGGCGGGGTGGCCGCAGCACGCGTTGGTCCAGATGCCCGGGAAGGTGCGCTTGTGCAGCGCCCGGCGGGTCACCAGCACGCGGCCGGCGTCGTCGAAGAGGTAGCACGAGAAGGCGAGGTGCAGGGGCGTGTCGGCGTGGTGCACCGTCGCCTTGTCGTGGGTGCCCACGGCGCGGCCCGCCTCGTCGAGCAGCACGACCTGCTCGACGGGCTCGGGGCTGGGCTCGGGGCTGGGGTCGGGGGTGGTGGGAGCGGTGGTCACGGGACACCTCGTTCGGTCGACGGGCTGGACGGTACGACGGGGGGTGCGGCGGGTGGGCTCGAGCGCGAGGCCAGCGCGGACGTGGCGAAGGCGCCCGCGACGACACCGGCGACGGCCACGGCCCAGCCCGCCAGGACGTCGACGACGTAGTGCTCGCCGGTCTGGACGAGCACCGCCGCCATCGCCAGGGCATAGGCCAGGAGGGCGGCGCGGGCCCAGCGCGACACCGAGGGCCACGCGAACAGGGCGACGAGGAGCGCGGCCGCGGCGTGGAGGGACGGCATCGCGGCCACCGGGTTGCTGTCGCCCTGGCCGCCCTCGGTGAGGCGGGCCACGACGTCGAGGTGCAGCCACTCCCACCCGAGCGAGGAGGTGCGGTCGACGTCGCCGATGACCCCGTGCTCGGAGGCCAGCCACGGCGGCGCCGCCGGCCAGGCGACGTAGGTCACGGTGCCGACGAGGGTCATGGTCAGCACCGCCACGATCCAGCCGCGGAAGCGCTCGCGCCACCGGAACCAGGCCACGGCGGTCAGCAGGGGGATGGCGACGAAGTGGGTGAGGTAGACGACGGCGCCGACGGCGTCGTACCAGTGGGCCGTGCCGGTGCCGAGGCGCGCCTGGAGCCAGACGGTCGGGACGGTCCCGAACAGCGCCTCGTCGCCCCGCGCCGGGGCGGCGACGTGCAGCGGGGCACCGACGCGGTTGGTCGCGGCGCCGTCGCCGGTGCCCAGGGGGTCGCTGATCCACTGGGCGACCACGTAGGCCACCAGGATCACGCTCAGCGGCGACCAGGCGATGAGGAGCTGCGCGATGGGCCCGTGCCGGGTGGGCCGCTCGCCGACCGGGGCGGACGGCGACTCCCGCACCACGGCCGTCACCGGGCGCTCCGGTGGGCGAGCCGGTCGAGCACCGGCTGGGTGCGGAAGCGGTTGTAGCGCTGGATGGCGATGAACGGCAGGTTCACCAGCACGCCGTAGGCCACCAGCAGCGCGGCCGGGACCGGCGGGTTCCACAGCAGGAACAGCGGTGAGCAGGCCATCGCCCACCAGTGCGCGAGCTCCGCGCGGCGGGTCTCCTGCACGAAGACCCGGAGCCCCTCGGGGTCGCGGGCGGGCAGCTCGCGCTTGCTGATGCCGCCGTCGAACAGGGCACCCGCCTCGGGGACGCGGTCCTTCCACCGGTGGATGCGCAAGACCCGCCGGTAGACCCGGCCGCGCCGCTCGAACGACCGGGCACGCAGCCACCACCCGTCGCGCGCCAGCCGCTCCGCCGGGACCCGGTGGGCGGCGTAGCCGGTGGCGGCGTGGAAGACCCCCCACGCCGCGACGTCGACCAGCACGGTGAGCCACATCGGCATCACGTAGCGCAGCATCAGCCGGCCTCGTCCGGTGTGCGGCCGGCGCGCAGGTCGACCTCCCGGCCCCGCCACTGCACGGTGCGCCGTACGCCGGTGAGGAGCGCGGAGCGCGCGAAGACGAGGTCGAAGGCCAGCAGGGGCACCGGGAAGAGCACCCACGTCCACCAGCGGAACGTCCCGGCGAGCCGGAGCAGCGACCGCAGCTGCCACGCCAGCACGACCCACGCCGCCGGCCACAGCAGGGCGCTGCCGGCGACGAGGTCGCGCCCGGTGAGGGCGCCGGCCGCGGCCAGGAGCGTCCCCACCGCTGCCGCGTGGTGCGCGCACACCCAGAGCACCGTCGCCGCGGACGCCCGCGGTGCGGCCGCGGTGGCGCCGGAGGCCATGTTCTTCGTCCAGCCCGCCGCGAGCTGGCCCAGACCGGCGGGATAGCTGCGCATGGTGACCTCGTCGCCGCCGAGGGCACAGGTCACCGGCAGCGCGGCGCCGTCGTAGGCGCGGGCGAGGGCGACGTCGTCCAGCACGTCGCCGCGCACCGCCGCGTGGCCACCCGCGGCGAGGTAGTCGTCGCGGGTGGTGAGCAGGCACGGGCCGAAGGCCATCGGCCTGGTCGTGGCGCGCCCGGAGAACGCGTCGCTCGACATCAGGGCCACGACGTTGAAGTAGGCCGAGAGCTGCTCGTGCGGCTCCTCGACGCGGTGGTGGGGCTGAACCGAGACGAGGCCCCCGTGCGCGGCACGGAGCGCGAGCAGGCCAGCCAGCGCGTCGGGGGCGAGCAGGGTGTCGGCGTCGAGGAAGAGCAGCAGGTCGCCGGTCGCGGCACCGGCGCCGACGTGGCAGGCCCACGCCTTGCCCGTCCAGCCGGGCGGCGGCGTGCCGGCGGGGAGCACGCGAGCCCCGCCGTCGCGGGCCACGGCCGCCGTGCGGTCACCGGAGCCGTCGTCGACGACGACGACCTCGCGAACCGGCACCGTCGAGGCGTGCACGGCGCCGAGCAGGGCGGGCAGCGCGCGCTCCTCGTCGCGGGCGGGCACCACCACGGACACCGCGGGGCCGGTGGCCGGACCAGGGGTCGCCGCCGGGACCGTCAGCGGGCGCCTGAGCAGCAGCCACGGCACGGCCATCGCCCCGAGGAGCAGCGCGACCAGCAGCAGGTCACCCACGGAGGTCCGCCCGCAGCCGGGTGAGGAGCAGCGGCATCCCGCCCTCGGGGTGCACCGCCACCTGCGCCTCCGGGCGCGGGCGCCGCCACCCGGTGGGGAGCGTGACGCGGTGGGTGGCGAGCAGGCGGTCCAGCGCGACGGCCATCTCGCCGATCGCGAACTCGCGGCCGATGCACAGGCGCGGGCCCAGCCCGAAGGGCAGGTAGCCGGTGCGGCCCGCCCCGGGGTCGAGGAACCGCTCGGGGCGGAACGCCAGCGGCTCGGGCCAGAGGTCCTCGCGCCGGTGCACCACCCACGGGCTGATGATGGCCAGGGTGCCCTCCGGGACGGCCAGGTCGCCCAGGACGTCGGGCGCGGTCGAGCGGCGCGAGATCGCCCACGCCGGCGGGTAGAGCCGCAGGGCCTCGTCGATCACGGCCCGCGTCCACGGGAGCCGGTCGCGGTGGTCGAGCATCGAGACCGGGGCGGGCATCGCCGCGAGCTCGGCGCGGGCGCGCTCCTGGGCCTTGGGGTGCTCGGCGAGCAGCATCAGGGTCCAGGTGAGCGCGCCGGCGACGGTCTCGTGGCCGGCGATGACCATCGTGACGAGCTCGTCCCGGATCGCCGCGTCGTCCAGCCCGCTGTCGAGGAGCAGGCCGAGCAGGTCGTCGCCGTGGGCCGCCGAGCCACCCGCGCGACCGCGGGCCCGCCGGTCGGCGACGAGCTCGGCGGTGATCGCGTCGAGCCGGCGCCGGGTGATGCGCAGCCGCACGTTGGTGGGGGTCGGTGCCCACCGGGCGGTCGGCACCACCGACCGGCCCAGGCGCACGACCAGCTCGGCGGCGTCGCTCGTGGCGTCGAGCAGCCTCTGTGCGTGCCCGGACAGGTCGGCGGAGAACAGCGCCCGCCCCACGGCGTCCAGCCCGATGCGGTGGGTGAGCGCGGCGACGTCCACGAGCCGGGACGTGCCCGGGACGAGGTGGGGGACGCCTGCGGCGATCGCGCCGTCGGCGGCGGCGCGCACCTGGTCGCTGACCGCCTCCAGCCGCTGGTGGTGGAAGGCGGGCGCCGCCATGCGGCGGTGCTCGATCCAGCTCGGCTCGGCCGAGGCGAGCAGCCCCTGACCGGTGACGCGCGCCAGGGCGCCGTACTGGATCGTCTTCTTGCCCCAGCTGCGGGCCGAGACCTGCAGCACGTGGCGCACGTCGTCGGGGTGGTTGAGCAGCAGTGCCGGCGCGCCGGGGACCGGGAACGACACCCGGTCGCCGTAGTGCTCGCTGACCTGCCCCAGGAAGGTCAGCGGGTCACGGCGCACCGAGCGGAACGCGCGCGCCATGTCGCCCGGTGTCGGGCCGGGGACGCCCACGTCGGTGGGCTGCGTCGACTGCTCGATCGTCTGCTGCAGGGACTGCAGGCGGGTGGCGACGCTCATCCGGCGGCCTGCTCCCGGCCACGACCCAGCCAGGTCCAGGCCACGCACGACGCCAGCACCAGGCCGAAGCCGAACATCAGGTCCTCGACCGGCGCATAGAGGATCCGCCACGCCCCGAGCAGCACGACGCGGTCGTCGCCCAGGATGGTGGCGGGGTCGTACTGCACGATCCGCCGCCCGGTGAGCCAGCCGTTGGTGAGGAGCTGGAAGAACACGATGATCGCGTAGGCGCCCCACCACTGGCGGGTGCTGGTGATGCGGGTGCGCGCGACCCAGCGGTCGAGGACCACGGCCGCCACGACGCCGAGGACCGCGAGGGCGGTGTAGCTCACTGCCTGCCCCCTCGTGCCCGGACCGCCCCGACCGCCTCGTAGGTGAGCACGGACACCAGCGGGATCACCACGAAGAAGGCGATCTCCTCCAGGGGCAGGCCCGCGACGCGCGGGGGGAGCGTCTGGGCGGCGTCGAACCACCAGTGCCCGGCGTGCGTGGCGTAGAGGTCCCAGACGAGGAACGGCGTCCCGGCCAAGGCGATGGTCAGGAGCAGGCGGCGCGGCTGCCGCAGCACCGTGAGCCGGAACGCCGGCACCAGCGGGAGCGTGCCGGCCAGGCAGAACGCCAGCATGGCGAGGTAGGCGGCGTGGCTCATCCGCCCACCGGCAGCACGGAGCGGTCCCCCGTCAGCCTCTTGAGCACGAGCTCCGCGCTGATCAGGCACATCGGCAGGCCGACACCGGGCACGGTCGTGGACCCTGCGTAGAGCAGGCCGTCGACCTTCGCGGAGGTGTTGCCCGGGCGGAGGAAGGCGCTCTGGCGCAGCGTGTGCTCCAGGCCCAGCGCGCCGCCGCGCCACGAGTGGTAGCGGGTGGCGAAGTCCTCCGGGCCGACGGTGTGGCGCACGCGGATGCGCTCACGGAGGTCCGGGACGCCGGCCCACGACGCCACCTGGTCGATGGCCGCGTCGACGGCGCGCTCGACCACCGGCGAGCCGGCCCCCTGGTCGCCGCCGTGGCCGATGGACACGTCGGCCGGCACGGGCACCAGGACGAACAGGTTCTCGCATCCCTCCGGAGCCACGCTCGGGTCGGTCTCCGACGGCTTGCAGACGTAGACCGACGCCGGGTCGGGCACCTGCGGGCTGTCGCCGAAGATGTCGCCGAAGTTGCTCTTCCAGTCGGTGGTGAAGAACAGCGAGTGGTGCGGCAGCTGGGGGAGCGAGCCCTCGACGCCGAGCATCGCCAGCACCGCGCCGGGGCCGGGGGAGCGGCCCTGCCACACCGGCTCCGGGTGGGTCTGGAGGTCGGGGTCGAGCAGGGCGGTCTCGAGGTGGTGCAGGTCGGCGGCGCCGACCACGACGTCCGCCGGCAGCGTGGTCATCGTGCCGTCCGGGCCGACGTGCTCCACGGCGTCGACCGCGGCACGACCGCCGGCGCCCGGCCGGGTGCGGATGCGGGTCACCTCGGCGCCGAGGTGCAGGCGGGCGCCGTGCCGCTCGGCGAGCGCCGCGATGACCTCGATGAGGCGGGTGAAGCCGCCCATCGGGTAGAGCACCCGGTCGCCGAGGTCGAGGTGGCTCATCAGGTGGTACATGCTCGGCGCGCGGTCGGGGGCGGAGCCGAGGAACACCGCGGGGTAGCCGAGCACCTGGCGGATCCGGTGGTCCTCGAAGGCCGCCGCGGCGTGGCTCTCCAGCGACCGGGTGAGCAGCCGGCCGAGCAGCGGGGTGCGCCGCACGACGTCGGGGTGCAGGAAGGCCGAGGGGGAGTCGAAGTTGCTGTAGAGGAAGCGTCGCAGCGCCATGTCGTAGGTCGACGCGGCCGAGGCGAGGTAGGAGTCGAACCGCGGCCCCGAGCCGGGCTCGAGGCGCTCGAAGACCGACCGGTTGTGGGCGCGGTCGGGGCGGATGTCGACGGTCTCGGGCTCGCCCTCGAAGAACACGCGGTAGCTCGGGTCGAGGGTGACCAGATCGAGCTCGGCCTCGGTGGAGGTGCCGAGCAGCTCGAAGAAGTGGTCGAAGACCTCGGGCATGAGGTACCAGGACGCGCCGGTGTCGAAGCGGAAGCCGTCGCGCTCCACGCTGCCGACCCGGCCGCCGAGCTCGGTGTTCTTCTCGAGCAGGTCGACGCTGTGGCCCCGGGAGGCGAGCAGCGCGGCGGTGGCGAGCCCGGCGATGCCGCCGCCCACGACGACGACCCGCTGCGGGCCGGGGGCGGGGGCGGAGGAGCGCCGGGAGAGGGCGTCGGGCAGGCGGTACTTCACGAACGTCCTCCGTAGAACGCGCCGGCGGCGATGCGCAGCTTGACCGGAGCCGGCACGCGGACCCGCGCGCGGCGGATCTCCGGGGCCGGGGTCGCCCGCAGGCGGGCGGAGAGCTCGGCGAACGTGGCGTGGGCCGCGCACACCGCGCGACGGCTGCTGCCGGGCAGGCCCGGAAGCGCCTGCGCCGCGACGGCGAGGTCGTCGTCGATGTCGTCGAGGATCCGGTCGCGGTCGGCGTCGCAGAACTCCTCCACGACCAGGTCGGGGAAGTACGAGCGGTGCAGCAGGTCGTGGTCCTCGGCGAGGTCGCGCACGAAGTTGATCTTCTGGAAGGCGGCGCCGAGGCGGCGGGCCCCGGGCGTGAGGGCGTCGTAGGCCCTGGCCCGGTCGAGCGGGCCGTCGGGGGCGGCGACGAAGGCGCGCAGGCACATCAGCCCGACCACCTCGGCCGAGCCGTAGACGTAGCGCTCGAAGCTCTCCGGCGTGTGCCGCCGCTCGGTGAGGTCGGCGCGCATGGAGGCGAAGAACGGCTCGACCACGTCCATCGTGATGCCCACCTCCACGGCGGTGCGGGCGAAGGCGTGGACGACCGGGTTCGCGCTGTAGCCGACGGTGAGGGCGTGGCGCACGTCGTCCTCCAGCCAGGTGAGCATCTGCTCGCGGGCCTCGGTGCCGATCGCCGGGTCGGGGTTGTCCACGACCTCGTCGGCCACGCGCACGAGGGCGTAGACGTTGCGCACCTGCCCGCGCACGGGCTCGCCGAGCAGGCGGGAGGCGAGGCCGAAGGAGCTGCTGTACTCGCGGATCACGAGCGCGGAGCTGGCGTCGCAGACGACGTCGTAGAGGGTGCGGGGCTCGGCGCGCCGGACGAAGAGCGTCATGCCGCGACCTCCGTCCCGGTGAGCAGGAGCGCCGGGGCCGGCAGCAGGCCGTCGACGAGGGCGGGCTCGAGGCCGGCCTCCGCCAGCAGCCCGCGGGCCTCGGCGAGGTGGCGGTCGGCGAGCCCCTCCACGAAGGCCCGCGAGCCGCTCGCGGTGAGCAGCCGGCGCACCTCCTGCAGGTCGTCGTCGTCGAGGTCTCGCCCGAGGTGGGCGCCGACCTGCGCCCACTCGGCGGTGGTGGCGGCGTGCACCAGCAGGGGGGTCTGCTTGCGGGTGCGCAGGTCGTTGGTCGCGCTCTTGCCGGTGCGCGACGGGTCGCCGAAGACGCCGATGAGGTCGTCGACCAGCTGGAAGGAGATCCCGAGCAGCCGGCCCGCCTCGCCGAGCAGGTCGACGCGGCGGGCGTCGGCGCCGGCCAGCACCGCCCCGGCCTGGAGCGGCAGGCTGAAGGAGTACGCGCTGGTCTTCTGCTGCTCCATCACCAGGCTCTCGGCCAGGGTCGCGGGTCCGGCCAGGAGCGAGAGGCGCACGTCGGCGAGCTCACCGGCCGCCGTCGTGTGCAGCGCGGCGTCGAACAGGTCGAGCAGGCGGTGCACCTCGGTCGCGGGTGCCCCGCAGGTGGCGACGGCCCGGACGGCGGCGGCCAGCGCCAGGTCGCCGGCCAGGACGGCGGCGGTGCTGCCGTAGTGCACGGCGTCCTCGGCGGCCATGTCGCCGGCGAGGCCCTCGGCGCGGAACGTCCCGCTGACGTTGGGGCGTCCGCGCCGGACGTGGTCCCCGTCGATGACGTCGTCGTGCACCACGAAGGCGGTGTGGAGCAGCTCGACCGCCGCGCCGACCTCGGCAGCCGCCTCGGCGAGGGTGCCGCCCAGCGCGTCGTGGGTGGCCAGCACGAGCGCCGGCCGGAACCGCTTGCCGCCGTGGGTGGCGACCGTCAGGGCCTCCCAGAGGCGGGCGTGGTGGGCGTCGATCGCTGCCGCGCGCTCGCGACCGCTCTCGAGCAGGCGGTCGAGTGCCTCGTCTGCCGATGTGCGGGTCATCGGGTCCTCCCCTGTGGTGGTGGGGGCTAATCTACGCACACCGGGCAAGCCGGTCGACGCACGATGTGGAGGTTCGCATGTCAACGAGGCCTTCCCTGAGCATCGGAGACCTGGCCGCACGCACTGGAGTACCCGTTTCCACGATTCGTAGCTGGGAGGCCCGGCACGGCTTCCTCGCACCTTCTCACGACGCCGGGCGCCACCGCCGCTACGCGGAGGAGGACGTGGCCGCGGTCGAGGAGCTGCTGGCCCACCGCCGCTCGGGGCTGTCGCTCGAGGCGGCCGTGCAGCACGTGACGTCGGCGCCGACCGCGCCGCGCTCGGTCTTCGCCGAGGTCCGTCGCCACCACCCGGAGGTCGTGGCGCGCACCTACCGACGACCCACCCTGATCGCGTTGAGCCACGCGATCGAGGACGAGTGCTGCGCCCTCGCCGCGGCGCCGGCTCTCTTCGGTGGCTTCCAGCGGCGCGAGTACCTCGCCCGCTCGTGGGACCGCTGGTCCGAGCTCGCCCGGACGGCGCGCTCGACCGTGGTCTTCGCCCACGCCGACGCCGTCGTGCCCGGCCGGGACCCTGCGGTCACCGAGGTGGTCCTGCCCGACGACTCCGCGCTCAACCGCGAGTGGTTCGTGGTCTGCGACGCCGACGACCTGCCCGCCGTGCTCTGCGCCGTCGAGCTGCCGCACGAGCGTGGGACGGCGGCCCCGGGACGCCGCTTCGAGGCGGTGTGGTCGGTGGACCCGCGGGTGGTGCGCACCGCCAGCCGCGCCGCGGTGGCGATCGCCCGGCAGCACCGGCCGGACCTCGCCGCGCACCTCGCCCCCGGGGCCCTGGCCGACGACCCCCGGCGCGGGGCGGCACCGTCGGCGGACCTCCTGCGCGCTGCCGGTCTCTTCGACCGGATGCTCGCCTACCTCGAGCGGGGTGCCTGACGGTGACCGCCCCAGCGGGTGGAGGGGCGACTGGACGACCACGCCCCGGGGTAGCAACGAGACCTGACCGCCCGACCACATCGAGGAGCACGCGGTGACCGAGCACCACCACAGCACGGGTGAGGGCGCCACGGTGTCGCTGGTCGTCGGCGCGTCCAGCGGCATCGGCCGCGCCACCGCGATCGCGCTCGCCGCACGCGGCGACCACGTGGGCCTGCTGGCCCGCCGGGTCGACGCCCTGGAGGACGTCGCGCGCGAGTGCCGCGCCGCGGGCGCCGCGTCGGCGTGGGTGACGTCCTGCGACGTCGACGAGGACGACGAGGTCGCCGCCGCGGTGGCGGAGGGGCGCGGGCGCCACGGCCGTCTCGACGTGGTCGTGCACTGCGCCGGCATCGTCACCTACGGCCGCGTCGAGGAGGCCGACGCCGAGGACGCACGTCGCGTCGTGCACACCAACCTGCTGGGCGCGATGACGGTCGCGCGTCACGTCGTCCCGGTCCTGCGCGAGCAGCGACGCGGCACGCTCGTGCTGGTCGGCTCGCTGCTTGGCCACGTCGCGGTGCCCGGCATGACGCCCTACGTCGTGTCCAAGTGGGGCGTGCGGGCGCTGGCCCGGCAGCTGCACATCGAGAACATCGACCTGCCCGACGTGCACGTCGTCCACGTCGCGCCCGGCAGCGTCGACACCGAGATCTACGACGAGGCGCTCGACGACGCCGGTGCGGTCAACACCCCACCGCCCCCGGTGCTGCCGCCCGAGTCGGTCGCCCGCACGATCGTCCGCGCGATCGAGCAGCACCGCCGCAGCGTGCAGACCTCGCTGGTCAACCAGGCGCTCATCGCGGCCTTCACCGCGGTGCCCTGGGCCTGGGACCGCCTGGTCGGCCCCGTCTTCGAGCGGGTCTCGCACCGCAGCACCGAGACCGCGGACCGGGAGGCTCGCCGTGCCGGCTGACGACGAGGGGACCCCGCGGTCGGTGCTGGTGGTCGGCGGAACGTCCGGCATCGGCCTGGCCACGGCCCGGTTGCTGGCCGGCTCGGGGGCGCGGGTCGCGGTGGCCTCCCGCTCGCCCGAGCGCGTCGAGGCCGTGGCGCGCGAGCTCGTCGCGCTCGGCGCCCTGGATGCCGTCGGCGTGGTGGCCGACCTGGCCGAGCACGGCGCAGCCGAGCACGCGGTCGCGACCGCGGTGGCACGTTTCGGGGGCCTGGACGCGGTGGTGACCTCGGCGCAGACGATGGCCTACGGGACGGTCGAGCAGGTCGACCCCGAGGCGTTCGAGCAGGTCACGACGGTGGCCGTGCGGGGCACCTTCGAGCTGGCGAGGGCCGCGCTGCCCGCGCTGCGCGCCTCCGGGGGAGGCTCGCTGGTGGTGGTGTCGTCGCTGCTCGCGGAGATCGCGGTGCCCTCCATGTCGACGTACTGCACCGCGAAGTGGGCCCAGCTCGGGCTGGTGCGCTCGCTCCAGGGCGAGACCAGGCGCGAGCGCGACCTCCACGTGTCGCTCGTGCTCCCCGGCGCCATCGACACCCCGATCTACGCCCAGGGCGGTTCCTGGGCCGGCCGCGCCGGCCACGCGCCGCCGCCCGTCGTGGCGCCCGAGGCCGTCGCCCGTGCGTGCGTGCGGGCGCTCGACCGGCCGCGCCGGATGGTGCACGTGGGTCCGGCCAACCGGGTCGCGGTCGCCGGCTTCCGCCTCCTGCCCGGGGTGTACGACGTGCTCGCGCCGTTCCTGGTCGACCGTGTCGTCCTGCGAGGTCGCCCCGTGCCGGTCCACCCGGGCAACGTGCTCGCGCCCCGCCCCGAGCTGGAGGCCGAGCGCGGCGGGTGGCGCTGGTGGGGGACGCGGCGACGACGCTGACCGGACGCCTCAGACGTGGCGGACGGTGACCTGGCCTGCCGCGACCTCCCAGTGCTGGTCGAGGTGCACGTTCTCCAGCAGCCGCCGGTCGTGCGAGACCAGCAGCAGCGACCCGTCGTAGGACGCGAGCGCCTGCTCGAGCTGCTCGATCGCGGGCAGGTCGAGGTGGTTGGTCGGCTCGTCGAGCACCAGCAGGTTGACCCCGCGCGCCTGCAGCAGCGCCATCGCCGCCCGGGTGCGCTCGCCGGGGGAGAGGCGCCCGACCGCGCTGGCCACCTGGTCGGCCTTGAGCCCGAACTTCGCCAGCAGCGTGCGCACGTCGGCCCGCGTCCACTCCGGCACCACCGCCTCGAAGGCGTCGCCGAGCGGCAGCTGCTCGTCGAGGCCGGTGCGGGCCTGGTCGATGACGCCCACCGCGACCGAGGCCCCCAGCGCCGCGGACCCCTCGTCGGGTGCGGCCCGGCCCAGCAGCAGGCGCAGCAGGGAGGTCTTGCCGGCGCCGTTGGGTCCGGTGATGCCGATCCGGTCGCCGGCCTCGACCTGCGCCGAGACCGGGCCGAGCGTGAAGTCGCCCAGGCGCAGCACCGCGGCGTTGAGGGTCGCCACGACGCTGCTCGAGCGCGGGGCCGCCGCGATGTCGAACTGCAGCACCCACTCCTTGCGGGGCTCCTCGACCTCCTCGAGCCGGGCGATGCGCGACTCCATCTGCCGCACCTTCTGCGCCTGCTTCTCCGACGACTCGGTCGCGGCCTTCCGGCGGATCTTGTCGTTGTCGGGGCTCTTCCGCATCGCGTTGCGCACGCCCTGGGAGCTCCACTCGCGCTGGGTGCGGGCGCGGCCGACGAGGTCGGCCCGGGTGGCGGCGTACTGGTCGTAGGCCTCGCGCGCGTGCCGGCGCGCGATCGCCCGCTCCTCGAGGAAGGAGTCGTAGCCGCCGTCGTGCACGGTGACCTGGTGCTGCGCGAGGTCGAGCTCGACGACCCGTGTCACGCACCGGCCGAGGAACTCGCGGTCGTGGGACACCAGCACCACCCCGCCGCGCAGGCCCTGCACGAACGCCTCCAGCCGCGCCAGGCCGTCGAGGTCGAGGTCGTTGGTGGGCTCGTCGAGCAGCACCACGTCGAAGCGGCTCAGCAGCAGCGCCGCCAGGGCCACCCGGGCGGCCTGCCCGCCCGACAGCGAGGTCATCAGGGCGTCGGGCCCGACCTCGAGGCCGAGGTCGGCGAGCACCGGCGCCAGGCGGTCGTCGAGGTCGGCGGCGCCACTGGCCATCCACCGGTCGAACGCGGCGGCGTACGCATCGTCCGCCCCGGGCGCCCCCGAGCCCAGCGCGGCGGCGGTCTGCTCCATGGTCGCGGTCGCCTGTGCCGCGCCCGTGCGGCGGGCGACGTAGTGCGCGACGGTCTCGCCCGGCACCCGCTCGTGCTCCTGCGGCAGCAGCCCGACGAACGCGTCGGCGGGTGCGCTCGCCACCGAGCCCGCCATCGGCGTCGCGGCGCCACCGAGCAGCGAGAGCAGGGTCGACTTGCCCGCGCCGTTGGCGCCGACCACCCCGATCACGTCGCCGGGAGCGACCGTGAGGTCGAGGCCCTCGAAGAGGACGCGGTGACCGTGTCCACCGGACAGGTCCTTGGCGACGAGCGTGGCTGGCACGGCCGGGAGCCTAGCGCCGTTGGGGGTGCGGCGTAGGGTCGGGGAGAGCGCTGGGAAGGGGTGTCTGTCCGGACGACCCGCACCCGGCCGAGAGGTGGACGTCATGGCGACGTCGAACGGTCCCGATGTCCACCCCGCCCCCGCGGTGCGTGAGCCCGCCGCCGGCCCGGGGCGCGGGTCGCCGCGACGGCTGACGTTCGTCACCCACTCGGCGATGCGCGACGCGTGGTGGACCCTCCTCGACGAGGACGGCGAGGTGGTCGCCAGGGGTGGTCGTCCCCATGCGACCCGAGGCCATGCCGACCAGGCGGCGCACGCGTTCCGCACCGGTGCGGCCCGCGCGACGGTCGTCGTCAGCGAGGCGGTGCCCGCGCAGTGGAGGTGGACGGCGCGCGCGATGGACGGCGCCCACCTGGGAGTCTCGGACTGCTGCTTCACGAGCGAGGCCACTGCTCGCGCCGATGCCGCGGAGGTCCTGGCCCGAGCCGCGACGGCCACCGGGCCGTGAGCGACCGGTCGCCCGCACCCGGGGTGCGCGTGGCGCTGGGCGGCAGCGCCGGGTCCGGTCCGGTCGACGGTGCGTGGTGGCCGCGCTCGCGCGACCTCGCCAGCGAGGCCGCCCGCCTCGTGGAGCACCTCGCCCTGTCGGGCGACGACGTGCGGAGCCTGTTGTTCTCCCGCCCCGACTGGGACGCCGTCGAGGGCACCGACCGGTGGCACCGGGTCGTCACCGCGGGCGGCACGGTCCGGATGGGCTCCTACGCCAGCGACGACACGCACCTGATGGTCGTCACGCTCGCCTCCGGCCAACGCCTCCGCCTGGTCGTCGTGCCGCACGACACCGACTCGGTGCGCGCGCAGGTCGTCCTCGATGCTGCGTCGGCCGGCGCCAACCTCCAGTCGCCGGGCTCCCTCCTGGGGCTGTCCGGACCGGACCAGAGCGAGATCGGGCACGACATCTGGGACGGCGAGCACCACGGGCCGCACCGGCTCTAAGGGACGCGGGTGGTGTCTGCCACGATCGGGCGGTGCGGACGCGAGGTGGTGCGGGGGTGCTGGGCGTGCTCCTGGCTCCGCTCGTGGCCGCGCTCACCTCGTGCGCGGTCCTGCCCTCCACCCCCAGCTCCACCCCCCACTCCGCTCCCGACTCCGCCCGCGCCGACCACGGGCTGGAGCCGCGGGCGGAGGCACAGGAGCGGCTCGCCGGCCTCCGCACCGGCGACCGGGCCCACCCCGACGACTACGACCGGGACGCCTTCGGCTCGGCCTGGGCCGACACCGACGACAACGGGTGCAACCAGCGCGACGACGTGCTGCTGCGCGACGCCGTGGCCGGCACCGCGCGGGTCGGGCAGCAGGGTGCGTGCGACCACGACGTGCTCGCCGGCACGTGGGTCGACCCCTACACCGGCACCACGATCGTCCTCGACGACCTCAAGGACCTCGCCCAGGCGCAGGCGGTCCAGATCGACCACGTCGTCCCGCTGTCCGAGGCGTGGGCCTCAGGCGCCGACCGGTGGGATGGGGACGAGCGGCGCACCTACGCGAACGACCTGCGCAACCTGCTGGCCGTCGACGGGCCCACCAACGCGGGCAAGGGCGACGACGACCCGGCCGCCTGGCGCCCGCGCCAGGCGTACCAGTGCGCCTACGCCGTCCGGTGGGTGCGGGTGAAGAGCAGGTACGACCTCGCCGCCGACCCGAGCGAGGTCCGAGCGCTGCGGGAGATGCTCGACCGCTGCTGAGCCGTCCGACCCCTGCGGGGGTGGGCGGCCCCGGCGACGAGGTGGTGGGGTGTCGGCATGGACCTCGGCATCGACGGCAGGAAGGCCCTCCTCACGGGCGGAGCAGGTGGCATCGGGCGCGCGACGGCGGCGGCGCTCGTCGCCGAGGGTGTCGAGGTGGTGCTCACCGACACCGACCGCGACGCGCTCGAGGGGGCGAGGGCGTCGCTGCCCGGCGACGCCCGGGTGCACGTGGTGGTCGCCGACCTGTCGCGGGAGGGCGACCTCGACGCGCTGCGCCGGGGCGTGCGCGACGCCGTCGGGGAGGTCGACATCGTCGTGCACGGGGCGGGCGTCACCGGTCCGACGGGCGCCTTCCACGAGCTCAGCGACGACGACTTCACCAGCGTGCTCGACACCAACCTGATGTCGGCCGTGCGGGTCAGCCACGCGTTCCTCGCCGACCTGCGACGGGGCTGGGGCCGGATGGTGTTCGTGAGCTCCGAGGACGCGGTGCAGCCCTACGACGACGAGCTGCCCTACTGCGCCGCCAAGGCCGGCCTGCTGTCGTTCGCCAAGGGCCTGTCCCGCACGTACGCCGCCGAGGGCCTGCTGGTCAACAGCGTCTCCCCGGCCTTCATCAGCACGCCGATGACCGACGCGATGATGGACCAGCGCGCGGAGGAGCAGGGGACCAGCCGCGAGGAGGCGATCGCCTCCTTCCTGGAGGAGGAGCGCCCGTTCATGGAGCTCGGGCGCCGCGGCGAGCCCGAGGAGGTCGCGGCCGTGATCGCGTTCCTGTGCTCGGAGCGCGCCAGCTTCGTCAACGGCGCCAACTACCGGGTGGACGCGGGGTCGGTCGGCTCGCTCTGAGGCGAGGCTGTCGTCGCCACCGGCAGGCGCCGTGTCGTCACGATGTCGGCGGCGACGTCGGCCACCTTGAGGTGGAGGTCGGTCGAGCACCTGCGCAGGAGGCTGAACGAGGCGTCCACCCCGAGGCCGTAGCGCTCCATCAGGATGCCCTGGGCGAGGCCGATGGTGTGCCGCGAGTGGATGGCGCTGTGCAGGCCGGAGATCTCGCGGGCCGCGGTCAGGGCGACGGCGGCGTGCGCGCCGTAGAGCACCGCGAAGTCCACGCTGTCACGGTCCGTGAACGCACCGGGCGTCCCCGAGTACATGTTGAGGGCACCGAGCACCGAGTCCTCGGTCGCGAGCTTGACGCTGAGGAGCGAGGCGACGCCGACCTCGGCGGCCCGCGGCCCCCAGGTGGGCCAGCGCGGGTCGTCGCCCACCGAGCCGCTGCGGTACCAGTCGCCGTCGAGGGCGGCGTCGACGCAGGGCCCCTCCCTCAGCGTGTACTGGAGCTCGTCGGCCGTGCTGGCCACCTCGGCGGTCGCGGCGAGGGTCACGAACCGCCGGCGCGCGCTCCTGAGGGTCAGGCTCACCCAGTCGGCGTCCGGGACCAGGTCGAGCGTCTGCTGGATGACGGCATCGGCCGTCGGCTCCGTGTCGCGGGCCGACTGCAGCTCCAGGGCGAGCCGGGTGAGCAGGTGAGCGCGGTCGTCGGTCTCCATGGATGTCCCTCCGGGACGCTCCGAGCGGGCGGTGGTGGGTACCACCGCCGTGACCTGACAGCGTGACACACCTCGTGCGCCCTGTCGCCGGCTCGACCCCGGGCGTCCGCGCGGTGCACGGCGGACACCCGGGGGACGCGGACCGTCAGGACTCCAGGCGCTGGGCGATCGTGAGCACGCGGGTGACCATGTGGTCGAGGGCGTCGTTGGCGGCGTCATCGACCCCGCCCGCGCCGGTGACCACGCCGACGCCGTAGGGGTTGCCGTCGTTGAACTTCACCTGGTCGGTGTAGCCGGGCGGCACGATGATCCCGCCGAAGTGGGCGAACGTCGTGATCATGGCGAGGAGGGTGGTCTCCTGGCCGCCGTGGAGGGTCTGGCTCGAGGTGAAGGCCGAGTAGACCTTGTCGGCCAGGCGTCCCTCCTGCCAGAGCGGTCCGAGCGTGTCGATGAACGACTGCAGCTGGCTGGTGACGTGGCCGTAGCGGGTGCCGGAGCCCATGATGACCGCGTCGGCCCACGCGAGGTCCTCGGGCTCGGCGACCGGCTGGTCGGCGACCGACGCGGCGTGCGCGGCCCAGCCCTCGACGGACTGGACGACCTCGTCGGGTGCGGTCTCGCGCACGCGGCGCAGGCGCACCTCCGCGCCCTGCGACTCGGCCGTCCGGGCCAGGCGGGTCGCCATCTGGTGGGCGGTGCCGTAGCTGGAGTAGTAGATGATTGAAAGTTTCGTCATCCCTCGACGGTAGCGCGACGTGGCCCGCCTCACACCCCCGAGGGGAGGTGGCGCGGCTCAGTGGAGCGCGTCGTCCGCGGACGTCGTCGCGAGGGCACGGAAGCGGGCCGTCCAGCCGCTGCGGCTCGGGGCGGCGCAGTAGGGACCGGCGAGCGCAGCACCCGAGGTCGCGAATGGCACCAGGCGGACGAGCTGCCACGCCCCGCCCTCCGGGCGGGCGCGGACGGTCACGCTGTCGGCGGCCACGCTGACCCGGACCCGCACCCAGGTGCCGGCCCAGTCGTCGACCGGTGCGGTCGACCAGTCGGAGCGCCCGTCGGTCATCACGACCCCGAGCCCCAGGCGACCGTCGGCGCGCTCGAGGCCCGCCTTCAGCCACCGCTCCTCGTCGACTCGCAGCAGCAGGCCGGCCTGGTCGAACTGCTCGGACATGGAGGCGTGCACGTCGACCTCGCAGGCCTGCCCCACGGCGACCGGTCGCAGCAGCGCGTGGGCGGTGTCGCGGACGAAGCCGTAGCTGGTGTGGCGCCACAGGTCGCTGCCCTCGACGGCGTCCACGACGAGCTCGTCGCCCTCGACCCGCCAGGACGGCTCGTGCAGCCACTGGGCGCCGTCGGTCGTGAAGGTGTGGTCCACGTCGATCAGGATCGCAGCAACCGGGCCAGCGGCGTGCCGCGGACCCGTCGCGACTCCGCCACCGCGAGCAGCCCGGCCCCGCACACCAGCAGGACGACCGACCCCACGGTCCACCACGGCACGACGGCGGCCGGCGGCTGGCGCGTGGACGTCAGCCGTTCGAGCGCGAACGAGCCCAGCGCCAGGTGGGCGCAGACGGCGCCGACGAGCGCGCCGACCGCCGACGCGACGGTCACGGGCGCCACGAGGTCGCCGGCCAGCACCCGCGTCAGGTCGCGCCGGGGCAGCCCGAGCGCGCGGAGGCGACCGACCGAGGAGCGCCGCTCGGGCGCGTCGGACGCCGCGGCCAGCGCGACGGCCAGGAGCGCCAGCAGCTGCAGCACCACGCACGACGCCACCCCCAGGTCGGTCATCGCCGACGGCAGCGGGGCGTCGCGTCGCCGCGCCAGCTCACCCGCGTACGTGACGACCGCTCCGGAGGCGCCCGCCTGGCGGGCGGCCTCGCTGACGGCGGCTGCGGCGCCGGTGCCCGAGGCCCAGACCGTGTCGGGCGCCGCCGCCACCCCGGCCCGGGCGAGGGACGTGGCGTCGACGACGAGCACCGCATCGCTCCCCGCACCGGGGTCGGGTGCGTCCCCCACGACCTCCAGCGGCACACGGACGCCCTCCCAGTCCAGGCTCGGCACCCGGCGCAGGCCGGCGGTGCCGCCGAGGAGGAGGGCCGGCACCCGGTCGTCGTCGTCGCCGTCGCCGTCGCCGGCGAGGCGGTCGCCGGCGAGGCGGTCGAGGTCGCCACCCGGGAGGCCGGATGCCTCGCGGACCCGGGCGAGGTCGGCGGGGGAGACGGCCACCAGCCGCACCAGCGCCGAGCCGTCGGAGCCGGACACGCGGACGCCGTCCTCGACGCGGGCGGCCGCGGCGGCGCGCACGCCGGGGGAGGACGCTACCTGGCTCGCGAGCCGCGCGACGGCGGGGTCGGGGCGCGCGTCGAACCGGACGTCGCCCCCCACCGCGACGCGCGCCCCGGCCGCCTGGCCGTGGTGCAGCGTGACGACGAGCGAGACGCCGAGGACGAGCTGCGACACCGCGACCACGACGGCCACGGTGGGCAGCGCGCGGCCCGGGGTGGACGAGAGCCGCGCCGCGACGAAGAGCGGGACCGCACCGGCGAGGCGGCGCGTCGCGGCGAGCAGGGCGGCCAGGGCGGCGGGCAGCACCCGCAGGAGCAGCAGCGCGGCCGCGACCGAGACCCACACGGCCGCGCTGGCGGCGGTGGCGTCGCCACCCGTGCCGTCCTTCCCGACGACGCCGCGCTGCCGCAGCGCCACCCACGCGAGCACCGCGGTCGCCCCCACGACCACCTCGACGAGCGCCCGCAGCCCGCCGGCGGCGCGCGCCCGGGAGCGCCGCGCGGTGCGGTTGGCCGGCGCCCGGTCGCGCCGCGTCGTGGCCCCCGCGAGTGCCACGCCGAGGAGCGGCGGTGCGGCCGTCGCCACGGCGACGACCGGCAGGGACCACACCCATCCGGCGGCGCCGGCGAGCAGGCGGACGCTCGCGACGCCGACCAGCGCCCCGGCCGCCGC
>NZ_JBHLXH010000002.1:135195-137888 GCF_042432345.1 Nocardioides zeicaulis | reverse complement strand
GCGGACTCCACCAGGAGCTCCAGCGCGAGGTCGGGCAGCGCGGCGCCGCGCTCGCGCGCGGTCGTCAGCGGACCGGTCCGCCTCCGCACGAGGAGCCGGCCGGCCAGCACGAGGACGAGCGACGCCGCGGTGAGGAGGCCGGTCAGCAGCACCTGGGCCTGGCCTCGGGCCGAGGCGACCTCGCTGCGCGCGTCGCGCAGCACCGTGTCGAGAACGGTGTCCCAGGTCGTGCCGTCCGCGGCACCGGTCGCGCCCGACTGCAACGCGACGACGGTCCGCTCCAGCGCCGCCGACCCGCGCCAGGTCAGCCGGTCGGGCTCGGGCACGAAGACGACCCGGCGCGACAGCGCGTCGCCGGGGAGCGCGCCCTCCAGGTCGCCCAGCGCGGCCGGCGGGACGAGGGCGGTCGCGGCCGTTCGTGTGGAACCGTCCGCCGCGCCGAGCGTCGGCGCGAGGGCCAGGGGCGCCACCTGCCAGGCCGGGTCGTCGGTGTCGGCGGCCTCGAACGTCCCGACGACCCGGACGGTGACGTCGCGGCCGCGTTCGTCGCGTGCCGGCACCACCTCGCCGACCTCGAGGTCGAGCGCCTGCGCGGCGGCCCCGGAGAGCGCGACGCGCACGGTGCCGGGGCGTGGCCCGCGCTCCGCGCCCGGCTCCCGCCCGGCGGTCCAGCGCAGCGACGGACCGTCGTCGACCGACGACACGAACGCCAGCTGGAGGTAGCGCCCCGGACCTCCGTCGAGCAGCTGGAGGGGTGTGGTGGTGACGGTGGCGACGCCGGGGCGGAGGACGGCGTCCAGCTCGGGGGGCAGCACGTCGCGCACGAGCTGCGCGTCCTGGCGCACCTGCCCGGCCGCCGACGCGGCGTCCCCACCGTCGTCGTCGGTCGGGACGTCGTAGGAGTCGGGCAGGGAGGCCCGGACGGCGCCGCGGTCGCCCGCGTCGCGCACGGCACCCACGACCGCGCGGTCGGCCGCCTGCCCGGCCAGGGGGGCGACGGCCGCGCCCAGGGCCGACGTCACGGCGACGACGACACCGACGAGCAGCAGGAGGGCGCGGTCGGCCCGGAGCCGTCCCACGACGGTCGGCACGTGCAGACGCGGCCGCCTCACGACGCGCCCGTCCCGAGCCGCGCGGGGTCGGCACGGCGCACCAGCGCGCTGCTCAGCGCGGCGCTCACGACGACGGCCGCGACGAGCATCCCGGCGACGAGCGCGAGCTCGGCGGCCCAGGGCCACGCGACCGCCGCGGGCGGAACCGGGGCGGCGCCCAGGTCGGAGCGCACGAGGTGGGGGCCGAGGGCGACCGCGGCGACGCCACCGACCAGTGCCCCCACCGCGGTCAGCGGGAGGAGGAGGGCGAGGTGCTCGAGGACGGCGACCCGGCGCACCTCGGCCGTCGAGGCGCCGAGCGCGCGCAGTCGTGCCGCCTCGGTCGTGCGGCGCCGCCGGTCCGAGCCGACCAGCAGCACCAGGGCGGCAACGTACATCGCCGTCGCGAGGACGACCAGCACGAGCAGGGTGGTCGGCACCGCCACGCGCAGCGGGCCGCGGGAGAGCGCGACGGTCGCCCCTGCGCGCGTCGTGACGTCGCCGATGCCCGCCTGCTCGAGGCGGGTCGCCGTCCCCGCCGCGGGGCGGCCGACCCACCAGCCGTCCGCCACCGGCTCCAGGCGCCCGGCGTCGACCAGGGCGCGGGTCAGGGTGTCCGCGTCGGCGAGCACGGCCACGCCGCCCGGCGCGGAGGGCACCGCCGGCACCACGGCCGCCACCACCAGGTCCAGCGTCGCGTCCCCGACGATCGCGGAGAGCTGGTCGCCGGTGCCGACGCCCACCTCGTCAGCCAGCGCCTGCGAGACCGCGACCGGCACGTCGCCCGGGTCGGGGAGGGAGCTGACCAGCACGTCGGCGCCGCCGTACTCGATGTAGGTGAGGTCGACGTCGGCGCGGACCGACAGCCGGGTGGCGTCCGGCGCACGGCCCAGGGTGACGGTCGCGGCGCGCACGAGTCCGTTGCGCTGCGTCAGCCTGGTCTGCCAGGGCTCCTCGGCGGGCGCCCCGTCCTCGACCTCGCCGCCCCCGCCCGCGTGCGGGAGGACGACGTCGACCCGGACGTCGGAGCCGCCCGGGCCGCCCTCTCCGGTGTGGTGGCCCACGAGCTCGAGGCCCACCGCGACCAGGCGCAGGTCCGCCTCGCCGGGGTCGGACCACCGCAGCGGGTGCGCCGCGCCGTCGAGGGGCACGGGCCGCGCCGCTGTGCTGAACCGGAAGCCCGTCGGGTCCTGCAGGACGACCGTCGGGCGTGCGACCAGCGCGACCCCCGACGGTGTGCGGCCGCGCACGCGGGCGCCCGCACCGTCCGCGGGGACGACCAGGCCCGCCACCGGGGGGCCGGGCGCGAGACGGGCACCGACGGCGGACCAGTCGAGGCCCGGGGCGGTGCGACCCCGCAGCAGCGTGCCCGCGTGGCGGGTGTCGACCGCCACCAGCACCGGGCGCGAGCCCTCGCGGCCGACGTAGCGCCCCAGGACGAGGGGTCGGTGGATCACCGGTGAGACGGCGCCGGCGTCGCCCGTGGCGGCCCGGACCTCCCGGGCGTCCGCCGGCCCGGCCGGGCCGTCGGTGACCAGGGCGAGGTCGGTCCCCACCCGCAGCGCTGCCTGGTCGACCTGCGAGCGCTCCCACGTGCTGCGC
>NZ_JBHLXH010000002.1:56916-135103 GCF_042432345.1 Nocardioides zeicaulis | reverse complement strand
CGGGGGTCGGGTCGCGCCGCAGGACCATGCAGGCGATGTTGACGACCGCGAACACGGCCAGGAGCAAGGTCGCGGTGGCGGGGGGCACGCGCCGGGCGGCCTGCTGGAGCGCCAGCGGCACGACGAGGGCGCGCGACCGGACGGCGGGCCGGGCCGCGCGGGCGAGCGCCGGCGCCACGAGCCGGGTGCCGAGCACCGTCAGCGCGACCAGGCACACCACCGGCGCGAGGGCCAGGACGACGTCGACGCCACCGTCGTAGGAGGCCGCCCGTCCCCTCAGCTGCCACCAGGAAGCCCCGGCGACGAGCGCCAGCACCGCGTCCAGCGCGAGCCGGACGCGGCGTACGGGGGCCGGGTCGGCCGTCGTGGCCGCCTGCCACGACGCCGCGACCAGGCCGGCGGCGAGCACCACGGCCGTGCCGACGACGGACAGCAGGAGCGCGGGGGTGACGGCGGGCCGCTGCTCCAGCCCCGCCGCGACGAGGTCGTCGAGCCCGGTCAGCCGCGCGTGCACGAGCGCGGCCACCGGCACCGCGACCAGCGCGCCCGCGGCAGCGACGAGGGCGGCCTCGGTCGCCGCTGCGCCCAGCTGCTGCCGCCGGTCGAGCCCCCACGAGGCCAGCAGGTCGCGCTCGTCCTGCCGGACCGACCCCACCAGCCGCCCGGTCATCAGCGCGGCGGCCAGCGACAGGGCGAGGCCGAGGAGGAGCACCACGAGCACGGTCGAGCGGGTGCTCACCTGCTGGGCGTCGAGCCGGTCGAGGGTGCGGGGGAGCTCGGAGCCGACCCGCGTCAGATCGGCGCGGTCGCCGACCCGGGCGTCGAGGAGCTCGGGTGCGGTGGCGAGCCTGTCGACCGCCACGCGCAGCGCCGGCGTGCTGCCGGTCCCGAGCTCGGGGCGGGCGGTGACGCGCACCGCGTTGACGGTCGAGCCCGTCGCGGCCAGTGCACCGGCGTCGACGACGAACGGACCGTAGGTGGGGGCGGGCTCCAGCCCGTCGCTGTAGGTGGGGGAGAAGCCGGTGCCCCCGAGCGGGTCGCGCTCCCACTCGATGCCCGAGCGGGGGTCGAAGGTCCCGACGAGCCGCATCCGGACGGTGCCGTCGACGCCCCCGATGCCGGTCTCGCGGCCGAGGGCGACCTCGTCGCCCACCGCCAGGCCGAGGAGGGCGGCGGTGCGGGTGGGGACGACCGCCTCGGGCAGGCGGCCGGCGGTCGGTGCGGGCCACCGCCCCGAGGTGAGCTCGGCGCGCTCGGCGAGGCCGTCGGTGGCGACCAGGTAGCCCTGGCTGCCCGCCTCGGTGCCCCGGGACGAGAGGTCGCGCAGGCGCGAGGTGGTGGTGGTCTCGAGGCTGGGTCGCAGCGACGCGAGCACCCCACCGACCACGTCGGCGGCCTCGTCGGCGGCGGTGGTCGCGTCGGCCGCGGTCAGGTCGAGGAGGAACGCCGTCACCGCGACGTCGTCGGGCGGGACCTGCTGGACCGCCCTGGCGAACCCGAGCTCCTGGGTGCGGTCGAGGAGCAGCGTGCAGGTGCCGACGAGGGTGCAGGCGGTGGCGACCAGCACGACGACGGCCAGCAGGAGACCGCGCTGCACGCGGGCGCGGCGCAGGACCAGCGCGATCACGGGAGCCTCAGCCCTCGATCCGGCCGTCCGAGATCGACACCACCCGGTCGGCGAGGGACATCAGCACCGCGTCGTGGGTCGCGACCACCGCGGTGACGCCCTCGGACTCCACCACGGCGTGCAGCAGCGCCATCACGCCGAGGCCCGTCTCGGTGTCGAGCTGCCCTGTCGGCTCGTCGGCGAGCAGGACCCGCGGTGACCCGGCGAGCGCCCGGGCGATGGCGACACGCTGCTGCTGGCCGCCGGACAGCTCGGCGGGGCGCTGGAGCGCGTGCCCGCCGAGCCCGACCAGGTCGAGCAGCAGCGCCACCCGCTGCTCGCGCTCGGCGGGCGGCACCCGCCGCAGGCGCAGCGGCACGCCGACGTTCTCCGCCGCCGTGAGTGCCGGCACGAGCCCGAAGGTCTGGAAGACGTACGACACGGTGTCGCGTCGCAGCTCGCCGAGCTGCTCGTCGTCGAGGGTCGTGACCTCGCGTCCCGCGATCCGCACGGTGCCGGCGTCGGGGCGGTCGAGGCCGCCCAGCAGGTTGAGCAGGGTGGTCTTGCCCGAGCCGGAGCGTCCCACGACCGCGAGCATCTCTCCGGGGGCGACGTCGAGCGAGACGTCCGCGAGGGCGGTGACGGGCGCCGCCGTCGTGCCGTAGGACCGGGCCAGGCCCCGGGCCTCGACCATCGCAGGCACGGTGCTCATCCACCCGCCTCCCGGTCCGAGCGGATCTCGACGTGGTCGCCCGCGAGCGCGACGCGGACGCGGCGGGTCAGGTCCAACGCCTCGCGGTACTCCCGCGGCAGCTGCACGCGGCCCGCGCGGTCCATCACCGCGAACTCCTCGGCCGTGCGCGTGCCGTCCTCGTCCGCCTGTCCGCGCACGACCTCGCTGCTGGTGCGTCCGTCGCGGATCGCCACGGTGCGGGCCACCTGGCCGCTCACCCCGGCGTCGTGCGTCACGACCACGACCGTGGCCCCGAGCTCGGCGTTGACGGTGCGCAGCGCCGCGAAGACCTCGGCGCCGGTCTCGCTGTCGAGCTCGCCGGTCGGCTCGTCGGCCAGCAGGAGGTCGGGGCCGTTGGCCAGCGCGACCGCGATCGACACCCGCTGCTGCTCGCCGCCGGACATCTCGTCGGGGCGTCGCTCGGCGCAGTGCCCCACGCCGAGCACCTCCAGCAGCTCGTCCACGCGCGAGCGCCGCTCGGCCCGCGGCCGACCGGCGATGGTCATCGGCAGGTCCACGGTCTGGCGCGCGGTGAGGTACGGCACCAGGTTGCGCGCGGTCTGCTGGCGTACGAACCCCACGACGTGGCGTCGGTAGTGGACCTGCTCGGCGCGCGACAGGGAGACCAGGTCGTGGCCCGCGACGCGCGCCCGTCCGGCAGTGGGCGCGTCGACACCGGCGAGGACGTTGAGCAGGGTCGACTTCCCGGAGCCGGAGGCCCCGACCAGCGCGACCATCTCGCCGGCGTGCACGAGCAGGTCGAGGCCCTGCAGTGCCTGCACCTCGACGTGCGCGGACTGGTAGATGCGCACGAGGTTGTCGCACACGACGAGGGCGTCGTGCCCGAACTCCGGGCGGGCCGGGGGAGGGTCGGGAAGGCCGAGCACCGGCGACACCACCCCGTTCCCGCTGTACGGCCCGCGACGGCCGTTGGCGATGGTAGCAGTGACCCAGGTCACGTCGGGCGGACCGCTGGGTGCTCGACGCGCGTTCACCGCGCGGACGCCGAGGCGTCACCGGGGCTTCCTAGCCTGCGCGCACGACCTCCCGCGACCCCCGCGGCCCACGCGACCCACGCGACCCCCACGTCCGTCCAGGAAGGCAGCCGCCATGACCCGCACCGCCCCCACCCGTACTCCCCGAGCCGCCGCGCTCGCCGCGAGCCTGAGCGCCGCGGCGGTGAGCGCGCTGGCGGTGCTGACGCCCGGCAGCGCCAGCGCCGGTCTGGTCGACGAGCCCGTCACCTCCTCGGCCCCCGGGGCGGCGCTGTCGTTGGCGCCGCTCGGCACCTACGAGACCGGCGTCCTCGACGAGTCCGCCGCCGAGATCGTCGAGCACTGGGCCGCGGGGCAGCGCCTGCTGGTCGTCAACGCCGCTCAGGCGAAGGTCGAGGTCCTCGACGCCTCCGACCCCGCGGCACCGACGAAGCTCTTCGACCTCCAGACCACCGGAGTCGTGTCGGCCGACGGATCCTTCGTCCCCGACGGCGCGGTCGCCAACTCCGTCGCCGTGCGCGAGGACGGCCTCGGCGTCGTCGCGGTCGAGGCGCCCGACAAGACCGACGCGGGCTGGCTGGTGTTCTTCGACGCGGCCGGCAGCGGCGGTGCGCTGGGCGCGGTGCGCGTCGGCGCCCTGCCCGACATGGTGACCCTCACGCCCGACGGCGCGCGCGCCGTGGTCGCCAACGAGGGCGAGCCGGCCGAGGACTACAGCGTCGACCCCGAGGGGTCGGTCTCGGTCGTCGACCTGCCGCGGGTGGTACGCGCCGCGACCCAGGCGGCCGTCCGCACGGCGGGCTTCCACGCCTTCGAGGGCGCGGCGCTGCCGGCCGGCATCCGGGTCTACGGCGGCCGCGCCGACGCAGGGACGGGCACCCCAGCGTACCCGGTCTCGGAGAACCTCGAGCCCGAGTACGTCACGGTCGACCAGACGTCCCGCACGGCCTACGTCACCCTCCAGGAGGCCAACGGCGTCGCCGTGGTCGACCTCCGCTCCGCACGGGTCAGCGACGTGTGGTCGCTCGGCACGGTCGACCGCTCCCGCGTCCCGTTCGACGCGAGCGACCGCGACGGCATCGCCATCCGCACCTACGCCGACGTCCGCACGTTCCGCCAGCCCGACGCGATCGCCTCCTACCGGGTCCGCGGCACGACCTACCTGGTGACCGCCGACGAGGGCGACACCCGCGACTGGGACGGCTACTCGGAGGAGATCCGGGTGGGCGACCTCGGCAGGAACGGGATCGAGCCGGCGTGCGCGGCGGTGAAGGCGGGCGACGGCTTCGCGGGCCTGTCCCGGCTCAAGATCACCCGCGCCGACGGGCTCGACCCCACCGGCACCTGCTACGAGACGCTCTACGGCTTCGGCGGCCGCGGGATCTCGGTGTTCACCTCCGACGGCCGGCTCGTCGCCGACACCGGCGACGAGATCGAGCGGATGACTGCCGCTGCGGTCCCCGGCTCCTTCAACTCCGACCACGCCACGTCGTCGTTCGACAACCGCAGCGACGACAAGGGCCCGGAGCCGGAGGGCGTGACGCTCGGCAAGGTCGCCGGACGCACCTACGCCTTCGTCGGGCTCGAGCGCGTCGGCGGCGTCGTGGTCTACGACGTCACCGAGCCGGCGCGGCCGCGGTTCGTCACGTGGACCGACAACCGCGACTTCTCCGTCAGCGGCACCACCGACCTCGCCCGTGCCGGTGACCTCGGCCCCGAGGGCCTCGCGTTCATCGCGGCCGACGACTCGCCCAACGGCGACCCGCTCGTGGCCGTCGGCAACGAGGTGTCCGGCACCACCACGCTGTTCGACGTCGAGCGCCTGCGCCCGCACGGCCACCGGGTCGGCGAGTAGCCACCGCACGGACCCCCGCGGTTCACGCGGGGGGCGTCGCGGCGTGGGCCGCGGCTCCTAGCGTCGAGCCCATGGTGCGACGCGGGGTCCTGGGGTACGTGCTCGTGCTGGTCGGGGGACTCGTCGTCTCGGTGCTCCCCGCGTCGAGCGCCGTCGCCTCGCTGCCGCTCGTGGCCGACCTGCGCTCCTCGACAGGCGGTCGGATGCTCGGCCTGGCGGTCGTGGTCGTCGGGCTGGGGCTCGCGTCGTCGGCGTGGCTGCGGCTGGTGCGGGCGGCGGGGGACCTCGGCGTCCGCGAGGACGACCGCACCGCCCTCGTCCACCGCGCCACGGCGGCGTGGACCCTGCCGCTGCTCCTCGCGCCGCCGCTGTTCTCCCGCGACGGGTGGAGCTACGCCGCCCAGGGAGTGCTGACCCACCTCGGTCTCTCGCCCTACGTGTGGACGCCGTCGATCCTCGACGGCCAGGTCGTCGAGGCGGTCGACCCGATGTGGCTGGCCACCGCGACCCCCTACGGACCGCTCCCGCTCGTGTGGGGCTCGGCAGCGGCCGGCCTCACGACGGACCCGTGGCTGCTCGTCGTCGCCCACCGCCTCCTCGCCCTGGTGGGGCTGGCGCTGCTCGCCTGGGCCGTGCCGCGCCTGAGCCGCTGGTCGCGGGTGGACCCCGCGCGCGCCTCGGCCCTGGTGCTGGCCAGCCCGCTCGTCCTGGCCCACGGCGTCGGCGGCGTGCACAACGACCTGCTCATGGCCGGGCTGGCGGCGGTGGCGCTCGTGGTGGCCGCTCGGCACGGCTGGCTCGTCGGGGCGCTGGTCGTCGGGCTCGGCGTCGCCGTGAAGCTCCCGGCGGGGGTCGCGGGCGTCGGGGTCGTGCTGGTGACGCTGCCCGCCGCCGCACGGGTCTCCGCACGCGCGACCCGGGCGACGCAGGTCGGGGCGGTGTCGCTCCTCACCGTCGTCTGCATCGGGGCCGTCAGCCACCTCGGCGTCGGCTGGGTGCACGCCCTCGGCGTCCCCGGCGAGGTGCAGACCCCGCTGTCGGTGTCCACGCAGCTCGGCCGGCTGGCCCACCTGCTCACCGGGGCCGACCTCGTCGACGCCTTCCGCACCGCGGGCTCGGTCCTGCTGGTGGTGGTGGCGGTGACGGTCGGCCTGCGCTCCCGATCCGGTGACCGGCGTACCGCGCTGCGGGCCACCGCCGCCGTCGCGCTCGCGCTGGTGGTGCTCAGCCCGGTCGTCCACCACTGGTACGTCCTCTGGTGCCTGCCGTTCCTCGCCGCCGTCGAGCTGCCGGCGCGCGGGTGGCAGGCGCTGCTGCACGCCTCGTGGCTGGGCGGGCTGGTCGCGCCCCTGGACTCCTCCCTGCGGGGTGCCGACGCGGTCATCGCCGTCGGCGTCGCCGTGGTCGCCGCCACCGCCCTCGTGCAGGCGGTCGGGCACCGCCGGGCAGAGATCCGGGCAGAGGTCCGGGCAGGGGCTCAGGCGCGCACCGGCGACGCCAGCCCGACCTCACCCATCTCGCGGTGAACAGCGAGCATCGCCGCGACGGCCCGGTCCCAGCCGAACTGCTCGGCGCGCTGCCGGGCGGCCCTGCGACGCTGGGCGAGCGGCCGGGCGGCGACCGCGAGCACCGCGTCGGCGAGTGATCGCGGGTCGGGTCGGCCCCAGGCCCCCGACGCCGCGTCGACCAGCTCACGCGCGCCGCCGACGTCGGCGGTGACCACCGGGGTGCCGCAGGCGAGCGCCTCCAGCACCGCGAGCCCGAACGTCTCGCCCGGGCACGTCGACAGCGCGACGTCGGCGTGCGCGACCAGCCGGGCGAGGCCGTGCCGGTCCGCGACGTGGCCGTGGAAGGTGACCGCGCCCGTCCCGGCGGCGGTCTGCTCGAGCTCGGCACGCTGCGGGCCGTCGCCGTACACGTCGAGGTTCACGCGGTGCCCCCTCCGGTGCAGCTCGACGGCGGTCGCCACCGAGAGCTGGGGGCTCTTCTCGCGGGAGAGACGCCCGACGTGGACGAGGCGGAGCGTGCCGTCCCGGGCGCCGTCCCGGGCGCCGGCCAGCGCGCTGCCGGGCGCGACAGGTGCCGGTCGGAAGGTCTCGAGGTCCACCCCGAGGGCGACCTGGTGGACCGGAGTGCCGGCGGCGGCCGCGAGGTCGTGGAACTCGCGCCGCGCGAAGTCGGAGGTGACCACGATGCCGTCGAAGCGTCGCACGAGGGTCCGGTTGAGGGCCTCCACCGGCGCGCCGATCCCGACCCGGAGACCGGTGCGGAGCCCGAGCATCGCGTCGAGCCGCTCGTGGGAGAACAGCAGCGTCGGGATGCCGCGACGGCGCCCCCACGACGTGACGGGCAGCAGCGTGGACTTGTCGGAGACCTCGACCGACGTGGGCGCGAACTCGTCGAGCACCTCGAGCACGCGCCACGGCTCCACGAGGAGCCGGTAGCCCCCGCCGACCCGGGGCGCGCGCAGCTGCACGACGAGACCGTGCTCGCCGGCGGTCCGTGCGTCGCACGGCCCCGGCACGACCAGCACCCGTTCGGCGCCGGCGCGGACGTACCCCGCACCGAGCGCCCGCACGGCGGTCTTCATACCTCCGGACGACGGGCCGACGAAGTTGGCGAGCTGGGCGATGCGCACGCGTCAACCGTCCGGGCCACGGGTGAACGGACGGTGTCGCACGGGGCGGTGTCCGGCGACGGTGGGACGTCGCGGGTGCCGGGCGGGGCGGGCGTGGGGGACGCAGCGCCGATCCGACCGTTGTCGTTCGTGCGCCGTTCACCCCGAGGGGTGGTTCCCGTTGCGATCGGCGTCCGAGGCTTCAGCCGTTCACCAGCCGACCGGCCAGGGCCAGGTCGGGGTAGTGACGCCACGTCAGCAGTCTCTCGGGCCCGTCTTGAAAGAACCACGTGACCACCGTTGCTACCCAGGACCCCGTCCTGCCCACACCCGAGGTGCGCCCCCGGCGCATCTCCCGCAAGGCCACCGGCGCCGACCGTGTCTTCGAGGTCTCGGTCCGCGCCGTCGGCGCCACCGTCCTGGTCGTCACCGGCGGCATCGGCGCCTTCCTCGCCTGGCAGTCGGTGCCCACGCTGCAGCGCTACGGCTGGAGCTTCTTCACCGAGAGCGCCTGGCAGCCGGAGTCCGACGTCCTCGGCATCGCCGCGGTGCTCGTCGGCACCGTCTCGATCGCCGGTGTCGCGATGTTTTTCGCCTTTCCCCTCGCGCTCCTGACCGCGCTCTACATCAGCGAGTACGCCCCCGCGGGCGCGCGGTCGACGCTCGTGTCGCTGGTCGACCTGATGGCGGCCGTGCCCTCGATCATCTACGGGATGTGGGGCTACTTCCTCGTCATGCCCCACGCCGCCGCGCTGAGCCTGTGGCTGCACCAGCACCTCGGCTGGATCCCGCTGTTCTCCGTCGACGCCGACCCGGACGCCGCGGTGTGGGACCAGTCGCGCTACATCGGCAGCGCGTTCTGCGCCGGCATCGCCGTGGCCATGATGGTGCTGCCGATGTCGTGCGCGGTGATGCGCCAGGTCTTCTCCCAGACCCCGCCCGGCGAGAAGGAGGCCGCGCTCGCGCTCGGCGCCACCCGCTGGGGCATGATCCGCGCCGTCGTGCTGCCGTTCGGGCGCGGCGGCATCATCGGCGGCACGATGCTCGGCCTGGGCCGCGCCCTCGGCGAGACCATCGCGGTGCTGCTGATCATCTCCCCGGACTTCGTCATCAAGCCGCGGATCCTCGAGGTCGGCACCAGCTCGGTCAGCGCACTCATCGCGGGCCGGTTCGGTGACGCGAGCGCCGCGCAGCTCTCGGCCCTGCTGACCGCGGGCTTCGTGCTCTTCCTCATCACCCTCGTGGTCAACACGCTCGCCGCGACCATCGTCGCGCGCAGCCGCTCCGGGGCGGGGACCGACGCATGAGCGCCCCCACCACGACCCCGACCGAGGTGCTGCCCGCCGCGGACCCCGCACCTGTCCCGGCCACCCACCTCCCGCAGCGCGACCTCGACGCGGCGCCGCCGGTGCCCCGTCCACGGCTCGGCCGGCCCACGGCGGAGGAGCAGCTCACCGTGGTCGGCGCCTGGGTGTCCGCGTTCGCCCTGGCGTGGGTCCTCACCCAGCGGCTGCTGCCGCTCGCCGGCGCGGCGTGGCTGGTGATCGCCTGGTTCGTCCTCGGCCTCGTGACGAGCGCGGTCACCACGTCGATGAGCGGGCGCCGGGTGGACGTCGTGGACCGCGTCGTCGCGGGTGTGATCACCTCCGGCGCCGTGCTGGTTGGGGCCGCGCTCCTGAGCACCGTGCTCTTCGTGGTCTACCGCGGCTGGGAGCCGCTGCTCCACCTCAACTTCTTCGTCGACGACATGGCCGGCGTAGGGCCGCGCGACCCGTTCGACCGCGGCGGCATCGGCCACGCCATCCTGGGATCGGTGATCGAGCTCGGCATCGCGATCGCCGTCACGCTGCCGCTCGGCATCGGCACGGCGGTCTTCATGACCGAGGTCGGCGGCCGCTTCGCGGTCGTGGTCCGCACGATCGTGGAGGCGATGACCGCGCTGCCCTCGATCGTGGCCGGTCTCTTCGTCTACACCGTCCTCATCGTCGCCCTCGGCTTCCCCCGCTCGGGCTTCGCCGCCGCGATGGCCCTGTCGGTGATGATGCTGCCGATCATCGCGCGCGCCTCCGACGTCGTGCTGCGCGTCGTGCCCGGCGGCCTGCGCGAGGCGAGCCTCGCGCTCGGCGCCAGCCGCTGGCGCACGGTGTGGCACGTCGTGCTGCCGACCGCCCGACCGGGACTGGCCACCGCGCTGATCCTCGGCGTCGCGCGCGGCGTGGGGGAGACCTCACCGGTGCTGCTGACCTCCGGCGTCGCGACGTTCTTCGTCACCGACCCCACCGACGGCGTCATGAACTCGCTGCCCCTCTTCATCTTCAAGGGCGCGCGCAGCCCCGAGCCGATGGACATCGAGCGCGCGTTCGCCGCCGCCACGGTGCTGCTGGTCCTGGTGCTCGCCCTGTTCGTCGTCGCCCGTCTCGTCGCCCGACCCGCGCGTGCCGGCGCACGCCGCACCCCCACCCGAACGACCCGCGCGAAGCGCGCACCCGAGGAGTCCTGATGACCCGCACCACCCGTCGTCTCGCGGCGGTCCTGCTCACCGGCCTGGTCTCCGCGTCGCTCGCCGCCCTGTCGGGGCTCGGCGCCGCAGCGGCCGCCGACCCCGGGGCGGCCGACGGTCTCGGCAACGCCTCCGCGCGAGCGGCGTACGCGCAGATCGAGGGCTCGGGCTCCACCTGGTCGGAGGTGATCGTCCAGCAGTGGATCTCCGACGTCGACGCGCTCGGCATGAAGGTCACCTACAACGGTGGCGGCTCCTCGCAGGGCCGCAAGAACTTCGCGCAGGACGTCACCGACTTCGGCATCTCCGAGATCCCCTACCCGGGTGTCGACGAGTTCGGCAACGCCGACAACAGCAACGGCCGCGAGTTCGCCTACCTGCCCATCGTCGCCGGCGGCACCGCGTTCACCTACCAGCTCAAGGTGGGCAACGAGCTGGTGCGCAACCTGCGCCTGTCGGGGGAGACCCTGACCAAGATCTTCACCGGGCAGATCACCGACTGGTCCGACCCGCAGATCACGAAGGACAACAACGGGCGCGCGTTCCCGAAGCTCGCGATCACCCCGGTGGTGCGCTCCGACGGCTCCGGCACCACGGCGCAGCTGACCACCTGGATGGACCAGCAGTACCCCGACATCTGGCGCCCCTACTTCGGCAAGAGCGGCTTCACGTCCTACTACCCGCGCAAGGGCCGGATGCTCGCGCAGTCGGGCTCCGACCAGGTGATGAACACGATCTCGGGCTTCGCCGGCAACGGCACCATCGGCTACGTCGAGTACGCCTACCCGCTCAACAAGGACTACCCGGTCGTCAAGGTGCTCAACAAGGGCGGCTACTACGTCGAGCCGACGCAGTACAACGTCGCGGTCGCGCTGACCAAGGCGCGGATCAACGAGGACGCGTCGTCGCCGATGTACCTCACGCAGATCCTCGACGACGTCTACGACGCGACCGACCCGCGGGCCTACCCGCTCTCGTCCTACAGCTACATGATCATCCCGACCGGTGCCGACGACCAGCGGATGACGACCGCGAAGCGCCAGACGCTCGGCGACTTCATGTACTACTCGCTGTGCGAGGGCCAGTCCAAGGCCGGCCCCTACGGGTACTCGCCCCTCCCGCTCAACCTGGTGCAGGCCGGGTTCACCCAGCTCGCCCGGCTCAAGGACGCCGACCCCGCGGTCGACATCACGAACCGCGACGCCACCCAGTGCAACAACCCCACCTTCGTGGCCGGGAACCTCAAGCAGAACAAGCTCGCCGAGATCGCCCCGCAGCCGGCGGCCTGCGACGAGGAGGGCGCCGGACCCTGCGGCACCGACACCGGCACGGGCGAGCCGTCGACCGACGACGGCCAGCCGGTCGTGGGCGGGAGCGGCGACGAGGCCGGCGCGAACGGTGCCGGGGGCGGTGCGGGCGGTGGTGGGCCGGCCGGCGGAGGAGGTACGGCCGGCGCCGGTGGTGGTGGCGGTGCCGGTGGCGGGGGAGCCCCTGCGACGACCGTCGACCCCGTGACCGGCGAGACGGTCAGCGCCGACGGTGCGGTGGCCGGTGCCGCCGGTGGGACCGGCACCACGAACGACCCGATCTACGCCACCCCGATCGAGCTCGCCGCGGGCCGCGAGAACGACGACCGCGCGTTCGGCTGGCTCGCCGTGGTCGAGCTGCTCGCCCTGGTGCTGGTGCCCGGCGTGCTCCTGGCGCGCGGCGTGCGTCGCCGGGACGGTGCCCGATGAGGCGCGCAGGGACCCTGCTCGCGATCGGGCTCGTGGCCCTCGGCCTGCCCGTCGCGACCGCGCCCGCCACCGCCGCACCCGGCGGGTCGGGCGACCCAAGCACGCCGGCGTACTCCCAGACCAGGCACCTGACCCGGACGATCGTCTTCGACGGGCAGCCGATCGAGGTCGACGCCCGCGACGTCACCGTCACCGCCAGCCGCACCACCGAGCTGCGGGGGCGTGAGCGCATCGACATCACCTGGAGCGGCGCACACCCCTCCGGCGGCCGCGCCGCGAGCCCCTACGGCGAGCTCGGCATGCTCCAGGAGTACCCCGTGGTGATCCTGCAGTGCCGCGGCGTGGACGACCCCACGCTGCCCGCCGACCAGCAGCTCGCGCCCGAGACCTGCTGGACGTCCTCGCGCATCCAGCGCACCCAGTCGATGGACGCCTCGCAGGCCGTGTGGCGCCACGACGCCTTCGGCACCGAGGCCGACCTCGCCGACAAGAGCGGGCTGGTCCCGCTCCCGGCGGAGTGCAACGACCCGCCGACCTTCTCCACCCACACGACCGCCTTCCGTGCCGCGAACGGCACCGTCCACACCTCCTGCACGGCCGAGACGATGGCCCCGGAGGCCGCCGTGGGCGCGGCGTTCCCGCCCGCCGAGCTCGCCGCCTTCACCGACGCCGACGGCAACGGCTCGGCGAAGTTCGAGGTGCGCTCGGACGTGGAGAACGAGTCGCTCGGCTGCTCCGACACCGTCGCCTGCTCGGTCGTCGTGATCCCGATCGAGGGCATCTCGTGCGTCGACGACGACCGCGAGTGCTCCAAGGCCGGGCGCTTCGAGCCCGGCGCGAGCAACTACGCCAACGACGGCGTCGACCTCTCGGTCTCGCCGCAGCTGTGGTGGTCGCCGTCCAACTGGCGCAACCGCTTCTCCATCCCGCTCGACTTCGGCCTCGCCCCCGACGCGTGCGACGTCCTCGACTCGCGCCCGCCGACCGGGTTCTACGGCTCCGAGCTGATGGCGCAGGCGTCGCTGCAGTGGTCGCCGGCGTACTGCCTGGACAAGAAGCGGTTCAAGTTCCAGCACAACAAGATGCCCGACGCGGCCGGGTTCAACCTCGCCGAGACCGGTGGCGGCGCCGCCGCGTTCGTCTCCAGCGAGCACGAGGCCACCGGCGACCCCATGGCCTACGCCCCGACCGCGGTGACGGGGTTCTCCATCGCCTACGTGATCGACCGGCCCGACAACGCGGGGGAGTACGGCTCGCTGCGGCTCAACGCCCGCCTGCTGGCCAAGCTGCTCACCCAGTCCTACGTCGGCAGCGAGCGCGGACGCACCCACCCGGGCATGTCCCAGAACCCGGCCTCGATCAACCTCGACCCCGAGTTCCAGCGCCTCAACCCCGGCCTCGACGTCGTGCCCCGCGAAGCGGGGGCCACCCTGCTGTCGCTGTCGGAGTCGAGCGACGTGCTCGAGACCCTGACGTCCTACATCGCCCAGGACGCCGACGCCATGGACTTCGTGAAGGGCAAGCCCGACCCGTGGGGGATGAGGATCAACCCGAGCTACCGCAAGATCGAGCTCCCCACACCGGAGTGGCCGCTGCTCGACGACTACGTCGCCCCGTCGTCGCTGGAGTGCTACCAGCAGAACCCGGCGCCCTACTTCACCCAGATCGCCGCCCCGGTCACCTCGCTGCGCAAGATCGCCGAGGCCGTGCTCGACGCCTGGCCCAACGTGCAGACCAAGTGCGACCGCGCCACCAGCAGCGACCCGTGGAAGATCGGCCGCGTCGACCGCCAGGGCGTCGGCACCCGCTTCATGCTCGGGCTGGTCTCGACCGGCGACGCCGAGCGCCTCGGCCTCGACCAGGCCGAGCTCGAGACGGCCGGACGGACCTACGTCGGCCCGACCGCGTCGGCCATGGCGCGCGCGTTGCGGCTGGCGGAGGCCCCCGAGGACGGGGACACTCCCTTCACGCTCGACATGCGGTCGGTCGTCCGGGCGCACGGCTATCCCGGGACGATGATCGTCTACACCGCCGCCCGCACGGCCAACCTGCCGGAGGAGGACGCGGCGCAGGTCGCGGAGTTCGTGCGGATCTCCACGACCGAGGGCCAGCACGTCGGCTACGGCAACGGCGAGCTCCCGGCCGGGTACCTGCCGATCACCCGCAGCGGCGTCACGGCGCCCTTGTGGAAGCAGGCGCAGTCCGTGGCCACCGCGATCTCGGAGCAGAAGGGCACGACCCCCGACGCGGGCGACGGCACCGGCGGCGGCACGGGTGACGGCACCGGGAGCGGCACCGGCGGCGGCCTCGGCCCCGGCAGCGTGACCACGGTCGACGGCACCGGCGCGGTGCCCTCATCGGGCACCGACACCTCGGACGCGGGCGACGGCACGGGTGACGAGGACAGCGGCGAGGACGGCAAGGGTGGCAAGGACGGCGACGGTGGGAAGGGCGACAAGGGTGGCGAGGCGTCCGGGTCCGCCGACCCGGTCGCGATGCCGCCGACCGACGCCGTGGCCGCCCCCGTCACCGCCCGGCTGCTGCCCCAGCTGCTGGTGCTGGTGCTGGTCAGCGCCCTGCTCGCCAACGTCATCCGGCTCCGCAACCTGCGCAGGAGGCGGTCGTGACCGCCGTCCTCGCTCCTCGCCCGCCGGCCGCCGCACGTGCCGCCGTGCCTCCTCCGGCTCCCGACGCGTGGTCGGTCGTCTCGACCACCTCGCTGATGGTGTGCCTGGTCGCGGGCTGGATGCTGGTCCAGCTCCTCTACCTCGGCGGGCTGTCGCACGAGCGCGCACAGGACGAGCTCTACCAGCGCTTCCGCGGCGAGCTCGCCTCCGGCACCGCACCGATCGGCCCGGTGACCGAGGTGGGCGCCCCCGTGGCCCTGCTGTCCGTCCCGCACCTCGGGCTGCGCGAGGTGGTCACCGAGGGCACCGCCTCGGGCGACCTGCTCGACGCGCCCGGCCACCTGCGCAACACCGTCCTGCCCGGCCAGCTCGGCACCTCGGCGGTGTTCGGCCGGGCCAGCACCTACGGCGCCCCGTTCGCCCGGATCGGCGAGCTGCGTGCGGGCGACCGCATCGAGGTCACCACCGCGCAGGGCGAGACGGCGTTCGAGGTGATCGGCGTACGCCGTGCCGGTGACCCGCTGCCGCAGCCGCGTCCCGACGAGGCCGCGCGGCTGGTCCTGGTGAGCGCCGAGTCGAGCGGCTCGCGGCTGCCGTCGCTGTCGCCGGACCGCGTCGTGTACGTCGACGCGGAGGCGGAGAAGGCCCTCCCCACCCCCGCGGGGCTTCCCCGCGTGGTCCCCGACCCGGAGCAGGCCATGGGCACCGAGGCGGGAGCGGCGCTGCCGCTGCTGACCCTCTGCCTGGGCCTCCTCCTGGCGCTGACCCTCGGGGTCGTCGCCGCCCGGCAGCGCTTCGGTGCCGGCCTGGTGTGGGTGGTCACGACCCCGGTCGTGATCGCCGCCGCCTGGCTGACCACCGACGTCGCGATGCGACTGCTGCCGAACCTGTTGTGACGCACCACCTGACCTGCACCACCCATCCAGAGAAGGACTGAACACCATGTCTGTACGCAGGTTCCTCGCCGGAGTCAGCACCGCAGCCGTCGCGGCCGCCTCGCTGTCCCTGGCGGCACCGGCCCTGGCCGACCCCGCGGCCGGCTACACCCCGGCGTCCTCCGACGTCATCGGCGTCGGCTCGGACACCTCCGAGTTCGCCCTGGCGTACCTCGCCGACGGCGTGAACGGCACGCCCGGCTACAACGCCTCCAACCCGGCCAACAGGCTCGTCAGCTGGAACGCCATCGCCCCCTCGGGTGCGGCCGCGACCATCAACCTGCCCGGCAACCCCGCCGCCACCCGCCCCAACGGCTCCGGCGCCGGCAAGAAGACCCTCTACGGTGCGGGCAACGTGCCGGAGATCGACTTCGCCCGCTCCTCCGCAGCGCTCGACGCCACCGAGAAGCAGGCGGGACTCCAGGCGTTCCCGTTCGCCAAGGACTCCCTCGCCCTCGCCACGGCCAAGACGAGCAACGCGCCCGCGACCATCACGGCCGCCGACATGGTGCGCATCTACTCCGGCACCGTCACCAACTGGAGCCAGCTGGGCGGCGCCCCGGGCGTCATCGAGCCGAAGATCCCGCAGAGCGGCTCGGGCACCCGCTCGTTCTTCCTCGCCCAGCTCCAGGCCGCCAACAACGGCACGGCCGTCACCCTCGCAGGCACCGTTGCCGAGGTGCAGGAGCACGACCCGAGCCAGGTCCAGGCCAACCCGAACGCCGTCGCGCCGTTCTCCGTCGGCCGCAACACGGTCGCGGGCTCGCCGCTGCGCATCGAGGGTGGCTTCACCGCCGCCCGCGCCCTCTACAACGTGGTCCGCCAGGGCGACGTGGCCAAGCCCGAGATCCTCTCGATCTTCGGCGAGTCCGGCTTCGCGTGCTCCCCGGCGGCCAAGCCGCTGATCGCGGCCGCCGGCTTCGAGCAGCTGCTGCCCCGCACCCAGGGCGGCGTCTGCGGCGTCCCGACCCAAGACCCGACCACCAACCTCGCCACCGAGCAGGTCGCCACGTCGACCACCGTGTCCGGCACCTCGGCCAGCGCAGGCGCTCTGAGCCTCACCGCCACCGTCGCCTCGGGCAGCGCCGTGGCCGACGGCCTGGTCAGCTTCTACCTCGACGGTGCCGCCACCCCGAGCGGCACCCCGGTCCCGCTCACCGGCGGCAAGGCCACCAAGGCCCTCACCGGCATCGCCGCCGGCGCCCACACGGTCGTCGCGAAGTTCACGCCGACCACCAGCTCGGTGTTCGCCGCCTCGCAGTCGGCCGCGACCTCGGTGACGGTCCTCGCCGCCACCCCGGCGCCCGTCGTCACCAAGGCCGACACCACGCTCGTGGTGAAGTTCAAGAAGTCCTACGCCCAGGGCGCGAAGATCAAGGGCTCCATCAAGGTCAAGGAGTCCGCTGCCGGCTCCGCCACCGGCAAGGTCGTCGTCAAGCGCGGCACCAAGGTCGTCGGCAAGGGCAAGCTCAAGAACGGCAAGGTCGTCATCACGATCACCAAGCCGCTCAAGGTCGGCAAGAACAAGCTCGTCGCCAGCTACGCGGGCACCTCGGCCTTCGCGGCCGCCAAGGTGAGGTTCACCGTCACCATCCGCTGACGGGACCCACCTCCCCGACCGGGGCGGGCGGCTCGCTGACGGCCGCCCGCCCCCTCCCCATACCCACCCGTACGCACCCGTCCCGCACGCTGCGCCACCCACGAACGAAGAGAACCGATGACCCAGATCCTCAGCCGCTCCCTGCCGCGCACGCGAGCCGCCGCCGCCCCGCCCGCCCCCGCCGGCCCCGCGTCGCTCGAGGCCCGCGAGATCACCGCCTGGTTCGGCAGCCACCAGGTCCTGGACCGGGTGTCGCTGACGATGCCGGCGCGCGGCATCACCGCGCTCATCGGCCCCTCGGGCTGCGGCAAGTCGACCTTCCTGCGCATCCTCAACCGGATGCACGAGCTGGTGCCGTCCGCGGCCCTGGCCGGCGAGGTCCTGCTCGACGGCGAGGACATCTACGACCCGCAGCGCCGCCTGACCGACGCCCGCCGGGCCATCGGCATGGTCTTCCAGAAGCCCAACCCGTTCCCGGCGATGTCGATCCGCGAGAACGTGCTCGCCGGGCTGCGCCTGACCGGGACGCGGGTCGACCGCGCCGGGCGCGACCAGCTCGTCGAGGAGTGCCTGGTGCGCGGTGGCCTGTGGAAGGAGGTCAAGGACCGGCTCGACAGCCCCGGCGGCGGCCTCTCCGGCGGCCAGCAGCAGCGGCTGTGCATCGCCCGGTCGCTGGCGATCAAGCCGCGGGTGCTCCTCATGGACGAGCCCTGCTCCGCCCTCGACCCGACCTCCACGCGGGTCATCGAGGAGACCATGAAGGACCTGGCCGAGCAGGTGACGATCGTCATCGTCACGCACAACATGCAGCAGGCCGCCCGCGTCTCCGACACGTGCGCGTTCTTCCTGGCCTCGCAGGGGACGCCCGGCGTGATCGTCGAGCACGGGCCCACCGACGCCATGTTCACCAGCCCCCAGGACCAACGCACGTCCGACTACGTCAACGGCCGCTTCGGCTGAGCCGTCGCCGCTGCAGCTCCGCACGCACCCCCGGGACCACGTGTCCCGGGGGTGTGATGCGTCCTAGGGGTGCTCCGCGTGCAGGTCGTACCAGTCCTGCTCGGCCGTGACGGCCTCCCTGGCGATCAGCCCGGCGACGTTGGCGATGGTGGGGTCGGCCTGCGCCGCCAGCCACCCGAGCTCGTGGACGACGTCGAGCAGCACCTCGTAGGCGCGGACGCCGTCGTGCAGCAGCTGCTCGACCAGCGGGCGGGTCTGGGCGCCTCGCGCCACCGCCTCGACGAGGTCGATCGCGGTGAGCAGGAGGTCCGGACGACCCTGGCTCGGAACGGTCTGCAGCACGGCGCGCAACGACGGCAGGGAGGGGCCGTGCCCTGCCTCGAGGTCGGCGAGGCGCCAGTGCCGGCCGGCGCCGACGCTGGCGAGCACCACGAGGGCGTACGCCGGTGAGGTCGCGCGGTTGAGGTCGACCTGGCGGGCGCGGTCCGCCGGGCCGTGGAGGTCGGGGTGGCACAGCATCGTCAGCAGGAGGTTCGTCCCCCGGAAGAGGCCCTTCATCTGCTCGACGTCGAGGACCTGGTGGTCGTTCACGAGCGGGATGCAAGCACACCGAGGTGAACAGGTCCGTGTGGATGCCCCGGACGCACGTCGACCGCAGGCCCCGGAGGTCCGGGGCCTGCGGCCGGTGGGGTCGTGCTGGGTGATGCCGGGTGGCGCTGGGTGGCGCTGGGTGGCGCTGGGTGGTGCTGGGTGGTGCTGGGTGTCAGCGCACCACGATGGTGCGGGTCAGGGTCCGGCGACCGCCGTCACCGGTGGCGACGACCTTCAGCTGGAGCGCACCCTTGCGCAGCGACCCGGGCAGCCGGATCGCGCCGCCGTCGGCGTCGAGGCGCTTGACGGTGCTGTCCTTGCCCTGCTTCAGGCGCACCGTCACCTCGGTGGCGTCCTGCACCGTCACCGAGATCCACGTCTCTGCGCCCCGTGCGACCTTCTTGGGCGACGCCAGCCAGATCGAGGGCCGGGCGGCCGGGGTGGCCGGCGGGGTGGGGCTGGTGGTCGGGCTGGCCGTCGGGCTGGCCGTCACGGTCACCGTCGCAGTCGCCGTGGCGGTGGCCGTCGGAGCGGTCGGCAGCGTGCTGGGCGTGCGGCCGAGCATGGTGCCGAAGAGGTCGGTCTGGTCGATCACGCCCGTGACGTTGGCGGCCTGGGGGCCGATCGCCGCGACCCGGATCTGCGCGCCGGTGTGCGTGGCCTGCTGCGGGGGAGTCCCGGCGTACGACGAGGAGTACGCGACCGTCATCGGGTCGCCGTCGACGGTGGTGACGGTGGCGGTCGCGCTGCCACCGTAGTTGTCCATCACGATCTGCGTGGAGTGGGCGTGGTCGCCCGTCACGATGACGAGCGTGTCGGGGTGCGTGCGCTGGTAGGCCAGCGCGGTCTTCACGGCCTGGTCGAGCTCCTCGAGCTCACCGATCGCGCCGCAGATGTCGCGCTCGTGCTCGGCCTTGTCGACGCTGGCCCCCTCGACCTGGAGGAAGAACCCGTTGGGGTTGTCGAGGAGCGTGATGGCCTTGTCGGTCATCGCGGCGAGCGTGGGCTGGGTGCCGCGGCTCTGCTCGACGCAGGGGCCGGTCTCGGCGGTGCCACCGTTGACCGCGACGCGCGGGGCGTACTTGCGCGTCATGTGGCTGGGGCTGAACAGGCCGAGCACCGGGCCGCCGGACAGGCTGCTGATGCCGGCGAGCTCGCTGGCCGTGGTGACGGAGCGGTAGCCCTTCTTGGTCTGCGCGTAGCTCAGCACGCTCTCGGAGCCGTCCTCGAGCATCTTGGCGTAGCGGTTCTGCCCGCCGCCGAGGAGGACGTCGACCTTGTGGTCGACGAGCTGCTCGGCGATCGAGCCGAGGCCGCCGGCCGACTTCTTCGCGCTCGGGCACGCGGTCATCGCGGTCGGGTCCTGGCAGGCGCGGGCGTTGATGTGCGAGGCGGCCGCGGCCGGGGTGGCGTCGGTGATCTCGGCGGTCGAGACGTCGCCCACCTTCTTGCCGGCGGCCTGGAACCTCTCGAGGACCGTCTCGTAGTCGACACCGGGCACGGTGTCGGCGGAGGAGGGGCCCTGGGAGATGCGTCCGTCGACGGTCTTCTTGCCGGTCGACCAGCCGCTGGCGGTCGGCGCGGAGTCGGAGACGTAGGCGATGGGGTAGTCCGGTCCGGCACCGACCTTGAGGCCGTACGTCGTCATCGCGCCGCTGAAGGGCAGCTCGTCGAGGGCGAGGCGGCCGGAGGCGCCGACGGAGTAGTTGCGCGCGGCGGTGATCATCGAGTCGTCCATGCCGTCGCCGATGAGCAGGATGACGCTCTTCGGCTTGGCCGGGTTGATCTGCTGGGCCAGCTCGGCCGAGCGGTCCTGGGAGAAGCCCATGGGCACGGCCGTCGCGGCCGCGACGCCCAGGGCGACGACACCGGCGGTGCCGGCGGCCAGGACAGGGAGGGAGAGACGCTTCACGTCCGGTGTTCCTTTCGGTGGGGCGAACGTGGCGACACTGGCCCCACCCGGCGACCACCGGTGTGCCGTGCGGTGTCGCCCGGGTGTCCGGCCAGCGGCGGTCAGGTGACGAGGCCGGACGGGGCGCCGGACCGGACGTCCGTCAGCGGCTCCACAGGCCCAGCGGCCGCAGGACCAGCAGGACCTCGGTCTCGAGGAACGCGGCGTCGGCGCGCTCGGGGCGCACGGCCCACGACACCTCGGGGGAGAGGTGTCGTACGGCGTCCGCGGCCCACCGACGCGCACGGCGGGGGCCCTGCTCGCGCAGTCGCCGGAGCTGCTGCGCGAGCCACGTCGCGTCGGCCAGCGCACGGTCCAGCGCCGCCTCGTCGAACCCGCCGACCGCGCCCGACCCGCCGACGTGGTCCGCGAGACGTCCGTGCAGTCCTTGGGCGCGGCCGGCGCCGGCGCGCTCACCCGCCATGCCGACGTGCACGACGACCTGGTCAGCCGGGTCGCGCAGGAGGTAGACCCCCGGCTCCCGCGGGGCGACGGGCACCGCGTCGGCGAGCGGCATCCACGGCGACCAGGAAGCCAGGTCCTCGACCGCGGCGTAGGCGTCCACCAGCTCGGGGTCCCGGACCCGCTCACCCGTCCACATGTCGCGGATCATGCCCGTCACCACCGACGCCGCGCGCTCGTACCGGCCGGGGCCGCCGCGGTGCCGACGTCGCGGTGGTCGGCCGGGCGCACCAGGCTGGACGGCACCCACGCCTGGGTCACCAGCACCTCGGAGCCGCGACCGGTCGAGTACGACTCCACGCGCACCACCCACGCCTCCCAGCCGCGCTGGTCGGAGTGGCGCCACGCCAGAAGGACGCCCGGAGCCGCCGAGGACCACCGGCCCGTGAGGTCCACCCAGACGTGGAACGGGGGCGTGCGCGGCATGCGGCCAGAATAGAACGTGTGTTCGATCGTCGGCCATGGGGACGGGTGGACATGGGGCGACCCCGGCCGCCACGGGGGAGGAACGGCCGGGGTCTGGTCCCAGACTAGGCAGACGCACGGATCGACCGGCGCGGACGTGAGGCGGTTCACCCCGTCCCACGATCTTTTCTCCGAATTTTCGCGAAACCCCTGCGGGCCCTTGTGCGGGGGCGTACTGTTCACACCAGAACCCCGGCGGACCCGAGACCGTCGGGGTTCTGCCTTGCCCGGGGCCGGTGAGCGGCTGCGTCGTCCGAGGTGCGGACGACGGGTGCCCCGAGTCTTGACGCGCCATGGGTGGATCGCCCCCTGTCCTGCTCGTGATGATGGCCTCGCGGGGCGAGGTCCGCCGTCAGGGGGAGCGTCATGGGGCAGGGTGAAGGCCGGGTGGCTGGCTCGCGCGCGGTCGGCGCCGCGGCGCTGGCGGCGGCCCTCGTGAGCGCCGGCGTCACGGTCGCCGGGGGACTACCGCTGGCAGCCCGTCCTGAGGCGGGCGGCAGCCTGTTCGGCCCCGCCCAGGTCGTCCTCGTCGCCGCGCTCGCGCTGCTCGGCGCCGTCCTGCTCGTCCGCGGGCGCGACGGGAGGATGCTTCCGGTGGTGGCCGTCGCCGGGTTGGCGGCCGCCGAGCTCGCCGGTGTGGGCGTGGTGTCCGTCCGGCGGTGGGGCATCTTCGTCGGTGGCGGATACGCCGGCGTCCCCACTGTCGGCTGGCAGCAGGGCCGTGTCCTGGCCGCGGCGATGGGTCTGGTCTGCGCAACGGTGGCTCTCGTGTGCCTCGGCGTGCTCGTGCGGCACCGGGCTCGCCCGCACCGTGGTCGGGCCGCCCTGGCTGTCACGGCCGGGGCCGCGGTCGCGCTGCTCGGGCCGCTCGCGGTGCGCACTCCCGTCCTCGACCGGTCGGACCTCGCTGCGTGGGCACTGATGTACGCCGTGCCGTTCGCCGCCGCCCTGGCACTCGTGGCGTGGGTCCCGCGCCGGGTCGGCCTCGCGCTCGCCGTGGCCGTAGCAGCAAGTGCGGTGGTGGCTCCCCTGGGCGAGTCCTTCCTCGAGGCGGTCGTCCCGTCGGGACCCGCGCTGCCCGTGGTGCTCCTCGCCGCGGGCGCGGTGGGAGCCTGCCTGGTCGTGGAGGGGGTGCGTGACCGAGATGGCCGCCGTGACCTCGCGACTCCTCCCGGCACGTGATCGACGAGATGGTGTCGTCGAGGCCCCCTGACGTGCCCGGTCCCACCGACTGCGAGGTCTGCGTCCCTAGCCGGCGAGCGTGAACGAGCCGGCGAGCCGCAGCTCGAGCGGGGAGTAGTGGACCGACCCGGCCGCGCCTCCGGGGAGGGGTGGTGCGGTGGACCGGGTGAACCTGAGGTGCTCCGAGACCGTCTCCAGCCGGTGGGGGTGGCCCGGGGGGTGGCTCGTCCACGACGCCCACCCGGGACCCTCCTTGACGTAGTTGCAGCGCTCGCACAGGCCCTGACCGTTGGCGGCGCTGGTCGCGCCGCCTCGGGAGGCGGGGACGACGTGGTCGTGGTGCCGGACCGCCGCGTCGCACCAGGAGGTGCGGCACGTCCGCCGGTCGCGGAGGTCGAGGAGCTCGGCGAGCGCACCGTCGAAGCGCCGCGAGGTCGACTCCATCGCGACGAGCGCACGGTCGTCCGGGCTGGCGAAGAGCCTGCGCAGGCTGGCCTTCGCGGCGGCGCTGGCCCTGCGGACGAGGTCGGTGCAGAGCGCGGCCGGCAGGAAGCCTTCGCCGAGGACCAGGCCGGGCTCGGCGCCGTTGCCGACCAGGGACTCGATCCCGATGACGAGCTCGACCCGCACCGGTGTCGCCTCGGTGGACGGATCGCGTCCGGTGAGGCGGGCGACGAGGGTGTCGGCGCGCACCTGCCCGCCGGTGCGGTCGTCCCCGGCGGCGCGAGCGCCCGCGGCGGCCGCCTCGAGCGCCGCTCGGGCGGCGGCCAGGTCCTCCAGCGGCAACGTGGCCACGAGCTGGCCGGTGCCGTCGTCGAGCCGGCGGCTGGTCACCCGGCGGTCCGCACGGGCGCGACGGTGACGACGCGCCTCGGCGTCGGCCGCCACCGTCGGGCAGGCCCGTCGCACCGCCTGCCGCAGCCGCACGTCACCGAGCCCGGGCAACCGGGGTGCGAGGTCGTCGTCGACCCGTCGCCGCTGGTCGGGGTCGAGGTGGTCGACCTCGCGCGCGACGGCGAAGGCGCGGGCCTCGGTGAGCTCGCCGCGCCCCAGTGCCGTGAGGGTGTGCGGGAGGTCGTCGCGCAGGCGGCGCGACAGCAGGACACGCTGCTCGCCCGCCCACGGGCTCGCCGCGGTCGCCGCCGCCACCTCGGCGCCCACCGTCATCGCACGCGGGGGAGTGCGTCGCCCGGACCGGTCGGCGCGTGCGTCCTCGCGCCCGGCGAGGTCAGCGAACCGCGCCGTCAGCACCACCTCTGCCGCTGCAGCCGCGGCCTTCAGCCGCTGGAGGGCCTCGATCCCGTCGAGCAGGTCGACGGCATCGCCCGACGGCACCAGCGCGGCGACGACGTCGGCCAGCGCGTGCAGGTCGGCGGCGGCGAGGTCGTCGTCGACCTCGTCGCCACCCGGTCCCGCCGGCGTATCGATCATGTGTTCGATTCTAGCGAAGAGGTCCGACATTGGGATCGGCTGGCTCGGTCAGACCGCCGAGCCGAAGAAGTTCCGGAGCCCGGCAGCCAGACGGACCATCTCCTCGCCCCCCTCGACCTCGACGACGACGTGGGCCGACCACTTGTCATACGAGCTGGGAGTGAGGTGCCAGTCGAGCGACACGTGTCCGCGGCTGGACCACGTGGCGCCGACCGACAGGTCGCGGTCTGCGTTGCGCCACGTCCTGGTGCCGTCCCCGCCGCGGAAGTCGTAAGCGAGGTCGTCGAGGAAACGCGCGAGCCCGTGCCCGGCGGTGTCGAGGCTCACCAGCACCGCGCTGGCGTCGAGTCCGTTGCCCTCCAGGTGCACGGTGTACTCGACGATGTCGTCGTCCGCGTGGAGCGGGTCGCTCTTGTCGCGATACCTGAAGCGCGGTTCGCTGAAGCGGATGACGGCCCGCCGCTCGCCCTGCTCCCACGAGAGCTCGAGGGTCTGGTCCTCGTCGTTGCGTCGGAGCACGTCCGAAGCGTCGCACAGGTCGCGGCGAGCGAATGTCGGCGCCGTGGTGCACAATCGTGCTGGCGGCCCAGGAGGTCGGGTGCTCGAGCCGCGTGGCGCCCAGGACGACCCCGGTCCGGCGCACCATCCCTGCATCACCCCCACACTCCTCGCGCGCGTCCAGCCCCAGGCGTCCGCACCACCCCGCAGCACCAGAGGACCCTGCACCCGTGGACCCGCAGAAGTTCAACCAGCAGCTGGCCGAGGCCGCCCGCGACCTGGCCGCCCAACGCGTCACCTCCGACACCCTGCAGCGTGCCGTCGAGATGGCGACCGACCTGATCGAGGCCTGCGACCTCGCCGGGGTGTGCACCGTCGAGCGCGACGGTGTCGCCACCCGTGCAGCCACGAGCCCCGACGTCGTCCTGCTCGACGAGATGCAGGACGACCTGGGCGACGGCCCGTGCCTGGCCGAGCTGCGCACGACCGACGTGTGCGTCATCGACGACCTCGCCCAGGAGGCGCCGTGGCCGCAGTGGGCCACGCGCACCGTCGACCTGACGGGTGTCCGCTCCTACATGGGGTTCCGGCTCTACGTCGACCACACCCACCTCGGCGCGCTCAACCTCTACTCCCGCACGCCCTACGCGTTCACCGAGGACGACCGGCTCGACGGGCTCGTCGTCGCCGCGCACGCCGCGGTCGGGCTCAACGCGGCCGCGACGCGCGACCAGCTGCACACCGCGCTCCGGAGCAGGCAACACATCGGGGAGGCCACCGGCATGCTGCGCGAGCGCTACGGGCTCACCTCCGACCAGGCGTTCGAGGTCCTCAAGCGCGTCTCGTCGCAGCAGAACCTCAAGCTGTTCGCCGTCGCGCAGCACGTCGTCGACACCGGCGAGCTGCCGCCCGCGGAGTAGCCGGCCCGAGGTGGGCCCGGGTGCCCGACTGCTTGAGCACCCGGGCCCGGGTCGGCCGACACGTGCTCGACGGGAGAGTCGACCCTGCAGTGGGCGTACCCCTCTGCGGCGCCCACCATCCCTGCCGGACGGCCGGAACATCACGCCCGCACCGGTGGGACGCGCGCGCGGACGGCCGTGCTCAGCCCTGGTCGCGTGGCTGCAGCGGGTCCGCCATCTGGTCGCGGAACATCCGGTGGAACGTGTCGACCGCCCGTCGGGCCGTCGCGCCCTCGACGTGACCGGTCCGCAGGTAGTCGGTGAAGCCAGGGATGTCCTCGACCCGGTCCGCTGGGAGCTGGCGGAACCCCATCGACCACCCGGCGAACTCGCGCTCGGCGATGTCCTCGCGACGCAGCACGTCGACGCCGGTGTGGCGCGGATCCGCCTGCACCCGGGCCATCACCGCGTCCACGGCCTGTGCGGGTCCCTCGAGCGTCTGCAGGAAGCTGCCGCCGGAGTACAGGAGCACGCCCGTCACGTCGTCCTCGGCGTTGCTGCTGCGGCTCTGCGCGAGGAGCGCCTCGAGCGCGTCGCTCGTCCACGGTGTGGAGGACGAGCTCAGGTAGGTCGTCGAGATCATGGTCACCCCCGTGGCCCCAGGGCTACGCGTCCTCGCGGGCGGGCCTGCCGAGGCCCGAGTCGAGCCGCTCCAGCACCTCGTGGAGGTGGCGGCGCAGCACGTCGGAGTGCTCGTCGGCCACCTGCCGGAGGCGAGCGACCTCCGACTCCGCCTCGGCGCGCTGCTGCGCGCTCTCGGCGTGGAGGGAGTCCGCGTTCGCACGGGCGTCGGCCACGGTGCGGGCGGCCGTCTGCCGCGCCTCGTCGAGGATGCCGTCGACCTCGCGCTGCGCCGCGCGCACCAGCGCGTCGGCCTCCTCCTTCGCCGCGGCGACGATGCCGTCGGCCTCGGCGCGGGCGTCGGCGCGCCACCGGTCGGTCTCGCGGGCGGTCATCTCCAGGAGCCGCGCCGCGGAGGGCGAGCGCGGGCCCGGCACCTCGACGTCGTCCGTCGTGCTGCCCTGCTGCTCGTCCGTCTCGGCGCGGACGCCTCCGTGGATGTCGTAGGTCACCGCAGCAGCGTACGAGGTCGACGTGCCGGTCGTCACGGGTGCCCTGCCGAAGAGACGTCCCCGATCCGGCGGCGCGACGTGTGGGGTGTGCCCGCAGAGGCTGCCCAGGTCCCGGCACCACTGGTCGGTCGCGGTGTCCCACGTGCACTCGCCGAGCGACGGGGCGGTGCCGCGGGACATGGCTCCACCTCGTGCCGGGACGATCCCCAGCCACCGGTGTCGGTCGGCCTCACCCCGCGGTCGTCGCGCGTCAGTGCGGCTCCTCGACGGACCGGGAGTCGGTGAGGCTGAGCGCACCGAGACCGGCGACCAGCCCGACGACCACGGCGAGGGCCGCGTAGGTCAGCCGCTCCCCGTGGAAGAACGAGGCGACCAGGTCGCTGCTCCACGCGCCGGCCGGCAGCGTCGAGGTCACGAGTGCCGCCACCATCGTGCCCACCACGGCGGTGCCGACGCTCGTGCCCACCTCCTGGGCCGTGTCGTTGAGGGCCGTGCCGATGGACGTGCGGTTGGCGGGCATGGCGTCGACGAGCGCCACCGCGCAGATCGTCATGACCGTGCGCAGCCCGACGGTCATCACGACGATGCACGCGGCGATCGCGGCGTACCCGTGGTCGACGGCCCACGACAGGCCGGCCAGTGACCCGGCGAGGAGGCCGGCGCCGACGAGGCAGGCGACGCGGTGGCCGAACCGGCGCCCGAGGCCCTCGGAGACCGGGGTGGCGAGGATCATCGTCAGGATCAGCGGCAGGTTCGCGAGGCCGGCCCGCATCGGGCTCCACCCGTAGGCGTACTGGTAGTGCAGGATCAGCCCGAACATCACCCCGGCCATCGCGATCGACGTGCCGACCTGGGCGAGGGCCGCACCGCGGACCGTGCCGACGGCGAAGAGCCCGAGGTCGAGCATCGGCTCGGCGGCGCGCCGCTCGTGCCGGACGAAGCCCGCCCCGGCGAGCGCGGCGCCCAGGACGCAGCCGAGGGTGACGGGCGAGGTCCACCCGTGCTCGACCCCGCTGGTCAGGGCGTAGCAGGCGAGCCCGATCGTCGCGATGCTCAGCACGGCGCCGAGGAGGTCGAGACGGTCGGAGGTGAGGTCCTCGGGGCGGTCGGGCGCGACGCCTGCCCGCACGCCGAGCCAGGCGACGAGCGCGATCGGCGCGTTGACCACCAGCAGCCACTCCCAGCGCACGTGGGCCAGCACGGAGCCGCCGAGCACGGGGCCGAGGATGAAACCGCTCATCCCGACCACGATCATCACCGTCATGGCGCGCATCCGCAGCGCCTGGTCGTCGAAGAGCCGGAAGACCAGCGAATTCGTGATCGGCGCCATCGCGGCAGCGGCGAGGCCGAGCGCGGCCCGCAGCGCGATGAGCTCGCGAGCGCTCTCGACGAGCACGACGGCGAGGCTGATGACGCCGAAGGCGCTGAGGCCCCACAGCAGGACGCGGCGGCGTCCGAGGCGATCGGCCATCGACCCGGCCGTCAGCAGCAGTCCGCCGAAGGTGAGCGAGTAGGCGACGGTGACCCACTGGAGCGCCGTGGTGCCGCTGCCGAGGTCGCGGCCGATGGTCGGCAGCGCGATGGTCAGGAGCGTGTTGTCGACCATCTCGACGAAGAAGGCCAGGCACAGGGCCGCGAGCGGGATCCACGCCGCCCCGAGGGAGGGATACGTACGGGCCGGCGCGGGCTGGACGGGGAGAGCAGTCATGGGAGGCACCTCCTCGGGTGTCGAACGCTGTACGATTCTCGTACAACGTTCGAGAATATAGAACACTGTTCGACGGTGGGGCAAGCCCGCGTCGTGCGGAGGAGGTGGTGGGATGGCGCACATGGCAGACGAGCGCAGGGGATCACCCGGGGGCAGGGGCGGGCGGCGCCGCGCCGCGCACTCCATGGACGCGGTCGTCTCCGAGGCCGTCGCGCTGCTCGACGAGGCGGGGGACTCCGCCCTCACCTTCCGGGCCCTGGCCGCCCGCCTCGGCGGGGGAGCGGCCAGCATCTACTGGTACGTCGCGAGCAAGGACGAGCTGCTCGACCGGGCCAGCGACCACGTCGTCGCGCAGGTGCTCGCCGACACCGAGGACTTCCACGGCTCCGCAGACCCGGTGGAGGACCTCCGGTCGATCGCGGTGGCGCTCTTCGACGCCATCGCCGACCGCCCGTGGCTCGGGTCCTACTTCATGCGCGACACCGAGGTGCAGCCCCACGCCCTCGCCCTCTACGAGCGCATGGGGCAGCAGGTGCTGCGCCTCGACCTGACGCCGCGGCAGGCCTTCCACGCCGTGTCCGCGGTCATGGGGTTCGTCGTGGGGATCGCGGCAGACCTCGGGCAGAAGCCGCCCGCGGACGTCGCCGACGGAAGCGTCGACCGCGACGAGCACATCGCGCGGTTCGCCGACCAGTGGCGCGCCCTCGACCCCGAGCAGTTCCCGTTCGTGCACCACGTGGCCGAGGAGTTCGCCGGCCACGACGACGCCGAGCAGTTCCGCGCCGGGCTCGACCTGCTGCTCGCCGGGCTCCGGCTGCAGGCCGGCCGGACGGTGCCTCACGGCCCGTCCTGACCACGGGGCGTGGCCCGATGTGGGGAAACGTCGCGCAGACCCTCCACGGCTGCCCCGCGGAGTGCGTACGGTGGCCGCAGACCCCGGCCGCTCAGTCCCCCGTAGCGGCCGGGGTCGCGCCATCCCCGGGCACGTCCGCCCCGACCGGGCGCGCGGCGCTCAGGCGAGCGCGTCGTTCTCCAGCACCACGGCCAGGCCCTGGCCGACGCCGATGCAGATCGCGGCCAGGCCCCAGCGGTGGCCGTCGGCGCGCATCGCGGCCGCGAGCATGCCGAGGACGCGGCCACCGGACGCCCCGAGCGGGTGACCGAGCGCGATCGCCCCGCCTCGGGTGTTGACCACCTCGGGGTCGGACAGGCCGCGCGCGAGCCAGGCATCGATGCAGACCAGCGACTGCACCGCGAACGCCTCGTTGAGCTCGACGACCCCGACGTCGGACCAGCCGATGCCGGCGCGGGCCAGCGCCTTCTCGGCCGCCTCGACCGGCGCGTACCCGAAGCGCTGCGGCTCGACGGCGTGCGTGCCTCGCCCGGCGATGCGCGCCAGGGGGTCGGACCCGATCCGGTCGGCGGCCTCGGCGGAGCCGAGCAGCACGGCGGACGCGCCGTCGCTGAGCGGTGAGGCGTTGCCGGCGGTGATCGTCCCGTCGGGCCGGAACGACGGCTTCAGGGCGCCCAGCGAGTCGGTCGACGCGTCGGGACGGATGCCCTCGTCGCGGGCCAGGACCACCCCGGTCGGACCGTCGACGGGCACCACCAGGTCGTCGTGGAAGCCGGACTCCCACGCGGCGTGGGCGAGCTGGTGGGAGCGGACGGCGAACGCGTCCTGGCGCTCCCTGGGGACGTCGTGCACCTCGCCGAGCTGTTCGTTGGCCTCGCCGAGCGAGACGGTCCACTCCGCAGGCATCCGCGGGTTGACCAACCGCCAGCCGAGCGTGGTGGAGACGAGCTCGGTGTTGCCGGCCGGGTAGGCCCGCCCGGGCTTGGGCAGCACCCACGGCGCGCGGGTCATCGACTCGACGCCGCCGGTGAGGACGACGTCGGCGTCACCGGTCTCGATGGCGCGCGAGCCGATCATCGCGGCGTCGAGGGAGGAGCCGCAGAGCCGGTTCACCGACGTGCCGGGCACCGAGACCGGGAGCCCGGCCAGCAGCGCGGCCATGCGGGCGACGTTGCGGTTGTCCTCCCCGGCGCCGTTGGCGTTGCCCAGGACGACCTCGTCGACCTCCGCGCCGTCGAGGCGGGTGCGCGCCAGCGCCTCGTGCAGCACGCCGGCGGCCAGGTCGTCCGGGCGCGACCCGGCCAGTGCGCCGCCGAACCGGCCGAACGGCGTACGGACGGCGGCGTAGACGTGGGCCTGCGGCGAGCGGGTCATCGGTCGTGCTCCTTCTCGGGGTGCGCGGGGCGGAGGACACGATCATGGACCCGCGCCGGCTCCGGGGGGCAGGCGGGGGAGGACGCGCACGGGCCCGGACGCCACCGGGTCCGGGCCCGTGGGCTGTGCGTCAGGCTGCGACAGCCGACGTCAGGCGTTCTTGATCGCCGAGATGTCGAGCTCGAGCTTGATCTTCTCCGAGACCAGCACGCCGCCGGTCTCGAGGGCGGCGTTCCACGACAGGTCCCAGTCCTTGCGGTTGATCGTGGTGGCGCCCTCGAAGCCGACGCGGGTGTTGCCGAAGGGGTCGACGGCCGTGCCGGTCTCCTCGAAGGGGATGGTCACGGACCGGGTCACGCCCTTGATGGTGAGGTCGCCGGTGATGGTCCACTCGGAGCCGTCGCGCTCGACCGAGGTCGAGGTGAAGGTGAGGGCGGGGTGGTTCTCGGCGTCGAAGAAGTCGGCCGAGACCAGGTGGCCGTCGCGGTCCGCGGAGCCGGTGGAGATGCTGGCGGGGCGGATGGCGATCGAGACGCTGGAGGCGGACGGGTCCTCGGCGTCGACGTGGGCGGTGCCCTCGAAGTCGGAGAACTGGCCGCGGACGGTGGTGACCATCGCGTGGCGGGCCGAGAAGCCCATGCGGCTGTGGCTGGCGTCGACGACGTAGTCGCCGGTGATCGAGTCGCGCTCGAGGACGGCGACGGCGGGGGCGGCGGACGGGGCGGCGACGTGGGCGGCCTTGGACTTGTTGCGGCGGAAGATGGCCATGGGGTGCTCCTCGGAAGACGTACGTCAGTAGTTGACGATTCAAGCACCTCAACGGAGCCGCGGTCTGCGGCATTCCCACGACGCTGTGAGGTGAGACACGTCGACGGTCAGGGCCGCTCGAGCGCGACGACCTCCGGGGGCAGGCCCCACTCGTCGCGCCCGAGCCGCGAGACGGGACGCAGCTCCGACATCAGCGGGTGGGTGCCGTCGAGGGCGGACTCGCGCACCGTGATCGCCCGGACCGTGCCGAGCACGAGCCACGACGTGCCGAGGTCGACGACCTGGCGCAGCGTGCACTCGATGGACGCGGGGGAGGCCCGCACGCGGGGCGGTGCGACCTTCTCGCTGGGCTCCATCACCACGCCGGTCGCGTCCGCCTCGTCGACCTCGGGGCCGAAGGCGGTCGAGGTGGCGTTGACCTGGTCCACGAGCTCCTCGGACGCCAGGCTCACGGTGAACTCGCCCGTCTCCTCGACGTTGCGCAGCGTGTCCTTGCGCCCGATCGAGGTGAACTGCACGACCGCCGGGTCCGCGCACGCCACCGTGAAGAACGAGTGCGGCGCCAGGTTGCCGACGCCTGCGGCCGACAGGGTGGAGACCCAGGCGATCGGGCGCGGCACCACGAGCGCGGTGAGCAGGCGGTAGGGCGAGGTCGTGGGGTCGTCGATGTCGAAGACGCGGCGTGAGGAGTCCATCGCCTCCCGAGGCTAGCCGCCGCCGCCTCGGGTCAGCCGGCTCGCAGCCCCGGGTGCCGGGTGACCGTGCGCGCCGAGATGCCGGCGACGGGTCCGTAGGGCCAGCCGGCGGGCAGGGACGCGGTCGAGGTGACGGACTCGCACGAGTCCCAGACGACGTCGAGCGGGTCGCGGGCGCCCACGTAGACGACGCGGTCGTCGGTCCCTGCCTGCGCGCGCTGCTCCGCGGTGTCCATGTCGTCGCAGCGCACGACGTCGGCGACCCCGTCGTCGTACAGGTAGACGACGTCGTTGCCCTCCTCCGGCCACACCTTGTCGGCGCCGGGGCCGATGAAGAGGACGTCGTCGCCCTCGTCGCCCTTGACGTTGTCGTCGCCGGAGCCGTCGACGAGGACGTCGTTGCCGCTGCCGCCGGAGAGCAGGTCGTTGCCGGAGCCTCCGTCGACGAGGTCGTCGCCGTCGTGGCCCGAGACGACGTCGTTGCCGTCCTCGCCGTAGACGCGGTCGTTGCCCGGGCCGCCGAACAGCCCGCCGGGTCCGTGCTTGCCACCCGGGCCGACCTTGCCCGAGCTGTCGGGCAGGTTGTCGTCGCCCGGGCCGCCGTAGATGACGTCGTCGCCCTCGGAGCCGTTGATCGTGTCGCGGCCGTCCTCGCCGTGGACGACGTCGTCGTCCTTGTAGGCGTCGACCACGTCGTCACCCGCGCCGGCCCAGATCTGGTCGTCGCCGGTGTGGCCGCTGATCTGGTCGTTGCCGTCCTCGCCGTAGACCAGGTCCTCGCCCGGTCCGGCGTCCACGACGTCGTCGCCGGCCTCGCCGTGCACGACGTCGTCGCCCTCGTGCCCCTGGACGAGGTCGTCGCCGGGACCGCCCCACACGGTGTCGTCGCCGGCCTCGCCGCGCACGGTGTCGTCGCCGCCGTCGCCGTAGATCGTGTCGTCGTCGGCGTTGCCCGCCAGGTAGTCGTCGCCGCCCCGGCCCTTCAGGACGTCGTCGCCGTCCCAGCCGCTGATCGTGTCGGCCCTGCCCCGCCCGACGAGCAGGTCGGCCGAGCGGGTTGCCTTCTTCGCCTTCCTCGCCTTCGGGACCTGCTGGCCCTTCGGCGAGGCGGAGGACGTGGTCGCGGCGTTGCCGCTGGCGGCCACGGCGACCGGGGCCAGGGGGAGGGCGAGCGCGAGCGAGGTGAGCAGGGCGGCAGAGGCGACAGAGCGCTTCATGGTGGCGATCTCCAGGCGACGTGAGTGCATTGTGTGGCACAACTGTTACCACCTTGTTCGGCGGCGCGAGGTCGGTTCTGAGAGATCCGCAGGTCTGTGTGGGCCGAGGTCGTGCAGGGCCGAGAAGCGGGCGGACGGGACGCCCCGCCGTGCCGCGCTGCGGCGGGAGCGGGTTCAGGGCTGGCGTCGTGCTCCCGGCTCGTGGGCGGTGTCGGTCAGCTGGTCGTCCCACGTCCCTCACACGGCCGTACGTGCATCGGCCGTGCGCCCGGCGGGAAGGCCGCCCCGTGCCACATGCGCCCCCGACGCCACGGGTACGGGCCGACCGACGGGCACAGACGGAGGGGCAGTGATGGCGGACCTGGCGATGATGCTGCTCAAGGACGGCTACGACGCGATCCCGCGGCTGCGGCAGCGGACCGGCACGACGCGTGACGACGCGTTCACGTGCCGGGTCCTGGGGCGGCGGGCCGTGGTGGTGCGCGGACGCGACGCCGTTCGGCTCTTCTACGACGAGGACGTCGTGCAGCGCGAAGGGGCGGTCCCACCGCCGCTCGCCGCTCTGCTGTTCGGGCGCGGGGCCGTCCACGGCACCGACGGCGACCAGCACCGGATCCGCAAGGCGATGTTCCTCGGTCTGCTGACGAGCGAGCGCGTCGACGACCTCGCCGCGACGATCGGGCGCGACCTCGCCCGGCGCGTGGAGGGCTGGCCGGGCCGCGAGGTGTCGGTCTTCGACGAGCTGGTCGAGGTCTACGGCGCGGCGGTGCAGGCATGGGCCGGCATCGACCAGGCGCCGGCCGACGTGCACCGCACCAGCCGCAGGCTCGCCACCGTCGTCGACGGCTTCGGCGGGGCCGGCACGGCGTACGCCCGGGCCTGGGCAGCTCGCCTGCAGCTCGACCGGTGGGCGCGCGACCTGGTCGGCCGGGCCCGTCGCGATCCCGGCTCGGTCAGGGACGACACGGTGCTGGCCGACATCGCCCGGGGCCCGGGCTCGGGCCTCGACCCGCACCTGGCGGGCGTGGAGCTGCTCAACGTCCTGCGTCCCACGGTGGCGGTGGCGTGGCCCGGGACCTTCCTGGCCCGCGACCTCGCCGGTCTCGCCGATCATTCTACGTTGGGGGACGAGGCGCGACGCTCGCTCGGCCACGAGGTGCGTCGCACCGCTCCGTTCGTTCCGGCGCTCGCCGGGCTGGTGCGCAGGGACACCTCGTTCGACGGGGTGGCACTCGCACCCGGTGACCTGCTCGTCCTCGACGTCCCAGGGACCAACGCCCACCCGGACCTGTGGAACGAGCCGGAACGGTTCGCGCCCGGCCGGTTCGTCGGCCACGAGCCCGACCCGTTCGGCTACGTCCCCCAGGGCGGCGGCTATCCCGCCACCGGTCACCGGTGCCCCGGCGAGCCGCTGACCGTGCGCATCCTGCAGCAGACCGCCGACGTGCTGGCCGGGGTGCCCTACCACGTCGTCGGGAGCAGTGACCACGACCGGCGCCGCATCCCCACGCTGCCCCGGCACGGCCTGCGCGTACGGGTCGGGTGAGGACGCTCGCGTGGTCAGGCGATCGCGTTGAGCACTGCGTAGCCGCCGGTCAGGACGCCGGTCGCGGCGAGCGCCGTCGCGACGGCCAGGGCTGCGGTCGTGCGTGAGGGGAAGCGCGCCACGGTCGCACCGACCAGGGCGACGGCCGCGACGAGGCAGATCGTCCAGTACACCGGGCTGGTGGACGCCGCGACGACCGTGAGGCCGTAGACGGCGTCGGCGACGAGCACCCCGGCGAGCGCCCCGGCACCGACAGCCGCGAGCCTCCGGTCACGACCGGCGAGGGCAGCAGCGGCCGCTCCCACGAAGGGCCCGGCGACGATCCCGACCGCTCCCCACAGCACGGGGCTGTAGGCCAGCCCGCGCAGCTCGGAGGCGACGGTGTAGCCGAGCACCAGCGACACGAACGACACCACCCCGAGGACCGCGCCGAGGACGAGGCGGGGGCGCGCCGCCGCCACCAGGACCGCGGTCAGGGCGGTCCACCCTGAGGACGAGTTGGCGAACGAGGCCAGGGCGTCGGGGAGGACGCCCTGCGCCCACGAGGTGAGCCCGCCGAGGAGGAGGCTGGCCACGACGACGGCGGGGACCGCGAGTGCGGGCCGCGCAGGGCGCACGGTCAGGGGTGCTGCAGCTGCTGACATGCCCCGATCCTCGCCCCCGCGCGCGTCACCGACAACGGCTCTGGACGCTCCCGGCACCTCCGGGGGAGGAGGTCGGTACCAGCGGTGGAGAGGACGTGGCGGGAGCGGGACACCTACGCGCCCGAGTCGCGCACGACGCGAAGCGTGTCGACCTGGGGGTCGGCGGCCTCGGGGATGAGCATGCCGGCGGCCACGCCCGAGCGGAGGTAGTCGACCGCGTCCTGCGTGATGCGCTCGCCCGGGGCGATCACCGGCACGCCGGGCGGGTACGGGGTGACCATCTCGGCCGCGACCCGACCGACGGCCTGCTGGGCGGACACCTGCTCCACCTCGGCGAAGAACGCCTCGCGCGGGAGCATGACCGTCTCGAGCTCCAGCCCCTCGGTGCTCGGGAAGTCCACGCGGGGCGGGGTCTCCGCCCGACGCGCGTCGTCCACCAGGCTGCGGAGGGTCCGCACAAGGAGGTCGACGGATTCGTCGTCGTCGGCGTGGGTCAGACGCGCGCCGACCCGCCAGGTGTCGGCGGCGCCGAGGTCCACGTGGTGGTGGTCCCGGAGGATCTCGGAGGCCTGGTAGCCAGTGATCCCGAGGGCTCGCACGTCGAGGGTGAGCACGAACGGGTCCACCTCGTGGGCGTGTCCCTCGCGGACCAGCTCGTCGCCGTACACCTCGATGCCGTCGATCGCTGCGATCTCCGCACGTGCCCGGCGCGCGAGGTCGAGCGTCCTGCCCAGCAGCGCCTCGCCCTGCTCGACCATGTGTCGCCGCCAGCCGTCGAGGGAGGCGTAGACGAGGCTGGAGGCGCTCGTCGTCGCGAGCAGGTCCTCGCGTTGCGCCAGCACGGTCGGGTCGACCCGGTTGCCCTGCAGGTGGAAGACCGAGCTCTGCTCGATGGCCGCGCCCATCTTGTGGACGCTGGTCACGACGAGGTCCGCGTCCGCGTCCATGCCCCAGGTCGGCAGGCCGGCGTGGAACGGCAGGTGCGCGCCCCACGCCTCGTCCACGATCAGCGGCACGTCGTGCTCGTGGCACACCGCGGCGACGCCCCGGATGTCGGCGCACGTGCCCCAGTCTGTCGGCGTGATCAGCAGCATCCCCTTGGCGTCGGGATGCTGCTCGAGGGCGCGACGTACGTCGTCCGGCTCCGGCGGGTGCGCCATGTGGCGCTCGGCGTCGAACCTCGGGTGCACCCACACCGGTGTGGTGCCGTTGACGATCACCCGCTCATGACCGACTTGTGCGCGTTGCGTGAGACCAGGAGCTTCTCGCCCGGCCCCGCGACCGCCAGCATCGCGGAATTCACCGAGAGGGAGCTGCCGCAGGTGCGTCGGCCATCAGCTCCTGCGCTTGCGCCAGCACGCCACCAGAGTTGCGGCGGTCGTCGAGGCCGTTCATCGCGAGCACGTCAGAGGCGAAGACGCCCTCTCCCATGATCGTCAGGACCCGTGGGTCCACGCCGCGCCCCTGCCGGTGCCCGGGAGGACCGAAGACGACGTCACCACGGTGACGGAACTCCGACAGGGCGTCCAGGACGGGTGCGCGGGAGTGGTCCATGCGACTCGGTGCCCGGGCGACGCCTGGGCATGCGCGACGCAGGCCCGGACACCGTGCGGGTGCGGTGCAGCGGATGTCCCCGTCCGGAGGAGTACGGCCAGGGCGATCCTGCCAACGCACGGCCTTCCCGGCGCTGGAGCACTCGAGCGGCGCGGAGCCCGCGCCAGACGCGACCGACCACGGCGCGGCGGGCGCATCCCGGTCAGCACGGCGGGTACGGAACTCGACCGGCGCATCGGGTGCCGGTTCGAAGGAGGAACTGACATGACGACAGCGCGCGACATCATGACGTCCGGCACCGAGTGCGCCGGCATCAACGAGACCGTGACCGAGGCGGCACGCAAGATGCGCGACCTCGGGGTCGGTGCCCTGCCGATCTGCGGGGAGGACGACCGGCTCAAGGGCATGATCACCGACCGCGACATCGTGCTGAACTGCGTCGCCGAGGGCATGGACACCACGCAGGTCACGGTGGCCGACTACGCCGGGGACGAGGTCGTCACCATCGGGGCGGACGACGACATCGAGGAGGCGCTGGACACCATGGTGAAGGCGGGGGTCCGCCGGCTGCCCGTCATCGACGGTCACGACCTCGTCGGCATGATCAGCCAGGCCGACATCGCCAGGAGCCTGCCCCCTGAGAGCGCCGGGCGGCTGGTCGAGGCGATCTCTGCAGCGCCGTCGACGGACTGAGGCCCGGCCGGGGCCGGGGGATCGGCCCCGGTTCCGGGTGCGGCCTCCTCGAACCGGTCCTGCAGGTCGGCCCGCGCCGGGACGAGGGCCCCGCCACCACGCACGAAGGCCCCGGACACCGAACGGTGACCGGGGCCGTCGCGTGGACGACGCGAAGGCTCAGATGTCGTAGTAGAGCTCGAACTCGTGCGGGTGCGGGCGCAGCTGCACGGGGGCGATCTCCTGGGTGCGCTTGAAGTGGATCCAGGTCTCGATCAGGTCGTCGGTGAAGACGCCACCACGGGTCAGGTACTCGTGGTCGGCCTCGAGCGCGTCGAGGACGGCGCCGAGGCTGGTGGGGACCTGGTCGATGTCGGCCATCTCGTCCGGCGGCAGCTCGTAGATGTCCTTGTCGATCGGGGCCGCGGGCTCCGTCTTGTTCTGGACGCCGTCGAGGCCGGCGAGCATCAGCGCGGCGAAGGCGAGGTAGGGGTTCGCCGACGGGTCGGGGAAGCGGGTCTCGACACGCTTGGCCTTGGGGTTGGCGCCCGTGATGGGGATGCGGACCGAGGCGGAGCGGTTGCGCGAGGAGTAGACCAGCGAGATCGGGGCCTCGAAGCCCGGCACCAGGCGGTGGTAGGAGTTCACCGTCGGGTTGGTGAAGGCCAGCAGCGACGGGGCGTGCTTGAGGATGCCGCCGATGTACCAGCGAGCGGTGTCGGACAGGCCGGCGTACCCGGTCTCGTCGAAGAACAGCGGCTCGCCGTCCTTCCACAGCGACTGGTGCACGTGCATGCCCGAGCCGTTGTCGCCGAAGATCGGCTTCGGCATGAAGGTGACGGACTTGCCCTGCTCCCAGGCGGTGTTCTTGATGAGGTACTTGAACTTCATCACGTCGTCCGCGGCCTTGAGCAGCGTGTCGAAGCGGTAGTTGATCTCCGCCTGGCCGGCGGTGCCGACCTCGTGGTGGGCGCGCTCGACCTGGAGGCCGCACGCCTCGAGGTTCTTGACCATGTCGGCGCGCAGGTCGCTGTAGTGGTCGTAGGGCTCGACGGGGAAGTAGCCGCCCTTGAGGCGCGTCTTGTAGCCCTTGTTCTCCTCGCCCTCCTTGCCCGAGTTCCACCAGCCCTCGACCGAGTCGATGTGGTAGTAGCCCTCGTTGACGCCGGTGGAGTAGCGCACGTTGTCGAAGATGTAGAACTCGGCCTCGGGGGCGAAGTAAGCGGTGTCCGCGATGCCGGTCGAGTCGAGGTACGCCAGCGCCTTGCGCGCGATGTTGCGCGGGTCGCGGCTGTAGGCCTCACCCGTGATCGGGTCGTGGATGAAGAAGTTGACGTTGAGCGTCTTGGCCTTGCGGAACGGGTCGAGGTAGGCCGTGGTCGGGTCCGGGAACAGCGACATGTCCGACTCGTTGATCGCCTGGAAGCCGCGGATCGACGAGCCGTCGAAGCCCAGGCCGTCGTCGAAGACGCTCTCGTCGAAGGAGGAGGCCGGGACCGTGAAGTGCTGCATCACGCCCGGCAGGTCGCAGAAGCGGACGTCGATCATCTCGACGCCCTCGTCCTTGATGAACTTCAAGAGCTCATCGGAGTTGTTGAACATTGAGTGTCCTCCTTGACGGGCGTGGCACGGCCGTCGAGATTGCAGCATCGGGAACGGAGCCTCGTTGCACCGTGCCGCCGACGCTAGTCGGGAGCAGTTTCTTGACCGTATCCCGATTGTTTCGGCCGTGTTACAAGTGACCGGCAGATGGCGGCTCCCGAGCCCCTCCTAGGCTGGCGGCGTGACGAGCGCCGTAACACCGACCCTCGAGAGCGCGACCTGGGGACGCCGGATCCTGGCACTCGCCGTCGACTGGCTGACCTGCCTCGGCGTCGTCGAGGGCCTGGTCGCCGTCGGCGTGCTCGGCGCCAACCCCAACGGCCTCGGCACCCTGGGCCTGTTCGTGCTGGAGTCGGCGTTCTTCACCGCGCTCCTCGGGGGTTCGTTCGGCAAGCTGGCCACCCGGCTCCGGGTCGTCGACCACCGCGACCCCTCACGACCGGTGTCGCTGCTGCGGGCGCTGCTGCGCAGCGTCCTGGTCGCCCTGCTCGTGCCGCCGCTGCTCACCTTCAGCGGGCGCGGGGTGCACGACCTCGCCGCCGGCACGCGCACCGTCTCTCTCTGACGGCTCGCTGACGCGCGGGGCGCCGCCCGAGGGTGGCGGCGTACGACATCGGTTCGGGGTGCCGGGATGTCGTCTCTCGCCAGGGTGGCGGCGGCGCCCCGAGGGTGGCGGCGTACGACATCGGATCGGCGTGCCGGGATGTCGTTTGCCGCCAGGGTGGCGGGCGGCCGCGCGAGGATGGCGGCGTACGACATCGGATCGGCGGCTGGGGATGTCGTGTCCCGCCAGGGTGTCGGGGCCGCCGCGAGGGTGGCGGCGTACGACATCGGTTCGGGGTGCCGGGATGTCGTCTCCCGCCAGGGTGGCGGCGGGGGAGGAGGGTCAGCGGCCTCGCTGCTGCGAGCGCATGCCCTTCATCGAGGTCGGCACCGGGCCCTTGGGCAGCGGGAGCTTGCCGCGCTGGGCGTCGAGCGCCTTGAGGCGCTGGAGGATGTCGGTGATCTCGGCCGGCTTCACCGAGCGGCCGAGCTTCTGGACGTGGCGCACGAGCTTGGGCAGCGGGACCTCGCCGTCGCCGCGGCCGCAGACGACCTCGTGGATCGGCACCTCGTAGGCGACGCGCTCGTGCTTCTTGCGCTCGGTGGCGAGCAGCTGCTTGACCCGGCTGGGGCTCGAGCCCTCGCCGACCAGGACGATGCCGGGCGGGCCCACCACGCGGTGGACGACGTCCTGCTGCTTGGTGAAGCCGACGACCGGGTCGACCTTCCAGCCGCGGCGCAGCATCTGCAGGGCGCCGGCGGCGGCCGCGGGCTGGCCCTCCATCTGGGTGTACGCCGCGTTCTGGGCGCGGCGGCCGAAGAGGAGGAGCGCGGCGAGCAGGCCGATGAGGAACGCGCCGATGATCGAGAGCACCAGCGAGAGCACGCCGCTGCCGGGCAGCAGGGTGAGCAGGCCGAAGCCGACGAGAGCGGCCACCACGAACGTCGCGAAGAGGATCAGGCCCAGGCGCGGGTCGCTCCGCTTGGCCATCTGGTAGGTCTGCATGATCTGCCCACGGCGCGAGGTGGGCGTGGTGGCGGGGGTCGACATCTGGGTGGCCTTGTCAGTGAAGGGTCGAACGGAGCGGTGGAGCGGGTCAGGCGGTCACGGCGCCGGCGCGCGCGTCCATGGCCTGACCGTACAGCCGTCCGGCGCGGTAGGACGAGCGGACCAGCGGCCCCGAGAGGGCGCCGGCGAAGCCGATCTCGTCGGCCTCGGCCTTGAGCTCCACGAACTCCTCGGGCTTGACCCAGCGCTCGACGGGGTGGTGCCGCGGCGAGGGACGGAGGTACTGGGTGATCGTGATGAGCTCGCAGCCCGCCTCGTGGAGGTCGCGCAGCGCCTGCGAGACCTCCTCGCGGGTCTCGCCCATGCCGAGGATCAGGTTGGACTTGGTGACCAGGCCGAAGTCGCGCGCCTGGGTGATCACGTCGAGGGAGCGGTCGTAGCGGAAGGCCGGGCGGATCCGCTTGAAGATCCGCGGCACGGTCTCGACGTTGTGGGCCAGGACCTCGGGGCGCGACTCGAAGACCTCGGCGAGCAGGTCGGGCTTGCCGTTGAAGTCGGGGATGAGGTTCTCCACGCCGGTGCCCGGGTTGAGCTCGTGGATGGCGCGCACCGTCTCGGCGTAGAGCCAGGCGCCGCCATCGGGCAGGTCGTCGCGCGCGACGCCGGTGATGGTGGCGTACTTGAGCTGCATCTTCTGCACGGACTCGGCCACGCGGCGGGGCTCGTCACGGTCGAGCGGGGCAGGCTTGCCGGTGTCGATCTGGCAGAAGTCGCACCGGCGGGTGCACTGCTCGCCACCGATGAGGAAGGTGGCCTCGCGGTCCTCCCAGCACTCGAAGATGTTGGGGCACCCCGCCTCCTGGCAGACCGTGTGCAGGCCTTCCGACTTCACCAAGTTCTGCAGGGCGGTGTATTCCGGGCCCATCTTCGCCTTGGTCTTGATCCACTCCGGCTTGCGCTCGATGGGCGTCTCGGCGTTGCGGATCTCCAGGCGGAGGAGCTTGCGTCCTTCGGGGGCGGGAGCAGTCACGTCGTCACTCTACGCCGGGCCCTGTGGCCGCCCAATTCGCCCTCCTGGCCCGCCGCGGCGGGCCAGGAGGGCGGTCAGAGCAGCAGGTCCGGCGTGATCGGGAGCCGGCGCACGCGGCGTCCGGTCGCGTGGAAGACCGCGTTGCCGATGGCTGCCGCGACCCCGCACAGGCCGATCTCCCCGACCCCCTTCACCCCCACCGGGTTGAGCCGGTCGGGCCCGCCGACGAACTCCACCTCGAGGTCGGGCACGTCGGCGCTGACGGCGACCAGGTAGTCGGCCATGTGGGCGTTGGTGATGCGGCCGGTCTGCGGCCCCGCGTGCAGGTCGGTGACCGTGTGCTCGAGCAGGGCGTGCCCGATGCCGCCGACGGTGCCGCCGACGACCTGGCTGCGCGCGGTGCGCTCGTTGAGCACCTCGCCGCAGTCGATGACCGAGACCAGCCGCTCCACGCGGACCAGGCCGAGCTCGGCGTCGACGCGGACCTTGGCGAACTTCGCCCCGAAGGCTCCCGACGGCGACATGCCCACCTCGTCGGGGTCAGGCGGCGTCGCGGTGGCCTCCGCCGACACCTCGTCGCGGTCGCCGACGGCCTGCACGAGCACCGACCGGCCGGGTGCCTCCCCGACGCCGAGGTCGTCGAGCAGCGAGGCCGCGGCCTGCGCGACGGCGTTCGAGATGGCCATCGCCAGGCCCGAGCCGCCCGCAGGCGGCGACGCCGGCAGTGAGCTGTCGCCCAGCACGACCTCGACGTCGGCGACCTCGAGACCGAGGTGGCGGGCCGCCACCTGCGTCACGACGGTGTACGTGCCGGTGCCGATGTCCATCGCCGAGGAGTGGACGACCGCACGACCGTCCGCGCGCACCACCAGCCGCACCGAGCACGGCTGCTGGAAGTAGAAGAACGACACCGCGGCCATGCCGTAGCCGATCAGGTCGTCGCCCTCGCGCGTCGAGCCGGGCTCGGGGTCGCGGGAGCCCCAGCCGATCAGCTCGGCTCCGCGCCGCAGGCACTCGTCGAGCGCCTTGCTCGACCACGGCAGGTCGTCCTGGTCGGGGTTCGTGTCGGCGTAGTTGCGCAGCCGGAGCTCGACCGGGTCGACGCCCAGCTCGACCGCGAGCTCGTCGAGGGCGGTCTCCAGCGCGAAGTTGCCCTGGGCCTCGCCGGGCGCGCGCATGGAGCCCGGCGGGGAGATGTGCAGCCGCACCTGGTCGACGTCGGTGCGCAGGTGCTCGACGGCGTACCCCTGGCGGGTGCCGGAGACGACGTCCTCGGGGTTGTCGTCGTCGAGCGCGACCGGCACCGTGGCGGTGTGCTCGACCGCGGTGAGCGTGCCGTCGCGGCGCGCGCCGAGCCGCACGTGCTGGACCGTCTCGGGGCGGTGGCCGATGCCGGTGAACATCTGCGGCCGGCTGAGCACCACCCGCACCGGTCGGCCCACGACCCGCGCCGCCATCGCGGCCGCGTGGATGAACGGCCACGGGCGCAGGCCCGAGCCGAAGCCGCCGCCGAGGTAGGGGCAGAGCACCCGCACGCCCTCGCGGGGCACGCCGAACGCCTCGGCCAGGCTGTCGGCGACATTGAACGGCCACTGGGTGGTGGCCCACATGGTGAGGGCGTCGTCGTCCCACTGCGCGCAGGCGGCGAACAGCCCGATCGGGTTGTTGGTGTTGTCGCCGGTGACGTAGTCGGCCTCGACCACCACGTCGGCGTCGGCCAGGCCGCGGTCGAGGTCGCCACGGGTGCTGTCGACGCCGACGGGGTCGTCGCCCTCGCGCGCCGCGCGCGGGTCGTTGAGGTCGACCACGGGCTCGGCGTCGTCGTAGTGGACCGTCAGCAGCGACGCGGCGTGCACCGCCTCCTCGCGGGACTGCGCGACGACGAGCGCCACGTAGTCCCCCCGGAACCGCACCTGGTCGTCCTGGAACGGCGGCAGCGGCGCGCGCCCGGCTGCCGACTCGTCGGGGCGGGCCACGCGGGGCGCGTTGGCGTGGGTGAGGACCTCGACCACGCCGGGTGCGGCCAGCGCCTTGGTGGTGTCGACCAGGGTGACGGTGCCCGCGGTCACGGTGCTGCCGACCAGGACGCCGACCAGGGCGTCGCGCGGAGCGAGGTCGTCGGGGTAGGTCACCTCGCCGGTCACCTTCAGCGGACCGTCGACGCGGGTGATCCCCTCGCCGAGGACCGGCGTGCTGGTCGTGCGGGTGGGCTCGGACGTCGTGGTCACGCGGTGGCTCCTGTCACGTCGCGGAGCTGGCGCACCAGGGTGCGGCGCGCCAGCTCGGGCTTGAAGGCGGTGCCGGGGACGGTGAAGGCGTCGGCGAGCTCGGCGCGGGCCGCCTCCTCGAAGAGCGCCAGGCGGGGAGGCTGCCCCAGCAGGACCTCCTCGGCCCGGCGTGCCCGCCACGGCACCGACCCGACGCCGCCGAGGCCGATCGCGACGTGCGCGAGGCGGTCGTCCTCGACACGGGCCACGACGGCCGCCGACGTGAGCGCGAACTCGTACGACGCCCGCTCGCGCACCTTGAGGTAGCCGGTGCGGGCGTCGGGGAGCGGCACCTCGAGGTGGGTCAGCAGCTCGCCGGCGCCGAGCACGTTGTCGCGCGACGGGTCGTCGTCGGCGCGGACGTGGAGGTCGGTGACCGCGACGGTCCGCGTGCCGTCGGCACCGAGCACCCGCACCCGCGCGTCCAGCGCCACCAGCGCCACCGCGAGATCGGAGGGGTGCACCGAGATGCAGCCCGCGTCGGCCCCGAGCACCGCGTGCATCCGGGCCGTGCCCTCGACGGCCGCGCAGCCGCTGCCGGGCACGCGCTTGTTGCACTGGACGACCTCGGGGTCGCGGAAGTAGCGGCAGCGGGTGCGCTGCAGGACGTTGCCGCCGACGGTGGCCATCGTGCGCAGCTGCGGCGACGCCGCGAGCAGCAGCGAGTCGCGCAGCACGTCGAGCCCGGCGACCGCCTCGTGCGCGGCCAGGTCGGCCATCGACACCCCGGCGCCGACGACGAGCACTTCGTCCTCGACCGCCACGTCGTGCAGCGGCAGGTCGCTGATGTCGACGAGGGTGCCGGGGGACCACACGCCGTCACGCATGAGGTCGTACTGGGTGGTGCCTCCGGCGAGGAGGACGACGTCCTCGGGCGTCTGGACCGCGCGGCCGGTGGCGTCGGTCGTCACGGCGGCGGCCGCCGAGGCGAGGTCGTCGGCGCGGACGTAGGTGAAGGGGTGCACCTCAGGCCTCCTGGTCGGCAGCGTCGGCAGCGTCGGCAGCGTCGGCAGCACCGGCGGCGGCGAGCACCGCGTCGACGATGCGGGGGTACGCCCCGCAGCGGCACAGGTTGCCGCTCATCAGCTCGCGCACCTCCGCCGCGGTCGGATCGTCGACCTCGTCGAGCAGGGCGACTGCCGACATCACCTGGCCCGCGGTGCAGGCGCCGCACTGGAACGCGTCGCAGTCGAGGAAGGCCTGCTGCACGGGGTGGAGGGCGCCACCGGTGGCCAGCCCCTCGACGGTCGTGACGTGGTGGCCGTCGGCCTGCGCCGCGAGCGTGAGGCACGACAGGCGCCGCCTGCCGTCGAGGTGGACCGTGCACGCGCCGCAGGCGCCCTGGTCGCAGCCCTTCTGGGTGCCGGTCAGCCCGAGGTCCTCCCGCAGCAGGTCGAGGAGGGAGCGACGTGTGTCGACCTCCACCTCGCGGGGCTCCCCGTTGACGGTCAGGCTGACGGACGTCCGGCTCATCGCCCCATCGAAGCAGCCGCGGGGCCGGGGTGCACCACCCCTCGGAGCGCCCCGGGGGGCGCCCTCGCCCCTCAGAGGGTCGGGGTGACGAGCTGGATGCGCGGCTCGCGGCCCGGCTCGGGGCGGGGGTCGTAGTCGGGGGTCGCCTCGTAGGGCTGCCACGCGAGGTACGTGTCGAGGTGCTGGCGCACGCTCGGCAGCACCTCGGTGATCGTGACGTCCCGGCCGAGCTCGCGGCTGAGCGAGGTGACGCCCGCGTCGGCGATGCCGCACGGCACGAAGCGGTCGTACCAGCCGAGGTCGACGTCGCAGTTGAGCGCGAACCCGTGCATCGTCACGCCGCGGCTGACGCGGATGCCGATGGCGGCGATCTTGCGCTCGGGCCCACGGTCGTCGGCGCGCAGCCAGACCCCGCTGCGACCCGGCACGCGGGCGGTGGTGACGCCGAGGTCGCGGCACACCGCGATCAGCGCCTCCTCGACGCGACGGACGTAGTCGACGACCTTGACGTGGTCGGGCAGCGCAACGATGGGGTACCCGACGAGCTGGCCGGGGCCGTGGAAGGTGATCTTGCCGCCACGGTCGACGTCGATGACGGGCGCGCCACCCGGGTCGGCGGGTCGCTCGTGGGGGTCGGTGCGCTTGCCGGCGGTGAACACCGGCGGGTGCTCGAGCAGCAGGACGGTGCCGGGGCGCTCACCCGCGACAACCTCCTCGTGCACGCGACGCTGGAGGTCCCACGCCGCGAGGTAGTCGACGGCGTCGTCGCCGAGACCGGCGACCTCGTGGTGCAGCGCGTTCAGGTCCAGCGACATGCCGCCGAGCCTACGCCGCCTGTGGACGAGCGCCGACGCCGACCGACGGGATCGGGGAGGGTGGTCGGGTGGACCCACGCCGCCTCCTGCCCACCCTCACCGCGGTGGCCTGCGCCTGCCTCGTCCTCACCCTGGGGGTCGGCTGGGCACGCTCCGGCTCCGGTGACCCCCAGCCCGCCGGGTCGGCCCCGGCCCGCTCGCCGACCGTGGCGCCGCTGCCGGCGGCCGCACCCGGCGCCGGCCCGGCCGGGGTGCTCGCCGGGTGGGACCGGCGGCGCGCCGCGGCGTGGGCCGCCGGTGACGTGGCGCGGCTGCGGGGGCTGTACGTCGCCGGGTCGCGAGCCGGGGCGGCCGACGTGCGGCTGCTGCGGTCCTACGTCGCCCGCGGGCTGCGGGTGGAGGGACTCACCTCGCAGGTCCTCCGGCTGGAGGTCGTCGACCGTGGCCCGCGGAGGCTGGTGCTCCGGGTCGCCGACCGGGTGGTCGGCGGACGCGCGGTCGGGGCGGGAGTGGATCCGCGCGCGCTGCCGGTGGGGCGCCCGGTCGAGCGGCGCGTCGCGCTGGCGCGGGTGGCGGGGGAGTGGCGCGTGGTGGAGGCCACCGCGGTGACGGGCCGTCAGGCCAGCGCAGCGGCGAGCACCTCGCGCACGTCCTCGTCCTCGAAGTCGTAGCCGGCGCGCTCGAGCGCCGTCGGGCGGGCATTGACCGACGCGAGCAGCTCGGGCGACAGGTCACCCGCCGCCACCTTGAGGACCGCCGCCGGCGCGGCGAGGAACGCCGGGCGCTTGACCGCACGGGCCAGCTCGCGGGTGAACTCCGCGTTGGTGGGCGTGGTGGGGCAGCAGAGGTTGAACGCGCCGGAGACGTCGCGCGACTCCAGCAGGTAGCTCACGGCGCCGACCCAGTCGCGGAGCGAGATCATCGGGAAGTACTGCTCGCCCGAGCCCAGGCGGGCGCCCAGCCCGGCCTTGAAGAGCAGCCGCAGCTGCTTGAGCGGCGGGGAGGTGCGGTCCATCACCGGCGCGGTCCGCAGCACGCACACCCGGGCGCCGGCCTCACGGGCAGGGTCGGCGGCCGACTCCCACTCCCGGGTGACCCGGGTGAGGAAGGCGTCGCCGCGGCTGTCGGAGTCCTCGGTGACCTGTGAGGCGCCGTGGTCGCCGTAGAACGCCATGCCGTTGCCGGCCAGGAAGGCGGGCGGGCGCTCGGCCGCCGCGATGGTGCGGGCCAGCAGCCCGGTGGTGGAGATCCGGCTCTTCAGCACCTCCTCGGACCACTTCCTCGAGTGCGGGTTGCCCGCGATGCTCGCGCCGGCCAGGTTGACCACGGCGTCGGCGCGCGCCACCACCGCGGCGTCGACCTCGCCGCGGCTGGGGTCCCAGCGCGACTCGTGGGCGGAGGTCGGCTCGCGCCGCACGAGGGCGGTGACCTCGTGGCCGTGGACCCGCAGGTGCTCGGACAGGTGGGTGCCGAGGAACCCGGACGCTCCGGCGATGACGACGCGCATGCGCCCACCCAACCATGTCGCGCCAACCCCGGGCCCGGCCCGCGCGCCAGGGCGGGCCGTGCGCCCGGGTCAGCCCGCCAGGTGCCCCCAGCGGGAGGACAGCGTGCGCCACGGGCCGTGGTCGACGACCCGTCCGGCGTCGAGCACGACGACGCGGTCGGCCTGCGCCAGCGCGGCCGCCTTGCTCGTCGCGCCGATGACGGTGGCGCCGCGCTCGCGCAGCGCCTGCCAGAGCTCGATCTCGGTGGCGGCGTCGAGCGCGGACGACACGTCGTCGGCCAGCAGCACGTCGGCGTCGCAGGCCAGCGCACGGGCCAGCGCGAGGCGCTGCACCTGTCCTCCGGACAGCCGTACGCCGCGGTGGCCCACGAGCGAGTCCGGGCCGCCCGCATCGGTGACGTCGCGGCCCATCCGGGCCGCCTCCAGCGCGGGCATCACGGTGCGGCGGGGGTGGTCGAGACCGACGTTGCCGTTGAACGTGCCCGACAGCACCCGCGGCACCTGCGCGACGTGGGCGACGCGTGCGGGCCGCAGGGCGGTCTGGGGGTCGTCGACCAGCCGGTCGTTCCAGAGGATCTCGCCGGTGCTGTGCACCAGGCCCGCGAGGGCGCCGAGGAGGCTCGACTTGCCCGAGCCGACCTGGCCGAGCAGCAGCACCAGCTCGCCGGAACGGATCTCGAGGTCGACGTCCTGGACGCCGAGCGTGCCATCGTCGTGGACCGCCGAGAGGTCGCGGAGGGTGAGGGTGCGCAGCGGGTCGCGCTCGGGGGTCTCGGGCGCGTGGGCGGTGCCCTCGGAGAGGTCCATGCCGCCCGGCAGCACCATGAGGTCGCCGCCGCCGGCCAGGGCGCTGGTGGCGTGCATCCACGCGCGGGTGCCGGGGGCCTCCGTCACGACCGAGCCCGCGACCCGCCCGAACCAGTCGAAGCCGCTGACCGCGTTGGCGACCAGCAGTGCGGTGGCGAGCTCCCACCGGCCGGCGAGCAGGCCCGCCCAGGCGGCGACCACGCCGCACTGCACCATGACCACCGGGACGCCGTCGAGCAGCGACTGCACCCGGTGCTCGCGCACCGCGGCGTCGACCCGGCCGCCGTCGACCTCGCGCAGGTGGTGGTGGAGCTGCGGCGTCGCCGCGGCGAGCTTGACGGTGCGGATCGACTCGAGGGTGGAGACCAGGGCCTGGCCGAAGCCCGCGCGGGCCGCCGACGCCGCCGCGGCCGACCGCCCGGCGACCCGGCGACCGAGCGACGATGCGAGCGCCGAGGCGGTCATGACCGCGAGCAGGATGGCGCCGGCCAGCCAGGTGCCGGCGATGAGCGCGGTGAGCGCGGCGACGACGAGGCCGTTGACGAAGTCGACCCAGCGGTCGGTGTAGCGCGCGATGCGGTCGGCGTCCATGGCGCGCGCGACCACCTCACCGGGCGGCGTACGGACCAGGCGGCGCTGCTCGGTCTGCCCGGCCAGGACGGCAGCGCGGACCCGCATCCGGACCTCCACCCACCAGTGGGGGTAGGTCCAGAACGCCTGCGAGAGCAAGAACGGACCGATCATCAGGGAGGCCACCAGCGCCACCAGCAGGAGCGCGGGGACGTGGCCGTCCTGCAGCGAGGTCACGACGTGGCCCCACACGAAGCCGGTCACGGCCCCGTAGGCGCCGGTGATCGAGGCGGCGAGGAACAGGAACGCGCCGAGCATGCCCCACTCGGGCTTGAGCCGGATGCAGTGCCACACCTGGCGCAGCAGCCCGAGCGGCGGCTCGACCTCCGGCGGCGCGGGCGGGGTGGTGCTGCGGCGCACCGAGCCGATGGAGGCGTCGTCGTGGTGGTGCTCCTCCACCACGACCTCGTGGGCGGCGGCGTCGAGCAGCGTGCGGAACGGTCCGTCCGTGGCCGCGAGCCGCGCGCGCGGGCCCTGCTGCACGACGCGGCCGGCCTCGAGGACGGCCACCTGCTCGGCGCGCTCGGTGGTGGAGAGGCGGTGGGCGACCAGGATGCCGGTGCGGCCCGCGATGAGGCGGTCGGCGGCCCGCACCACGCGTGCCTCGGTCACCGGGTCCATCCGGGCCGTCGCCTCGTCGAGCACGACGATGGCGACGTCGCGGACGAGCAGGCGGGCGAAGGCGACCAGCTGCTCCTCGCCGGCCGACAGGGTCGTGCCGCCGGGGCCGAGGAGCGTGTCGAGGCCCTCGGGCAATCCGGCCACCCAGTCGGTGAGGCCGAGCTCCTCGACGGCGGCGGTGACCTGCGAGCGGGGCGCGTCGCCGAAGAGGGTGATGTTGTCGGCGAGCGTGCCGGCGAGGATCTCGGTGCGCTGGGTCACCACGCCGACCGCGGAGCGCAGCCGCTGGAGGTCGAGGTCGCGCACGTCGGTGCCGCCGATGAAGACCGAGCCGCGCGGGGGCTCGACGGCCCGGGAGAGCAGGGAGGCCAGCGTCGACTTGCCGGACCCGGTGCGGCCGACCAGCGCGCAGGTGTGACCGGCGGGCACGCTCAGGTGGACGTCGCTGAGCGCGAAGGTGCCGTGGTCGTAGGAGAAGTCGAGGCCGCGCAGGTCGACGTCGAGGGGGCCGTCGGGCAGGCCGAGGCCGCCCACCGGCTCGGCGGGGACCGCCAGCATCCCGCGCAGGCGCAGCACGGCGCCCATGCCCTCCTGAAGGTCGGGCAGGTGCCGGGCGAGCATGTCGACCTGGCCGACGAACATCGTGGTGACGAGGAACAGCGTGACCAGGCGGGCGGTGGTGAGGTCGCCGTGGAGCACCAGCGCGACGCCGACCAGGCCGGTGGCGGCGAGCACGCCGTGCAGGAGGGCGCCGCTGCGCCGCGTCACGCTCACCTCGACCGCCAGCACCCTGCGCAGGCGGCGGTGGATCTCCGCGGCCAGCTCGGCGTTGCGGCGCAGGACGTGGGACTGGCCCAGCGAGGTGCGGATGTCGTCGCGGGCTGCCACGCCCTCCTCGGTGGAGGCGGCGTGGTCGGTCCAGGCGGCCTCCTCGAGCACCTTGCGCTCGGCGATCAGGGGCAGCAGGCGGCGCACGGAGAACCACACCAGCACCGCGCACAGCGGGAAGAGGAAGACCGCGGGCCACCAGGTGAGGCTGGCCACGACCCAGAGCGGGCCGGCCGAGAGCAGGGTGCGCAGCGCCATCCACACGCCCCAGCGCATCAGCTGCCCGACCTCCCACGTGTCGTCGTCGATGCGGTCGAGGACCTCGCCGACGGCCTGCTCGGAGAGCTCGGAGAGCGGCTGGGCCATGGCGGCGTCGATGAGGTCGGCCCGAAGGCGGCCCTCGGCGCGGTCGACGATCACGCCCCACAGCGTGCGGGCTCCCGTGTCGACGAAGGCGCCGCCCACGACGCACAGCGCGAGGAGCGTGACGAGTGAGGACGTGGGGGACTCCGCGAGCCTCCCGGCGAAGACGCTGCCGAGCGAGGACGCGATCGCCCCGACCAGCGACATCGACAGGCAGACGGCGGCGAGCGGACGGCGGATGCGGCGCCAGTCGACCGGCACCCGCCCCTCGGGCAACCCGTGCGTCGCCGAGGTCGGTGCCGGTGTCGTCTGGCTCTTCGTCTCGGTCACCGTCACAAGCACCAGACGTTACGTGGCGGCACCGACACCGCGCCTGTGGTTTTCCGTGACCCTGCCCACCCCGCGGCGTACGACGACGCCCCCGCCCGCGGGTGCGGACGGGGGCGCCGGTGCGACGGGTGGCTCAGACCTCGAACTGGCCGGCCTCGAGGCGCTTCTTGACCTCCTGGAGGAAACGGCCTGCGTCGGCGCCGTCGACCAGGCGGTGGTCGTAGGTCAGCGCGAGGTGGACCATGTGGCGCACCGCGATCGTCTCGCCGAGGTTCGGGTCGTCGATCACGACGGGACGCTTGACCACGGCACCGGGACCGAGGATCGCCACCTGCGGCTTGTTGATGATCGGGGTGTCGAACAGGGCCCCGAAGCTGCCGAGGTTGGTGATCGTGAAGGTGCCGCCGGAGAGCTCGTCGGGCGTGATCTTGTTGGTGCGGGTGCGCTCGGCGACGTCGGCGATCTTCTTGGCCAGGCCGGCGATCGACAGGTCGCCCGCCTCCTTGACGACCGGCGTCAGCAGGCCCTTCTCGGTGTCCACCGCGAACGCGATGTTCTCGCGGTCGAAGTAGGTCACTTCGCCCTTCTCGGCGTCGATCGCCGCGTTGAGCTTGGGGTGCAGCTTGAGCGCGTCGATCGCGGCCTTGGCGAAGAACGGCAGGTAGGTCAGCTTCACGCCCTCGCGGGCCTGGAAGTCGGCCTTGGACGCCTCGCGCAGGCGGGCGATCGCGGTGACGTCGACCTCCATGACCTGCGTCAGCTGGGCCGCCTCGTGCAGCGACTCGACCATCCGGGTCGCGATGACCTTGCGCAGGCGCGACATCGGCTCGGTGGTGCCGCGCAGCGGCGACGGCGAGGACGAGGTCGGCGCGGACGCGGCCGGTGGGGCACCCGCGGCGGCGGGAGCAGCCGGTGCGGCCGGAGCAGCGGCGGGCGCAGCCGGGGCGGCGGCCTGCTGGGCGGCGGCAGCGGCGTCGAGGACGTCCTGCTTGCGGATGCGACCGCCCACGCCGGTGCCCTGCACCGACGACAGGTCCACGCCGTGCTGGTCGGCCATCTTGCGCACGAGCGGCGTGACGTAGGTCGACTGGTCGCGCCCGCCCTCCTGCGAGCCGGCGGACGCGCCGCCGGAGGCGGCCGGGGCCTGCGCGGCGGCGTCGGTGCGCTGCGGCTCGGGCTCGCCCTGGGGCGCCGGGGCGTAGGGCGCCTCGCCCTTGGCCTCGGGCTCGACCTGCTGGGGCTGCTGCTCGGTCTGCTGCTCGTCCTGCTGCTGGGAGGCGGGGGAGTCCTGCTTCTCCGACTCGGGGGTCTCGTCACCGGGCGGCAGGCTGCCGGTCTCCTCGACGACCTGCTGCTCCTGCTCGGCCTTCTTCTCGGCGTTGGCCTCGTCCTTGGGCTGGGCTTCCGCGGACTGCGGGGCGCCGCCCGCGTCACCGGAGCCGATGATCGCGAGCTCGGCGCCGACCTCGACGGTCTCGTCCTCGGCGGCCTTGATCTCGAGCAGGGTGCCGGCGACCGGCGAGGGGATCTCGGTGTCGACCTTGTCGGTGGAGACCTCGAGCAGCGGCTCGTCGACGGCGACCTCGTCGCCGACCTGCTTGAGCCAGCGGGTCACGGTGCCCTCGGTCACCGACTCGCCCAGGGCGGGCAGGGTGACGGGGGTGCCGGAGCCGCCGGAGTCGCCTGATCCGCCCGAGCCGCCGGACGCGGCCTGCTCGGCGGCGGGCTCGGACTGCGCCGGGGCGTCGTCCTTCTCCGACTCGGGGGTCTCGTCGCCCGGCGGCAGGCTGCCGGTGTCCTCGGCGACCTGCTCCTCCTGCTCGGCCTTCTTCTCCGACTCGGCCTCGTCGGCGGGCTGCGCCTCGGGCTCGGCGGTCTCGCTGGCGTCGCCGGCGGACTCGCCCTCCTCGCCCACGACGGCGAGCACGGCGCCGACCTCGACGGTGTCGTCCTCGTTGGCCTTGATCTCCAGCAGGGTGCCGGCGACGGGGGAGGGGATCTCGGTGTCGACCTTGTCGGTCGACACCTCCAGCAGGGGCTCGTCGACGGCAACCGTGTCACCGACCTGCTTGAGCCAGCGGGTGACGGTGCCCTCGGTGACGGACTCGCCGAGTGCGGGGAGGGTGACTTCGGAGGCCATGTGGTTCCTTCGCTCGCGTGTGGGTGGGGTCTGGGGGTCAGGAGTGTGCGTGGAGCGCCTTGCCGGCGAGAGCCAGGTGGGCCTCGCCGAGCGCCTCGTTCTGGGTGGGGTGCGCGTGCACCAGCGGGGCGACGTCGTCGGCGTGCGCCTCCCAGCCGTAGATCAGCTGAGCCTCGCCGACGAGCTCGCCGACGCGGTCGCCGACCATGTGCACGCCGATGACCGGCCCGTCCTCCAGGCCGATGAGCTTGACGAAGCCCTGCGTCTGGAGGATCTGGCTCTTGCCGTTGCCGCCGAGGTCGTAGGTGACGGTGGTGACGGCGTCGCCGTGCCGCTCGCGCGCCGTCTTCTCGTCGAGGCCGACCGAGGCGATCTCGGGGTGGGAGTACGTCACGCGCGGGATGGCCGTCTCGTCGATCGGCTGCGGGTCGAGGCCGGCGATCTCCTCGGCGACGAAGATGCCCTGCTGGAAGCCGCGGTGGGCCAGCTGAAGGCCGGGCACGATGTCGCCGACGGCGTACACGCCCTCGACGTTGGTGCGGCAGCGCTCGTCGGCGAGCACGAAGCCGCGCTCCATCGCCACGCCCTGCTCGGCGTAGCCGACGCCGTCGGTGGACGGGCCGCGACCGACGGCGACCAGCAGCACCTCGGCCTCGATCACGCTCTCGCCGTCGGGGCCCTCGACGGTGACGGCGACGCCGGTGTCGGTGACCTTGAGGCTCTTGTAGGAGGTCGAGTTGCGGAAGTCGATCTTGCGCTTGCGGAAGGCCCGCTCGAGCGCCTTCGACGACGCCTCGTCCTCGGCGGCGACCAGGCGGGGCAGGGCCTCGACGATGGTCACGTCGGCGCCGAACGACTTCCAGACGCTGGCGAACTCGGAGCCGATGACGCCGCCACCGAGCACGATCGCCGACTCCGGGACGCGGTCGAGGCGCAGCGCGTGCTCCGAGGTCAGGACCCGCTCGCCGTCGACCTCGAGGCCCGGGAGGCTCCTGCTGTAGGAGCCGGAGGCCAGCACGACGGCCTTGCCGGTGTAGGCGGTGCCGTCGACGGTCACCTCGCGGGGACCGGTCAGCACGCCCGCACCCTGGATGACGGTGATGCCGCGCGACTTCACCAAGCCGGTCAGGCCCTTGAAGAGCCGGTCGACGACCTTGTCCTTGTAGGCGTTGACGCCGGCCATGTCGATGCCCTCGAGCGTGGCCGACACGCCGAACTGGGAGGCCTCGCGCGCCGAGTCGGCGACCTCCGCGGCGTGGAGCAGGGCCTTGGTCGGGATGCAGCCCACGTGGAGGCAGGTGCCGCCGAGGTTGCCCTTCTCGACCAGCCCGACCGTCAGGCCGAGCTGCGCCGCTCGCAGGGCGCAGGCGTAACCGCCCGAACCAGCCCCGAGGACGAGGACGTCGAACTCACCGTCCGTCACTGATGTTCCCTCCACCACACTCGACGAGCCTGCTTCCAGCGCGCCCATCCTTGCACTCTTTGCGGGGCTGTCCACACCGGGTCTGGGTGAGCCGCGTCGGTGCGTTCGACGGCGCTGTGGGGTCGGTCCCGGCAGAATGGTGCCCATGGGCATGTTCGATCGATTCCGCCGCTCGGGGCGCACCAGTCGTCCGGCACGGGACGCGGAACGCACCGGCTCGACCCGGGTGCGCGCCGCCGACGGCGAGGACGTACGACACCTCGAGGAGTTCGTCCGCACCCGTCAGGGCGTCGAGGGGTTCGTCGAGCCGCGCACCGCGGTCAGCGACGTCACGCTCCTGCTCGTCGCGCACGACGGCGAGTGGACGCGCCGGCGCGTGCCGAGCGTGCGGTGGGCCCACGAGTTCGCCAACCGCCACCGCGTGCCCTCCTACGACGCCGCGGTGGTCGGCGTGCCTCAGCGGATGCGCGACTACAACTCCCGCGTGAAGGCGGAGCGCAAGGCCCGCGGCTACTGACCCCCGGCGGACGCGCTCGTGCGGTGCCCGGGGTCGGCTGAGGGTGGCGGCATACGACATCGGACCGGCCGGCGGGGGTGTCGTACGCCGCCAGGATGGCGGCGGCGAGCCCGCAGCGGCCACTTCGCACCCGGGACTCGTGCCTTGCACCCGCGATCTCGGGTGCACAGCAGGAGAGTCCCCGGATATCCGGGGACTTCCCGGCCCGCGGCGAGCCGCGAGGTCAGCCCTCGGCGAGCGCTCGGGCGAACGCGACGAGGGTGGTGACGCCGAAGCCGGTGGCGCCGGAGGGGACGTGGCCGTAGGGCGCGCCGAGGTTCATCTCCTTGCCGGCGATGTCGAGGTGGGCCCACGGCCTGCCGTCGGTGAACTCGCGCAGGAACGCCGAGGCGTAGAGGCCGCCGCCCCAGCGCACCCAGTCGTGCTGGAGCAGGTCGGCGACCTTGGAGCTGGTGACGCGCTCCTTCATCTCCTCGGGGATCGGCATCCGCCAGTGCTGCTCGCCCGCGGCCGCGCCCGCGGCGAGGACGGCAGGCACCTGGTCGTCAGTGCCCATGACCGCGCCGACGCGGTCGCCGAGCGCGAGCTGCATGTGACCGGTGAGGGTCGCGATGTCGACGACGACGTCGGGGTCCTCCGCGATCGCCATCGACAGCGCGTCGCCGAGGAGCATCCGGCCCTCCGCGTCGGTGTTGGCGATCTCGACGGTGCGGCCGCTGTGCATGGTGACCACGTCGCCGGGGCGGGTGGAGGTGCCGGAGACCATGTTCTCGGCCATCGGCGCCCAGGCGGTGACCTTGACCGGCAGCCCGAGGCGCGCGATCGCGAGGGTGGCGGCCACGACGCTCGCGGCGCCCGCCATGTCGCCCTTCATGTTCATCATGCTCGAGGACGGCTTGATGGTGAGGCCGCCGGAGTCGAAGGTGACGCCCTTGCCGACGAGCGCGAGGTGGGCGACGGCCTTCTTGGGCGCCCAGGTCAGCTTGGCCAGCCGCGACGGAGCCACCGAGGAGTTCCCGACGCTCAGGATGCCGCCGCAGCCCATCTCGGCGAGCTGCTCGTGGTCGAACACCTCGAGCTTCACCTTCGGCGCGCCGCGGCCCTTGGTGACCTCGCGGTGCGCCGCCGTGACGAGGTCGGCCAGCAGCGGGGGCGTGCAGTCGGCAGGCGGGGTGTTGACCCAGTCGCGGCACAGCTCGACGGCGTCGGCGAGCACCTGGGCGGTCTCCGCCGCGGCGGTGGCCTCGGCCTTGCGGGCGATCGGGCTGAGCACCACGACGTCGGCCGGCGCTGAGGACTCCGGCGCGGACGACTTGTAGGCCGTGAAGGTGTAGCCGCCGAGGCGGTGGCCCTCGACGACTGCGCCGACGAGCTCGGGCGTGTCGCTGGGGAGGGCCAGCGCGACGGAGGCCGCGTTGGGGACGCTGCGTGCCGCGACGCCCGCGGCCCGGCGTACGGCGACCGCGTCGGCCTGGTCGTCGCCCAGGCCCACCAGCACCAGGAGCGGGGCGCTGACCTCGCTGCCGGTCGGGACCTTCACCGACTCACCCGCCTTGCCGGTCACGCCAAGGGTCGACAGCAGGGGGCGCAGCCGGCGGCCGTAGGCGGAGCCGACCTCCTGAGCCGCGTCGCACAGCCGCGGTCCCTTCGGGCCCGCCACGACCCCGACCACGACGGCGTCGGCTCGGGTCTTGGCGGGGTTGGCGCTGCGCAGCGTGTAGGTCGTCACGCGCGCATGCTAGGCGAGGCCCCGGCGTGGCGGCTCGCCGTCCCCGGGCTGCGGTAGGTTGCGCGACATGGCCAGCACGCTCAAGCAGTCGCCGCTCCACGACCGCCACGAGGCGCTCGGCGCCAAGTTCTCCGAGTTCGGCGGGTGGTCGATGCCGCTGGAGTACCCGACGGGCGTGGTGAAGGAGCACACGGCCGTCCGCGAGTCGGTCGGGGTCTTCGACGTGAGCCACCTCGGCAAGGCCATGGTCTCCGGCCCCGGCGCCGCTGCGTTCGTCAACGCGACGCTCTCCAACGACCTCGCCAAGATCGAGCCCGGCAAGGCGCAGTACACGCTCTGCCTCGACGAGTCCGGCGGCATCGTCGACGACCTCATCGCCTACTGGCACGACGACGAGCACGTGCTGCTGGTGCCCAACGCCGCCAACACCGCCGAGGTGGTCCGCCGGCTCCGCGAGGCCGCGCCCGAGGGCGTCAAGGTGGTCGACCACCACGACGACTACGCCGTGCTGGCCGTGCAGGGCACCCGCTCCGACGAGGTGCTGCAGAAGGTCGGGCTGCCCACCGGCCACGACTACATGTCGTTCGTCGAGGCCGAGCTGCACGACACCGGCGTCGGGGTCGTGGTCTGCCGCACCGGCTACACCGGCGAGCGCGGCTACGAGCTGGTCGTGGTCAACGACGCCGCCGGCGAGCTGTGGGACGCGCTGATGGCGGCCGGCGAGGAGTGGGGCATCACCGCCTGCGGGCTCGGCGCCCGCGACACCCTCCGCACGGAGATGGGCTACCCCCTCCACGGGCAGGACATCAGCCTCGACACCAACCCCGTCGAGGCCGGCCTGTCGTGGGCGGTCGGCTGGAAGAAGGACGCCTTCTGGGGCCGCGACGCCGTCATGAAGGTCAAGGAGGAAGGGCCGCGCAGGCGGCTGCGCGGACTGGTCGCCGTCGGTCGCGGCATCCCGCGTCCCGGCATGTCGGTGACGCTCACCCAGGACGTCCCGCTCGCCGACATCACGTCGGGCACGTTCTCGCCGACGCTGCGCAAGGGCATCGGCCTCGCGCTCATCCCGGTGATGGTGGCCGAGGACGCGGAGGTCGGCGTCGACGTGCGCGGACGCCGCGAGGTCTTCCAGCTGGTGAAGCCGCCGTTCGTCGACACCTCGGTGCGGGAGTCCTGACCGTGCTTCCCGGACAGCCCCCGACCTTCCGCCAGCCGACCTCGTCGGAGCGGCCGTGGTGGTGGCGCCTCGAGGACGGCTCCGGCAACGAGGTCGAGGCCCCGGCCTACTCCGACCAGAGGTTCGCCACGCAGGGCGACGCCGAGTCGTGGGTGGGCGAGATCTGGGCCGAGCTGGCCGAGCACGGCGTGGCCGCCGTGACGCTGTTCGAGCACGACCGGCAGGTCTACGGCCCCATGTCCCTGAGCGCCTGAGGCCATCCGGGCGGCGACGCGCTCCGAAGCACGGGCGAGGGACGGACGCCCGTCCCGGGAGGTGACGGGAGGCGGGATGGCCGTGGCACGACGACCGCACGACCCCGACGGAGACTTCGCCGGCTACCTCGCCGTGCGCTGGCCCGACCTGGTCGGTGGGCTGGAGGCGGAGGGCATCGACCCCGACGCCGCCCGCCTGGCCGTCGCGGTGACGATGCTGGGCCACCGTCGTGGCTGGTCGCGGCTGGTGCGCGAGCAGCAGGTCGACGTCGTGCTGTGGTCCGAGGCGCGGGAGCGGGCCGGGCTGGTGGCCCGCCCCGGGGAGGCCGCGCCCCACGGTGTCGGCGTGCCGGACCCCGCCGACCCGCCGGAGCCGTGGCTCGAGCGGGCCCGCGAGGTGCGCGCGGGTGAGCGCCGGCGCACGGTGCGTCGCACGATGGTGGGCCTCGCCGTCGTCGCGGTCCTCGCCGCGGGCTGGACGTGGTGGGCCACCCGGCCGGAGGTCGCGCCCGTCCGCGAGGAGGCGAACCCGCTGCCCGTCGCGTGGTACTCCGGCGGCGAGCTGCACCTCGCCGACGTCGTCGTCGGGCTGCCCGACGTCGACGAGTTCGTGGCCGACGGCGCCGACGTCGTCGCCCGGCTGGGGTCGGGTGACTACGTCCGGGTGCGGGCGGACGGCGACGTCGAGCCCCTCGACGCCGCGCCGGCGCAGCTCGCCGACACCGGTCCGGCCCCGGCGTACCTCCCGCCGGGGCGGTACGACACCCGGGTGCAGAGCGTCCCGCTGCCCGGGGGCGGCTGGGCCCACCTCATCGACTCCTCGCGCCGCAGCGGCGCCCAGGACGCCGTGCGTCGCTCCGAGTCGGGCCGCCGGGCGCTCGTCGTCTGCCCCACCGAGTCGACCTGCCAGCCGCCGATCACCATCACCGCGACCGACGGGTCCGTCCGGCTGCGCTGACCCGCGCGTCGCCGGACACCTCGGGTCCTGTCCGCCATAGGGTCACGGGTCGTGGCCGAGGCGTTGTGGGTGGGAGTGGCGGAGGCCTACGCGCGCAGCTTCGCGGGGCTGTGCGCCGGTGCGGTGCCGACACTGCTCGACGGCCTGCCGGCCGGGTGCCGGCTGGTCGACGTCGGCTGCGGCACCGGCACGCTCGTCGCGGCCGCGCGCGAGCGGGGCCACGACGTCGTCGCCGTCGAGCCCGACCCCGACATGGCGGGTCTCGCCGCCGACCGGCTCGGCACGGAGGTCGTGCTCGGCGGCCTGCCCGACCTGCCGCTGGCCGACAGCGGGTTCGAGGCAGTGACCGCCTCCTTCGTGCTCAACCACGTGGAGGACCCGCGCGCCGGCGCGCGCGAGCTGGCCCGGGTCGCGGCACCGGGGGGAGTGGTCAGGGCCACCACGTGGGGCGCCACGCCGGCGCCGCAGGCCGTGATGTGGGCCGGGATCCTCGACGCCGCCGGCGCGGTGCGCGCACCGTCCCCGCGGCTGGCGCCCGACAAGGACTTCGAGCGCTCCCCGGCCGGTCTCGCGGACGTGCTCACGAGCGTCGGTCTCGCGGTGACGCGCGCCGGGGTGGAGCGCTGGACGTGGCGGGTCCGCGCCGACGACCTGTGGTCGGGGCTGACGTCGGTGGGCAACTTCGGCGTCGCCTGGCGGCAGCAGGCCGACGACGTCCGCGACCGGGTGCGGGCGGCGTACGACGAGCACGTGTCGCCCTGGCGAGACGGCGACGCGCTGGCGTTCGACGTCGAGTGCGTCCTCGTCGAGGCGCGGGTCCCCAGGGCGTAGGGAGGGCGTTGCGAGGGCGTGGGAGGTCGTAGAGTCGCCTCGTGCGCGCGTACCTCGACCTCCTGCAGCGGATCCTCGACGAGGGCGTCGAGAAGTCCGACCGCACGGGCACCGGCACGCTCAGCGTGTTCGGCCACCAGATGCGCTTCGACCTGACCGAGGGCTTCCCGCTGGTCACGACGAAGAAGGTCCACACCCGGTCGGTGTTCGGCGAGCTGCTGTGGTTCCTGCGCGGCGACACCAACGTGACGTGGCTCCAGGAGCGCGGCATCTCGATCTGGGACGAGTGGGCCGACGCCGACGGCGACCTCGGCCCGGTCTACGGCCACCAGTGGCGCTCGTGGCCCACGCCCGACGGTCGCCACGTCGACCAGATCAGCCGCCTGGTCGAGGGCATCCGCTCCAACCCCGACTCGCGGCGCCACGTCGTCTCGGCGTGGAACGTCGCCGACGTCGACGACATGGCGCTGCCGCCGTGCCACACGCTCTTCCAGTTCTACGTCGCCGAGGGCCGGCTCTCGTGCCAGCTCTACCAGCGCTCGGCCGACACCTTCCTCGGCGTGCCGTTCAACATCGCCTCCTACGCCCTGCTCACGCACATGGTCGCCCAGGTGACGGGTCTCGAGGTCGGCGAGTTCGTCCACACGATGGGTGACGCCCACCTCTACCTCAACCACGTCGAGCAGGCCCGTCTCCAGCTGACCCGCGAGCCCCGCCCGCTGCCGCGGCTGGTGCTCGACCCGGAGGTCACCGAGATCGACGGCTTCGAGCTCGAGGACATCGCCGTCGAGGGCTACGACCCCCACCCCGTCATCAAGGCCCCCATTGCCGTCTGAGGGCGAGCGCCGGGTCGTCGCGGTCGCCGCCTACGCCCGCAACCGCGTCATCGGCGACCACGGCCGGATCCCGTGGCACATCCCGGAGGACTTCGCGCACTTCAAGCGCGAGACGATGGGACTGACGATGGTGATGGGCCGCCTCACCTACGACTCCATCGGCCGGCCGCTCCCCGGCCGGCGCACGATCGTCGTCACCCGCAACCCCGACTGGTCCGTCGGGGGCGTCGAGGTGGCCCACTCGCTCGAGGCCGCGGTCTCCCTGGCCGACCCGTCGGCCGACCTGGTCGTGGCCGGGGGAGCGCAGGTCTACGCCGAGGCGATGCCCCTCCTGACGCACCAGGTGCTCACCGAGGTCGACCTCGACGTGCCCGGCGACGCGTTCTACCCCGCCTTCGACCGCTCCGCGTGGCGCGAGACCCGTCGCGAGGCCGGGCCCGGGTGCAGCTGGGTGTGGTGGGAGCGTGCCTGATCCCGGGCCCGCCCTCGGGCTGGCCGTCGACGACGCCGCCGGTGCGGCGCCGTTCGAGCAGGTGCGCGACCAGATCCGTGCCCGGGTCGACGACGGCACACTGGCCCCGGGCACCCGCCTGCCGCCGGTCCGCGGCCTCGCGACGTCGCTCGGCCTCGCCGCCAACACCGTCGCGCGCGCCTACAAGGAGCTCGAGGCGCTCGGCGTGGTGGAGACCCGCGGGCGCGCCGGCACCGTCGTGCGCGGCTCCGGCGTCGAGCGCTCGGTGCGCGAGGCGGCAGCCGCCTACGTCGCCACGGCCCGCGCGCTCGGACTCGACGACGCCGCCGCCCTCGACGCCGTGCGCCGGGCGCTGCGCGCCTGATCCGCACGCACGTGACGCCCACGTGTCGCCCACGTGAGGCGGACCACACGGGGCGGGGAATGCCGGACGGTCGCGTGTCGTTGGACCGGGCAGTTGGTTCCGCATCATGCCCCCGGGCCTCACCCTTCGCCGCTGTGAGCGGCCGTTCGCCGAGAGGCGGCTGACGGGCCAGCGAGCGTCACCACGCAGCCACCCGACGGGTAAGCCCCGTCCGGGTGGCTGCGTGACGTCCGGGCCGTGGCAGGCTCGTGCCATGCCCGAGGTCCCCGACACGCACATCGTGGTGGCCGCCGTCGCCCTGGTGCGCGACGGCCGCGTGCTGACGGTGCGCAAGCGCGGCACCGAGCGGTTCATGCTTGTCGGCGGCAAGCTCGAGCCGGGGGAGACCGCACGCCAGGCCGCGCTGCGCGAGACGCTCGAGGAGGTGGGCCTGCAGGTCGAGGACGCCACCCCGCTCGGCGAGTTCCTCTCCGAGGCGGCCAACGAGCCCGGGCACACCCTGCACTCGACGGTGTTCTGGATCGAGTCCGACGCCGAGCCGGTCGCCTCCGCCGAGATCGCCGAGGTGAGGTGGACGCCGCTGCGCGACCACCCCGACGACCTGGCCCCGATGCTGGAGCACCACGTGCTGCCGGTGATCAGGAGCACCCTCGGCGTCTGAGGACCTCCCGTTCCCGGCGGGTGCTCAGGACGTGGATCGCCGGCCGATAGGAAGAGGCCTGCCCGACCCTCGCCCGACCCCGTCGCAAGGACCCCCGTTGCCCGCACCCCTGCCTGCCCTGCCTGCCCGCGCCCTGGGGGCCGCGGTGCTGGGTGCCGCCCTCGCGCTCGGTGCGCTGGCAGGCGCACCGACGTCCTCCGCGGACACCGCGGCGGCGTGCGACTCGCCGGGGCGCGCGGTCCCGCTCGACCGGGCCGTGGCGGAGGCTCCGGGCCTGGCCGCGGTCCGCGGCACCAGCGGTCTCGACGGCGCGACCCTGCGTCGCCTCGCCGGCGACGGCACCGCACGCCTCGACGGCTGCGGCCGGGTGTTCGTGGTCGACCACGCCGCCCCGCCCTCCGACCGCCCTCTGACCGACCCGTCCGCGGTGGCCGTCCCGGCCGACGTCCTCGCCCTGGCGTCGCGGCCGTCGTCGTCCCGCACGCTCTACCTCGACTTCGACGGCTCGACCTGGTCCGGGACCGCCTGGAACGGCGGCGCGGCCATCGAGTCGCCGGCGTACTCCATCGACGCCGACACCACGACCCTCTCCGCCCTCGAGCGCGCCCAGGTGTTCCTGGCGTGGCGCAGCGTCGCCGAGGACTTCGCGCCGTTCGACGTCAACGTCACGACGAGTGCGCCCGCGCCCGAGGCCCTGACCCGCACAAGCCCGAGCGACGCGACCTACGGCACGACGGTCGTGATCACCTCGACCAACGCGGTCGGCGCGGGCTGCGGGTGCGGCGGCAAGGCGTACGTCGGGGTGTTCGCCGGCGTCAACGCCCAGCGCTACCAGCCCGCGTGGGTCTTCACCGACGGGTCCGGCACCGGCGGCTACAACGTCGGGCAGGTCGTGAGCCACGAGGCAGGGCACACCTTCGGCCTCTCGCACGACGGCACGTCGAGCCAGGGCTACTACCAGGGGGCGAGCGGATGGGGTCCGATCATGGGCGCCTCCTACGGCCGCCGCGCCTCGCAGTGGTCGCGCGGCGAGTACGCCGACGCGAACAACACCGAGGACGACCTGGCCGTCCTCGCGGGCGTCGCGCCCCTGCTCCCCGACGACCACGCGGGCACGCCGACGCTGCTCGCGCCGGGCACGCCCCTGGACGGCCTGATCACCTCGCGCACGGACACCGACACGTTCGCCTTCCTCGCCGCCGGCGCGACCACCCTCGAGGTCAGCGGACCGCCCGACGTCTCCGACGTCGACGTCCTGCTCACCGTCCGCGGCGCGGGCGCCCGGGTCGTCGCGACCGTCGACCCCACCGGCCCCAGCGCCACCGACGACACCCTCGACGCGACCTGGACGGCCGACCTGCCGGCGACCGAGGCCGTCTACACCGCGGTCGTCGACGGCACCTCCCACGGCGACCCGTCGAGCCCGGGTGGCTACAGCGACTACGCCTCCATCGGCACCTACACCGTCACCCTCACCACGGCGGCCGGCCCGATCACCACCGTGCCCACCCCGGCCCCCGACCCGCCGCCGGTCGCGACGCCGACCCCCGGGACGCCCACCTCGAGCCCCAGCCCGACGCCCACCCCCACCCCGACGACGGGCACCCCGACCGGCACGCCCGTCGCCTTCACGACCGACCGCCTGCCGCGCGCCCGGTCGGGCGCGCGCTACCGCGCGACGATCCGGTTCACGGGTCCGGTCCTGGAGGCGAAGGTGTGGCTGACCCTGCCGCGCGGCCTGCGGTGGCGCGCGCGCAGCGACCGGCTCGTCGTCTCGGGCCGGCTGCACGGCCACGGCACCCGGCACCTCACGGCCGAGCTGCTGGCGAGCGACGGCACGACCGTGCGCCGCACGTTCCGCATCGTCGTGCGCTGACCTCAGCCGAACAGCGCGAGCTCGGGACCCCAGCCGTCGATCGTGGCGGTGGTGCGGGTGTGGCCCCTGCGCTCGTCGTGAACCGCGCAGGCCGGGCGGACGAGGGCGAACGACTCCCGGACGGCGGCCGGGTCTCCGTCGAGCAGGCGGCCCACCAGGTCGAGCAGCGGGTCCGCGGGCCAGCCGTCGAGGGGGTGCTCACGCAGCTCCCACGGCAGGTACTTGTTGTAGGGCCGCACCCGGCCGGCGAGCGCGAACACCACGTCGAGCAGCCACGCGACCGACTCGGCCGCGTCGAGCCGCGCCTCGAGCGCCCGGCCGTCCCGGTCGTTCTTCAACGCCCGGTAAACGAAGTTGAGCCAGCCGTCGAGCCGGTCGTGGTCGAGCAGCACCGCGTCGGCCTCCTCGGGGGTGAGGACGGCCTGGCGGTGCACGGCGCGGGTCAGCTCGCCGCCGGTGCGGTCGAGCAGCACCGGCGCCCAGGCGTAGGTCCAGCGGAACCACCAGCCCTCGGTCCCGAACGCCGGCACGTCGCACAGCTCGGACCACGCGTCGACGGCCTCGTCGAGGTCGGGGGAGTGCACGGTCGAGCGGCCGGCGGCCGCCTCGTCGGTGAGCACGACGACGACGTCGAGGTCGGAGCGGGCGGTGGCGTACGCGCGACCGGCGGACCCGCTGAGCACGAGGCCGAGCAGGCCGTCGCCGTGGGCCTCGTGGTTGCGCGCCGCCAGCGCCGTCAGCACGGCGCGCTGGTCGGCGTCGAGCCACGCCGGCAGGTCGAGGACGAGGTCGGGCACGAGGTCTCCTCCTCAGGGCGACGGCTCGGGCGGGAGGGTGCGCACGAACGCGACCGCGCGGTCCACCCAGGTGGCCAGCGCGGCGTCGTCGGCCAGCGCCGCCGTGTCCACCAGCAGCCACCCTGCCATCGGTCGTCCCCGCATCCGCATCGGAGCCACCGCGGCACCGTCGACCCAGCGCGCGGCGTCGGCCGGGTCGGCCCGCACCATCAGCGCGCCGGAGCTCCCGGCCGCCACGGCCATGTGCCCGTCGACCATGAACCCCAGCCCACCGAACATCCGGCGCGACGTCACGCCGGGCTCGCCGTCGAGCAGGTCGTGCAGTCGCTGCGCCAGCACCTCGTCGTGGGCCATGTCGGCAGTATGCGGCTCGCCGCCGACACCCGCGCGGCGCGGGAGCGATAACCTTCGCGCATGACCTCTGTCCCGTTCGGCCGGCTGCTGACCGCGATGGCCACCGCGTTCCACGAGGACGGCACCGTCGACCTGGAGGCGACCGCCCGGATCGCGGTCCACCTGGTCGACCACGGCAACGACGGCGTCGTGGTCAGCGGCACCACCGGCGAGAGCCCCACCACGTCGGTGGCCGAGGACGGCCACGTGCTGCGCGCGGTCAAGGACGCCGTCGGCGACCGCGCCGTGGTGGTCGCGGGCGTCGGCACCAACTCCACCGCCCACTCCGTCGAGCTGGCCCAGCAGGCGGCGAAGGTCGGGGCCGACGGTGTGCTGCTCGTCAGCCCCTACTACAACAAGCCCGGCCAGGTCGGCCTGCGCCACCACTTCGACTCCGTCGTCGAGGCCACCGACCTGCCCGTGATGCTCTACGACGTGCCCGGCCGCACGGCCAGCCTGATCGAGCTCGAGACCTACGAGGCGATGCGCCGCCACGACCACGTCGTGGCGGTGAAGGACGCCTCCGGCCTGCTGGCCCGCACGGCGCTGCTCACCGACATGGGCTACGCCGTCTACTCCGGCGACGACGTCAACACCCTGGGCTACCTCGCCTACGGCGGCGTCGGCCTGGTCTCGGTCGTCGCCCACGCCGCCGGCGACCGCCTGGCGTCGATGATCGACGCATGGGCGCGCGGCGACCACGCCGAGGCCCTGCGCGTCCACACGTCGCTGGTCCCGGCCTTCGACGCCGTCATGGGCGTCCCCAACTACGGAGCCACCACCGCGAAGGCAGCCCTCGAGCTGCTGGGGGTGCTCGACAACCGCCGCGTCCGCGGCCCGCTGGTCGCCCTGGACGACGACGAGGTCGCGGCACTGCGTGCCGGCCTCGCCGCCGCCGGCCTGATCTGACTGACACCGAACGAAGGATTCCCTTGAGCCATCCCCACCCCGACCTGAGCGCACCCGCCCCCCTCGTCGCAGGAGGCCTGCGGGTCATCCCGCTCGGCGGACTGGGCGAGGTGGGTCGCAACATGACCGCGTTCGAGTACGACGGCCGGTTGCTCCTGGTCGACTGCGGCGTGCTGTTCCCCGAGGACCACCACCCCGGCGTGGACCTGATCCTCCCTGACTTCACCCCCATCCGCGAGCGCCTGGACGCCGTCGAGGCTCTGGTCCTGACCCACGGCCACGAGGACCACATCGGCGCGACGCCGTACCTCCTGCGCGAGCGCGGCGACATCCCGCTCGTCGGCTCCCGGCTCACCCTGGCGCTGCTCGGCTCCAAGCTGCGCGAGCACCGGCTCAAGGAGACCGCTCAGTACGAGGTCGCCGAGGGCCAGACCATCACCTTCGGCCCGTTCGTCCTCGAGTTCGTCGCGGTCAACCACTCGATCCCCGACGCGCTCGCGGTCGTGATCCGCACCGGCGCCGGCGTCGTGCTCCACACCGGCGACTTCAAGATGGACCAGCTCCCGCTCGACGGCCGGATCACCGACCTCAACGAGTTCGCGCGCCTCGGCGACGAGGGCGTCGACCTCTTCCTCACCGACTCCACCAACGCCGAGGTGCCGGGCTTCACCACCTCGGAGAAGGACATCTCCCCGGTCCTCGAGCGGGTCTTCGCCAAGAGCGACCAGCGCATCATCGTGGCCTGCTTCGCCTCCCACGTGCACCGCGTGCAGCAGGTGCTCGACGCCGCGGTCGCCCACGGCCGCAAGGTGGGCTACGTCGGCCGGTCGATGGTGCGCAACATGGCCATCGCCCAGGAGCTCGGCTACCTCACCGTCCCGCCCGGCGTGATGGTCGAGGCCAAGGAGCTCGCCGACCTGCCGCCGCACAAGCAGGTGCTCATCTCCACCGGCTCGCAGGGCGAGCCGATGTCGGCGCTGAGCCGCATCGCCCAGCGCAGCCACCACTTCGTGCACCTCGAGGAGGGCGACACCGTCGTCCTCGCCAGCTCGCTGATCCCGGGCAACGAGAACGCCGTCTACCGCGTCATCAACGGCCTGTCGCGCCTCGGCGCCAACGTGGTCCACAAGGGCAACGCGCTGGTGCACGTCTCCGGGCACGCCAGCGCCGGCGAGCTGCTCTACTGCTACAACATCGTCAAGCCGCGCAACGTGATGCCGGTCCACGGCGAGGTCCGCCACATGCGCGCCAACGCCGACCTCGCCCGCGCCACCGGCGTGGAGAACGTCGTGCTCGCCGAGGACGGCGTCGTGGTCGACCTGGTCGACGGCGTCGCGAAGGTGGTCGGCAAGGTCGAGGTCGGCTACGTCTTCGTCGACGGCACCACCATCGGCGAGGTCTCCGAGGCCTCGATGAAGGACCGCCGGATCCTGGGCGAGGAGGGCTTCCTCTCGGTGATCGTCGTGGTCGACTCGGTGACCGGCAAGGTCGTCTCCGGCCCCGAGATCCACGCCCGCGGCTTCGCCGAGGACGAGACCGCCTTCGAGGCGGTGCGCCAGCCGATCATCGACGCGATCGACGCCGCGGTGGCCGACGGCACCAGCGACCCCTACCAGCTCCAGCAGACCGTCCGGCGTGTCGTGGGCCGTTGGGTCAACCGTGCGCACCGTCGACGCCCCATGATCATCCCTGTGGTGATCGAGGCCTGAGGGCCTACGATCGGCCGGGTCCGGGCAGCGGGCCGGCAGGACGCGGGCGAGGGCAGGACGTGGGGAGGTTCGCAGTGCCGTACCAGGAAGGCGCGCTGAGCCGTCTCGCCGAGCTGATGCGGCGGGTGAACTCCTCCACCGACACCGAGGTGATCCTGGAGGAGATCGCGCGCGGCGTGGTCGACGTGCTCGGCTACGGCGTCGCGGCGATCGCGCGCCTCGACGGCGACACGCTGGTGATGACCAACGTGGCCGGGCCGCCGGAGGTGGTCGCCGAGATCCTGCACCGCCGCACGCCGGCCAACCAGATCCTCGACGAGTTCCGGCAGGCCGACAAGTGGGGCATCCTGCGCTTCGTCCCGGCCGGACGGATGTCGGAGGAGCGGCTGCGCGCGGCGTGGATCCCCGACCTCGAGACCGCCGACGACGACCCCGAGGCGTGGCACCCGCAGCACGCCCTCTACGCGCCGCTCTACGCCGCCAGCGGCGAGCTGCTCGGCAACATGGCCGTCGACCTGCCCCGCGACAACCGGATGCCCAGCCAGGCCGAGCGCGAGCTGCTGGAGATGTTCGTGGTCCAGGCAGGCGTCGCGCTGTCCAACGCCCGCGAGCACGAGCGGCTCACCGAGCGGGTCCGGCTCGACCGGATGATCGCCTCCGTCGCCGGGTCCGGCACGCAGTCGAGCCTGTCGCAGACGCTGGCGTCGGCGGCGACGGCCATCGAGGAGAGCCTCGGCACCGTCCAGGCCTGGGTGCGCACGTTCCCGATCGACGCGCAGGGTCGCGAGCTCGGTGCGGGGAGCCCGCTGCCCTTCGCCGTCGAGCACGAGGTGCCGGAGCTCCGTGAGGACCTGCTCAGCCAGGTCGTCCTCAACCCGCTGCCCGGGCTCGTCGAGATCGGGGTCGACGACGTCGCCTCGGCGCTCCTGCCCGCGAGCCGGAAGCCGCTGCAGGAGGTGATGCGCGCGGTCGGGGCCCGTCGGGCCGTGGTGTGCCCGCTCGTCTCTCTCGACGAGCTGGTCGGCTACGCGATCCTCGGCTTCGAAAGCCGGACGCGCTCGCTGAGCCCGCGCGAGACCGACGCTGTCCTGGAGGTCGGCCGGCTGCTCGGCCAGATCGTGCGCGCCTCGCGGGTGCTGGAGACCGAGCAGCGGCTGGTGCAGGAGCTGCGCGAGCTCGCCCGCTACCGCAGCGAGCTCATCGCCACGATCTCGCACGAGCTCAAGACCCCGCTGACGGCGATCCTGGGCCACGCCGAGCTGGTCGCCGACCGGCACCCCGACCTCACCTCGATCGACGCCATCATCCGCAATGCGCAGCGCCTGGCCCACCTGGTGGCCAACCTCCTCCACTACTCCCGCGTGCAGGGCCGTCGCGAGACGGTGCGCCGCGCGGTCGACCTGGTCGAGCTGTGCGAGGCGAGCGTGGACCTGCTCGGCATCCGCGCCGGGCAGGCGGGCGTGGCGCTGTCGTTCCGCAGCACGACGGACGGGCCGGTCGTGGTCTTCGGCGATCCCGAGGAGCTGGCGCGGGTCGTGGACAACATGGTCGACAACGCCGTCAAGTACACCCGTGAGGGCGGCAGCGTCGAGGTGACGATGCAGGTCACCGACGACGAGGTGGTCGTGGAGGTGGCCGACACCGGCATGGGCATCTCGCCGGCCGACCAGCAGCACGTGTTCTCCGCGTTCCACCGCTCGACCAACCCCAACGCGCTCTCCATCCCCGGCACGGGCCTGGGGCTCCCGATCGCCGAGCGCATCGCGGAGTCGCACGGTGGCACCCTGGGCGTGACCTCCGAGCTGGGGGTCGGCAGCACCTTCCGGTTCACCCTCCCGCTGCGGAGCGCACGGGACGCGACGGGCTGACCGGACGGGGCTCCTCGCTCCCGACCCGCACGACCCGGTCCACGACGTCGAGACCGACGGTCCCGTGGGTGATCCACACGACGGACCGGCCGGCCCGTGCGGCGGAGCCCAGCATCTCGACGGCGACGGCGCGCGCCGTGGGGCCGTCGAGGTGGGCGGTGGGCTCGTCGAGCACCAGCACCTGCGGGTCGGCGAGCAGCGACCGCGCCAGGGCCAGCCGGGCCCGCTCGCCGCCGGACACCTCGCGGGACCCGGCACCGACGTGGGTGTGGAGGCCGTCGGGCAGCGCGTCGACCCACGCCCCGAGCCGGGCGCGGTCCAGCGCGGACCGCACGTCGTCGTCCGACGCCCCGGGCCGGGCGAGCCGGACGTTCTCCACCACGGTGGAGGCGAACACGTGCGGGTCGTCGTCGACCAGCCCGACGCGCGCCCGTACGTCGGCCAGTGCCAGGTCGCGCAGGTCGGTGCCGTCGAGCAGCAGGCTGCCGGACACGGGATCGATGAAGCGGACCAGGCTCGCGGCGAGCGTCGACTTGCCCGAGCCCGAGGGGCCGGTGATCGCCAGGTGCTCGCCCGCACGCACGGAGAGGCCGGTGACGTCGAGCACGGGGCGGGAGTCCCAGCCCAGCACGGCGTCCGCGGACCGCACGTCGTGCCCGTGGGGCGGCGCGGCGGGGACGGCTGGGTCCTGGACGGCCGGCGACGACGCCGCGAGGCGGTCGAGCCGCGCACGAGCCGCACCCGAGCGGACGGACAGGGCGCCGGCGTCGGCGAGCCCGGCCGTGACGTCGCCCAGCGCCAGGGGCACGAGCAGGAGCAGGGCCAGCATCGCCGGCGAGACGTGGCCCGTCGGCACGGCTGCCGCGACGGCCACGACCCCCAGGCCCGCGGCGGCGGTGGTGAGGGCGGTGCCCGCCGCCACCGCGCGCACCGACCGGGCGACCGCGGCTGCGAGCGCGTCGGACTCCGCGCGCACCGCGAGGAGCGCGCGCTCGGTGGCGCCCCACTGCTCGAGGTCGCGCAGGCCGTGGGCCAGCTCCTCGACCTTCGTGCCGAGGCCGGCACGACGGGTCACCAGGTCCTCCTCGGCGCTGCGCGCCCCCCGGCGCGCCAGCAGGAAGGAGACGGCCCCCGTGGCCGAGACCGCCAGGACGACGGCACCGGCTGCGGGGTGCACCAGGGCGGTGAGGAGCACCGCACCGACACCCACGAGCAGGGCCGTGGCCACGGGCTGCCGCACGCGCAGCCGCTCGTCGAGCAGTGCGTCGACGTCGTCGACGACCCGGGTGAGGAGGTCGCCGCGCCGCGGCCCGAGGCGTCCCGGGACGAGGGGGACGAGGTCGGCGAACACCTGCGCGCGCCGCTCGGCGAGCTCGCGCAGCACGACGTCGTGGCTCAGCACGCGCTCGGCGTGGCGCAGCACCGGACGCGCCAGGCCGAAGAGCCGCACCCCGACGATGGCCACCATCAGGTACAGCACCGGGGGGTGCTCGCTGGCGCGGGTGATCAGCCAGCCGGCGGTCGCGGTGAGGGCCAGGCCGGACGCGGTGGACAGGGCGCCCAGCACGGTCGCGGTCCGCAGGCCCCAGCGGGGCCGGCGCCCGTCCTCGGCAGCGGCCCGCACCGGCTCCGCCGCGTCGGGGTGGCGGCGTACGACATCCGCGGGGACCGCAGGGGTGTCGCCCGCCGCCACGGTGGCGGGGACCAGGCGGACGACGTGGTCGGCGGCGTCGAGGACGGCCGGCCGGTGCGCCACGACGACGACCAGGCTGGTGCGGGCCAGGCGGGCGACGGTGGCGAGCAGGACCTGCTCGGTCTCCTCGTCGAGGTGGGCGCTCGGCTCGTCGAGCAGCACGACCGGTCGTCGGGCCAGCACGACGCGGGCCAGGGCCACCCGGGCGCGCTGCCCGGCGGACAGCCCGGTGCCGTCCTCGCCCAGCGCGGCGTCGAGCCTGCCGGGCAGCTCGCGGACGACTGCGGCGAGGCCGACGGCGTCCAGGGCCTCCCAGACCTCGTCGTCACCCGCGGACGGGCGACCGATCCGCACGTTGTCGCCGACCGACCCCGCCACGAGCCACGGCCGCTGCGGCGCCCAAGCGACGCGGCTGCGCCACCAGGTCGGGTCCACGTCGCCCAGCGCGACGCCGCCGACGAGCACCTCGCCGCCCACCGGCGCCAGCTCGCCGCGGACCGTCGCGAGCAGGGTGGACTTGCCGCACCCGGACGGGCCGGCGATCGCGACCAGGCCGCGCGCGGGCAGCGCGAGGTCGAGCGGTGCGACGAGGGGCGACGCGGGGGAGTGGCCGACCTCGAGCCCGCGGAGCGCCAGCGTGGTGCCGCCCGGCACCGCCGTGCCGTCGGGGCGGGTGGCACGAGCGAGCACCTCGTCGGCGCGGGCGAGCGCCGCGGCACCCTCCGCGGCCGCGTGGAACTCCGCGCCCACGCGACGCAGCGGCCAGTACGCCTCGGGCGCCAGCAGCAGCACGGTCAGCGCCACCCGGAAGTCGACCGACCCCGACGCCAGGCGCAGGCCGACGGTCACCGCGACCAGCGCCACCGAGAGCGTGGCGACCAGCTCGAGCACGGACGAGGAGGCGAAGGCCAGCCGGAGCGTCTCGACGGTGGCCCTGCGGTAGCGGTGGGTGACCGAGCGGATGGTGTCGACCTGTGCGGCGGCGCGACGGTGGGCGACCAGGGTCGGCAGCCCGCGGACGACGTCGAGGAAGTGGCCCGAGAGGGCCTCCATGGCCCGCCACTGGTGCGCGGCCCGGTCGCGCGTGGTCATCCCGACGAGGATCGCGAAGACCGGCACGAGCGGCAGCGTGAGGGTCACGACCAGTCCCGACAGCCGGTCCAGCCAGGTGATCGCGGCGAGCGTCACCAGCGGCAGCACCGCGGCCGGCACGAGGGAGGGGAGGTAGCGGGTGACGTAGGGCTCCACGCCGCTGACGCCGCGGGTGGCAAGCACCGCCAGCCCGGCGGGACCGGTGGCCGGGTCGTGGCGCGCCGCGTCGAGCAGCCGGTCGCGCAGCGCCCCCGAGACCTGCCCGGCCGCGCGGACCGCGGCGCGCTGACCGGCGTACGCCGCCCCGGTCCGGAGCAGCACCAGGCCCGCCAGCCACCAGCCGGCGGCCTGCCAGTCGCCCGTGGTGACCGCCGCGACCACCAGGGCGCCGAGGGCGAAGGCCTGGGCGACCGTGGCGAGGCCGCCGACGACGCCGCTCGCCACGACGGCGGCCAGCGCACCTCGCGCGGGCCGGAGGTGCGGCAGGACGACCGGGTCGAGCGGCCTCACGGCGCGGCGGTCCCGGCCAGCTCGGCCGCGGGGATGTGGTGGACCGAGATCCGCTTGCGGAAGATCCAGTAGGTCCACGCCTGGTAGCACAGGACGATCGGGGTGAAGACGACCGCGACCCACGTCATCACCTTCAGCGTGTACGCCGTCGCCGCCGCGTTGGTGGTGGTGAGGGAGAAGGCCGGGTCGGTGCTGGACGGCATCACGTCGGGGAAGAGCGCGAGGAACAGGCCGACGACGGCGAGCGCGATGGTGACGAAGGTGCCGACGAAGGCCCAGCCCTCGCTGCCTGCCCGGGCGGCCACGAGCCCGCCGACCAGCGCCAGCGCGGCGACCGCGAACACCACGGCGGTGACCGGGGTGCCGGTCCTCGCCTGCGTCCAGACCAGGAACACGACAGCCAGCACGGCGGCGACGGTCCCGACCCGCACCGCGAGGTCGCGGGCGCGGTGGCGGATGTCGCCGTCGGTCTTGAGGGCCACGAACATCGCGCCGTGGGTCAGGAACAGGGTCAGCGTGACCAGCCCGCCGAGGATGCCGAACGGGTTGAGCAGGGTGAGGAGGCTGCCCGTGAACTCCTTGTCGGCGTCGATCGGGACGCCGGCGACGATGTTGGCGAACGCCACGCCCCACAGGAACGCCGGCAGGACGGAGCCGACGATGATGGCGAGGTCCCAGCGCTGCTTCCACTCGGCCTCCTCGCGCTTGTGGCGGTACTCGAAGGCCAGGCCGCGGACGATCAGGCCCACGAGGATGAGCAGCAGCGGGAGGTAGAAGCCGCTGAAGAGCGTCGCGTACCACTCGGGGAAGGCGGCGAACGTGGCGCCGCCGGCGACCAGGACCCAGACCTCGTTGCCGTCCCAGACGGGGCCGATCGTGTTGATCATGACGCGCCGCTCGGTGTCGTCGCGGGCGAGGACCGGCAGCAGCATCCCGACGCCGAAGTCGAAGCCCTCGAGGCAGAAGTACCCGACCCACAGCACGGCGATGAGTGCGAACCAGACGGTGGTCAGTTCCATGACGGTGTTTTCCTCGGTCGTTGGGGGAGGTGGGTGGTCGAGCGGGGATCAGTAGGCGAAGGTGAGCGGCCTGTCGTCGGCGGCACCGCCGAGGGGGACGTCCGGCGGCTCCACGAAGGGCTCGGCGCCGGCCTTGACGTACTTCACGAGCAGCCCGACCTCGACGACCGCGAGCCCGGCGTAGAGCAGGGTGAGGACGATGAGAGAGGTCGCCGCCTCGAACACCGACACGCCGGGGGACACGGCGTGCTCGGTGGTCATCAGGCCGAACACCACCCAGGGCTGGCGGCCCATCTCGGTGAAGATCCAGCCCCACGAGCTGGCCAGCGTGACCGCGATCGGCAGGGACAGCCCGAGCGTGCCCAGCCAGCGCACGCCGGGGGTGCGCCCCTTGCGGGTCAGCCACAGGATGAGGGCCGCGCCGCCGGCACCGAAGAAGCCCAGGCCCATCATGAAGCGGAAGGACCAGTACGTCACCGGGATCACGGGCGTGTAGTCGCCCTGGGTCGCGGTCGTCGAGGTGGGGTCCTGCCCGTACTGCTCGACGTACTGCTCGCGCAGCGGGTTGATCCCCTCGACCTCGCCGTCGACGGAGCCGGTGCCGAGGAACGACAGGAGGCAGGGCACGGTGACCGCGAACTTCTCGTGCCTGCCGTCGGGGGTGCCGACGGTGAAGACCGAGAACGGCGCGCAGCGCTCGCTGGTCTCGTAGAGACCCTCTGCGGCCGCCATCTTCATCGGCTGGACCTCGGTCATCACCTTGCCCTGCAGGTCGCCGGTGGCGGCCACGCCGAGGCCGGCGAGCAGGGTGACGACCGCGCCGATGCGGATGGCGCGGTGGTAGAGCGGTCGGTCGTGCTCGTGGCCCCGCTTCATGTAGAGGTAGGCCGCGACGCCCATGAGGAAGGCACCGGCGGTCATGTAGGCGGCGAGGATCACGTGGGGGAAGGTGACCAGCTGCACCTTGTTGACCATGACGGCCCAGAAGTCGGTGAGCTCCGCCCGTCCCGACTCGGGGTTGTAGCGGTAGCCGACCGGGTGCTGCATCCACGAGTTGGCGGCGAGGATGAACCACGACGAGGCGAGCGTGCCGAGGTGCACCAGCCACATGCACGCCGCGTGCAGCCCGCGGGGGAGCTTGTCCCAGCCGAAGATCCACAGCCCGAGGAACGTGGACTCGAGGAAGAACGCCAGCAGGCCCTCGACCGCCAGCGGTGCGCCGAAGACGTCGCCGACGAAGCGGGAGTAGTCCGACCAGTTCATCCCGAACTGGAACTCCTGCACGATGCCGGTCACCACGCCGATCGCGAAGTTGATGAGGAAGAGCTTGCCGAAGAACTTCGTCAGCCGGAGGTACTCAGGGTCGCGGGTGCGCACCCACGCGGTCTCGAGACCGGCGATCACGGCCGTGAGGCCGATCGTCAGGGGGACGAACAGGAAGTGGTAGACGGTGATGATCCCGAACTGCCAGCGGGCGATGTCGAGGACGTCCATGAGCACCCTTTCGGCGCAGCGATTACTACGATCTGTAGTAGATACTACGCCGTGTCGTAGTTCTGCGCACAGGGCCCCTAGACTCACGTCCCATGAGTCCAAGGTCCCTCAACGGCGAGCTCGAGCAGGCGATCCTCGAGGCGCTCTGGTCGCTCGACGCCGCGGCCGGTGACGGCCGCCGGGGCGCGAGCGGTCGCGAGGTCCACGACGCCCTGCGCGAGCGCGATCTCGCGTACACGACCGTGATGACCGTGCTCGACCGACTCGCTCGCAAGGACCTGCTGGTGCGCGAGCGGGAGGGCCGCGCGTTCCGCTACGTGCCCACCCAGTCGCGCGCCGAGCTGACCGCGGGGCTGATGCGCGAGGCGCTCGACGGCACCGGCGACGACCGGCGCCAGGCGCTGGTGTCCTTCGTGGGGGAGGCGAGCGCGGAGGACCTCGCGGCGCTGCGGCAGGCCCTCGACGACCTGGGCTGAGCCCCCCGTGCTGACGCCGATCGCGCTGGGGGCGCTGGCCGTCGTCCTCGCCGGGCCGCTGCCGTCGGTGCTGGCCCGCTGGTCGCGGCTGCGTCTCACTCCGGCCGCGGCGATGCTGCTGTGGCAGAGCACGGCCGCGGCCGCCGTCCTGGCGGCCCTGGGCGCGGGGCTCTCGCTGGCCACCGACCGCCTGTGGGTGCCACCGGTCGCGGTCGCCGACCTCGTCGTGGCCGCCCTCGCGGGCGCCGTCACCCTGGTCGTCACCGGACGGCTCCTCCTCAGCGGGCACCTGACCGGCACCGCGCTGCGCCGCGTGCGCCGCAGCCACCGCGAGCGCGTCGACCTCGTCGCGCGGATGGAGCAGGGCGTCTCCGTGCTCGACAGCGAGCTGCCGGTGGCCTACTGCGTGCCCGGCATGGCCGGCTCGCGGATCGTCGTCTCGCGCTCGGCGCTCGACCGGCTCGGTCCGGCCGAGCTCGAGGCGGTGCTGGAGCACGAGCGCTCCCACCTGAGGGCCCGCCACGACCTGGTGCTCGAGGCGTTCACGGTGCTCCACCGCGCGTTCCCGCGGTGGGTGGCCAGCCGTGCGGCACGGGCCGAGGTCGAGGTGCTGGTGGAGGTGCTGGCCGACCGTGCCGCCGTACGCCACGGCGACCGCCGCGCCCTGCTCGGCGCGCTGGTGACCCTGGCCGGGACGGCCACGCCCGCGGGAGCGCTCGGGTCCGCAGGATCGCTCGCGGCTCGGGTCAGCGTGCTGCGCGACGAGCGCCGCCACCGCGCCCAGGCCGCGGCCGTCGTCGCGCTGGCGGTAGCGTTCCTGGCCCTGCCGACCGTGCTGGTCGTGCTGCCCTGGCTCTCCGGTCTGCGCACCGGCTGACGTCCCCGACGCCGCCCGACGGGGTCCGGACGCCGAGAGGCCCCGGCGGATCGCTCCGCCGGGGCCTCCCGGTGCTGCTGGTGGTGCTGGTGGTGCTGTGCCGTTCGGGTGTCAGGTGCCGACCGGGGTCAGCGGACGACCTTGAACGTCATCTTGTCCTTGCTGCGCTTCACACCGTCGGTGCCCTTGTAGATGACCACGAGGGTGTGCTTGCCGACCTTGTAGTCCTGGGTGACCTTCAGCACGGCACGCTCCTTGTGGAGCTTCTTGACGGCGACCTTCTTGCCGTCGATGCGGAAGATGACCTTGCCCTTCGCCTTGGCCTCGCCCTTGGCGGCGACCTTCGCGATGACCTTGAAGTCCTCGCCGAACTCCGGCTTGGCCGGCTTCAGCTTGGCAATGGTCTTGGACGTGACCTCGTCGCTCGGCGTCGGGGTCGGGGTCGGGGTCGGGGTCGTGCCGGGAGCGGCGCAGACCTGG
>NZ_JBHLXH010000002.1:0-56853 GCF_042432345.1 Nocardioides zeicaulis | reverse complement strand
GAACTTCACCGAGTCGCCGGCCTTGGCCACCTTGGCCAGGTCGATGATCGAGGTGCCCCACGAGCCGCCGAGCTGGCCGCCGTCGGTACCGGTCCAGGCTGCCTCGTTGGCCATCGGCTTGGTGCCGGCGTCCATCTTGCCGCCCGGGGCGTTGAACAGGTACGCGTCGTTCGGGACGAGGGTGAAGGCACCGCCGTTGACGCTGACCTTGACGTTGCCGCCGTCGTACTTGGCCTCGGAGGCCATGTAGTGGTCCCACTGGATGCGCGGCGTGGTGCCGGCCGGGACCGTGATGGCGGGGGAGATCAGGCCGTTGCGGCTGGTCAGGTCACCGGGGGCGCCACAGTTGCCGTCCTGCGGGTCGGGACCGTAGGCCACGCCGCCGGTGTGCTTCGGCGCGCTGGTGGAGGCCTCCCACTTGACGCCCTCACCGTAGGAGAAGGCCACGGTCTCGTCCTGCGTCCAGCCGGCCAGGCCGTCCTCGAAGTCCTCGGACCAGGTGGTCGAGGTCGTGGTGCCCGCGCCACAGCTGATCGCCGGGGCGCCGGGCTTGAGGAGGGGCTGCCAGTCGCACTCGGCGCTGGGGTCGAGGCGCAGCTGCGTCTCGGCGATGACGTCGGCCAGCTTGGCGCAGTCGGCGTCGGTCGTGCCACCCCGGACGACCTCGCCCTGGGCCGCGCCGTCGGCGCCGTCGTCACGGGTCGGGTTGCCCACGGTCAGCCCGTCGAGGTCGATGCCCTTGAGGTCCTGGCAGGAGGCCTCGAGGCCGTCGGCCAGGTCGGGGAAGTACGACGTGGGCGTGAGGTAGTTGGTCTGGGTGTTCCAGAACAGCCAGCCCGCCTTGTCGAGCCCGATGCCGGTGCCCTGGCCGTCGATGCCGTCCACCAGCAGGGCGAACGTGCGGTTGACCACACCGGAGTTGGTGTGGACGCCACCGGCGTCCTCGTCACCGCAGACGTACTCCTCGTCCGAGACCTTGCCCGGGTCGCCGTAGCAGTTCGGGTTCCACATGTCGCGGATCGCGCCGCCGAAGGCCGGGTCCGACTCGCCGGAGAGCCAGCGGTGGGTCGGGTCGGCGTCCGAGGGCTGGGCAGCGATGGTGAACTCCACCGGGTCGCCCTGGGCGTCAGCCTGCTTGAACTTGGCGCCGTCGGCGTTGGAGACCATCACGCCGTAGAGGTCGGAGTCACCGGCGATGGAGCCCAGCGCACCGGTGGTGGTGTTGCCGACCACGATGCCGATGGCACCGGCGTCCTCGGCGTTGGCGATCTTGTCCGCGAACGAGCACGCGCCGCGGTCGACGTAGACCCAGTTGCCGTCGATCTCGCCCGGGTTGGTGAACTCCTGGCAGCCGTTGGTCGGCGAGGTGTCCGGCGTCTCGCCGTCCGAGGTGGTGCCGGTGGCCGCGTCGTCGCCGACCACGGCAGTCGCGTCGACCGGCGTCTCGGTGATGACCGGGCCGAAGGAGGCGGGGACGTTCACGCACGGACCGGCGACGTAGGCGGGGGAGGTGATGGCCATGTCCGTCAGCGACCGGGTGAACTGCGAGCAGTTGCCGGGGGTGCGGTAGACGGTGCCGTCCTGCGAGTTGGGCTCGCCCTCCTCGTTGAGGCGGTCGTTGAGCATGTCGACGGTCTCGCCCCAGATGTCGGAGTAGGCCTCGTTCATCGCGCCCGCCTGCCACTGGTAGATCAGGCCGGAGGTCGACTCGGTGTAGGCGTGACCCCACTCGTGGGCGACGGTGTCGTCACCGGTGACGCCGGTGCAGTAGTTGGTGGTGACGCCGTTCCAGTTGGCGTTGGGGCAGTCGATGGTCGGGTCGTTGTTGACCGTGATCATCTTGCCGCCCCGGCCGTCCCAGGCGTTGTAGCCGAAGGAGTTGCGGAAGAGCCAGTAGGCCTCACCGGTGCCGAGGACCTCGTTGAGCTGGTCCGCGTCGAGGTCGGCGAGGGCGTCGTCGTCGCCCTCGGTGTAGACGAGGTCGGCGTTCGGGAAGTCGTCGTCCGGGTCGTCGGGCGTGCCGTTGTCGTCGAGGTAGGCCTCGTAGAGCTCGCGGTCGAGGGCGTCGGCCATCATCGACCAGCGGTTGAGCGGCTTGCCGGTCACCGCGTCGATGATGAGCGACTCGCGGATGGTCTTCTTGTTCCAGACCTCCACGGCGTAGGCGAGCTTCGACTCGCCGGCGATGCCGCGCGGCGAGCCGGTGCGGTAGACCACGAGCTTGGCGTCGCGGACGGCGAGGCCGGCGCGGTAGTTGCGCGGGCCGCCGTCCTCGTAGCCGGCCGGCTTCGCACGGACGATGTCCAGCGCCTTGGCCGAGGCCTGCTCCCGCGACAGGGCGGGGGTCGTGTCGAGGGAGACGTCGGGGGCGGCGAAGCCGTTGACCGAGGTCAGGTCACCGTCGGCGTCGACGTGGGCCTTGATCTCGCCGGCGAAGACCGGGACGCCCTTGTAGGACTGGGTGAAGGTGATGGACCAGCCGTTCTTGCCGGCGTAGACCTCGGACTGCTTGAGCTCGCCCGGGCGTGCGCCGAAGGCGGCGGAGTAGTCGTCGAGGTAGGCCGTCGCCTTGGCGATGGCGCCCTGACGGCCCTCGCCCGACACGGACGGGAGGAGGTCGGCCTGGGCGCCGTCGGCGCGGGCGAACCCGACGCGGCCGGTGGCGGGGTTGGACCTGAGGTCCACCTTCCCCGAGGCGGCGTCCTTCATCCGGCTGATGACCGACTGGTCCGCCTTGCCCGTCTCGGCCGCCTGGGCCGAGAGCACCGGCTGGGCGGCGAGGCCAGCGGCGATGAGAGTGAGGCCGAGGGACAGTCCCTGGCTTCGCTTGAGCTGCTTCAAAAGAGTGGACCTCTCGCTCGCACCCGGAACTCCACGCCCGAGTGATCTGGGCCACCCTAAGTACCGCAGCGTTCAACCGGAAGACCCCAATTTTTCCGACTTTGGTGGTAGAGCGGCATCCCCGCCGGAGATCGTCCGCCGGAACCGCCCGGGTCGCGCACGAATCCCGCCACGGGTCGTCGGGACGGTAGGGATGGTGGCGACACGCACCTGTGTGATCCATGTGGCGGGTGTGACGGGGCCGTAGGGTCGGACCATGGCGACCCGTACGTCTTCCCCGCCGGGGTCGCGGAGCTCGAGCACGTCTGGATCCAAGCGCAGCACCAGTGGGTCGAGCACCCGATCACGGAGTACCTCCACCAGCAAGCGTCCCGCCCCTCGCGCCTCCGCGGCGAAGGGCCGGGGGGGCTCGAGCGCGTCCTCGCGCAAGCCGGCCGCACGGCCGGCGCCGCGGGCCGTGCGCAACGGGCCCGGGCCGGTGTCCCGGCTGTTCGGCGCGCTGTGGCGGGGGATCGCCGCCGTGTGGCTCGGGCTGGCGCACGGCGTCGGCTCGGTCGCGCGCTCGGTCGGGCAGTCCGCCCGCGACCTCGACCCCGAGCACCGCCGCGACGGCGTCGGCCTGTTCCTGCTGGGCCTGGCCACCGTCGTGGCCGCCGCCGTGTGGTGGCAGCTGCCCGGCGGCGTGATGGACCTCGCACGCTCTGTCACCTCGGGCGCGGTCGGCAAGGTCGGCTGGCTGGTGCCGCTGTTCCTCGTCTGGGCCGGCTGGCGCACGCTGCGCGACCCCGAGCGCAACGGCCCCGCGGGCCGCCAGGTGATCGGCTGGACCGCCTTCACGCTCGGCCTGCTCGGCATCGTGCACATCGCCAACGGCAACCCGCAGCCGGTCCTCGGCGACGCCACCGACCTCCAGTCGGCCGGCGGCGCGGTCGGCTACGTCACCTCGAGCCTGCTGCTCGACCTCATGCAGACGCCCTACGTCGTGGTGCCGCTGCTGGCCCTGCTCATGACGTTCGGCGTGCTCATCATCAGCGCCACGCCCGTCTACCAGGTGCCTGCGCGGCTCGCCGAGCTGCGCGACCGTGCGCTCGGCCGCACGCACGCCGACGAGCCCCACGACGAGCCGACGGCGCCCGTGCGGACCCGTCGCCGCTCGATGCTCGACGACGAGGTCGACCCCGAGATGGGCGACCCGGCCTACGACAGCCCGGTGCTGGCCGAGCGCGAGCTCACCAAGCGCCGTCGCAGGAAGGCCGACGCCGAGCCGGTCGAGGACTACGGCATCGACCTGTTCGCCGACGCCCCGACGGAGGTCACGCCGGCCGTCGACGCGCCGGCCGGTCGCGACGAGGCCGGCGCCCTCGAGCCGCCGCCCCACACGCCGCTCCCCGCCCGCGTGGAGCAGCTCGCCCTGTCCGGCGACATCACCTACTCCCTGCCCGCCAACGAGGTGCTCAAGCCGGGATCGGTGCACAAGGCGCGCTCCAAGGCCAGCGACGCGGTCGTCGAGCGCCTCATGCAGGTGATGGACGAGTTCAACATCGATGCGACCGTCACCGGCTACACCCGCGGCCCGACGGTCACCCGCTACGAGGTCGAGCTCGGCCCCGCGGTCAAGGTGGAGAAGGTCACCGCGCTGTCGAAGAACATCGCCTACGCCGTGGCGTCGGCCGACGTGCGGATCCTCAGCCCCATCCCGGGCAAGTCGGCCATCGGCATCGAGATCCCCAACGTCGACAAGGAGATCGTCTCCCTCGGCGACGTGCTCCGCTCGAGCACGGCCCGCTCCGACCACCACCCGATGGTCGCCGGGCTCGGCAAGGACGTCGAGGGCGGCTTCGTGGTGGCCAACCTCGCCAAGATGCCGCACCTGCTGGTCGCCGGCGCGACCGGCTCCGGCAAGTCGAGCTTCATCAACTCGATGATCACCTCGATCCTGATGCGCTCCACGCCCGACGAGGTGCGGATGATCATGGTCGACCCCAAGCGGGTGGAGCTCAACGCCTACGAGGGCGTCCCGCACCTGATCACCCCGATCATCACCAACCCCAAGAAGGCCGCCGAGGCGCTGGCGTGGGTCGTGCGCGAGATGGACATGCGCTACGACGACCTGGCCAACTTCGGCTTCCGCCACGTCGACGACTTCAACAAGGCCGTGCGGGCGGGCAAGGTCGAGCTGCCGGCGGGCAGCGAGCGGGTGCTCTCGCCCTACCCGTACCTCCTCGTCATCGTCGACGAGCTGGCCGACCTCATGATGGTCGCGCCGCGCGACGTCGAGGACGCCGTCGTGCGCATCACCCAGCTGGCGCGTGCCGCAGGCATCCACCTGGTGCTCGCGACCCAGCGGCCCTCGGTCGACGTGGTGACCGGCCTGATCAAGGCCAACGTGCCCTCGCGACTGGCGTTCGCCACCTCGTCGCTGGCCGACAGCCGCGTCATCCTCGACCAGCCCGGTGCCGAGAAGCTCGTCGGCCAGGGTGACGGCCTCTTCCTGCCGATGGGCTCCAGCAAGCCCGCCCGCATCCAGGGGGCCTGGGTCACCGAGGCCGAGATCCACGCCGTCGTCAAGCACTGCAAGGACCAGCTCGAGCCGACCTACGTCGAGGACGTGACGGCTCCCAAGGAGTCCAAGCGCGAGCTCGACGACGACATCGGCGACGACATGGAGCTGGTCGTGCAGGCCATCGAGCTCGTCGTCTCCACGCAGTTCGGGTCGACCTCGATGCTCCAGCGCAAGCTGCGCGTGGGCTTCGCCAAGGCCGGCCGCCTGATGGACATCATGGAGAGCCGCGGGGTCGTCGGGCCCAGCGAGGGCTCCAAGGCACGCGACGTCCTGGTCAAGCCGGACGAGATCGATTCCGTGATCGCCACGTTGGAGGGGGGAGCCTGATGGGCGCCGCAGCACTGCACGAGGACCAGACCCGCGAGCACGACGGAGCGCAGGGGGATGACCGTGACGTCCCCGCCGAGCCGCTGGGCGTGGCCCCCGACGCCGTGGAGGTGCGCCGTCACGCCGGTGTCGCCGCCGGGGTCGGGCTGACCGCCTCCGCGGTCGCGATCGCCTACCTCGGCCGCGCCACCCAGTCCGGGTCCGCGCTCGACTGGGCCTTCGTGGTCGTGATGGGCCTGCTCGGCGCGTACTGGCTCGCCGGCCTGGTCGACGCCCGCACGCCCCTGCTCGTCGCCGACGTCCAGGGCATCCGGATCCGGCTCGGCCGCACCTGGCGGGGCCTGCCGTGGACGGCCGTGCACCACGTCGAGCACCTGCCGCGCCGCGGTCCGCTGCACGACGGCCGCCTCGTCGTGGTCCCGCACAACCTCGAGCTGATCGAGTCCGAGCTGACCGGCGCCGGCAAGCGGCACACGAGCATCTCGCGCCTGCTGCACGGTGCGCCGCTGGCCGTCCCGCTGGGCCTGGCCACCCGCGTGACGGGAGCCGACGGCGACCTCACCGAGGCGCTCGCCCGGGTCGCGCGCGACGCCAGCCAGGTCGTCGTGCTGGAGCCGGAGGTCAGCGATGCCGTCGACGCACCGGTCGAGGACGTCGAGGACGTGGAGGAGGTCGCCGAGGTCGCCGAGCCCGAGGCACCGCCCGCCGTGGTGGCCAGCCCGACCCCGGCCGCGCTGCGCGAGACCGGCGTGGCCCGCCGCTCGGAGGTCCACCGCGAGGTCGAGGTGGAGGACGAGGAGCCCGAGGGGCGCGAGCTGCGCCGCCCGGGCCGGGTCAGCCTCGTGGAGGAGACGCAGTCGTGGGGCGACCGGGTCCGCGCGATCGCTCGCCCGGGCGAGCCCGTCGAGCCGCTGGTCCTCGATGACTTCGAGGTCGAGCCGGCCGAGGACCCGGTCATCGGCCCGGAGCTCGCCGCGGCCCGCACCCGCCTCGGCCTGAGCGTCGACCAGCTCGCCGAGCGCACGCGGATCCGCCCGCACGTCATCGAGGCAGTCGAGGTCGACGACTTCGAGCCCTGCGGCGGTGACTTCTACGCCCGCGGCCACCTGCGCACGCTGGCCCGCGTGCTCGGCGTGGACGCCGCCCCGCTGCTCGCGTCGTACGACGAGCGCTACGCGCACGCCCCGATCAACCCGCGCCGGGTCTTCGAGGCCGAGCTCGCCACCGGTGCCAACGGCTCGATCCGCGGGACCCGCGGCGGGCCGAACTGGTCGGTCCTGGTCGCGGTGGTGATGGCGCTCGTGCTCGCGTGGTCGATCGCCCGTCTCGTGATGGACACCCCGCCCGACCTGCGCGGTGCCACGCCGGTGCTCAACGGCTCCGGCGGGCCGAAGGGCGGCGGTTCCGCGCCCGTCGCCGATCCGGTCGCCGTCGTGGTCAGCGCCCCGTCCGGCGGGGCGCGGGTGCTGGTCCGCGACGGCGCCGGGACGATCGTGTTCAAGGGTAGCCTCGCCGTCGGCCAGAGCCAGGAGCTGAAGGCCTCGCCGCCGGTCCGCGTGGAGTCCACGGACGGCGCCGTGACGGTGTCGGTCGCGGGCGGCAAGACGCGCCCGGTCGGGGAGGCGGGCGTCGCCGGGCAGGGCACCTTCGTCGCGGACTGAGCGCGGCGCCGGTGAGCGTGCTCACGTGTCGTCGTTGCGGGCAGCGGAGGGGTGAACCGGCATACTCACCGGTGCGATGACCACGACTGACGCTGCCCCAGACTCCCGCGACCAGGCCTCCCCGCTGCAGGTCGCGGTCGTCACCCTCGGATGTGCCCGCAACGAGGTCGACTCCGAGGAGCTGGCCGGCCGGCTCGAGGCCGGCGGCTTCCTCCTCGTGGACGACCCGGAGGACGCCGACACCGTCGTGGTCAACACCTGCGGCTTCGTCGAGGCCGCCAAGAAGGACTCGGTCGACACGCTCCTCGAGGCGGCCGACCTCAAGGCGTCCGCCGGCCACGGCGGGCGCGCGCAGGCCGTCGTCGCGGTCGGCTGCCTCGCCGAGCGCTACGGCAAGGACCTCGCGGAGTCGCTGCCCGAGGCCGACGCCGTGCTGGGCTTCGACGACTACCCGGACATCGCGGCCAAGCTCCGCGCGATCGTGGCCGGCGAGGCCCACCACCCGCACACGCCGTCCGACCGCCGCCGGCTGCTGCCGATCTCCCCGGTCGACCGGGACGCGTCCGGCATCTCGGTGCCGGGCCACGAGCCCGTCGCGTCCGACGTCAGCGAGATCGGCGCGGGCGCGCCCGCGAGCGGCCCCCGGGCCGTGCGCCGTCGCCTCGGCGCCGGGCCGATGGCTCCGCTCAAGCTGGCGTCCGGCTGCGACCGGCGCTGCTCGTTCTGCGCGATCCCCAGCTTCCGCGGCTCCTTCGTGAGCCGGCGCCCGAGCGACGTGCTGCAGGAGGGGCAGTGGCTCGCCTCGCAGGGCGTCAAGGAGCTGTTCCTGGTCAGCGAGAACTCCACCTCCTACGGCAAGGACCTCGGCGACCTCCGCCTGCTCGAGACGCTGCTGCCCGAGCTCGCCGGCATCGACGGCGTCGAGCGGGTGCGGGTGTCCTACCTCCAGCCCGCCGAGACGCGGCCGGGCCTGATCGAGGCGATCGCCACGACCCCGGGGGTCGTGCCCTACTTCGACCTGTCGTTCCAGCACGCCAGCGCCGCGGTGCTCCGGCGGATGCGTCGCTTCGGCGACCCGGAGAGCTTCCTCGGCCTGCTCGAGCAGGTGCGTGTGCTCGCACCGCACGCGGGCGTGCGCGCCAACGTCATCGTCGGCTTCCCGGGCGAGACCGAGGACGACCTGCAGACCCTGTGCGACTTCCTCGTCGCGGCCCGCATGGACGTCACCGGCGTCTTCGGCTACTCCGACGAGGACGGCACCGAGGCGGCCTCGTTCGCCGACGACCTCAAGCTCGACGAGGACGAGGTGCGCGCCCGCGCGGAGCACGTCACGATGCTCGTCGAGGAGCTCAACGCGCAGCGCGCCGAGGAGCGCATAGGCGAGGAGGTCGTCGTGCTCGTGGAGTCCGTCGAGGACGGCGTGGTCGAGGGCCGTGCGGCCCACCAGGGGCCGGAGGTCGACGGGACGACGGTGCTCCTCCACGCGGACGCACGCGTCGGCGACCTCGTCACCGCGACCGTCACCGGCACCGACGGCGTCGACCTGGTCGCCCGTCCGGGCGCACCGGTGGACGGAGCACGCGCATGACGACCGGGACCGACCGGGTGTCGAACTGGAACGTGCCCAACCTCCTGACGACGCTGCGCATCGTCATGGTGCCGTTCTTCGGCTGGGCGCTCCTCCACGACGGCGGCGACTCCCCGCTGTGGCGCTGGGTCGCCTTCGCGCTCTTCGCCGTCGCGATGGTCACCGACAAGGTCGACGGCGACCTCGCCCGCAAGCACGGCCTGGTCACCGACTTCGGCAAGATCGCCGACCCGATCGCCGACAAGGCCATCACCGGCATGGCCTTCATCGGCCTCTCGCTGGTCGGCGACATCTGGTGGTGGGTCACCGTCGTGGTGCTGCTGCGCGAGTGGAGCGTCACGCTGCTGCGCCTCTCGGTGCTCAAGCAGGTCGTCATCCCGGCGGCGCAGAGCGGCAAGATCAAGACGGTGCTGCAGGCCTTCGCGCTCGCCGGCCTGACCTGGCCCCTGCCCCACGGCGACGCCCACGGCGGGGCGTTCGACTTCTGGCCGGGCCCGCTCGGCGAGGCGCTCTTCTACCTGAGCCAGGTGATGCTCGCCGGCGCCGTCGTGATGACGTTGTGGTCGGGCTGGGAGTTCGTGCGAGAGGTGCGACGGCAGCGGGTCAGCCCCGCCTGAGGCCCGTCCGGGGCGCCGTCCGAGGCCCTTGCGCACGACCGACCGGCGGGTCGGGAAATCGTTGCCGCGCCGAGACGTCGGTGTCGGCGCATCGGGTTAGGGTGAGCCGACTCACAGCACTCGGACGAAAGGCCCACCTCGTGTCAGCATCACGAACCGGTCGCGGGATCGCCCTCGCGACGTCGTTGACGGGACTGCTCGCAGCCCCGTTGGCGGTCCTCGCGACGGCATCGCCGGCTCACGCCGCCACCGCCACGATCCAGATCCTCGGCACCAACGACTTCCACGGTCGACTGGTCTCCGAGGGCACCACGGCCACCACGGTCGCCGGCGCCGCGCAGTTCGCCGGGGCCATCGAGCAGTACCGCCAGGCGCCTCCGGACCCCAACGTCGACGGCACGATCTTCGCCGCCGCGGGTGACCTGGTCGGAGCCTCGACCTTCGAGTCCTTCATCCAGCAGGACAAGCCGACGCTCGACGCGATGAACGCCATGGGCCTGGACGTCTCGGCTGCCGGCAACCACGAGTTCGACCAGGGCTACAGCGACCTGACGAACCGCATCATGAAGCCCTATGACGCCACGACCAACCCGGTCGGTGGCGCGAACTGGCAGTACCTCGCGGCCAACGTCCGCAAGAAGTCGGACAACTCCTACGCCCTCCCCGACGTCGCGGCCTCGCCCGGCACGTCCGACGGTGCCACCTGGATCAAGAACGTCGCCGGCGTGAACGTCGGCTTCGTCGGGGCGGTCACCGAGGACCTGCCGTCCCTGGTGTCCCCGTCAGGCATCGCCGACCTCAAGATCACCTCGATCGTCGACGAGGTGAAGACCGGTGCCGCCTCGCTCAAGGCGCAGGGTGCCGACGTCGTCGTCATGCTGGTCCACGAGGGCTCGGCCACCTCCAGCTGCAGCGGCGTCTCCGACGACTCCGCGTTCGGCAAGATCGTCAAGGGTGTCGGCACCGACGTGAACGCGATCATCTCCGGCCACACCCACCTCGCCTACGACTGCAACGTCAACGGGGTCCCGGTCGTCTCGTCGGGCCAGTACGGCACGAACTTCAACGTGCTCACGATGACGGTCGACACCACGGCCAAGACGGTGTCGGTCGACACCCACGCCATCGTCCCGGCCAACACCGTCGCCCTGACGGCGCAGGCCGCGATCGACAAGAAGGCCCAGGTCAAGACGATCGTCGACGCCGCCGTGGCGCAGTCCGACGTGCTCGGCGCCAAGGTCCTCGGCAAGCTCGCGGGTCCGTTCAACCGCGCCAAGCTGGCCAACGGCAGCGAGAACCGTGGTGGCGAGTCCACCATCGGCAACCTCGTCGCCGAGGTGCACCGCTGGGCCACCTCGTCCCCCGAGGCCGGTGCGGCCCAGATCGCCTTCATGAACCCCGGCGGCCTCCGCCAGGACATGACCGGTGCCGCCGGTGGCTTCCCCTCGAACCTGTCCTACAAGCAGGCCGCGGTCGTCCAGCCGTTCGCCAACACGCTGGTCAACATGAAGATGACCGGCGCGCAGATCAAGACCGTGCTCGAGCAGCAGTGGCAGCGTGACGACAAGAACGGCGTCCCGTCGCGCCCGTTCCTGCGCCTCGGGGTCTCGAACGGCTTCTTCAGCACCTTCGACGCCTCTCGTCCCGAGGGCGACCGCATCACCGGCATGTGGCTCGACGGCAAGGCGATCGACAAGGCGGCCACCTACTCGGTGACCGCCAACTCGTTCCTCGCCGGAGGCGGAGACAACTTCCGGGGCTTCAACGCCGCCACCGCCAAGCGCGACACCGGCAAGGTCGACCTGCAGGCGATGGTCGACTACATGGCGGCCAAGGCCGCCACCACGCCGCTCGCGGTCAACAAGGACCAGCGCCAGGTCGGCGTCAGCTGGCCGGCCCAGGCCCCGCGCTTCTACCGCATCGGCCAGGACGTCAAGCTCACCCTCTCCTCGCTGGCCATGAGCACCCCGGCCGACGCCAAGGACGCCTCGCTCGCCATCAAGGCGGGTGACGTCGCGCTGGCCCCGACGCCGGTCGACAACACCATCGGCAACGACCCGTTCGACACCTACGGCACCAGCGCCGTCTCGGTGAAGCTCAAGGGCAAGACGAAGACCGGCAAGCAGATGCTGACCTTCACCGGCGCCACCACCGGCACGTCGTTCTCGCTGCCGATCGAGGTCCGCAAGGCCAAGGGCGAGCTCAAGGCACGCACCAAGCCCGAGCGCATCGTCGCCGGCAAGACCCGCACCCGCCTCAAGCTGAAGGCCTCGGCCCTCGGCATCGCCAAGGTGACCGGCAAGATCAAGGTCAAGGCCGGCGGCAAGACCTACACGGTCAAGCTCAAGAAGGGGAAGGCGTTCCTGCGCCTGGACCGCTTCGCGAAGGCGGGCAAGAAGAAGATCGTGGTGTCCTACCTGGGCAACCGCAAGATCCGTGGCACCAAGCAGGTCGTCATGGTCAAGGTGCACCGCCGCTGAGCGGTGGGCCCTGGCTCGACCCGCAGCACCCTGCTCCACACCCAGAGGCCCGGCCGTCCGCGTGATGGTCGGGCCTCTGGTCCTCTCGCCCAGTGGTGGGCCTGACTCGGGTCCAGCACACCTCACTCTGGGAGCTCTTCCATGTCATCTCGGCACACACCTCTCCACCGGCCCCTCGCGGCCGCGTCGGGCCTAGCCCTCCTCGCAGGATCCGTGGCCCTCACCGGCGCCCTCACCGCGCCGGCCACCGCAGCGAGCACCTCCCTCGTCATCAGCGAGGCCTACGTCAACGGGGGATCCGCCGGAGCCGCCTACACCCACAAGTACGTCGAGCTGCAGAACCGCTCGGGAGCACCCGTCGACCTCGCCGGGTACTCCCTGCAGTACCGAGCCGCCGGCAGCAGCGGACCCTCCACCGGAGTCGTCGCGCTCACGGGCACGATCGCCCCGGGTGGGTACTTCACTTTCCAGGGCGGCAGCAACGGCTCCAACGGCCAGCCCGTGCCCGGGGTCGACCAGACGGGAGCCGGCATCAACCCCGGTGCCGCCGGCGGCACGCTGACCCTCGCCTCCACCACGTCCGCCGTCGACCCGTCCCAGGGCCAAGGCGTCGTGGACAAGCTCGGTTGGGGCACCAGCAACGCCCCCGAGGGCACCGCCGCCGCCGGCAACTCGGTCGCGCTGTCGCTCTCGCGCAGGGCGGCGGGCGACACCGACGTCAACAGCGCCGACTTCTCCGCCCTCGCGCCCACGCCCGACGCCGTCAACGGCGGCGTCGTCGACCCGCCCACCGACCCGCCCGCCCCGTCCGACCGCACCATCGCCGAGATCCAGGGCACCAGTGCGGCCAGCCCACTGGTCGGCTCCACCGTCACCACCCGCGGAGTCGTCACCGCGGCGTTCCCGACCGGCGGCTTCGACGGCTTCTACATCCAGACCGGCGGTCCCGACACCACGCCGGACGCCTCCGACGGCCTCTTCGTCCACGAGCCCGGCTTCGCCTCGACCATCGGGGTGGGCGACTCCGTCGAGGTGCAGGGCGTGGTCAAGGAGTTCGGCTCGCTCACCGAGCTCGACGCCACCACCGTCACCGAGCTCGCCCAGCCTCTGGCCCCGGTCGTGCCCCGCACGGTCGTGCCCGGCACCGACTGCGCCCTCCCGGGCGACGGCTGCCTGACCGGCGCGGCCCTCGACGCCGCGCGAGAGGCGCACGAGGGCGAGGCCTTCCTGCCGTCGGACCCGATGACGGTGACCGACGCCTATGACTTCGGCGCCACCTCGTCGAGCTTCTTCGGTGAGATCGGTCTCGCTGCCGACTCCGACATCCCGCTCGTCACGCCGACCGAGGTCGTCGACGCCCAGGACACCGAGGGCATCGCCGCCCGCACCCGCTACAACACCGCCCACCTGGTCGTGCTCGACGACGGCTCGTCGGCCACCTACTGGAACACGAGCAACACCGCCGGAGCCCAGGACCAGCCGGTGCCGTGGCTGACCAAGGACCACACGGTGCGCGTGGGTGCCGCCGTCCGCTTCGACCAGCCGGTCGTCCTCGACTACCGCTTCGGCTGGAAGCTGCAGCCGCAGCGCCAGGTGGTCGGCGCACCCACCGGGCTGGTGACGTTCGAGCAGGACCGGCCCGCGGCCCCTGCCCCGGTCGGCGGCGACATCCGCCTGGCGACGTTCAACGTGCTCAACTACTTCACCACGCTCGGGGGTGACGTCGCCGGGTGCTCGGCCTACGTCGACCGCGACGACAACCCCATCGCCACCCGCAGCTGCAGCGGCCCCAACGGCCCCCGCGGTGCGTGGGACCTGGCGAACTTCGAGCGCCAGCAGGCCAAGATCGTCAACGCCATCAACACCATGGACGCCGACGTGGTCTCGCTCGAGGAGCTCGAGAACTCCCGCACCGTCGACGGCGCCGACCGCGACGAGGCGATCTCGACGCTGGTCGCCGCCCTCAACCGCGCGGCCGGGTCGAAGCGGTGGGCCTACGTGAAGTCGCCGTCCACCCTGCCCGCCACCGAGGACGTCATCCGCACCGGCTTCATCTACGACCCCGCCACCGTCAAGCCGGTCGACGAGAGCGTCATCTACGACGGTCCGGCGTTCGACAACGCGCGCGACCCGCTGGCGCAGCTGTTCATGGGCCGCAAGAGCCGGTCGTCGCAGAAGTTCGCGGTCATCGTCAACCACTTCAAGTCCAAGGGCTCGGGTGTGGATGACGGCACCGGTCAGGGCAACGCCAACCCCGACCGGGTGGCGCAGGCCACGGCGCTGGCGTCGTTCGCGAACCAGTTCGCCGCCGACCACGGCACCGACCGGGTCTTCCTGACCGGCGACTTCAACGCCTACTCCATGGAGGACCCGGTGCAGGTCCTGGAGGCCGCGGGCTTCGAGTCCCTGGAGTCGACCGACGACGCCGACGAGGAGAGCTACAGCTTCGGCGGCACGTCCGGCTCGCTCGACCACGTCTTCGCCAACGTCGCCGCGCGCCGCCTCGTGACCGGCGTCGACGTGTGGGAGATCAACGCCAACGAGCCGCTCTACTACCAGTACAGCCGCTACAACTACGTCGGCACCGACCTCTACTCCACCGGTCCGTTCGCGGCCTCCGACCACAACCCTGAGGTCGTGGGGCTGCGGCTCCCGGCACCCGGGGGGTCGGGCTCGCAGTGAGCCGTCGCAGCACCCGCAGCACCGTCAGGTGAGGGCCCGGTCATCGTCCGCGGTGGCCGGGCCGTCCTGCGTCCCCCTCAGGGCGAGCGCTGCCTGCACGAGCGCGAGGTGGCTGAAGGCCTGGGGGAAGTTGCCGGCCATCCGTCCGCCGTCGGCGTCGTACTCCTCGGAGAGCAGCCCGACGTCGTTGGCGAGCCCGCAGAGCCGGTCGAAGAGCGCGCCCGCCTCCGCGCGCCGGCCAGCGACGGCGAGCGCCGAGACCAGCCAGAACGAGCAGGCGAGGAACGGGTGCTCGTGCCCGCTCAGCCCGTCGACGCCCGAGCTGGTGCGGTAGCGCAGGAGCAGGCCGTCGCGGAGTAGGTCCTGCTGCACCGCTTCGATCGTGCCGAGCACGCGCGGGTCGTCGCCGGGCAGGAAGCCCACCAGGGGGATCACCAGCAGCGAGGCGTCGACCTCACGGGTGTCGTAGTGCTGGGTGAACGTGCCGCGCTCGGCGTCGTAGCCCTTGTCCAGCACCTCCTGCCGGACACGGTCGCGCAGCGCGCGCCACCGCTCCACCGGCCCCGGGAGGCCGTGGTCCTCCACAGCGCGCACCGCGCGGTCGAAGGCGACCCACACCATCACCCGCGAGTGGGTGAAGTGCCGTTGCGGGCCGCGGATCTCCCACAGCCCGTTGTCCGGCTCGTCCCAGTGGTCGGCGAGCTCGTCCACGAGAGCCCGCTGCAGCGACCATGAGTTGCCGGTCTCCTCCAGACCCGCCCGGCGGGCCAGGTCGAGGGCGATCATCACCTCGCCGAGCACGTCGTTCTGGCGCTGGGACACGGCGCCGTTGCCGATGCGCACCGGTCGGCTCCCGGCGTACCCCGCGAGGTGCCCCAGCTCGCGCTCGGGCAGCTCGCGACCACCGTCGACGGTGTACATGATCTGCAGGTCGGCCGGGTCGCCGGCCACCGCCCTCAGCAGCCACCGGCGCCAGCCGAGCGCCTCCTCGTCGTAGCCGGCGCCGAGCAGCGACTCGAGGGTCAGTGCGGCGTCGCGCAGCCAGCAGTAGCGGTAGTCCCAGTTGCGCTCGCCGCCGAAGTCCTCGGGCAGCGACGTGGTCGGGGCGGCCACGATGCCGCCGGTCTCCTCGTGCGTCATCAGCATCAGGGTGAGCAGGCTGCGCTGCACCAGCGCGGCGTGCGGGACGTCGTCGGGCGCGCGCTCGGACCAGGCCCGCTGGTGGTCGGTGGTGGCGCGGATCCGCTCGGTGAGCCCGAGCGGGGCCGGCACGTCCCTCCAGGAGCGCACCCACGTCATCGAGAACGTCATCTCCTCGCCGGCCGCGAGGTCGAACTCGTCAAAGTGGTGGCCCTCGCGGCCGCGCGGCAGCCGTGGCCCGCGCAGCACCAGCTTGTCGGGCCCGGCGACGGCGACCACCACGTCCTCGTCGTGCGCCTGCTCGCGACTGACCCACGGGCGCACCCGGCCGTAGTCGGTACGGACCCGCCAGTCGTGGCGGACCCGCACCCGTCCCTGCGTGCAGGTGAGGCGGCGCACGACGTCGGCCCGACCGTCGCCGGTGGGCATCACGTCGAGGAGCACCAGCTCGCCGTCGGCGGTCGTGAAGGTCGTCTCGAGCAGCGCCGTGCCGTCGACGTAGCGCCGCCGCGTCGAGGTCACCTCGTCGGCCGGCGCCAGCAGCCAGCGACCGTTCTCCTCCGTGCCCAGCAGGGCGGCGAAGCAGGCGGGGGAGTCGAAGCGCGGCAGGCACAGCCAGTCGATCGATCCGTCGGAGCCGACCAGCGCCGCGGTGCCGCGGTCGCCGATCAGGGCGTAGTCCTCGATGGGGAGGGGCATGCGGCTAGTGTCGCCGACATGTGGATGCCGGAGGCGCACAGCGTGCTCGAGCAGCTGGCGCGGCGCGGGGAGACGGTCGCGACGGCCGAGTCGCTCACGGGCGGCCTGCTCGCGTCCCGGCTCACCGACGTCCCGGGTGCGTCGCGGTCGGTGGTCGGTGGGGTGGTCGCCTACGCGACGCGCGTCAAGGTGTCGCTGCTCGGCGTGCCCGAGGCCGTCGTGGCCACGCACGGCGTGGTGTCGGCGGAGTGCGCGGCGGCGATGGCCGACGGCGTACGGCGTCGTCTCGACGCCACCTGGGGGATGTCCACGACCGGCGTCGCGGGCCCCGACGAGCAGGAGGGCAAGCCCGTCGGCACCGTGTGGATCGCGGTCGCCGGACCGGACGGCGCACGCACACGCGAGCTCACCCTCGACGGCGACCGCGACGCGGTGCGCCAGGCGACCTGCACGGCCGCGCTGGCCCTCCTCGAGCAGGCCGTCGGCGACGAAGGACGGATGTTGCCCCGGGAAGAAACCCACCTCGGGTAGCGTTGGGCCCACGACTCCACTCGACGAGAGCAAGGACTTCGCGCATGGTTCTCTTCCGACGACTGCTCGGTGAGGTGCTGCGAGGCGCCCGGATGCAGCGCGGGATGACCCTGCGGGACCTCTCGGCCGAGGCCCGGGTGAGCCTGGGCTACATCTCGGAGATCGAGCGGGGGCAGAAGGAGGCGTCCTCCGAGCTGCTCGCCTCGCTGTGCCAGGCGATGGACCTCCCGCTGTCGGAGGTGCTGCGCGACGTGGCCGACGCGGTCGCGCTCGAAGAGGTCGCCCTCGGTCTCGTGTCCAGCGCCCCGATCGAGGCCGGCGACGTGGTGGCCTCCGCGGCCTAGCGCCGGCTCAGGGCGCGGGCTGGCAGCTCGGGCACCAGTACGCCGCGCGGTCGCGCGGCGGATCACCCAGCATGTCGACCACGATGGTCGTCCCGCACCGGCGGCACGGCGACTTGTCACGGCGGTAGACCCAGAGTCGCTCCCGCGGGCGCAGGTTGCCCGTGGTGGACTGGATCGCCCGCTCCTTGTTGACCTCGAGCATCTGCTTGGCGCGGCGGAGCAGCCGAGGCAGGTCGCGGACACCGGACACCGGCGTGGCCGGGTGCACGCCACTGGTGAAGCACAGCTCGGCCATGTACATGTTGCCGATGCCGGCGAGGTTGCGCTGGTCGAGCAGCGCCTGGCCCACCGGGCGGGCGGGCTCGCTCGCCAGCCGGGCGAGCGCCCGGTCGGGGTCCCAGTCGGGCCCGAGCAGGTCGGGCCCGAGGTGGGCGGTCAGCGCCGCCTCCTCGTGGCGCGCGACCACCTCGACGATGCCGAGGGAGAAGCCGACGGCTCGGCGTCCCTCGATGCCGAGCACCACCCGCACCTGCTCGGCGGGCCGGCGCCACCGGTCGCCGTCGGCGTAGATGTGCCAGGACCCCTCCATCTTGAGGTGGGTGTGGAGGGTCCACGCGCGCTCGTGGTCGATGCGGGTGAGCAGGTGCTTGCCCCGTGACAGGCTGCGCACGACCGTGCCGCCGGTGAGGTCGAGGGTGGCGAAGGACGGCACGCGGAAGTCGGTGACGGTCAACCTGTGCCCGGTGAGCGCCCGGTCGAGCGCGGCGGCCGACCGGAACACGGTGTCGCCCTCAGGCACGCAGCCTCAGTCCCTTGGGCGTCGCGACGAAGCCGGCGGCGGCCAGCGCCTGGCGGATCGGGGTGTCGCCACCCCCGCCGATGAGCGGCAGCCCGTCGGCCTTCTCGACCGTGAGCCGCCCCAGCGCCCCGCGGCCGGCAGCCTCGGCGAGCGCGGCGACGGCGGGGGTGAGGACCTCCTCGTCCTCGGTCCAGGTGAGCAGCGTGCGACCGCCGCGCTCGACATAGACGGTGAGCGCGCCGTCGACCAGCACCACCATCGCGCCGGCCTTGCGGCCGGGCCGGTGGCCCGAGCGCTCGGCGTCGGCCTCCGGCCACGGCAGGGCCGCGCCGAAGACGTTGGCGGGGTCGGTGGCGGCGAGGGCCACGACCTCCGGCTTGCCGCCGGAGGCGGAGGCCGGCTCGGAGAAGGTGCGCAGCCGGTCGATGGACCCGGCGGTGCCGAACTGGGCCGCGCCGAGGCCCTCGATGAAGTAGCCCCGGCGGCAGCGCCCGGAGTCCTCGAACGCGCTCAGCACCTTGTAGACCCCGGCGAACCCGCCCGCGACGCGCTCGCTGACGACGGCGCCACGGGTGACCACACCATGCCGCTCGAGGAGGTGCTCGGCGCGGGCGTGGGCGCGGCGGGTCGGGTCCTCGTCGCGCTCGGGCAGGAGGGCCCAGCGGCCGGCGGTCTCGGGCGGCCCGGTGCGGGCGGGCATCCGGCCGCCGCCGCGGCCCGGCCGGCCGAGCCGGGGCGGAGTACGGCGGGTGCGGTGGGACGGCGTGCCGCTGCGGACCAGGGCGCGGAGCGGGGTGAGGGTGTCGTTGGTGACCCGGCCCTGCCAGACCAGCTCCCACAGGGCGGCGGACAGCTCGGCGTCGCTGGTGGCGCCGACGCGGTCGGCCAGCTGGCGGAAGAACCAGGCGCCTCCGGGGTCGAGCGCGTCGAGCACGGCGCGCTGCAGGCCGGTCGGCTCGTCGGCCTCGACCTCGGGGAGGGTCAGGTGGGCCTGGTCGGCGAGGTGGAGGCTCACCCAGCCGTCGCTGCCGGGCAGCGGCGCGTGCCCCGCCCAGATGACCTCCCCGGAGGCGGTGAGCTCGTCGAGCATGGACGGCTCGTAGTCGCGGACCCGCGCGGCGAGCACCAGCGGCTCGAGCGCGCTGGCGGGGACGGGGCAGCCCGCGAGCTGGTCGATGGCGGTCACGACCCCGTCGACCCCGCGCAGCTGGCTGCGGCCGGTGCCGCCGACGCGCTGCCAGGCGGGGAGGAACCGGGCCACGGCGTCCTGGGCGACGGGCTCGATCTCCTGGCGCAGCCGCGCCAGCGAACGGCGGCGCAGCTTGCGCAGCACCTCGGCGTCGCACCACTCGCTGCCCGAGCCGGACGGGCGGAACTCGCCGTCGAGCACCCGGCCGCGGTGGGCCAGCCGCTGGAGGGTCTGGCGGGCCACGGCCTCGCCGAGACCCAGCCGGGAGGCGACCTCGGCGGTGGTGAACGGACCGTGGCTGCGGGCGTAGCGCGAGACCAGGTCGCCGAGCGGGTCCTCGGGGAGCTCGAGGAAGGCGTCGGGGGTGCCGACCGGCACCGGGACCCCGAGCCCGTCGCGCAGGCGCCCGATGTCCTCGATCGCGGTCCACCGGTCCTCACCGGCCATCCGGACCGGGAGGACGCGCCGGGCTCCGCCGAGGTCGGCGAGCCAGCCCTCGACGTCGGCGCCCTCGACGGCACGCGCCCGGATCTCCTCGGTCGCGAGCGGTCCGACGAGGCGGAGCAGGTCGGCCACGCCCTCGGCGCTGCGGGCGCGCCGGTCGTCGGCGAGCCACTGCAACTCGGCCTCCACCTCGGCGAGCACCTCGGGGTCGAGCAGCTCGCGCAGCTCGGCGCGGCCGAGCAGCTCGGCCAGCAGGCCCTGGTCGAGGGACAGCGCAGCGGCGCGGCGCTCGGCGATGGGGGAGTCGCCCTCGTAGACGAACTGGGCGACGTAGCCGAAGAGCAGGCTGCGCGCGAACGGGCTGGGCGTGGTGGTGGCGACGTCGACGACCGTGACCTCGCGGCGCTGCACCCGCCCGAGCAGCGCGACGAGGGCGGGCAGGTCGTAGACGTCCTGGAGGCACTCGCGCACCGCCTCGAGGACGATCGGGAACGAGGGGTACTTCGAGGCGACCTCGAGCAGCTGCGCGCTGCGCTGGCGCTGCTGCCACAGCGGGCTGCGACGGCCGGGGTCGCGGCGGGGCAGCAGGAGCGCGCGGGCCGCGCACTCGCGGAACCGGCTGGCGAACAGTGCGGAGCCGCCGACCTCCTGGGTGACGAGCTGCTCGATCTCCTCGGGCTCGAAGACGATGACCTCGCCCGTGGGCGGCTCGGCGTCGGTGTCGGGGATGCGGATCACGATGCCGTCGTCAGAGGCGACCGCCTGGCCGTCGACGTCGAACCGCTCGCGCAGTCGCGCGTTGATGGCCAGCGCCCACGGTGCGTGGACGGGGGTGCCGTAGGGGGAGTGGACGACCAGGCGCCAGTCGCCGAGCTCGTCGCGGAAGCGCTCGACGACGACCTGCGAGTCGTGCGGCACGACCTGGGTCGCCTCGCGCTGCTCGGTGAGGTAGGTGACGAGGTTGGTCGCGGCGTAAACGTCCAGGCCGCGCTCCTTGACCTTGGCGACGGCCTTGGCCGGGGCCAGGGCGGCGAGCTCGCGGGTGAAGGCGCCGACGGCGGCGCCCAGCTCGGCGGGACGGCCCAGGGCGTCGCCCTTCCAGAACGGCAGCCGCCCGGGGATGCCCGGGGCGGGCGTGACCAGCACGCGGTCGTGGGTGATGTCCTCGATGCGCCAGCTCGTCGCACCGAGCGCGAAGACGTCACCGACGCGGGACTCGTAGACCATCTCCTCGTCGAGCTCTCCGACGCGGCTGGCCTTCTCGCCGACGAGGAAGACGCCGAACAGTCCGCGGTCGGGGATGGTGCCGCCGCTGGTGACGGCGAGGCGCTGCGCGCCGGGACGGCCGCTGAGGGTGTTGGTGACGCGGTCCCACACGATGCGAGGCCGGAGCTCGGCGAACTCGTCGCTCGGGTAGCGCCCGCTGAGCAGGTCGAGGGTGGCGTCGAAGGCGCTGCGCGGGAGCTGGGCGTAGGACGCGGCACGCTGCACGAGGGCGAACAGCTCGTCGACCTGCCACTCCTCCATGGCCAGCGCCGCGACGACCTGCTGGGCGAGGACGTCGAGCGGGTTGGTGGGCACGGCCATCTTCTCGATGGCACCGGTGCGCATCCGCTCGACCGCGACCGCCGTCTGCGCGAGGTCGCCGCGGTGCTTGGGGAACAGCACGCCGCGGCTGGTCTCGCCGACCTGGTGGCCGGCACGACCCACGCGCTGCAGGGCGCTGGCCACGCTCGGCGGGGACTCGATCTGGATGACGAGGTCGACCGAGCCCATGTCGATGCCGAGCTCGAGGCTGCTCGTGGCGACGACGCAGGGGAGGCGGCCCCGCTTGAGGTCGTCCTCGATGACGGCGCGCTGCTCCTTCGACACCGAGCCGTGGTGGGCCTTGGCGATCACGGTCTCGACGCCGGCGCTCTGCCCGGACTGCGCCATCACCTGGGCGGGCGCACCCCGCTTCGGGCGGGTGCCCTCCGCCGCCGTCTCGGCCTCGAGCGCCGCTCGCTCCGCGCGGTCGGAGGCGATCTCGTTGAGGCGGGCGGTCAGCCGCTCGGCGAGGCGGCGGGAGTTGGCGAAGACGATGGTCGAGCGGTGCTGCTCGACGAGGTCGACCACGTGCTCCTCGACGTGGGGCCAGATGCTGGTGGAGCGACCGGGGTCGCCGGACTCCTCGTCGTACTCCTCCGGCATCGTCATGTCCTCGACGGGCACGACGACCCGCAGGTCCCACTCCTTGGTGCTGGGTGGGGCGACGATCTCCACGGGCTGGCTGCCACCCAGGAATCGCGCCACCTCCTCCAGCGGGCGCACCGTCGCGCTGAGGCCGATGCGCTGGGCGGGGCGCTCGAGCAGGGCGTCGAGGCGCTCGAGGCTGATGCCGAGGTGGGCGCCGCGCTTGGTGCCGGCGACGGCGTGCACCTCGTCGATGATCACGGTGTCGACGCCGCGCAGCGTCTCGCGCGCCTGGCTGGTGAGCATCAGGAACAGCGACTCGGGGGTGGTGATGAGGATGTCGGGGGGAGTCGTGCCGAGCTTGCGCCGGTCGGCCGGGCTGGTGTCACCGGAGCGGAGGCCGACCGTGACGTCGGGGACGGTGGCCTCGAGCCGCTCGGCGGTGTTGCGGATGCCGGTGAGCGGGGCGCGCAGGTTGCGCTCGACGTCGACGCCCAGCGCCTTGAGCGGCGAGATGTAGAGCACCCGCGTGCGCTGCGACTTGTCGTCGGGCCGCTCCGTGCTGAGCAGGCGGTCGATGGCGTGGAGGAAGGCGCTGAGCGTCTTGCCGCTGCCGGTCGGCGCCACGACGAGCGCGTGCTTGCCCGCGGCGATGGCGTCCCAGGCGCCCTCCTGCGCCGGCGTCGGGCTGGCGAAGGACGCCTCGAACCAGGCGCGCGTCGGCGCGCTGAAACGGTCGAGGGCGGTCATGGTCGTCAGTGTGTCACCGGGGTCCGACAGTGGACCTCGCCCTTCGGGCTGGGCGGCGGGAGGGCCGGCGACCCGCCGCGCGACGCCGCCGGTCACCGGAAGGCGCCCCACGGGTGCCTAGGGTGCGGACGGTGGACAACTCCCGCGACATCATCGAGTCGAGCCGACCGCCCAAGCCGCCGAGGGCCGGGCAATCGGGTGAGCCCGGCACCCCGCCGACGGCGCGCGTCCTGCCGTTGACCGTGGCGCTGGCCACCCTGGCGTGCGCGGCGTTCACCGGCATCACCGCGTGGGAGGTGCACCAGGACCGCGTCAACAACCAGCGGATCTACTGCACCTTCTACGTCGACAGCCTGTCGGACAACGAGGGCGTGGCCGAGGACGAGGTCCGACGGATCCGTGAGCTCGGCGCCGAGCTCGACTGCTGAAGCCTCCTCGAGCCGACCGCCCTGCAGGCGCTGGACCCCACGGCTCGGGCGCCCCTAGTCTCGCGAGCATGGGCCGGTCGGCACGTCGGGTGGTGAGGGCGGGCGTGGTGCTGGCCTCCCTCGCCTGCCTGCTGATCGCGCTGCTGCTGCTCGAGGCGACCGGTGGGCACGACGGGTGGCTGTGCGAGTGGGGGATCGACTCCGACGGTGCGGGCACGACCATCAGCGGGTGCGGCTGAGGCCGGTCCTAGGCTCGACCGCATGCAGACCCCATGGGCACGACGGGTGGAGGCGTTCGCCGAGGCGGCGGACTGGTTCGTGGCGACCGCCGGCGCGGTCGGGGACCGGTGGCACGAGCCCGGTCTGGGGGAGTGGGACGTGCGCAGCCTGGTCGGGCACACGAGCCGGTCGCTGCTGACGGTCGAGGCCTACCTCGCCCGGCCGGCCGAGACCGTGGAGGTGGGCTCGACCGCGGCCTACTACGAGGCGACCAGGGAGATGGCCGCCGGTCCCGAGGTCGCGGAGCGGGGGCGCGAGGCTGGGCGGGCGCTCGGGGACCGGCCGGAGGTCGCGGTCCGCGACATCGCGGGGCGCGTGCTGCCGGTCGTGGCGGCGTGCCACGGCACGGAGCTGGTCACGACCATCGCCGGCGGGATGCGGCTGGCCGACTACCTGCCCACCCGCACGTTCGAGCTGGTCGTTCACACCCTCGACCTCGCGGCAGCGCTCGGCGTGCCGGCGCAGCCGCCGTCCGTGCCGGCGGCCGAGGCGCTCGCCCTCGTCTCGGAGCTCGCCGTCGCGGGCGGTGCCGCCGGTCCGCTCCTCCGCGCGGCGACCGGCCGCGACCAGCTGGGACCGGGGTTCTCAATCCTCTGACCGCGCCGGTCGCCGAGCCGCCCGGCTCAGTCCAGGATGACGTCGAGGCCCTGCTCGCGCAGGCGAGCCAGGCCGTCGAGCATCGCCTGCAGGGCCTCCGGCGGGTGCGGCTGCCAGTCGTGCACCTCGTGCAGCACGCGCAGCGCGTGGTGGGTGCGGTAGGACTCGGTCGGGTTGCCGGGGAACTTCTTGTCGGTGACGTTGGGGTCGTCCTCGAAAGGGCCGAGCGGCTCGACGGCGTACACGTGGCCGTGTCCGTCCAGCCCCGCGAGCGCGGTCGCCAGCTGCGCGTCCCAGGCTGCGGTGCTCTCCAACGTGGTGAAGTAGATGTGGTGCAGGGCGCGATCGGCGTCGTAGTTGGAGGCGTAGCCCGCGACGAGGTCGTCACCGGGGCGCAGCACGACCTTGGTGCCGTGCAGGAACGGCCCCGAGACGTGGTCGTGGTGGTCGAAGGTGACCGGTACCCGCTCGCTCATGCGCCGGCCCGAGGGTCGTCGAGAACGTCGCGCCACGAGTGCTGCGGCTCGAAGCCGACCAGCGAGCGTGCCTTGTCGATGGAGTAGAACGTCTCGTCGCGGCCCATCTCGCGGCGCACCTCCACGCCGTCGTAGAACTGCTCGATCACCTCGTCGGTCGTGGCGGCCACCGACATGTCGGCGTTCGCGACGTTGAAGACCTCGTAGCCCAGCCCGTCGGTCTCCAGGCAGCGCTGCACCATGTGGCCGAGGTCGCGCACGTCGATGTAGGCGAAGATGTTGCGCCGCCGCAGCGACGGGTCCTCGAGGAACGGCGGGAACATCTCGGCGTACTCGTGCGGCTCGATGACGTTGTTGATCCGCAGGCCGTAGACGTCGGTGCCGCTGCGGGCCTGGAACGAGCGCGCCGTGACCTCGTTCGCGACCTTCGACGTCGCGTAGGAGTCCTCCGGCACCGTGGGGTGCTCCTCGTCGACCGGGACGTAGAGCGGCTTGCGCTCGCCCTGCGCGAAGCACACGCCGTAGGTCGTCTCCGACGAGGCGAAGACGACCTTCGGGATGCCGAGGCGGGTGGCCGCCTCGAGGACGTGGTAGGTGCTGAGGACGTTGGTCGCGTAGGTCGCGGCGTCGGGCACCCGCAGGATCGCGGGGACTGCCGCGAAGTGCACGACGGCGTCGTAGGACGGCTTCTCGGGCAGGTCGAGCTCCTCGAAGGTCGCGAGCCCGGCGAGCGCGGAGTAGACCTCGCCCGCGTCGGTGAGGTCGACACGGAGGTCGTGGACGTCGGGGTGGTCGAGGGGGACCATGTCGGCGTTGGTGACCTGGTGTCCCTGGGCGGCGAGCTGGGGGGCGACGTGGCGGCCGGCCTTGCCGCTGCCACCGGTGAAGAAGATGCGCATGGCCCCCTTCCTACCGTGGCAGGGCACGGCGCGGCACACCCCGCCGGCCGGTCCGCCCTCACCTCACCAGGGCTGCACCCCGGTCTCGTCGGAGAACGTCCCGGTCGGCCCGTCGTCGGGGAGCGTCGCGAGGTCGAGGAAGACCGCGGCGCCCTGCTCGGGCGTGCGGGTGCCGCGGTGGCCGTTGAGGTCGGTGGCGACGTAGCCCGGGCACCCGGCGTTGACGAGGATCCCCGTGCCGGCGAGCTCCTTGGCGTACTGCACCGTGAGGGCGTTGAGGTAGGTCTTGGTGGGGGAGTAGGCGCCGGAGAGCGGACCGTACGGCTCGTCCTGGGCGGTCTGGAGCCCGAGCGACCCGACCGTGCTGGAGACGTTGACGATGCGCGGCGAGGTGCCGCGGCGCAGCATCGGGAGCATCGCGTTGGTGACCCGGATGACGCCGAGGACGTTGACGTCCACGACGCCCAGGACCTGGGCGGCGGTCACCCGGGACGGCTCCTGCGGCATCCCGCCGGTGATGCCGGCGTTGTTCACCAGCACGTCGAGCCCGCCGTCGGCTTCGAGCCGGGCGGCCGCGGCGGCCACGCTGGCGTCGTCGGTGACGTCGAGCGCGACCCCGAACACGTCGTGCCCGTCGGCGCGGAGCTTCGCGACCGCCTCCTCGCGGCGCACGTCGTCGCGGGCGCCGACGCCGACGCGGAAGCCGCGCCCGGCGAGCCCGGCGGCGATCGCGAGGCCGATGCCCTTGTTGGCGCCGGTGACCAGCGCCGTCCTCTTCTGGTTCGTGGTGTCTGACATGCCTCGATCCTGCGCGCGCCGACGGCGGCGGACCAGGACCGATCGGGTCGCCGCCGATACCGCGGCGGTATGAGCGCAGGTCAGCGCGTAGGCTGAGCGTCGTGGAGACCCGCGAGCTGCGCTACTTCGTCGCCGTCGCCGAGGAGGAGCACGTCGGCCGGGCCGCCGAGCGGCTGGGGATGGCCCAGCCGCCGCTGTCGCGGGCGATCGCCCAGCTCGAGCGCCGGCTCGGCGCGGCCCTCTTCGAGCGCACCCCGCGCGGCATGGCCCTCACCGGGGCGGGCGAGGTGCTGCTCCGCGAGGGGCGGGCCGCCCTCGCCGCCGTCGAGGCCGCCGAGCGCCGCACCCGCCGCGCGTCGACCTCCGCAGGCCCGGCGGGGATCGTGCTGACCGCGAAGGCGGGCGCGTCGACGGAGCTGATGGCCAAGCTGCTCGACGCGCACGCCGCCGAGCCCGACGCCGTGCCCGTCGAGGTGGTGCTCAGCTCGCCGGGCCACCAGGCGCTCATGCTCCGGGACGGACGGGCGGACGTCGCCCTGCTGCACGAGCCGTTCGACGACGTCAGCGGCTTCGACACCGAGCAGCTGCAGGTGGAGGACCAGGTGCTGGTCCTGCCCGCCGGCCACCCGGCCAGCACCCGGCCCTCGCTGACCCTCGCCGAGGCGTCGTCCCTGCCCGACCTGCCGCTCCCGCGCTGGCCGCACCTCGACGGCACCTACCCCGACGGCCCCGGGCCCGAGCTGCGCGACCTGACCCAGGTGCTGCAGCTCGTACGCCTCGGGCGGACCGCGATCGTGCTGCCGGAGGGCGTGCGCGCCTCCCTCGGCGAGGGCCTGGCGGTCGTGCCGCTCTCCGACGCGCCGCGCGTCACCACCGTCATCGCCTGGCCCCCGCACAGCACCTCGGCGGCCGTCGCCGCACTGGTGCGCACGGCCTCCCGGCTCTGAGGCTGGGCGCCGCTGCCGCACCTACCGCGAGCCGGTCTCCCGCAGCCGCGCCGCGACCGGTGCCAGGCACGCCTCGAGCTCCGCGAGCTCGGCGGCCGACAGGGCAGCGTACGGCGCCCACGCGAGGCGGTCGGTGAGCGCCTCGATGCGGTCCTTGGTGGCACGACCCGCCGGAGTGAACCGTCCCTCGTCGTCGACGAGGCCCCGGTCGCGGAGCCCGGCCATCAGGTCGTCGAGGAAGGCACGCGGGTGGTGGTGGATGCGGCCGAAGGTCTCGGCCGGGTGGATGCCCATGTCGAGCGCGGACAGCACGTGGGACTCGACGCCGCCGACGCCCTCGGACACCAGCGCCACGACGTGGCCGTCGCCGCGGTGCTCGCGCAGCACGTCGGCGCAGTGCCACAGCCGGGCGAGCGGCTCGTCGGGCACCGGCAGCGAGCGGAGCGCGGCGTACATCACCCGTCCGCCGACCGGGGCGCCGCTCGCCGCGACGGCCAGCAGGTCCGCGGCGCGGGCGAGACCGGGCGAGGCGACCAGCTCGTCGCCGAGGATCCGGCGCAGCGCTGCGACGCAGCCCTGCTGGCGGGCCTCACGCGCTGCCTCGGGGGTGGTCGTCCGCCACACCTTCGGCACGTGCCGGGCGACCTCGCCGGGCCCGAAGCTGTAGAACGCCGCGTCCACGACCTCGGCCGGCACCCGTCCCAGGGGCGCCGACCGGCCCGCGAAGTAGCCGTCCCAGTACGTCGTGAACCCGAGCGCGGCCATGGCGTCGTTCGGCTCCTCGGAGAAGAAGCTCACCAGGCAGACCGGCTCGGTGAGGTCGAACATCCGGCGCGCGGCGGCCGCCTGGGCCTGGGTGGCGGGGTGGGTCATCGGTCTCCTCCGTGGTGCGGTGCGGCCGGGCGTGCGGCCCGGGTGCGGTTGTGGGACGCGCGGCGGAGCAGGACCGCCCGCTCGCCCTCGTTGCGGGTGAGCCCGGCGGCCCGCTCGAAGGCGTCGGCGGCCTCGTCGTGCCGCCCGGCGCGCTCGAGCAGGTCGCCGCGCACGCCGGCCGGCAGCGGCGAGTCGCCGAGCGCCCCGTCCTCGAGCGCCTCGAGCACGGCGAGGCCCGCCGCCGGTCCGTGCGCCCGACCGTGGGCCACGGCGCGGTTGACCTCGACGACCGGTCCGGGCGCAGCCTCGGCGAGGACGTCGTAGAGCGCTGCGATGCGGGACCAGTCGGTGTCCTCGGGCCGCCGCGCGAGCGCGTGCTGCGCCGCGATGGAGGCCTGGAGGAAGTAGCGGCCCACCGGCGTCCCGGCGGCGGCCAGGGCCGTGGCCCGTTCCAGCGCGGCGAGCCCGCGGCGGATGCCCACCTCGTCCCACAGCCCGCGGTCCTGGTCCTCCAGCAGCACCGGCTCGCCGGTCGCCGAGAGCCTGGCCGCCGTGCGCGAGCCCTGCAGCTCGAGCAGCGCCTGGAGCCCCAGCACCTCGGGCTCGTCGGGCGCGAGGTCGGCGAGCATCCGGGACAGCCGGGTGGCCTCGACGACGAGGTCGGTCCGCATCCAGTCCTCGCCGGCGGTGGCGGAGTAGCCCTCGTTGAAGATCAGGTAGAGCACGGCCATGACGTCGTCGAGCCGCGCGGTGCGCTCGGCGCCGGTGGGCAGCTCGAGCTCGACCCGCGCGCGGGCGAGCGTGCGCTTGGCCCGCGAGATCCGCTGGCCCATCGTGGCCTCGGTGGTGAGGAAGCCGCGGGCGATCTCCGCGGTGGTGAGACCGCCGACGAGCCGCAGCGTGAGCGCGGCGCGCGACTCCGGCGTCAGGGAGGGGTGGCAGGCGAGGAACACCAGCCGGAGGACGTCGTCCTCGATCCGGTCGACCTGGTCGTCGAGGTCGGGCACGTCGGCCTCCTCTCCCCGCGCGAGGCCGTGCCCGAGCTCGGTCACCTTGCGGCGCAGCGTGTCCGCGCGCCGGAAGTGGTCGATGCCGCGGCGGCGGGCCGTGGTCATCAGCCAGGCGGACGGGTTGTCCGGGATGCCGGAGACCGGCCACTGCTCGAGCGCGGCGAGGAGCGCGTCCTGCGCGAGGTCCTCGGCGAGCTCGACGTCGCGGGTCATCCGGGTCAGGACGCCGACGAGGCGGGCCGACTCGGCCCGCCACGCGGCGGTCACGGCCCTCGTGGGGTCGTCGGTGGGTCCAGCCGGCACCGGGCCAGCGTAGTGACGCCCGGTCAGTCGGTGGGCTCCTCGGGACCCTCGGAGATCTGGCGCATGGTGGCGACCACGGTGACCTCGGGCCAGTGGTCGGCGTGCAGCTGAGCGAACAGCTGCTGGTCGGCGATCGCGGCCTCGACGGTGTCGTACTCGGTGATCGCCCAGCCTCCGACGACCTCCTTGCCCTCGGCGTACGGGCCGTCGACGCGGGTCACCTCGCCCTTGCGCACGACGAAGTTCACGGCGTCCTCGGTGCCGTAGAGGCCGCCGCCGTCGACGAAGCGGCCGTCGGCCGCGCGCTCGCCGATGTAGGCGTCCATCGCCTCGAACAGCGACTTCGGGGGAATCCCGACGTTCTCCTCCATGCGGACGAATCCCATGAAACGCGGCATCGTTCTCAACTCCTGGGTGGTGGGTGGACTGCTGTCTCGCACGTACGTCGGACGGGCGGGGCCGGCTTCGACATCGCCCCCGGAAGTTTTTCCGACGACGGGGGTCGCTTGCCACCCCGGCGCACGATGGGTCCATGGGACACCTCGCACGCACCCTCGGCGGCCTCGCGGCCGGACTGGTCGCCGCCGCCACCGCGGGGTGCTCGGCAGGGAGCGGCGACACCGCTGCCTCCGGCGCCCTCGGCCCGGCGACGGGCGAGGGTGAGCGCGACTGGCCCTTCGCCGTCGAGGAGGTGGGCCGCTACGACGAGCCGTGGGCGATGGCGTTCCTGCCGGGCTCGGGCGACCTGCTGGTGACCGAGCGCAGCGGCGTGCTGCACCTGCGCGACGCCGGGACGGGCGCGCAGGTCGAGGTCTCCGGCGTGCCCGACGTCGTCGATGCCGGGCAGGGCGGGCTCGGCGACGTGGTGCCGGCGCCGACCTACGAGCAGGACGGCACGGTCTACCTCAGCTGGGTGGAGGCGGGGGACGGCGGCACGGGAGCGGTCGTCGGACGGGCCCGGCTCGACACCGGTGACGGCGAGGCGGCCCTGGAGGGCCTCGAGGTGGTGTGGCGGCAGGTCCCGAAGGTCGAGGGCGACGGCCACTTCAGCCACCGCATCGCCTTCTCCCCGGACGGTCGCCACCTGTTCGTCACCTCGGGCGAGCGCCAGCAGGGGAGCCCGGCGCAGGACACGACGAACAACCTGGGCTCGATCGTCCGGCTCACTCCCGACGGGGAGCCGGCCCCGGGCAACCCGCTCGAGGACCGCGGCGGCGTCAGCGCCGAGCTGTGGAGCTGGGGCCACCGCAACGCGCTGGGGCTCCAGTTCGCCCCCGACGGCGCGCTGTGGGAGACCGAGATGGGACCCGAGGGCGGCGACGAGCTCAACGTCGTCGAACCCGGCCGCAACTACGGCTGGCCCGAGGTCTCCAACGGCAGCGACTACGGCGGCGGCGAGATCCCCGACCACGCCGAGGGCGACGGGTACGCCGCACCCGCCGCGTGGTGGGACCCGAGCATCTCCCCGGGCAGCCTGCTCGTCTACGACGGCGAGATGTTCCCCGACTGGCGCGGCGACGCGCTCATCGGCGCCCTGTCCGGCGAGGCCCTCGTGCGTGTCGACCTCGACGGGACGACGGCGGGCGAGCAGCAGGTCTTCGACCTCGGCGAGCGCGTCCGCGCGGTCGACGAGGCGCCCGACGGCGCCATCTGGCTGCTCGAGGACGAGGGATCCGGTCGGCTGCTGCGCCTGACCCCGGCGCGCTGACCGGGTCGACGTCAGGTCCGGCGCGGCCGGCGCGCGTCGACGGGGAGGCCGAACTCGGTGAACACCCCCGGGCTGAACCCCACGTGGTCGGGCGGGCGCGACGCCAGCCCCGGCAGGCCGACCGAGTCCATCAGGCCGTCGTTGAGCGCGAGCACCTCCGCGTCGTGCACCGGCCAGGGATCGTGCCGGTTCGGCACGTAGAGCGTGCGCCCGAGCACCGAGCTGTGCAGGCCCCAGCGGGCGCTGAGGAAGTGGTCGAGCTCCGTCGGCTCCCGCCGCGCCCCGGCCCGTACGACGATGCGCGACGACCCGCGCGCGCCGGGCCACCGGAGCCGGGAGACGTACGTGTGGGTGTCGCCGTCGCGCCGGTGACGCATCCGCGACCACCGGTAGGGCACGCCGAACGCGGCGCGCGCCCCCAGCACGACCGCGAGCCGGTCGGCGTCGAGGCTGAGGAAGACGATGCCGCGGCGGCCGGTGTCGTCGACGGAGTAGAGCCGCACGTTGGTCTCGAGGAACGTGCCGAGCCACGGGGTGCCGGGGAGCCGGAACGGCGAGGCGTCGACCATCCGGAACGGGATCAGGCCGACGTAGGTGAGCCCGTCGAGGGTGTCGGGGCGCACGCCGGGCGGCATCCGGTCGGCGACCAGCCGCGGGTCGACGGCCCAGTGCAGGAACGTCAGGTCGCGCCAGTGCTGGTTCATCAGGACCGTCCCGCGCAGCGGCGGTGCGTCGGGCGTGACCGCCTCGGGTGGGCGTCCGGAGCCCCGCGCGACGTCGTGCTCGTCCATGCCGTCGATCCTACGAACCGGTCGCGAGCGCGACGCGCGTCCACAGGCGCAGGACGAGGAGTTTGACGCGGTCCGCTCCGGGGCATCTGAGGAGCACGCGCCACCCGGGTGCCGTCTCGGAACGACCAGGGGACCAGATGTACGGAGACACCGCTGTCATCCGCCGCCTCGCCCAGCAGATGAGCGACCAGGGCACGGAGATCCGCTCGGACGCCGACCGCCTGGTGAAGGCGTCGCAGCTGGTCGTGTGGGAGGGCCGGGCCGCGCAGGCGATGCGCGAGCGGATGGCCGAGCGTGCGGTGGCCCTGCGCCGGACGGCCGACGAGCACGACGACGCCGCCCGGGCGCTGCGCCACCACGCCGACGAGGTCGACCGGCTCAAGGACCTGATCCGTGAGATCGCGCGCCGGGTGCACGGCCTCATCGAGGGGGCGAGGTCGCGGCTGGCGTCCCTGGCCGACAAGGCGATCGACCTGGTCAAGAAGATCACCCCCGACCCGATCGACGAGATGCTCTCCTCCTTCCAGCCGCCGCCCGAGGGGCACAAGGACTGGCTCGACGTGCCCGACCAGATCCCGGGGGCGGGCCGATGAGCACCGTCGTCCTGGGCGCCGACGGCGAGGAGCTCGAGGAGCGCGCCGTCACCCCGCGCCGGGTCCGGTTGCCCCGCGCGGCCGTCGACCGCCTGGCCGAGCTGGTCGGCGTGGAGTCGCCCGCCGCCCAGATGGCAGCGTCCCGCGGCACCATCGAGGGCCTGGGAGCGCGGCTCGGGGCGCTCGGCGCCCCGGGCGGGACGCCCGACGACGCAGCGTCCGAGCCGCCCGGTGCCGACGACGGCCCGGCCGCCGGGACCGAGGACGTCGGCGCGCTGCTGGAGGCGGCCGGCCTGGTCGCGGACGGAGAGCCCACCGAGGAGGGCCGGGCGGTCATGACCGTGTGGCACGGCCCGGTGCTCGCCATCGAGCTCGAGATGCTGCTGGTGCTGCGTCGCGGCCGACCGCGCGTGCGCAGCTGGCACCGCAACCTCGACGACTGGGTGGTGTGCCTGTCCACCGGCGACGGCCGCACCTTCGAGCTGGCGTGGCTCTCCGCCGACGACTGGTGGCTCGAGCTCGGCCGTGCCTCCTGGGTCGCCCCCGACCTGCTGCGGCCCACCCCGCCCGGCGACCCGCTGCCCGACGTCGTCGAGACGCCGTGGGAGCTGCTGCTCGCCACCGGTGAGGCCGTCCAGCGCAACCGCACCGAGCTGCTCGACCAGATGGTCGCCGACTACACCGGCCTGACCCGTTCCGGGGCGGGCGACGACCTCGACGCCGCCGCCGACGCCGACGTGCGCCGCTGGCACGAGCAGCTCGAGAGCGCGGCCCGCGGCCGGCTGCACGGCGCCGTGATGGGCCGCAGCGAGCGCGGGCGACCGGGCGCCGGCATCGTGGAGTGGGTGCTCTTCGCCGACGGCTGGCGCTCGCTCACGCCGTTCGAGCGCGAGGGGTGGCGCATGGTCCGCATCGAGAGGCGCGGCCCGGTCGACCTCTCGAAGGAGCTGGCCGTGCGGGCCGCGGAGGTGACCTCGTGAGCACCGGACAGCTGCCTCCCATCGAGTCCGTCTCCGGAGGCTCCCACGGCGTCGAGGCGGGCTACGAGCAGATGCTCGCGCTCGCCGAGCGCTACGAGTCGCAGGCCGCCGACTTCGTCGAGATGGCCGGACTCGGTGCCAAGGTGATGGCCAACGGCGACCTGCTGGAGTCAGCGATCCTCTCGCCGGGCTCGTTCGCCGACGCCGAGGTGCAGGTCCTCGACGCCACGACCGGCACCGACGGGCTCACCGTCCGCGCGATCGGGATCGAGGCCGACGCGCTCGGCGTACGCGCCGTCGTGGCTGCGTTCAAGGCCAGCGACGCCCTGTCGAAGCACGCCACGGAGATGATCGACAACGCGCTGGGGCGGATGCTGCTCCCGGCCGCGCTGGCCTCGCTCCCCGCGCTGCTCCTGGCGGGCGGTGCAGGCTACGCCTACTACTCCACGCTGTCGCCGGCCGAGCAGCAGGCGCTGGAGAAGCAGCTCGCCGACGACCTCGGCCAGCTCCTGCACGACCACCCCGAGCTCGCGCAGCACCTCATCAACGGCGGTGGCGGGCTGATCCAGACGCTGCTGCCGGGCATCGGGCTCCTCGACCCGGCCGACGGCCCCATCGACCAGGCCACCACCAACGACGCCGCGCGGCTGCTGTCGCTGCTCCTCGGCAACAGCACCGACTACCAGGTGAACCCGCTGTCCGACCTCCCGCCGGGCGTCGGCGCCGAGAGCGAGGTCCCCGGCGACCTGCGCACCCTGATCCAGCAGCTCGACAGGACGAACCAGATCGACGCGAGGGACCCCAACGCCCAAGGGGCCATCCAGATCCAGCAGGTCGGCGACAAGTACATCGTCTACATCCCCGGCACCGACGACATGAGCCCGATCCCGCAGGACGGCGAGCACGCCCGGGACATGGAGACCAACTACCAGCTCATCGGCGGTCTCGACTCCGCCTACGGCAACGGCATCAAGCAGGCGATGCTCGACGCCGGGCTCGAGGGCAAGGACGTGATGCTGGTCGGCCACTCCCAGGGCGGGATGGTCTCGACCTCGCTGGCCGCGGACCCCTCGTTCACGCAGCACTTCAACGTCGAGCACGTCGTCACGGCCGGATCCCCGACGGCGCAGGTGCCGCACCTGCCCGACGGGACGCACGCGATCCACTTCGAGAACCGCGGCGACGCGGTCCCGCTGCTCGACGGCGAGGACAACCCCGACGACCCGAACCGGACCACCATCAAGTTCGACGAGGGCAGCAGCGACATCGGCGGCAACCACGGGCTCGACCACTACGCCAACGGTGCCGCCGCGGCCGACGCGTCCAGCAACGGCTCGATCCAGGACGAGATCGACCGGATGCGCGACGACGGGTACCTCGGCAGCGGCGCGTCCGGCCCGGTGGTGTCCTACCAGGTCACCCGTTGACGGGCTGGTCTGGCAGGCTGCCGTCATGAGGTGGAACGTCTCGGCCGCCGTCGTCTGCCTGGTGCTGGTGCTCAGCGGCTGCGCCAACCCCCTCGACCGGCCGTCGTCCTCGGCGAAGGTCCCGACCGGGTGCGGCGAGTGCACCGCCGAGGTCGCCGACCTGGTCGCCGAGCTCACGTCCTCCGACGCCGTGCTGGACGTGCGCGGCACCCGCCGCACGACGACGGGCAGCGGGTTCCTCGGCATCGGGGTCGACCTCGACGGCGACGACGTCGTCTCCGCCGACCTCGACGCGCTCTTCGACGGCGTCGCCGAAACGGCCTGGCGGTCCGGGGTCACACCGCTCGACACGCTGAGCGTGTCGGGCGTCCTGCGCAACGGCTACGCCGAGACGGTGGCCTACGACTTCGGTGCCGACCGTGCCGCCTTCGAGAAGAGGTGGGGTGCGCGTCCGAAGGGGAGCGACTGGACGCCGGTGCCCGACGAGGCCGACGAGTCCGACGGGCTGGTCGGGTGCGAGGTGGACGGCTGCCACGACCTGTTCCGCGGGGTGGCCCGCGACGCGTCCGCGCTGCCGGGGGTGACGGCGGTGCTGTCGTCCGCCTACGCCCGCGACACGCCCACCAACGCATCGTCGGCCGACGTCGACGTGGAGTCCGACGGCACGGTCGCGGTCGACGACCTCGCCGAGCAGGTCGCCGAGATCGTCTGGCGCTCGACGATCTCACCGATCGACGCCATCAGCGTCACGGTCGAGACGCCGGACGGCGGCTTCCCCGACGACGTCACGTTCCAGATCGACCCCGACCACGGCCGCGACCACGAGCGGCTCCAGGAGATGTGGGGGCCGCGCCCTGTCGGGTAGGCGGCGTTCCCTCGTCTAGGGTCGGTGCACGTGACGGAATCCATGATCTCGGCGCGGGGGCTGCGCAAGTCGTTCGGAGACTTCGAGGCCGTCAAGGGCATCGACGTCGACGTGATGCGGGGCGAGGCGTTCGGCTTCCTCGGCCCCAACGGCGCGGGCAAGTCGAGCACGATGCGGATGATCGCCTCCGTCAGCCCGGTGAGCGGGGGCGAGCTGCGCATCCTCGGCCTGGACCCCGCGACCGACGGCCCGGCGATCCGCGGCCGGCTGGGGGTCTGTCCGCAGGAGGACACGCTCGACAACGAGCTCAACGTCTTCGACAACCTCTACATCTACGGCCGCTACTTCGGCCTCGACCGCGCCACCTGCCGCGAGCGCGCGAGCGAGCTGCTGGAGTTCGCGCAGATCACCGACAAGGCCAAGGCCAAGGTCGAGGACCTCTCCGGCGGCATGAAGCGCCGCCTCACCATCGCGCGCAGCCTCATCAACAACCCCGACGTGCTGCTCCTCGACGAGCCGACCACCGGGCTCGACCCGCAGGCCCGCCACGTCCTGTGGGACCAGCTCTTCCGCCTCAAGCAGGCCGGCGTCACCCTCGTCATCACCACCCACTACATGGACGAGGCCGAGCAGCTGTGCGACCGGCTGGTCGTGATGGACAAGGGCGTGATCGCCGCCGAGGGCTCGCCCCGCGAGCTGATCGACGCCCACTCCACCCGCGAGGTCGCCGAGCTGCGCTTCGGCGTCGGCGAGCACGAGGCCCTGGCCGGCAAGGTGGAGGACCTCGGCGAGCGCGTCGAGGTGCTGCCCGACCGGCTGCTGGTCTACAGCGACCACGGCGAGGAGGTCGTCACTGCCGTGATCGAGCGCGGGCTCCAGCCCGTCGCGACGCTCGTGCGCCGCTCCACCCTCGAGGACGTCTTCCTGCGCCTCACCGGCCGGAGCCTGGCCGACTGATGGCCACCACGACGCCCCGGCCCGCCGGCACCCTCTCCGTGTGGGAGGGCCTGACCCGCCAGTACGACTACTGGCTCACCGTCTACAGGCGCACCTGGCGCGGGGGAGTCGCCAACTCCTTCGCGACCCCGCTGTTCTACGTCCTGGCGATGGGCGTGCTCCTCGGCGGCTTCATCGACGCCGACCCCGATCGGCTCGAGGGCGCCACCTCCTACCTCGCCTTCATCGTCCCCGGCCTGGTCGCGGCGCACGCCATGACGATCGCGGTCAGCGAGTCGACGTACCCGGTGATGGGGGCGATCAAGTGGCACAAGACGTTCTTCGCCCAGCTCGCCACGCCGCTCGCCGTCCGCGACCTGGTCAACGCGTTCCTGGCCTTCGTGGTGTTCCGCGTGGCCTCGGCGTGCGGGGTGTTCATGCTGGTGCTCGCGCCGTTCGGCGTCTTCGAGACGTGGTGGGGCCCGGTGCTGGCGTGGCTGGCGCAGGTGCTGGTGGGCACGGCCTTCGCGACGCTCACCTTCGGCTACTCCGCCCGGCTGCGCTCGGAGGAGGGCTTCGGCCTGCTGTTCCGCCTCGGGGTGCTCCCGCTGACGTTGTTCTCCGGCGCCTTCTTCCCGATCAGCAACCTCGGGCCGGTGCTCGAGTGGGTCGCCCGGCTGACCCCGCTGTGGCACGGCGTCTCGCTGTCGCGGATGTTCTGCCTCGACACCGTCGACTGGCCGCTGGCCCTCGTCAACGCCCTCGTCCTGGTGGTGCTCGTCGTGGTCGGCTGGGTGTGGTCGGTGCGCGGGCTCGACAAGCGGCTGGACGTGTGAGGTGGCCGTCCTCGACCGGGTCGCGATCCCCGCTCCGCTGACGCCGGTGGGCGCCGCGCGGCTGCTCGTCCTGCGCAACTTCATCGTCTACAAGTCGGCCTGGAAGCTCTTCCTCACCGGCTTCCTCGAGCCGGTGCTCTACCTCTTCTCGATCGGCATCGGTGTCGGCCAGCTCATCGACACCTTCGAGTTCCACGGCGAGCAGGTGCCCTACGCCGCCTTCGTCGCGCCCGCCATGCTCGCCACCTCGGCCTTCAACGGCGCCCTGCTCGACAGCACCTTCAACGTCTTCTTCAAGCTGAAGTACGAGAAGCTCTACGACCAGATGCTGGCCACCCCGCTCTCCACGGGCGACATCGCCCGGGGCGAGATCATCTGGGGCCTGCTGCGCGGCTCGGTCTACTCGGCGGCCTTCCTCGTCGTGATGCTGGCCATGGGACTGGTCGAGTCGTGGTGGGCGGTGCTGGCGCTCCCGGCGACGGTGCTGATCGCGTTCGCCTTCTCGGCCGTGTGCATGGCCCTGACGACGTGGATGAAGTCCTGGCAGGACTTCGACAAGATCACGCTCGCGCAGATGCCGCTGTTCCTGTTCTCCGCGACCTTCTTCCCCGTCGAGGCGTTCGGCGACGGCGTGCTGCGCTGGGTCGTCGAGGCCACCCCGCTCTACCGCGGCGTCGTGCTCTGCCGCGAGCTCACCACCGGCGTCGTGACGTGGGCGTCGGCCGTCTCGGTGGTCTACCTCGTGGCGATGGGACTCGTGGGCCTCGTCGTCGTACGCCGCCGGCTCGACCGGTTGTTGCTCACCTGACCTGACGTAGCGGAGGCTGAGTGCGTTCCCGGCTCCGTCCGCCGAGTGGTGGGCGAGGATGACTGCGTGCCCACGACGAGTGCGGTGCCGGTGACGTACCAGGTGCGTCACGGATTCCGCACTCGTCCCGACGCCCTGGTCGCGGCAGACCCGGACGCTCGTCATTGCGCAGATGTAGCTCCCGGCCTGCGCACGTGCGGCGGTCTTGGCCCGGCCAGCCGTCGGATTGGGACGACATTCGCCGCACGTGCGCGACGAAGGGCAGATGCGCACCGCCCGAGCACCCCGACGGCAGGTCCGGTTGGACTGATCGCGGCAGATGAGTGGCCTTCCTGACGCCGTCGCCGCGGGCGCCGGCATCGAGCACACACGTGTCCGACATGTCGCCCCTTCCCCGGTCGCGCGAGGGCACGTTGTCGGACACGTGTCCGAGCCCGCACGCCACCCGCGCGCCCGACGGACGGCCGCACGTCCGGACCAACCACTGGCCAACGCCGCGACGGTCGTCCTAGGTTGCCGGGCATGGAGTCCTACGCCCAGGGAGAGGCCAGCCCCGCGCTGCTCGAGGAGACGATCGGCGCGAACCTCGCGCGCACCGTCGCCGCCCACGGGGACCGGGAGGCGCTCGTGGAGTGCGCCACCGGGCGGCGCTGGACGTGGGCCGAGCTCGACGCCGACGTCGACCGGCTGGCCCGCGGGCTGATGGGTGCCGGGGTGGCGAAGGGCGACCGGGTGGGCATCTGGGGCCCCAACAGCGCCGAGTGGACGCTCGTGCAGTTCGCGACCGCCCGCATCGGGGCGGTCCTGGTCAACGTCAACCCGGCCTACCGCACGCACGAGCTGGCCTACGTCGCCAACCAGTCGGGCATGCGGCTGGTGGTGAGCGCCTCCTCGTTCCGCACCAGCGACTACCGGGCGATGATCGAGGAGACCCGGGCCGACCTGCACGCGCTCCAGCGCGTCGTGCACCTCGACGACGAGGAGAGCTGGGGCGGGCTGCTCGCCGACGGCGACGACGTCACCGCGGACGACCTGGCCGAGCGGGCGGCCTCGCTGAGCCCGACCGACCCGATCAACATCCAGTACACCTCCGGCACGACCGGCTTCCCGAAGGGCGCCACCCTCAGCCACCGCAACATCCTCAACAACGGCTACCTCGTCGGGGAGGTGTGCGGCTACACCGAGGTCGACCGGGTCTGCATCCCGGTGCCCTTCTACCACTGCTTCGGCATGGTCATGGGCAACCTCGCCTGCTCCACGCACGGCGCCACCATGGTGATCCCGGCGCCCGGCTTCGACCCCGCCCTCACCCTCCGGGCGACCGCCGACGAGCGGTGCACCTCGCTCTACGGCGTGCCGACGATGTTCATCGCCGAGTGGGCGCTGCCCGACTTCGCCTCCTACGACCTGACGTCGGTGCGCACCGGCATCATGGCCGGCTCACCCTGCCCCGAGGAGATGATGAAGAAGCTCATCAGCGCGGGCATCGACGAGATGACGATCGCCTACGGCATGACCGAGACGTCGCCCGTCTCGACGCACACCCGCCGCGACGACTCCCTCGAGCGCAAGGTCGGCACGGTGGGCCGCGTGTGCCCGCACCTCGAGATCCGCATCGTCGACCCGGTCACCGGCGACACGCTGCCGCGCGGCGAGGCGGGCGAGTTCTGCACGCGTGGCTACTCCGTGATGCTGGGCTACTGGGACGACGAGGAGAAGACTCGCGAGGCGATCGACGCCGACGGCTGGATGCACACCGGCGACCTGGGCGTCATGGACGACGACGGCTACGTCCGGATCACCGGGCGGATCAAGGACATGGTGATCCGCGGCGGGGAGAACATCTACCCGCGCGAGATCGAGGAGTTCCTCTACACCCACCCCGACATCGAGGACGTGCAGGTCGTGGGCGTCCCCGACGAGAAGTACGGCGAGGAGCTCTGCGCCTGGCTGCGGATGCGCCCCGGGGCCGCACCGCTCGACGCCGACGGCGTGCGCGCCTTCGCCACCGGGAAGCTGGCGCACTACAAGATCCCGCGCTACGTCATGGTGGTCGAGGAGTTCCCGTTGACCGTGACCGGCAAGGTGCGCAAGGTCGAGATGCGCGAGGTGTCCACCCGCGAGCTCGGCCTGGCCTGACCGCGGGCGCTCAGCCCAGCAGCCTCTGGAGCCAGACCAGGTCGACCCAGCGGTCGTGCTTGCGCCCCACCTCGCGCATCGTCCCGACGACCTCGAAGCCGCACGCGCGGTGCAGCGCCATGCTGGCGTCGTTGGGCTGGGCGACGGCGGCCACCACGACGTGGACGCCGTCCTCGGCGAGCAACGCGAGGAGGGCGTCGTACAGCCGGCGCCCGGTGCCGAGGCCCTGGTGGCCCGCAGCGACGTAGACGGTGGTCTCGCGGGTGCGTCCGTAGGCGGGCTTGGGCCGGTAGGGGCCGGACGTCGCGTAGCCGACGACGACGCCGTCGCGGTCGGCGACGAGGAAGTGGTCGTCGGAGACGAGCCTCTCGCGCCATGCCTCCAAGGGGCGTCCCTCGACGTCGAAGGTGGCGTGCCCCTCGCGCGCCTCGCGCTCGTAGATCGCGGCGACGGCGGGGAGGTCGGCAGGAAGTGCGCGGCGGATGTCCACGCCGCGCATTGTGCCCCCGGCGGCCGCTGGGTTGGATGAGGCGCATGACCGCGACCCCCGACGGCATCGTGCCCGACACCAAGGACTGGACCTGGGTGCTGGAGCGTCCCTGCCCCGACTGCGGCTTCGATGCCTCCGCCCAGCGCCTCGACGACCTCCCCGACCTGCTCCACGACACCGCGACGACGTGGGCCCGGGTGCTGGAGCGCGGCGATGTCGCAGAACGTCCCGAGCCGGACGTCTGGTCCGCGCTGGAGTACGGCTGCCACGTGCGCGACGTGCACGTCCTCTTCGCCGAGCGGCTGCGCTCGATGCTCGAGGAGGACGAGCCGACCTTCGCCAACTGGGACCAGGACGCGACGGCCGTCGCGGCGGACTACGGCAACCAGGACCCGGCCGCCGTGTCGGCCGCGCTCGTCGAGGCGGCGGGTCACGTCGCCGAGGTCTACGCCTCCGTCACGGACGCGACGAAGGACCGGCCCGGTGTGCGCTCCAACGGCGACCGCTTCACCGTGGCCTCGCTCGGCGCGTACCACCTGCACGACGTGGTCCACCACCTCCGCGACGTGGGCGTGCGGTGAGGGACGAGGCTCTCGACCGCACGGTCCACGCCTACGACCTCGACGCCGTCGCGTACGCCGAGGCCTCGCCCCCCGTGCCGGAGGCGGTCCGGGCGGACCTCGCGGCGTTCGCCGCGCGCCTCGGCGCCGGCGCGCGCGTGCTGGAGGTGGGTTCCGGTGGCGGCCGGGACGCGCTCCTGCTGGAGCAGGCCGGGCTGGTGGTGCGCCGCACCGACGTGACCCCCGGCTTCGTGGCGCTGCTGCGCCAGCAGGGACACGTGTGCGACCTGCTCGACCCGCTGGCGGACGACCTCTCCTCGCCCGACGGACCGTGGGACGCCGTGTGGGCCAACGCCTCGCTGCTGCACGTCCGCCGCGACGACCTGCCGGTCGTGCTGGCCCGCCTCGCGAAGGTCGTGCGACCGGGGGGCCTGCTGCGCGCGTCGTGGAAGGAGGGTGACGGCGAGGGATGGTCGACGCACGGGTCGGTCACCCGGCCACGCCACTTCACCTACTGGCGCGCCGACGACCTGCGGCGGGTGGTCGCCGGGTCGGGCTGGTCCGTCGAGGGGCTGCGCTCGGGCGTCCCGGGCTCGCGGGGGGAGTCGTGGCTCGAGGTGTCGGCGGTCCGTGATGGGGTGTCGGCATGAGGCACACCGAGTTCTGGGCCCGGCTCGACGACGCGCTCGGACCCGCCTACTCCCGCACGTGGGCCGAGCTGACCGTCCTGCGCGACCTCGACGGCCGCACCACGCAGGAGGCGCTCGACGCCGGCGTGCCGCCCAAGCAGGTGTGGGCCGCCGTGCACCGCCAGCTCGAGCTGCCCGACAGCGAGCGGTGACCGCGACGGCCGGTCGGGGCAGATGCGCCGCGACACGCCGACGCGGAGCGCGCGTCGAACACCTGTTCGGGCTACTGTGCATCCACAGGTACGACGAGGGGCGAGGTTGTCCACAGCCGTGGCGGTCCTGATCAGGGACTGTCGGTGGCTCGCCCTAGCGTCGCAGACGTACCTCACCTCACACGACGACTAGAACGGGACACAGCCATGGCTGGTGCAGATCGCGAGAAGGCCCTCGACGCCGCCCTCGCCCAGGTGGAGAAGCAGTTCGGCAAGGGCTCGGTCATGCGACTGGGCGACGAGACGCGTGCACCGCTGGAGGTGATCCCCACGGGGTCGATCGCCCTCGACGTGGCGCTCGGCCTCGGCGGTCTCCCGCGCGGTCGCGTGGTGGAGATCTACGGTCCGGAGTCCTCCGGAAAGACGACGGTCGCCCTCCACGCGGTGGCCAACGCCCAGGCGGCCGGCGGCATCGTCGCCTTCATCGACGCCGAGCACGCGCTCGACCCGGAGTACGCGAAGGCCCTCGGTGTCGACACCGACGCCCTGCTCGTCTCCCAGCCCGACTCCGGTGAGCAGGCGCTCGAGATCGCCGACATGCTGATCCGCTCCGGCGCGCTGTCGCTGATCGTAATCGACTCGGTGGCCGCGCTCGTGCCCCGGGCCGAGATCGAGGGCGAGATGGGCGACAGCCACGTCGGCCTCCAGGCCCGCCTGATGAGCCAGGCGCTGCGCAAGATGACCGGTGCCCTCAACAACGCCGGCACCACGGCCATCTTCATCAACCAGCTGCGCGAGAAGATCGGCGTGATGTTCGGCTCGCCCGAGACCACGACCGGTGGTCGCGCGCTGAAGTTCTACTCCTCGGTGCGCCTCGACGTGCGCCGCATCGAGACGCTCAAGGACGGCACCGACATGGTCGGCAACCGCACCCGCGTCAAGGTCGTCAAGAACAAGGTCGCCCCGCCGTTCAAGCAGGCCGAGTTCGACATCATGTACGGCAAGGGGATCAGCCGCGAGGGCGGCCTGATCGACGTCGGCGTCGAGGCGGGCCTGATCCGCAAGGCCGGCGCCTGGTACACCTACGAGGGCGACCAGCTCGGCCAGGGCAAGGAGAACTCGCGCAACTTCCTGCGCGACAACCCCGACCTCGCCAACGAGATCGAGAAGCTGATCCTGGAGAAGCTCGGCGTGACGCCGGTCGTCGACGCCCCCGCCGACGGCCTGAGCGACGAGCCCATCGGGGTCGATGACTTCTGAGGAGCGCCGTCCGGCGCCCGACTGGGTCGGTGACGTCGGCCTCGGCGTGAAGGCATGGGTGGGGGAGACCCCGTCCACGCCGACCGCGCCGGGGTCGCGGCAGCCCGGTGGCCCTGCCGGGAGCACTGGCGACGAGGAGCCGGGTCGACCCCGTCGGTCGGCCCGCTCCGGCCGCCAGAAGGGTGGCGCCGGTGGGCGCGCCCGCCACCGCACCTGGGAGGAGCGCGAGGCGGCGAAGCTCGCGCGCGCGGAGGCCGCCGCCGCGGAGGTCGAGGCCGACCCCGAGGCGGTCGCCCGCAGGGTCCTGCTCGACACCCTGACCGGGCAGGCCCGCACGCGTCAGGAGCTCGCCGACAAGCTGGCGAAGCGGGGCGTGCCCGACGAGATCGCCGCCGGCCTGCTCGACCGGTTCACCGAGGTGGGGCTGATCGACGACGCCGCCTTCGCCCGCCAGTGGGTCGAGAGCCGCCACCGCAGCCGCGGGCTGGCGCCACGCGCGCTCCGGCAGGAGCTGCGCCGCAAGGGCGTCGCCGACGAGGCCGCCGCCGAGGCGCTGGAGCAGATCGACGACGACGACCAGCGCGCTGCCGCCCGGGCGCTGGTGGACAAGAAGCTGCGCTCGATGCGCGGTCTCGAGCCGCAGGTCGCCACCCGGCGGCTGGCCGGGCTGCTGGCACGCAAGGGGTACTCCTCGGGCCTGGCCTTCGCCGTCGTGCGCGAGGCGCTGGCCGACGTCGAGGGCGTCGACGACCTCGAGCCGCCCGACCTCTGATCACCCCCCTTCCGCCCGCTCGACGTCCTCTGGTGGGATGGGCGGCGTGAACGACGAGCGTGAGGTCCTCACCTACGACCTGTTCGGCACCGCCACCCGCGAGCTGGCCCAGGCCGTGGCCGACTCCGGGTTCGCGCCCGACATGATCCTGTCGATCGCCCGGGGCGGCCTCGCGCTGGGCATGGGACTCGGCTACGCCCTGGCGGTGAAGAACCTGTCGGTGGTCAACGTCGAGTTCTACACCGGGGTCGACCAGCGCCTGGACGTCCCGATCATGCTGCCGCCGACGCCCGCGGCGATCGACCTGTCCGGGCTGAAGGTGCTGGTCGCCGACGACGTGGCCGACACCGGACGCACCCTCGAGCTGGTCCACGACTTCTGCGAGGGACACGTCGCGGAGGCGCGGACGGTGGTCATCTACGAAAAGCCCCACTCGGTCATCACCCCCGACTACTCCTGGCGCACGACCGACCGGTGGATCGACTTCCCGTGGTCGGTGCTGCCGCCGGTGGTCGGCGACGGCCTGGCGCACTGAGGCGGCGCGGGCCGGTGGGCCATGATGTGCCCATGACGACGTCCGCCATCACCGAGGCCCTCCGGCTGCCCGCCGGTCCAGTGGACCTGACCACGATCGAGACCGATGTCGCCCCGGGCTTCGACGGCTCGAAGAGCGAGGGCAAGGACACGCTGTTCGCGATGGGCGACGAGCTGTCCGACCTCCAGGAGCGGCTGTGGGCCCAGTGCACCGTGGGCTCCGAGCAGCGGGTGCTGCTGGTCCTGCAGGGCATGGACACCAGCGGCAAGGGTGGGGTGCTGCGCCACACCATCGGCCTGGTGGACCCCCAGGGCGTGCGGATCACCTCGTTCAAGGCGCCGACCGAGGAGGAGCGGGCCCACGACTTCCTCTGGCGCGTGGAGAAGGGCCTGCCGCCGGCAGGGTTCATCGGCGTCTTCGACCGCTCGCACTACGAGGACGTGCTGATCGCCCGCGTGCACGGCCTTGCCGAGCCCGACGAGATCGAGCGACGCTACGGCGCCATCAACGACTTCGAGGCCCGTCTGGTCGGCGAGGGGTACTCGATCATCAAGTGCATGCTGCACATCAGCGCCGAGGAGCAGAAGGCCCGCCTCGCCGAGCGGCTGGCCAACCCGGAGAAGCACTGGAAGTACAACCCAGGCGACCTCGACGAGCGCGCCCACTGGGCGGCCTACCGCGAGGCGTACGAGGTGGTGCTCGAGCGCACCAGCACCCAGCTCGCACCGTGGCACGTGGTGCCCTCGGACAAGAAGTGGTTCCGCAACCTGGCCATCGGCCAGCTGCTCCTCGAGACCCTGCGCGGCCTGGACCTCGCCTGGCCCGAGGCCGACTTCGACGTGGAGGCGGAGCAGCAGCGGCTGGCCGCGGAGTCGCCGGTCCAGTGATCCCCACCGTCACCGTCACCCGTTACGTCACCCCGCTCCGTGAGGGCGGCAGCCTGCCCGGCGTCGTCGAGGCCGACGACCTCGGCACCTACGTCTGCAAGTTCCGCGGTGCCGGCCAGGGCGCGAAGGTCCTCGTCGCCGAGGTCGTCGTCAGCGAGCTGGCCACGCGTCTCGGGCTGCGTACGCCCCGCCTCGTCGTCCTCGACCTCGACCCCGAGCTGGCCCGCTACGAGGCCGACGAGGAGGTGCAGGACCTCCTCAACGCCAGCGTCGGGCCCAACCTCGGCATCGACTTCCTCCCCGGCTCGTTCGGCGTCGACGGCCAGGTCGCCACGGCCGACGACGAGGGCGCGCGCGTGCTGTGGCTCGACGCGTTCACCGCCAACGTCGACCGCTCGTGGCGCAACCCCAACCTGCTGGTCTGGAACGGCGACCTGTGGGTCATCGACCACGGTGCCTCGCTCTACTTCCACCACGGCTGGCGCTCCGGGGTGAGCGACCCGGCCCGCTTCGCCGCGCAGCCGTGGGACGTGTCGGGCCACGTCTTCGAGACGTGCGCGGCCCGCGCCCGCGAGCTCGACGAGGAGATCAGCGGCGCCCTCGGGCCCGAGGTCTTCGCGGAGGTGCTCGCCGAGGTCCCGGACGTCTGGCTCGAACCGGTCCCCGGCGCGGAGACGCCCGAGGAGCTGCGAGCGGCCTACGTCGCCTTCCTCACCGCCCGTCTCGGCACGCGCCAGTGGCTGCCGGAGGCTCCCCGGTGACCGCCCCGCGGATGGCCTACCAGTACGTCGTGCTGCGCTGCGTGCCCCGCCCCGACCGCGAGGAGTTCCTCAACGTCGGCGTCGTCCTGCACTGCCAGTCCGCGGACTTCCTCGACGCCGACTGGTCGTGCGACCGGGAGCGGCTGCGCGCCCTCGACCCGGGGCTCGACGTCGACCAGGTCTGCGAGTCGCTGGCGTTCGTCGAGCGGGTGTGCCGCGGCGACGCGCGCGCCGGTGAGGCGGCCCGCCAGCCGCTCGGCCAGCGCTTCGGCTTCCTCAAGGCCCCGCGGAGCACCGTCCTCCAGCCCGGTCCGGTGCACGGCGGGGTCACCGACGACCCCGCCCGGCAGCTCGCGCACCTCCGCGAGCGCCTGGTCGGTTGAGCTGACGCACCTGCACAGCAGGTCGTGTGCAGATGCGTCAGCTCGAGAGGCGTACGTGTGCAGGTGCGTCAGCTGGACGGGTCGTGCACGGGCGTCAGCGCGTCACACCGGGACGAGCTCGACGGCGCCGACGGCGTAGCGGGCCAGGATGGCGCGCGCGACGGCCGGGTGGGCGCCGAGCGGGTCGGACACCGCCACCGCGCCGGCCTCGAGGGCGAGCTCGGTGGCGCGGTCGGGCAGCTTGCCGGGCGCGAGGAAGAAGGACGCGACCGCGACGTGGCGCTTGCCCTGGGCGCGGAACGCGCGCACCGCCTCGCCGGTGGCCGGGGGAGCGGCCGAGGCGAACGCCGCGGTCACCGGCAGCCGGTGGCGGGTGCCCCAGGCGCGGGCGATGCGGGCCACCGACTGGTTGGCCAGCGGGTCGGACGAGCCGGCGGCGGCCAGCACGAGCGCGTCGAGCTCGCGCACCCGGGCGTCCTTGAGCGCGTCGCGCAGGCGGATGTCGAGCACCTCGAGGAACGCCGACTCCATGCCGAGGATCCGGCTGGCCTTGATGCGCACGCCCTCGTGGCGGGCCATCGCCTCGGCGATCGCCCGGGGGACGTCGACCTTGGCGTGGTAGGCCTCGGTGAGGAGCAGCGGGACCACCACGATCTCGTCGTGGCCGGCCTTGACGAGACGGTCGACGACCGTGTCGAAGCCGGGCTTGGACAGCTCGAGGAACGCCGTCTCGATGCGGAGGTCGGGACGCATGGTCCGGACCTCGGCGACCAGCGCCTTGATCGTCGCGGCCGAACGCGGGTCCCGGCTTCCGTGGGCCAGGGCGACCAGAGCAGGAGCAGCCATCAGGGGTGCCTCCGATCTTGTGTGGTGGAGCGGTTCTTCGTGGGTGCGACGACGGTGTCGCGGGAGGTGGAGCGGGGTGCGTTCACTGGTGGATCCCGCACTCGGTCTTCGAGGTGCCGGCCCAGCGGCCGCTGCGCGGGTCGTCGCCGGGGGCGACGCGCCGCGTGCACGGCCAGCAGCCGATGCTGGGGTAGCCGTCCTGCACGAGCGGGTTGACCAGCACGCCGTTCTCGGCGACGTAGCGGTCGACGTCGTCGTCGCTCCAGCGGGCCAGGGGCGAGACCTTGACCTTGCCCTTGCGGGCGTCCCAGCCGACGACCGGCGCGATCACCCGGTTGTGGGTCTCCGCGCGGCGCAGTCCGGTGGCCCAGGCGTCGTAGTCGGCGAGGGTGTCGGCCAGGGGCTTGACCTTGCGCAGCGCGCAGCACAGGTCGGGGTCGGTCCTGTAGAGGTCCTTGCCGTACTGCTCGTCCTGCTCGGCCACGGTGAGCGGGGCGCTGACCGTGCGGAGGGTGACCGGGAGCGTGGCCTCCACCGCGTCGCGGGTGCCGATGGTCTCGACGAAGTGGTAGCCGGTGTCGAGGAAGACGACGTCGATGCCGGGGGCGACCTTCGAGGCGAGGTGCGCCAGGACCGCGTCGCCCATCGAGGAGGTGATCGCGAAGCGGTCACCGAAGGTGGCCACCGCCCACTCGACGATCACCTCGGCCGGCGCGAGCTCGAGCTCGGCACCGACGTGGGAGACCAGCTCGCGCAGCTCCTCGGGCGTACGTCCCTCGGTGTGGGTGCCCTTGAAGTCGCGGGCGGCCTGGGTGGAGGCGCTCATGTCGCGCCCCCGCCCGGCCGGATCATCCCGGTCATCCGCACCGTGAAGGCGCGCAGGCACGAGCGGCACTCCCAGGCCCCCGCACCCTCCTGGGGGAACAGGTCCACGTCCCCGCAGTAGGGGCAGTGGAAGGGCTGTGCGCGTTCGCTCATGACGCGACCGGCTCCCCGCGCAGCAGCACCTCGTCGGCACGGGTCACCCAGTCGGCGAAGCGCTCGCCCTCGGCGCGGTCGTCGAGGTAGGCGGAGACGACCGCGGTGACGTAGTCGTCGAGGCCCGCGCTGGTGACCTTGTGGGCGCGCAGCTTGCGGCCCATGACGGGGTGGAGCCCGAGCGAGCCGCCCAGGTGCACCTGGAAGCCCTCGACCTGCTGGCCGTCGGCGTCCATGACCAGCTGGCCCTTCAGCCCGATGTCGGCGACCTGGGTGCGCGCGCACGCGTTGGGGCAGCCGTTGACGTTGATCGAGATGGGGGTGTCCAGGTCGGGGAAGCGCTTCTCGAGCTCGGTCACCAGCCGGCGGGCGCGCTCCTTGGTGTCGACGATGGCGAGCTTGCAGAACTCGATGCCCGTGCAGGCCATCGTGGCCCGGCGCCAGTTGCTGGGCCGCGCCGTGAGGCCGATCTTCTCGAGGTCGTCGGCGAACGCCTCGGTGTCCTCGGCGGCCACGCCGATGACGACGAGCTTCTGGTACGCCGTGAGCCGCGCACCGCGGGCGCCGTACTGCTCGACGAGGTCGCCGAGGGCGCTGAGCGTGGTGCCGTCGATGCGGCCGACGACCGGCGCCGCGCCGACGTAGAACCGGCCGTCCTTCTGCTCGTGGATGCCGATGTGGTCCCCGGCGGTGACGGGCGCCACGGGGGAGGGGTTGTCGACGAGCGAGCGGTGGAGGTACTCGTTCTCGAGGACCTCGCGGAACTTCTCCTTGCCCCAGTCGGCCAGCAAGAACTTCAGCCGGGCCTTCGAGCGCAGCCGTCGGTAGCCGTAGTCGCGGAAGATGCCGGCGACGCCCTCCCAGGCGTCGGCGACCTCGTCGAGCGGGATCCACACCCCGAGCTTGTGCGCCAGCATCGGGTTGGTGGACAGGCCGCCGCCGACCCAGAGGTCGAAGCCCGGGCCGTGCTCGGGGTGGACGGTGCCGACGAACGACACGTCGTTGACCTCGGGCGCGACGTCGTGGCTCGGGTGGCCGGTGAGCGCGGTCTTGAACTTGCGCGGCAGGTTGGAGAAGTCCGGGTTGCCCAGGATGCGGCGCTTGATCTCCTCGAGCGCCGCGGTGCCGTCGATGATCTCGTCCTTGGCGATCCCGGCGACGGGGGAGCCGAGGAAGGGGCGCGGGCTGTCGCCGCACGCCTCCAGGGTGGTCAGCCCGACCGCCTCGAGCCGCTCCCAGATCGCCGGGACGCTCTCGATCTCGATCCAGTGGTACTGGATGTTGTTGCGGTCGGTGATGTCCGCGGTGTTGCGGCCGTACGTCGTGGAGACCTCGCCCAGCGCACGCAGCGCGGCCGCGTCGAGGACGGCGCCGTCGGTGCGGACGCGCATCATGAAGAAGCGGTCGTCGAGCTCCTCCTCCTCGAGCTGGGCGGTCTTGCCCCCGTCGAAGCCCGGTGCGCGCTGGGTGTAGAGGCCCATCCAGCGGAACCGGCCGCGCAGGTCGGCCGGGTCGATGGAGTCGAAGCCGCGCCGCGAGTAGGTGTACAGGATCCGGTCGCGGACGTTGAGCGGGTCGTCGTCCTTCTTGGACTGCTCGTTCTTGTTGAGCGGCTCGGTGTAGCCGAGGGCCCACTGCCCCTCCGCGCGCTTGGGGCGCGGGATGTCGGTGGACTGGGCGGCCTGGGGCTTGAACCGGAGGTCAGGCATGGTCAGGAGGATCCTGTTCGCTGAGGGGGTGCCGCGCGCGACGGTGGGCGCGGTGGAGGACTACTGGCGGCGTCAGCGATGCCAACAGGTCGCGCTGCCCACACGCATGAGGTCGACGTGACGTCGGACCACGAGGTGCGTGTGGGTGGAGGCGGTGACCATGTCAAGAAGTCTCACGTGATGGACACCCCTTCCACAAGATGAAATCTCGAATCGTGGGATCGTCCGCCACGATGTGAGACGAGCGCCGGTTCGGCAGGCGTGGCGCAGCACCCCGGTGCGGTCCAGGTCACACCAGCGCCACCCGCGAGCGTGCCGTGCCCAGCGGGCGCCACCCTCGCGTGCGCGCGTCCGCGCGACCTCTAGGCTGTGGGCCATGACGGACTCCTTGATCAGCAGCGCGTACTCCCAGGCCCTCGAGGTCATCGCCTCGGTCGAGCCGCGGATCGCCGAGGCGACCCGCCAGGAGCTCGCCGACCAGCGTGGCTCGCTCAAGCTGATCGCCTCGGAGAACTACGCCTCGCCGGCCGTGCTCATGACGATGGGCACGTGGTTCAGCGACAAGTACGCCGAGGGCACCGTCGGTCACCGGTTCTACGCCGGCTGCCAGAACGTCGACACCGTCGAGTCGCTCGCCGCCGAGCACGCGCGCGAGCTGTTCGGCGCCCCCTACGCCTACGTCCAGCCCCACTCCGGCATCGACGCCAACCTGGTCGCCTTCTGGTCGATCCTCGCCAACCGCGTCGAGTCGCCGTACCTCGAGAAGCTCCAGGCCAAGAACGTCAACGAGCTCACCGAGGCCGACTGGGAGTCGCTGCGCCACGAGCTCGGCAACCAGCGGCTGCTCGGCATGTCGCTCGACGCCGGCGGCCACCTGACCCACGGGTTCCGCCCCAACATCAGCGGCAAGATGTTCCATCAGCAGCAGTACGGCACCGACCCGGAGACGGGCCTGCTCGACTACGACGCCGTGGCCGCCAAAGCGCGCGAGTTCAAGCCGCTGGTCCTCGTGGCCGGCTACTCCGCCTACCCCCGCCGGGTGAACTTCGCGAAGATGCGCGAGATCGCCGACGAGGTCGGCGCCGTGCTCATGGTCGACATGGCCCACTTCGCCGGCCTCGTGGCCGGCAAGGTGTTCACCGGCGAGGAGGACCCCGTCCCCTTCGCCCACCTCACCACCACGACCACCCACAAGTCGCTGCGCGGTCCGCGCGGTGGCATGGTGCTGGCGCAGGAGGAGTTCGCCGCCGACGTCGACCGCGGGTGCCCGATGGTGCTCGGCGGCCCGCTCTCGCACGTGATGGCCGCCAAGGCCGTGGCGTTCGCCGAGGCCCGCACCACCGAGTTCCAGGACTACGCCCAGCGCATCGCCGACAACGCCAAGTCGCTCGCCGAGGGCTTCCTGAGCCGCGGCGCGAACCTCGTCACCGGCGGCACCGACAACCACCTCGTGCTGCTCGACGTGTCGTCGTTCGGCCTCACCGGCCGCCAGGCCGAGTCGGCGCTGCTCGACGCCGGTGTCGTCACCAACCGCAACTCGGTCCCCGCCGACCCCAACGGCGCCTGGTACACCTCGGGCATCCGCCTCGGCACGCCCGCGCTCACCACCCGCGGCTTCGGCCACGACGAGTTCGACACGGTCGCCGACCTGATCGTTGACGTGCTCAGCAACACCGAGGCCGGCACCACCAAGGCAGGTGGCCCGAGCAAGGCGTCCTACGTCGTCGCCGACGGGGTGGCCGAGCGCGTCACCGCTCGCTCCGCCGAGATGCTCGACAAGCACCCGCTCTACCCCGGGCTCGTCCTCGGCTGAGCCGAAGCACTACCCGGCGCGCGCCTTCCCGTGGTTGGCTTCGCCTGCGCGCACGGGCAGACCGACGGGGGTGGGGTGTGAGACGACGGATTGCCTCGACGTTGCTGGTGACCGGCGGTGCGCTGCTCAGTGGCTGCGGGCTCTCGAGCGGCGCTGCGCCGAGCTCCGAGCCGGTCCAGCAATCCGTCCCGTCCGCAGCCGCCACGACGGCGGACCCGTCAGCAGGACCGTCGGTGCCGGCGGGCTTCCGTGTGCTGACACGGGACGGCTTCAGCGTCGCCCTGCCCTGTCCGACCGTGGAGGAGACGATCCCGGTCACCCTCGCGTCAGGTGTCCGGGTGGACACCCGCACGTGGAGCTGCAGCTCGAGCGAGGTCGCCTTCGCCGTCTCGACGACGACGTTCCCGAGAGGCCTTGCGATGGACCTCGACCAGGCATCGGCCGGATCAGCGCGCCGGACCGGCGGCACCGTCGTCGCCGAGAGGACGGTGACCTACGACGGGGCGCCGGGTCGCGACATCACGATCCGCGTCGAGCGAGGCGGGCAGACGGCGATGTCGTTCGCACGCGCACTGCTCAAGGGTCGCACCCTGGTGCAGGTCAACGCCGTCATGATGGGCGACGACCCGGAGCCGCCGCCGGACTATCCCAAGATCCTGGCGTCGCTCGACCTGACTTGAGCGTGCCTCAGTCGCGCACCCACACGTAGCCGACCTCGGGCCGCCCGGTGCCGCCATAGCGCGGAGACCGGGTGACCCGGCCCTCGTCGGCGAGGTGCTCGAGGTAGCGCCGCGCGGTCACCCGCGACACCCCGACGACCGTGGCGGCCTCGGCGGCGGACAGCCCGTCCGGCGCCTCGCGCAGCGCCTCCACGACGTGGCGCAGCGAGTCGAGGCTCATCCCCTTCGGCACCGCCTCGCCGGTGGGTCCGCTGCGCAACGCGCCGAAGAGCTGGTCGACGTCGTCCTGCACCACGTCGCCGGGCGCGCTCGCCAGGCGCGCGCGGAAGTCGGCGTACTGCTCGAGCTTGCCGCGGAAGGCAGCGAAGGTGAACGGCTTGAGGAGGTAGAGCACCACGCCCTGCGAGACCGCGCGGCGCACCACCTCGCTGTCGCGCGCCGAGGTCACGGCGATCACGTCGAGGGGGCGGCCCTCGGCGCGCAGCCGCTGGAGGAGCCCGAGACCGTGGCCGTCGGGCAGGTGCATGTCGAGCAGCACGAGGTCGACCGCGCCGTCGCGCTCGAGCAGGCGCACCGCCTCCCCGGCGGAGTGCGCCACGCCGGCGAGCTCGAAGCCGGGGACCCGTCCGACGTAGAGCGCGTGGGCCTCGGCCGCGACCTCCTCGTCCTCCACGACGAGGACCCGCACGCTCACCGGGCGGCCTCGTGGCGGGCGTCGACGACGAGCGCGAACCGGGCGCCGCCGAGCGGCGAGTCGGCGAGCTCGAGGTGGCCGCCGTGGCGGGCGACCACCTGGGAGACGATGGCCAGCCCGAGTCCGCGGCCCTCGTCGGCCTTGCTCGACCACCCGCGGTCCAGCACCCGCTGCCGGTCGTCGAGCGCGACGCCCGGCCCCGAGTCGTCGACCTCGATGCGCAGGTGGTCGGCGTCGCCCGCGAGCGCGACCCGCACCCGCTGCCGGCGCAGCGCCCGCGTCTCGGCGACCGCGTCGAAGGCGTTGTCGACCAGGTTGCCCACGAGCGCGACGAGGTCGCGTCCCCCGACCGGCAGGCGGGCGGGCAGCTCGCCGTCGATGTCGAGGGTGATGCCGCGCTCGGCCGCCTGCGCGGTCTTGCCGAGGAGCAGCGCCGCGAGCACCGGCTCCTCGACCGCCGAGACCAGCTCGTCGGCGAGGTCCTGCGCGACCTGGAGCTCGTCGGTGGCGAACTCCACCGCCTGCTCGGGGCGGCCCATCTCGACCAGCGACACCACGGTGTGCAGCCGGTTGGCGGCCTCGTGGTTCTGCGCGCGCAGCGACTCGGTGAGCCCGCGCACCAGGTCGAGCTCGCCGGTCACCGCCTGCAGCTCGGTGCGGTCGCGCACGGTGACGACGGCTCCCACCTCGTCCTGGTCCCAGTACGCCGGAGAGGTGCTCAGCACGAGCACCTGCTGGCCCAGGACGTAGGTCTCGTCCGCCACGGTCGTCCGCCGCTCCACCGCGGCGACCAGGCCCGGCGGCAGGCCGAGCTCGGACAGCGGGCGCCCCTCCACGTCGGCGGGCAGGGCGAGCAGCCGCTCGGCCTCCTCGTTGACGAGCTGCACGCGCAGGTCGGAGTCGACCAGCAGCAGTCCCTCGCGGACCGCGCCGAGCACCGCGCGGTAGTACTCGTACATCCGGGTGATCTCGCGCTCGCCGAGGCCGTGGGTCTGGCGGCGCAGGCGGCGCGCGATCAGCCAGGCGCCGAGGAGCCCGGCGAGCAGGGTGGCTGCCGCGGCGAGGGCGATGCCCGGCAGGTCGTCGCGCAGGCGCTGGTCGATGCGGTCGACGGTGATGCCGACCGCCACCAGCGCCACCACGCGGTCGTCGACCACGACCGGCACGACGGCGCGCACCGACGGCCCCAGCGTGCCGGCGTACTCCTCGGTGAACACGCGCCCCTGCAGGGCGCCGCCGATGCCGCCGACGAAGCGGCGGCCGATCTGGGCGGGGTCCGGGTGGGTCCAGCGGACGCGGTCGGTGTCCATCACGACCACGAAGTCGGTGTCGGTGTCGACGCGCACCTCCTCGGCGAAGGGCTGCAGCGCGGCGGTCGGGTCGGGGGAACGCACCTCCTCGCGCACGAAGGGCGAGTCGGCCACCGACCGGGCGACGGCCGTCGCCTGGTCGCGCGCCGCCGAGCGCAGGTCGCGCCGCGCGTCCCAGGACGCCAGGGCGACCGCGGTGACCACGAGGACGACGACGACGGCGACCTGCAGCAGCAGGATCTGGCGGGCCACCGGGCTCTCGCCGTCGGTGCGACGCCTCATGCGCGCATTGTGCCCCACCGGTCCGCGCGCTGTGACGGCGAACACAACGCACGAAAGGGTGACGACCTTCACAGTCCTCACCACGATGGTGGCCTGACCGGCACCCGCCGGTGCCCGGAGCACAGGAGGACCCATGACCAGCACGCAGTCGGCGGCACCGGACGCGCCCGAGGCGCGCCGCGACCGCACCCACTACCTCTACATCGCGGTGATCGTCGCGGTGGTGCTCGGCGCCGTCGTGGGCCTGGTGTTCCCCGACTTCGCGGTGGAGCTCAAGTGGATCGGCACCACGTTCGTCGCCCTGATCAAGATGATGATCCAGCCGGTCATCTTCTGCACGCTCGTCCTCGGCGTCGGCTCGGTGGCCAACGCGGCGAGCGTCGGCAAGGTCGGCGGGCTCGCGCTGGGCTACTTCCTCACCATGTCGACCGTTGCGCTGGCGATCGGCATGGTGGTGGGCAACCTGCTCGACCCGGGCAAGGGCCTCAACCTCTCCGACGACCTCGCCGGCGTCGGCAAGGAGCAGGCCGCTGAGGCGCACGGCTCCACGACGGAGTTCATCCAGGGCATCGTGCCGGACTCGCTGCTGTCCTCGCTGACCTCCGGCGAGGTGCTGCAGACCCTGCTGGTCGCGCTGCTCGTCGGCTTCGCGCTCCAGGCGATGGGCCGCTCGGGTGAGCCGATCCTGAACGGCATCGGGCACGTCCAGCGGCTGGTGTTCCGGGTGCTCGCGATGATCATGTGGGCCGCCCCGGTCGGCGCGTTCGCGGCGATCGCCGCCGTCGTCGGCGAGACGGGCGTCGACGCGATCAAGAGCCTGCTCACGATCATGGTCGCCTTCTACCTCACCTGCTTCCTGTTCGTGTTCGTCGTCCTCGGCGCGATCCTCAAGCTGGTCACGGGCATCAACATCTGGAGCCTGCTGAAGTACCTCGGCCGCGAGTTCCTGCTGATCGTGTCGACCTCGTCGTCCGAGTCGGCCCTGCCGCGCCTCATCGCCAAGATGAACCACGCCGGCGTCGAGAAGACCACGGTGGGCGTCGTCGTGCCGACCGGCTACTCCTTCAACCTCGACGGCACCGCGATCTACCTGACGATGGCCTCGATCTTCATCGCCGACGCCCTCGACAAGCCGCTGTCGATCGGCGAGCAGATCTCCCTGCTCCTGTTCATGATCATCGCCTCGAAGGGCGCTGCCGGCGTCACCGGCGCCGGCCTGGCCACCCTTGCCGGCGGCCTGTCCTCCCACCGCCCCGAGCTGCTGGACGGCGTCGGCCTCATCGTCGGCATCGACCGCTTCATGTCCGAGGCCCGCGCGGTCACCAACTTCGCCGGCAACTCGGTCGCCACCATCCTGGTCGGCCACTGGACCGGCACCCTCGACCGCGCCCAGCTCGACCGGGTGCTGGCCGGCGAGGACCGCTTCGACGAGGCGACCATGGTCGACGACCACGGCGCCCCCGCCCGCGAGCCCGCCGCCACCCACTGACCCACCCGCTCCACGAGCGCCCCGGACCCCGGTCCGGGGCGCT
>NZ_JBHLXH010000001.1:2932852-2960474 GCF_042432345.1 Nocardioides zeicaulis | reverse complement strand
TAAGCACGCCGCCAGCGTTCGTCCTGAGCCAGGATCAAACTCTCCATCGAAAAACATCAACCCAACCCCACCCAAAAGAGCAGAAGCCAGGCGACTATCAATAAGAGCCACATCCATGACTGAACAAAACTAGCGAAAGACAACCCCAACCCCAAAGGGCCAGGACCGTCAGCCAGAATCATTGTCAAAGAAACCGCGACACCACAACCACCACCAAACGATGGCAGCTAAACATGATGTCAACGGGGCATAACAAACTAATTCGTCGACTAATCAAACACACTGTTGAGTTCTCAAGAATCAGACGCACCCACATCGCGATCCGGTGAGGATCTCGGTTGCGTGGGGCAACTGGTGTAACGTAGCGAACCGGCTTTTCGCGAGGCAAATCCTCGTGTGTCCTGCTCGCCGCCCGGTGGTGTCACCGTGACCGATGACCGCTTCGGGCTGGTCGCTCCGGGGCCGGGAGCCCGGCCTGACCGGCCTTGCTCCCCGCCGCTCCCTGGCGACGGAGGAAACATTAATGAACTCGGCGTGAACGCGCAAATCGAAACGGTGTGACCGCGGGCACATCAGTGTTTTCGCAGGTCAGCGGCCTGCAGGAGCACGAGAGGCGGCGCGCGCGGCCCCTGGGGGCCGCTCGCACCGCCTCCCGGTCAGCGTCACGACGGGGCGTTCAGCGCACCTCCACGCCCGCGAACTTCTTCTTCCCGCGGCGCAGCACGAGCCAGCAGCCGGCGACGAGGTCGTCGGCGGTGGGCCGGAGCTCGGGGTCCTCGACCCGCGCGTTGTTGAGGTAGGCGCCCCCCTCCGTCACCGTGCGCCGCGCGTCGCCCTTGCTCGAGGCGAGTCCCGCGGTGACGAGGAGGTCGACGATGCCGGGGAGCTCGCCGGCGGGGACGGTCGTGCCGCCGGTCTCGCGCAGCGCTGCACCGAGCGTGGCCGCGGAGATCTCGCGGAGGTCGCCCCCGCCGAACAGCGCGGCAGCGGCGGCCTTCGCCTGCTCCACCTCCTCGGCGCCGTGCACCAGGGCGGTCACCTCGTCGGCCAGGCGCTTCTGGCCCGCGCGCAGGAAGGGCTTCTCCGCCGTCTGCTGCTCGAGGTCCTCGATCTCCTCGCGGGAGAGGAAGGTGAAGATCCGCAGGAGCTCGCCGACCTTCTCGTCCTCGACGTTGAGCCAGAACTGGTGGAAGGCGTACGGCGACATCATCTCGCCGTCGAGCCAGAGCGCACCGCCCTCGGTCTTGCCGTACTTGGTGCCGTCGGTCTTGGTGATGAGGGGCGTGGCGAAGGCGTACACCGACTCCCCCGTCACCCGGCGGACCAGCTCGGCGCCGCCGGTGATGTTGCCCCACTGGTCGGAGCCCCCGAACTGCAGCGAGACGCCGTGCTCGCGGAACAGGTTGAGGTAGTCCATCGACTGCAGCAGGACGTAGGAGAACTCGGTGTAGCTGATGCCGGACTCGAGGCGACGCTTGACCGTGTCGCGCGCCAGCATCCGGTTGACCGGGAAGTGCTTGCCGATGTCACGGAGGAAGTCGATGACCGACAGCGAGGCGGTCCAGTCGTAGTTGTTGACCGTGGAGGCGGCGTTGGTGCCCTCGAAGGACACGAAGCGCGAGACCTGGGTGCGCACCCGCTCGGTCCACTCCTTGACGGTGTCGAGCGAGTTGAGGGTGCGCTCGCCGCTGTCGCGCGGGTCGCCGATCATGCCGGTGGCGCCGCCGACGAGGATGTAGGGCGTGTGGCCGGCCTCCTGCAACCGCCTCGCCGTGACGAGCTGCACCAGGTTGCCCATGTGGAGGCTGGGTGCCGTGGGGTCGAAGCCCACGTAGAACCTGACGCTCCCCTCGCCCAGCGCCGCCCGGAGGGCGTCGCGGTCGGTGGAGTGCGCGACGAGGCCGCGCCACTCCAGCTCGTCGAGGACATTCGGGGTCGTCACGTCGGTTCCTTGGGGGTGAGGCGGGTTGGTGGTCGCGCACTAGCCTAGGGCGAGGCATCAGGAGGTGGCCGACGGTGATCGCAGGCAGGTACACGCTCGAGCGCGAGATCGGTCGTGGCGGGTCCGGGACCGTCCACCTCGCCCACGACGAGGTGCTCGGCCGCACGGTCGCCGTCAAGCGGATCGGTCTCATGCCCGGCGGCGGCAGCGTCCAGCTCGAGCGCGCAGCGCGGGAGGCCCGGCTCGCCGCGGCGCTCAACCACCCCCACGTGGTCTCGGTGTTCGACCTCGTCGAGGAGGACGAGGTCCACTGGCTCGTCATGGAGTACGTCGACGGGCGCACCATCGGCGACCTCGTGCGCACCGCCGGCCCGCTCGAGGCCACGGTCGCGGCGTCGTACCTCGCGCAGACCGCCGACGCGCTGGCCGAGGCCCACGAGGCCGGGATCGTGCACCGCGACGTCAAGCCCAGCAACATCCTCGTGGCCGGCGACGTCGCCAAGCTCGGCGACTTCGGCATCGCCCGGTCCGCCGACGACGCCTCGTTGACCCAGACCGGTCTGGTGACCGGCTCCCCCGCCTACCTCGCGCCTGAGGTCGCCTCGGGCGCGTCCGCAACGGCTGCCAGCGACGTGTGGTCGTTGGGCGCCACGCTCTACCACGCCGTCACCGGCCGACCGCCCTACGAGGTCGGCGACAACCTCATCGGCGCGCTCTACAAGATCGTGCACGAGGACCCGCCGCGGCTGCCCGCCAGCCACCCGATGGCCGGGCTGCTGTCGCGGATGATGGTGCGCGAGCCCGAGCACCGGCTCTCGATGCGGCAGGTCCGCGACGAGCTGCGCCGGCTCGCGCGCGGCGAGCGCTCCACGCTCGTCGCGGTGCCGGTCGCCGCGGCCGCTGCGGCCGCCGTCGAGCCCACCGGCACGATGCCCCGCTTACACGACACCACGCCCGCGCCCGCCTCGACGCGACGCGGCTCGATGCGGTGGGGCTGGCTGGTCGCGGCAGCCGTGCTCGCCGTGGGCGCGGTCGTGGCGGCGTACGTCTGGGCCGGCCGCGGCACGCCGGAGGCCGCCCAGGACGACCCGACGACCTCGCCCAGCACGTCGCAGGCCCCGAGCGACAGCGGGAGCACCGCCCCCGCGGTGTCGGCGGAGGAGGTCCGCCAGCAGATGGACTCCTTCATCACCGGCTACCTCTCCACCGTGACCTCCGACCCGCGCGCGGCCTTCGCCCAGCTCACGCCCGAGTTCCAGCAGCAGAGCGGCGACTTCCGCGGCTACATGGGCTGGTGGGGCAAGGTGCGCTCGGCGAAGGTGACCAGCATCCAGAGCGACCCCTCGGACCTGACCGTCGCCTACTCGGTCGACTACGTGATGAAGTCGGGCGCGCGCACGTCGGACCAGATCCGGCTGCAGCTCGAGCGCCTCGACGACCAGTACCTCATCGCCGGCGAGGCCTGACGCGGCAACCGACCCGAGCCGGGTCGGGCCAGAGCCATGTCCCCACGGGTGTGAAGCCTCCCCGTGGGGGTGGCTAGCGTGTCCGGAGCCCGACCTTCCCCATGGAAAGGGGCACACGTGATCGCAGGCAGGTACACCCTCGAACGGGAGATCGGACGCGGCGGTGCCGGGTCGGTGCACCTCGCTCACGACGAGCTGCTCGACCGGTCCGTCGCCATCAAGCGCATCGGCCTGCTCGCCGGGACGACCGACCAGGACATCGCCCGCGCCGAGAGGGAGGCGCGTCTGGCGGCCGGCATCAACCACCCCCACGTCGTGTCGATCTTCGACCTCGTCAAGGACGTGGACTGCTACTGGCTCGTGATGGAGCTGGTCCGCGGACGCACGCTCACCGAGGTGGTCCGGGCCGACGGTCCGCTCCCGGTCACCCGGGCGGCCGGGATCCTGGCGCAGGCGGCCGACGCGCTCGTCCAGGCCGGCCGGGCCGGCATCGTGCACCGGGACGTCAAGCCCGGCAACATCATGGTCGACGACGACCACCACACGAAGCTCGGCGACTTCGGCATCGCCCGCGCCGGCACCGACGCCGCCCTCACCCAGACCGGCTTCATCACCGGCTCCCCCGCCTACATCGCCCCGGAGGTCGCGTCCGGGGCACCGGCGAGCGCCGCCAGCGACGTGTGGTCGCTGGGGGGCACGCTCTACTTCGCGCTCACCGGCCGGGCGCCCTACGAGGTGGGCGACAACATCATGGGCGGCCTCTACCGGATCGTCCACGGGGAGCCGCCGCGGCTGCCGCACGACCACCCGCTCGCCGGGCTCCTCGCCGTGATGATGGCCAAGGATCCCGCCGACCGGTGGCCCGTGGAGCGCGTGCGCGACGACCTGCGGCGTGCGGCCCACGGCGAGGCGAGCACGGCCCCCACCCCGCCCGTCGACCAGGGTCCGGACGCGACGCGGCCGCTGGGCACGACCCCGGCCCCCACCCCGCGCGACGAGCCGACGAGGACCTCGGCGGTCCCGGCGGCACCCGTGGCGCGGGCGCCCCACGCCGACACGGTCCCGCGCGACGAGCCGTCGTGGCGACCGCTGCGGTGGCTCGCGGCCGCCCTGACGCTGGTGGTCCTGGGCGTGGTCGCCTGGCTCCTATGGCCCGGTGACGGCGAGCGGGCGCCCGGTGACGCCGGTGCCACGCGCAGCGAGGGCCGGTCGGCCGACGGCAGGCCCTCGAGCTCAGAGGAGCCCTCGCAGGAGCCGTCCGCGTCCACGAGTTCCACGGCCACGGAGCCCACGGACCCCGCCGGATCCGCCCCGGCCTCCGCCGGGGCACCTCCCGCGATGCGTGCGTTCGTGGAGGACTACTTCGCGACGGTCACCTCCGACCCCGAGGCCGCGTTCGACATGCTGACGCCGGAGTTCCAGGAGGCGAGCGGCGGTTACGAGCGCTACGCCGGCTTCTGGAGCACCATCGAGTCCGCGTCGCCGTCCGGGATCCGCGTGGACCCGGAGGCGCTGACCGCGTCGTACACCATCGACTACGCCACCACGTCGGGCCGCACGACGACCCAGCAGGTCACCCTGCAGCTGGAGAAGCAGGGCGAGGACTACCTGATCGCCGGCGAGGCCTGACGCACCACACTGGTAGGGCGGGTGGGGCTCGAACCCACGACCCAAGGATTATGAGTCCTCTGCTCTGACCGACTGAGCTACCGCCCCTCGGGGCCAGACCCTAGGCGATCCTCACGCGATCGCCGCCTCCACCTCGTGCAGGTGCTCCACGACGCGGAAGCCCATCGCGGTGTTGGTGCGGTGCATCGCGGTGTTGGTGGGTGCGGTCCAGGTGTGCACCCGGGTCACCTCGGCCGGGAGCTCGCGGTAGCTCGCCGACTTCAGCGCCGCGCCCAGGCGGTGGCCGCGGTGCTCGGGCATCACGAGGGTGTCGTCCTGCCAGACGAAGTCCGCCCCGTGCGGGACGAACAACAGGGAGTAGCCGCCCCAGGCGCCGTCGGAGCGGCGACGGGCCGCGGCGACCCGCACGTCGTACGAGCGCATCAGCCGCTCCTCGGACGAGGCGAGCCGGGCGTCGTCGAGCACGGTGGCCTCGAGGTCGAGCTCGCCGACCGGGACGTCGGCGTTCATCTGGTTGCGCATGGCGACGTAGGCGGCGCGGTGCTCGTCGGGGCAGCGGCCCCGCCAGAGGACGAGGTCGTACGCCGCGTCGACCGCGGTGCCCGCCACCGGGAGGTCGGCGACGAGGTGGTCCTCGCGATGCTTCTCGACCGCCCCCACCGCGGTGGCGAAGGCCGTGCCGGCGTCGGACCGCTGCGGGTCGACGACGACCTCGGCCCCGATGCGGGTGCGCCCGGCTGCCCGGGCTCGCGCGACCAGCTCTTCCCACAGCGCCCGACCGACGCCTCGGCGCCGGTGCCCGGGGACCACGTCGACCTCGGCCCACGCGAGGTCGCGGTTCTCCGTCAGCGGCAGCTCGAGGCGAGCGGTGCCGACCACCTCGTCGCCCTCCCGCGCCTGGAGCCACTGGTGGTCGGTGTGGCCGGAGGGCTCGGTCGCGAGCAGCTCCCACGCGCCGTACGCCTCGAGGAGCGCGTGCGGCCGGTCGGCCCGGGCGGCGCGGTCCTGGGCGGCGAACCAGCGTCGGCGCGCGTCGGGGTCGGAGGTGTCGAGGTCGGTGACGTCCACGCGGGCATCCGACCGCAGCCCCCGCGCCGGGGCAACCGGATATCGGGTTCGACTTCGCGTGGGGCACCCGACGTGCGACAGTGATGCGTCTCGGAAGTGGCTCGGGTACGGGAGGACCTCGGTGGCCAAGAACAAGTTCGACCTGCTGCCCGCACCGCAGCGGCACCTCGTCACACGGTTCGGCTACGGCGTCGACGCCGCGCTCGCGCGCGACGTGCGCCAGGCCGGGGGCGCGGACGCGTGGTTCGAGCGCCAGCTCACCCGCCCCGGCTCCTTCCCCGACGGCGACGCCGACGCGGTGCGCCGCTGGTGGCCCGACCTCGACCGCGGCCCGATGGAGCTGTGGAAGCGCCAGGTCCAGGAGGTCCGCGGCGGCTGGCAGGTGATGGAGGACTACGGGCGCTGGCTGCTGGTCCGACGCATCCGCACCCGCCGCCCGGTGCTCGAGAAGATGACCGAGTTCTGGGAGGGGATGCTGCACGTCCCGGTGAGCGGCGACGCCCAGTTCACCTGGCGCGTCGACTACGGCGACACCGTCCGCAAGCACGCGCTCGGCCGCTTCGACGAGCTGCTCGCCGCGACCACCACCCACCCCGCGATGCTGCTGTTCCTGTCGGCCGCGACCTCGACCAAGCGCGCGCCCAACGAGAACCTCGGCCGCGAGCTGCTCGAGCTGCACACCGTCGGGGCGGGCAACTACAGCGAGGACGACGTCAAGGCGTCCGCGCGCATCCTCACCGGCTTCCACGTCGACATGTGGAACACCTGGAAGGCCTCCTACGTCAAGGAGGACCACTGGACCGGGCCGGTGCGGGTGAAGGGCTTCTCCCACGAGAACCGCAAGGGCGACGGCCGCGAGGTCGCGGCGGAGTACGTCCGCTACCTCGCACACCACCCGCAGACCGCGGAGCACGTCGCGGAGCGGCTGGTCACCAAGTTCGTCCACGACGACCCGCCGCGGTCGCTGGTGAAGCGGCTGGCGAAGGTCTACCTGCACAACGACACCGCCATCGTCCCGGTGCTCCGCGCGCTCGTGGCCAGCAAGGAGTTCCGCGCCTCGGCGGGCCGCAAGCTGCGCGACCCGGGCGAGGACGTCGTCGCGACCTACCGGGCGCTCGGCGTACGGCTGGACCGGCCCAGCGGTGACGACTCCGGTGTCTACGCCATGCTCTGGCAGGCGCAGGGCCTCGGCCTCTCGCCCCACGCGTGGCCGCGCCCGGACGGCACCCCGGTGCGCGACGACATCTGGGCCTCCCCGTCGCGCGCGCTCGCCTCGATGAGCATGCACTGGTCGATGGCCGGCATGTGGTGGCCCAAGGTCGACCTCCACTACCGCGAGCCCAGCGCCTTCGTGCCGGCCAGGAAGGCGATCCGCTTCGCCGACCTGGTCGACGCGGTGAGCCGCGAGCTGCTGCACCGGCCGGCCACCAAGGGCCTGGTCACCACCGCGAGCCTGGCCACCGGCTGCCGCGCGAAGGAAAAGATCGACCGCGAGCACGGCCTCTACCAGTGGGGCTTCCCCCGGCTGCTCGCCGCCGTCCTCGACTCCCCCGACCACATGGCGTGCTGACATGACTGACGAGACCCACCTGCCCACCCGCTCCTGCGGATGCCCCGACTACGACCAGGCCCGCACGGCGCTGAGCCGCCGTGCGCTGCTCGGCACCGCGCTCGCCGGCGGCGCGATCGCGCTCGGCCCCGCCCTCGGCGGCGAGGGCCCGCGGGCGTACGCCGTCACCGGCCGCCCCGCCGGCCGGCTGCCCGGCCCCCTCGGATCCGTGCTCGTGCTGCTGAGCCTGCGGGGCGCGGCCGACGGGCTCTCGCTCGTGGTGCCGCACGCCGACCCGAACTACTACGCGGCGCGCCCCCGCATCGGCATCCCGGCCACCGCGCTGGTCGCGGCGGACGCGATGTTCGGCCTGCACCCGGCGCTGGCCCCGATGCTCCCGATGTGGCAGGCGGGCACGCTGGCGGCCGTCCACGCCACCGGCATGCCGACCCCGAACCGGTCGCACTTCGCGGCCATGGAGGCCATCGAGGACGCCGCCCCGGGCTCGACGGCCCGCAACGGCTGGCTCAACCGGCTGCTGGGCGAGCTGCCGGGCACCTCGCCGCTGCAGGGCACGGCCATGGGCAACCAGGTCCCGACCGCGCTGTTCGGCACCAACCCGGCCTTCGTGGTCAACAGCGTCGACGACGCCAAGGTCGCCGGCACCGAGGAGGACGGGCGCCGCCTGGCCTCCCTCAAGCACGCCTGGAAGGGCAGCGGACCGATGAGCCGTGCGGTGCGCGAGGCCATCGAGGGGGCCGAGACGTTCGGCGCGGCGCGCGACACCGCGGCCGGAGCCCCCACGCCCGCCTACCCCGGCAGCTCGCTCGGCAAGGCGCTCTCCGGGGTGTCGCGGATCGTCCGCTCCGGCGTCGGCGCCGAGGTGATCACCGTCGACCAGGGCGACTGGGACATGCACACCGACCTCGGCACGCTCGACTGGGGCGACATGAAGCGCAACGCGGGCGACCTCGCCAGCTCGATCGCGGCGTTCTTCGCCGACCTCGGGCCGCTGGCCGACCGGGTCACCCTGGTGACGCTCAGCGAGTTCGGCCGCCGGGTCAAGGAGAACGACAACTACGGCACCGACCACGGCTTCGGCAACGTCATGTTCGTGGCCGGCGCCGGCGTGCGGGGCGGCCGCTACTACGGCTCCTGGCCGGGGCTGCAGAACACCCTCGACGGCGACCTGCTCGTCACGACCGACTACCGCAGCGTGCTCACCGAGATCGTCACGCGGCGCTTCGGGGTCACGGTCGGCCAGGTGTTCCCCGGCTTCACCCCGCAGCCCGTCGGCGTCATGGCCTGAGCGGTCGCGTCACACGACCGTCACGGGGTGGCGCACCACGGCGTCGAAGAAGTAGCCCTGCGTGTTGTAGGCCGCGACGAGCGGCTGCGTACGCCCGCGGTCGTCGGTGGCCCGCGCGAGGAGCTCGTGCCGGCCGCGCCGGGGGTTGCCCCAGCGCACCGACCACCGGGTCCAGCCGGCGTCCTCGCGCGAGCGGCGGTCGAGCACGGCCGGGCGCCAGCTCTCGCCGCCGTCGAGGCTGACCGAGACCCGGGTGATGCGACCGGCGCCGCTCCACGAGCGGCCGGTGAGGGTGACGGGACGGGCCGGGAGCTGCGCCCCGGCGGCGAGCTCCCACGCCGACCGCACCGGGTTGACGGTGAGCGGCGGGGAGTCGGCGGGCCAGTCGGGGCCGGTCATCCGGTAGAACGTCGTGTTCCAGGGCGAGGTGAGCTCGGTGCGGGAGACCTCGAGCGAGCCGAGCCACTTGATGCTGGCGATGCCGACCCACCCGGGGAGCACCAGGCGCAGCGGGTAGCCGTGGTCGGGCAGCAGGTCCTCGCCGTTCATCCCCCACGCCAGGATCGCGTCGTCGAGCGCCTTCGCGACCGGGAACGGCCGCCGGACCCGGCCGTAGTCCACCCCGCCGGAGACATAGGGGTCGTCGAGACCGGTCGCCTGGATCGAGACCGCGTCGGGGGCGAGGCCGACGGAGGCCAGCACGTCGCGCAGCCGGACCCCGGTCCAGCGGACCGTGCCGACCGCGCCCAGCGTCCAGGCGGTGCCCGAGACGCTCTGCTGCTGCTGGGTGGTGAAGAAGCTGCGGCCGTTGCCGGTGCACTCGAGGACGGCGGTGTGCTCGTGCCGCGGCAGGCGCTTCAGGTCGGCGAGGCTCAGGGACAGCGCGTCGGCCTCCCCCCGGGGGGTCGCGAGGCCGTCACCGAACAGCCGCAGGGCGTAGGTCGAGGCGTCGACCTGCGGCGTGCGGGTGTGGTTGCGGACGAACAGCCGCGACTGTGGGGTGCGGTAGCCCGCGCGGTCCACCGAGCTCCACAGCATCTCGGCGTTGGTCTTGAAGTCGCGGAAGAGCTCCGGCGGCGTCGGCTTGAGGATGAACGGCGAGGCGGCGGACGAAGGGGCCCGCCACGCCGCGGTCGGGACGAGGGCGGCGCCCCCGAGGACGGCGGCGGCGGCGAGGAACCCGCGGCGGGTGGGGGCGATCGGCGTCATGCTCGGCACCATATACGACTTAGTCCATAGGTTCACTAGCCTACGTGCGCGGTGCCATGCTCGTCGCATGAGCCCTGAACGTCCCGCACCGCCGTCGTACGAGCCGCTCCCGGAGGACTGGGCGACGGCCCTCTTCGTGGTCGCCCACCCCGACGACATCGAGTACGGCGCCGCGGCGGCCGTCGCACGCTGGACCGGCCAGGGCAAGCGCGTCGTCTACTGCATGGTGACCAGCGGCGAGGCCGGCATCGACTCCCTGCCGCCCGAGGAGTGCCGGGTGGTGCGCGAGGCGGAGGAGGTCGCTGCGGCGCGCGTGGTCGGCGTCGACGAGGTGGTCTTCCTGCGACTGCCCGACGGCATCCTGGAGTACGGCGTCCCCCTCCGCCGGGCGATCGCGCAGGTGGTGCGCCAGCAGCGCCCCGACATCGTGATGACCAGCAACTTCCGCGAGACCTTCGGCGGCACGAACCTCAACCAGGCCGACCACGTCGCGGTCGGCCGGGCGGTGCTGGACGCCGTGCGCGACGCGGGCAACCGCTGGGTGTTCCCCGAGCAGCTGGGTGGGGGCCTCGAGCCGTGGGGCGGGGTCCGGGCGGTGTGGGCCGGGAGCTCTCCGCTCGCCACCCACGCCGTCGACGTGACCGACACCTTCGCCGCCGGCGTGGAGTCGCTCAAGGAGCACCGGGCCTACATCGAGGGCCTCGGCTGGGAGGGGTGGGACCCCGAGGAGTTCCTCGACGGCATCCTGCGCGCCGGGGGCCAGGGTCTCGGCGTCACCCACGCCGCGACGTTCGAGGTCCTGCCGATGGGGTGGGGCTAGCCGCGACCACTGAGCGCGACCCTCAGCGCGACCGCTCAGCGCGACCCGAACCGCCTGCGCCGCCGGGCGCGGGGCTCCCGCTCCCCCGCGCCCGCGAAGCGCGCGCCGACCAGCGGCGGGGGTGCCGCGGGCTGCGGGGCGTCCGGTGGGTCCAGCGGTCCGGCGTCGAGGGCCGCCGGGTCGAACTCCTTGCCCACCGACCCGAGGTCGTGCTGCGCCAGGATCGCGCGCACCTCGTCGATCACGGCGAGCAGGTCGTCGTCCGCGGCCGCGCGCACGCCCGCCACGACCGCGTGCCGGCCCAGCGACGCCCCCATCACGCTTCCCTGCTCGAAGCGCATCCGCACGAAGCCGCTCGCGTGCTGGTCCTCGAGCGAGCGCAGGATCGCGAGCATGCGGGTGCCGACCTCGGCGAGGTGGTGGAGGTCCTGGCGGTCACCCCGGGCCGCGACGACGCGGGAGCCGGCGGTCACGACGGTGCTCCACACCACGTCGTCCAGGGACATGAGCCGGCCCAGGCAGTGGTCGACGGCGCCCAGGGTGTCGGCGGTGCCGACCACGGTGAAGTGCGGGACCACCCGCGGCTCGACCGCGTGGGCCCTCCCCCGGTAGGTGGCCTCGCCGAGCGGCGTCCAGGTGACCACGGCCTCGAACCGGCGGCGCCCGACCGCCTCCATGCCCCGCAGGTCACCGACGCCGACCAGCTCGCCCATCCGCTGCGCCAGGCGACCGGTGTAGGGCAGGGCCGCGGCGAGCGCGCCCGCCGCGCCGTCGCTCCCCACCACCGTGCCGTCCGGGCGCACGACGAAGTCGCACACCGCCGCAGGCTGCTCGTGCTCAGCGCTCATGGCGCCCACGATCCCGCAGCCGGACACCCGCCCAGGGCCGCGTAACGCACAGTTCACGCGGCGGGGCGAAGCGTTACGTCGCCGCAACCGGGGACGACCACCGGGGACGACGAAGGGCCCGAGGCTGTCGCCTCGGGCCCTTCTCCTGCTCCCCCGGTTGGACTCGAACCAACAACCCTCCGGTTAACAGCCGAATGCTCTGCCAGTTGAGCTACAGGGGATCGCTTGTGCAGCGGGGCGCAACACTAGCAAGGCGTCCGGCCCGGGGTGAAATCAGGGCATCCCGACGTCGCGCTGCAGCGCCTCGAGGGCCTCGAGGGCCGCGGCGCGGACCCCGGGGTCGGCGGGGTCGACCCCTTCGTCGTACTCGTAGACCCACTGCACCGCACCGTGGCCCGAGGGGGCGCGGCGCGCGATCACCCGCACGCCGCGCCGGCCTCCCAGGGGGACGTGGCGCTGGAGCAGCACGCTGGCGGTGACGCGCTCGTGGACCAGCTCGAGGAGGCGGCCCGGCTCGTCGAGCTGCGCGGTGTGGACCGGTCGCTGCTCGCCCCAGGTGCCGACCTCGGAGAGCCGGAACGTGTCGGTGTCGCGGTCCCAGCCGGCTGCCTCGACCTCCTCCCACGGCACGCGGCGGGTCTCGCCGTCGCGCTGGACGTAGAAGGCGTCGCGGGTGCCGGCGAGGACCGCGCCGTCGGCGGCGGTGGCGGAGGCCAGCACGCGCTCGCCGGCGGCCACCCGCACGGAGGGCGACGGCACCCGACGGCGGAACGGGCTCACGCCTGCCCCCCGACCGCGCCCTCGCGCAGCTTGCGGCGGTGCTGCTCGAGCATCACCAGCTCGCCGAACATCCGGTTGTACTCCAGTGCGTCGTCGACGGGGTTGGTGCGCTGGAGCCGCGCCTTGACGTCGGCGATCCGCCGCGCGGTGGTGAGCTCCTGGAGGCGGTAGACGTAGGCGACCGCGAAGGTCGGGTTCGGGTCGGACGTGCCGCGGACCGGCTCGACGCCGAGCTCGGTGATCGCGGCGACGACGGCCGGGTCGGTGGCCGAGGTGCGCACGCGGTTGGCCCACCCGGGGTCGTCGCCGGCGGAGGCGGGCCCGCCGGCCGCGGCGACGGCCGCCCAGACGCCCTGGAAGGTCGGGTGGGTGAAGTCGTCGGTGGTGACGTGGGTCGTCGTGCGCCCGACGCCCGCCGGGTGCTGGATGACGAGCTTGAGCAGCTCGCGCTCGATCATGAACCGGGGGTCGGACAGGCTCGGCAGCGGCGGGCGCGCGGGCTGCTCCGGCGCGGCGGGCTGCTCGCCGGCGCGCGCCTGGCGTCGCGGCTCCTCGGTGCGGGCCGGGCGGCTCGCGGCACGGCGTACCTCCGAGCGCACCTCGTCGAGGTCGAGGCCGACCATGTGGGAGAGCTCGCGGGAGAAGGACTCGACCTTGGTCTTGTCACGGATGCTCGCCACCAGCCCGGCGGCGTCGCGCAGCGCGTCGACGCGGCCGTCGGCCCGGTCGAGGTCGTGGCGGGACAGGATGTTGTCGAGGGCGAAGCGGTAGAGCGGCTGGCGGCGCGCGACGAGCTCGCGGACCGCCTCGTCACCCTGCTCGATGCGCAGCTCGCACGGGTCCATGCCCTCCGGCGCGACGGCGACGTAGGTCTGCGAGGCGAACACCTGGTCGCTCTCGAGCACCTTCATCGCCGCCTTCTGCCCGGCCGAGTCGCCGTCGAACGTGAAGATGACCTCGCCGCCCGCGGAGTCGTGGTCGCCCATGAAGCGGCGCAGCACCTTGGCGTGGTCGGTGCCGAAGGCGGTGCCGCAGGAGGCGACAGCCGTGCGCACGCCGGCCAGGTGGCAGGCCATCACGTCGGTGTAGCCCTCGACGACCACCGCCTGCTGGCTGTCCTTCATGGCGGTGCGGGCCAGGTCGATGCCGTAGAGCACCTGGCTCTTCTTGTAGAGCGCGGTCTCGGAGGTGTTGAGGTACTTGGCCTCGATGCGGTCGTCGTCGAAGATCCGGCGGGCACCGAAGCCGATCGTGTCACCGTTGGCCTCGCGGATCGGCCACACCAGCCGGCCCCGGAAGCGGTCGTAGTGGGAGCGACCCAGCGCGACCAGGCCGGCCGCGACCGACTCCTCGTCGGAGATCCGGCGCCCGCGCAGGTGGCGGAGCAGGGCCTCGCCGTCGCGCGGGGCGAACCCGACGCCGAACATCTCGGCGGCCGCCTGGTCGAAGCCGCGCTGGTGCAGGAACTGGCGCGCCACGACGGCATCGGCGCTCGCGAGCTGCTCGGCGTAGAACTCCTGCGCGACCTTGTTGGCCTCCACGAGCCGAGCACGTGCCGGGCCGCGCGGCCGCACGGGCTCGTCGTCGCCGTCCTCGCGCCGCAGCGTCACCCCGACCTTCTCGGCGAGGCGCTCCACGGTCTCGGTGAAGGTCAGGCCGTCGACCTTCATCAGGAACGAGATGACGTCACCCCCCTCGCCGCAGCCGAAGCAGTGCCAGAACTGGCGCGCGGGGTTGACGTTGAACGACGGGGTCTTCTCGTCGTGGAAGGGGCACAGGCCCTTCAGCGAGCCGCCGCCGGCGCGCTTGAGGGTGACGTACTCCGAGACGACGTCGTCGATCCGGGCCTTCTCCCGCACCTCGGCGATGTCGTCGTCACGGATCCGGCCTGCCACGCCGGGGAGTCTACGGGCGGGGGGCCCACGGCGGGGCCGCGGTCTCCCCAACCCCGTGCACCCGCCGCGCGGGGCGCGATGTCGGTCACCGCCACCCCTACGGGCGATCGTGCGCTGGTCGCGCCCGGGGTGGTCTGCCAGTGTCGGGACATGACTGCGCAGCACCCGTCACCGGAGGGCCAGCAGACCCTCGGTGCTCTCGTCCACCAGCTCACCCAGCAGATCCCCGACCTGGTCAGGTCCGAGATCCGGCTGGCGCAGGCCGAGGTCGCCCAGAAGGGCAAGCGCGCCGGCGTCGGGATCGGGATGTTCAGCATCGCCGGCCTGCTCGCGTTCTTCGGGCTCGCCGCCCTCGTCACGACAGCGATCCTCGGACTCGCCGAGGTCGTCGACGGCTGGCTCGCCGCCCTCGTCGTGGCGCTCGTGCTGCTCGTCGCCGCCGCCGTCGTCGGCCTCGCCGGGAAGAACAAGGTGGCCGAGGCCGCACCCCCGGCCCCCGAGCGGGCGGTCGAGGGCATCAAGGAGGACATCGCGACCGTGAAGGGATCCCACCGTGGTTGAGGCAGGCAAGACGCCCGAGGAGCTCGAGGCGGAGATCGCGCTGCAGCGCGAGCAGCTGGCGGCGACCGTCGACCAGCTCACCGACAAGCTCGACGTGAAGGCCCAGGCCCAGCACAAGGTGGCCGACCTCAAGGACGCCGCGACCACCGACGACGGCGCCCCGCGCCCCGAGGTGCTCGCAGCCGCCGCCTCGCTGCTCGCGATGGCCGTGGTGCTCGTCGTGTGGCGCATCCGCCGAGACCGCTGACCCCCCACCCCGAGGAGAGACACCCATGAGGAAGCTGACCCTGCTGCTCGCCGCCGGCGCCGGCTACGTGCTCGGAGCCCGTGCCGGACGTGAGCGCTACGACCAGATCAAGCGCACCGCCACGCGGGTCAAGGACGACCCCCGCGTGCAGGAGAAGGCGCACCAGGCCGCCGACCTGGCCAAGGACAAGGCAGCGGCTGCGGCGCCGGTCGTCAAGGACACCGTCGCCTCGGCCGCCTCCGCGGCCGCCGACAAGATGCCCTCGCGCGGCTCGTCCTCGTCGCAGTCGGACCTCGAGTCCCAGCTGCACCCCGACAACGTCGCGCTGCAGGACGACCCGTACCCGCAGGGCGACCTGCCCTGACCCTCGCCCTCAGCCCACCAGCGCGCGGTGGCGTGCCACCGCGCTGGCGTCGGTGAGCGAGGCGACCTGGTCGACGACGACGCGTCGCCGTGACGCGTCGTCGTCGGCCTGCGCCCAGTCGTCGCCGAAGACCGGGTCGAGGCCGTTGGCGCCCTGCTCCCACAGCGCCTCCACGAGCTCGGCGACCAGCTGGCGCTGGCGCTCCATGAGCGAGACCCGGTCGTCGGCCTGCATCACGTAGAGCGCCGCGATGCCCTTGAGCACGCCGATCTCGACCTCGGTCTGCGCGGGCACGACCAGGTCGGCCGAGTGGCGCACCAGCGCAACACCGCCCGTGGCCGCGAACGTCGCCGCCTGCACGCTGCCGCAGAAGCGTCCGACGAGGTCGCTGGTGAGGTTCTTGATCGCGGCCAGGCTGCGGCGCGAGCCGTCGTAGGGCGTCCGCGGCCAGCTGCCGACCGCCCGCAGGTCGGCGAGGGCCTCGTCGAGGGACGCGTCGTCGGCGCCGGGGAGGTACCAGGACCGCACGGTCTCCCAGAGCGCGTCGCGGTCGAGCCGGGTCAGGTCGAGCCTGCCGGCGACGATGCCGTCCTCCACGTCGTGCACCGAGTAGGCCACGTCGTCGGCGAGGTCCATCACCTGCGCCTCGACGCACCGGCGCCTGCCCGCCACCCCGGTGCGCAGCCAGTCGAAGACCGGGCGGTCGTCGTCGTACACACCGAACTTGACCACCACCCGCGGGGTGCCGTCGGCGTGGACGCCCTCGGGCCCGGCGGCCTCGGCGCGCGACCAGGGGTACTTGGTGCAGGCGTCGAGGGTGGCGCGGGTGAGGTTGAGCCCGGCCGAGCGGCCGTCGGCGGTGAACGTCTTGGACTCCAGCCGGGTGAGCAGCCGCAAGGTCTGGGCGTTGCCCTCGAAGCCACCGCAGTCGGCGCTGAGCTCGGCGAGCGCGCGCTCGCCGTTGTGGCCGAACGGCGGGTGGCCGAGGTCGTGGGCGAGCGCGGCGGTCTCGGCGATGTCGGGGTGGGTCCCGAGGGCACGCGCGAGGTCGCGGGCGACCTGGGCGACCTCCAGGCTGTGGGTGAGCCGGTTGCGCACGAAGTCGTCGGTCTGCGGACCGACGACCTGCGTCTTGGCCGCGAGACGGCGCGACGCCGCGGCGTGGACCACCCGGGCCCGGTCGCGCTCGAACGCCAGCCGGACGGGCGCGTCGACCCGCTTGGGGGGCTCGACGACCAGCCGCTCGCGCGCCGCGTCGTCGTACAGGTCCTCGATGCTCATCGGCCGGTCAGCCTACCGAGCCGGGGCGACAGGGCCGGACGACGACCCCGCGTGGGTGCCTCAGTAGACCGAGACGTGCACGTGGTCGTAGTGGTTGGCGGTGACCGAACCGCGGTCCTCCATCGCGCGCCAGCCCTCGCCGGAGCGCTCGACCGACCAGATGTGCTGGGAGTAGATGACGTAGGTGACGCCGAGCGCGGCCGCGTTGGCCCGCACGAAGTCGGCGATGTCCCAGCCCATGGCGCCGCTGACCATGATGTCCACGGCCTTGCCCAGCGGGTGGTCGCCGCCGCCGCCGCGCAGGGTGCCGTAGGTGCTGATGCTGGGCCAGTTGGCGCAGACGGCCTCGTGGACAGCCTGCACGTTGGCGTCGCCGCCGGCGGCGGTCGTGCCGTTGGTGCAGGCGCCGCCCATGCTCGGGCCGGCGGGCTCCGGCTCGGGCTTGTCGGCGCTGAGGTACTCGGCGGTGACCCAGCGCGACTGGCCGTCGATGACGACCTGCACACGGCCGTCCTGCTTGCGACCGGTCACCGAGACCTGCCGGATCGCCGGGACCAGGCCCATCTTCTCGGTCTTCTCGCCGGGCCCGGCCCACAGGTTGAGGTCGGCGGTGGTCCACATCCGCCGGTCGAGCTTCTTGGCCAGGCGCCGCGCCTGCTGGTCGACCTCGAGGTCGATGCGGGCGGCGGACTCGGCCTTGGCGGCCGTGCGGATCTGCGAGCGCGACGCGACGTCACCGCGGCGCGCGAGCGCCGTCGCTCCGGAGAGGGACTGGCTGGTGGAACCGCTGGTGCTCGACGCGGCGAGGAGGTCGGTGGCCGGGGACTGGGGGCTCGCCGACAGCACGCCCGCGGTCACGGCCGACAGCGTCGCCACGACGGCGATCGGGGCAGCGACCAGGACGGAACGGGGGACGCGGGGCGAACGGGTGGAACGGGTAGCAGGGGTTTCCCGCTTGTGGCTGTTGTCTGCCACAGCGCTGATCCTTTGCACTTGCTGACGGGGGACGGTGTCGTTCCACGAGGGCGTGGGGCCCGAGCCCACGGCGACACAGTCATCGAGTCAAACACAGGAACGGGTGCCTGTCCCCATCTCCGACGTCAATTTCCTGCGTGTTCCGGCTCACCGGGACGCGGTCCCCGCGCACCGTGACCGGCCGCGCCTGTCAGCGGACGGTCAGCCGCCGGTGGTCTCGTCGACGTCCTCGTGCAGGTGCGAGCCGCGCCCGTCGGTGTCGTCGAGCCACCCGTCGGGCAGCACCACCCTCTTGCGCGGGGCGCCCTGGCGACCCCGCGGCGTGCCGAGCTCGCGCTCGGGGAACGGGGCGTCGTCGTCGAGGCCGGCGAGGAGGTCGTCGAGGGTGACCAGCGAGTCGACGAGGGCCAGCTGGTGGCGCAGCTCGCCCCCGGCCGGGAAGCCCTTGAGGTACCAGGTGATGTGCTTGCGGAACTCCTTGCAGCCGCGCTCCTCCCCCATGTGCTCGGAGAGCAGCTCGGCGTGGCGGCGCATCATCGCCTTCACCTCGCCCAGCGTCGGCAGGGTGGCGACGTCCTCGCCGTGGAAGGCGGCCGCGAGGTCGCGGAACAGCCACGGCCGGCCCAGGCACCCGCGTCCCACCACGACGCCGGCGGCGCCGGTCTGCTCGACCATGCGGACGGCGTCGGCGGCCTCCCAGATGTCGCCGTTGCCGAGCACCGGGATGTCGACGTGGTCGACGAGGGCGGCGATGGCGTCCCAGTCGGCCTCGCCGGAGTAGGCCTGCTGCACCGTGCGGCCGTGCAGCGCGATCGCGGCCACGCCGCTCTCCTGGGCGATGCGGCCGGCGTCGAGGTAGGTGAGGTGGTCGTCGTCGAGACCCTTGCGGGTCTTCATCGTCACCGGGACGTCGTACGGCGTCGCGGCGGCGACCGCGTGCTCGAGGACCTCGGCGAGCAGGCCGCGCTTCCACGGCAGCGCGCCCCCGCCGCCCTTGCGGGTCACCTTGGGCACCGGGCAGCCGAAGTTGAGGTCGACGTGGGCCACCCCGAAGTCGGCGCAGAGGATCTCCACGGCCTTGCCGATGTAGACCGGGTCGGTGCCGTAGAGCTGGACGGAGCGGACGGTCTCGAGCTCGTCGAAGACGAGCATCTTCCTCGTCGTCTCGTCGCCCTCGACGAGCCCGCGGCTGGTGATCATCTCGCAGACGTAGAGACCGGCCCCCTGCTCGGCGCAGAGCCGACGGTAGGCGGCGTTGGTGATGCCGGCCATCGGCGCGAGCACCACGGGGGTGTCGACACGCAGCGACCCCAGCGTGAGCGAGTCGGGCAGCGTGGTCATGCCTCCATTGTCGAACCGGCTCCCGCGCCCGCCCAAATCACCCGTACCCGGCCCTACCACCACATGAACGACTCGTGCGGGAACGAGACGTTGCCCCCGACGTCGGAGGCGCGTCGGCACGACTGCTGCAGGTCGCACCTCACCAGGACCGCGCCACCGGGCGCGGGCAGCTGGAAGACGAACCGGCTGTTGCTCTCCCACGCGGCCGTCTGCTCGTGCTGGGACGTGATCGACCAGCTGTCGCGCGTGATCCTCCTGCCGAAGGCGATCGAGTCGAGCAGCGCTCCGTCGCTCATCCGGCGCACGTCGAGGACCGCCGGGCTGTCGAAGGACGAGCGCGTGATCCGCAGGCCGACCGCGGTCTCGCCGTCGGGCGAGACCGCGAGCGGCGAGAACGGCTCGGACCACGCGGGCGTCGTCGGCGCCGAGATCGGCGAGGGGCCGTAGCTCCTCCCCGTGGTGCGGACGAACATCAGGTCGTCACGCAGCGAGACCCAGGTCGCGCTCTTCGCGATCTCGGTGCGCGAGGTGCGCGGCACCCAGTCCGTGACCCGCAGGCGGCCGAACGTGTTCTCGATCCACGTCACGACGTGCCCGGCGTCGGCGTCGAACGGGGTGAAGTAGCCGCCGCTGTAGCGACCGCCGAGGTGCTTCCCGGCCAGCGTCTGCACGCTGCTCGTGCTGCCGCCCCGGTCGTACAGCGTCGAGACGAGCATCTCGCCGTCCCGGGAGAGCAGCCAGCCGATCGCGGAGTCACCCTGGCCGAACGTCGTGCTGCGGGTGCGGCGCAGCTCCTTCGGGGCCCGCCCCGGGCGGACGGCGACCACGCGGCTGAGGTAGCCCTTGCGCACGGCCACCAGCCAGCCCTTGCGGCTCTCCCCCAGCAGCTGACGCTGCTCACCGTTGACGGGTGTCCGGATCGGGATCCTCGTGCCGTCGGCGTGGATCACGCCGTCCTGCATGAAGGGCACCGAGGCGTCCGGACCACGGCCGAGCCGTCCCGGCACGATCGTGCGCGTCGGCGGGTCCGCGGCTCGTACGACGTCGCGCGTCGGCGTGCCTGCCGTGCTTGCCGTGCCCGCGGCGGACGCCGCCGCCGCCGGCGTGAGGCAGCAGATCAACGCGAGGGTGGCGAGCCGTGCGCGTGGTCCCATGTCGTCCCCCGGTGCGTGAGTGGTGCTCGGCTGCCCACCCTGCCACCGCTCACGCCCGGGCGACAGACCTCAGCAGCCGAGCAGCTTGTCGGCGAAGTAGCGGCTGATGCCGTCGAGGCCGACCCGCTCCTGCGACATGGTGTCGCGCTCGCGGACGGTGACCGCGTCGTCGTCGAGGGTCTCGAAGTCGACCGTCACGCAGAACGGCGTCCCGATCTCGTCCTGGCGACGGTAGCGGCGTCCGATGGCGCCGGAGTCGTCGAACTCGACGTTCCAGTTCTGGCGCAGCTCCGCGGCCAGCGCCTTCGCCTTGGGCGACAGGTCGGCGTTGCGGCTCAGCGGCAGCACCGCGACCTTCACCGGCGCCAGGCGCGGGTCGAGCTTGAGCACGACGCGCTTGTCGACGCCGCCCTTGGTGTTGGGTGCCTCGTCCTCGGTGTAGGCGTCGATGAGGAACGCCATCAGCGAGCGGGTGAGGCCCGCGGCGGGCTCGATGACGTAGGGCAGGTAGCGCTCGTCGGCGGCCTGGTCGTAGTAGAAGAGGTCCTTGCCGGAGAACTCGCTGTGCTGCTTGAGGTCGAAGTCGGTGCGGTTGGCGATGCCTTCGAGCTCCTCGAAGTCACGACCCGAGAACCCGAAGCGGTACTCGATGTCGGTCGTGCCCTTGGAGTAGTGCGACAGCTTCTCCTGCGGGTGCTCGTAGTGGCGCAGGTTGTCGGGGTTGATGCCGAGGTCGACGTACCAGCGGGTGCGCTCCTCGATCCAGTAGCGGAACCACTCGTCGTCCTCGCCGGGCTTGACGAAGAACTCCATCTCCATCTGCTCGAACTCGCGGGTGCGGAAGATGAAGTTGCCGGGGGTGATCTCGTTGCGGAAGCTCTTGCCCATCTGGGCGATGCCGAAGGGCGGCTTCTGCCGGCTCGAGGTCACCACGTTGGCGAAGTTGAGGAAGATGCCCTGCGCGGTCTCGGGGCGCAGGTAGTGCAGGCCGGACTCGTCCTCGATGACGCCCAGGTAGGTCTTGAGCATCATGTTGAAGTTGCGCGGCGGGGTCCACGCGTTGCGGGTGCCGCAGTTGGGGCAGGCGATCGACTCGTTGATGTCGACGGTGTCGGGGTCGTCGATCCCCTTCTTGGCCGCGTAGTCCTCCTGCAGGTGGTCCTCGCGGAACCGCTTGTGGCACGACTGGCACTCCACGAGCGGGTCGCTGAAGGTGCTCAGGTGGCCGCTGGCCTCCCACGTGCGGGTCGGCAGGATGACGCTGGAGTCGAGGCCCACGACGTCGTCGCGCCGGGTGACCATGAACTTCCACCACTGCCGCTTGATGTTCTCCTTGAGCTCCACGCCGAGCGGGCCGTAGTCCCACGCGGACTTGGTGCCGCCGTAGATCTCCCCGCAGGGGTAGACGAAACCTCGCCGCTTGGCGAGGGAGACGACGTTGTCCAGGGCGGTCGGGGCGGGCTTGGCCACGGTGGTGTCCTCTTCTCGGGCCGGCTGGCTGTCGGCCCGCGCGCTGCGTGCGGGTGGAGCGGTCACCCTATCGATCGTGCGTGCGCCTCGTTGAGGTCGGTCCCCTCCTCGACCACCTCGTACGCACTGGGCTCGTCGACCGCGTGCACCATCAGCGGCTGGATGTGCATCTTGCCCTCGTAGGACCCGAGCGCGCGCCGGTAGGACCCGACGTTGGCCCAGCGGGTGGAGATCACCCACAGCCCCGGGTCGTCGACGTTGCGGCCCACCTCTCCACCGACCCACCCCGGCTTGGCGGCCAGGATGTCGAGCGCCCGGAGCAGGCCGGAGCGGAGCCCGGCCTCGGCCGCCGGGTCGGGGGACGGCACACGCAGGCGGGTCACGACGAGCACGGCGCCAGCCTAGGCCCCGGTCCGGCGCAGGCAACCGTTTGACAATGGTTCTCAATATCGCTGAGAATCGTTCTCATGTCTCTCGTCGCCCGCCTCGTCCCCCTCGCCGGTGTCCTGACCGCGTCCGCCCTCCTCGCCGGCTGCGGCCAGCTCACGGACGACGGTGCCGCCGACGGTCGTCGCGCCGTGGCGTCGTTCTACCCGCTGGCGTGGGTGACCGAGCAGGTGGCGGGTGACGCCTGGACCGTCGACAACCTCACGCAGCCCGGCAAGGAGCCGCACGACCTCGAGCTCGACATCCGCCAGACCGCCGAGCTCGACAGCGCGGACCTGGTGGTGCTCGAGGAGGGCTTCCAGCCCGCCGTGGACGCGACGGCCGCCGACGTGGACGCGCCGGTGCTCGACGCGGCGCAGGTCGTCGACCTGCTGCCGGCCGCCGACCACGAGGGCGAGTCGGAGGAGGAGCACGCCGAGGACGGCCACGACCACGAGCACGGCGACACCGACCCGCACTTCTGGCTCGACCCGCTCAGGCTGGCCGACCTCGCCGACGCCGTCGCCGACCAGCTCGCGGAGATCGACCCCGACGGAGCCACGACGTACGCCGCCAACGCGGAGGCCGTGCGCGGGGAGCTCGAGCAGCTGGACCGGGAGTACACCGACGGCCTCGCCTCCTGCGAGCGCACCACGACCGTGGTCAGCCACGACGCCTTCTCCTACCTCTCGCGCTACGGGCTGGACTTCGAGCCGATCGCCGGCCTGTCCCCCGACGCCGAGCCCACCGCAGCCGACCTCGCCCGGCTGCAGGACCTGATCCGCACCGACGGCGTGACCACCGTGTTCTCCGAGCGGCTGGTGAGCGCCAAGATGGCCGACACGCTCGCCGACGACCTCGGGGTCACCTCCGCGGTGCTCGACCCGATCGAGGGGCTCTCCGACGCCACCGCCGACGAGGACTACCTTTCCCTCATGCGCGAGAACCTGACCGCCCTCCAGCAGGCGAACGGCTGCTCGTGACCGCGTCCGCGACCCCGGCCGTGCACCCCGTCGAGCTCGACGGGGTCTCGGTGGCGATCGGCGGCCGGCCGATCCTGCGCGACGTCGACCTGACGGTGCGCACCGGCGACACCGTGACGCTGCTCGGCCCCAACGGCTCGGGCAAGTCGACGCTCGTGCGCGCCGTGACCGGGCTGCTGCCCGTCGTGCGCGGCACCGTCCGCCTCTTCGGCACGCCGCTGCCGGAGTTCACCGAGCGGCACCGGCTCGGCTTCGTCCCGCAGCGCTCGACCGCCACCGGCGGCGTGCCGGCGACCGTCCGCGAGGTCGTGGCGTCCGGTCGGGTGGGGCGCCGCCGGCTGCTCGCCCCGACCAGCGCGGCGGACCGCCGGGCCGTCGAGTCCGCGCTGGAGGTGGTCGGCCTCGCCGACCGGGCGTCGTACGGCGTCTCGCAGCTCTCGGGCGGGCAGCAGCAGCGCGTGCTCATCGCACGGGCGCTGGCCGGCGAGCCCGACCTGCTCGTCCTCGACGAGCCGACGGCCGGCGTCGACCTGCCCAACCAGCAGGCGCTGGCCGACGCGCTGGCGCGGCTCAAGGCCGACGGCGCCACCATCCTGCTCGTCGCCCACGAGATCGGGCCGATGATGCCGCTGATCGACCGCACGGTGGTGATGCGCGACGGACGGGTGGCCTACGACGGTCCCCCGCTGACCCAGGAGGTCGCCTCGCACACCCACCACGACCACGACCACGTCGAACTCGGCGCCCACGACCACGCGCCCCACGTGGCCTCGCCGTTCGACTGGGACGGGGACCGACGATGACCCTGCTCGACCTCTTCTCCTTCGACTTCATGCAGCGCGCCCTCGTGGCAGCGCTGCTCACCGGCCTGGCCGCGCCCGCGATCGGCACCTTCATCGTCCAGCGGCGGCTCGCGCTGCTCGGCGACGGCATCGGGCACGTCGCCGTCACCGGCGTCGCACTCGGGCTGCTGACCGGCACCTCCCCCACCTGGACGGCGGTCGTCGTCGCCGTGCTGGGCGCGGTGCTGATCGAGGTGATCCGCGAGCGCGGGCACACCAACGGCGACGTCGCGCTGGCGCTGCTGTTCTACGGCGGCCTCGCCGGTGGCGTGATGATCACCGGCATCGCCGGACAGGGCGCTGCCACCCTGCAGGCCTTCCTCTTCGGCTCGCTCAACAGCATCTCGTCCGCCGACGTGTGGTTCACCGCGGCGATGACGGTCGTGGTGCTCGTGGTCGCGCTCGGCCTGTCGCCGCAGCTGTTCGCGGTCGCCAGCGACCAGGACTTCGCCCGGGTCGCCGGCCTGCGGGTGCGGGGCTACAACCTGCTCATCGCCGTGCTGGCCGCGGTGAGCATCACCGTGGCGATGCGCACCGTCGGGCTGCTGCTGGTCTCCGCGCTCATGGTGGTGCCGGTCGCGACCTCGCAACAGCTCGCGCGGTCCTTCCGCACCACCCTGCTGGGCGCGATGGCGGTGGGCTGCGTCGCCTCGGTCGGCGGACTGGTGGTCAGCGCCGCGCTGTCGTTCCGCGTCTCGGTGACGCCCGGCCCCACCATCGTGCTGCTGGCCCTGGCGATGTTCAGCGCCACCTGGCCGCTCGGCGCGTGGTTGCGTCGACGGCGCCAGCTGCTGGCGCCGTTCCCCGAGGTGAGGGCGACGCCGCACCGCTCGACCGAGCACCCGCACGCGCACGGCGAGGACTGCGGCCACCCGGCGGTCCCGCACGGCGACCACGTCGACTACGTGCACGACGGGCACCGCCACGCCGCGCACGGGGAGCACTATGACGAGCACTGAGAACGCCGTGCCCCGACCGGCGCCGCGCCCGACCCGCCAGCGGCGGGCGGTCGCGGCCGCGCTGGGCGCCTTCGACGACTTCCGCAGCGCGCAGGAGATCCACGACCTGATCACGCAGCAGGGCGAGTCCGTCGGCCTCGCCACCGTCTACCGCACGCTGGCCGCGCTGGCGGAGGCCGGCGAGGTCGACATGCTGCGCAACGAGGACGGCGAGGCCATCTGGCGCAGCTGCTCGGCCACCCACCACCACCACCTGGTCTGCCGCTCCTGCGGCGCGACGGTCGAGGTCGAGGGCCCCGCGGTCGAGCGGTGGACCAGCGCCGTCGCGGCCGAGCACGGCTTCTCCGATATCAGCCACACCCTCGAGCTGTTCGGGACCTGTCCGCGCTGCGCGTGACGGCGTACCGTCGAGGCATGGCCGACGTGTCGCCGTACTCCCAGCTCCCGCCGCAGGTGGCGCTCGCCGACGTCCGCACGTCGCAGGACGTCGCTTCGCACCCCGAGGAGCTCGACGACCGCTGGCGAGAGACGCAGTGGCTCCTGCGCGGCTCGGTGGGCTGAGCCGACCTAGCCCGTCGCCCCGCCCGGCACGGCGTTCGGCACGGCATTCGGGAGGGCGCCGCCGTAGCGGCGGTCGCGGCTTGCGTAGGTCTCGATCGCCGACCACAGGTGGCGCCGGTCGACGTCGGGCCACAGCACGTCGGTGAAGACCATCTCGCTGTAGGCCGCCTGCCAGAGCATGAAGTTGGACAGCCGCTGCTCCCCCGAGGTGCGCCACACCATGTCGGCGTCGGCGAGCTCGGGGACGTAGAGGTGGCGCGCGAACGTCTTCTCGTCGACCTTGTCGGGGTTCAGGCGCCCGGCGGCCACCTCGCGCGCGATCGAGCGGGCGGCGTCGGCGAGCTCGGCGCGACCGCCGTAGTTGACGCACATGGTGAGGGTGAGGACGTCGTTGCCCTGCGTCATCTCCTCGGCGACCTGGAGTTCCTTGATCACCGACCTCCACAACCGCGGCGCGCGCCCGGCCCACCTCACCCGGACACCGAGCTCGTGCATCTCGTCGCGGCGACGGCGGATCACGTCGCGGTTGAAGCCCATGAGGAAGCGCACCTCGTCGGGCGAGCGCGACCAGTTCTCGGTGGAGAAGGCGTACGCGGAGACCGCCTTGACCCCGACCTCGATCGCGCCCTCGACGACGTCGAACAGCGACGACTCGCCCTGCTCGTGGCCCTTGGTGCGCGGCAGCCCACGCTCCTTGGCCCACCGCCCGTTGCCGTCCATGACGATCGCCACGTGGCGCGGGACCAGGTCCTTCGGCACCGGCGGCGGCGTCGCGCCGCTCGGGTGAGGGGTCGGCTGCCTGACCTGTCGCTTCACGGGGGCCAGCCTAGGTGGGCCGGGGGTCGCCTCGCCTCCGACGCTCGCGCGATCCCGCGGACAGGGCCGCGAGGCCGGGTCGGGGCGGGTCGAGGAGGTGGCGCGGTGGCCGAGATGAGGTGGGGTGGGTGCTGGTCAGCAAGGTCGGACAGCGACCGTGACGAGACCCGGCTGGTGGGCGAAGATCGACTATCCACAGAGCCCTTAAAGAGGTCGCGACTGTCGGACCTGTCGCCTAGAATCGAACACATGATCGACGCTCGAAGCAGACTCGGAGCAAGCGAGGTCACTGATGACCTCACCGCCTCCGACCTGCTCGCACTCGCTCGCCGCCGCAAGGCTGACGAGGACCGCGCCGCCGCGGACATCCTCGAACTCGCCGCTCGGTGGGCCGACCTCCACCCGCCCGAGTCGATCCACGACGCTGCCGCGTTCACCGTGGCGGGCGTCGACCACGAGGAGCCCATCGCCGGCCAAGGGTGTCCGCTGGTCACCGAGTTCTGCATCCCCGAGCTCGGCACCGTCCTGGGGATCTCGACCACGGCGGCGAAGAAGCTCATCGGGCATGCGCTCGAGCTGCGGCACCGACAGCCTCGCCTGTGGGAGCAGGTCCACACCGGCCGGGTCCCGGCCTGGCGGGCACGGTTGGTGGCCGAGACGACCATCCACACCGTTCCGACGCTGACGGTCGAGGCGGCCGGGTGGATCGACGCCCAGGTCGCGGCCGTTGCGGGCAAGGTCGGGACCGCGCAGCTCGACCGGCTCGTCGCGGAGGCGATCAAGCGCTACGACCTCAGCGTCGAGCCCCGGCCCGACTCCGAGGCGGGTGAGGACCACGAGGACTTCGAGGCCGACCAGCACCTCAACCACGACGCCCGGCACGTCACCTTCGACACCCGGCACATCCACTACGACGGCCTGATGAGGATGGAGGCCGAGCTCGACCTCGCCGACGCCTACGACCTCGACGCCGCCATCCAGCACGGTGCCGCGACCTTGAAAGCGCTGGGCTCGACGGCGCCGCTCGGCGCCCGACGTGCCGCTGCGCTCGGTGACCTCGCGCGGACCCAGACCGCGCTCGACCTCCACACCCGAGGCACGTCGTCGCCGTCTGTTCGGAGCGGCGA
>NZ_JBHLXH010000001.1:2896845-2932806 GCF_042432345.1 Nocardioides zeicaulis | reverse complement strand
AGGTCGTCCTCCACGTCCACCTCGACGCCGACGCCGACGGTGATGACACGGTGTTCGGGCCCACCGCCCGACTCGAGAACGGCCAGCGCCTCGCGCTCCTCGACCAGGTCAAGGGCTGGTGCACGTCGTCGCGGACCAAGGTCACGATCCGGCCCGTCCTGGACCTCAATGCCGAGCTCACCACCGACACCTACGCGATCCCCGACCGGATCCGCGAACAGGTCGTCCAACGGGATCGGACCTGCGTCTTCCCGTGGTGCGCCCGCCCCGCACGGGCCTGCGACCTCGACCACGTCGTGCCCTTCGACCACGACGCCTCAGCCGAGGGCAGACCACAACCCGGCCCGACCGCGACCTCGAACCTCGCCCCGCTGTGCCGCTCACACCACCGGCTCAAGACCCACACCGCCTGGCAATACGAACACCTGCGCCCCGCCGTCTTCGAGTGGACCTCACCCCACGGTCACCACTACCTCCGCGACCACGACGGCACCACCGCACTCGAACCGCCGGTCCAGACCTCAGCGCCAGAGATCCCCAAGCCCCGCCGACCATGACCCCGCCCCACACCCCGCCACCCACCCGGTGACGGGGCCACCGGCACGTCCAGCCACCCCCTGGCCATTCACGCGGGATGCGGTGATGGTCGCGGCACGAACTCCTCGACCAGCAGGAGACACGGCGCCCCGCCCGAGCCGAGGGCCCGAGCGCGTCACCAGCCGGGGTCGGCGGACGTCACCGGACGACGCGGAGCCTCGTGAGCGACCGGTCCGAGCCGTAGCGGTTCTCGGCGCGCACCACGACCTGGTAGCGGCCGGGAGCCAGGAGCACGCCGCCGATCCGCGCGCCGAGCCGTACGACGTGCCGTCCCTCGCGCACGTCGCGCAGGGCACGGCGTGCGGTGGGCAGCCCGCCCCGGCCGCGGACGGTGACCACGACGTCCGTCTCGTCCCGCAGCCGGGCCACCCGGAACGACAGCCGGACCCGTCTCGCGACGCCTGCGGTGCCGCCTCGCGACGAGAGGGTCGAGGGTCGCAGCCGGACGCGACGCAGGACGGGAGGGTCGTAGGTGCCGGGCGGCTCGGGCTGGAACGCCGAGACCGGCACGTAGGTGGTGGTCGAGGCCGTGTTGCCTGCTGCGTCGGCCGCGGTGACCGTCACCTGGACGCTGCCGGCCTGCGTGAACGTGTGCGAGACCGTGGCGCCGGTCGCGACCCCGCCGTCACCGAAGACCCAGGAGAGCTCCACGACCCCGGAGTCGTCGTGCGCGGTCGCCGTGAGCACCGCCGTCCCGTAGACGTAGGGCGTCATCGGCGACCACGTCACGGCGTCCACGACCGGCGGCGTGGTGTCCGCCCGACGGTCCGCACCGGCCGAGGCACCGGGGACGCCCAGACCGAGCGCGAGGGCCAGGACGGTGGCGGCGGCCGGGCGCATCGGGCTCACCCCCGCATCCTGCCGCGCGCAGGTGTCAGCGGTCGAGCCGCTTCTGGAAGTCGCCGAGGCGCGCGACGGGCCGGAAGCCCAGCGCCTCGTTGACCGCGATCATGTGCGCGTTGACCTCCGCGTTGTAGGTCGTCATCCGCACGACGTCGGGCCGCTCGCGCTGCAGCAGCCGGAGGTTCGCCACCTTCACCGCCACCCCGAGCCGGTGGCCGCGGTGGCCTGGGTGCACGAGCGTGCCCCACTGGTAGGCCCGGTCGGGCTCGTGCACGGTGGTGGCCAGGTCGGTGTAGGCGACCACCTCGCCCGAGACGTCCAGCGCGACGGTGTTGAGCTTGGTGCGGCCCTGCCGGACGAGCACGGCCTCGCGCTCGCGCACCGCCTCCACGCTCGCCGACTCCTGCTCGAGCTCGAGCTCCCCCATCGGCGCCTCGGTCACCAGCGTCGCGGTCAGCCGCGCCCACCCCTCGACCAGGTCGTCGGGCACCGGGCCCGCCCACGAGCGCAGGGTGTACGCCGCGTGGGCGGACGCGGCCTCCGCAGCGAGCCGGTCCAGCACCTCGTCGGCGACGGGCAGCCTGAGCTCGCGCTGGACCTCGCCCAGGGCGAGGTCGTACCCGCGGGCCCGCGCGAACGACGGGCCGGGCGCGCCCTCGCCGGTGGGCCCGAGGTCGTGGGGCCAGCCGGCGAGGACGGTCACGATCCGGCGGCCGCGAGCGAGGAGGTCGGCCTCGACCGCCCGCAGCAGCGCCGTGCCGTGCCCGCGGCGGCGGTGCTCCGGCGCGACGTGGACCTGGACCTCCGCCAGCTCCCGGTTGTCGAGGAGCGGCAGCCGCGCCCACCCCGCCGCGGCCACCTCCCCGCCGTCACGGCCGACCCAGCCGAGGTGGGTGGCGTGGGACGCGGTGTCGTGCATCATCGCCCGCACCTCCTCGCGCTGCCACGGCGTCGCGGCCACGCCGAGGTCGTGCCGCTCGGCCCGGAGGTAGACGTCGTGCCAGGCGGCGAAGGTCGCCTCGTCGTGGACGTCGAGCGCGTGGATCTCGAGGCTCATCGCGCCCGGGCCACCCGTCCCTCGTCCCACACGGGCCCGTCGGACTCGTAGACCTCGCCGTCGGAGCCGTAGACCAGGAACCGGTCGAAGCCGCGGGCGAACCAGCGGTCGTGGGTCACCGCGAGCACGGTGCCCTCGAACGCCTCGAGACCCGCCTCGAGCGCCTCGGCCGACTGCACGTCGAGGTTGTCGGTCGGCTCGTCGAGGAGCAGCAGCGTCGCCCCGGAGAGCTCGAGCAGCAGGATCTGGAACCGCGCCTGCTGGCCACCGCTGAGCGACTCGAACCGCTGCTCCCCCGCGTGGGCGAGCTCGTAGCGGTCGAGCACCCGGCTGGCGGCCTCGCGACCCATCCCGGCGCGGCCGTCGGGCGTGCCGTCGCCGCGGTGCAGGATCTCCAGCAGGGTGCGCCCGACCAGCTCGGGGTGCTCGTGGGTCTGGACGAACCAGCCCGGCCGCACGCGCGCGCCCAGCCTGGCCGACCCGGTGTGCGGCACCGGCGCGGGCGGGTCGCCGACCGGCCGGTGCTCGACGTCGGGGTCGCTGCCGCCGGCCGCCAGCAGCCGCAGGAAGTGCGACTTGCCGGAGCCGTTCGAGCCGAGCACCGCCACCCGCTCGCCGTACCACACCTCGAGGTCGAACGGCTTCATCAGGCCCGTCAGCTCGAGGTCGGTGCACACCACGGCGCGCTTGCCCGTACGCCCGCCGCGCAGCCGCATCGTCACCTGCTGCTCGCGCGGCTGCTCGACCGGCGGACCGGCCTCCTCGAACTTCTTCAGGCGGGTCTGTGCCGCCCGGTACTGCGACGACATGCCGTCGTTGTACTCCGACTTGATCTTGAGCCGCAGCACCAGCGCCTTGATCTTCGCGTGCTCCTCGTCCCAGCGCCGGCGCATCTCCTCGAAGCGCTCGAAGCGGTCGCTGCGCGCCGCGTGGTAGCTGGCGAAGCCGCCCGGGTGCGTCCAGACCAGGTTGCCCGCGCTGCCGAGCTCGACGGTGACGATGCGGGTGGCGGTGTTGTCGAGCAGCTCGCGGTCGTGGCTGATGAACAGGATCGTCTTGGCCGACTCGCGGATCCGCTCCTCGAGCCAGATCTTGCCGGGCACGTCGAGGTAGTTGTCCGGCTCGTCGAGCAGCAGCACCTGGTCGGGCCCGCGCAGCAGGTACTCCAGCACCAGGCGCTTCTGCTCGCCGCCGGACAGCGTGCTGAGCAGGCGGTGGCGGGCACGGTCGAACGGCATGCCCATGGCGGCGGTGGTGCACACGTCCCACGTGACCTCGACGTCGTACCCGCCCGCGTCGGCGTACTCCCCGAGTGCCTCGGCGTAGGCCATCTGCGTCTTCTCGTCGTCGGTGTCCATGAGCGCGAGCTCGCAGGCGTCGACACGCTCGGCGGCGCGGCGCACCCGCTCGGGCGCCACCGACAGCAGCAGGTCGTGGACGGTCTCCTCACCCCCGCCGTGGCCGACGAACTGGCGCATCACCCCGAGCCCGCCGGAGCGCGTGACCACGCCCGCGTGCGGCGTCAGGTCGCCGGTGACGATGCGGAGCAGGGTGGTCTTGCCGGCGCCGTTGGCTCCGACGAGCGCCACCTTCTGCCCGTCGCCGACGCGGAAGCTCACGTCGTCGAGCAGCACCCGCCCGTCGGGCAGCTCGTACCTCACATTGGCAACGTCCACGTGTCCCACGACGGAGGATTCTCCCCTGCCGCGGGCCCTGCCGTCGCGCGAGTTTGCGACGATCGACCCGCGCCCGGTGGTCTGGACCGCGGTTAGGGTGCAGTGCATGGCGACCACCACCGGAGACCAGCCCACGACCGTCCCCCGGTGGAAGGTGATCGGGCCCGGCCTGGTCGTGGCCGCCACCGGCGTGGGCGCGGCCGACCTCGTCGCGACGCTGATCGCGGGCCAGAAGTTCGGCTACACGCTGCTGTGGTGCGTGGTCGTGGGCTGCGTCATGAAGATCGTGCTCGTCGAGGGCGCCGGCCGGTACTCGCTCGCGACCGGGCGCACCATCTTCGAGGGCTGGCGCTCGCTCGGTGCGTGGACGACCTGGTACTTCGCGCCCTACATCGTGATCTGGGGCTTCGTCTACGGTGCGGCCGCGATGGCCGGCACCGGCCTCGCGCTGCAGGGCCTGCTGGGCGGGCTCTCGACCACCTGGTGGGGCATCCTGTCGGGCCTCATCGGCCTCGTGCTGGTGTGGACCGGGCGCTACGCCGTGTTCGAGAAGGTGCTCGCCGCGCTCGTCGGGATCATGTTCGTCACCATGGTGGGCGCGGCGCTGCTGACGCTGCCGAACCTCGGCGAGCTGCTGACCGGCCTCGCGCCGCGCATCCCCGACGGCGGCCTGGTCAACACCCTCGCCCTCGCGGGCGGCGTCGGCGGCACGATCACGCTCGCCGCCTACGGCTACTGGCTGCGCGAGAAGGGCTGGGACACCCCGGCGTACATGCGGGTCATGCGCATCGACAACACCGTCGCCTACGTCGTCACCGGCATCTTCGTGCTCGCCACCCTCGTCGTCGGCGCCGAGCTGCTCTACTCCACCAGCGTCGCGATCGAGTCCGGCGACGCCGGACTGCTGGACCTCGGCGTCGTGCTGCAGGACCGCTACGGGCAGTGGGCCGGCAAGCTCTTCCTGGTGGGCTTCTGGGCGGCCGCGATGTCGTCGCTGGTCGGCGTGTGGAACGGCGTCAGCCTGATGTTCGCCGACTTCGCGACCAACATCAGCAACGGCCCGGCCGAGGACGCCCGCGCCGGCGGGAGGTGGTACCGCGGCTACGTCCTGTGGCTGACGTTCCCGCCGATGGTGATGATGTTCCTGGGCAAGCCGGTGTGGCTGATCCTGGCGTACGGCGTGCTCGGCGCGTTCTTCATGCCGTTCCTCGCGGTCACCCTGCTGTGGCTGCTCAACACCGACCGCACGCCGGCGGAGTGGCGCAACAAGCTGCACTCCAACGTGCTGATGGTGATCATTGCCCTCGCGTTCGTCGCCCTGTGCGTCAACGAGGTGCGCAAGGCGGTCGACGGCGCCTGAGGCTCACGCCCCGGTCGGGTGCCGCACCCAGACGTTGGGCTCGACGTAGACGGCGGTGCCGTGCTCGGCGTCGCACATCACCGGCGCCAGCGCTCCCGGCACGACGACCGGGCCGGTGGTGTCGAAGGGCAGACCCGTCCACGCGCGCCACTCCTCGACGGTGCCCGGGATGACCATGGAGCGCGGCGCGACCCGGTCGATGCGGCCGCCGGCACGCACGTGCACCCGGAGCCACGGGTCGACCGGCAGGCCGTCGTCGCGGGTCCGGAAGGCGTACGACGACATCGGCTCGTGGACGTCGCCCTTGCCGTTGGGCCGCACCGGGGCGAGGAGCTCGGCGAAGCCCAGGCGCGCGGCGTTGTCGCGCAGCGCGGCGACCATGCGACCGGACAACCCGGTGCCCTGCAGCTCGGGCACGACCGCGATCTCGACGGCCGTGATCGCGTTGGCCGTCGCACCCCACGCCGGCGTCAGCACCGCGCTGCGGAGCGCGAAGTCCCAGCCGGCGTCGGGAAGGTCGCCGTCGGGCAGCTGGAAGGGCGCGCTGTGGGCCTTGGCGACGATCCGGCCCTCGCCGTCGAGCGCGACCAGCACGTGCTCGAGGAAGTACTCCTCGATGCAGGAGTAGTACGCGTTGCCGATCGGGTCGTGCATCATGAACTCCGGCCACGAGGTGGGCATCGACCAGAACACGTCCCACGGCTGCGGCCGCTCGGCGAGGGTGACGATCTCGAGCTCCATGACGCCAGTGTCGTCGCCCCGGCAACCGGATTTCAGATCCGCTCGGCCACCCGCCGGGCAGCCACCTGCAGCACGTCCCACGCGGTCGCGAACGGCGGAGCGTAGGCCAGGTCCATCCACGCGAGGTCGTCGACGGTGCCGCCGTGCCACAGCACCGCGGCGGCGGCGTCCACGCGCTTGCCCGCCCCCCGGCCACCCACCAGCTGGACGCCGAGCAGGCGCCGGGTGGCGCGGTCGGCCATCACCCAGATCGCGACCGGGTCGGCCTCCGGCATGTAGCCGCTCGCAGTGGACCCCTCGGTGACCAGCACGACCGGGTCGAGCCCTGCCGCCTCGGCGTCCTTGCGGGACAGGCCGGTGCGCGCGATCTCGACGTACTGGCCGCCTGCGGCGAAGCGGGTGATCGAGGTGTCGGTCATCCCCTCGAACGACAGCGACCCGCCGGCGAGCGAGTCCCCGAGCGCGCGACCGTGCTTGTTGGCGTGCGTGCCGAGCGGCCGGAACACCCAGGCGTCGTCGATGCGTCGGCGCACCTCGCAGCAGTCACCGGCCGCCCACACGCCGTCGGCCACGCGGCCGTGGGGGTCGGGCCGCAGCGCACCGCCCTCGGTGAGCGGCACGTCGGTGCCGCGCAGGAAGTCGGTGGCGGGCCGCACGCCGACCGAGACCACGACGAGGTCGGCGTCGCGGGTGCCCCCGTCCCAGCGCACGCCCGTGACGCGGTCGCCGTCGAGCTCGAGGCCGGTCACCTCCGCGCCGAGCACCAGCTCGACGCCGGCGTCGACCAGCGCCTGGTTGACGAGGTCGGACATCTCGTCCTCGAGCATCCCCATGCCGCGGGTGCGGGTCAGGACCGTCACCCCGAGACCCCGTCGCAGCGCGGCCTCCGCCACCTCGACGCCGACGTAGCCGGCCCCGACCACGACGACGTGCGCCCCCGGACCGGCCTCCTCGAACCGCTCGAGCCACGCGCCGCCGTCGTCCAGCGTCTTGACGGTGCCGACCCCGGCGTACGCCGTCCCGTCGGGCCGCAGTGCCCAGTCGGGCAGGACGGCCGGGGCGCCGGTGGCGACGACCAGCTCGTCGTAGGCGAACACCTCGCCGTTCGCGACGGTCGCGGTGCGCGCCGCGGTGTCGACGGCGACCACCTCGGTGCCCATCCGCAGGTCGAGGCCGCTGGCGAGGTGCTCGTGGGCGCTGCGGGCGACCAGGTCGCCCGGGTCGTCGACGTCGCCGGCCATCCAGTACGGGATGCCGCACGCGGAGTACGACGTGTGGTGACCGCGCTCGAGCACGGTGACCGACAGCTCGCGGCCGTTCTTCCGCGCGGTGCGCAGTGCCTGGTGCGCCGCCGACATCCCGGCGGCGTCGGCCCCGACGACCAGGACCCGCGTCACTGCTCCGCCCACAGGTTCACGCCCGACTCGACGGCGTACCGGTCGATCTCCGCGAGCTCGTCGTCGCCCAACGGCGGGCCGGACAGCGCGTCGAGGTTGGTGTCGAGCTGCTCGACGCTTGAGGCGCCGATGACCGCGCTGGTGACGCGGGGGTCGCGCAGCACCCACTGCAGGGCGAGCTGCGCGAGCCGCTGCCCGCGTTGCTGGGCGATGCCGTCGAGCGCCCGCACCCGGTCGAGGACGGTCTCGTCGAGCCCGGCGACGGTGGATCCCTCGCGCGCGGCACGCGAGTCGGCCGGCACGCCGTCGAGGTAGCGGTCGGTGAGCACGCCCTGGGCGAGCGCGGTGAAGACGATGCAGCCCATCCCCTGCTCCTCGAGCTCGTCGAGCAGGCTCGGGCCGTCGTCGCCCGGCCCCTCGATCCACCGGTTGAGCATCGAGTAGGACGGCTGGTGGATGAGCAGCGGCGTGCCGAGGTCGTGGGCGATGGCGGCGGCCTCGCGGGTCTGCGTCGCCGAGTACGACGAGATGCCGACGTAGAGGGCGCGACCCGAGCGCACGGCGGTGTCGAGCGCCGTCATCGTCTCCTCGAGGGGCGTCTCGGGGTCGAAGCGGTGGCTGTAGAAGATGTCGACGTAGTCCAGGCCCATCCGGCGCAGCGACTGGTCGAGGGAGGCCAGGACGTACTTGCGCGAGCCGCCGCCCTGGCCGTAGGGGCCGGGCCACATGTCGTAGCCCGCCTTGGTCGAGACCACCAGCTCGTCGCGGTAGGGCGCGAAGTCGTCGGCGAGGTAGCGCCCGAAGTTCTCCTCGGCACGGCCGTAGGGCGGGCCGTAGTTGTTCGCCAGGTCGAAGTGCGTCACGCCCCGGTCGAAGGCGCGGCGCAGGATGGCGCGCTGGGTCTCCTCGGTTCGGTCGGTGCCGAAGTTCTGCCACAGGCCCAGGGACAGCGCGGGCAGCCGCAGCCCGCTCCGGCCCGTCGGCCGGTAGTGCATCCCGGTCGCGTCGTCGTACCTGTCGGGCGCTGCGTCGTAGGCCATGCGCCCCATCCTGCCCGAGCCCTCGAACCCCGTTCCCCCACGAGGCTCGGGGACGACTCGGGGTCGATCCTGATTGAGAGGGCGCTCCCGTTCCGTTTGACTGGACGCATGGCCACCTCGTTGCCGTCCTCCCTGCGCGGCACAGCCCTACGCGGAACAGCCCTGCGCAGCACCGCCCTGCGCCTGGCTCTCTCCGGCGCGCGGCGCGTGCCGTACGTCAGGAGGGTGCCGGCGCGCATCCGGTTCCCCCTCGAGCGCCACGGCGTCGCGCCCGTCGCCCGCCTGGCCGCCACGCGCGAACGGGGCGAGGTGGTGCGCTTCGCGAGCCTGCTCGGCACCCGCGTCTGGCTCGTCACCGGGTACGACGTCGCGCGCACCGTGCTGGCCGACTCCACGTCGTTCGCCAACGACGTCCGCGACCTGATCGGCCGCCAGGACCGCGCACCCGCCGAGCGGATCGGCGGGCTGGGCATGACCGACCAGCCCGACCACGGGCGGCTCCGCGGCGTGCTGACGCCGTACTTCACCCGCCGCCGGCTCGCCGAGCTGCAGGCCGACATCGACCGGGTCGTCGAGGCCGCGCTCGACGACATGGAGGCCCACGGGCCGGAGGTCGACCTCGTCGCCCGCTTCGGCTTCCAGGTGCCGTTCGGGGTGATCTGCGACCTCCTCGGCATGCCGGAAATCGACCGCGAGGCGTTCCGCCGCCAGGGCGCGGCCCGCTTCGACCTGCGCGACGCGGGCGCGGGGATCTTCGACACCGCCGCCGGCACCCGGCAGTTCCTCATCGACCTCGTCGCCGAGGAGCGCCGCAACCCTCACCTGCCCGACGGCCTGGTGGCGCGGATGGTCGCCGACCACGGCGACCGGCTCGACGACGTCGAGCTGGGCGGGCTGGCCGACGGCGTGTTCCTCGGCGGCTACGAGACCAGCGCCAGCATGCTGTCGCTCGGCACCTGGGTGCTGCTCCAGCACCCCGAGGCCTGGGCGACACTGCGCGCCGGCGAGCCCGCCGCGGTCGAGCGCGTGGTCGACGAGCTGCTCCGCTTCGTGTGCCCGGTGCAGATGGCGTTCCCGCGCGTGGCCCGCCACGAGGTGGTGGTCGGCGACCAGGTCGTGCGGGCCGGCGACATCGTGCTGGTCTCCCTCACCGGCGCCGGCCGCGACCCCGCACGCCACCCGGCGCCGGAGGACTTCGACCCGGCGCGCGAGCCGGTGGCCACCCTCGCGTTCGGCCACGGCCTGCACCGGTGCGTGGGCGCCGAGCTGGCGCGGATGGAGCTGCGCACGGCGCTGGTCGCGCTGGCGCGGCGGTTCCCGGACCTGGCGCTGGCCTGCGACCCGGCCGACCTCCGCTTCACCGAGCTGGCCATCGTCCACGGGGTGGAGCGGCTGCCGGTCCGGCTGCGCTGAGGCTCAGCCGCGGCGCGTCTCCAGGACCCGGAAGCCCTTGCTGCTGGCGAGCCGCTCGGTGGGCCAGCCCTGGTCGGTCAGCCACCGCTGCAGGGAGTCGCCCCCGAGGTTCTTGCCGACGACCATCACCATGCGCCCGCCCGGAGCCAGGGTCGGCAGCCAGCGCAGGAGCAGCTCGTGGAGCGCCTGCTTGCCGATGCGGATGGGTGGGTTCGACCAGATCTCGTCGAAGACCTGGCCGTGCGGCACCTGCTCGGGCAGGCACGCCACGAACCGCGAGGACAGGCCGGCGGCGCGGGCGTTGTCGTTGGCCAGCAGCAGCGCCCGCTCGTTGACGTCGACGGCGGTGACGTTGGCCAGCGGCACGGCACGTGCGATCGCCAGGCCGATCACGCCGTAGCCGCAGCCGAGGTCGAGGAACTGCCCCTGCACCGGCGGCGGGAGCTCGCGGAACAGCACGGCGGTGGCGTGGTCGAGGTGGCCGCGGCTGAAGACGCCCGAGCCGGTCTCGAAGGTCATCTCGTGGCCCCACGGCGCCGCCGTGAACGACTCCCGCTCGAACGGGACGGCGGGGTCCGCGGAGAAGTAGTGCTCCTGCTGCTCACCCTGCTCCGGGTCGTGCTCAGCCATCGATCGCCTCTCGTCGTGCTCGTGCCCGCTCCGCCTGCACGGCGAGCTCCTGGTCGTCGGGGTAGCCGACCTCCTCCAGCGTGAGGCCGTGCGCGTGCACCACCCGTACGCCGGCGTCGCGCCGTCGCCCGGCCATCACCTCCGCCGGCCAGTCGACCGGCTTGCGCCCCTCCCCCACGGCGATCAGGCTGCCGACCAGCGCCCGCACCATGTTGTGGCAGAAGGCGTCGGCGCGCACGTCGCCGACCGCGACGCCCGAGGGGTCCCGCCTCCAGCCGAGGTCGAGGAGGGTGCGCACCGTGGTGGCGCCCTCGCGCTGCTTGCAGAAGGCCGCGAAGTCCTGGAGGCCGACGAGAGGGGCCGAGGCCCGGTTCATCGCGTCGAGGTCGAGCGGTCTGCCCCAGGTCAGCACGTGGCCGCGGACCAACGGGTCCACGACGTCGCGCGTGTCCGCGATCCGGTAGGCGTAGCGACGCCAGACCGCGGAGAAGCGCGCGTCGAAGCCCGTCGGCGCCTCGCTGACCCGGCGCACCCGCAGGTCGGGCGGGAGGATCCCGTCGACGCGGCGGGCGAGGGCGTCCAGCGGCGGGTCCGTGGACCGGCCCGCGGACGCCGCGACCACGCCGGGGTCGACGTCGAGGTGCGCGACCTGGCCTCGCGCGTGCACCCCGGCGTCGGTGCGTCCTGCGACGGTGACGCGGACCTCGGGCAGGCGCAGTGCGGTCGCGAGCGCCGTCTCGAGGGTGCCCTGCACCGTGCGGCGCGCGGGCTGCGCAGCCCACCCGGAGAAGTCCGTGCCGTCGTAGGCACAGTCGATCCGCAGGCGCACGGCACGATCCTAGGCGGACGCGGACCCCGCGCCCCGAGGGGTGTCGGCGCCGGCCGCGACTGCCTAGGCTGAGCAGGTGAGCGATGCGACGACCCGCGGTCGGCTCCTCCTCCTCCTCCTCGTGGCGCTCGCCGCGACGCTGCTGCCCGTCCCGGTGGCGACGGCCGCGACCCCGAGTGCCCGCGCGGGTTGCAGCGCGGACGCCGCGTGCCGCACCGACTCCGACGGCGACGGCCTCGACGACGCCCTCGACGGGTGTCCCGCGGCGGCCTCGACCAACCCGACGGGCTGTCCGTCGGCCGAGCGGCGCGCCAGGCTGCGCTGGCGCGAGGGCGCGGGCCGGCTCGAGGCCCGGATCACCTCGCCGGTGGACGCCTGTGCCGCCCGGGCCCGCATCAAGCTGTGGCGGGTCCGCGCCGGCGCGGACCTGCGGGTGGACTCGGAGAACGCCGCGGCGTCCGGACGACGGCGCTTCCGGGTCGCGCGGGGCGCGCGCTACTACGTCACCGTCTCCCCCTCCTACGCCTCGGGCCAGGCCGAGTGCCTGAAGGCCGCCTCGAGGACCGTGCGCGTGCCGCGTCGCTAGCTCAACCAGATGGTTGACAAGGGCTGACGACAGCTCTACCGTCATTGTCAACCCAACGGTTGAGGAAGGTACGACGTGTCCGACCCGCTCTCCCGCGTCTTCGCCGCGCTCGCCGACCCGACCCGCCGCGACATGGTGGCCCGCCTCACCGAGGCCGACCACACCGTCGGCGAGCTGGCCGCGCCGTACGACGTCAGCCTCCAGGCCGTCTCCAAGCACCTGAAGGTGCTGGAGGACGCCGGCCTGGTGACGCGCAGCAGGGAGGCCCAGCGACGACCGGTGCACCTGGAAGCAGAGGTGTTCGACCTCATGACGAAGTGGATCGAGCGCTACCGCCGGCAGGCCGAGGCGCGCTACTCCCGCCTCGACGCCGTGCTCGCGAGCCTGCCGGACGACGAGACCAGCCAGACCAGCCAGACCAGCCAGACCAGCCAGGAAGGAACCGCACCATGACCGGCACCACCCAGCAGTCCCGGTACTCCGAGGCCGCCATCGAGGCGGACCCCACGGTCCCCGCGATCCACATCTGGCGTGACTTCGCCGCCACGCCCGCGCAGCTCTTCCGCGCCCACACCGACCGCGACCTGTTCGCCGCCTGGGTCGGGCCCGACGGCGTCTCGGCCGACATCAGCGAGTGGGATGCCCGCGACGGGGGCTCCTGGCGCTACACCGCGCGCGGCAAGCACGACCGGGAGGGCTTCGAGACCTCCTTCCGCGGCTGCTTCCACACCGTGCGCGAGGACCGCATCGTGCAGACCTTCACCTGGGAGGGGATGCCCGACGGCGTGGCCCTGGAGACGGTGACCTTCGAGGACCTCGGCGACGGCCGCAGCCGGCTCCACGCCGTGAGCCTCTGCGACTCCTTCGAGGACCGCGACGCCTGGCTGCGCAGCGGCATGGAGGTCGGCGTCAACGACGGCTACGCCGCGCTCGACCGGATGATCGCCGAGGGCCGGGTCTGATGGCGCTCCCTCCCGCCCCGGCCGCCCGGCACGCGATCGTGGCCGGCGAGCTCACCCGGCTCGCCGCCGCGACGACCGACTGGGGTGCACCCGCGCCCGTCGACGGGTGGACAGCCCGCGACGTCGTCGGCCACCTCGTCGGGTGGTTCCCGGGGTTCCTCGCCGCCGGAGGGGTCGAGCTGGCGCCCGGGCCCGCGGTCGAGGACGACCCGCTCGGCGCGTGGCGGCACCAGGCCGACGCGGTGCAGGCGCTGCTCGACGAGCGCGGCGACGAGCCGTTCACGCACCCCTACGTCGGCACGCACCGGCTCGACGGCGCCGTCGACCAGTTCTACACCGCCGACGTCTTCATGCACTCCTGGGACCTCGCCAGGGCCACCGGCCAGGAGCCGCGGCTCGACGAGGACGTCGCCGCGCAGATGCTCGAGGGCATGCGGCCCATCGAGGCGATGCTGCGCGACTCGGGCCAGTACGGCCCCGCCGTGCCCGTCCCCGAGAGCGCCTCAGCCGTCGACCGGTTGATGGGCTTCGTCGGTCGCGACCCGGGATGGTCGTCCGGGGGCGCTGCGCGATGAGCACCGTGGTGCTGCACGCCGTGGTCTCGCTCGACGGCTTCGTGGCCGGCCCCGACGACGACCCGGGGCCGCTGTTCGACTGGTACTTCAACGGCGACCTACCCCTGGCACCGCAGGACATGGACGACCCGGCGCCCGGGGGCCTGCGCGTCTCGGCCGCCTCCCACGCCTACGTCCGCGACGCGTGGGACGGCGTCGGCTGCATGGTCATCGGCCGGCGCCTGTTCGACCTCACCGACGGCTGGCAGGGTCGCCCTCCGGCCGGGGAGCACGTGGTCGTGGTGTCGCACCGCCCCAGGCCCGACGGATGGCACCCGGAGGCGTCCTACACATTCGTCGACGACGTCGCGGAGGCCGTCGCCACGGCACGCACGCTCGCCGGTGAACGCACCGTGTCCGTCGCGGCGGGCGACGTCGGCGGCCAGTGCCTCGCGCTCGGCCTCGTGGACGAGGTGGCCACCGACCTCGCGCCCGTCGTGCTCGGCGACGGCCGGCGCTTCTTCGGCCACGACACCGGCCGGCACCTGCTCGAGGACCCCCACGTCGTCATCCAGGGCGACCGGGTGCTGCACCTGAGGTTCCGCGTGCGCTCGTAGGGTCGAGGCATGCGATACGTGGTGTACGGCGCGGGCGCCGTCGGCGGAGTCATCGGCGGCCACCTCCACCTGGCGGGGCTGCCGGTCACGCTGGTCGCCCGCGGGGCCCACCTCGAGGCGATCCGTGCGCACGGGCTGCTGCTCGACAGCGGCACCGGGCGGCACCGGATCGACGCGCCGGCCACCGACACCGCTGCCGACGTCGCGTGGACCGACGACACTGTCGTGGTGCTCGCGGTGAAGTCCCACCAGGCCGCCGGCGCCCTCGACGACCTCCGTCGCCACGCCCCGGCCGAGGTCGCCGTCGTCTGCGCCACCAACGGCGTCGCCACCGAGACCGCGGCGCTGCGCCTCTTCGCCCGCACGTACTCCGTCTGCGTGATGCTGCCCGCGTCGCACCTCGAGCCCGGCGTCGTCGTCGCCGGGTGCCACCCGACGCCGGCGATCCTCGACGTCGGCCGCATCCCCGGCGGCACCGACGCGACCACGGCCGCCGTGGCCGCCGACCTCCGCGCGGCCGGCATCGCGTCGCAGGAGCGCGACGACATCCTGGCGTGGAAGCGCCGCAAGCTCCTGATGAACCTGGGCAACGGGGTCGACGCCTCCTTCGTGCCCGGGGCCGACGCCGACCGGCTCGCCGACCTCGCCGTCGCGGAGGGCGAGCGGGCCCTCACCGCGGCGGGGCTGGCCTACGTCACCGCCGAGGAGGACCGCGCGCGGCGGGGAGACGTCCTGCAGCGCCGTCCGGGGCTCGAGCGTGGTGGCGGCTCGACGTGGCAGAGCCTGGCCCGTGGCACCGGCGACTCCGAGATCGACTACCTCGCCGGCGAGGTCGTGCTGCTCGGCCGGCTCCACGGCGTCCCCACCCCCGTCAACGAGGCGGTCGTCGCAGCCACGCGGCACCTCGCCCGGACCGGTGGTGCACCTCGCAGCCTCGACCCGGCCTCCGTCCTCGCGGCCCTCTCAGCCACCGAGCGGTGAGCAGGACAAGGTCTGGCCGCTCAGAACCTGCTCTCCTCACCGCTGACGCAGGCGGACACGCAGCGAGGCCCGCCACCCCACAGGGGTGACGGGCCTCGCGAGTCGCACTCGGACCTGGGTCAGGCCTTGGCGTCGTCCTCGGTGGACTCCTCGGCGTCGGCCTCGGCGGCCGGCTCCTCGGTGACCTCGGCGGCGTCGCCCTGGGCCTGGGCCTCGGCGGTGTCCGTGTCGGCAGCCTCGGTCTCGACGACCTCGGTCTGTCCGTCGACGTCCTCGGCCTCGACCTCGGCCGGAGCGGCCTCGGCGGGCGCGGGAGTCGCAGCGGCCTGGGTCTTCTTGGTCGAGGGGGCCTTCGGGCTGTAGGCCTCGGTGACCAGCTCGATGACCGCCATGGGGGCGTTGTCGCCCTTGCGGGGGCCGATCTTGGTGATGCGGGTGTAGCCGCCGGGACGCTCGGCCATGACCGGGGCGATCTCGGTGAACAGGGTGTGCACGACCGACTTGTCGCGGACGGTCTTGAGGACCTCGCGACGGTTGTGCAGGTCGCCCCGCTTGGCCTTGGTGATCAGCTTCTCCGCGACCGGGCGCAGCAGGCGCGCACGGGTCTCGGTGGTGGTGATCCGGCCGTGCTCGAACAGGGCCGTGGCCAGGTTCGAGAGCATCAGGCGCTGGTGGGCGGGGCTGCCGCCGAGGCGGGGGCCCTTCTTGGGCTTGGGCATGTCGTGCCTTCCTTCTCTCGGGCCGTGTCAGGTACCCGGGTAGACGACCGGCCCGGCGGAGTGCCGGGCCCGGTCGGTTTGCTTGTCAGCATCCCGGCGCGGAGCCGGGGGTGGATCAGAGCTGCTCGTCCTCGATGAAGGCGTCGTCGTCGTCGTCGCCGTAGGCGGCGAGGGCGGCGTGCGGGTCGAAGCCGGGGGCGCTGTCCTTGAGCGAGAGGCCCATCTCGACGAGCTTGGCCTTGACCTCGTCGATCGACTTCGCACCGAAGTTGCGGATGTCGAGCAGGTCCTGCTCCGAGCGGGAGATGAGCTCACCCACGGTGTGGATGCCCTCGCGCTTGAGGCAGTTGTACGAGCGGACCGTGAGCTGCAGGTCCTCGACCGGCAGGGCCAGGTCGGCGGCGAGCTGCTCGTCGACGGGCGACGGGCCGATGTCGATGCCCTCGGCCTCGACGTTGAGCTCGCGGGCCAGGCCGAAGAGCTCGACGAGGGTCTTGCCGGCCGAGGCGATCGCGTCGCGGGGACGGATCGACGGCTTGGTCTCGACGTCGATGACGAGCTTGTCGAAGTCGGTGCGCTGCTCGACTCGGGTGGCCTCGACCTTGTAGGTCACCTTCAGCACGGGGCTGTAGATGGAGTCGACCGGCATCCGGCCGATCTCGTTGTCGGCACCCTTGTTCTGCACCGCCGAGACGTAGCCGCGGCCGCGCTCGACGACGAGCTCCATCTCCAGCTTGCCCTTGTCGGACAGCGTGGCGATCTTGAGCTCGGGGTTGTGCACCTCCACGCCGGCCGGCGGGGTGATGTCGGCGGCGGTGACGTCACCGGCACCCGACTTGCGCAGGTACATCACGACCGGCTCGTCGTGCTCGGAGGACACCACGATGCCCTTGAGGTTGAGGATGATCTCGGTCATGTCCTCGGTGACGCCCTCGATGGTCGAGAACTCGTGGAGGACGGAGTCGACCTTGATGCTGGTGACCGACGCGCCGGGGATCGAGCTGAGGAGCGTGCGGCGCAGCGAGTTGCCGAGCGTGTAGCCGAAGCCCGGCTCAAGGGGCTCGATCACGAACCGCGAGCGGAACTCGTCGACGGTCTCTTCCGTGAGGGTCGGGCGCTGAGCGATAAGCACGGAGTTTTTCCTTTCCGGATCCACCCACTATTTGACGGATCCGAACATGGTGGGAAGTGGAGGGGGTGTGGCGCAGGAGTGCGGCGCCGGTGGCCACCCGTGAGGGGCGACCACCGGCGGTGGGTCACTTCTTGGAGTAGAACTCGACGATCAGCTGCTCCTGGACCGGGACGTCGATCTGCGCCCGGACCGGGACCTGGTGGACCAGGATGCGCATCCGCGAGGGGATGACCTCCATCCACGCGGGGGTGACGCGCTCGCCGTGGGTCTCACGGGCCACGATCAGCGGGGTCATCTCGAGCGACTTCTCGCGCACGTCGATGATGTCGTGGTCGGTGACCTGGAAGGACGGGATGTTGACCTTCTTGCCGTTGACCAGGAAGTGGCCGTGCACGACGAGCTGGCGGGCCTGGCGGCGCGTCCGGGCGAAGCCGGCGCGGTAGACCACGTTGTCGAGGCGGCACTCGAGCAGCTGCAGGAGGTTGTCGCCGGTCTTGCCCTGGCGACGGCTGGCCTCCTTGTAGTAGCGGACGAACTGCTTCTCCATCACGCCGTAGGTGAAGCGGGCCTTCTGCTTCTCACGGAGCTGGAGCAGGTACTCCGACTCCTTGATGCGGCCGCGGCCGTGCTGGCCGGGGGCGTAGGGACGCTTCTCGAAGGCAGCGTCGCCGCCGACGAGGTCGACACCGAGACGGCGCGACTTGCGGGTCATGGGACCGGTGTAGCGGGCCATGTGTCAGTCTCTCTTTCTCAGTCTCGGGGTCAGACGCGGCGGCGCTTGGGCGGCCGGCATCCGTTGTGCGGGGTGGGCGTGACGTCCTGGATGGTGCCGACCTCGAGGCCGATGGCACCCAGCGAACGGATGGCGGTCTCACGACCCGAGCCCGGGCCCTTGACGAAGACGTCGATCTTCTTCATGCCGTGGTCCATGGCGCGACGGCCGGCGGCCTCGGCAGCCATCTGGGCGGCGAACGGGGTGGACTTGCGCGAGCCCTTGAAGCCGACGGTGCCGGCAGAGGCCCACGAGATCACCGCGCCGGTCGGGTCGGTGATGGTGACGATGGTGTTGTTGAACGTGCTCTTGATGTGGGCTTCGCCCTGGGCGACGTTCTTCTTCTCCTTGCGGCGGACCTTGGTCGCGCGGCTCTTGGGAGGCATTCACTAACTCCTGATGAGGTCTGGTCTGGAAGCTTCTGGGAGGAAGGCGTGGATCACTGCGCGGGGGCGCAGGTCACTTCGCCTTCTTCTTGCCGGCGACGGTGCGCTTGGGGCCCTTGCGGGTGCGCGCGTTGGTCTTGGTGCGCTGGCCGCGGACCGGGAGGCCCATGCGGTGGCGGCGACCCTGGTAGCTGCCGATCTCGATCTTGCGGCGGATGTCCGCCTGGACCTCACGGCGGAGGTCACCCTCGATCTTGAAGTTGGCTTCGATCTCGTCGCGAAGCTTGACCAGCTCCTCGTCACCGAGCGTGTGGACCCGGGCGTTCGGGTCGACGCCGGTGGCAGCGAGCAGCTGCTGGGCGCGGGTACGGCCGATGCCGTAGATGTAGGTGAGTGCGATCTCGATGCGCTTGTCGCGCGGGAGGTCCACACCAACGAGGCGTGCCATGTGGCGTTTCCTTGTCTGTTCTCGCATCGGTTTCTGGTCGTGTCGCGTCCCATCCCGCCTCGGGTGGGCTCCGGCCGGTGCTCCGGAGGTGACTTCAGCCCGCCTGGGCGGGCCTAGCGATCACGTTGTGGGGTTGTACGGCGTTGCGGTGGATCTGCTGGGGTCCAAGCCCGCTTGCCGCAAGCGGCTGCGCGGCTCGCGCTGCTCGTCCGGCAAGCCGGACGAGGTCGATCAGCCCTGCCGCTGCTTGTGGCGGGGGTTCTCGCAGATGACCATGACCCGGCCGTGACGGCGGATGACCTTGCACTTGTCACAGATGGGCTTGACGCTGGGGTTGACCTTCATGTCAACGATCCTTGCTACTCGGCTGGCTGGTTACTTGTAGCGGTAGACGATGCGACCCCGCGTGAGGTCGTACGGCGAGAGCTCCACCACGACCCGGTCCTCGGGGAGGATCCGGATGTAGTGCTGTCGCATCTTGCCGCTGATGTGCGCGAGCACCTTGTGCCCGTTGGCCAGCTCCACACGGAACATGGCGTTGGGAAGGGCCTCCACGACGGTGCCCTCGATCTCGATCACGCCTTCTTTCTTCGGCATGTCCTCCACAATCTGTTGTCTCGTTGTCTACCGTGGCCCGGGAACCGCCCGGCTCCTGCGTGCAGGTGGCCGGTGGACCTCGTGGGCGGATCCGGGGACCTCTTCCCGGGCACCGCGCGGAGACGTCCAGGACGATCCCGCGAGGTTCCGGGCAGCCGCGAGGCGCCACGAAACGCAGCCCACGTTGGGCCGACGCACCAGTTTAGTCAGGCGTCCTGCGAGAACGCCAATCAGCGAGGCGGCGCAGCCGCCCCGGCGCCCCGGACGGGGCATCGGGCGACGCTCCGGACGTGGCCTCGTCCGGGTCCGTCGCTGCAGTAACGGTCGAGCTGCCCGGGCGGCGGAGGAACGAGCGCAGGCTGACCGCGGCGCGCCAGCGCTGCCACCGGCCGACCTCCTGCGACATCGAGCGGCGCTCGGCGTCGACCTGCTCCCAGTACGCCGCCGCCGCACCCGCCTCGGGCGCGCTCGGGCCGAAGACGAAGCCGTCGGCACGGCGGGCCAGCACGCCGGCCTGGCCGGACACGATCCCCACCGACTGCTCGCGGCGGGTCACGGTGGGCCCGAGGGGCACCGGCTGGCCCAGGTCACGCGCGTGGTCGACGAGCTCGCGCCACGCCCCGACGAACCGGGCCGAGACCGCGTCGGCGCTGCGCCGGCGGTGGCGTCGCAGCGCCTTCGCGGCGAGGATCGCCCCCAGGACCAGCGCCAGGAGCAGCAGGGGCCCACCGACGTAGGTCACCACGACACCGACCCAGCCGGGCAGCCCGGCGATGATGCCCTCGTCGTCCTGGTCGGCCTTCTTGCGGGTGGCCTTGCGCTCCTTGAGGTCGGCGTCGCTCTGCTCCCCCGCGTCGGAGGGCGGCGGGATCGGGTTCGGCGGCGGGATGACGGTCCCGGACATCGGGGTGTTGGTCTGCGGCACCTGGTCCGAGGGCGGGGTGTCGGACATGAACCGCTCGGTGGGCAGCGTCTTCCACGTGCCGTCCGCGGCCTGGAGCTCGACCCAGGCCTGGACGTCGCGCCCGGTGACCGTGCCGCCCTCCTCGACCTCCGCGCCGAGGACCACGCGCGCCGGGACGCCGATGTCGTTGGCGATGAGGGCCATGGTGGCGGCGTACTGCTCGTCGTTGCCGACGATCTGGGGCGCGTTGACGAACTGGTCCGACAGGCGCCACACGCTGTGCCCGCCCACGTAGATGCGCTGGGTGCGGCCGACGCCGTCGGAGTACTTGCCCTCGGTGCGGAGGTGGTCGGCCGCCGCGAGCACCCGGGCCATCGGGTCGCTGCCGGCGTCCTCGGTCCACTTCTCGATCGGGCCCTGGATGAACGCCGCACCCGGGGGCAGGAACGTCTGGCCGGACGAGGCGACGGTGCGGGGGGTGAGCTCGTCGTCGGGCTCGACGGCGGTGAAGGTGTAGCGGTCGCCGGGGCGCAGGCCGCTGGGGACGACCCCGGTGGAGGTGGCCAGGTTGTAGCGGAAGACCTCGGCCTTCTGGCGCGCGTCCGCGGTGTCGAAGTGCAGCGACTCGAGCGCGCCGACGGTCGGCAGCCAGACGCCGTCGTAGCCCTCGCCGAGGGTGATGGTCACCTCGACCTGGCTGCCCTCGACGGGGTTGTCGATGGTGGAGGACACCCGCTGGAAGCTGTCGTCGGCCGGGCCCGGGAGGGCGTCGTCGGTGGCGGCCCACACCATGCCGTCGTAGCGGTCCATGGTGGCGATCCGCACGCGCGTTCCGGCCGGGACCCCGTCGACCTCGAAGAGGGTCTTGTCGAAGACGTTGGCCCGGTTGGAGCCGCCCTTGAGGTCGACGTACTTGCGGAAGCCGGCCAGCGGCGAGGGGTAGCGCCCGATGTCGAACGGCGGCTCGACCCAGTTGCGCGCGACGGCCCGCTCGGGGTCGCGGGTCAGCCACCCGCTGGCGGGCAGCGCCAGGGCCGCCGCGACGGCGAGCATCACGACGGCGCCGACCGAGCGCACCAACGACGAGGAGCCGCCCTGGACCGTCGCGCTCGCGCGGCGGGCGCGCAGGGCCAGCCAGCTCAGCGCGAGGCCGGCGAACAGGCATCCCTGCAGGAGCAGCGAGGCGGGGTGGCGCACCCCCAGCACGATGGCGCCGGAGAGCACCAGCGTCATGCCGAGCACCGGCAGCAGGGCCGTCAGCCAGGGGCGCCGCACCGGGAGGCGCGCCAGGCCGAGACCGACCAGGCCGGCGAGCATGCCCGCCAGCCAGGGCAGCACGAGCAGCGGCCCGTCGCCGTCGACCGGTGGCAGCGTGGTGAGCAGGTCCTTCCAGCCGAAGATCGCCTGGTCGGCGACCTCGGCGAACGTCGCGGGCCCCGGCAGCACCGACGAGTCGCCCAGGGACCGCAGGCACAGCGGTCCGCCGAGGGCGAAGAACACCACGAGGTCGATCACCACGGCCGAGACGAGCGGCCAGCCGACGGCGCGGGTCAGGTGGGTGACCAGCACCGACACCACCGCGCCGACCACGCCCACCACGAGGTACGCCGAGCCGGTGAACGAGGAGCCGAACGCGGTGAGCGCGACGACGCTGAGCGCGAGGGTGAAGCCGATGTCGGTCCAGGCGTGCCGGTCGGGCAGCAGGGCGTGCGGTCGGACGCGGGTCCGGGTGGTGGTGGCCGGCCCGCCGAGCCGACGACCCGGGCGGGGCGCGACGGCGGGGTCCTGCGCGGGCGCACTCATCGCACGCTCCACCGCAGGAGGCCGCCGAGGTCCTCCTTGACGGACAGGTGCAGGACGGGCAGGCCGCCGGTCTCGGTGACCCGGCTGGTGCCCTCGGGGTCGACCACGATGCCGAAGCGGCGGACCTCGGGCGGGAACGCGGCGGCCGCCCGCAGCATGTCGGTGAACTCGGTGCGGTTGCCGCCGACCAGGAAGGCGACGCTGGTGTCGGGCGCCATCGTGGTGGCCTGGCGCCCGGACTCCACCAGCCCGCGGTCCCCGAGCTCGGCACGGCAGACCGCGTCGAGGGCGAGGTGTCCGTCGGAGCCCGTGGAGGCGTGCCGACCGCAGACGAAGGACACGTCGAACTCGTCGAGGACCGCGCGCACGGCGATCGAGGCCGCGACCGCCATCGCGGTCTCGAAGTCCTCCGGGTCGCCCCACGAGGCCAGCCGGTCGTCGACCACGATGGTGGCGTGGCTGCGACGGGTGTCGAGGTACTGGCGCACGAGCAGCGCGGACTCGCCCGTGGAGGCCATCACCTTGGCCGAGGAGCGCCAGTGGATGTGGCGGAGGTCGTCGCCGGGGACGTACTCACGCAGGGCGTGGAAGGCCAGGTCGCTCTGGCTGACCGCGTCGGTGGACACGCCCTCGAGGTCGCGGAGCAGGCCCGCGCCGAGCGACTCCATCGGCACCAGCGGGGGGCGCACCAGCACCTCGCGCAAGGGCGTCCACACCATGTCGCGCGAGAACAGCCCGAGCGGGTCGCCGCGGCGGGTCATCGCCGGGCCCACCGGGATCACGCCGCGGCGCTCGGTGCGGATGGTGAACGACTCCTCGTGCGCGGCGCCCGGCGCCAGCGAGCTGATGCCGTAGCGGTGGACCGCGGAGCCCACGGGCACCTCCAGCGTGGTCGGCACCAGTCGCGAGGAGGCCCGGTTGACGACCAGCACGCCGGCGGCCACCGACTCCCCCGCCGCGACGCGCTCCGGCTGCAGGCGGAGGTCGACGCCGACCGCGGTGCGGCCGAGCAGGAAGGGCAGCGCGAGGACGAGCAGGAGCAGGCAGGCGACGCCCAGCACGGCCAGCTCACGCCACTGCGTGAAGCTGGCCACGAGGGCCGCACCCAGGCCGAGGCCGAGGACCATCCAGCCGATCGGCTTGATGACCTCGAGCACGTCGTTCAACCGCTGCCTCATGGACGTGCCTCAGACCCCCACGCGGTCGGTCGGCGGCGCGACCGCGTCGAGCAGGCGCGCGATGACCGTCTGCACGTCGACGCCGCTGAACTGGGCCTCGGCGTCGAGGAGCAGGCGGTGGGACAGCACCGGCTCGGCGAGGTCCTTGATGTCGTCGGGCACGACGTGGTCGCGACCGTCGGCGGCGGCCCAGGTCTTGGCCACCCGCACGAACGCCAGGCAGCCGCGGGCCGACAGGCCCAGCTTGACGTGCGGCTGGCGGCGGGACTCCTCGGCGAGCTCGGCGACATAGCCGATCACGGCCGGGTCGACGTAGACCTGGTCGGCCAGGCCGCTCATCTGCGCGATGGTCGCGGCGGTGATGACCGGCGTGACCAGCGCGGCGCGGTCGCGGACGGCTGCGTTGTTGAGCAGCTCGACGGTCGCCTGGCGGTCGGGGTAGCCGACCGAGGTCTTCATCAGGAAGCGGTCCAGCTGGGCCTCGGGCAGCCGGTAGGTGCCGGCCTGCTCGATGGGGTTCTGGGTGGCGATCACCAGGAAGGGCCGGCCGACCGGGTGCGCCACGCCGTCGACGGTGACGCGTCCCTCCTCCATGACCTCGAGCAGCGCCGACTGGGTCTTGGGCGAGGCGCGGTTGATCTCGTCGGCCAGCACGATGGTGTGGAAGATCGGTCCGGGATGGAACTCGAAGGTGCCCTTGTGCTGGTCGTAGACCGTGACGCCGGTCACGTCGGAGGGCAGCAGGTCCGGCGTGAACTGGATGCGGGCGTGGCTGCCCTGCACGGTGTTGGCCAGGGCCCGGGCGAGCATCGTCTTGCCGGTGCCGGGGAAGTCCTCGAGCAGGATGTGGCCCTCGGAGAGCAGGCAGGTGAGGGCGAGCCGGACGACATGGCGCTTGCCGAGGACGGCCTTCTCCATGTTGTCGGTCAGCTGGTCGAAGGTGGTCCTGAACCACTCGGCCTGCTCGTTGCTGATGGTCATGCTGCTCCTTCTCGGTGGTGGTGGTGCGGACGCCCTGCGCCTACCACTGCGCCGCTCCGTAGAACTCCGGGGACCCGAACTTGTTGCCCTTGCAGCCGATCTGGACGTAGCCGCCCGGGGAGTACCAGCCGACGTTGTCCTCGAAGGGCACCGACAGCTGTCCCGCCTCGTTGGAGAACCAGTTGTTGGGGTGCTTGACCACGCGGCAGGTCACCTTGCCGTTGGTGGTCCAGTCGTCCCATCCGTAGAGCCCGAGCCGGATGCGCGAGCAGTCCTTGGTGTCGCAGACCCGGAAGGTGTCCTCCGCGCCGCGGTAGCACCGCGCCGCGGCGTCCTCGGCGGAGTCGTTGCACCCGGCACCCTGGGCGACGATCAGCTGCGGGTCGGGCGGACGGCCGCTGGTGGTCTCGTTGTAGCTGGCGTCCTGGCCGCGCCCGCCGGGCGAGGAGTCGCGCAGCAGCACGTCGATGCGCCCGTTCTCGACGTAGTCGGTGGTGGTGAGCGAGAACGTCTCGGTGAACGCACCCGCCGAGGCCAGCGGCCTGACCTGCTCCGGCCCGCCGTCGAGGCGGACCACGAGCTCGGCGGGGTTGCCGTTGCTGCTGCCCGTGACGGTCCACGTCAGCGTCTTGCCGTTGACGGCGGCGGGGCCGATGTCGTTGAGCATCCCGTCGAGGCGCCCGTAGGACTGGACGCTCTGGGCGCCGCTGACCGTGCAGCCGGCCGGCGCGTTCTCGTTGCAGACCCGCAGCGCGACCGAGTACGGCCGCTCGTTGCCGGCCAGGAGCGTGCGGACGGTCTGGTCACCCGTCTGCTGCGGGAAGGTCCGGTTGACGGCCCCGTCCACGAGGATCTCGACCTTGCTCGTGGTGCCGCGGGCGTCAGGCACGGTGTACTGGAGCTGGATCTCCTGGCTGGTCCCGGTCGGGACCACGCTGAAGGCGCCCCACTGGGCGGGACGTCCGACGGCCTGGATCGAGGTGCCCTCGCTGGGCACCGACCGGTTGGCGGGGTCGCCGACCGGCTGGTTGGCGGCCACGACCCGGTAGGTGTAGGTCTGCCCGTCGTAGGGGATGCCGGTGTGCGTGCAGGTGAGGGCGACCAGCTTCTGGCAGCCCGGGACCGCGCCGCTGGTGACGCCGTTGGTGTAGGTCACGGTGTACGCCGTCGGGCCGGGGCCCTCCGGGGAGACCCCCTGCCAGCTGATCCGGACGCTGGTCTGGCTCGTGCCGGACTCGAGGTCCACCACCGAGGGCGCCGGCGGCGGCGAGGGGGTCCCGAGCGGCTGGAAGGGCTCGGACGTGCGCGGCAGCGAGTAGTCGACGCGGTTCCTGGCCTTGATCGTGAACTGGTACTGGGTGTTGTTGTCGAGGCCCGAGGCGAGGTAGGTGGTGGTGCTGCCGTCGACCTCCACCGAGGGGCCGTTGGTCCAGCTCACCAGGTAGGTCAGGACCCGCGAGGTCAGGGTCGTCGGCTTCTTCCACGAGATCTCGATGGTGCCGTCGCCGCGCCCGACCATCTGGATGTCGGAGACGCGGCCCGGCGCGGAGTCGGCCTTGGCCGACTTCGACAGCTCGCTCCAGTCGCTCTTGCCGACGCGGTTCACCGCCTGGGCGCGGAAGCTGTAGGTCACGCCCACCTTGAGGCCCCGGAAGGTGCACGTGGTGGTGTCGCAGCGCCGGACCTCGCCGGTCTTCTCCTCGCGGACGATGTAGTACTGGACGGGCGCACCGCCGTCGTCGTCGGGCGCCGGCCAGCTCACCTCGAAGGCGCCGAGCTCGCTGCGCGAGGGGTAGGTGCGCGGCACGCCGGGCGCGGTCGGCACGCCGATCACCCGGAACTGGAGCCGGGTCTGCACGCGCCTGCTCGGAGGCGGGTCGTCGCTGCCGATGTCGCTGGCGACGAGGCGGAAGCTGGCCTCGGCGCCCCGCGCGTCCTTCGCGGCGGTGAGCGTCAGCCTCCCGCCGTCGACGCTGGCCCGCACGGCCGGGTTGCCGGTGCTGTCGACCGACACGATGGTCGGGTCGGGGTCGGACACCCCGGCCTGGAGGTAGGCGCCGATGTCGAAGGACCGGCTCTGCCCGGCCTCGAGGGTGTCCACCCGGATCGGGGTGATCCGCGGGGGCGGCGCCTGCTCGAGGCTGAACCGCACCTGCTCGACGTTGCTGTCGCCGGCTCGTACGTCGAGGACCGCCTCGCCCCCCTCGGTCGCCGTGGAGGCGGCGCTCACCGACACCACGGAGCCCTGCGGCGAGCCGACGTCGACACCCGTGAGCGCGGAGCCCCACTGGGCGGAGTAGTCGAGGGTCGCGGCGTCGCGCGGGTCGACGGTGAAGACCTTGCAGAAGCTCGCGATGTCGAGGTCGTAGCGCTGGCCCGCGGACAGCGGCAGCACGGTGGAGGGGCACTCGAGCGACGGCTTGTCGTCGCCGACCTGCACCGGGATCGAGAGCAGCGCCGTCGCGCCGTCGGCGGTGGTGGAGGTGTCGTCGTTGCCCCCGGCGTCGCGCGCCGTGGTCACCTCGACCAGCACGGCACCCGGGCCGCGGTAGCCGGGGGCCGCGGTGAGCTCGAAGCCCTGCGCCCCGTCGGGACCGGCCGAGAGCGAGGAGGGGGTGGCCGACCAGGACCGGCGCGCCGAGGCGACGCGTACGTCTGCCCCGTCGGGCGCCGCGACGTAGTCGGACAACCGGCCCGTCGTCCGGCCGCCCTCGTCGACGCGCACCGTCTTGCCGGGCAGGACGTACGGCAGGCCGGTGCCGGTGGGCGGCACGTAGACCGACGCCGTGGCGACCGCACCGTCGGCGTCGCGCACCACGAACGGGAGCACCTTGGGCGAGGGGCCCCGGTCGGCCCGCACCTTGGACCCGTCGACGACCGTCGACCTGGGGTCGCCCAGGACGTCCTCGACGACGAGGTCGTCGGCGTCCCCGTCGGGGTCGTAGGCGCCGTCGAGCACGTCGACGACCACGCTGCCGCTGTCCTGCGCGCTGCCGAAGGCGTCGTAGACGACCGGCGGGTTGTCGAAGTCCTTGGCGGTGTCGAGGGTCATCGTCGCGCGCGACTCCGCGATGCCGTTGGTCACGCGGTAGACGATCGTCACCGGCTCGGCGCCGAGGGACGCCGGGGCGGGCACCGTCACCAGGTCGGTGTCGGGGTCGACCTCCGCGCCCTCGGGGGCGTCGAGCAGCTCCAGCTCGACGGAGTCACCCGGTGCGATGAAGTCGTTGGCGAGCGGGTCGAACGTCGCCGTGCGGCCGGGCGCGACCGTGAGCCGGTCGTCGACGGCCAGGGGCGGCTGGTTCTCGCCGCCCTCGACCACCGCGACCCGCGCTGTGCCGGTCGCGAACGCTCCCTCGGAGTCGACCACCGCGTAGGTGAACTCGTCGGTGCCCACCGTGCGGGGGTAGGCCTGGTACTCGATGAAGTTGCCGCCGTAGGACACCACGCGGCCGAGCCGCGGCGCAGCGGTGATGCCGGTGACCGTCACGGGGTCGCCGTCGCGGTCGACGCCCGAGCCCGGCAGGCGCACCTTGACCTTGTCCGCGGACACGACCCGCGCCTCCAGGGTGGGCGGCTCGGGCGGGTTGTTGGGCGCGTCGCCCGGCACGACGGTCACCCGCAGGTGCCCGGTGGCGCGCTCGCCGGCGAGGTTGGTGGCCACGTAGGGCACGTCGTAGGTGTCGCGCTCGGCGACCTTCTCCGGCGCGACGTAACGCACGACGCGGCCCGAGACGAAGGCGTGGCCTACGTCGCCCTTCACGTCGATCGGCGGGACGACGTCGAGCTCGCCCGGGACGTCGCTGTCGGCGACGTTGGCCAGCAGCGTCAGCCGGTCGCCGGAGGGCGAGACGTCGTTGTCGAGGACCGGGGCGGACACCGACGACCCGGCCCGCACCACCACGCGGTCGTTGACCGTGATCGGGGTGTTGTCGGCGGGGGCGGGTCGCTGGGTGACCACGACCTCGCCGCGCACGCCCGAGCTGGGTCCGTTGCTGATCTCGTAGGTCACCGTCTGCGAGACGGTGCCGAGCGCCGGCTGGGCGGCGGAGATCCGCAGCCACCTGCCGTCGATGATCGCCACGTCGAGGTCGGCGTCACGGGCGGGCGCCGCGCGCTGGACGGTGAGCAGGCCGCCCGCCGGGTCGAGGTCGTTGGCGAGGACGTCGACGATCCCGGGGGCCTGGCCGTAGAGGGTCAGGGTGTCGGGCATCGCGATCGGGGGCGCGGCGCGCTTGGGATCGGGCTTCACGTCGACGCGGATGGTGCCGCGGTCGAGGGGCGCGTTGCCGTAGCCGGCGTCGTAGCTCAGGAAGTAGGTGCCCGCGCGGTCGGCGGTCAGCGTCACCTGGCCCGACTCGAGGTCGGAGGTGACGTCCGCGCCCGGCTGCTGGGGCACCTTGCCCGCCAGGCTCAGCTCGGCGTCGGGGTTGTTGGGGTCGGAGCCCGGGAGGTCGTTGAGCAGCGGGCGGATCTTGATGGGGGCGCCGACCTCGCCGCGCACGACGTCCGGCTGGGCGGTGGGCGCGAACGACTGCTGGTCCTGGGGCGCCTGGACCGCGAAGTCGATCGAGCGGCGCACGGGTGCCGCGCGTCCGTCGGTGACTGCGTAGTCGACCTTGACGACCTGCGGGCCGGTCGCCGGAGCGGTCGGGGCGGTGAACCGGATCCGGCCGTCGGAGGTGGTGCGCGCCTGCGCGCCGGTCAGGTCGCCGTCGAGGGCGCGGGCGGAGTCGAGCAGGAGGGTGTCGCCGTCGGCGTCGTCGCGCCAGTCCGCGAGCACCGGCACCTCCAGCGAGCCGCCGTGGGGCACCTTGTAGACCGGCTTCTCGTAGCCCGCCCGCAGTGTCGGCGCCTCGTTGTCGCCCTCGCCGCGCACCCGCACGTCGACCGCTGCGTGCGCCGACAGGCCGTTGCGGCCGTCGTCGATGAAGTACTCGAAGGTGGCCGGCCGGGCCTTGGCCGGCATCTGCAGGACCAGCGTCTGGCCGTCGGGGCTGATCTCGACGCGCGCCCCGCCGGTCGGCTGGTCGACGTCGACGATGCTCAGCAGCCGCCCCTGGGGGGCCGAGTCGTTGTCGAGCGGGTGGAGCACGGTCGTGCGCCCCGCCCGCACGCCGTAGGAGTCCGGCTTGGCCTGGGGCGGGCGACGGTCGGCGTCGGTCTGGTTCTCGTTCTCCTGCTCGTCGTCCTCGTTCTTCTTCTTCGAGGTGAAGGCGTTCCAGTTGTCGATGCGCGCGGGCTGCTCCTGGTCGACGTCCCAGACGGCGCCGCTCAGGCTGTCGTTGAGCACGACCTCGCCGCGGTTGACCCGGAAGGCCAGGCTGGTGGCGTCGCCGCCGAGCGACTGGGCCTCGACCTCGCCGGGGGAGGAACCGCAGCTGGTGGCGACGCTGCCCAGCCCGCCCGACCAGGCGCCGAACACGCAGGCACCGAGCCGGACCGGGGCCACCGGCGTGCCGGAGGCGGACGAGACGACGGTCGACCGACCGGAGTCGAGGTCGATGCTGAGCAGCTCCTGCGGGGTGGTGACGAGCACGGTGTCGGCCGCGGGGCCGGGTTGCTGGAGGACGCTGCCGGGCTCGACCTCGGCGGTGGCGCCGCCGACGACCGCGAGCGCGCCGGAGGCGGCGTCGAGGGTGACGACCCGCTCCCCCACCGTCGTCACGGCCGTGACCTCGCCCGCCTCGCCCGGGAGCCCGGTCGTCGTGGGGTCGTCGAACCCGTTGCCCGCGGGCTCGATCGTGGTGAGGGTGCCCTCGTCGGCGGAGGTCGCCACGACGGTGCCGCCCAGGCTGACCGCGAGGGTCGCGCCCTTGCCGGTCTCGACGAGGGGGTCGGACTGCCGGTCCACCGCGCTCATCACCGGCTTGCCGAGCTGGCTGTCGTAGCGCACGGCCCAGACCTGCCCGGTCTCCGGGTCCGCGCTGGCCAACGTGCCGCCGCCCATGGAGACCGCTGCGCCGGTGGGGATCGCGGCCGTGCCGCCGTCCTCGGCCTCGAGCTTGGTGGTCTCGATCGCCTGCCCGCGGCTGGAGTCGAGGTTGACGGTGACGACCGAGGCGCCGTCCTGCACGACGTCGAGGCGGCTCCGGCCGTCCTGGCTCGGGACGACGCCGTCGAGCTCGTTGATCGGCTTGTTCAGCCGGCCCGACCAGCCCTTCTTGCCGTTGACGACCCACACGCCCCCGTCGTTGAGCTCGGCCTCGTGGGACTTGTAGCCCTGGGCGGTGACGGCGTAGACCGTGACCGCCGTCGCGGCGAGCGCCAGAGCGGCCCCGGAGGCGATGCCCACCCGGTGCCGACGCACGAACGTCGCTCGCGCCACGATTCCCCCTACGCCCACGAATGACCAACGCCCGCCGCAGTCATCCCGCATGGAGGGTATGTAGGCGGTCAAGGATCGGACAAGTCGGCACCGAGTGCGCCGGGCACCGCCCATGGGTGATGATGGACGCGTGGGCGTGGACGAGGGGAGTCGACGGTGATCGTGGAAGCGCGCTACACCGCGGGTGACGGTGTGCTCGTCGGCACCGGCGCGCACTGGGTGCTGCTCAGCGACCCGGGCGACGAGCAGGTTGTGCAGGACGTCTGGGACGTCCTGGCAGGCGACGCAGCCGCCGGCACCGGCATCGCCGAGCAGGTGCTCGCGATCGTCGAGAAGGCCTTCGAGGGCGACCCGCCCGGCCTGGCGCTGGTCGACTTCACCTCGGGTGCCTCGACGTCGCTGTCCCGCGGCTCCGGCCACGTACGTCTCGTGGGTCCCGCCCGCGTGCTCAGCCTCGCCGGCGGCGCCGACCCCGACCGCCTGACCCCGACCCGTCGCCTCGTCGGGGGCGTCGTGGCCGCCTCGCGGGTGGAGCTCACGCCCGTGTCGGGACGGACCGCGCCCGCCGTCCGCGCCGACGAGACGCCGGCACCGCCCCCGGCCGCCGGTCTCATCGACGGCATCCCGGAGGCGATCCTCGCCGCCAAGGGTCCCGACGGCCCGCCGCCGCGCACCCGCGTGCGCCGGCCGGTCGACCCGGTCGAGGACACCGGGCCCCTCATCCACACCACGGAGCCCGACCCGCTGCTCGTGCAGCGCATCGAGCAGGGCACCCACACGACCATCCGTCCTCCGGCACGCACGACCGCGCCCGGGCAGGCGGGGGGCGACGACCACGACGGCTCCACGTCGCTGCGCCCGGCCCACCTCGCCCAGCACACGGCACCGACCGTGCTGGCCGTGAGCTGCCCCCTCGGGCACCTCACTCCCCCGGCCCTCCCGCAGTGCCGGGTCTGCCACCAGCGCGTGGCGCCCCAGGAGCCGCGGCGGGTCGACCGTCCCTCGCTGGGCGGCCTGCGGCTCCCGACCGGCGAGGTCGTGCCGCTCGACCGCGGGGTGGTCCTCGGTCGCAAGCCGGCCCCGTCGCAGGACGGCACGGACTGGCCGCACCTGGTGCACCTGCCTGCCGACCACTCGTTCGTCTCGCGCCGTCACCTCGCCATCGAGCTCGACGGCTGGGACGTCGTGGCCCGCGACCTCGACAGCCGCGGCGGCACCACGATCGCCCCGCCCGGCCGCGAGCCGGAGCGGATGCGGCCCGGGGACGCCTACGTGCTCGACCCCGGTACGGTCCTCGACATGGCCCACGTGTACGCCGTCCGCTTCGAGACGGGAGCCGTCACGCGGTGAGCGCACCGGTCATCCCCGGGTTCGCGTTCGTCGAGCACCTGGGCAGCGGTGGTTTCGCCGACGTCTTCCTCTACGAGCAGCAGTGGCCGCGGCAGCGCGTCGCGGTCAAGGTCGTGCGGCCCGACGTGCCGCTCACCGACCGCGAGAAGTACCTCTTCACCGCGGAGGCCAACGCGATGGCGCGCCTGGCCGACCACCCCTACATCGTCTCGGTGATCACCGCCGGGGTGACCGCCGAGGGCGGTCGTCCGTTCCTCGTGATGCGCTACTGCCCGCCGCCCGACCTCGGCGTGCGCGTGCGCTCGAACCCGATGGCTCCGGTCGACGCCGTCTCGACCGGCATCAAGCTGGCGAGCGCCATCGAGACGGCGCACCGCTCGGGGATCCTGCACCGCGACATCAAGCCGAGCAACGTGCTGGTCACCAGCTACCACGAGCCCGCGCTCACCGACTTCGGCATCGCCGGCCACATCGCCGACGTCGAGGGCGACAGCGACGTCCGGATCTCCTACCCGTGGTCGCCGCCGGAGCTGCTCGACGGCCGGTCCAACGGCTCGGTCGCCTCCGACGTCTACTCGCTCGGGGCCACGATCTGGCACCTGCTGGTGGGCCGCTCGCCGTTCTCGATCCCGTCGGGCGACAACTCCACGCGCGCGCTGAGCGCGCGGATCCTGCACGCCGCTCCCCCGGCGACGCAGCGCCCCGACGTGCCGCCCGCCCTCGACCGGCTGCTGCAGCAGTGCCTGGCCAAGCGCCCGGAGCACCGTCCCTCGAGCGCCCTGGAGCTCGCACGCGCGCTCCAGCGCATCGAGTCGGCCGCCGGGTGGCCGCGCACCGCCGTGGCGGTCGAGGGCGACCGCCCCGATGCGTCCGTCGCCGTGCCCGAGGTGCCGGAGGCGCCCGAGGACGCCACGGCGATGAAGCCCGTCACCGTCATCTCCGCGAGCGGCCCGCGTCGCATCGCCGCCCAGGACACGGTCGTGGACCCCTCCCGTCCCGACGAGGAGTCCACGAGCCGCTCCGGCCTGGTGTGGGCCGGCCTCGGCGCTGCCGTGCTGGCGGTGCTGGTGGGCCTGCTGGTGCTCGGCGGCGGTCGCGGCGACGACGACCCGGGCGTGGTGGTCCCGACCGAGGCCCAGACGCCGTCCGGCGTGGTCGACGACTCCCTCGACGAGGCGCCGCTGCTGAGCGGTCGTCGTACCGAGCGCGGCGTGCTGTTCACCTGGCGCCCCGCCGTGGAGATGGAGGCGGGCGACGCCTTCAGCTACCACCGCGACGACACGGACGCTTACCGCACGACGACGAGGAAGCAGGTCCTGCTCCGCACCCCCGAGCCGGTCTGCCTCGACCTCCGGATGACGCGCGGGTCCGACAGCTCCCCCACCGCCACCCAGTGCGTGTCCTGACCCGCTGGGTCAGTCGTCGTCCCAGTCGCGACGCGGCCCGCTGGCCGCGTCCTGCTGCGCGTCGTCCATCCGGCCCGAGGCCCACAGCGAGAGCACCGCGGTCACGGCGAGGGTCGCCAGGATGACGACCAGCGACAGCCAGATCGGGATCTCGGGCGCCCACGAGATGTGCTCCCCGCCGTTGACGAAGGGCAGCTCGTTCTCGTGCATCGCGTGGAGGATCAGCTTGACGCCGATGAAGGCCAGCAGGAACGACAGGCCGTAGGACAGGTAGATCAGGCGCTGCAGCAGACCGCCGATGAGGAAGTAGAGCTGGCGCAGGCCCATCAGCGCGAAGATGTTGGCGGTGAGCACCAGGTAGGGCTCCTTGGTGATGCCGAAGATCGCGGGGATCGAGTCGAGCGCGAAGAGTAGGTCGGTCGTGCCGAGGGTGATGATCACGATGAACATCGGGGTGATCATCCGCTGGGCGCCCTCCTTGACCAGCAGCTTCTCGCCGTGCCACTCCGAGGTCGCCGGGAAGCGCTTCTCCACGAAGGCGACGACGCGGTTCTCCTCGAACTCGTCGTCCTCGTCCTCGTCCTCCGCGCCCTCCTTGGCCAGCTTGACCGCGGTGTAGACCAGGAACAGGCCGAAGAGGTAGAAGACCCAGCTGAAGTTGTTGATCGCGGTGGCGCCGACGCCGATGAAGATCGCGCGCATCACCAGCGCCATCACGATGCCGACCATCAGCGCGAACTGCTGCAGCTCCTTGGGCACCGCGAACTTCGCCATGATGATGATGAAGATGAACAGGTTGTCGATCGACAGCGAGTACTCCACCAGCCAGCCGGAGAAGAACTCCAGCGCGGGGGTGCCGCCGGAGGTCCACCAGACGCCGAGGCCGAAGAGCACCGCGAGGCCCACGTAGATCGACAGGTAGGTCGCGCACTCCTTCATGCTCGGCTCGTGCGGCTTGCGACCGATCACGACGAGGTCGAAGGCGAAGACGGCGATCGTCACGACCGCGGTGGCGATCCAGACCCAGGTGGGGATGTCCACTGATGCTCCTTGGGGTGGTGGGGGACGGTGTCGGCGCAGGGCGCGTCCACCGGAGGTCTCTTCCGCCCGCCTGCGGCGAACCAGTGGGACCGGGTCCCGCTCGCGCGAGGACCGTGATGACGGCGCCACTGCGGGGAGTACTCCCCTCCAGCAGGCTCATCCTTCCACGCCCGGCGGACCGGGCGCGAACCGCGGGGTCAGCGTCCGCCGAATGGGACGCCGAGCTCGGCGAGGCGCGCGGCCCCGCCGTCGACGGCGGTCAGCACCCAGGCGCCCTGCGGCGTCACGGTGAAGGTGTGCTCGAAGTGCGCGGCCATGGACCCGTCCACGGTGGCCACCGTCCACTCGTCCTCGAGCAGGTCGGTGTGCTTGCTGCCGAGGGTGACCATCGGCTCCACGGCGAGGGCCAGGCCCTCGACGATCGTCGGGCCCCGCCCGCGGCGGCCGTAGTTGGGCACGTTGGGGGCCATGTGCATCTCGGTGCCGATGCCGTGACCGGTGTAGTCCTCGAGGATGCCGTAGCGCCCCTGAGAGCGGACGTGGGCCTCGATGGCGTGGCTGATGTCGGTGACGCGGCCGCCGAGGCGGGCGGCCGCCATGCCGCGCCACAGCGACTCCTCGGTGACGCGGAGCAGCTCGCGCACGTCGTCGCCGACCTCGCCGACCGGGACGGTGGTCGCCGCGTCGCCGTGCCACCCCTCGACGATCGCGCCGCAGTCGATGGAGATGACGTCACCCTCCGCGAGCACCCGCTCGCCGGGGATGCCGTGGACCACCTCGTCGTTGACCGAGGCGCAGATCGTCGCCGGGAACGGCGGCTGGCTGTAGCCCTTGAACGACGGGATGCCGCCGTGGTCGCGGATGTGGGTCTCGGCGAGCGTGTCGAGCTCGAGCGTGGTCACGCCGGGGCGGACCGCGGCGCGGAGCAGCTCGAGCGTCTGCCCCACGAGCAGGCCGGCGACGCGCATCGCCTCGATCTGCTCGGGGGTCTTGATCTCCAGGCCGCGGTCGCGGAAGCCCATCCGGCTCAGCTCTCGGGGACGATGTCGAGGGCGGCGAAGATGCGGGAGGTGACCTCGTCGACCTCACCCATCCCGTCGACCTCGATGAGGATCCCGCGCTCGCGGTAGACCTCGATCAGCGGAGCCGTCTGCTCGGCGTAGACCTCCTGGCGGCGCCGGACGACGTCCTCGGTGTCGTCGGCCCGGCCGTCGGTCACTGCGCGCTGCAGCAGGCGCTGCACGAGCTCCTCGGGGTCGACGGTGAGCACCACGACCGCGTCGAGCTGGTGACCGGTGAAGCCGATCATGCCGTCGAGCTCGGTGACCTGGGCCAGCGTGCGCGGGTACCCGTCGAGCAGGAAGCCGGGCTTGGCGTCGTCCTCGTCGATGCGGTTGCGCACCATGCGGTTGGTGACCTCGTCCGGGACGTACTCGCCGGCGTCCATGTAGCGCTTGGCCTCCACGCCCAGCGGGGTGCCCTGCGAGACGTTGGCCCGGAAGATGTCGCCCGTCGAGATCGCGGGGATCCCGAAGTGGTCGGCGACGAACGAGGCCTGGGTGCCCTTGCCGGCCCCCGGGGGGCCCATGAGGATGAGACGCATTAGCGGAGGAATCCTTCGTAGTTGCGCTGC
>NZ_JBHLXH010000001.1:2834059-2896781 GCF_042432345.1 Nocardioides zeicaulis | reverse complement strand
CGCCGAACGGGAAGTTCTGGTTGGCCTGGATCACCGCGAACGCGATGAGGGGCACCATGGCGATGAGACCGAGGTAGAGGGCTCCAGGGAACGTGATGCGGGACAGGACGTAGGACAGGTAGTCCTCGGTCGGCTTGCCCGCCCGGATCCCGGGGATGAAGCCGCCGTACTTCTTCATGTTGTCCGCCACCTCGACAGGGTTGAAGGTGATCGAGACGTAGAAGTACGCGAAGAAGATGATCAGCAGGAAGTACGCCAGCATGTAGAGCGGGTGGTCGCCACGGACGAGGTAGGTGCCGATGAAGTCGAGCACCGGGTTCTTGCTGTCGGGGTTGAACTGCACCGCCATCGCCGGCAGGTAGAGCAGCGACGAGGCGAAGATGACCGGGATGACGCCGGCCTGGTTGACCTTGAGCGGGATGTAGGTGGAGTTGCCGCCGAACATCTTGCGACCCACCATGCGGCGGGCGTACTGCACCGGGATGCGGCGCTGCGCCTGCTCCATGAAGATCACGGCCGCGACCATGATCAGGCCGATCACCAGCACGATGCCGAAGACGACCCAGCCCTTGGAGGTCTTCACGCCCCACAGCGTGGCGGGGAAGGTCGCGACGACCTGGGTGAAGATGAGGATCGACATGCCGTTGCCGATGCCGCGGTCGGTGATGAGCTCGCCGAGCCACATGATGACCGCGGTGCCGGCGGTCATGGTGATGACCATGACCAGGAAGGTGCCCGTGCCGTTGTCGTGCAGCAGGTCGCGGTCGCAGCCCTGGAGCAGGGCGCCGCTGCGCGCGAGCGCCACGATGCCGGTCGCCTGGAGGAGCGCGAGGCCCAGCGTCAGGTACCGGGTGTACTGGGTGATCTTCGACTGGCCGGCCTGGCCCTCCTGCTTCAGCGCCTCGAGCCGCGGGATCACCACGACGAGCAGCTGCAGGATGATGGAGGCCGTGATGTACGGCATGATCCCGAGCGCGAAGATGGTGAGCTGGAGCAGCGCACCACCGGAGAAGAGGTTGATCAGGCTGTAGAGCCCGCCCGACTCCAGGTCGCTGATGCAGGACTGGACGTTGGCCACGTTGACGCCCGGGGTCGGCACCTGGGAGCCGAGCCGGAAGACCGCGACGATCAGCAGGACGAAGAGCAGCTTGCGCCGCAGGTCCGGCGTCCGGAAAGCATTGGCGAACGCGCCTAGCACTGGTTCCTCTTTCGTTGGTTGCCCGCCTTGTGTGGCGGGCTGACGAGAGACCTCTCACCGGCATCCGGCGATGGGCCCGGGGAAGCCTAACAGTCGCGGTGTGCCCCGCTTCTCCCCAGTAACGACGAAGGCCTGGCCGACAGTTCCCACTGTGGGCCAGGCCTGCGCCGGATGAAGCTGGTGTGGCCTCAGGCCACGGTCGCGCTGCCGCCGGCCGCCTCGATCTTCTCCTTGGCGGAGGCCGAGAAGGCGTCGACGCTGACCTGGACGGCGACGGAGATGTCGCCCTGGCCCAGGACCTTGACGGGCTGGCCCTTGCGGACCGCGCCCTTCTCCACGAGGTCGGCCACCGTGACGGCGCCACCCTCGGGGAACAGCTCGCCGAGGCGGTCGAGGTTGACGACCTGGAACTCCACGCGGAAGGGGTTCTTGAAGCCCTTCAGCTTGGGCAGGCGCATGTGGATCGGCATCTGGCCACCCTCGAAGGCGACCGGGACCTGGTAGCGCGCCTTGGTGCCCTTGGTACCGCGGCCCGCCGTCTTGCCCTTGGAGCCCTCACCGCGACCCACGCGGGTCTTGGCGGTCTTGGCACCCGGAGCGGGACGCAGGTGGTGCAGCTTGAGCGTCATGTCACTCCACCTCCTCGAACGTCACGAGGTGACGCACCGTGTTGATCATGCCCCGGATCTCAGGGCGGTCTTCCTTGACGACGACGTCGCCGATGCGCTTGAGACCGAGCGAACGCAGGGTCTCGCGCTGGTTGGCCTTGAGGCCGACCAGGCCGCGCTTCTGCTGGACCTTGAGCTGTGCCATCAGGACTGCACCCCCGCCGCCGCCTCGGCCTGGCCCTCGGCGCGCGCCTTGAGCAGCGCGGCCGGGGTGACGTCCTCGACGCGCATGCCGCGGCGAGCGGCCACGGCCTCGGGCTCCTCCAGCATCCGCAGCGCCTCGACGGTCGCGTGCACGATGTTGATCTGGTTGGACGAGCCGAGCGACTTGCTCAGCACGTCGTGGATGCCGGCGCACTCGAGGACCGCACGCACCGGGCCACCGGCGATGACGCCGGTACCGGGAGCGGCGGGACGCAGCAGGACGACGCCCGCGGCCTTCTCGCCCTGCACCGGGTGCGGGATGGTGCCCTGGATGCGGGGGACCTTGAAGAAGTGCTTCTTGGCCTCCTCGACACCCTTGGCGATCGCCGCGGGAACTTCCTTGGCCTTGCCGTAGCCGACGCCGACCAGGCCCTCGCCGTCGCCGACGATCACGAGGGCGGTGAAGCTGAAGCGACGACCACCCTTCACGACCTTGGCGACTCGGTTGATCGCCACGACTCGCTCGATGTAGACAGACTTCTCGGCCTGGCCACGACCGTTGTCGCGTCCGCGACGGTCGCCCGAGCCACCGCTGCGCTGTCCGCGCTGGGCTCCGCTCATGAGATGTGCTCCATATCTAAGTTCTCTCTCTGCTCGCGTGAGGCGATCAGAAGGACAATCCGCCCTCGCGGGCGGCATCGGCGAGGGCCGCGATGCGACCGTGGTACTTGTTGCCGGCCCGGTCGAAGACGACGTCCTCGATACCGGCGGCCTTGGCGCGCTCGGCGACGAGCTCGCCGACCTTCTTCGCCTTGGCGGTCTTGTCACCCTCGGTGCCGCGCACGTCGGCCTCCATGGTGGAGGCGTAGGCGAGCGTCGCGCCCTGGAGGTCGTCGACGACCTGCACCGAGAGGTGCTTGGCCGACTTGGTGACGACGAGGCGGGGACGCTCGGCGGTGCCGTTGATGCGCTTGCGCCCGCGCGCCTGGCGGCGCAGACGGGCACGCACGCGGTTCGCGGTGTGCTTGTTGTTGCTCAGCGAGATCGCCATGTCACTTACCGGCCTTTCCGACCTTGCGGCGGATGTGCTCGCCGGCGTAGCGCACGCCCTTGCCCTTGTAGGGCTCAGGCTTGCGGAGCTTGCGGATCTTGGCCGCGACCTCGCCCACGAGCTGCTTGTCGATGCCGACGACACCGAGCTTGGTCGGGCCCTCGACGGTGAAGGTGATGCCCTCGGGGGCGTCGAAGATGATCGGGTGCGAGTAGCCGAGCTGGAACTCGAGCTGGGTCGGACCCTTGGGCAGGACGCGGTAGCCCACGCCCACGATCTCGAGCTTCTTCTCGTAGCCCTCGGTGACGCCCACCACCATGTTGTTGATGAGCGTGCGGGTGAGGCCGTGGAGCGAGCGGCTGTTGCGCTCGTCGTCGGGACGCTGCACCTCGAGGATGCCGTCCTCGCCCTTGGCGACCGTGATCGGCGAGGCGATGGTGTGCGACAGGGTGCCCTTGGGGCCCTTGACGGTCACCAGCGAGTCGTCGATCGCGACGTCGACACCGGACGGGACCGCGATGGGGAGCTTGCCAATGCGCGACATGCTTCTCTCTCTTCCTGGTCTCAGTTGGTCCGGGTCACCAGACGTAGGCGAGGACTTCGCCGCCCACGCCCTTCTGGTTCGCCTGGCGGTCGGTCAGCAGGCCCTGCGACGTCGAGATGATCGCGACGCCGAGGCCTCCGAGGACCTTGGGCAGGTTGGTGTGCTTGGCGTACACGCGCAGGCCGGGCTTGCTGATGCGGCGGACGCCCGCGATCGAGCGCTCCCGGTTGCGGCCGTACTTGAGCGTCACGGTCAGCGTCTTGCCGACAGCGGGCTCGCCCTCGGCGGTCGTGTTGTCCGCGACGTCGTAGGAGGTGATGTAGCCCTCCTGCTTGAGGATCTCTGCGAGGCCGGCCTTCATCTTGCTGTAAGGCATCGACACCACGTCGTGGTACGCCTGGTTGGCGTTGCGCAGACGCGTGAGCATGTCTGCGATCGGGTCAGTCATCGTCATGATGTGGTTCTTTCTCGTCGTGGTTTCCTCAGGCTCGCGGCCTGGGGACCTGCAACGTGTGTGAGGTGATTACCAGGAGGACTTGGTGACGCCGGGCAGCTCGCCGCGGTGGGCCATCTCCCGCAGGCAGATGCGGCACAGGCCGAACTTGCGGTAGACGGCCTTCGGGCGACCGCAGCGCTGGCAGCGGGTGTAGCCGCGGACAGCGAACTTCGGCTTGCGGGCGGCCTTGACCTTGAGAGCAGTCTTCGCCATGTCAGTTCTCCTTGAACGGGAAGCCGAGCTGCTTGAGCAGCGCCCGACCCTCGTCGTCGTTGGTGGCGGTGGTCACGACGGTGATGTCCATGCCGCGCGAGCGGTCGATCCTGTCCTGGTTGATCTCGTGGAACATGACCTGCTCGGTGAGACCGAAGGTGTAGTTGCCACGCCCGTCGAACTGCTTGGGCGAGAGGCCGCGGAAGTCGCGGATGCGGGGCAGCGCCAGGGACAGCAGGCGGTCGAGGAACTCCCACATGCGGTCGCCGCGGAGCGTGACGTGGGCGCCGATCGGCATGCCCTCGCGCAGCTTGAACTGCGCGATGGACTTGCGGGCCTTGGTCACGGCCGGCTTCTGGCCGGTGATCGCGGTGAGGTCGCGGATCGCGCCCTCGATCAGCTTGGAGTCACGAGCAGCCTCGCCGACACCCATGTTGACCACGATCTTGGTCAGGCCGGGGACCTGCATGATGTTGGCGATCTCGAACTCGGAGCGCAGCGCGGGGACGATCTCCTCGCGGTAGCGCGCCTTGAGACGCGGAATCTCCGTGGAGGTGGTCTCGGCCATCTCAGATCTCCTTGCCGGTCTTGCGGGACACGCGGACCGAGCGGCTGGCGGCGTAGGTCGAGCCGTCGGGACGGCGCTTGGTGACCTCGTCGCGACGGAAGCCGACGCGGGTGACGCCGTCACCCTCGACGAGCATCACGTTGGAGACGTGGATGGGCGCCTCACGGGTGATGATGCCGCCGGTGGTGCCGGTCTGCTGCACGGACTTGGTGTGGCGCTTGACGAGGTTGACACCCTCGACGATCACACGGTCCTCCTCGCGGAGCACCGAGATGACCTTGCCCTGGGCACCCTTGTCCTTGCCGGCGATCACCTTGACGGTGTCGCCCTTCTTGATGTTCATGTTCTTACCCATCTCTCACAACACCTCCGGGGCGAGCGAGATGATCTTCATGAACCGCTTCTCGCGCAGCTCGCGGCCGACGGGGCCGAAGATGCGCGTGCCACGGGGCTCGCCGTCGTTCTTGAGGATGACGGCGGCGTTCTCGTCGAAGCGGATGTAGGAACCGTCGGCGCGGCGACGCTCCTTGACGGTGCGCACGACCACGGCCTTGACGACGTCGCCCTTCTTGACGTTGCCACCGGGGATCGCGTCCTTGACGGTGGCGACGATGACGTCACCGATGCCGGCGTAGCGACGCCCAGAGCCACCGAGAACACGGATGCAGAGGATCTCCTTCGCACCGGTGTTGTCGGCGACCTTGAGTCGCGACTCCTGCTGGATCATTGATTTCTCCTGGTTGTCGAGCTGGTTCTCGCCCTCTCCTCGGAGAGCGAGCCTGGCCGAACTGATATGTGGAAACTGGTGCTGAGGCCCGGGGGCCTCAGGTCACTTGGCCTTCTCGAGGACCTCGACGAGGCGCCAGCGCTTGGTGGCCGACAGCGGACGGGTCTCCATGATGAGGACCCGGTCGCCGATGCCGCACTGGTTGGTCTCGTCGTGCGCCTTGAGGCGCGAGGTCTTGCGGAGGACCTTGCCGTAGAGGGCGTGCTTCACGCGGTCCTCGACGGCCACGACGATGGTCTTGTCCATCTTGTCGCTGACCACGAGGCCCTCGCGGACCTTGCGCTGGTTGCGCTCGACTGCGTTCTCGCTCATGCCTTCGCCTCTTCGTTCTCGGCGCCCGGGGTGGTGCGGATCCCGAGCTCGCGCTCACGGACCACGGTGTAGATCCGGGCGATGTCCTTCTTGACCGTGCGGAGCCGGCTGTGGCTCTCCAGCTGGCCGGTGGCCGCCTGGAACCGGAGGTTGAACAGCTCCTCCTTGGCCTCGCGCAGCTTCGCCTCCAGGTCGGTGGCGTTGAGCTCGTCGAGCTCATGGGCGTTCAGCTTGGTAGCCATCAGAATTCACCGGCCTCACGGGAGATGAACCGGCACTTCATCGGGAGCTTGTGCATCGCGCGGCGCATGGCCTCGCGAGCGACGGTCTCGTCGACGCCGGAGAGTTCGAACATGACGCGGCCGGGCTTGACGTTGGCGACCCACCACTCGGGGGAGCCCTTGCCCGAACCCATGCGGGTCTCGGCCGGCTTCTTGGTCAGCGGGCGGTCCGGGTAGATGTTGATCCAGACCTTGCCGCCACGCTTGATGTGACGGGTCATGGCGATACGGGCCGACTCGATCTGTCGGTTGGTCACGTAGTGACCCTCGATCGCCTGGATGCCGAACTCACCGAAGGCCAGCGTCGTGCCGCCCTTGGCGGCGCCACGGCGCTTGGGGTGGTGCTGCTTGCGGTGCTTGACGCGACGGGGCATCAGCATGAGGTCAGGCCTCCTGTCCGGTGCTCGGGGCCGCCTCGGCCGGGGCCTCGGTGCCCTCGGTGCGAGGAGCGCGGTCGCCGCGCGAGCCACGGCTCGGGCGGTCGCCGCCACGGGTGTTGGGACGGCCGCCGCGACCGGGGGCACCGGCGCGGGCAGCCTGCTGGGCCTGGCGCTCGGCACGGGTGCCGGCGACCTCGCCCTTGTAGATCCAGACCTTCACGCCGATGCGGCCGAAGGTGGTCTTGGCCTCGTAGAAGCCGTAGTCGATGTCGGCACGCAGGGTGTGCAGCGGCACGCGGCCCTCGCGGTAGAACTCGGTGCGCGACATCTCGGCGCCGTTGAGGCGGCCCGAGCACTGGATCCGGATGCCCTTGGCACCGGAGCGCATCGAGGTCTGCATCGCCTTGCGCATCGCGCGGCGGAACTGCACGCGGCCGGCGAGCTGCTCGGCGACGCCCTGGGCGACGAGCTGGGCGTCCACCTCGGGGTTCTTGACCTCGAGGATGTTCAGCTGCACCTGCTTGCCGGTGAGCTTCTCGAGCTCGCCGCGGATGCGGTCGGCCTCGGCGCCGCGGCGACCGATGACGATGCCGGGACGCGCGGTGTGGATGTCCACCCGGACGCGGTCACGGGTGCGCTCGATCTCGACCTTGGCGATGCCGGCCCGCTCCATGCCCTTGGAGAGCAGCTTGCGGATGGCGACGTCCTCGCCGACGTACGACTTGTAGAGCTTGTCGGCGTACCAACGGCTCTTGTGGTCGGTCGAGATGCCCAGGCGGAAGCCGTTCGGGTTGATCTTCTGGCCCATCAGGCACCCTTTCCGTTCTTCTTGGCCTGCGTGTTCAGCGCGCCGGCCGGCTGCACCGCGAGGGTGATGTGGCTGGTGCGCTTGTTGATGCGGGTGGCACGGCCCTGGGCACGCGGACGCCAGCGCTTCATGGTCGGACCCTCGTCCACCATGGCGACGGTGAGCACCAGGTCGGCCCGGTTGAGCCCCTCGGTGGTCTCCGCGTTGGCGACGGCGCTCTCCAGCACCTTGTAGACGGTCTCGGAGGCGGCCTGCGGCGCGAACTGCAGCAGGGTCAGGGCCTCGTCGACCGGGAGGCCGCGGACCATGTCGACGACACGGCGGGCCTTCATCGGGGTGATCCGCACGTAGCGTGCGCTGGCGAACGCGCCCGGCTGGTCGCCGAGCAGCGACTCGCGGCGCGCACTGGTGCGGCTGCGCTCGGTGGTGCTCATCGACGGCGTCCCTTCCGGTCTTCCTTGACGTGTCCGCGGTAGGTGCGGGTCGGGGCGAACTCCCCGAGCTTGTGGCCGACCATGGAGTCGGTCACGAACACGGGGACGTGCTTGCGACCGTCGTGCACGGCGATGGTGTGACCGATCATGTCGGGCACGATCATCGACCGGCGCGACCAGGTCTTGATGACGTTGTGCGAGCCCTTCTCGTTCTCTGCGTCCACCTTCTTCTGCAGGTGGCCGTCCACGAACGGGCCCTTCTTGAGGCTACGAGGCATGTCGGTTACTTCCTACCCTTGCCGGACTTGCGACGACGGATGATCTGGGAGTCGCTGGCCTTGCGCTTGCGCGTACGGCCCTCGGGCTTGCCCCAGGGGGAGACCGGGTGGCGACCACCGGAGGTCTTGCCCTCACCACCACCGTGCGGGTGGTCCACCGGGTTCATGACGACACCGCGCACGGTCGGGCGGACGCCCTTCCAGCGCATGCGGCCGGCCTTGCCCCAGTTGATGTTGGACTGCTCGGCGTTGCCGACCTCGCCGATCGTCGCGCGGCAGCGCACGTCGACGAAGCGCATCTCGCCCGAGGGCATGCGCAGCGTGGCGCGGCTGCCCTCACGGGCGACCAGCTGGGCGGAGTTGCCGGCCGAGCGGGCGATCTTCGCGCCGCCGCCCGGACGCATCTCCACGCAGTGGATGGTCGAGCCGACCGGGATGTTGCGCAGCGGCAGGTTGTTGCCGGGCTTGATGTCGGCGTTGGGGCCGGACTCGACCACGGTGCCCTGCGTCAGGCCCTTCGGCGCCACGATGTAGCGCTTCTCGCCGTCGGCGTAGTGCAGCAGCGCGATGCGGGCGGTGCGGTTGGGGTCGTACTCGATGTGAGCGACCTTGGCCGGCACGCCGTCCTTGTCGTAGCGACGGAAGTCGATGATGCGGTAGGCGCGCTTGTGGCCGCCACCCTTGTGCCGGGTGGTGATGCGGCCCTGGTTGTTGCGGCCACCGTTCTTCGGCAGCGGGCGCGTCAGCGACTTCTCGGGCGTGGACCGGGTGATCTCGACGAAGTCGGCCACCGACGAGCCGCGGCGGCCCGGCGTGGTCGGCTTGTACTTGCGGATAGCCATATCAGTTCCTATTCAGCGAGCCCGGTCAGGAGACCGGACCTCCGAAGATGTCGATGCGGTGACCCTCGGCGAGGCTGACGATCGCGCGCTTGGTGTTGGGACGCTTGCCCATGCCGTAGCGGGTGCGACGCGTCTTGCCCTGGCGGTTGATCGTGTTGACCGAGGTGACCTTGACGCCGAAGACCTTCTCGACCGCGATCTTGATCTCGGTCTTGTTGGCGTCCGGGTGGACGATGAAGGTGTACTTGTTGGCGTCGAGCAGGCCGTAGCTCTTCTCCGACACGACCGGCGCGATCAGGACGTCGCGGTGGTCCTTGTGCAGGGTGCTCACTTGTCGCTCTCCTTCTCGGCGCGGGTGAGGCCGGCGGCCTCGGCGTCCTCGACGGACTTGAACCAGAAGTCGCCGCCCGCGGCGTCGTAGCCGTTGTCGCCCTCGACGAGGTAGACACCGGAGGTCGTGCCGAGGACGTCGTAGCCCTTCGGGTTCTTGCCGCTCTTCAGCGGGGCCTTGGCACCGGCCGGGAGGGTCGTCTCCTCGGTGGTGGCGCTCTCGGTGGACCCGGCGGACGCGGCGGCCGGGGCGGAGGTGCCGCCCACGAACACGTCGTACGCGCCCTTGGTGAACACGATGTCGTCAGCGGCGAGCACGTCGTAGGTGTTGAGCTGGTCGACGGCGACGATGTGGACCTCGGGCGCGTTGCGCAGCGAGAGCCAGGTCAGCGCGTCGGAGCGCTCGAGCACCACGAGGTAGCCCACGCGGTCGGTCAGCGTCGCCAGCGAGGCGAGCGCGGCCTTGGTGGAGGGCTTGTCGCCCGAGACCAGGCCGTCGACCACGTGCACGCGACCGTTGCGGGCCCGGTCGGAGAGGGCACCGCGCAGGGCGGCGGCCTTCATCTTCTTGGGGGTGCGCTGGTCGTAGTCGCGCGGCTTGGGGCCGTGCACGATGCCACCGCCGGCGAACTGCGGCGCGCGGGTCGAGCCCTGGCGGGCACGACCGGTGCCCTTCTGCTTGTAGGGCTTCTTGCCACCGCCGCGGACCTCGCCGCGACGCTTGGTCGAGTGCGTGCCCTGGCGGGCCGCAGCCTGCTGGGCCACGACGACCTGGTGGATCAGGGGGATGTTGACCTCGACGTCGAAGATCTCGGCGGGGAGGTCGACCTTGACGGTCTTGACAGCCATGCTCAGGCCTCCTGCGTCTTCTTGGCGGCCGAGCGGAGGACCACGAGGCCGTTCTTGGGGCCGGGAACGGCGCCCTTCACGAGGATCAGGCCCTTCTCGGCGTCGACGGCGTGCACCGTCAGGTTCTGGGTGGTCACCGTGTCGTTGCCCATGCGGCCCGACATGCGCGTGCCCTTGAACACGCGACCCGGCGTGGCGCAGGCGCCGATGGAGCCGGGCTTGCGGTGGTTGCGGTGGGCACCGTGGGAGGCGGAGACACCGGAGAAGCCGTGACGCTTCATGGTTCCGGCGAAGCCCTTGCCCTTGCTGGTGCCGGTCACGTCGATCTCGTCGCCGGCGGCGAAGGTGTCGACACCGAGCTCCTGGCCGACGGTGTAGCCGGCGGCGTCAGCGGTGCGGATCTCGACCACGTGGCGACGGGGGGTGACCCCGGCCTTGGCGAAGTGACCCGTCTCGGGCGAGTTCACCTTGCGTGCCTCGATCTCGCCGTAGCCGACCTGGATGGCGTTGTAGCCGTCCACCTCGGGCTGGCGGACCTGGGTCACGACGTTGGTGCTCGCCGCGATCACGGTCACGGGGACGACCTTGTTGTCCTCGTCCCAGAGCTGGGTCATGCCGAGCTTGGTGCCCAGCAGCCCCTTCACGTTGCGTTCGAAAGTAGCCATCTCGCGCCTCAGAGCTTGATCTCGATGTCGACACCGGCGGGCAGGTCGAGGCGCATCAGCGAGTCGACGGTCTTCGGCGTCGGGTCGATGATGTCGATCAGGCGCTTGTGGGTGCGCATCTCGAAGTGCTCGCGGGAGTCCTTGTACTTGTGGGGCGAACGGATGACGCAGTACACGTTCTTCTCGGTCGGCAGCGGCACAGGGCCGGCGACCTTCGCACCCGTGCGGGTGACGGTGTCCACGATCTTCCGCGCCGAGGTGTCGATCACCTCGTGGTCATAGGCCTTGAGCCTGATGCGGATCTTCTGTCCCGCCATAGGTCCGTGTCCTCTTCGATCTCGTACGCCTGGTCTGGTCTTCAGCGCCCTGCCCCGGTGGGCCGGCGCCGCCTGTCTCTCCTCCACCCCCCGACCCCCGCGGTCGGGCGTGTCGCGGATCTTGCTCGTGACACGTCCCCGGGGGGAAGCGGTATTTCTCTGGGTGGCACCCGACGGTTGTCGGATCTGGTCGGGTCTCCGATCACTGTCGTGACCCGGTGCGGCGCACGCAGACGACTGGCTCGATCAAGGAGACGCGATTCAGGAGTCAAGATGTGTGCCGCACCCCGGCGACCCGCCGGAGCAACCGGAACATCTTGGCAGACGTGGCCGACCCACGCCAAATCGGAACCCGTCACCGCCCGGTGAGGGGCGTCTCACCCGCGGCCGGGGCCCGTCGCGAGGGCGAGGAGCCGACGACCGATGCGGGTCAGGTGGCCGTCGACCGGGTCGACCAGGAGGTCCCAGCCGTGGCCCGAGCGGCCCGCGACGAAGGGTACGCCACTGACACGGGCGAGCCTGCGCGCGGCGGCGAAGATCGCCCGGCCGTCGCTCGGCGCCATCACCACGAGGCCTTCCGGCACGCCGTCCGCGGCGAGGTCGTCGGCCAGGTCGGTGAGGTCCACGCCCTCCCACGACGGGGGCCCGGACACGTCGACCCAGGCGTCCACGTCCGCCCCCGCGGCGACCGCCATGACGGTGAGGGACCCGCCCATCGACGTGCCGAGCAGGACGACCCGTGAGGCGCCGTACTGCTCGCGGGCCAGGCGCACCGCGGGCTCCACCTCGTCGAGCCGGTCGGCGTCGGCGGCGGCCGGGCACTCCGAGGCCCCGTAGCCGCACGGGTTCACCAGCAGCGAGGTCAGCCCGACGCGGTCCGCGGCCTGCGAGGCCCACCGGCCCCACCCGCACAGCCCCCCGACCTGCGGCAGCAGCACGGCGACGGTGTCGTGGGTGGGCGGACCGATGCGGGCAGCCTCGAGCACTCCCCCGGTGCGCCCCTGGAGGGTCAGCGCCTCGAGGTCGGCGTCGTCGGGGATCGCGGACAGGCACCGCTCGCGCAGCGCCTGCGTGGGGTCCACGGGGTCCGTCGCGGTGTCGGGGGCGGTCGTGGCAGCGGCCGTGGTGGTCGCGGGCCCACGGTCCGGCGCGGGGCCGTCCTGCGCCCCGGACGAGCAGCCCGCCACCAGCACGCACGCGGCGAGCGCCGTCGTCCCGCGCAGCCACCCTCCCCCGCGTCCCCGCACGTCACGAGGATACGAGCACACCGCGGGCCGGTCGATCCCTACGCTGGGCACGTGACGAGCCTCCGCGACCTCTGGGACTTCGACGACCCGGCTGCGAGCGAGCACCGGTTCCGCGAGCGCGCCGCCGCGGAGGACCCACCGGGCGCGACCCACGCGCTCACCCAGGTGGCCCGGGCGCTCGGGCTGCAGGAGAGGTACGCCGAGGGGTTCGCCGTGCTCGACGACCTCGTGCCGGTGGACGAGGAGGGTCGGGTGCGCGTGGCGCTCGAGAGAGGACGGCTGCTCCGGTCGTCGGGCGACCCCTCCGCGGCCCTGCCGTGCTTCGAGTCGGCGGCGACGACCGCTCGCGCGGCGGGGCTCGAGGGGCTGGAGGTCGACGCCCTGCACATGGTCGCGCTGGTGGTGCCGGCCGGTCGTCGGCTCGCGGCCCACAGGCGTGCGCTCGCACGGGCGCGCGCGGCGAGCGACGCGGCGGCGCGCGACTGGGACGCCTCCCTGCTCAACAACATCGGGATGACCCACGCCGACGCCGCCGACCACGCGGCAGCCCTGGTCGCCTTCCAGGACGCCCTCGCTGCGCGCGAGCGGATCGGCGACCCGGCGCGCACGCGCGTCGCCCGCTGGATGGTCGCCTGGTCCCTGCGCCACCTGGGCCGCACCGACGAGGCGCTCGCCCTCCAGCTCGGGCTCAGGGCCGAGCTCGACGCCGCCGGGGAGGACGACCCCTACGTCGACGAGGAGCTCGCCCTGCTCACCGCGCCGACCTGACCGGTCAGGTGGTGCGGCGGTAGCAGAAGTCGACGATGTCGCGGCCGACGTCGCGGCCCTTGCGCTCGAAGCGGGTGACGGGGCGCTCGGCCCAGCGCTCGACGGGCCCGCCCTCGAGGGTCGGCTCGGCGTCGAGGACCTCGCGCACCTGCTCGGCGTAGTCGGCCCAGTCGGTGGCCAGGCGCCACGCTCCCCCTGGCACCAGCCGCGAGGAGGCGAGGGCGGCGTTGACCGGGTTCACCAGCCGGCGCTTGTGGTGCTTGGTCTTGCGCCACGGGTCGGGGAAGAACGTCCACAGCTCGGTGAGGCTGGCGGGCGCCAGCAGGTGCTCGAGCGACCACACGGCGTCGACCGAGCAGAACCGCACGTTGTCCGCGCCCGCCTCCGCGACCCGCCACAGCGAGTCGGCCACGCCCGGGCGCCAGACCTCCAGCGCGAGGACGTTGTGGTCGGGCCGGGCGGCGGCGAGCACCGCGGTCGCCTCGCCGATGCCGGAGCCGATCTCGACGATCAGGGGGGCCTCGCGGCCGAAGTGCTCGGCGAGGTCGAACCCCGGGCGGTCGACGGCCTCGTCGGGGATCACCCAGTCGGCCTGGTGCGCCGCCCACGCCTCGGCCTGCCGCGGCGTGAAGCGGCTGCCGCGGCGGGAGTAGGTGAGCACCTCGCGCATGCGCCGGCCGTCCTCGGTGAGCTTGAGGTGCGGGCGGGCAGGGCGTACGACGTCGTTCACGGCGCACATCCTCCCCGCTGCCCGACGACGACGCACATCGCGAGCCGGGGCTACATGCGCTCGAGCGCCCCGGTGAGCACGCTGCGCAGACGCTGCTCGATGTCGTCGAACTCGGTCTGGCCGATGATGAGCGGCGGGGCGAGCTGGATGACCGGGTCGCCGCGGTCGTCGGCGCGGCAGTAGAGCCCCGCCTCGTAGAGCGCGCTGGAGAGGTAGCCGCGCAGGAGCCGCTCGGACTCCTCCTCGTCGAAGGTCTCCTTGGTCTCACGGTCCTTGACCAGCTCGATGCCGTAGAAGTACCCGTGTCCGCGGACGTCGCCGACGATCGGGATGTCGAGCAGCTTCTCCAGCGTGGAGCGGAACTTCGGGGCGTTCTGCTGGACGTGGTCGACCAGGCCCTCGCGCTCGAAGATGTCGAGGTTGGCCATGGCGACCGCCGAGGAGACCGGGTGCCCACCGAAGGTGTAGCCGTGGGCGTAGAGGGCGGTGCCGGACTTGAACGGCTCGAAGAGCCGGTCGCTGGCGATCATCGCGCCGATCGGGCTGTAGCCCGAGGTCATGCCCTTGGCGCAGGTGATGATGTCGGGCTGGTAGCCGAACTCGGCCGCGCCGAACATCTCCCCCACCCGGCCGAAGGCGCAGATGACCTCGTCGGAGACGAGCAGGACGTCGTACTCGTCGCAGATCTCGCGGACCCGCTCGAAGTACCCGGGCGGCGGCGGGAAGCAGCCGCCGGCGTTCTGGACGGGCTCGAGGAACACCGCGGCGACCGTGTCGGGGCCCTCGAACTCGATCGCCTCGGCGATGCGGTCCGCGGCCCAGCGGCCGAACGCCTTCTCGTCGTCGCCGATGAACTCGGGCCGGCGGTAGAAGTTGGTGTTCGGCACCTTGTGCGCACCGGGCACCAGCGGCTCGAACATCTCCTTCAGCGGCGGGATGCCGGTGATGGAGAGGGCGCCCTGCGGCGTGCCGTGGTAGGCCACCGCGCGCGAGATCACCTTGTGCTTGTTGGGCTTGCCGGTCATCTTGAAGTACTGCTTGGCCAGCTTCCAGGCCGACTCCACGGCCTCGCCGCCGCCGGTGGTGAAGAAGACCCGGTTGAGGTCGCCGGGCGCCATGGCGGCGATCCGGTCGGCGAGCTCGATGGCGCGCGGGTGGGCGAAGGACCACAGCGGGAAGAAGGCCAGCTCCTTGGCCTGGCGGGCCGCGGCCTCGGCCAGCTCCTCGCGGCCGTGCCCGACCTGGACGACGAACAGGCCGGCCAGGCCGTCGATGTACTCGCGACCGTGGTCGTCCCAGATCCTGTGCCCCTCGCCCTTGACGATGAGCGGGATCTCCCCGCCCTTCTCGTAGGTGGAGTGGCGGGTGAAGTGCAACCACAGGTGGTCGCGGCCGGCGCCCTGGTAGTCGAAGGACTCGTCGAGGGAGGGTTGGATGCTCATCGCGTTCCCCAGTTGTAGTGCTGCTTGTTGAGCTTGAGGTAGACGAAGGTCTCCGAGGAGACCACTCCCTCGAGCTCCCGGACCTGTCGCATGACCTCGAGGAGGTGCGGGTCGTCCTCGCACACCACCTCGACGAGGAGGTCGAAGCTGCCAGCGGTCGTGACGACGTAGTCGACCTCGTCGACCTGGGCGAGCCGGTCACCCACCGCCATCGGGTCACCCTGCGTGCGGATGCCGATCATGGCCTGGCGGGTGAAGCCGACCTGCGTCGGGTCGGTGACCGCGACGACCTGCATGATGTCGGAGTCGAGCAGCTTCTGGACGCGGGCGCGGGCGGCGGCCTCGGAGAGGCCCACGGCCTTCGCGATCGCGGCGTAGGAGATCCGCCCGTCCTCCTGGAGGAGCTCGATGATCTTCTTCGCGGTGGCGTCGAGGCGCACGACGGCGTCGGTCACGGTCGGCCCCAGGCTCGACGGCTGCTGCGCTCGCTCATGCCGCACATCGTGCTGTGCCGAGCGTCTCATCGCAAGTACCTCGACGCGGATTCCGCAATTTCGCCTCAACTAATCCGCGATTCCCGCAGTTTCTTTCGGTTCAACTATGGAGATTGTCCGCCGGGTCGTCCTACTCTCCCTTCACCGCACCCGACCGGGAGGACCCACGTGACCAGCCCACGCACGCTGCGCAACTTCATCGGAGGCACCTACGTCGAGGCCCGGACGGGCCACACGACCGAGGTGGTCGACCCGTCCACCGGGCAGGTCGTGGCGCACGCCCCGGTCAGCGGGGCCGAGGACGTCGACGCCGCCTACGAGGCGGCCGACCGGGCCTTCGGCGAGTGGGGCGGCACGACGCCCGGCGAGCGCCAGCAGGCGCTGCTCAAGCTCGCCGACGCGGTGGAGGAGCACGCCGAGGAGCTGATCGCGCTCGAGTCGGCGAACACCGGGAAGATCAAGGCGCTCACCGCGAGCGAGGAGATCCCCCCGATGGTCGACCAGCTCCGGTTCTTCGCCGGGGCGGCCCGCGTCCTGGAGGGCAAGGCCGCGGGAGAGTACATGGCCGGCCACACCTCGTGGATCCGGCGCGAGCCGATCGGCGTGGTCGGGCAGGTCACGCCGTGGAACTACCCCCTGCTGATGGCGGTCTGGAAGATCGGCCCGGCGCTGGCCGCAGGCAACACGGTCGTGCTCAAGCCCAGCGACACCACGCCGGAGAGCACGCTCCGCCTGGCCGAGATCGCCTCCGACTTCCTGCCCGCCGGCACCCTGAACGTCGTCACCGGCGACCGGGAGACCGGCCGCCTCCTCGTCGAGCACCGCATCCCCGGCCTGGTCGCGATCACCGGCTCGGTGCGGGCAGGGGCCGAGGTCGCCGCCAGCGCGGCACCGAACCTGAAGCGCGTGCACCTCGAGCTCGGCGGCAAGGCGCCGGTCGTGGTGTTCGACGACGCCGACCTCGAGGCGGCCGTCGAGGGCATCGCGATCGCCGGCTACTTCAACGCCGGGCAGGACTGCACCGCGGCCACGCGCGTGCTCGTCGCCCCGGGCATCCACGACGACTTCGTGGCGGCGCTGTCCGACTACGCCCGCACCCAGGCGGCCGTCGGGCTGCCCGACGACGAGGACGCCCTCCTCGGACCGGTCAACAACGCGAACCAGCTCGCGCGGGTCAGCGGCTTCATCGAGGACCTCCCCTCGCACGCCACGGTCTCCGCGGGCGGCAACCGGCGCACCGACCTCGGCGACGGCTTCTACCTCGAGCCCACGGTGCTCTCCGGCCTGCGCCAGGACGACGCGGCGATCCAGAACGAGATCTTCGGCCCCGTCATCACCGTGCAGCGCTTCGACGACGAGGCCGAGGCGGTGCGGTGGGCCAACGGCGTCGACTACGGCCTCGCCTCGTCGGTGTGGACCAAGGACTTCGGCCGGGCGATGCGGATGTCGAAGGCGCTCGACTTCGGCTGCGTGTGGATCAACACCCACATCCCGCTCGTGGCCGAGATGCCGCACGGGGGCTACAAGAAGTCCGGCTACGGCAAGGACCTGTCGATGTACGGCTTCGAGGACTACACGCGGATCAAGCACGTCATGGCCAACATCGAGAGCTGACCGAACCCACCACTCGGGGCTGAGCGAAGGACCTGCACAGATGACACCCATCCCCCGCCGCTCGCGGCGCCACCTCTCGGAGCCCGCCGCGGCCCTCACCCGCGCGGCGTCCGGCGGCCTGAGCCGGCGCGCTCTGCTCGGCACGGGCCTGGCGACCGGCGCCGGCGCCGCGCTCAGCGCGTGCGCGCCGCCCAAGCCCCCGTCGGGCGCGGGCGGGCTGACCAGCCTCGACCTGCCCCAGGACCTCTCCGAGAAGGAGAAGGTCCTGAAGTGGGCCAACTGGACGGCCTACCTCGACATGAACGGCAAGGAGACCAGCTCGCCGACGCTCACCGCGTTCGAGCAGAAGACCGGGATCGAGGTCAGCTACAGCGAGGACGTCGACGACAACGACTCCTACTACGCCAAGGTCGCCCCGCAGCTGCGCGCCGACCAGAGCATCGACCGCGACATCTTCACCTTCACCGACTGGATGGCCGGCCGCGTGATCCGCGACCAGCTGTGCCAGCCGCTGGAGCTCATCGAGATGCCCAACGTCGTCACGCACCTGCTGCAGCCGCTCAAGGAGGTCAGCTTCGACCCCGGCCGCAACTACTCCATCACCTGGCAGAGCGGCTTCGCCGGCATCGGCTACAACCGCGACAAGGTGGGGCGCGAGCTCAAGTCGCTCGACGACCTGTGGGCCGACGACCTCAAGGGCCGCATCGTGGTGCTCTCGGAGTTCCGCGACACCGCCGGCCTGGTGATGCAGGCGCAGGGCGTCGACATCTCCAGCGATTGGGGCAAGGCGGAGTTCGAGAAGGCGCTGGACTTCATCGAGCAGAAGATCGAGGAGGGCTACATCCGCAAGGTGAAGGGCAACTCCTACATGGAGGACCTCACCAGCGGCAACGCGGTCGCCGGCATCACGTGGAGCGGCGACATCTTCGTGCTCGCAGCCGACACCGAGGACCCGGCGTGGACGTTCACGATCCCCGAGTCCGGCGGCACGCTGTGGTCGGACAACCTCATGGTGCCGATCACCGCGACCCACCGCGGCAACGCCCAGAAGCTCATGGACTACTACTACGAGCCGGCCGTGGCGGCCCAGGTCGCGGCGTGGGTCAACTACGTCTGTCCCGTCGACGGGGCGCAGGCGGAGATGGAGAAGATCGACCCCGAGCTCGCCGAGAGCCCGTGGATCTTCCCGACCGCCGACTTCATCTCGGAGTCCAACATCCAGCAGTTCCGCGCGCTCGACGCCGACGAGGAGATCGAGTACGCCGACCTGTGGTCCACGAAGGTGATGGGGAACTGACATGGCGGGATTCCGGGAGGCGCGCGGCGACCTCCACCTCGAGGGCGTCACCAAGTCGTTCGGCGACTTCACGGCCGTCGACGACATCGACCTGACCGTGCCGCGCGGCTCGTTCTTCGCCCTCCTCGGCCCGTCGGGCTGCGGGAAGACGACGACCTTGCGCATGGTGGCCGGCCTCGAGCAGCCGACCGTCGGGCGGGTGCGCATCGGCGACACCGACCTGACCGGCTCGCGCCCCTACGAGCGCCCGGTCAACACCGTGTTCCAGTCCTACGCGCTGTTCCCGCACCTGACGATCCGCGACAACGTCGCGTTCGGTCCGAAGCGGCGCAAGGACAAGGACGCCGACCAGCGGGCCGGCGAGGCGCTCGAGCTGGTGCAGATGACCCAGTTCGCCACCCGCAAGCCGGCCCAGCTCTCCGGCGGCCAGCAGCAGCGCGTGGCGCTCGCCCGGGCCCTGGTCAACCACCCCGAGGTGCTGCTTCTCGACGAGCCGCTGGGCGCGCTCGACCTCAAGCTGCGCCGCGAGATGCAGGTGGAGCTCAAGCGGATCCAGACCGAGGTCGGGCTCACCTTCATCCACGTCACCCACGACCAGGAGGAGGCCATGACCATGGCCGACACGGTCGCGGTGATGAACAAGGGCCGGATCGAGCAGATGGGCGCCCCGGCCGCGCTCTACGACCTCCCCCGCACCCGCTTCGTGGCCAACTTCCTGGGCCAGGCCAACATCGGCGAGGGCGTCATCGAGGGCACCGACGGCGACCGGGTCGTCGCCGACGTCCTCGGCACGAAGGTGCAGATCCCGAAGTCGCGCTCGCAGGTGCACGAGGGCAGGGTGCTCTTCGGCGTGCGGCCCGAGAAGGTGACGGTGTCGCGCAAGCAGCCCGAGGGGGTCGGCAACGACGTCAAGGGCGTGGTCCGCGACGTGTCGTTCCTCGGCGTCGCGACCAGCTACCTCGTCGACATGCCGAGCGGCGCGACGTGGAGCTGCTACGAGCAGAACCTCGACGTCGAGCCGATCGACCTCAGGCCGGGCGACGAGGTGTGGCTGACCTGGAACCCGAGTCACGCCTTCGGCGTGCCGGACGCGTCATGAGCTCGCTCTCGCAGGTCTCGCAGGTCGCCGGCGACCCCGCGGTCCACCCGTCCCCGCCCGCACCCGAGACCGAGAAGCGCAGCTGGACGGCGTACCTCCTGCTGCTGCCCGGCGCGCTGTGGCTCGGGGTGTTCTTCATCCTGCCGCTGGTGCAGCTGGCCTCGGTGAGCCTGCAGAGCCGGTTCCCCGGCTTCCCGGGCTACTACTACCGCGACCTGAACTTCCACAACTACGCCAGCGCCCTCACCGACTACGCGCCGCACTTCGCGCGCTCCTTCGTCTACGCCGGGCTCGCGACGTTCCTCGCCTTCGTGGTCGCCTACCCGCTCGCCTACGCGATGGCGTTCAAGGCCGGCCGGTGGCGCAACCTGATGATGATCTGCGTCGTCGCACCGTTCTTCACCTCCTTCATCCTGCGCACGTTCGCGTGGTCGCAGATCCTGGCCGACGAGGGCTGGGTGGTGCGCAGCCTGGACTTCCTCCACCTGCTGCCCGGCGGGCACATCATCAACACCCCGCTCGCGGTCGTGGCCGGCCTGACCTACAACTTCCTGCCCTTCATGGTCCTGCCGATCTACGCCTCGCTGGAGCGGGCCGACCCGCGCGTGATCGAGGCGGGCGGCGACCTCTACGCCAACGGCCTCACGACGTTCCGCACCGTCACCCTGCCGATGTCGATGCCCGGCGTCCTGGCCGGCACGCTGCTCACGTTCATCCCGGCGGCCGGCGACTTCGTCAACATGGAGCTGCTCGGTCCCCAGCGCGGCAAGATGGTCGGCAACGTCATCAACGACCAGTTCCTCGCGATCCCCGGGGGCTACCCCGTGGCGGCTGCGCTGTCCTTCACGCTGATGGCCGCCATCTTGGTGATGGTCTTCCTCTACGTCCGCAGGTTCGGCACCGAGGAGCTGGTGTGAGATGACCACGACCGCGACGTCCCCGGCGTACCGGCCCTCGGCGGCCAAGCGCGTCCAGCTCTGGCTGGCCAGCCACTTGGTGATGCTGTCGGCGGTGCTGGTGCTGCTGTACCTGTTCCTGCCGGTGGCCTACACCTTCGCCTTCTCCTTCAACGACCACGGCAAGACCAACATCGTGTGGCAGGGCTTCACGTGGAAGCACTGGCAGGACCCCTGCCGCGTCGCCGGGGCCTGCGAGTCGCTGGTGGTCTCGCTGCAGGTCGGCGCGATCGCCACGTTCGTCGCGACCGTCCTCGGCACGCTGATGGCCCTGGCGATGGTGCGCTACCGCTTCCGCGGCAAGGCCGCCAGCAACGTGCTGATCTTCGTGCCGATGGCCACGCCCGAGATCGTCATGGGCGCCGCGCTGCTCACGATCTTCGTGCAGGGATTCACCCGCATCGGCCTCAGCCTCGGCTTCTGGACCATCGTCTTCGCCCACATCATGTTCTGCCTGAGCTTCGTGGTGGTGACGGTGAAGGCCCGCATCCAGTCGCTCGACCCGCGCATCGAGGAGGCGGCGCAGGACCTCTACGCCGGCCCGATGGAGACGTTCTGGAAGGTCACCTTCCCGCTGATCCTGCCCGGCATCCTCGGCGCGGCGATGCTCGCGTTCTCGCTGTCCTTCGACGACTTCATCATCACCAACTTCGTCTCCGGCAACGAGAACACCTTCCCCAAGTTCGTCTACGTCGCGTCGCGACGTGGCATCCCGGCCGAGGCGAACGTCATCGGCTTCTCGATGTTCGTGATCGCGGTCCTGCTCGTCGTCGGCGCGCAGGTCGTCAGCTCGTTCCGGGCGTCCAGGACCAAGGAGTGAACCCCTGATGGACCGACCCATGCGCGTGCTGATGGTGGGAGCGGGCGGCGTCGGCGACGCCGCGGCGCGGATCGCCGTCGAGCGCGACTACTTCGAGGCCTGGGTCGTCGCCGACTACGACCTCGCCCGTGCCGAGCGCACCGTCGCCGCGGCGCGGGAGCGTCGTACGGACGACGGCCGCTTCTCCGCCGCCCAGGTCGACGCCTCCGACGCCGACGCAGTGGCGGCGCTGGCCCGCGAGGTCGGGGCGACGCACGTCTTCAACGCTGTCGACCCGCGCTTCGTGATGCCGATCTTCACCGGGGCGTTCGACGCCGGCGCCGACTACCTCGACATGGCCATGAGCCTGTCGGTGCGCCACCCCGACGCGCCCTACGAGAAGGTCGGCGTCAAGCTCGGCGACGAGCAGCTCGCGCGGGCGCACGAGTGGGAGCAGGCCGGCCGGCTCGCCCTGCTCGGCATCGGCGTCGAGCCCGGGCTCTCCGACGTCCTCGCCCGCTACGCCGCCGACGAGCTCTTCGACCACATCGACGAGCTCGGCACCCGCGACGGCGCCAACCTGGTGATCCGCGACGACGACGGCAACGAGGTGTTCGCGCCCGGCTTCTCGATGTGGACCATCATCGAGGAGTGCCTCAACCCGCCGGTGGTGTGGGAGCGCGAGCGCGCCGGGGGCGACGTCGAGCAGGGGTTCTTCACCCTGCCGCCCTTCTCCGAGCCCGAGGTCTTCGACTTCCCCGAGGGCATCGGGCCGGTCGAGTGCGTCCACGTCGAGCACGAGGAGGTGCTCCTCATGCCGCGGTGGATCGACGCCGACCGCGTCACCTTCAAGTACGGCCTGGGCGAGGAGATGATCTCGATCCTCCGCACGCTGCACACCCTGGGCCTCGACTCCACGGAGCCCGTGACGGTCAAGGGCGTCGAGGTCTCGCCGCGCGACGTGGTCGCTGCGTGCCTGCCCGACCCGGCCACCATCGGCCCCCGGATGGAGGGCAAGACCTGCGCCGGGCTGTTCGTCACCGGCACCGGCAAGGACGGCGCGCCCCGCGCGACGTACCTCTACCACGTGGTCGACAACGCCGACTCGATGCGCGACTACGGCGCGCAGTGCGTGGTCTGGCAGACCGCGATCAACCCCGTCGTCGCGCTCGAGCTGCTCGCCGACGGCACCTGGTCGGGCACGGGCGTGCTCGGCCCCGAGGCGCTTCCCCCGAAGCCGTTCCTCGACCTGCTCGCCGCACCGAAGCCCGAGGGGTACGGATCCCCGTGGGGAATGGAGGAACGCACACCATGACGCTGTCGCAGGAACGCATCCTGGCCACCGAGATCCCCGGCCCGCGCTCGCGCGAGCTCCAGGCGCGCAAGGTCGCCGCGGTCTCGGCCGGCGTCGGCACGACGCTGCCGGTCTACGTCGAGCAGGCAGGCGGCGGCGTGCTCCGCGACGTCGACGGCAACCAGCTCATCGACTTCGGCTCGGGCATCGCGGTCACCACGGTCGGCAACGCGGCGCCCCGGGTGGTCGAGGCGGTGCAGCGGCAGGTCGCCGACTTCACCCACACCTGCTTCATGGTGACGCCCTACGAGGAGTACGTCGCGGTCTGCGAGAAGCTCGCGCAGCTCACGCCCGGCGATCACGAGAAGCGCTCGGCGCTGTTCAACTCCGGCGCCGAGGCGGTGGAGAACGCGGTCAAGGTCGCGCGCCACCACACCGGTCGCGACGCCATCGTCGTCTTCGACCACGCCTACCACGGGCGCACGAACCTGACGATGGCGCTGACCGCGAAGAACATGCCCTACAAGCACCGCTTCGGCCCGTTCGCCGGCGAGGTCTACCGCGCGCCCATGGCCTACCCCTACCGCTGGCCCGGCGGTCCCGAGGCGTGCGCGGAGGAGGCGTTCGACGCCTTCGTCGCCACCGTCCACGCCCAGGTCGGCGAGGACAACACCGCCGCCGTGCTGATCGAGCCGATCCAGGGCGAGGGCGGCTTCATCGTGCCTCCCCCCGGCTGGCTGCGACGGGTCGCGGACTGGTGCCGCGAGCACGGCATCCTGCTGATCGCCGACGAGGTGCAGACCGGCTTCGCCCGCACCGGCGACTGGTTCGCCTGCGACCACGAGGGCGTGGTGCCCGACCTCATGACCACCGCCAAGGGCATGGCCGGCGGCCTGCCCCTCGCCGCCGTCACCGGCCGGGCCGAGGTGATGGACTCCGTGCACGTCGGCGGCCTGGGCGGCACCTACGGCGGCAACCCCGTGGCGTGCGTGGCGGCGCTGGCCGCCATCGAGACGATGGAGGCCGAGGACCTCCCGGCCCGCGCGCGCGAGATCGAGAAGACGTTCCTGCCCCGTCTCGAGGCGCTCGCCGCCCGGCACCCCGACCGCGTCGGCGACGTCCGCGGCCGCGGCGCGATGCTCGCGATCGAGCTGGTCTCCGACGGCGCCGGCCGCACGCCCGACGCCGCGCTGGCGGGCGCGGTGCACCGGGCCTGCTCCTCGCAGGGCCTGGTGACCCTCACGTGCGGCACCTTCGGCAACGTGTTCCGGTTCCTGCCCCCGCTCGCCATCGGCGACGACCTCCTGGCCGAGGGGCTCGACGTCTTCGAGGCCGCGTTCGACGCCGCGGTCAGTGGCAAGGTGGAGTGATGACCAGCAACGAGTCCCTGCTCGAGTCCGTCCCCCGCCAGCTGCTGATCGGGGGCGAGTGGGTCGGCGCGAGCGGCGGCGCCACCTTCGAGGTGCTCAACCCCGCCGACGAGGAGGTGCTGGCGAGCGTCGCCGACGCCACGCCCGCCGACGGCGAGCGTGCGCTGGCGGCGGCCGCGGAGGCCCAGCGCGCGTGGCGTGCGACCGAGCCGCGCACGCGGGCCGAGGTCCTGCGCAGCGCCTTCGAGCTGCTCACCGAGCGGGCCGACGACTTCGCGCGGCTGATGACGCTCGAGATGGGCAAGACGCTGGCCGAGGCCCGCGGCGAGGTGACCTACGGGGCGGAGTTCTTCCGGTGGTTCTCCGAGGAGGCGGTGCGCGTGCACGGCCGCTACTCCGAGGCCCCGGCCGGTGGCAGCCGGCTCATCACGATGAAGGCACCCGTCGGCCCCACGCTGATGATCACGCCCTGGAACTTCCCGCTCGCCATGGGCACCCGCAAGATCGGCCCCGCCATCGCGGCGGGCTGCACGATGGTGGTCAAGCCGGCCGCGGAGACGCCGCTGACCATGCTGGCGCTCGCGGCGCTGCTCGAGGAGGTCGGCCTGCCCGCCGGCGTGCTCAACGTCCTCACCACGACCGACTCCGGCGGGGTGTGCGAGCCGATCATCCGCGACCCGCGGCTGCGCAAGCTCACCTTCACCGGGTCGACCGCCGTGGGCAGGACGCTGGTCGCCCAGGCCTCCGACCAGCTCCTGCGGGTGTCGATGGAGCTCGGCGGCAACGCCCCGTTCCTGGTCTTCGACGACGCCGACCTCGACGCGGCCGTCGACGGCGCCATGCTGGCCAAGATGCGCAACATCGGCGAGGCCTGCACGTCGGCCAACCGGTTCCTGGTGCACGCCTCCGTGGCCGAGGAGTTCTCCTCCCGCCTCGCCGAGCGCATGGGTGCCCTCACCGTCGGCGACGGCACCCGGGACGGGGTCGACGTCGGGCCGCTGATCACCGACAAGGCGCGCACCGGGGTCCACGTGCTGGTCCACGACGCGGTGTCGTCCGGTGCCCGCGCCCTCGTCGGCGGCGAGGTTCCCGAGGGCCCGGGCCACTTCTACCCGCCGACCGTGCTGGTCGACGTACCGCCCTCGGCGCGGCTGCTCCGCGAGGAGATCTTCGGCCCGGTCGCCCCCGTCACCACCTTCACCGACGAGGACGAGGCCCTCGCGCGCGCCAACGACACCGAGTACGGGCTGGTGGCCTACGTGTTCACCCGCGACCACGCGCGGGTCCTGCGGGTCAGCGAGGCGCTCGAGTTCGGCATGGTCGGGGTCAACACCGGCATCGTGTCCAACCCGGCAGCCCCCTTCGGCGGGGTGAAGCACTCCGGCTTCGGCCGCGAGGGCGGCTTCGAGGGGATCGAGGAGTACCTGGAGACGAAGTACGTCGGGAGCGCCCTGTGACCGACCCGGCCGCGGCCGTCGACCGGGCGCGGCTCGCGACGCTGCACGCCGCGGAGGAGCAGCGCTTCGTCGAGCTCCACCCCACGTCCGCGCGCCTCGCCGGCGAGGCCGGCCAGCACCTCCTGGCCGGCGTCCCGATGCCGTGGATGACCCGCTGGCCCGGGTCGTTCCCGCTGTTCGTGGAGTCCGCCGGCGGCGGCCGGTTCACCGACGTCGACGGCCTCGACTACGTCGACCTCTGCCTCGGCGACACCGGCTCGATGACCGGCCACTGCCTGCCGGCCGTCGCCGAGGCGGTGCGCGAGCGCACCGAGCGCGGCATCACCACGATGCTGCCCTCGACCGACGCCGCCTGGGTGGCCGGCGAGCTCAGCCGGAGGTTCGGGCTGCCGCGCTGGCAGATGGCGATGACCGCCACCGACGCCAACCGCTTCGTGCTGCGCTTCGCCCGCCACCTCACCGGGCGGCCCCGCATCGCGGTGATGGACTGGTGCTACCACGGCACGGTCGACGAGACGCTCGGCGTCCTCGAGCACGGTCGGGCCGGCGACCGCGTGGTGCCGCGCCCCGGCGCGCTCGGACCGCAGGTCGACGTCGCCGTCACCACCGCCGTGGTGCCGTTCAACGACCTCGACGCCCTCGACCGGCGTCTGGCCGAGGGCGACGTCGCGTGCCTGCTCATGGAGCCGGCGCTGACCAACATCGGCATCGTGCTGCCCGACCCGGGCTACCTCGAGGGCGTCCGCGAGGTCACCCGCCGCCACGGCGTGCTCCTGGTCAACGACGAGACCCACACCATCTGCGCCGGACCCGGGGGCGCCACGGCCGCGTGGGACCTCGACCCCGACATGGTGGTCATCGGCAAGCCCATCGGTGGCGGCATCCCGGTCGCCGCCTACGGCATGAGCGACGAGGTCGCCGCGCGTCTCGAGGGCCCGATGCTCGGCCACGACATCGACGTCGCCGGGGTCGGCGGGACGCTGTCCGGCTCGGCGCTGGCCATGGCCGCCGTGCGGGCGACGCTGTCGAGCGCCCTGCGGCAGGAGGACTTCGACGTCGCGATCCCGCTCGCTGAGGCGTTCACCGCCGGCATCCAGGAGGTCATCGACGAGCACCGCCTGCCGTGGCACGTGCAGCGCCTCGGCTGCCGGGCGGAGTACTGGTTCTGCCCTCCCCCGCGCGCCGGGGCCGAGGCGGCCGCCGCCGTCGACGAGGAGCTCGACGCCTTCTTCCACCTCTGGACCGTCAACCGCGGCGTGCTGCTGGCCCCGTTCCACAACATGTCGCTGTTCTCGCCCTTCCACACCCAGGCCGACGTGGACGCGCACACCTCGGTGTTCCGCGGCGCGGTGCAGGCGCTCGTCGGGTGACCGGGCCCGGTGACGCCCACGCGTCGCGGGCGTACCGTGGAGCGATGGCGCGCTGGCTCCAGGTCGTGGTGCTGGCGGTGCTCGCGGGCACCGTCCTCCCCGCGGTGCTCGCGGCCTGCTCCGGCGACCTGGCCCGGTGGCGCTCGGTGCGGCTCGCGGTCGCGCTCGTGGCGCGGGTGCGTCGGTCGCGTCCGCACCCGGTGGCCGACGTGGTGCCGCTGCGCCGGCCCATCGAGCAGGTCGGGGCGGACCTGCGCCGGCTGCACACCTCGTTCCACCGGGGAGGGATGCGCTTCGCGAAGTACGAGGGCTGCCGGCTGGCCTACGACCGCGTCCTGGCCGAGGCGGCCGACATGGCCGGTGAGACCCACCTGCTCGAGGTGCTGGGCCCGGGCGCCGAGCTCGACCACGAGCGCGACCGCGTCGAGGTCGTGCTGCGCCGCCACGGCATGCTGCCGCCGCTCGCCGCCTGAGCGGGCGGGCGGGCCGGGGTGCTCAGGCGCCGCCGAGGAGGCCCGCCGCGCGGGCTGCGCCGGCGTACGCCTCGGCGAGGGAGGCCACGGTGTCGTGGGCGTTGAGCCCCGACGGGTTCGGCACGACGAACACGCGCGAGACGCCCCAGCGCACGGGCTGCTCGCCGGTCGCGGCACGGCGCTCACCGAACGCGGTGCGGTAGGCGGTGATGCCGGCGACCGCCACCACGTCGGGCTCCCGCTCCTCGACGAGCCGGCGCAGCCGCTCGCCCCCGGCGCGGAGCTCCTCGGTGGTGAGCTCGTCGGCGCGGGCGGTGGCGCGGGCGACGACGTTGGTGATGCCGATCCCCCGGCTGCGCAGCGCGTCGCGGTCCTCCTCGGTCATGCCGGCCGAGGGATCCACCTGCCGGTCGATGACGCCGGCGCGGAGCAGGGCCGGCCAGAACCGGTTGCCCGGCCGGGCGAAGTGGGTCTGGACCGCCGCGGTCCACAGGCCGGGGTTGATCCCGACGAACAGCAGCCGCAGCGGGACGCCGGGCTCGGGGAGCAGGTCGGGGACCTCGGTGTCGCGGAAGGCCTCGAGCTCGGCCCTGGTGAATCCCATGGGCCCATCGTGCCTGCCGGGTGGGGACGCACGAGACCCCGCCTCCCTGGTGGGAGACGGGGTCTCGGTGTGGTGCAGGTGCGCCCTCAGGCGCTCAGATCACTTGGTGATCTTGACGACGCGGCCGGCGCCGACGGTGCGGCCACCCTCGCGGATGGCGAAGCGCAGGCCCTCGTCCATCGCGATGGGCTGGATGAGCTCGACCGACATCTCGGTGTTGTCACCCGGCATGACCATCTCGGTGCCCTCGGGAAGGGTCACAACACCGGTCACGTCAGTCGTACGGAAGTAGAACTGCGGGCGGTAGTTGTTGAAGAACGGCGTGTGACGGCCGCCCTCGTCCTTCGAGAGGATGTAGACCGAGGCCTCGAAGTTGGTGTGCGGGGTGGTCGTGCCCGGCTTGATCACGACCATGCCGCGCTCCACGTCCTCGCGCTTGGTGCCACGGAGGAGCAGACCGACGTTCTCGCCCGCCTGGCCCTCGTCGAGGAGCTTGCGGAACATCTCGACACCGGTGACGGTGGACTTCATCGAGCCCTCGCGGATGCCGATGATCTCGACCTCCTCGTTGACCTTGACGATGCCGCGCTCGATGCGACCGGTGATGACGGTGCCACGACCGGTGATCGTGAAGACGTCCTCGACGGGCATGAGGAAGGGCTTGTCGGTCTCACGCTCGGGGGTCGGGATGTAGTCGTCCACGGCCTGCATGAGCTCGGCGATCGAGTCGCCCCACTTGGCGTCGCCGTTGAGGGCCGGGAAGGCCGCCACGCGCACGACGGGGATGTCGTCGCCCGGGAACTCGTACTCGGAGAGGAGCTCGCGCACCTCCATCTCGACGAGCTCGATGAGCTCCTCGTCGTCGACCATGTCGCACTTGTTGAGCGCGACGACCAGGGCGGGCACGCCGACCTGGCGGGCGAGCAGCACGTGCTCGCGGGTCTGCGGCATCGGGCCGTCGGTGGCGGCAACCACCAGGATGGCACCGTCCATCTGCGCCGCGCCGGTGATCATGTTCTTGATGTAGTCGGCGTGACCCGGGCAGTCGACGTGCGCGTAGTGGCGCGTCTCGGTCTGGTACTCGACGTGCGCGATCGAGATGGTGATGCCGCGCTGGCGCTCCTCGGGAGCCTTGTCGATCTGGTCGAACGCCGAAGCCTCGTTGAGGTCCGGGTGCTTGTCGTGCAGCACCTTGGTGATCGCCGCGGTCAGCGTCGTCTTGCCGTGGTCGATGTGACCGATGGTGCCGATGTTGACGTGCGGCTTGGTCCGCTCGAACTTCGCCTTAGCCACTGGGGCTCCTCCTGGTTGGGTTTGATCTTGAACTCATGGGTGTGAAACGGGGTGGTGCAGGCCTGCTGGTCCGGGCCCGGGGGCCCGGGGCGACTACTCGCCGCGGACCTTCTTGACGATCTCCTCGGCGATGTTCGAGGGAACCTCGGCGTACGAGTCGAACTCCATCGAGTACGACGCCTGGCCGGAGGTCTTGGACCTCAGGTCGCCAACGTACCCGAACATCTCGGACAGCGGCACGAGGGCGCTGACGACCATGTCGCCGTGACGCTCCTCCTGCGCCTGGATCTGGCCGCGGCGCGAGTTGATGTCGCCGATGACCGTGCCGAGGAAGCTCTCCGGCGTGGTCACCTCCACGGCGAACATGGGCTCGAGCAGGACCGGCTTCGCCTTGCGGGCGGCCTCCTTGAAGGCCTGGTTGCCGGCGATCTTGAACGCGAGCTCGGACGAGTCGACGTCGTGGTAGGCGCCGTCCTCGAGCGAGAACTTCACGTCGACCATCGGGTAGCCGGCGAGCACGCCGAACTCCATGGCCTCCTGGCCACCCTGGTCGACCGAGGGGATGTACTCCTTCGGCACGCGACCACCGGTGACGTTGTTGACGAACTCGTAGCCCGCGCCGGCGCCGGTCTCGGGGTCGATGTTCGGGCCGAGCGAGATGACGACCTTCGCGAACTGACCCGAACCACCGGTCTGCTTCTTGTGGGTGTACGAGTGCTTCTCGACCGTGTTGCGGACGGTCTCGCGGTAGGCGACCTGCGGCTTGCCGACGGTGGCCTCGACGCGGAACTCGCGCTTCATGCGGTCGACCAGGATCTCGAGGTGGAGCTCGCCCATGCCGGCGATGATCGTCTGGCCGGTCTCCTCGTCCGCCTTGACCGTGAAGGTCGGGTCCTCGTCGGACAGGCGCTGGATCGCGGTGCCGAGCTTCTCCTGGTCACCCTTGGTCTTGGGCTCGATCGCGACCTCGATCACCGGGGCCGGGAACGTCATCGACTCGAGGACGACCTGGTGGTTGGGGTCGCACAGGGTGTGACCGGTCTTGGTGTCCTTGAGGCCCATCACGGCCACGATCTGGCCGGCGCCGACCGACGCGATCTCCTCACGCTTGTTGGCGTGCATCTGGTAGACCTTGCCGATCCGCTCCTTGCGGCCGTTGACCGAGTTGACCACGGTCGAGCCGGCCTCGAGCTTGCCCGAGTAGACGCGGACGTAGATCAGCTTGCCGAGGTGCGGGTCGCTGGCGATCTTGTAGGCCAGGCCGGAGAACGGCTCGTCGTCGGAGGGCTTGCGGGAGATCTGCTCGTCCTCGTCGCGCGGCGAGTGACCGATGATCGCGTCGATGTCGAGCGGCGAGGGCAGGTACTTCACGACGGCGTCGAGCAGGGGCTGCACGCCCTTGTTCTTGAACGCGGTGCCGCACAGGACCGGGTTGAGCTTGTCGGCCAGGGTGGCGCGACGGATGGCGGCCTCGAGCTCGGCGACGGTGAAGTTCTCGTCGCCCTCCTCGAGGTACTTCTCCATGATGTCGTCGTCGGCCTCGGCGAGCGTCTCGATGAACTTCTCGCGGTACTCGGCGGCCTTGTCGGCCAGGTCCGCGGGGATCTCCTCGACGTCGTAGTCCTCACCCATCTTGGTCTCGCCGCGCCAGGTCAGGGCACGCATGCCGACCAGGTCGACGACACCGAGGAAGTCGGACTCCGCGCCGATCGGCAGCTGGAGCACGAGCGGGGTGGAGTTGAGGCGCTCGACCATCATGTCGACGCAGCGGAAGAAGTCCGCGCCGGTGCGGTCGAGCTTGTTGACGAAGCACATGCGGGGGACCGAGTACTTGTTGGCCTGGCGCCACACGGTCATGGTCTGCGGCTCGACGCCGGCGACACCGTCGAACACCGCGACGGCGCCGTCGAGGACGCGCAGCGAGCGCTCGACCTCGGCGGTGAAGTCCACGTGGCCGGGGGTGTCGATGATGTTGATCTGGTGGTCCTTCCACCAGCAGGTCGTCGCGGCGGACGTGATGGTGATGCCGCGCTCCTGCTCCTGCTCCATCCAGTCCATCGTGGCGCCACCCTCGTGGACCTCACCGATCTTGTAGGTGATGCCGGTGTAGAACAGGATGCGCTCGGTGGTGGTGGTCTTGCCGGCATCGATGTGCGCCATGATGCCGATGTTGCGGACCTTGTTGAGGTCGGTGGTGATGTCGACAGCCACTGAAAGTCTCAGTCCCTCGTAAGAGTTGGTGGGGTAGGTGGGGGCGGGGCTCCGTCAGCGGAGCCCCGCACCGATCACCAGCGGTAGTGGGCGAAGGCCTTGTTGGACTCGGCCATCTTGTGGGTGTCCTCGCGCTTCTTCACAGCGGCACCCAGGCCGTTGCTGGCGTCGAGGATCTCGTTCATCAGACGCTCGGACATGGTCTTCTCGCGGCGGTCCTGGGCGTAGCCCACGAGCCAGCGCAGGGCGAGCGTGGTGGAGCGGTTGGCCTTGACCTCGACCGGGACCTGGTAGGTCGCGCCGCCGACGCGGCGGGACTTGACCTCGATGGCCGGCTTCACGTTGTCCATCGCGCGCTTGAGCGTGACGACCGGGTCGGTGCCGGTCTTCTCGCGGCAGCCCTCGAGGGCGGTGTAGACGATGCGCTGCGCGACGGCCTTCTTGCCGTCCTGGAGGACCTTGCTGACGAGCTGGGTGACCAGCTGCGAGCCGTAGACCGGGTCGACGACGAGGGGGCGCTTGGGAGCGGGACCCTTGCGAGGCATTACTTCTCCTTCTTCGCGCCGTAGCGGCTGCGGGCCTGCTTGCGGTTCTTGACACCCTGGGTGTCGAGCGAGCCGCGGATGATCTTGTAGCGGACACCGGGAAGGTCCTTCACACGGCCGCCGCGGACGAGCACGATCGAGTGCTCCTGCAGGTTGTGACCGACACCCGGGATGTAGGCGGTGACCTCGACGCCGCTGCTCAGGCGCACGCGGGCGACCTTGCGGAGGGCGGAGTTCGGCTTCTTCGGGGTGGTCGTGTAGACGCGGGTGCAGACGCCACGGCGCTGCGGGGATCCCTTCAGGGCAGGCGTCTTGTTCTTCGACACCTTGTCCTGGCGGCCCTTGCGGACCAGCTGGTTGATGGTGGGCACCGGGTGGTTCCCTCTCTCTGTTCTCTCGTCACGGCCCGGCGACGTGCCGGGCTCGGGGTCGTGCGTTGGAGCGACGTGCCTCGTGCGGTGCGAGGTGCGCGGCCGGCGAGGGCTGCGGCTTCCGCGCATGCACATGGGTCTGGACGTGCCAGACACAAGGAATGAGGCTACTCGGGCCCTCCGACAGGGTCAAAATGCCGCAGGTGCGGCTTCCAGGTGCCCCTCGGCCGGCTCCTGGGCCCGCGCGCGGCGGGCCTTCTCGAGCCGGAGGTAGAGCACTGCGGACAATGCTACTCCGGCGATGGTGATGAGGCCGCCGCCGAGCAGCGTCCAGCGGGCGCCGTACTCCTCGCCGATCCAGCCGATGATCGGGGCGCCGACGGGCGTGCCGCCCATGAAGATCATCAGGTAGAGCGCCATCACGCGCCCGCGCACGCCGGCGTCGACGTGCAGCTGCATGTAGGTGTTGGCGCTGGTGATGAAGGTCAGCGCGGTGAGGCCGGTGACCGGCGCCAGCACCGCGAAGGCGAGGTAGGTGGGCATCAGGCCGGCGAGCACCACGCTGGTGCCGAAGGCGAGCGCCGAGCCGACGACGAGGCGGTGGCGGACCTGGGAGCGGCGGGCGGCGAGCAGCGAGCCGGTGAGGGAGCCGATCGCCAGGAACGTGCCGAGCAGGCCGAACTCCTCGGGGCCCTTGCCGAACACCTCGGTGGCCATGAGCGCGGAGGTGATCTGGAAGTTGAGGCCGAAGGTGCCGGCGAAGAACACCATGCCGAGCACGAGCAGCAGGTCGGGCCGGGCGCGGACGTAGGCCACGCCCTCGCGGATCGCGCCCGGGCCGCGGTCGGCCGGGGCGGCGGCGTCGATGCGGCTGGCGTCGAGGTGGCGCAGCGACCAGATCGGGGCGGCGTACGACACCGCGTTGAGCAGGATCACCCACCCGGTGGCGACCGCTCCCCCGCCGAACGCGGCGATCAGCAGCCCGGCGAGGCCGGGACCGACGAGGCGGGCGGCGTTGAAGCTGGCGGAGTTGAGGCCGACGGCGTTGGTGAGGTCGGCGGGCTCGACGAGCTCGGAGACGAACGACTGGCGCGCGGGGCCGTCGAAGGCCGACGCGGCGCCGAGCAGCATGGCGAGCACCCACACGTGCCAGACCTCGGCGGTGCCGGTGACGGCGAGCACGCCGAGGACGGCGGCGGGCAGGGCCATGCCGACGTTGGTGAGCTGGAGCAGCCGCTGCTTGGGCATCCGGTCGGCGACCAGGCCGGCCATCGGGGTGAGCAGGAGGACCGGCAGGAACTGCAGGCCCGTGGTGATGCCGAGCGCCGTCGCGCCGGAGCCGGCGGCAAGCTCGAGGACCAGCCAGTCCTGGGCGACGCGCTGCATCCAGGTACCGGTGTTCGACACCACGCCGCCGGCGGCGTAGCGGCGGTAGTTCGGGTTGGCGAGGGAGCGGAAGGTGGGGCTCGTGGGGACTCCTCGGTCGGGGTCGGTCAGTCGGTCAGGGCGAGGCGGACGAGGATCGGGGCGGCCTCGCGAAGGGTGGCGCGCTCGGCGGCGGTGAGCCCCGCGAGCTGCTGGGAGAGCCACGCGTCGCGTCGCTGGCGATCGGCCAGCACGGCGGCGCGGCCGGACTCGGTGATCGAGACGACGACCTGCCGGCCGTCGGTCTCGTGCGGGCGGCGCTCGACGTAGCCGTCCTCCTGCAGGCAGTTGACCGTGCGGGTCATCGACGGCGGCTGCACGCGCTCGGCGCGGGCGAGCTCGCCGACGGTCTGGTCGCCCAGGCGCACCAGCAGCCCGAGCACGACCATCTGCCCGATGCTCAGGTCGTTGTCGGGGTGGCGCTCGCTCGCCAGGCGGCGGCGCAGGCGCATGACACCGGCCCGGAGCTCGGAGGCGAGCCCGGCGTCGGTGCGGAGGTCGGCGGTCGGCATGTCGTTAGCATAACTCATTACCTCTGCTAACTATTCCGGCGTCCGGCGCCATGCAACGCCCACAACGAGACGAAGTCCCCGCATGTGCGGGGACTTCGTCGGGACGGAACGCGGCAGCGGCCGCGAGGGGGGTCAGGAGAGCCAGGAGCTGATCGGCGTGTAGGCGAAGTAGACGACGAAGAGGGCGGCGACGACCCACATCAGGGGGTGGACCTCGCGGGCCTTGCCGACGACGACCTTGATGAAGGCGTAGGCCACGAAGCCGGCACCGATGCCGACCGAGATCGAGTACGTGTAGGGCATCAGCACGATGGCCAGGAACGCGGGGATCGCGATCTCGACGTCGCGCCAGTCGATCTCGCTGACCTGCTGCATCATCAGGAAGCCGACCAGCACCAGGGCGGGGACGGCGGCCTCGGACGGGATCGCCGACACGAGCGGGGTGAAGAAGGTCGCGAGCAGGAACAGCAGCCCCGTGACCACCGAGGCCAGGCCGGTGCGGGCGCCCTCGCCGACGCCGGACGCGCTCTCGATGTAGGAGGTGTTGGACGAGACGCCGGCGGCGCCACCCGCGATCGCGGCGACCGAGTCGACGACGAGGATCCGCTGCGAGTGCGGCGGGATGCCCTCCTCGTCGTTGAGCCCGGCCTCCGCGCCGATCGCGGTCATCGTGCCCATCGTGTCGAAGAAGTCGGCGAGCAGCAGCGAGAAGACGAGGAGCAGCGCCGCGAGCGCACCGGTGCCGGCGCTGCTGAACGCGCCGAACAGGTCGACCTCGCCGAGGGTGTCGAACGAGGGAAGGCCCACGACACCGTCGCTGAGCCGCGGCACGCTGAGCGACCAGCCGGTGGGGTTGTCGGCCGACGAGCTGCCGAGGTCGCCGATCGCCTCGACGACGACGGCCACGACGGTGGTGGCCACGATGGAGATGAGGATCGCGCCGTGCACCTTGCGCACCCACAGCGCCAGCACCAGCGCCAGGCCGATGCAGAACACGAGGACCGGCCAGCCGGCGAGGTGCCCGTCGCTGCCGAGCTGGACCGGGACGGTGGTGGAGAAGGCGTCGGGGATGCGCGTGACGACGCGGGCGTCGACGAAGCCGATGAGCGCGATGAACAGGCCGATCCCGACCGAGATCGCCACCTTGAGCTGCTGCGGCACCGCGTGGAAGACCGCGCGCCGGAAGCCGGTGAGCACCAGGACGAGGATCAGGACGCCCTCGAGGACGACCAGCCCCATCGCCGCGTCCCAGGTGGTCTGGCGGGCGATGGTGTTGGCGACGAAGGCGTTGAGGCCGAGCCCGGTCGCCAGCGCGAGCGGGAAGTTGGCGTAGCCGCCCATGAAGATCGTCAGCACGCCCGCCACGAGGGCGGTGCCGGCGGCGATCGCCGGGATCCCCGAGCCCGGCTCGGCTCCCCCGCCGAGGAAGGCGCCCGTGGAGTCGGGGACGAAGCCGAGGATCAGCGGGTTGAGCACGATGATGTAGGCCATCGTCAGGAACGTGACGATGCCGCCGCGGACCTCGCGACCGATCGTCGAGCCGCGGGCGGTGATGTCGAAGAAGCCGTCGAGGCCCGAGGCCCTCGGGCGCCGGGGAGCGGTCTGCGTCTGGTCGGTCACGGGACGTCATCCTCGCAGACCCGTGTGACGGGCGTGTTTCGCCGTCCGCGGGGTGTGTAGCGTGGAGCCGTGGACCTGGGCGACGAGCAGCCGACGACGCACGAGATCGGCAACCGCACCTACATCGTGGCGCAGGTCGAGCCGCTCGACGTCGACGGCGTGCGCACCACCGAGGTCGGCACCGCGCTCTGGCTGGTCGGCTTCCTCGCGCTCCTGCCCTTCTGGGGCACCCTGCAGGACAACGGCCGCACCTGGTGGCTGTGGACCTGCCTGGCCGGCTTCGGCCTGGGGCTGTGCGGGCTGGAGTACTGCCGGCGCCGCCGCAAGGAGCGCGCCGCGCAGCGCGGGACCCGATGACGCTGCCCCCGACCCGCTGGGAGCTCGCGGGTGAGCGCAACCGCGGCTACGGCGAGACCTTCGCCGACCGGGTCGCCCGCGGGCTCGACGTCGACGGCGAGGCGAGGTTCCTCGACGCGATGCTCGCGCGGGGCTCGCGGGTCCTCGACGTCGGCTCCGGCATGGGCCGGGTGGCTGCGGCACTGCAGGCGAGGGGCCACGACGTGGTCGCCACCGAGCCCGACCCCGACCTGCGCGGCCAGTCGCTGGCGACGTACCCGGGGCTGGAGGTGCTGCCGCACCAGGCGCTGGCCCTCGACCCGGCCGAGGTCGGCACCTTCGACCTCGTCGCCCTGGTCGGCAACGTCATGGTCTACCTCGGCGAGGGCACCGAGCGAGCGGTCCTCGAGCGGGTGCGCGACCTGCTCGCCCCCGAGGGCCGTGCGGCCGTCGGCTTCCACCTCACCCCGGTCAAGGCCGGCAGCCGGTCCTACCCCGCCGAGGAGTTCGTCGCCGACGCCGAGGCCGCGGGCCTGCGGGTGGTGCACCGCTTCGGCAGCTACGAGCTGCACGAGGCGGACGACGAGTACGCCGTGTGGGTGCTCGTCCGCGCCTGACCGGACCTACACGATCTCGAGGTCGTCCTCGGAGAGCGTGTCGTGGACGTGGTCGGGCAGCGGCAGCGGCTGCTGCTTGCGAGCCAGCTTGACCTCGGAGTGGGCGCCGCAGCCGTGGTCGAGGCTGACCACGCGGCCGTCGTCGTTGGCGTTGCCGTTGGCGCAGACGCCGAACGACTCCGAGAGCGAGCCGTTGATCCGCATCAGGAAACCGCACGAGGTGCACGACTGCGGGGCGCTCCTGGCCAGCGGCGAGTCGGGCCCGCCGTCGCCGGCGTACCAGCGCTCGGCGGCCATGTCGATGCCCTCGCGGCTCAGGGTGCGGACCCGGCCGAGGCCGAGGTCCTCGGCGACGCGGCGCACCTGGGCGCGGGCGTCGGCGTCCGTCGGCGGGTCGAGCGGGTCGTCGCCGACGAGATAGGTGGGCACCAGGCGCGGGTCCTCGTCCTCGACCGGGAGCAGGTCGCCGGGCGAGAGGTCGCCGGGCTGGAGGCGCTCCTTGTAGGGCACCCAGGCGGGGGCGACGATGGCGTCCTCGCCGGGGAGCAGGACGACCTCGTTGACGGTGACGTCCTTGCCGCGCTTGGCACGGGTGAGGGTGACCGACCAGTACCAGCCGGGGTAGCCGCTGCGCGCGCACGCGAAGCGGTGGGTGACCAGGCGCTCGCCCTCGGCGTCGGCGCCGAGGTGCTCGCCGACCTCGTCGGGCTCGGCGACCTCCAGCACGGTGCTGCGCGCCAGGTCGACGGCCTTGGCGAGTGCGGAGTCCGGCTTGCCGGCACGGGTGGGGAGAGCGATCACCTGCGCATCATCGCAAACGGTCCCGCCTCCTGTCCCGTCGGGAGCACCGGGCGGTGTCCTCGGCCGGGCTGTCGGGCGCGTGCGCCAAGATGGTGCCGTGACCTCCGAGCGCCCCGACCCCGCTGCGGGACCGCAGGAGGCGTTCGACCCCGGACCGGCACCGCAGGCCCCACCGGCACGGCCCGGTGCCGTACGCCGCTCGCTCGCGGGTGCGGCCCGCGGGGCCCGTGCCGCCGGTCGCGGCGCGCGTGTCGCCGGCCGGGGCGCCGGCTCGGCCGGCCAGTTCGCCGTCGCCCAGGCCCGCCGTGCGGCGCGCGCCGAGGGGGCCGGCGACTCGGGCCTCTCACGGCTGATCGAGCTGCACGCCTTCAACGCCGCCGGCGACGCGGCGGTCGCGATCTCGCTCGCCGGCACGCTGTTCTTCCAGGTGCCGACCGGCGAGGCGCGGGGCCAGGTCGCGCTCTTCCTCGGCCTGACGATGCTGCCGTTCGCGGTCGTCGCACCGCTGATCGGCCCGTTCCTCGACCGCTTCAGCCACGGCCGCCGCTGGGCGGTCGGCTCGACGATGGCGATCCGCGGCTTCCTGTGCTGGGTGCTGGCCACGGCGGTCGTCACCGAGTCGGCCTGGCTGTTCCCGGCCGCCCTCGGCGTGCTGGTGGCCTCCAAGGCCTACGGCGTCACGCGCGCCGCCGCGGTCCCCCGCCTCCTGCCCCGCGACCTCACGCTCGTGAAGGCCAACGCGCGGGTCTCGCTCGCCGGCGTCGTCGGCGCGGGCGTCTCCGCCCCGATCGCCGGGCTCGCCTCGACCTTCGGGCCGGAGTGGTCGTTGCGCTACGCCTTCGTGGTCTTCGTGCTCGCGACGATCTGGGCCATCCGGCTGCCCGAGCAGGTCGACGCGAGCCACGGCGAGGGCGAGATGGTGCTGGCCGGCGAGGCCGGTGAGGCACGCCCGGGGCGGAGGGCACGCACCCCGATCCCGACGGCAGTGGCGTTCGCGCTGCGCGCCAACTGCGGCCCGCGCTGGCTCTCGGGGTTCCTCACCATGTTCATGGCCTTCCTCCTGCGCGAGAACCCCATCGGCGACTGGCGGCCCGAGGTGCTGCTCGGCCTCGTCATCGGCGGCGCCGGCCTCGGCAACACCCTCGGCATCACGATCGGCTCGCTGCTGCGCCGGCTCAGCCCCTCGGTGACCGTCGTCCTCGCGCTGCTGGCCGACTGCGCCGTCGCGGCCCTGGCGGCGCTGTTCTACGGCGTCGTGCCGCTGGTGCTCCTGGGCCTCACCGCCGGCCTCGCGCAGTCGCTCGCCAAGCTCTCGCTCGACTCGACGATCCAGCGCGACATCCCCAGCCGGGTGCAGGCCAGCGCCTTCGCCCGCTCCGACACCACCCTGCAGCTGGCGTGGGTGATCGGCGGCTTCGTCGGCATCGCGATGCCGCTCATGCCCCGCCTGGGCCTCGGCGTCGCGGCCGGGGTGCTCGGCGCGTGGGCGACGTTCGTCCTCCTCGGCCGGTCCACCCGGTCCACCCGGCGCAGCCGCACCGGCGCGGCCTGAGGCCGCGGCGGCAGCGCCGTCAGAGCTCGAGCTCGTCGGCGAGGGCGCGCAGGACCTTCGCCGTGCCGCGCGCGGCCGCGCGCTCGGGGTGACGGCCGCGGCGGTAGGTCTCCTCGACGCCGTCGAGCATCCGGATCAGGTCCTCCACGATGGTGACCATCGCCTCGGGCTGCTTGCGCTGGGCGTTGCGCTGGTTGCGTGCGACGGACGCGGGGGCGTCGATGACGCGGACCTGGAGGGCCTGGTCGCCCCGGCGACCCTGCGCGATGCCGAACTCGACGCGGGTGCCGGCCTTGAGCGCGGCGCCCTCGGGCAGGGCGTCGGCGTGGACGTAGACGTCCGGGCCGTCCTCCTGGGACAGGAAGCCGAAGCCCTTCTCGGCGTCGAACCACTTCACCTTGCCACTGGGCACAGGACGCTCCACTCAGCTCATGTCAGTCAGGCTCGCCGGCGACGGGCGCCGGCCCCGTGCGACCACGGGCGGGCACAGGATAGGCGGCGCCCCCGCGCCGTCACCAACGGGTTGTGGCCCCGCGCCTTTGATCACGGGTGGGACTGCTGGGACGATGGTGCACTCGCAGGACCGAACGGGCCCGCCGACGGCGCGGCCCCGACCAGGAGAGGGTGGGCACCGTGCAGGGACGACCGGGTGGACGGACCGTCGTCGGCGGCGTGCTCGCCCTCGCGCTCGCCCTCGCCGCCGGCGCCCCCGCGGTCGGTGACGAGCCCTCCCCCGCCGGCACGCCCGAACGCGCCGACCCGCTGACGCTGGTCACCCTGCAGGGCCCCGGCACGTCCGCCGGCACCCGCACCACCGACGAGCTCCTCGCCCGCCAGGACCGCGTGCTCGCCGCGGTCGGCGTCGGGGAGCCGGTCTACCGCTGGACCACGGCCCTCAACGGCTTCGCCGCGCACCTGGACGACGACCAGCTCGCCGCGCTGGAGCAGCAGCCCGGCATCGCGGTCATCGAGACCGACGAGGTCCGCCCGCTCGCGGCGCGCACCGGTCTCCCCGCGGTGCGGGCGGCAGCCACGTCGCCACGGCTGCGCGGCGGCGCCGGCGTCGTGATCGGCGTCGTCGACTCCGGCATCGCGCCCGACTCCCCCGCGCTGGCCGACGTACCGGGCCTCGGCGCCACGCCCGATCGGTTCGCGGGCGACTGCGTGGAGGGCGAGGACTGGGGTGCCGACGCGTGCACGCGCAAGGTCGTGGGCGCGCGGTGGTTCGTCGACGGCTTCGGCGCCGACCGGATCCGGTCGTCGGAGACGCTGTCGGCCCTCGACGACCTCGGCCACGGCACCCAGGTGGCGTCGGTGGCGGCCGGCAACGCCGGGGTCAGCGTGCGCGTCGACCGCCGCGACGCCGGGCGGTTCGGCGGGGTCGCGCCCCAGGCGCGGCTCGCGGCCTACAAGGCCTGCTGGGGCGCCCCCGACCCGGCCGACGACGGCTGCTCGACCACCGACGTCGTCTTCGCCGTCGACGCCGCGGTCTCCGACGGCGTCGACGTGCTCAACCTCGCGGTCGCCGGCGGCGAGGGCGTCGACACCCTCCAGCGCGCCCTGCTCGGCGCGGCCGAGGCGGTGGTCGTGGTGGTCGGGGCCGCCGGGGCCTCCTCCCGGTCCGCCTTCGCCTCCCACGCCGCCCCGTGGGTGACGACGGTCGGCACGACCGTCGGCCGGACGGCCCGTGGCCGCGTCACGGTCGTCGGGGGCCCGTCGTTCACCGGCGGCGGCCGCCCCGACGCCGCGCGCGGGCGCGCGGTGCTCGCCCGCGACGCGGCCGGGGACGCCGCGTCGGTGCGGGCAGCGGCCCAGTGCCGGCCGGGGGCCCTCGACCCTCGCCGCGTCGCCGACCGCGTGGTCGTGTGCGTGCGCGGCGGCGTCGGCCGCATCGACAAGTCCGAGACCGTCGCCCGTGCCGGCGGTCGCGCCATGGTGCTCGTCAACCGCCACCCGGGCTCGGTGACGGCCGACCTCCACTCCGTGCCGACCGTCCACCTCACGGTGGCCGACGGGCGCCGACTGACCCGCTGGGTGGCCCGGCACCCCGACGCCCGGGTGCGGCTCGGCCGGGTGGCGGCCGGGCCCGGCGCGCGCCGTACGGCACCGTGGAGCGCCTCCGGCGACCCGCGCGGCCCGGTCCTCAAGCCCGACGCCGTCGCCGACGGTGACGCCGTCCTGGGTGCGCTGCCCGCGTCCACCGGCCGCTCGTGGGGCGTGTTCAGCGGCAGCTCCGCCGCCACCGCGCGCACCAGCGGCCTGGCCGCCCTCGTCCTCGGTGAGCGCGACCTGCCGGCCGCGGTGGTGCGCTCGCTGCTGACGACCTCGGCCGTCCCGGTGCGCGCCTCCTCGGCCCTGGCCCGCGGGGCCGGCGCCCTCACCGGGCGCCCGCCGACCGCGCACCTCGGCTTCGACGTCCCGGTGGCCGCGTGGCGCCGTGCGCTGCGGCAGCACGACCTCGCCTCGCTCAACATCCCCTCCCTGCTGCTGACCTCGCGCCAGACCACGGCCGTCCGCACCGTCACCAACGTCTCGGACCGCGCCGAGTACTTCTCGGTGACCGCCCGCGGGTTCGCCTCCCACCGCGTCACGGTGCAGCCCCTGGCCGTACGCCTCGCGCCGGGGCAGTCGGCCGACTTCACCGTCACGGTGACCGGCCCCCGCTCCCCCGGGCGCCTCGACGACGGCGAGCTGGTCTGGCTCGGCGCGCGCGGCGGCGTGACGCGGGTCCCGGTCGCGCTGGTGCGCTGAGCCCGCTGGTCAGGCCTCGCGGCTGAGGGTCATCTCCCGGTCGCCGAACACGACCCGGTCGCCGTCGAGGAGGGCGGCCGGCTTGCCGGGGGCGAGCTGGCGAGAGACGCCCTTGCGGACCAGGACCGTCCCGTTGGTGGACCCGCGGTCCATCACGACGATGGTGCCGTCGGTGGCCGGCCCGAACTGCGCGTGGGTCTTGGAGACCGACATGTCCGCGGAGGTGAGCGGGACCAGGTGGGCGACCTGCTCGCCCGCCCGCGCCTCCGGACGGCGCCCGACGAGGGCGAGCCCGGCGATGACGAAGCTCTCGCCGTTGTCGAAGTGCGCGCGCCAGCGGGCCGTGGGCGCGGCCGCGTGGCGCGGCGGCTCGGGCGGGGGCTCGACGGGCCGGCGCTGCTGGGTGACGCCCGGCTGCTGGACCGGCGGCCGCTGGACCGGCGGTTGCTGCTGGACCGGCGGCTGGGCCCGGTACGGGGGCTGCTGGACCGGGGGCTGCTGGACGGGCGGAGCGACGGGCGGGGCCGCGTGCCGGGTGGGCACGGGGGCTGGTGCCTGTGCTGCGGGCGCCGCGGCAGCAGCGGGAGGCGCCGCGAGCACCTCGGGCGGGAGCGACTGGCGGCGCACGGACTGCTCGGAGCGCTCGGGCGTGCGGACCGCCTCGACCGGCGGCGCGGGGACCAGGCGCATCGCGGTGAGGTTGACGATGTGGCGCGGGCCGTCGTCGACGGAGACGTCGGCGACCTCCTCGACCGGGCGCACGTCGACGACGACGGTGCGCGTGAGGTGGTCGTGCCACCCGCGTCGCTGGCGGCCGCGGTCCTCCACGGCGGTCCACGCGAGGGTCGCCACGCCGAGCCCGAACGTGGGCAGCCCGGCGGCGCCGAGCACCAGCGAGCGGAGCAGTGCCGGACCGACCCCGATCGGGGTGCCGGTGCCGTGGTGCACCACGCGCAGGCCGCACATCGCCTTGCCGGGCGAGGTGCCGCTGACGCCGAGCACCACCGCGAGCACGAGCCACAGCACGACCGTCGCCCCGGCCACCGCGGCGACGACGGTCCAGGGGTCGTCGCTGAACGCCAGGACGGTGACGACGCCGACGACCACCAGCACGCTCCACGCGAGCAGGCGGTCGACGGCGAAGGCGGTGAAGCGGCGCTCGAGCGCCGCGACGGGGTAGGTGACGGCCTGGGGCGGGTGGGGTGCGCGCTGCTGGTGCGGGGGCATCGTGTGCTGGCTCATCGACGTGCTCGTCAGGGGTTGGTCACCTGGATGGTGACGCCGTCGCCGAGGTCGAGGACGGCGCCCGGGACCAGGCTGACGGCGATGCCGGGGGTGAGCTCCTCGGCGTCGAGGCCCGGCTGCGCCAGGACCGTGCCGTTGGTGGACCCGAGGTCGGTCGCGATGGCCGAGCCGTGGTCGGCACCGGCGCCCGGGCGGATCTCGAGGTGGGTGGAGGAGATCTCCTGGTGGGGGCTGGCGACGGTGACCACGTGCGGCTGGTCGTGGGAGGCGAACCGGCGCGCCTCGGGCGCGCGGCCGACGAGCACCGTGCGGTCGACGCCCACGACGTCGCCCGTGGAGAACACGAGGGTGGCGACGGGGCTGGCGAGCACCTCGGGCGCGACCTCCTGGCCGGGCACCGGCGGGCGCTCGAAGTCGGGCGTGGGCGGCCCGGCGACGGTCTGGCCGTCCCGGTCCCAGGCGTCGTCGACGACCGGGGTCTCGCCGGTGGGCGTGGGGTCGTCGCCGGGCTCGCCGAAGCTCATCGGCGCGGCGGGGACCTCGGGCTCGGGGGTCGCGACGGGCTCCGGCGCGTCGGCGACCGGGGAGACGGGCTCCGGCTCGACGGGCTCGGCCGGAACCTCGACCGGCGAGACCGAGGGGGCGGTCGCGACGGGTGCGGCCGCGGTGGGCGTGTCGGCGGACGGGGCGGGGGGCGACGTGCGCGCCGGACCGAGCTCGACGGCGGAGACGCGGGACAGGCCCGGGGTCAGCGCGTGCTCGACCGGGCCGTCGCCGGCCAGCGCGAGGTGCACCGACACCTCGCCGGTCAGGACCTGCTCGTTCCAGGTGGTGCCGGGCGCGGCGCTGAGCACCTCGTCGCCGGCCGCGGAGGAGACGCGGGCCGAGGGCGCACCGCGCACGATGACCCGGGTGGTCTCGCCGGACTGCGCCACGAGGGCGAAGTGGTCGAGGGAGGACAGCCCGCCCGCGAGGAGGGCGTCGAGCAGCGTGTCCGCGTCGGCCCCGCCGTCGGCGAGCTCCCACAGCGCGGCGACCCGCGAGCGCTGGCTCACCGGCAGGAGGACGGTGACCCGGTCGCCGACCACGGCGTACCACTCCCCCGTCGCGAACCTGGCGCCGAAGCCGGTCTCTGCGCTCACTGTCGTCCCCCCAGCTTGGATTCGAGACTCTGCAGCTGGCGCTGCGAGTCGTAGGTGGCGTCCTTCACCAATCCCACCACATCGACCACGACCGCCGTCGCGTTGTCGCGACCCCCGGCCGCGACCGCCGCGCGCACCAGCCGGTCGGCCGCGTCGCGCGGGTCGTCGACGGTCTCGAGGATCTCCTCGATCATCGCGTCGTCGATCATCCCGGTGACGCCGTCGCTGCACAGCAGCAGGCGCTCGACGGAGCCGAGGGGAAGCAGGAAGAAGTCGGGGTGGATGCCCTCGGGGCTGCCGAGCGCACGGGTGATCACGTGCCGCTCGGGGTGGACGGCCGCCTCCTCGGCAGTGATCTCACCGGCGTCGATGAGCTCCTGGACGACGGAGTGGTCGACGCTGACCTGCTCCAGGCGCCCGTCGGTGATGCGGTAGATGCGGGAGTCGCCGAGGTTGGCCAGGAGCCACTTGGTGACGCCGTTGTCCTCCACGAGGACCGCGACGACCGCGGTCGTGCCGGCGTGCCAGCCGGGCTGGACGGCGCGGTGCGCCTCGCCGTACTCGACGATGCGGGCCTGCGCGCGGGCCAGGGTGTCGGCGACCTGCTCGGCGCCGCGCTGCGGGTCGTAGGCCGCCGCGAGCTGCTGGAACTCCTCCACGACCATCTGGCTGGCCACGTCGCCGCCGGAGTGGCCGCCCATCCCGTCGGCGACGACGAACACCGGCGGGGCGACCAGGTAGGAGTCCTCGTTGACCTTGCGGACCAGGCCCACGTCGCTCGACGCCCCGTGGTGGAGGTCGACGTTCTTCATTCCCGGCCCTCTTCGCTGCCCCGTGCCCAGATGGTCGGCGGGGGTGCCGACCAGGCGAGTAGCGTAGAAGGGATGTCCAGTCCACGTCGGGCGACACCCGCACGCACCCTCGCCGACCAGCTCCGCGGCTGGCCCGACGAGCGCCTCGTCGCGCTGCTCAGGGCCCGTCCGGATCTCGCCACGCCCGCCCCTCAGGATTCGTCGCAGCTGGCCTCCCGGGCCGCCACGCGCTCGTCGATCCACCGCGCCCTCGACGGCCTGGACCGACTCGAGCTCTCGGTGCTTGATGCCCTCGTGGTGGCGGGTCAAACCACCCGCGAGCGACTTCTCCGCTCGGTCCACGCCGACCCGGCCCGCGCGGGTGCGGCGCTCGACCACCTCCTCGACCTGGCCCTGGCCTGGGAGGCGCCCGGCGGGGTGCGCGCGCTGACGGGCGTGGCCGACGCGATGCGCGGCGCGCCGGGCCCGACCAGCGGCCTGCGGCCCTCCAGCCCGGAGCCACCCGAGCCCGAGGAGGTCGCCGCGCTGGTCGGCGAGCTCAGCCCGGCCGCGCTGGCCCTGCTGCGCCACGTCGACGCCCACGGCGGCGAGGGCACGACCGGCGCGGCCCGTCGCACGGTCTCGCCCGCCGAGGCGGCCTCCCCGGCCGAGGAGCTCATCAGCCGGCGCCTGCTGGTGCCCCGCGACGGCACGACGGTCGTGCTGCCGGGCGAGGTGGGCCTGGTGCTCCGCGGCGGTCGCACCACCACCGAGCCCGTCGACGACGTGCCCCCGCTCGCGACCGCGACCCGCGACCCCGGGCTGGTCGCGCGGTCGGCGGCCGGCGCCGCCTTCGACGTCGTACGACGCGTGGAGCTGCTCCTCGACCAGTGGGGGGTGCACCCGCCCGGCGTGCTGCGCAGCGGCGGGCTGGCGGTCCGCGACCTCAAGGCGGTCGCGCGCGACCTGCACGTCGACGAGGCCGGGGCCGCGCTCGTGGTGGAGGTCGCGCTCGCGTCCGGGCTGGTCGCCGAGGGCACCGAGCCCGACGGCTCGCCCGCCTGGCTGCCGACCGACGAGTTCGACGTGTGGTCCGGGCGGCCGATGTCCGAGCGCTGGGCGCGGCTGGTGGGCGGCTGGCTGTCGAGCAGCCGGGTGCCGTCCATGGTCGGTGGCCGCGACCCGGCGGGCAAGGCGTGGAACGCGCTCGCCCCCGAGCTCTCCAGCGGGCTGGCCGAGGAGGCCCGGCGGCTGGCGCTGCGGGTGTGGGCGGACACCGCGGAGGGCGAGGTGCTCGCCGCCGGCACCGGCACGTCGTCGCTGGTGCGCCGCGTGGAGTGGCTGCGCCCGCGACGACCGACCGTCTTCACCGACCTGGTCACCGCGGCCCTCGACGAGGCCGCCGTGCTCGGCGTCGGCGGCGCCGGTGGCCTGCCGCCGAGCGGGCGCCTGGTCGCCGCGGGCGACCTGCCGGGTGCAGCCGCCGCCATCGACCCGCACCTGCCGCGGCTGGTCGACCACGTCCTGCTCCAGGCCGACCTGACGGCCGTCGCCCCCGGCCCGCTCGAGACGGAGGTGGCCCGCCGGTTGCACCTGCTGGCCGACGTCGAGTCGCGGGGCGGCGCGACGGTCTACCGCTTCTCCGCCGGATCCCTGCGCCGCGGCTTCGACGCCGGCTGGTCGGCGCTGGAGGTGCGCGACTTCCTCGGCTCGGTCTCCCAGACCCCGGTCCCCCAGCCGCTGGAGTTCCTCGTCGACGACGTGGCGCGCACCTTCGGCAGCGTCCGCGTCGGGCACGCCGAGGCGTTCCTGCGCGCCGACGACGAGGCGGCGCTGGCCGCTCTCGTCCACGACCCCCGGGCCCGCACGCTCGGCCTGCGGCTGCTGGCACCGACGGTGGCCATCGCGACCTCCCCGCTCGACGTGCTGCTGCCGAGGCTGCGCGAGCTCGGCGCCGCCCCGGTCGTGGAGGCCGCGGACGGCACGGTCCGGGTCAGCCGGCCCGACCTCCAGCGCGCGAGGTCGCGCCGTGGTCGGCGTCCGGCCGGAGCCGTCGAGGCCCGGCAGGCGGCCCAGGTGCAGGCGGTCGCCACCGCCATCCGCGCCGGCGACCGGGCCGAGTCCTCGCGTCCGCCCACGACCGCGACGACCACGCCCTCGGGCGCGCTCGCCGCCCTGCGCGAGGCGATCGAGTCCGGCAGCACGGTGGTGATCGGCTACGTCGACAACCACGGCGCCACCGGCGAGCGGGTGGTCGACCCGCAGCGGCTCGACGGTGGCCGGCTGGCGGCGTTCGACCACCGCTCCGACGACGTGCGCGAGTTCGCCGTCCACCGCATCACGGGCGTGCGCCGCGCGTGAGGCCCGCGCGTGCGCCCCTCCGTAGACTGGAGGGATGGACTTCCTCCGCTACGCCGAGCGCTCCGCGGCGCTCGTCAACGCCGAGCTGACCGACCGGTCGGCGCTGTGCGAGCACCTCGCGGACCGCTCCTGGCTGCACCGCTCGGTGGTCGACGGCGACGTCGCCGCGCTGCAGGCCTTCCGCGCCGAGCTGCGCCCGGTCTTCGAGGCCTCCGACGACGGCGACGTGCGCCTGGTCGTGGGCTCGCTCAACGACCTGCTGGCCCAGCACCCGGTCACCCCGATGATCTCCGACCACGACCCCGACCACCTCCACATGCACGTGGCGAACCGGTCGGCGTCCGTGGCCGAGCTGCTGATCGGCGAGGCGCTGATGGGTCTGGCCACGCTCGTGTGCGACCTCGGCGCGACCCGCCTCGGCACCTGCTCGGAGCCGCGCTGCGACCACGTCTTCGTCGACACCTCCCCCAACCAGTCGCGCCGCTACTGCTCCGACCGCTGCTCCTCGCGCGCCAACGTCGCGGCGTTCCGGGCCCGGCAGAAGGCCGTGCGCGAGCAGCCCGAGGGCGGGGCACCGGCCGCGGCGGCGGCAGCGCAGTGAACGACGGCCCCCTCATCGTCCAGTCGGACAAGACGCTGCTGCTCGAGGTCGACCACCCCTCGGCCGCCGAGGCCCGCAAGGCGATCGCGCCCTTCGCCGAGCTCGAGCGCTCCCCCGAGCACATCCACACCTACCGGCTGACCCCGCTCGGGCTCTGGAACGCCCGCGCCGCGGGCCACGACGCCGAGCAGGTGGTCGACGCCCTGCTGACGTGGAGCCGGTACGCCGTCCCGCACGCGCTGCTCGTCGACGTCGCCGAGACGATGGGCCGCTACGGCCGGCTGCGGCTGGAGAAGCACCCCGTCCACGGCCTGGTGCTGTCGTCGGTCGACCGCCCGGTGCTCGAGGAGGTGCTGCGGGCGAAGAAGGTCGCCGGGATGATCGGCGACCGGATCGACCCCGACACCGTCACGGTGCACCCCAGCGAGCGCGGCAACCTCAAGCAGGCGCTGCTCAAGCTCGGCTGGCCGGCGGAGGACCACGCCGGCTACGTCGACGGCGAGGCCCACGCGATCGACCTCGCGGAGGACGGCTGGACGCTGCGCCCCTACCAGCGCGACGCCGCCCAGTCCTTCTGGGACGGCGGCTCGGGCGTGGTGGTGCTGCCGTGCGGTGCCGGCAAGACGATCGTCGGCGCCGCCTCGATGGCCCACGCCGGTGCGACCACGCTGATCCTGGTGACCAACACGGTCAGCGCCCGGCAGTGGAAGGACGAGCTGGTCGCGCGCACCTCGCTGACCCCCGACGAGATCGGCGAGTACTCCGGGTCGGTCAAGGAGGTGCGGCCGGTCACCATCGCTACGTACCAGGTCCTGACGACGAAGCGGAAGGGCGTCTACCCCCACCTCGAGCTGCTGGACGCGCGCGACTGGGGCCTCATCGTCTACGACGAGGTGCACCTCCTGCCCGCACCGATCTTCCGGATGACCGCCGACCTCCAGGCGCGGCGCCGACTCGGGCTGACCGCGACGCTCGTGCGCGAGGACGGTCGCGAGGGCGAGGTCTTCTCGCTCATCGGGCCGAAGCGCTTCGACGCGCCGTGGAAGGACATCGAGGCGCAGGGCTACATCGCTCCCGCCGACTGCGTCGAGGTGCGGGTCACCCTGCCCGACGGCGAGCGGCTCGCCTACGCCACCGCCGACCCCGACACCCGCTACCGCCTCGCCTCCTGCACCCACGCGAAGCTCGACGTGGTCCGCCGGCTGGTGGACCAGCACGCCGGCCAGCCGACCCTCGTGATCGGCCAGTACATCGACCAGCTCGACGAGCTCGCGGCGATGCTCGACGCCCCGGTCATCAAGGGCGAGACGCCGGTCAAGGAGCGCCAGCGCCTCTTCGACGCCTTCCGCTCCGGCGAGATCGGGCTGCTCGTGGTCAGCAAGGTCGCGAACTTCTCCATCGACCTGCCCTCGGCCGAGGTGGCCATCCAGGTCAGCGGCTCGTTCGGCTCGCGGCAGGAGGAGGCACAGCGCCTGGGCCGGCTGCTGCGGCCGAAGACGGAGGGGCGCAGCGCGCACTTCTACACCGTGGTCTCGCGCGACACCGTCGACGCCGACTTCGCCCAGAACCGCCAGCGCTTCCTCGCCGAGCAGGGCTACGCCTACCGCATCGTCGACGCAGGGGACCTGCCCGCCGACGCCTGACCGCGACGGCGTACGCCGTGTTGCTGTTGCTTCACCATGGGATGTCCGGAAGTGCGGCACTTCCCCCACGCAACGGCGTGAGGGAAGTGCGCATCCGACGACATCCCATGGTGGAGCAGGGACGGCAGACGGCGGGTGTCAGGCCAGCGTGCTGGCGTCGATCACGAAGCGGTAGCGCACGTCGGAGGCGAGCACGCGCTCGTAGGCCTCGTTGACCTGGTCGGCGGGGATCAGCTCGATCTCGCTGACGATGCCGTGCTCGGCGCAGAAGTCGAGCATCTCCTGGGTCTCGGCGATGCCGCCGATCATGGAGCCGGCGAAGGTGCGGCGGTTGGTGAGCAGCGAGAAGACGTTGACGTCGAGCGGCTCCGGCGGGGCGCCGACGTTGACCATGGCGCCGTTGACGGCGAGGAGGCCGAGGTGGGCGCTGACGTCGATCTTGGCGCTGACGGTGTTGATGATCAGGTCGAACGAGCTCGCGAGCGCCTCGAACGTGTCGGGGTCGCTGGTCGCGTGGTAGTGGTCGGCACCGAGGCGGAGGCCGTCCTCCTGCTTCTTCAACGACTGCGAGAGCACGGTGACCTCGGCGCCCATGGCGTGCGCGATCTTGACGGCCATGTGGCCGAGACCGCCAAGGCCGACGACCGCGACCTTCGTGCCCGGGCCGGCCTTCCAGTGCTTGAGCGGGGAGTAGGTCGTGATGCCCGCGCACAGCAGCGGGGTGGCCGCCGCCGGGTCCAGCCCCTCAGGGACCGAGAGGACGTAGTCGGCGTCGACGACGACCTTCTGGGAGTAGCCGCCCTGGGTGGTGGTGCCGTCACGGGTCGGTGGCGGCGTAGGTGCCGATCATTCCCTGGCGGCAGTACTGCTCGTCGCCGTTGCGGCAGTTGTCGCACGCACCGCACGAGCCGACCATGCAGCCGACGCCGACGCGGTCACCGACCCGGTGGCGGGTGACGTCGGCGCCGACCTCGGTGACGGTGCCGACGATCTCGTGGCCCGGCACGACCGGGAAGGGCTGCGGGCCCCAGTCGCCGTTGACGGTGTGGATGTCGGAGTGGCAGATGCCGGCGTACTCGATGTCGATCAGCACGTCGTTCGCACCGACCTCGCGGCGCTCGATCGTGGTCGGCTCGAGCGGCTTGCCGGCGGCGGGGGCGGCGTAGGCGTTCACGCGCATGGTGGATCTCCTTCGGTTGGGAGGTGCTTCTTCGGGGTCCGGACCGAGGTCCGTCTCAGTGGTCGGTGACCGCACGCAGCTCCTCGGCGAGCGAGCGCGCCTGCGAGGAGATGTCCTCGCTGCGCGCGGTGTCGCCGTCCTCGACGGCCTGCCAGTACGTGATCTTCAGCTCGACGTAGCGCTGTCGGAGGACGAGCCGCTCCGCCTCGGTCGCCAGGTGCCGCCGCTGCTGCTCGAGCAGCTCGCGCTGCTCGGCCGCGGCCTCGGCGCCGCGGCGGGCGTTGGCCATGTAGTGGCGCATGTCGTCGAGCCCCATGCCGGTGGCGGCCAGGCAGGACACCGACATCAGCTGGTCGAGGTCGCCCTCGGCGTAGACGCGGTGGCCGCTGCTGGCACCCCGGCTGATCGGGGAGATCACCCCGACCTGCTCGTAGTAGCGCAGCGTGCTGGCCGGGAGCCCGGTCAGGGCCGCGGTCTCCCGGATCGTGTAGCTGCGGGGCTCGACGTGCGTGGTCACGTCGTACGACGCTAGGAACTTCGAGTACTCGAAGTCAAAGGGCCGAGGTCGACGCGGCGCGTGCCGTTGGTCCTGCTCGCTACGCTCGACGGCGTGACCCTCCGCGAGCGACTCGGCACCGAGCTGTTCCGCAAGGTGGCGGGCCCCGACGGGCAGAAGGCCCGCGAGCGGGTGCACGGCACGCCCGGCCCCCGGTGGTTCGCCCCCGACTCGCCGATCGCGCGGGTGCACGGCGACGCCTCGATGTTCGTCGGCGGGATCCGAGCGCTCATGCTGCAGTCGCTGCACCCCGCGGCGATGCAGGGGGTGGCCGACCACTCCGGCTACCGCGGCGACATGTGGGGGCGCCTGGCGCAGGTCTCGACCTACATCGCGATGACCACGTTCGGCGCCGAGCAGGACGCGCTCGCCGTGATCCGGGCCGTGCAGCGAGCGCACGAGTCGGTCACCGGCACGATGCCCGACGGCACGCCGTACGCCGCGAACGACCCGCACCTGCTCGGCTGGGTCCACGTCGCGGAGATCGACAGCTTCCTGGTCGCCCACGACCGCTACGGCCACCGTCCGCTCATCGGCCCCGAGCGTGACGAGTACGTCGCGCAGGCCGGGGTCGCCGCGGGCCACCTCGGCGTCGTCGACCCGCCGCAGAGCGAGGACGAGCTGCGCCGGATGATCGCCGCCTACGGTCCCGAGCTGCGGGGCACGTCGGCCGCGCGCGAGGCGATCCGCTTCCTGCTGCTGCACCCCGACCTGCCCGTGGCCGCGCGGCCCGGGTACCTCTCGCTCGCCACGGCGGCCATCGGGCTGCTGCCGACGCAGGCGCGCCGCGAGCTGCGGCTGCCGCCGGTGCCTCCGGTCACCAACCGGGTCCTCGGTGCCGCGGCCACCCGCACCATCCGCTGGGCGATGGCGTCGGGCCACGAGGAGGCCCGGGAGCTGCAGGAGCAGCGCGGGTGAGCTCCGGGCCGGCGCTCGTCGCCGCGCTGGCCGCGCGGTGGCCCCTGCCGGACCGGCTCGACCTGCGCGACGAGCTGCTCGTCGCCTGGGACCGTCCCGGCTACCACGACCTCCTCCACCTCACCGAGGTGCTCGACCGGCTCGACGAGCTGGCCGACGCGGGCGTGCCGCTCGACCGGACGCCGGTGGCCGTGGCCGCGTGGTTCCACGACGCGGTCTACGACGGCGCCCCCGACGACGAGGAGAGGTCCGCCCGGTGGGCCGAGCGCGCCCTCACCGGGCCGCTCGCGACCGAGGTCGCCCGCCTGGTGCGGATGACGGTCGAGCACCGACCCGACGACGACGACACGCACGGTGGTGCACTCAGCGACGCCGACCTCGCGATCCTCGCCGCGCCACCCGAGCGCTACGACGCCTACGTCGCCGGGGTCCGGGCCGACTTCGCGCACGTCGGCGACGACGACTTCAGGGCCGGGCGCCGCGCCGTGCTCGAGGACCTCATCGCCCGGACGCGGCTGTTCCGCACCGGGCGTGCCCGCGAGCTCTGGGAGGAACGGGCGCGCGCGAACCTCGCTCGCGAGCTCGCCCGGCTGCGGGACTGAGCCTGCCCGACTGAGCCTGCGCCGCCGGCGAGCGGCGCGGGGTCAGCGGTCGGCGAGCTGGAGGTAGAAGGTGAAGCGGTCGTGGCGGTAGCAGCTGCGGGAGACCTCGACGATGCGCCCGTCGGAGACCGCGCGACGGGCGTGGCGCAGGACCGGGTCACCCTCGGCGATCTCGAGGATCGTGGCCTCCTCCGCGCTGGCGCGGTCGGCGCTGATCGAGTCCTCGACACCGGTCGGGCGCAGCCCGCGGGCGGCGAGGGCCTCGTAGAGGCTGGTGGGCGTGCCGTGCTGGAGGAAGCCCGGCAGGAGCACCTCGTTGAGGTAGGCGTCCTCGACGCACACGATGTCCTGGTCGGCGCGCCGCAGCCGCCGCCAGTGCAGCACCGGGTCGCCGGGCGAGATGTCGAGCGCGCGGGCGACGCCGGGGCCGGCCTGCTCCACGCGGGCCAGGAGCGTCTGCGACTCCGGCAGCATGCCGCGACGCCGCATCTCCTCGGTGAACGAGGTCAGCCGGCCCGAGGTCTTGGGCGGCTGGGCGACGAAGGTGCCGCGGCCGGGGATGCGCTCGAGCAGCCCTTCCGCGACCAGGGCGTCGAGCGCCTGCCTGACCGTCATCCGGGCCACGCCGAAGCGGGCGACCAGCTCCCGCTCGGACGGCGCGGCGGAGCCGGGGGGCTGGGCTTCGATGAGACCGCGGACGTGCTCGCGGACCTGGACGTGCTTCAACGCCCGCTGACGCGGGACGACGAGGTCCACCGGATCCATGCCTCACAGGCTAGGCACCCGGAGGACGGACGTCACTCAATTGACGAATGCTGGGGGAAACCATTGAGGTTGTCTTGAGAGTCGAACAGGCGTTCGACCGATGCCGTAGGATGGCCGCATGGCCACGCAGCCGGACTTCCAGGGCTCCCTCTTCGCCGACGTCGCCGTCGCGCCGGTGGACCTCGCGCCCGAGCGTCGCACCCTCACGCTGGGCGCCTGGGTCGACGTCCAGCGCAGCTGGCTGCCCGAGCCCGACGCCGTCCTCGCCGCGCTGGTCTCCGACGTCCCGTGGCGCTCGGAGCGCCGCGAGATGTACGACTCCGTGGTCGACGTGCCGCGCCTGGTCCACACCTACCTCGACGGCGACCCGCTCCCCCACCCGGTCCTGGGCCAGGCCCGCGACCGGCTGAGCGCCCACTACCTCCCCGAGCTCGGCGAGCCGTTCGTCAGCGCCGGCTGCTGCTACTACCGCGACGGTCGCGACTCGGTCGCCTGGCACGGCGACACCATCGGCCGGGGGCGGAGCGAGGACACCATGGTCGCCATCGTCAGCGTCGGCGACCCCCGCCGGCTGCTGCTGCGCCCACGCGGCGGGGGGTCGTCGATCGCGGTGACGATGGGCCACGGCGACCTCGTGGTGATGGGCGGGTCGTGCCAGCGCACGTGGGAGCACGCCGTGCCGAAGGTCGCGCACGCCGGGCCGCGGGTCTCCGTGCAGTTCCGGCCGCGCCACGTCTTCTGAGCCCGACCCGCCTCCTCACCTCCTGAGCAGCCGGCGCACGAGCGCGAGCCCGACGACGGCAGCCACGGCCTGCTTCCAGTACGACCGCGCCAGCACCGGCAGCACCGCGCTGCCGAGGTCGAGCGCCTCCGCGGGCGGAGCGGGCGGGGGAGACGTGGGCTTCGGCGGGGCCGGTCGCGGCGGCGGGGGCGGCTGGGCGGGCGGGGGTGGGGCGTCGTCCGCCACCGCCGAGGGCTCGTCCACGCCGGCCGAGGCGCCGGCCGCCACGGCGTCGAGCTCCTGCTGGTCGTCGGTGTCCGGCTCGGCCGGGGCCGTCAGGCGCTGCTCGAGGCAGGTGACGAACTGGCCCAGCAGCTTGTCGGAGACGTCCTGCATCACCCCGCGCCCGAACTGCGCGGGCTTGCCGGTGATGGCGAGGTCGGTCTCGACGGAGACGTCGGTGGAGGTCTGCGACCCGCTCATCGAGACCGTGACCCTGGCCCCCGCCGTGCCGTTGCCGCGCTTGTCCTTGCCCTTGGCGTCGACGACGAAGCGGTGCGCCTCGGCGTCCTTCTCCACGAAGGTGCCGCTGCCGTTGTACTGCAGCGCGATCGGCCCGAGCTTGACCTTCACCGAGCCGGCGAACGACTCGGCGTCGGCCTCGTTCACCTGCGCGCCTGGGAAGCACTCGGCGACCGACGCGATGTCGTTGAAGTGGGCCCACGTCTCCTCGACGCCGACCGGGACGGTGAAGCGGTGGGACAGCTCCACGCCTACGCCACCCCCGCTGCCTTGAGCACCGCGCGGCCGGTGAGCACCCGCGCCAGGTGCTGGCGGTAGTCGGCCGCACCGTTGAGGTCGGAGGGCGGGTTGGTGCCCTCGGCCGCCTGCTGCGCCGCCTCCCGTACGCCGTCCTCGGTCGCGGTGGCACCGGCCAGCGCGGCCTCGGTCGCACGCGCCCGCAACGGGGTGCTGCCCATGTTGGTCAGCCCGATCCGGGCCTCGTCGATCGACCCCCTCACCGTCGCGGCGACGGCCACGATGGGCCACTGGTGGGCCACCCGGACGAACTTCTCGTAGTGGGCGCCCCAGCCGGTGTGCTTGGGGATCCGCACCTCGGTGAGGATCTCGTCCTCGCCGATGGCAGTCTCGAAGAGGTCGACGAAGAAGTCGTCGGCACCGACCGTCCGGGTGCCGCCCGGACCGGCGATGACGAACTCGGCGCCGAGCGCGAGCGCGGGAGCGCCCAGGTCGCCGGCCGGGTCGGCGTGGGCCAGGGCCCCGCCGAAGGTGCCCCGGTGCCGGATCTGGGCGTCGGCGACCTCGGCGGCCGCCTTCGACAGCAGCAGCGCGTGCTCCTTGACCAGCGCGTGGTCGCGCACCTCGTGGTGGGTGGTCATCGCGCCGATGACGATGGCGTCGCCCTCCTCGCGGATGCCGCGCAACGAGGAGATGCGGCCGAGGTCGATCACCACCTCCGGGGCGTTGAGCCGCATCCGCAGCACGGGCAGCAGGCTCTGGCCGCCGGCGAGGATCTTCGCGTCGTCGCCGTGCTCACCGAGGGCGGCGAGCGCCTCCTCGACCGAGCTCGGGGCGAGGTAGTCGAACGGTGCCGGGATCATGCCTGGGCTCCTTCCGTGCTGTCGGGTCCGGGCTCGGACTCGTCGAAGTGGGGCATCGCCGCCTCGGGCGTCGGGGCGTCCTGCTCCCCCGCGTGGATGGCACGCCACACGCGCTCGGGCGTGCACGGCATCTGGATGTCGGTGACGCCGAGGTGGCGCACGGCGTCGACCACCGCGTTCACCACGGCCGGGGTCGAGGCGATCGTGCCGGCCTCCCCGACGCCCTTGGTGCCCAGCGTGTTGGTGGTGCAGATGCTCGGGTCGTCGGTGTGCACGACGTCGAAGGAGATGGTGTCGGCCGCCGTCGGCAGCAGGTAGTCGACGAACGAGCCGCTGACGAGCGTGCCGGACTCGTCGTGCACCGCCTCCTCCCAGAGCGCCTGCGCGATGCCCTGCACGAGGCCGCCGTGGACCTGTCCGGCGACGATCAGCGGGTTGATGATCGTGCCGATGTCGTCGCAGCAGGTGTACTTGCGCATCTTCACCTGCCCCGTCTCGGTGTCGACCTCCATCGCGCAGAGGTGCGTGCCGTGCGGGTAGTTGAAGTTCACCGGGTCGTAGGTGGCGTCCGCGTCGAGGTTGAGCTCCATGCCCTCGGGGTAGTTGTGCCCGGCGAACGTCGCGGTCGCGAGCTCCTGGATCGCCACGCCCTGGTCGGTGCCGCGGACGTTGAACTTCCCGTCGGCGTACTCGAGGTCGTCCTCGCTGGCCTCCAGCAGGTGCGCGGCGAGCACCTTGGCCTTGTCGATGACCTTGTCGACGGCCCGGACGAGCGCCTCCCCGCCCACGACGAGCGAGCGCGAGCCGTAGGTGTCCAGGCCCTTCGGCGCGACCTGCGTGTCGCCGTGGAGCACCTCGACGTCCTCGAAGGGGACCCCGAGCCGGTCGGCGACGATCTGGCTGAACGCCGTCTCGTGGCCCTGGCCGTGGGCGCTGGCGCCGGTGACGACCTCGACCTTGCCGAGCGGGGTCATCCGCACGCCCGCGTGCTCCCACCCGCCGGCGCCGTAGTCGAGGCTGCCCAGGACCCGGCTGGGCGCCAGGCCGCACATCTCGGTGAAGGTCGAGACGCCGATGCCGAGCTGCACCCGGTCGCCGCGCTCGCGGCGCTCCCGCTGCTCGGCGCGCAGGGCGTCGTAGCCGAAGGACTCCTTGGCCTTGGCGGTCGCCGCCTCGTAGTTGCCCGTGTCGTACTCCAGGCCGGCGACGGTCGTGAACGGGAACTCCTCGTGGGTGATCCAGTTGCGCTCGCGGATCTCGAGCGGGTCGACCCCGACCTCGGCGGCGAGCTCGTCCATCATCCGCTCGATGGCGTAGGTCGCCTCGGGTCGACCGGCCCCGCGGTAGGCGTCGGTGAAGGTGGTGTTGGTCAGCACCGTCTGGCACTCGAAGCGGTACGCCGGGAACTTGTAGATGGCGTTGAACATGAACGCGCCGAGCACCGGAACCCCGCCGCCGACGATCGCGATGTAGGCGCCGAGGTCGGCGTCGAGGTGCACCTTGAAGCCGGTGACCCTGCCGTCCTTGTCGGCCGACAGGGTGAGCGTCTGCACCTGGTCGCGGCCGTGGTGGGCCGCGAGCAGGCTCTCGCTGCGCGTCTCGGTGTACTTGACCGGCTTGCCCAGGCGGCGAGCCACGGCCCAGGCGATCCACTCCTCGGGCGTGGTCTGCAGCTTGCCGCCGAACCCGCCGCCGACGTCGGGAGCGATCACCCGGATCTTCGACTCGGGCACGCCGGTGGTCGCGGCCAGCGCGAAGCGCAGGATGTGCGGGATCTGGGTGGCCGACCACATGGTGATCTGCTCACCGGTGGGGTCGACCACGACGCTGCGCGGCTCCATGAACGCCGGGATGAGGCGCTGCTGGCGGTACTCCCGCTCGATGACGATGCCGTCGGAGCGGGCCTGCTCGATGGCGGCCTCCACGTCGCTCCCGGTGCCGGCCTCGGCGGAGTCGAAGACCCACAGCGCCGACTTGTTGGTGCCGAGGTCGGGGTGGGCGAGCACGGTGTCCTCGAGCGCCTTCTTGATCCCGATGACGGCCGGCTGCTCCTCGTACTCGACGTCGACGAGCTCGGCGGCGTCGCGGGCCTCGGCAGCGCTGCGGGCGACCACCACCGCGACGACCTCGCCGGCGAACGCGACACGGTCGGCGGGCATCGGCGAGTGCGCGGGCGTCTTCTGGTCGGGGGTGATCGGCCAGGCGTTGATGCACGCCCCCAGCTCCTCGCCGAAGTCCTTGCCGCTGAGGACGGCCACGACGTTGGGCGAGGCCTTCGCCTCCTCGACGTCGATGGAGGTGATGGTGGCGTGCGCGAACGGGCTGCGCACCATGGCGAGGTGCAGCATGCCCGGCAGCACGATGTTGTCGGTCCAGCGGGTGCGGCCGGTGATCAGCCGCTGGTCCTCCTTGCGCCGGCGGTCCTTGCCGATCTCGGCGGCGGGGCGGTCCTGCGTGGCAGTCATGCCTTGGCTCCTTCGGCGGCGTGGAGGACGCTCTTGACGATGTTGTGGTAGCCGGTGCAGCGGCAGAGGTTGCCCTCCATGCCGAGCCGCACCTCCTCCTCGGTCGGGTCGGGGTTCTCCCCCAGCAGGTCGACGGCCTGCATGATCATCCCGGGCGTGCAGAACCCGCACTGCAGGCCGTGGCACTCGCGGAAGGCCTCCTGCACGGGGTGGAGGTCGCCCTCGGCGGTGTCGGCCAGACCCTCGATCGTGGTCACCGTCCGGCCGTCGGCCTGCACGGCCAGCACGTTGCACGACTTCACGCTGGTGCCGTCGAGGTGCACGGTGCACGCCCCGCAGTTGGAGGTGTCGCAGCCGATCACGGTGCCGGTCTTGCCGAGCTTCTCGCGCAGGTACTGGACCAGCAGCATGCGCGGCTCGACGTCGTCGGAGACCGCGGCCCCGTCGACGGTGAGGTGGATCTTCGTCATCAGGCGCCTCCAAGGCGTGTGTGAGGTGGGTCACTCGACGCCGACGGTAGGTTGCGCTGGTTGGTCGTTGGTTGGAGGTCTGGACAGCACTGCGGCGGTGCGCGAGGGGCCCTGTCCCCCCGGTGCGCACCGCCGCGTGCCTCCCCTGCTCAGTAGGCCAGCACCATGCCCTTCGGGGTGTCGGCGAGCACGTTGGCCGAGACGAGGACGTGGCCCCCGACCCACTCGACCGCGGCCGGCATCTTGACCATCGCCCACGGCTTGGCCGTGGTGCTGCCGTGGCGGACCCGCGACACCTGGCCGCCGAACAGCTGGGCGACGTAGACGTCACCGTTGCGCGCCACCGCCACGCCCGTGGCGCCGGCGAGCCCGGTGGCCACCGTGCGCACCTTGCCGGTGCGGGCCTTGACCTTCACCACCATGCCGTTGGCGCCGGCGCTCCCGTCCTCGGGGCCGCCGGGCAGCATGCTGACGTAGAGCCAGCCGCCCTTGGCCACCTCGACGTCGGTCGGCACCGGCTCGAAGGCGTAGGCGTGCCCGACGGTGCAGGCGGGCAGCTGGTTGGCGGCCGCGGCCTCGGCGGTGATCACCACCGACACGGGCGGCAGCACCGCGACGGTCGAGACCTTGCCGCGCGGGCTGACCGCGAGGATCGCGTTGGCCGCCGCGTCGGCGACGTAGGTGGTGCCGCGGCGCACCGCGGTGCCGTAGGGGTGCGAGTCGGTGATCCCGGTGTAGGAGGCGGGCACCTCGGCCGGCACCTGCGCGAGGCAGGCGGCGTCGAGGTCGGTGAACCCGTAGGCCTGGTCGGCGTCGGGGTTGACCGTGCGCTCGTACTTCCAGAGGTCGGCGACCTCCACCGGGCTGCCGCCGGGACGCATCGACCACAGCCGGGCGTCCTTCTTCGCCGTGGTGGCGAAGCGGACGAGGCCGCCGCCCACCGAGACGGCTCCGACCTCGGTCTTCTTCGGAGCGGCGAAGACGACCTTGGGCTTCCCGCCGGGCGGGACGGCGGTGAGCAGGCCGGCGAAGTTCTGGCTGACGTAGGCCGTGCCGTCGGCGGCGACGGCCATGCTGAGCGGCGAGACGAGCTTCTTCGCCACCGTGGTCGGGTCCGGAGCGGTGACGGCCCCGGACGGGGCAGGGGCGAGCAGGCCCCCGGCGAGCAGGGAGGCGGCCACTGCGGCCGCCGCGGAACGTGACATGACCATGCGTACTCCTCGAGACGTGGTCGCGCCCTCCCCGGCACGACCGGCCATCCGAGCATCCGCCGACCGGTGCACGGGCGCCAGAGCGGCCACGGATTTCCCCTCTTTGTGGCGCCGGTCAGCGCGCGCTGGCCAGCTTGCCCTTGAGCAGCGGGGCGACCGGGTGGTGCACGGGCAGCGCGGCCAGGCACGCCTCGACGACCGCGGTGTCGTAGGGGGCGAGGTCGCTGTAGCGCAGCACCGCGTCGGGGTCGGGATCGGCCAGCAGCGCCTCGCGGACGCTGACGGCGAGGTAGTCGCCCATCTGGACCAGCGCCGGGGAGTCGGTGCCGGGGAGGAGGTCGCCGCCGTAGGCCCGCACGGCCGCCCGCACGTCGCCGCGACGCAGCAGCCGCTGCACCTCCTCCACATCGGTCGAGACCGGCATCGTGAGCCGGTAGGGCCGCGACGAGAGCTGGCCGGCGAGCGCGGCCCGCAGGTGGGACACCTCCGCCTTGAGCGTCGACGTCGTGACGGCCGCGTCGCCGTAGAGGAGCGCGTGGAGGTGCTCGACCGACAGCCCGCCGGGGTGCAGCGCGAGCAGCGCGAGGATCTCGGTCTGGCGGCGGTTGAGCAGCAGGCGCTGGCCGTCGAGCCAGACCTCCGCCGTGCCGAGCAGGCTCAGGGTCAGGCCGGGCTCCTCCGACGGCGCCTCGGCGGCGGTGCCCGAGCGTCGGTCGGACGGCAGCGCACCCTCGATCAGCCGGGCCATGACCCGGGCGGTCGCGAGGCCGATGGGGTGGGTGCGGTCCCAGGTGGTCGACAGGTCGATCACGCCGAGCGAGCGACCGGTGACCGGGTCGAAGACGGGTGCGGCCCAGCACACCCAGTTGTGCACGACCTCGGCGTAGTGCTCGGCGCTGAAGACCATCGACGGGCTGGCGGTGCGCCCGGCGATGGCGAGCGCGTTGGTGCCGACGCTCCTCTCGTCCCAGCGCCCGCCCGGCACGAAGTTGACCGTCTCGGCCTTGCGGCGCATCACCCGACCCCCGTAGGTCCACAGGATGCGGGTCTTCTCGTCGGTGATCGCGATGACGAGGTCGCCGTCCTCGGCGGTGCGGCGCAGCTCGTCCTGCACCCGCGCGACGGCGGTCTGCAACGGGGAGGCGTTCCAGAACTCGGCCGTGTCGCCCTCGTCGTCGAGGGGCGCCTCCGTCACGGTCGGCGAGACGACGCCGGAGAGCTGCCAGCTGCGCAGGATCTCCGGACGCACCGCGTCGGCCCCGTCGTCGCCGTCGGAGACGAACCGGGTCCACGCGCGCACGGCGTCGACGCGTCTGGTGTGCAGGTCCTCGCTCGGCATGGCAGCTCCTGTGGTCGCGGCCAACCTAGCCCGCGTGTGACGCTCGCAACAGGGCGGACGCCGCCGCCGGGCGCGCGGACTGGTCCGGTGCCGAGGTCAGTCGTCGTGGTGGATCCGGCCCGACGTGCGGGCCAGCCGCTCGCCCGACCCGCCCCACTGGCGCGCGACGATCTCGGCCGCGATCGACACGGCCGTCTCCTCGGGCGTGCGGGCCCCCAGGTCGAGCCCGATCGGGGAGGACAGCAGGGCCAGCTCGTCGTCGGACAGGCCGGCCTCGACGAGCCGGTCCATCCGCTCGTCGTGGGTGCGACGCGAGCCCATCGCGCCGATGAAGGCCGGACGTACGTCGTCGGGCAGCCGCAGCGCGACCTCGAGCAGGGGCACGTCGAACTTGGGGTCGTGGGTCAGCACGGCCAGCACCGTTCGGCGGTCGACGCGGCCCGCCTCGACCTCGGCGGCGAGGTAGCGGTGGGGCCAGTCGACGACGACCTCGTCGGCGCCGGGGAAGCGCGAGGTGGTGGCGAAGACGGGCCGGGCGTCGCACACCGTGACGTGGTAGCCGAGGAACGAGCCGACCTTGGCCACTGCCGCGGCGAAGTCGATCGCGCCGAACACCAGCATCCGGGGCTTCGGGGCGAACCCCCACACGAACACGCGCATCCCCTCGCCCCGGCGCTCGCCGTCGGGCCCGTAGGTGAGCGTGGCGTTGGTGCCCGCGGCGAGCAGGCCGAGCGCGTCGTCGTGGACCGCCGCGTCGGCACGCGGGCTGCCGATGCTGCCCTGGGCGGGCGCGTCGGGCCGCACGACCATCCGGCGGCCCCGCCACGCGGGGTCGGGGTGCTCGATCACGGTGGCCAGCGCCACCGGCCGGCCGGCC
>NZ_JBHLXH010000001.1:2777851-2834009 GCF_042432345.1 Nocardioides zeicaulis | reverse complement strand
GGCCGCCACGTCGCCCAGCTCGGGGAACGTCTCGCGGGAGACCCGCTCGACGTAGACGTCGAGGATGCCGCCGCAGGTCAGGCCCACGGCGAAGGCGTCGTCGTCGGAGACGCCGTAGCGCTCCAGCACCGGCTCGCCGGACTCCACGACCGACTGGGCCAGCTCGTAGACCGCCCCCTCGACGCAGCCGCCGGACACCGAGCCGACGGCCGTCTCGTCGGGTCCGACCAGCATCGACGCCCCGGCCGGCCGGGGGGCCGACCGGAAGGTCGCCACGACGGTGCCGACGCCGACGGTGTCGCCGGCCTCCCACCACTGCATCAGCTCGGGCAGCACGTCACGCACGCGAGATCACCTCCGTGAGGTCGGCGAAGGTCGCCAGCGAGTGGCCGGCGAGGAAGTCGTCGCAGTGGGGCAGGGCGGCCACCACCCCGCGCTGGAGCGGCTCGTAGCCCGCCTTCCCCCGGTGCGGGTTGACCCACACGACGCGGTGGGCCACGCGCTGCAGGCGCGCCATCTGCTCGCCGAGCAGGGTCGCGTCGCCGCGCTCCCACCCGTCGCTGAACACGACCACCACCGACCCGCGCGCCATCCCGCGCTGGCCCCAGCGGTCGAGGAAGACCCGCAGCGTCTCGCCGAGCCGGGTGCCGCCGGACCAGTCGGGCACCACCTCGCCGGCCGCGACGATGGCGCGGTCGGCGTCGGGCGAGCGCAGGGCCCGGGTCACGTGGGTGAGGCGGGTGCCGACGGTGAAGGTCTCGACCACCCCGCCCGAGGCCCGCGCCGACTGGGTCAGTCGGTGGGCCAGGCGCAGCAGCGCGTCGGCGTACGCGCTCATCGACCCGCTCACGTCGACCAGCAGCACCACCCGGCGCGGCCGGACGGCCCGGCGTCGCCAGGCGATCTCACCCGGCTCGCCCATCTGGCGCAGGGAGCTGCGCAGCGTGCGGGACGCGTCGAGCCGGCCGCGGCGCCACCGGCGGTGGCGGGCCGTGCGCCGCGTCGGCGGCCGGAGCGCGAGGCGGACGAACATCGCGTCGAGGCGCCGCTTCTCCGCGGCGTCGAGCGAGGCGACGTCGCGGTGGCGCAGCACCTCCGACGTGGACGCGGCGACGCGCTGGAGATCCTCGTCGTCGGGCGACCCCGAGCCGCCGGCCTCGGTGTCGGGCAGCAGGTGGGCGGTCGCGGGGCGCGGGTCCTGGCGCGGCCGCGCCCGGGGCAGGCCGTCGCGGTGGTCGAACCACGCCGCGAAGACCTGGTCGAAGCGGGCGAGGTCGTCGGGCGAGCCGCACAGGGTCGCCCGACCGGCCCAGTAGGTCGCCTGCCGGTCGCCGAGCCCGACCGCCGCGACGGCGGTCAGGAAGCCGTGGGCGCGGTCCTGGGTGACCGCGACCCCCGAGGCCCTGAGCGCGCGGGTGAAGCCGAGCAGCACCTCGTCGACGGCGTGCCGCTCCTGGGCCGGGCCCGCGGGTTCGCTCATCGCGCCAGCATCCGGTCGAGCGCGGCCTTCACCCGGTCGGCGTCCTCGCGGTACTTCAGCAGCGCGCCGAGGGTCGCCGCGGCGGTGGCGAGGTCGAGCTCGGTGGTGCCGAGGTGGGTCAGCGCGCGCGCCCAGTCGAGGGTCTCCGCGACACCCGGCGGCTTGAGCAGGTCGTCGCGGGCCCGCAGCTGCTGGACCAGCCCGACCACCTGCCGGGCCAGGGCGTCGCTGACCTCGGGCGCGCGGGAACGGACGATCTCCACCTCGCGGTCCAGGCCCGGGTGGTCGATCCAGTGGTAGAGGCAGCGCCGCTTGAGCGCGTCGTGGAGCTCGCGGGTGCGGTTGGAGGTGAGCACCACCAGCGGCGGCTCCGGCGCGGTCACCGTGCCGAACTCCGGGATGGTCACCTGCCAGGTCGAGAGCACCTCGAGCAGGAACGCCTCGAACTCGTCGTCGGCCCGGTCGACCTCGTCGACCAGCAGCACGGCCGGCGCCCGGCGCAGCGCGGAAAGGACGGGGCGGGCGAGCAGGAAGCGCTCGTCGTAGAGGCTCTTCTCGGCCTCGTCGGAGTCGACCTGCCCGGCCGCCTCGAGGGCCCGCAGGTGCAGGATCTGGCGCGGGAAGTCCCAGTCGTAGAGGGCCTGGCTCGCATCGATCCCCTCGTAGCACTGCAGCCGCACCAGCGGCAGGTCGAGGGTCTGCGCGAGCGCCTCGGCCAGAGCCGTCTTGCCGGTGCCCGGCTCGCCCTCGAGCAGCAGCGGCCGCTGCATCCGGGCGGCGAGGAAGACCACGGTCGCCAGCTCGTCGTCGGCGAGGTAGCCGGTGGTGCCCAGGCGGGCGGCGACGTCGGCGGTGGAGTCGATCCCTGCAACCATGCCGTCAGGCTACGACCCGGCACGTTGGTCGCACGTTGGCGTGGGACCACGGACCTCAGCGGGTGTCGACGTCAACACCTGTGGCGAGGTCGCCGCACTCCACGAGCGTGACGGCGTGGGTGGCGAGGTAGTCGCGCGCGCCGCGGTCGGCGCTCGCCGCGCCCCGCACGCCGTCCCAGTGCTCGCGCCCGATCAGGACGGGGTGCCCCGCGACGCCGTCGTACGCCGCCCGGGCGAGGACGTCGCGCCCGGTCGCCGCGGCCAGCAGGCGCTGCACCACCGCGCCGTCGACGTCGGGCAGGTCGACCAGCGACACCAGGGCGGCGTCGTGGTCGGTCTCGACGAGGGCCTGCAGACCTGCCCGGAGGGAGGCGCCCATGCCTTCAGCCCAGTCGTCGGCGCGGACCCGGACGACCGACATCGGCAGCAGCGCCGCCGCCTCCTCGGCCGCCGCGCCCAGGACCACCACGACCTCGTCGCACGGGCGCAGGGCGTGCAGGGAGCGCAGCAGCCACGACGTCCCGTCGTCGTCGCGGGCCAGCGCCTTGGGGCCGCCGTACCGGCGCCCCTCCCCCGCCGCCAGCAGCAGCCCGGCGACGGAGGTCACCCGGTGAACGCCTGGTCGTAGACCGACTGCAGCTCGGGGGTCTCCGGGCCGGTGAACCCGCACAGCGAGACGCGCCCGCCGCTGGCACTGACCAGGTAGGACGTGCCCTCCTGGAAGTCCACCGCCATCAGCAGGTCCTGCATGTCCTTGCTCGGGGCGTCGACGGTCACGGTGGCGGCATCGCCGTCGGTGTACCACTGGTCGACCGCGAGGGTCGCGGTGCCGTCGTCGAGGGAGGTGACGGTGCCGGCGAAGGCGGTGTCGAAGCCGGAGAGCACCTCCGCGCTCGGGACCGCGCACTTGCCGGCGGTCGAGCCGTCGGCGGTGAGGGCCAGCGTCCCGCCCCCCGTGCTGTCGGAGGCGGTGCTGTCGGACGTGCCGTCCGAGGTCGTGCTGTCCGAGGTCGGGGCCGAGGCGGGCTGCTCGGCGTCGTCCGAGCTGCTCCCGCAGGCGGACAGGGCGCCGAGGGCGAGCACGGCGACGGGGACGGCGACAAGGCTGCGCAGGGTCTTCACGGTTCCTCCTGGTCTGGCCGGACCGGTGGTGGTCACCGGCCCGTGCAGGTGGGACGGACGGGGCGCGAGGTCCGTTCCCCTCACTGCTCGGCCTCCTCCTCCTCCACCCGCCGCTTGAGCCGACCGACCCCCGGGATCTTGCCGAGGATCTCGTTGAGCTCGCGCGAGACGTTGAGCAGCTCGTGCACGTCGGGGGCCACGGAGCCCAGGGTCGCCAGGACCGGCATCACGTCCTTCTCCATCGCGTCGGTCAGCGCGGGGAGCTGGTCGACCAACCGCACGAGGGCCTCCACCTCGGCCGGGCTGGTCGTGTCGGCCAGCGCCTGCAGCGTGGGCTGCAGCGTGGCCAGCGGCGCCTCGAGGGCGTCCATCAGCGACCCGGCCCGCCCGACCTGCACGGCCGCGCCGTCCACCACGGTCCCGACGCGGTCGATCTGCTGCTGCGCGTCGTCGGCCACGCCACCGACGCGGTCGATCTGCTGCTGCGCGCCGTCAGCCACGCCACCGACGCGGTCGATCTGCTGCTGCGCGCCGTCGATCACCCCACCGACGCGGTCGACCTGCGTCTGCGCGTCGTCGATCACGCTCGCCACCCGTGCTGCCTCCACGGTGACGGCGTCCACCACACCGTCGACGCGGTCGACGAGGGCGGTCACCCGGGCCAGCAGCACCTCGGCCTGGGACAGCAGGGCCAGGGCACGCGGCACGGCGCCCGCCAGGGCCTCGACCTGGTCACCCCCGCGCTCGAGGAGGGACATCACGTCACGGGGGCCGGGCACGGGCAGGCGCATGGCCCCTTCCTACCGGTCGGCGCGAAATGGCGACAGGGCCCCGCCGAAGCGGGGGCCCTGTTAGGGGGCGTCGGTGCTCAGCCGACCGTCAGCGGCACGGCGATCTTGTTCACCGTGCTGTTCGCGGGGAGGCCGAGCTCGGCGCGCGTCGCAGTCTTCAGCAGCCAGCCGCTGTTGGTGCCCGAGCTCGCGTAGCAGTTGGGGTTGTCGATCGAGGCGGACGTGAAGGACACCGACGTCGTGTAGCCGGAGGTGACCGTCGCGGGCACCATCCACGAGTTGAGGGACCCGCTGTAGACGGCTGACTTGCCGAAGTTCGGCTGGCCGGAGATGCCGCCGTCGTTGAGGTAGGCCTGGCCGCTGCCAGCACTCGCGCACGGGGCGGTGTAGTAGATCTGGCCCGGGCTGGCCATGCCGTCCCAGGTGACCCAGAGCTGGTAGCCGGTCGAGGTCACGAACGAGATGCCGTAGGAGTCCATCGACACGACCTTGCCGATGGCGTTGGAGTTGCCGTCGGTCAGGGTCAGGCCGCCACCGGCCGGGCCCTGGGGACCCGTCGCGCCGGTCGCGCCGGTCTGGCCGATCGGACCCTGCGGGCCGGTGGCGCCCTGGGGGCCCATCGGGCCCTGGGGGCCGATCGGGCCCTGCGCACCCGGGGAACCGGTCGAGCCGGTCGAGCCCGTCACCCCCTGGGGGCCCTGCGCACCGGTCTGCCCCGGCGCACCGGTCGAGCCCGTGGCGCCGGTCGCACCGGTCTGGCCGGTCTCGCCCTGGTCGCCCTTCGGCCCGACGGGGCCGCGGAGGTTCACCATGGCGACCCAGCCCTGGGCGCCCTTGCGGAAGGCGTCCCACGTGGACGTGTTGAGGTACCAGTCGCCGAGCGCGCCGACGGTGACGTCCGGGACGCCCGTGCCCTGCAGCCACTGGCTGCCGGCGGCACCCGTGTCGCCCTGGTCGCCCTTCGCGCCGTCGGCACCCGCGGCGCCGCGGTCGCCCTTGGCGCCCGGTGCGCCGGCGGCACCGGTCGCGCCCGTCGCCCCGGCATCCCCCCTCGCCCCCTGGGGGCCGACGGCACCCGGCGCGCCCGTCGCGCCCATGATGTTGACCCGAAACTGCCACCCGCTGGGGGTGTTCTTGTACGCGTCGCCGGTGGTGGTGTCGAGGTACCAGCTGTTGGTGTCACCGTCGCTGGCCTTGGGCGCACCGGCACCGGAGTTCCAGCTGGTGCGCAGCAGGTCGAGCGCCTCGATGGTGATCTGCTGCTTGCCGACGGCGCGGTCGGCGATGTCGGCTCCCGTGATCGTCTTGTCACGGATGTCCTTGCCGGTGACCAGGGCGCCGGCGGTGGCACCGCCGACACCCGCCGACACGACGAGGGCTCCGGCGACGGCCAGGGCGGGGACGGTGCGCGTGCGCAGGGACGCGACGGTCAGGTGCTTCAACGGTTCTCCCAGGGTGAGGTGCCGCACCACTCCCACGGCGGTGCGACGCTCGGACCCTAGGGAGTGACGCCGGCCCGAGTCCCGGGTTTGGGTGAACCCGCCCGCGGACGACCCGATCGGGCTACCGTGCCGCCGCCACGGCCTCGTCGGTGCCGGCGAGCTTCTGCGACAGCCAGATCGGGACGATCGACAGCACGATGAGGGCCGCGGCCACGACGTTGACGACCGGCGCCTGGTTGGGGCGGAACAGGTTCTGGTAGATCCAGATCGGGAGCGTCTGGATGCCCTGGCCCGCGGTGAACGTGGTCACGATGATCTCGTCGAAGGACAGCGCGAACGACAGCAGCGCGCCGGCGAGCAGGGCCGAGCGCATCATCGGCAGCGTGATCGACCAGAACGTCCGGAACGTGCCGGCGCCGAGGTCCATCGAGGCCTCCTCCAGGTTGCCGCCGAGACGGCGCAGCCGGGCGATCGCGTTGTTGAACACCGTCACCATGCAGAACGTGGCGTGCGAGACGACCAGGGAGAACATCCCGAGCTCGATGCCGAACATCGTCAGGAAGGCGTTGGCCAGGGCGATGCCGGTGACCACGCCCGGCAGCGCGATGGGCAGCACGATGAGCAGCGACACCGTGTCGCGGCCGAAGAAGCGGAAGCGCTGCAGGGCCAGCGCGGCCATGGTGCCCAGCACGAGCGCGACGGCGGTGGCGATGACCGCCACCTCGACCGAGACCACGACGGCGTTGCGCGCGCCCGGGTTCTCGATGGCCGATCCCCACCACTGCGTCGTGAAGCCGGGCGGCGGCCACTCAAAGGTGCGCGAGGTGTTGAAGGAGTTGAGCACCACCAGCGCGAGCGGGGCGTAGACGAAGAGCAGCACCAGCGCGCTCAGGACGAGCAGCACCGTGCGGGTGGTCCGGGAGAAGGTCACAGCGAGTCCAGCGCTCCCGTCCGGCGCACGGCCGTGAGGTAGACCAGCATCACCGCGACCGGGATGGTCGCCACCGCCGCGGCGAACGGCATGTTGTTGCCGGTGAGGAACGAGTCGTAGACGACGTTGCCGAGCATCTGGTTGGCGCCGCCGACGATCTTCACCGCGATGTAGTCGCCCAGCGTCAGCGAGAAGGTGAAGATCGACCCGGCGACCGCGGCCGGGAACAGCACCGGCAGCACGACGCGTCGCATCGTGGTCGCGGTGGAGGCGCCCAGGTCGGCCGAGGCCTCCAGCAGCGAGCCCGGCAGCCGCTCCAGGCCGGCGTACATCGGCAGGATCATGTAGGGCAGCCAGAGGTAGGACAACGTCAGCACGGTGGCGGCCAGGCCGTAGCCGGGCGAGAGCCCGACCGAGTCGAGCGGGCCGCCGGTGGCGAGCATCCCTCGCCAGGCGTAGGCCTTGACCAGGTAGGACGCCCACAGCGGCATCAGCACCGCCACGACCAGGAGCCGCTGCGCACGGGGCGAGGCGACCTTGGCCATGTAGAGCGCGATGGGGAACGCCAGGACCGCGTCGATCACCGTCACCGCCACCGCTGTGAGCAGGGTGCGCACCGTGATGGTGCGGTAGACGTCGAGGGTGGCGAGGTCGCGGTAGTTGTCGAGGTTCCAGACCCGCTGGATGTTGCCGCCGAACGCGTCGACGCTCCACAGCGAGGTGACGAACAGCGCCGCCAGCGAGCCCAGGTAGAGCACCCCGAGCCACAGCACCGGAGGCCCGAGCAGCAGCCCGAGCCGCAGGCGGGGACGGCGGTGGAGCACGCCTGCCGGCACTGCTCCACCGCCGCCCGGCGGACGCCGTCCGACCACGCCTCAGCCCTTGATCTCGGTCCAGGCCTGCGTCCAGTCCTGGTACGTCGTGCACGTCACGTCGGTGCGACCGTCGAGGCACTGCTCGATCGGCGTCGTCCAGTAGTGGATCTGCTCGGCGTAGGACTCGTCGCCCGCGTGGTAGGTGTCGCAGAAGCCCTTGGCAGCGAGGTCGCACGCCTTCTCGTTGGCCGGCGCCTCACCGAACCACTGCGCGACAGCGGCGTTGGCCTCCGGGCTGATGATGTGGTCCATCCAGGCGTAGGCGCAGTTGGGGTGCTCGCTCTTCGACGACACCATCCAGGTGTCCGACCAGCCGGTGGCGCCCTCCTCGGGCAGCACCGCCTCGACGGGCGCCTTCTCGTCCTTCGCCAGGTTCGCGATGACCTGCCAGGTCGTGCCGACCACGGAGTCACCGGTCTTGAAGGCCTGGATCTCCTTGAGGTAGTCCGACCAGTACTCCCCGACGTCCTCGCGCTGCTTCTTCAGCAGGTCGACCGCCGCGGCGAGCTGGTCCTCGTCGAGCGCGTAGGGGTCCTCGATGCCCAGGTCGGGCTGCGTCTTGGCGAGGTAGAGCGCCGCGTCGGCGATGTAGATCGGCGAGTCGTAGGCGGTGACCTTGCCGGCGTAGGAGGACGCGTCGTCGAAGACCGCGCTCCAGCTGGTCGGCGCCGGGCTGACCACGTCGGTGTTGTACATCAGCAGGTTGGCGCCGTAGCCGTGCGGGATGCCGTACATCTGGCCGTCGACGGAGTTCCAGTCGCGGTCCTTGAGGAAGGACCACACGTCGGCGTAGTTGGGGATGAGGTCGGTGTTGACCGGCGCCACGTCGCCGCCGGCGATGAGCCGCAGGGACGCGTCGCCGGACGCGGAGACCACGTCGTACTGGCCGGACTTCATCAGGTTCACCGCCTCGTCGGAGGTGCCGAAGTACTTCACCTCGACCTGGCAGCCGGTCTCCTTCTCGAACGGCGTCACCCAGTCCACGCTCTTGTCCGTCGAGCCGTCCTCGGCGTAGCCGGGCCACGCCAGCACGGTGAGGCTGCCCTCGTTGTCGCCGAGCTCCTGGGTCATCGGGACGTCGGGGGCGGTGAAGCCGCCCTGGGACTCCGACCCGGTGGCGCCGCCGCCCCCGTCGCCCGACGACGTCCCGCACCCGCCGAGCGCGAGGGCGAGCACGCCCGCCGTCGCGATCATGGCTGTCCGCTTCATGGCTTCTCCTTCTCCGTGGGGTGGTCCGAGAGGTCGATGACGTGCTCGTCGGCCCACCCGACCGTGACGGTCTCGCCGCGGCGGGCCATCGCCTGGTCGGTGGTGCCGTGGAGGTTCTGCCGCAGGACGGTCACGGTCGGTCCGGCGTCGAGGGCGACGAGGTAGTGGTTGACCGAGCCGAGGTAGACCACGTCGCTCACCGTGCCCCGGGCGGTGCGCTGACCGGGTGCGGCGTCGGGGTCGAGGTGGATCTTCTCGGGGCGGATGCTGAAGCTGCCCGTCCGACCGAGCAGGGCCCGCGCGGCGTCGCCGTCGAGGAGGTTCGAGGTGCCGACGAACCCGGCGACGAAGGGGGTGGCCGGCCGCTCGTAGAGCTCGGCGGGCGTGGCGACCTGCTCGATGCGTCCGTCGCTGAAGACGGCGATGCGGTCGCTCATCGTCAGCGCCTCCTCCTGGTCGTGGGTGACGAAGACGAACGTCACCCCGACCTCGCGCTGGATCTGCTTGAGCTCGAGCTGCATCGCCCGGCGCAGCTTGAGGTCGAGCGCGCCGAGCGGCTCGTCGAGCAGGAGCACCTGCGGCCGGTTGACCAGTGCTCGCGCGAGCGCGACGCGCTGGCGCTGACCGCCGGAGAGCTGGGTGGGTCGCCGTGCCGCGAGCGGGCCGAGCTGCACCGACTCCAGCGCCGCCATCGCCCGCTCGCGCCGCTCGGCCCGCAGCACCTTCTTGACCCGCAGGCCGTACTCGACGTTGGTGAGCACGTCCATGTGCGGGAAGAGGGCGTAGTCCTGGAAGACGGTGTTGACGTCGCGGGCGAACGGCGGCCGGTCGGTGACGTCAGTCCCGCCGAGGTGGACGCGGCCGGAGGTGGGCTGCTCGAAGCCGGCGACCATGCGGAGCACCGTGGTCTTGCCCGAGCCGCTCGGCCCGAGCATCGAGAAGAACTCACCCTGCTCGATCCGCAGGTCGACGTGGTCGACCGCCGTGACCGGCCCGAAGGACTTGCTCAGGCCGACCAGCTCGACTGCGGCGTCGCTCATGCAGGATCCTCCGGTCGGTACGACGGAAAAGCGTTGCAGGCACACAGTAGGGCTTGGAAACCGCAGGCGGAACGACCCACGCATCACGAAATGGCAGCAGGGCCCCCGCCGAAGCGGAGGCCCTGCCGGTGGAGCTGAGGGGGACGGATCAGAAGTCCATGCCGCCCATGCCGCCCATGTCGCCGCCGGGCATGGCCGGCGCCTTCTCGGGCTTGTCGGCCACGACGGCCTCGGTGGTGAGGAACAGCGCGGCGATCGACGCGGCGTTCTGCAGCGCCGAGCGGGTGACCTTGGCCGGGTCGATGATGCCCTCGGCGATCATGTCGACGTAGTCACCGGTGGCCGCGTCGAGGCCGTGACCGGCCTCGAGGTTCGCGACCTTCTCCGCCACGACGCCGCCCTCGAGGCCGGCGTTGATGGCGATCTGCTTGAGCGGGGCCGAGGTGGCGACGCGGACGATGTTCGCGCCGGTGGCCTCGTCGCCGGTCAGGTCGAGCTTGTCGAACGCGGTGGCAGCCGCCTGGACGAGCGCCACGCCGCCGCCGGCGACGATGCCCTCCTCGACCGCAGCCTTGGCGTTGCGGACGGCGTCCTCGATGCGGTGCTTGCGCTCCTTGAGCTCGACCTCGGTGGCCGCGCCGACCTTGATGACGGCCACGCCGCCGGCCAGCTTGGCGAGGCGCTCCTGCAGCTTCTCGCGGTCGTAGTCGGAGTCCGACTTGTCGATCTCGGCGCGGATCTGGTTGACCCGGCCCTCGATCTGGCCCTGGTCGCCGGCACCCTCGACGATGGTGGTCTCGTCCTTGGTGATGACGACCTTGCGGGCCTGACCGAGCAGCTCGAGGCCGGCGGTGTCGAGCTTGAGGCCGACCTCCTCGGAGATGACCTGGCCACCGGTGAGGATGGCGATGTCCTGGAGCATGGCCTTGCGGCGGTCACCGAAGCCCGGGGCCTTGACGGCCACGGAGCGGAAGGTGCCCTTGATCTTGTTGACCACCAGGGTCGACAGCGCCTCGCCGTCGACGTCCTCGGCGATGATCAGCAGCGGCTTGCCGGACTGCATGACCTTCTCCAGCAGCGGCAGCAGGTCCTTGACCGTCGACACCTTGGAGTTGGCGATGAGGATGTAGGGGTCCTCCAGCACGGCCTCCATGCGCTCGAGGTCGGTGGCGAAGTAGGCGGAGATGTAGCCCTTGTCGAACCGCATGCCCTCGGTCAGCTCGAGGTCCAGCCCGAAGGTGTTGGACTCCTCGACGGTGATGACGCCTTCCTTGCCGACCTTGTCCATCGCCTCGGCGATGATCTCGCCGACGGTGGTGTCAGCGGCGGAGATCGACGCGGTGGACGCGATCTGCTCCTTGGTCTCGACGTCCTTCGCCATGGCGAGCAGCTGCTCGGACACGGCGGCGACGGCGGCCTCGATGCCGCGCTTGAGACCCATGGGGTTCGCGCCGGCCGCGACGTTGCGCAGACCCTCGCGGACCATGGCCTGGGCCAGGACGGTGGCCGTCGTCGTGCCGTCACCGGCGACGTCGTCGGTCTTCTTGGCGACCTCCTTGACCAGCTCGGCGCCGATCTTCTCGTAGGGGTCCTCCAGCTCGATCTCCTTGGCGATCGAGACACCGTCGTTGGTGATCGTGGGGGCGCCCCACTTCTTCTCCAGGACGACGTTGCGGCCCTTCGGGCCGAGGGTGACCTTGACCGCGTCGGCGAGGGTGTTCATACCCCGCTCGAGGCCGCGGCGGGCCTCCTCGTTGAAAGCAATCAGCTTCGGCATAACTCTTCGCGATTCCTATCGACGTGAGTCTGGTGTGGTGACCCCGGGAGGGCTGCCCGCGACGGACGACCGGCTCCACCGGCGATCCATTCCCACCGGCGTCCCCGACCTCAGCGTCACCCGGGTCGTTGTCACTCTCCAGTCGAGAGTGCCAACCTCATGTTTAGCACTCGACCCCCGAGAGTGCAAACGCCGCCCCGGGGTCCGGGACGGCGTCTGGCAGGGGTCGAGCGGGCGTGGCAGGACCTACTCGATGAGGCGGACGGGCTCGCCCACGATGCGCGCGGTCCACGTCGTGGCGTCGGTGACGGTGGCGCCCGGGAAGTTGACCCCGACCCGGAACCAGCACCCGCCTGCACTGGTGACCTGGCAGGTGTACGTGTTCGGGATCGGGACCCGCACGACCTGGAGCTTTCCGTTGTTCGTCGCCGACGTCACGTTGTTGACCTTGCAGTTGCTCAGGGCACCTGTCGTGGGACCGGTCGCCTGGCACCCCGCGATCGTCGTCATCGCCGTGGTGCCCAGCTTGGCGTCGCCAGGCGGCAGGACCTGCACGCTGCCGGCCGTGGTGCCGGTGGCCTCGCCGACGTCGTAGTAGGTGATCACGAGGGTCTTGTTGGCTGCCGCGGGCACCACGCGGACGAGGTTGAACTGGGTGCTGGCGGAGTCGGCGTTGGCGAAGATGCGCATCTTCTCCCACGGCGACACCGAGATCGCGCCGGCGGCGGCACCGGTCACGGCGCGGATGGCGAACTGGTTGGTGCCGTTGCCGAGCACCGCGGTGTTGTCACCCGCCTGGTTGTAGACCGCGGCGTTGCCTGCGACGGCACCGGTCGCGTCGAGGGTGTACGACGCGGGCAGAGCCACGTTGCTGCGCACCTGGAGGTAGTAGTCACCGGCCTGCGTCGGGGTGAAGGTGCAGAGGTTGACCCACTGGTGGAAGACCCTGGCGAGCTCGGGCTTGTAGTCGTTGTTGTCGCCGGAGTTGCGCAGGTTGCGCTCGCGCATCCCGCCGGTCCAGTCGTAGTGGTTGCCCTGGCCGTCGTTGTGGTTGTACTGGCCAGCGACCGTGTTCGAGTAGCCGGGCCACTGCTTGGTGCACTGGGACGGGTTCAGCGCCGGGGCGCTGTAGGGGTCGAGGTTGTCGACCGGGCTGCGCAGGGTGAACGAGGTGATGGTCGGCACCTCGCTGCCGAAGCGCCTGCCCGCGTTGTCGGAGTCACCGGTGCAGAACATGTTGGACGCGACGTTGTCGTTGTCGTAGCGCACGTTGGCGTCGGAGGTGGCCAGCGGGTACTTGTTGTTGTCGCCGGAGGCGATGTTGCTGTTGGCGTAGTAGTGCTGGTCGGTCATGGCGACCGGTCCGGCCGAGCAGTCGGCGGCGGTCTCGACGTAGGCCGGGTCGTAGACCTGCAGGTTCACCGACTGACCCACGCCCGAGGGGGCGACCCGGACCAGGTACACGAACCCGCGCGGGTCGAACTCCTTGTTGGTCGACCCGTTGCAGCCGTCCTCGGTGCCACCGCACTTGCGGGCGTCGAACTCCGAGCCCTGGTCCTTCCAGGTCTCGGGACCGGTGATCGCGCCCCAGAACTGCGGGCTGGAGCAGTTCGCGTAGGTGGGCACCTTCGTCTGTGACGTCTGGGGTCCCTGCTGGGCAGACCCGGCGGGCTCGTTGGCGAAGCTGTTGCACGGGCTGCCCATCGGGGCCGGGCCGTTGAAGTCCGCGAGGGCCGAGCGCGACATCGTCGAGGTGGGCACGCCGAAGGCCTTGGCGAAGGAGTTGCGCACCGTCGACGACACGGTCACCCGCAGCTGGGTGGGCTTGTCGCCGACCGAGACCTGCACCGCGGAGGTGCCCGAGTTCGGGAACCCGTTGTCCTCCGCGACCTCGATCGCGCGGGCACGCGCGGCGTTGAAGTCGTCGGGCATGTAGGTCACCCCGGCGGTCGCGGCGGCGTCGGCGCCCGCCTGCACCCGCTCGAGCTCGACGTAGAGCCGGGCGATGTCGACCGCGGCCGCGCCGAGCGGCAGCGCGATGAAGGCGAAGAACATCGCCACGATGACGGCGGTGGCGCCGACCTCGTCGCGCTTGCGACGGGAGATCCGGGGGATTCGCATGCCAGGTCCGATCAGTTGTGCGCGTTGGGCGTGCCGGGCTTGCAGCGGTCCTGCTCGAGCGGCTCGAACTTCATCACCGTGCGCTCGGTCATCACCTTGTTGCCGCCCATCAGCCCGCTGACGAGGCCGGTCATCCAGTTGTGGTTGGCGCGGAGCGCGACGCCGACGGCGTCCGTCTCGTTGAGGCAGGCGTTGACCGAGGCAGAGGCCCACGAGCCGCTCGCGTAGCGGAAGCGGCCCGTGCCGTTGGCCGTGACCACGCCGGGGTCCCAGACGTAGACGACGCAGTTGGCGACGCCGCCGCACGAGGAGGGGATGCTGGTGGCGGAGCCGGGGTAGCCGTTGGCGTTGGCCTTGTAGATCATCACCCACTGGATGTCCTGGCTGTTCATCGCCATGCCGGCCGTCTGCATGGTGTCCGCCGCCGCCTGGGCGAAGGCGGGCACGGAGGCCGGCGAGCACGGCGGCGGCGAGGCGCTGGCCTCGCAGGTGCCGGGGCCGGCGTCGGCGGCTGCCGAGGCCGAGCGCGCGCCTGCGCGCACGCTGCTGCTCATCGAGATGTAGTCCTTCATGTAGAGCCCGAGCTCCACGGTGCCGAGCAGGAACGTGAGGAGGATGGGCACCGTGAGCGCGAACTCGACGGCGACCGCTCCACGGTCGTCGCGCCGCCTGATGAAGAACCTCACCTGTTCACTCCCTCGTTGCCCCGACTACGGGCGTACCTCTCGCCCTCCGCCCAGTGTCGGTGCGGGAGGGCGCACCGCGCCCGATCTTGGGGAACGCTAGTGACAGCCGACCAAGGATGCCTCAGCAGATGAGCCAGACTTAATAGCCCGAAATGACCATGTGCGGCGCGCCAGGACGGCACTAGAAGAGGCGCGTGGTGACCAGGTCGGCGAAGGGAGCGGCGTTGGCGGGCGACACCCCGAGGTAGAGGCCCGGCTCGATCAGCTCGAGCTCGCTGACCACCCAGTGGTCCTCCCACCGGAGCAGGTCGACGCGCAGGTAGTCCATCGGCCGGCCGAAGCGGGCGGCCATCGCGTCGGCCGCACGGAGCACGAGGTCGCCGACGTCACCGAGCTCGACGGCGCGCACGGTGCCCCCGAACTCCTCGTTGACGCGCACGTCCTCCTCCCCCGGTCGCTTGTCGAAGCGCTGGGTCACGGCGCCGCCGATGACGTAGACGGAGGACTCGCCGTGGGTGCGGACCGAGTCGACGAGGGGCTGCACGACCCAGGGGCCGCCGACCTCGGGGTAGTCGGGGTGGCTGCGCACGGGGCGGCCCAGCCGCGGGTCGTCGGGGTCGGTCACCACGACCAGTCCCGCTCCGCCGGCACCCACGCGCGGCTTCACGACCGCCGTGCCGAGGCGTCGTACGGCGTCGGCGAGCGCGTCGCGGTCGTCGGCGAGCAGCGTCGGGACGACGGGCAGGTCGCCGAGCTCGGTGAGGTAGCGCTTGTCGTGGTTCCAGGCGAACACGTCGGCGCCGTTGAGCAGGCGGGACTGGTCGAGGCGGGCGGTCCAGGCGAGGAACTCGTCGTGGCGGGTGACGTAGTCCCACGTCGAGCGCAGGGCGACGAGGTCGGCGGCGTCCCAGTCGACCTCCGGGTCGTCCCAGCGTGCCCACGCCGCCTCGACGCCGCGCTCGGCGAGGGCGGCGTCGAGCAGGGCGGCTCCGGACTCGCCGTCCGGGTAGTCACCGCTCGTGGCGAGCAGGACGGTCATCGCGTCCTCAGCCCTCGCTGGAGTCGTCGGCCGGGATCTCACTGGCGCCGTAGAGCTCGTGGGCGACGGCGTCGCGGTTGGTGCCCTCGCGGTTGTCGCCCTTCTCGATGATCACGAGGTTGTGGTAGCAGTGCACGGACCGCACCCACTGGTCGGTGTAGGTCGGCTCGTAGCCCTCGACGAGGAACTCCTCGTGGTTGAGGCCGTCGACGAGGTCCTTGACCAGGTCCATCGAGGTGCCGGGTGCGCGCGGGTCGAGCTGCCCGCCCCAGGCGGGCCAGTAGGAGGTCTGGATGTCCTCGATGCAGTAGATCGCGCCGTCGGGCAGCAGCGGGAACAGGATCCGGAACGACTCGCGCACGTGGGCGGGGATGTGGCTGCCGTCGTCGATCACGACCAGCGGGGCACCCTGCTCCTCGATGATGCGGTGCAGCACCTCGGGGTCGGTCTGGTCGCCGAGGTAGGCGTGGATGTGGCCCTTGGTGAGCCACGTCTTGTCCTCGATGTCGAGGCCGACGATGCGTGCCTTGGGGAAGAACCAGCGCCACATCTTCATCGACGCCCCGCTGCGGCGACGCTTCTTGTAGCCGCCGATGCCGAGCTCGAGGAGGGTGAAGGACTCACCGCGCAGGTGCTGGAGGTGGCGCTCGTAGTGGGGGGTGTAGCGGTGCACGCCCCACTTGTCGGTGCGGAACTCGATCGCGAGCTCGGTCAGGTTGCTCGCCAGCAGCCGCCGGCGACGCTCCGCCTTGGGGTCGGGGGTGCGGCCGGCGACCGGCTCGGCCGGCCCCGGCTCGGGCGACGACACCTGCAGGCCGGCCTTGCGGGCAGCCTTCTTCACGACCTCGCCGGCCCGTCGAGCAGTGGTGCGCACCCGCAGACCCTAGCCTGACGCACCCACGGCCGGTGCGTGGTGCCCGAACGGCACTTCCTGCACCACCCCGAGCGCCGCGAGGACGGACGGCAGCACCGCAGCGGCGGTGCGCTTGTAGCCCTGCGCGCTCGGGTGGAACCGGTCGAGGCTGAACATCTCGTCCGGGTTGGCGACGAAGAACGGGCCCACGACGTGGGCCAGCGAGACCACCCGCGCGCCGTGCTCCAGGGCGACCACGCGCTGGGCCTCGGCGAGCTGCCGGGACGCGCGCGAGCCGAGCGCGCGCAGGGGCTGCGGCACCGGCCGCAGCGCCCCGAGGTCGGGGCAGGTGCCCACGACGACCTCCGCGCCGCGCGCCCGGAGCGCGTCGACCGCCTCGGCGAGGTGCCGCACCGAGTCCGCCACGGGCACCCGGTGCGTCACGTCGTTGCCGCCCACGACGACGACCGCGACGTGGGGGCGGTACGACGGCGGCAGGGCGTCGAGCTGGCCGGCCAGCGCGCTGCTCTCGGAGCCCACGACGGCCGCCGTGCGCAGCCGCACCGAGCGCTTCGTCCGCTTGGCCAGGCCGCGCGCGAGCCGGCCGCCGAGCGTGTGCTTCGCCTTCTCCGCACCCAGCCCCGCGGCGATCGAGTCGCCGAGGACGAGGAGGTCGATCGGGTCGCCGTAGGACCTGCGCCAGTGCCGGTCGCCGGGCGGCGCCTCCTCCCCCAGCGGCTTGCCGATGGCACGCCGGGCCTGGGCGGCCTGGCGGCGCAGCACCCGCCCGGTGGCGTACGCCGTCGCCGCGGCCGTGCCGCCCACCAGCGCGGTGACGGCCACCGCCACCGGCACCCGGCCCTCCGCAGCCGCTCGTGCGGGACCGGGCGCGTCGTGATCGTCCACGGGGCAGTTCAACCACCGGCCGCTGAACGGGCGGTCAACCCTGCGCGACGACCGTCCGTACGGCACCCCACAGTTGGGTCCGAGTACTCAGGCCGCGACGCCCGCGCCGCGCCACGCTGGCGTCATGGACACCTCCCTCGACCCCGCTCCGGACACCGACCGTCCCGTGCCACCCCGACAGCTCGCGTGGTTGCGGGGCGAGCTCGCCGACTGGACCGCGGAGGGCCTCGTCTCCGACGAGCAGGCCGCGCGCATCTCCACCCGCTACCGCGACGAGGCGCACCGCACGCTCGCCGGCCGCATGCTGCTCCTCCTGGGCGGCGGCTTCATCGGCGTCGGGATCCTGTGGCTGGTCGCCGCCAACCTCGACCAGCTCTCCCCCGGCGCCCGCTTCGGCGCCGTCGCCGTCCTCTGGCTGGGCCTGCTGGTCGGCAGCGAGGTGCGCGCCGCCCGCGGTTCGAGCCGGGCGCTCGTCGGGGCGCTGCGGCTGCTCGCAGCACTCGCCTTCGGCGCCCTCCTGCTCCAGGCGGCCCAGTCGCTCCAGGTGCCGGCGTTCGAGCCCCGCCTGCTCGGCCTGTGGTCTGTGGGCGCGCTGCTCCACGGCTACCTGGCCCGCGCCCACCTGCCCTTCGCCGTCGGCGTCGCGACCGGCGTGGCCTGGTGGTTCGCGCAGCCGCTGTGGGAGCAGCCCTCGGGCCTGGCCGTCGTGGTCCTGCTCGGCGCGGGCGCCGTCCTCGCGGCCTCGCTGGCGGTGCTGCACACCGGACGCCTCGGCACCTTCGCCCGGACCTGGCGCACCGTCGGGGTCGGGATGGCCCTCGCAGCCGTGTTCCTGGCGGCGGTCCCCGACCTCGGGTCCAACGACCTCGTGTGGAACCCGTGGCTCGTGGTCGCGCTGGGCGCCGCAGCGGCGGGTCTGGTGGGCGCGCTCGCCGTCCACCGCGCCGCACGTCCCGTCCTCGAGCCGGTCGGGGCCGTCGGCGTCCTCGCCGTCGCGGCCGGCCTCGCGCTCTGGCACACCGGCAGCGACACCGCGTCGGTCGACACCGCCGACTGGCTGCACGCCGCCGTCTCGGTCGCGGTCTACGTCGTGCTCGCCGTCGCCCTGGTGGTGCTCGGCACCGTCCGCGACCACGCCCCCACCACCTGGATGGCGATGGGCGGGCTGGTGGTCTTCACGACCTTCCAGGCCTTCGCGGTGTTCGCCCCGATCGTCACAGGTGCCTGGTTGTTCGTGGTGCTCGGCAGCGTCTTCCTCGGCACCGGGTTCCTGTTCGACCGGGCCCGACGCGAGGTGGCCCAGGCACTCGACACCGACAGCGACACCGACGCCCGAGGAGCCACCCGATGAGGCGCACCGTCACCACCGTCGTGGTCGCCCTGGCGCAGCTCGCCCTCGTCGGCACGGCCGTCGCCCCGCAGCTCTCCGCGCGCCTGACCGGCGACACCTACGACCTGCGGGTGGCGCTGGTCGACCCGATCGACCCCCTGCGGGGCGCGTACGTCGCCCTCGACTACCCCGACCTGCGTCACGGCGCGACGCCCCGGGCGTCATCGGGCCGCTCGACGACGGACGATCCGGCGACCTCTTCGTCACCCTGCGTCGCGACGGCGAGGTGTGGGTCGGCGACCGGTGGACGCGCGAGCGGCCCGACGACGGCCCCTACCTGTCCTGCGACGACCGCAGCTGGGAGGTGCGGTGCGGGGTCGACACCTGGTTCCTGCCGCAGGACCGGGCCGCGGCGGCCGAGCGGCTGCTGCGCGACGGAGCGGTGGCCGAGGTGCGCATCGACGACCGCGGCCACGCCGCGGTGGTCGGCGTGCACGCTCCCTGACGACTCCCGGTCAGCCGAGCCGACGGACCGAGACGGTGTAGTAGCTCTCGTCGTCGGCCACCAGCTGGCTGGGGTCGACGGCGACACGGGTGGGCACGCCCTGGCGGCTCCACTCGACGTCCACGGAGTCCGACTCCGGCAGGGCCCGGCTGACCAGCTCGTACACCTCGTCGACCGACCAGCCACGGCCGGGCGGGAGGACGCGCTCACCGCGGGTGACGCGGACGGTGCGGTCGCCGCGGACCACCGTCCGCACGGCCTCGCTCGGCACGCAGAAGCAGCTCAGCCGGACGCTGATGACGTAGTCGTCGACGTCCCTGGCCTCCCAGTCCTGCCAGGCGGCCAGCACGTCGGGATCCTCGTCGGCGGCCGGCACGAACGGGCGTACGGGCCGCGGGTCCGCTGCGGCGTGCGCCGACGGGGCTGCCGCGGCGACCAGGACGGCAGGCAGGACGGCGAGCAGGGCGGGAGCGAGGGTGCGCCGGAGCGTCGAGGGGATCATGCCGCTCTGACGCCGCGGCAGGCCCCTCCGGTTCCCGCGACCCGCCGCCGCTCAGCCGCCGGCGACCGCGGGGATCACCGAGACCTGGACGCCGTCCGGGGTCGGGGTCTGCAGGTCCTCGAGGAAGCGCACGTCGTCGTTGCCGACGTAGACGTTGACGAACCGGCGCAGCGCGCCGGCCTCGTCGAGGATGCGACCCTTGATGCCGGAGTAGTTGCTGTCGAGGTCGTCGAGGACCGCGGCGAGGGTCTCGCCCTCGGCGCTCACCTCGGACTCGCCGCCGGTGTAGGTGCGCAGGATGGTGGGGATGCGGACCGAGACGCTCATGTCTGCCGATCTTCCTCTCAGAGGACGCCGGACGCCACGAAGGCGTCGTAGCTGGGGGCGATGGTTGCGGCGGCGGAGACCCGGTCGGAGACCGCGTCGAGGGTCTTGAGGCCGTGGCCGGTGTTGATCACGACGGTCTCCAGCGAGGTGTCGAGCTGGCCGGTCTCGACGAGCTTCTTCAGCACGCCGACGGTGGTGCCGCCGGCGGTCTCGGTGAAGATGCCCTCGGTGCGGGCCAGCAGCACGATCGCGTCACGCACCTCGTCGTCGGTGATGTCCTCCACCGCACCGCCGCTGCGCCGGCACACGTCGAGGACGTAGATGCCGTCCGCGGGGTTGCCGATCGCCAGGCTCTTGGCGATGGTGTCGGGCTTGACGGGCCGGATCGCGTCGGTGCCGGCCTTGTAGGCGACCGAGACCGGCGAGCAGCCGGTGGCCTGGGCACCGAACACCTTGTAGGGCTTGTCCTCGACCAGGCCGAGAGCGATCAGCTCGCGGAACGCCTTGTCGACCTTGGTGAGCTGGGAGCCGGACGCCACCGGGATGACGATCTGGTCGGGCAGCCGCCAGCCGAGCTGCTCGGCGATCTCGTAGCCCAGGGTCTTGGAGCCCTCGGCGTAGAAGGGCCGCACGTTGACGTTGACGAACGCCCAGCCCTCCTCCTCGCCCGCGATCTCGGAGGCGAGCTTGTTGACGTCGTCGTAGTTGCCGTCGACGGCGACCAGCCGGTCGGTGTAGACCGCGCTGTTGACCTGCTTGGGCGTCTCGAGGTTGCTCGGGATGAAGACGACGGTGGTGATCCCGGCACGGGCACCGGCCGCGGCGACGGCGTTGGCGAGGTTGCCCGTCGAGGGGCAGGCGAAGACCTTGGCGTCGAGCTCGCGGGCGGCGCTCAGCGCGCAGGCGACCACGCGGTCCTTGAAGGAGTTCGTGGGGTTGGTCGAGTCGTCCTTGACCCAGAGCTTCTCGAGGCCGAGCTCGCGGGCCAGGTTCTTCGCCTCGAGGAGCCGGGTGAAGCCGGGCTCGGTGTTGGGGCTCTGCTCGATGTCGGACGGCACCGGGAGCAGCGCCTTGTAGCGCCAGATGTTGCGCGGTCCGGCGGCGATCTCCTCGCGGGTCACCGTCGGGAAGTCGTAGGCGACCTCGAGCGGTCCGAAGCACTCCGGACAGGCGTACGACGGGCCGAGCGCGACCTCGTGCCCGCACTCGCGACAGGCCAGGGCGCGGGCGTTGCCGAAGGCACCCTCGCGCAGGGTGTGGGTGGTGTTCTCGTCCAGCAGGGTGCTCATGGAAGTCCTCCTCCTCATCTGTCCCGGCGACGATCGCGCGGGTCGGATTTGGCACCTGCTCCCATGTCTGCCGGACGGGGTCCGGCAGGAGGCTCATGGGCGGTTGCCGGGACTTCGTCGGGCCGTTCCCTCAGTCCCTCGTGATGAGCGAGGTCAACAGTAGATCCGTGTCTCACGATGTGCACACGAAGTCCGCGATGCGAGATGAAGCGTGCGGCCCCGCCGGCGTCGTCGGCGAGGCGTCTGAGGACGTGGCGGGACGCAGGAGGCCGTCCGGGGTCCCAGAGCGTCCTCAGATGACCAACGGGGCAGGCGCGGCAGCCCCGGGCGTGGGTCAGCGGGCGAGGCGGGTGAGCAGGTCGACGACGCCGGGGGGCCCGTCGACGACGACGTCGGCGAGCTCGACGAGGTCGGGCTGCTCGGTGGAGGCGGAGCAGACCACGAGGCCGGGCAGCCCGTCGGCGCGGAGGTCGCGGACGGCCTCGAAGGCCTCGACGTCACCGAGGTCGTCGCCGCCGAAGACCACGCCGGTGGCCTCCTGCTCGGCCACGAACGTGCGGACCGCGCGCCCCTTGTGCATGTCGCCCGAGCGCACCTCGATCACGTTGCGGCCCGGCTCCACGCTGAGGTGGTGGCGCTCGGCGAGCGCGGTGATCGGGTCGACGAGGCGGGCGAAGGCGCCGGCGGGGTCGTCCAGGCGGCGGGTGTGGACCGCGACGGCGAGGCCCTTCTCCTCGATGTAGGCCTCGGGCACGCCGGCCTTGCGCAGTGCCGAGGGCAGCTCGCGCTCGAAGGTCGCCAGCCCGGCGGGCGGACGGGGCGAGCGGATCCGCTGCTCGGTGGCCGACCAGCGCTCGTTGCCGTACTGACCGAAGACGAACAGCTCGGCGCCGCGGTCGAGCATCGCGTCGCCGAGGGCGTCGAGGTCACCCATGGCGATGGCCTGGCGGGCCGGCCGCCCGGTGATCACCGCGACCGCGCGCACCGCCTCGGCGAGCTCGAGCAGCGCCCCGGGCGCGCCCGGGTGCAGCCGCGCCGACTCGGGGTCGTCGACCACCGGGGAGAGGGTGCCGTCGAAGTCGAGGCCCACCACCACGCCGGCGAGGACCTCGCGCACGGCGTCGTAGTGGGTGCGTGCGGCCTCGGAGGTGAACTCCATGGGTCAAGCCAACCAGACCCGGCCGCGCGGTGCCGCACCGTCCCGGGTCGGGGTCACCCCCCAGGGGGTTAGCGGGGCGCGTCGGTGGTGAGGATGACGGTGAGCCGGTCGCGCTTCATCACGCCGACGGCCGGCATGGTGCGACTGATGCCCAGGTCGAGGGCCAGCTGCTCGCCGGCGGCCTTGAGCCGCGGCGGGAAGTAGACGGTGGTGGTCGGGATGTTGCCGACCCAGTTGTCCTCGCCCACGACCGACCAGCCGACGTCGGTGGCCCGTGCGGCGATGTCGGCGGCGAGCCCGGTGATGCCGGAGTTGTTGAACACCTCGACGTAGACCTCACCGCGCTTGACCTGCGGCTCGGGCTTCGGCTCGGGCTTCTCGACCGGCGTCGGCGTGGGCTCCTCGCTCGCGGTCTGCTCGGCGCTGGCGATGGTCGCGGTGTCGACGCGGCGCTCGGTGGGGGCCTGGTCACGGGTGGCGACGAAGGTGATCGAGGCCATCGCGACGGCGAGCACCGAGAGCATCACCAGGGGCGAGGGGAAGGCGACCCCGCGCTCGTCACGCACGCGACGGGCGGGCGCGGTGGCAGAGGTGCGGGTGGAAGGGCGGGTGGACGTGCGGGTGGAGGTGCGGCCCGGGCTGGGGAAGGAGGCCATGGGGAAGGAACCGATCCGTGAGGGGTGGACGGGTGGGCGTCAGACGTCGAAGCCGAGGCGGCGCGCCGAGCGCTGCCGCTGGCGCGAGGCGCGCAGGCGGCGCAGCCGGCGCACGAGGAGCGGGTCGGCCTCGAGCGCCTCGGGACGGTCGATCAGCGCGTTGAGGACCTGGTAGTAGCGGGTGGAGGACATGTCGAACTTCTCGCGGACGGCCTGTTCCTTGGCGCCCGCGTACTTCCACCAGTGGCGCTCGAACTCGAGGATCTCGCGGTCGCGCTGGCTCAGCCCGGCAGCAGCCTCCTGCTCGGCTGCGATGTGCTTCGCGGCGTCCATCAACCACTCCTTGTCGACCCCACGTCCACCGGGAGCAGGTGGACTGGACCCGAGTCTAGGCGACGAACGACAACGATGTCATTCGCCTCCGGCGAGTCGTCTGGACAAAACCCACGGGCGGCCACCGTCGCGGGTGGTCTGCCCCACCTCCGCCCTCGGTAGGGTCGGGCGGGTGAGTGCTACCCCCCAGGCCGATCTCGTCATCGTGGCCAACCGGCTGCCCGTGGACCGCGTGACGGCGCCCGACGGCTCCGTGTCGTGGCGCACCTCCCCCGGCGGCCTGGTCACCGCGCTCGAGCCGGTGCTCCGGGCCAACGACGGCGCCTGGATCGGCTGGCCTGGCTCGGCCGACGAGGAGGACGTGGAGCCGTTCGTCGAGGACGGCCTGCAGCTGGTGCCGGTGTCGCTGAGCGCGCAGGAGGTCGAGGAGTTCTACGAGGGCTTCTCCAACGGCACCTTGTGGCCGCTCTACCACGACGTCATCGCCAAGCCGGAGTTCCACCGGGAGTGGTGGGACAGCTACGTCGCGGTCAACGAGCGGTTCGCCGACCGCGCCGCCGAGGTGGCCGCCCAGGGCGCCACGGTGTGGGTGCAGGACTACCAGCTCCAGCTCGTGCCGCAGATGCTGCGCGAGCGGCGCCCCGACCTGCGGATCGGCTTCTACCTCCACATCCCGTTCCCGCCCGCGGAGCTGTTCTCCCAGCTGCCGTGGCGCCGCCAGATCCTCGAGGGGCTGCTCGGCGCCGACCTGATCGGGTTCCAGCTTCCCGGAGCGGCAGCCAACTTCGTGCGGCTGGTGCGCAGCCGCGTCGGGCACAAGACCCACCGCGACACCATCTACCTGCCCGACGGCCGCCCGGTGAAGGCGACGGCGTTCCCGATCTCGATCGACACCGCGGGCTTCGAGGAGCTCGCCCGCTCCGAGGGGGTGGTGGCGCGCGCCGCGGAGATCCGCGAGGCGCTCGGCAACCCCCGCACGGTCTTCCTCGGCGTCGACCGCCTCGACTACACCAAGGGCATCCACTCCCGGCTGCGCGCGTACGGCGAGCTCGTGCGCGACGGCAGGCTCGACGTCGAGGACGCCGTCTTCGTGCAGGTCGCCACCCCGTCGCGCGAGCGGGTCGAGCAGTACCGCATCCTCCGCGACGAGATCGAGCTGCTCGTGGGACGGGTCAACGGCGACCACGGCCGCATCGGGCGCCCGGCGATCTCCTACCTCCACGCCTCGCACCCGCGCGAGGAGATGGCCGCGCTCTACCGTGCGGCCGACGTCATGGTCGTCACCCCCTTCCGCGACGGCATGAACCTCGTCGCGAAGGAGTACGTCGCGTGCCGCGTCGAGGGCGACGGTGCGCTCGTGCTCTCGGAGTTCGCCGGCGCCGCCGCCGAGCTGCGGCAGGCCTGGCTGGTCAACCCCTACGACATCGACGGGATCAAGGCCGCACTGCTCGACGCCGCCGCTGCCGACGCCAAGGAGCGCACCCGCCGGATGCGGGCGATGCGCAAGACCGTGGTGCAGCACGACGTGGCGCGGTGGGCCCGCGACTTCCTCAGCGAGTTCAACGGCCTGCCGGACCACCACGACAAGACCGTCCGCCGCTCCCGCGCCCACTGAGCCCGGCCCGCCCGGCCCAGCCTGGCTCGACCGGGCCTCAGGCCGGCTCCTCGTCGGCCGCCCGGTGGGTCGCGTCCTGGGCGACCATGATCGCCTCGATCTCCTCTACCAGGCGCGGCGCGAGCCGCGGCCACGACGGGTCGTAGCCGTAGACCTCGGCGAGCCCCTCCGCGGTGCGGGTGCCGTCGAGGAGGTCGACGTCGCCGGGGCCGATGAGGCCGGGGTGCACGACGCCGACGGCCTCGGAGACCTTGAGCAGGTCGCGCCGCAGGGAGCGGACGTAGTTGGCCACGCGCTCGCTCTTGAGCGTCACGTCGAGCCCGCGGGTGTAGCGCGGGTCCTGCGTCGCCACCCCGACCGGGCAGTGGTCGGTGTGGCACTTCTGGGCCTGGATGCAGCCGAGCGCCATCATCGCCTCGCGACCGACGTTGACCATGTCGACGCCGAGCGCGAAGGCGACCACGGCGTTCTCGGGGATGCCGAGCTTGCCGGCACCGATGAAGACCACGTCGTCGGCGAGGCCGGCCTGCACGAAGCGGCGGTGCACCTCGGCGAACCCGACGCGGAAGGGGTAGGCGACCGAGTCGGCGAAGATCATCGGCGCCGCGCCCGTGCCGCCCTCGCCGCCGTCGACGTTGACGAAGTCGACGCCGCGCCCGCCCCGTGCCATGGCCTCGGTGAGCTCGTCCCACACGGCCAGGTTGCCGACGGCCGACTTGATGCCGACCGGGAGCCCGGTGGCGTCGGCGACCTGCTCGACGAAGTCGAGCATCGAGTCGACGTCGTGGAAGGCGGTGTGGCGGCTCGGCGAGGCGCAGTCCACGCCCTCGGGGATGCCGCGGATCTCGGCGATCTCCCGGCTCACCTTCGGCCCGGGCAGCATCCCGCCGAGGCCGGGCTTGGCGCCCTGGCTGAGCTTGACCTCGATGGCGCGTACCGGCGCGGACTGCACGACGTCGACCAGCCGCGCGAGGTCGAAGCGTCCCCGGTCGTCGCGGCAGCCGAAGTAGGACGTGCCGATCTGGAAGACGATGTCGCCGCCGTGCCGGTGGTGCGGGGCGAGCGCACCCTCGCCGGTGTTCTGCAGGCAGCCGGCCGCGAGGGCACCCTTGTTGAGCGCCTCGACCGCCTTGCCCGACAGCGACCCGAAGCTCATCCCCGAGATGTTGACCACCGACCCCGGCCGGAAGGCGTGGCGGCGGCCGCGGGCGGCGCCCATCACCTTCGCGCAGGGCAGCCGGATCTCCTCCTGCGCGTGCGGCATCACCGCCGCGCCCGGACCGGTGAAGGTGCGGTGCTTGATGATCGGGTAGCCCTCGCCTCGCTCGACGTCGTTGTCGGTGCCGAAGCCGAAGTAGTTGTTCTCCAGCTTGGAGCTGGCGTAGACCCAGCTGCGCTGGTCGCGGCTGAAGGGCCGCTCCTCGTCGTTGCCGGTCACGATGTACTGCCGCAGCTCGGGACCGATCCGCTCCACCAGGAACCGCCCGTGGCCGACCACCGGGAAGTTGCGCAGGATCGCGTGACGGGTCTGCACGAGGTCGTGCACCGCCGTCGCCGCTGCTGCCGCCGCCGTGCCGCCCAGGATCGCGTACCGCCACCTCATGGGTCGTTCCTAGACCCCGCGGGGCCCGATGTCGAGCGTCAGGCGAGCTGCCCGCGTGCCAGGCTCACCCCGGAGTGTGTGGGGTCGCCGTCGTCGGGCTCGACGGAGATGTCGAGGATCCGGTAGCCCTCGTCGAGCAGCCGGCGCGGCACGTCGAACGTGCCGTCGTCGCCGTGGGCCAGGAAGCCGAGGGCGACCATCCGCTTGCCGTCGACGTTGATCAGCCACACCTCGTGGTAGCCGGGCTCGCCGCCGAGCTGACGCGCCCGCACCGACACCGAGACCACCTCGGGCGAGGCGTCGAACGCCTCCACGTCGCCGCGCGGCGCGTCGCTGTCGAGCGACGTGAGGGCCGCGCTGGCCACCACGGTCGGGGTCGGGGCGGGGCGGGGGGCGGCCACCGGGTCGTCGGCGGTCCAGCGGCCGACGGCCAGGCCGGCGACCAGCCCGACCACCGCGGCGGCGGTGGCCAGCCACAGCGGCACGGCACCGCGGCGCCGGAACGGGACGACGGAGCGGTCGGGCACCTCCGGGTGCGTGGCGCCGCCGGGGCTGGCGAGGGCCTCGGCGAGCACGCGCTCGCGCAGCCCGGCCGGCGGGGCGACGAGGGGCTCGGCGCCGGCGGAGCGGCGTACGTCGGTGAGCGCGAGGAGAGCGGCGGAGCAGTCGGGGCACTCGGCCACGTGGGCGCGGACCTGGTCGGCGACCGCGTCGGGGTCGAGGACGAGGTCGGCCAGGGAGTCGGGGTCAGCGTGGACCATGGCGCACCTCCTCGAGGACGCGGTGGAGCTGGGCGAGGCCGCGGCGCAGGTGGCTCTTCACGGTGCCGAGGGGGAGGCCCGTGGTCGCGGCGATGTCGGAGTGGGGCTGGTCGCCCCAGAAGGCCAGCAGCAGGACGGTGCGTCGCGGCTCGTCCATCTCGTCGACGAGCTGGCGCACCACCAGCCGGTCGGCGAGGGCGGCGTCGTCCGCGGCGACCGCGTCGTCGGGAGTGGTGACCGCCGCGACCGCGTGCACCTTGCGGGCGTCGCGGGCGCGCGCCGCGCGGGCGTCGGCCACCTTGTGGCGCGCGATGCCCAGCAGCCACGCCGGGAACGTCGAGGGGCTCGGCGTCAGGGTGGCGCGGCTGCGCCACGCGGCGACGAAGACCTGCTGCGTGACGTCCTCGGCGTCGTGGGTGTCGCCGAGGGAGCGGAGCGCGTAGGTGTGGACCAGGGCGGACCACCGGTCGAAGACCCGGCCGAGGGCGAGCTCGTCACCGTCGCGGAAGCGCAGCGCGAGCCCCTCGACCGACTCCTCCTCGGGCGTCTCCTCGAAGACCGTTGCTCCGACCACGCGCCCACCGTAGCGGGGGCCCGACCGGGCGGGGAGCCTGACGACGGTCATCGCCGATCCTCCCTCCCGGTCCGGGCCTCGCTGGTGCTGCAGAGGTGCGCGGTGTGGTGCGGCCCGGGGTCCGCGACGGGACCCCGGGCTGGGCCTCACAGGTCGAACGGGCGCAGCACGCGGTCGATGCCGTGCGCGATCTGCTTGTTGCCCTTGTTGAGGTCGAGCGCCTTGAGGATGGCCTGCGGGTCCTCGGCGTTCTTGTCGCGGTCCTTGAGGGTGACCGAGACGGGGTGCATCGTGACCTTGACCTTGATCTTGGCGCCCTCGGCGGTGGTGAGCTTGGCACCGTTGGCCTTGAGCACCTTGGCGCTCGTGAGGGTCTTGCCCGGGATCACGTGGTAGAGCAGGACCTGCTCGATGGCGTCGACGCCGGCGGCCGCGACGAGGGTGTCGAAGATCTTCTTCTCGCTGCGGATCTTCTTGCCGGTGAGGTCCTGGGCGAGCTTGCGGAAGGCCTCGTCGGTGGGGGCGAAGACCGTGAGCCGCTTCGAGCCGTCGGTGACCAGCGCGACCGGCGAGTCCGGCTTGGCCGTGACCACGGCGAGCGCGGCCTGGGTGAGGATGTCGAAGTCGTTCTTGTTCTTGTCGAACTCGTCGTTGTCCGACAGCAGCAGCCCGGCCAGGCTGTCCTCGCCGGCGGCGGCCCTCTGGGTGGCGGGCGCGGCGTTGGCGGCGGGCGCGGTGGCCTGCACGGCACCGAGCGCGAGAGCGGAGGCCGCGAGCAGGGCAGGTACGCGTCGCTTCATGGGGGGTCCTTCCGTCGGGGGCGCCGTTCGCGCCCGTCACCACCTTCTCGGCCGGAGCCGTGCCTGCGGATGCACCTGCCCGTAGATTTCTTTCCATGGACCTCATCCCGACGCCCGACCAGGTGGTCTCGGCCGCGGGCAACGTGGCGCACTCGCTGCTCTACGGCGGCCTCGCCGACCTGCGTCCGATGCCCCGGACGCTGATCGACGACGGCGAGCTGCGCGAGGTCTACCACTACCGCCCGCTGCGCGACGTCGCGCAGACCGGCGACCCCGTCCTGCTCGTGACGCCGCTGGCCGCGCCGTCGCTCTGCTACGACCTGCGGCGCGGCTGCTCGCTCGTCGAGCACCTCGTCGAGCTCGGCCGGCCGACCTACCTGGTGGAGTACGGCCAGGTGTCGTTCCGCAACCGGGCCCTCGGGATGGAGCACTGGGTCGACGAGGTGCTGCCCGAGGCCATCCGCGCCGTGCACGAGCACGCCGGCGGGCGCCCGGTCCACCTGGTCGGCTGGAGCCTGGGCGGCATCTTCGCGCTGCTCGTCGCCGCCGACCGCCAGGACCTCCCGATCGCGTCGTTGACCGTCGTCGGCTCCCCCGTCGACGTGACCAAGGTGCCGCTGGTCGCGCCGGTGCGCCCGCTGCTCAACCTCACCCAGGGCCGCGGCGCCGTCACCCGGGCCTACCGCGCCCTCGGGGGTGTGCCGATCCCGCTGGTCAACTGGGCGTTCACGGCCGCGTCGGCGCAGAAGGTCGTCACCAAGCCGCTGGCGGTGCTGACGCACCTCGACGACACCGACTACCTGGCCCAGATGCAGGCGGTCACCCGGTTCATGCAGAGCATGACGGCCTACCCCGGCCGCACCTTCGGCCAGCTCTACCACCGCTTCGTGAAGGGCAACGCGCTCGCGAGCGGCCGGATGGAGGTGGGCGCGCGCACCGTCGACCTCGCCGACGTGGACGTCCCGGTGCTGGTGTTCGCCGGCAACACCGACGGGATCGCCCCGCTGCCCGCCGTACGACCGGTGCTGCCGCTGCTGAGCGGCGCGCCGGAGGTCCAGTTCGAGGTGGTGCCCGGCGGCCACCTCGGGATGCTCACCGGCCGGGCCGCCCGCGCCACTACGTGGACCGCGATCGACGCCTGGGTGGAGCGCTGGTCGGGTTCGGCGCCCGCACCCGAGGCCCCGGCGAAGAAGGCGGCGGCGAAGAAGGCAGCCACCAAGAAGTCGGCGAGGAAGGCCCCCACCCCGAAGGCCCCGACGAGGACGCCGGCCGTCACGGAGACCGTCGCGTCCACGCCGTCCGCCAAGCTGCCCGCCAAGAAGGCGCCGGCGAAGAAGGCACCGGTGAGGAAGGCCACCGCGAAGACGGCACCGGCGAAGAAGGCGTCCGCCGCCACGATCGGGTCCAACCCGTCGCGCCGCTACGGCTCGGGCGGGTCGCGGGCGCTGGGTCAGCGCTGATCCGCCCCGCCGCGCCTGCTCCGGCCTAGAGTGCGGGCCATGCGCGCCACCGGGACGACACCGACCGGCACGCCCGGCACGTCACTGCCGCGCTCGGTGCGGATCGGCTACGGCAGCGGGTCGGTCGCCACGGGCGCCTTCGGGACCGTGCCGGGGCTGATGCTGCTGCCCTACCTCACCGACGAGCTCGGCATCGCCGCGATCTGGGCGGGCGTCATCGTGTTCGCCCCCAAGGCGTGGGACGTGCTCCTCAACCCGGTCGCGGGCCGCGTCAGCGACCGCACGGTCGACCCGGCCGGGCCGCGACGCCCCTGGCTGGTGCGGGCGGGCCTGATGCTGGCGGGGGCGTTCGCGCTCGTCTTCGCCGCGCCCGACCTGGGCAGCGCCGCGCTGGAGGCCGCGTGGGTCCTGGTGTTCTTCGTGCTGGCGGCGTCGGCGTACGCGTTCTTCCAGGTGCCCTACGTCGCGATGCCGGCCGAGATGACCGCCTCCTACGACGAGCGCACGCGGCTGATGACGTGGCGGGTGGCCATCCTCGCCCTCACGATCATGCTCGCCGGCGCGAGCGCACCGGTGATCCGCGACGCGGTCGGTGGGCGCGACGGCTACCGCGTGATGGGCGTGGTGATGGCGACGGTGATCGTCGTCGGCGTGCTCAGCGCATGGTGGGGCACCCGTCGTGCCCCGGTCGGGGCGGTCGCGGCGGGCGCGGGTTCTCTGCGCGAGCAGCTGCGGGTCGTCGCCGGGGCCCGCGACTTCCGGGTGCTGCTGACGACGTTCGTCCTGCAGGCGCTGGCGACCGGCTGCATGCTGGCGGGCGTCGACTACCTCGCCGGTGACGTGCTCGGTCGCAGCAGCGCCTCGACGGTGCTGTTCGTCTGCTTCGTCGGCCCGGCGCTGGTGCTGACGCCGGCGTGGACGGCGCTCGGGACGCGTGTCGGCAAGCAGCGCGGCTACGTCCTCGCCTCGCTGGTCCTCGCCGCGGGCGCCCTGCTGGCGGTCACCGCCCGCGTGGCCCCGCCCGCCGTGGTGTTCGCGGCGACCGCCCTGGTCGGCGTCGGCTACGCCGGGTGCCAGGTGTTCCCGATGGCGATGCTGCCCGACGCGGCGGCGGTCGACTCCGCGCGCACGGGCGAGAACCGCACCGGCGTCTACACGGGCGTGTGGACCGCCGGCGAGACCCTGGGCCTGGCCCTCGGCCCGGCGGTGTTCGCCGTCGCACTGGGCCTCGGCGGCTACCTGTCCAGCGAGGGGCGCGAGGTGCGCCAGCCCGACTCCGCGCTGGACGCCATCACGATGGGCTTCTCGGTGGTGCCCGCCGTGCTCACCCTGCTCAGCCTCTGGTGGCTGCGCCAGTACACCCTCGACGCCGCCGAGGTGGCGGCCGCGGAAGGAGCCCTGCATGCCTGACCCGACGAGCCCGCTGGAGAGGTTGCGGGCCCTGCAGGGCGCGGACCTCCCGGTGCACGGCGGCCGCACCCTGGCCTACGTCTACGACTCGGGGGAGCCCGAGGTCGACCGGGTGGCCCGCGAGGCCGTCGCCACCTACGCGGCGTCCAACGCGCTCGACCCGACCGCGTTCCCCTCGCTGCTGCAGATGGAGAACGAGCTCGTCGGCGTCGCCTGCGACCTGCTCCACGCGCCGGCCTCGGCGGTCGGCACCGTCACCTCCGGCGGCACGGAGTCGATCCTGCTGGCCGTGCAGGGGGCGCGCGACAGCCGCCCCGACGTCGTACGTCCGCGGATGGTGCTGCCCGCCACCGCCCACGCGGCCTTCCACAAGGCCGCGCACTACTTCGGCGTGGAGGCCGTGCTGGTGCCGGTCGGTGCGGACTTCCGCGCCGACCCCGCGGCGATGGCCGCGGCGATCGACGACGACACCGTCCTCGTCGTGGTCAGCGCCCCGTCCTACGCCCACGGGGTCGTGGACCCGGTCGCCGAGGTGGCCGCGGCAGCCGCCGCGCGCGGGGTGCGCTGCCACGTCGACGCCTGCATCGGCGGGTGGGTGCTGCCGTACGCCGCCCGGCTCGGCCGCGACGTGCGGCCCTGGACGTTCGCCGTCGAGGGGGTCACCTCGATCTCGGTCGACACCCACAAGTACGCCTACGCCCCCAAGGGGACCTCGGTGCTGGTGCACCGCGACGCCGCGCTGCGCCGGCCGCAGTTCTTCGCCTCGGCCGCGTGGCCGGGCTACACGATGCTCAACGCCACGACGCAGTCCACCCGCTCCGGCGGGCCGGTCGCCGGGACGTGGGCGGTCGTCCAGCAGATCGGCGACGAGGGCTACCTCCGCCTCGCCGGCCGGGCGCTCGAGGCCGTCGACGCGATCGTGGAGATGGTCGGGGCGGAGCCCGCGCTGCGGGTCGTCGTGCCGCCCGACTCCACGCTCGTGACGCTGGCCACCGACGACTCGTGCGACCCGTTCACGCTCACCGACGAGCTCGTCGCCCGCGGGTGGTACGTCCAGCCGCAGCTGTCCTTCGGCGACCACGGACCCACGATCCACCTCTCGGTCAGTGCGGGCACGCTCGCGCACGTCGACGAGCTGCGCACCGCGCTGCACGCGTCGGTGGCAGCCGCGCAGGCGAGCGGGCCGGTGGCGGTCGACGAGCAGGTCGTCGCCTTCATCGAGGCCCTCGACCCGGCCGCGCTGGGCGACGAGGACTTAGACGGCCTCCTCGCGGCCTCCGGCCTGGTCGGCACGTCCGCTGACGGCGACCTCGAGCTGCCCTCGCGGATGGCCGAGGTCAACGCGATGCTCGACGTGGCGTCGCCGGCGATGCGCGAGGCGCTGCTGGTGGCGTTCCTCGACCGGCTGCAGCGCCCGGTGCGCGGGGTGCTCCGATGAGCTCCCTGGCCGCGCTCGTCGAGCAGGGCCGGGTCGCGCCCGACTGGGCCGAGGCGCTGGCGCCCGTCGACGAGCAGATCGCCGCGATGGGCCGCTTCCTGCGCGACGAGGAGGCTGCCGGGCGCGGCTTCCAGCCCTCCGCCGACCGGGTCTTCCGGGCCTTCGAGCGCCCGCTGGCCGACGTACGGGTGCTGGTCGTGGGACAGGACCCCTACCCCAACCCCTCGCACCCGATCGGGCTGAGCTTCGCGGTCGAGCGGCACGTGTGGCCGCTGCCACCGAGCCTGCTCAACATCTACGTCGAGCTGCGCGACGACCTCGGCGTCGTCCCGCCCAGGCACGGCGACCTGTCAGCCTGGGCCGACCAGGGCGTGATGCTCCTGAACCGCGCCCTGACCGTGCGACCCGGCGACTCCAACAGCCACCAGGGCAAGGGCTGGGAGGCGGTGACCGAGCGCGCCATCACCGCGCTGGCCGAGCGCGGCGGGCCGTTGGTGGCCGTCCTCTGGGGCCGCCACGCGCAGTCGCTGAAGCGCCTGCTGGGTCCGGTGCCCGCGGTCGAGTCGGTCCACCCCTCGCCCCTCAGCGCGCGGCGGGGGTTCTTCGGCTCGCGGCCGTTCAGCCGGGTCAACGCGCTGCTCGTCGAGCAGGGCGCCGAGCCGGTCGACTGGTCGCTGCCGGCGTACGACGACGTGCCGCCCCGGTAGTCCACCGGGTTCGGGCAGGTGGACCACCGGGTCCTGGTCGTCGGTCGGCGGCTCGGCCGCCCACTTGCGGGTGGACCACCGAGGGAATATAGTTGAAATCCGGACTATTGAGGTGACCATGACCGACGCGACCGCCGCCCCCATGCCCGCCCTCTACATCGGGCACGGCGCCCCGCCGCTGCTCGACGACCCGACGTGGTCGGGCCAGCTGGCCGCCTGGGCGAAGGACCTGCCGCGCCCCCAGGCGATCCTCATCGTCTCGGCCCACTGGGAGTCGGCGCCGGTGAGCCTGAGCGCGAGCGGCGCGCCGCTGGTCTACGACTTCGGCGGCTTCGCGCCGAAGTACTACCAGATGACCTACGAGACGCCCGACGCCACGGCGCTGGCCCAGCGCGTGGCCGCGATGATGCCCAGCACCGAGCCGGTGCACCAGCACGTCTCGCGCGGGCTCGACCACGGCGCCTGGGTGCCGCTGAAGATCATGTACCCCGGGGCCGACATCCCCGTCCTCCAGATGTCGCTGCCCACCGACGACCCGGCCCGCCTGATGAAGCTCGGCGAGCGGCTGCGGCCGCTGCGCGAGGAGGGCGTGCTGATCATCGGCTCCGGCTTCCTCACCCACGGCCTGCCGTTCCTCGAGGAGTTCCGCATCGACGCAGCGGCGCCCGGCTGGTCGGTCGACTTCGACCTCTGGGCGGCCGACGCCCTCGCGCGTGGTGACGTCGACCTGCTCTCGGACTACCGGGCCAAGGCCCCCGGCATGCCGTACGCCCACCCGACCGTCGAGCACTACACGCCGCTCTTCGTCACGCTCGGCGCAGCGACCGCCGCGGACACCCCCGGCACCCAGGTGATCGACGGCTACTGGATGGGCCTGTCGAAGCGGTCCCTGCAGGTGGCCTAACCTCGGAGGATGCGCGTCCTGTCGATCCAGTCCCACGTCGCCTACGGCCACGTGGGCAACTCCGCCGCCGTCTTCCCGCTGCAGCGCCTCGGCCACGAGGTGTGGCCGGTGCTGACGGTGAACTTCTCCAACCACACCGGGTACGGCGCGTGGCGCGGACCGCTGATCGCGGCCGACGACGTCGCCGCCGTGATCACTGGCATCGGCGAGCGCGGGGCGTTCGAGACCTGCGACGCCGTCCTGTCCGGCTACCAGGGCTCCCCCGAGATCGCCGACGTCATCGTCGACGCGGTCGCGCAGGTCAAGGCCGCCAACCCGGACGCGACCTACACCTGCGACCCGGTCATGGGCAACGCGACGTCGGGGTGCTTCGTCAACCCGGCCATCCCGCCGAAGTACCGCGAGACCGTCATCCCCGTCGCCGACGTGCTCACGCCCAACCAGTTCGAGCTCGGCTTCATCACCGACCGCGACGCGCTCAGCGGCGCGTCGTCGCTGGAGGCGATCCTCGAGGCCGTCGACGAGGTCCGCGCGCTCGGCCCGGCCACCGTGCTGGTGACCTCCGTCATCCGCGAGGGGGCGCCCGAGGACTCGATCGAGATGCTCGCCGTCACCGCCGACGGGGCATGGCTGGTGACCACGCCGCGGCTGCCGATGAAGGCCAACGGCTCCGGCGACATCACCGCCGCGCTGTTCACCGCCCACCTCCACGGGACCGGCTCGCCGGCCGACGCGCTCGCCCGCACCGCCTCGTCGGTCTACGCCGTGCTCAAGGAGACCCTCGACTCCGGCGAGCGCGAGCTGCGCCTCATCGCCGCCCAGGACGCCATCGCGTCCCCCGCGTGCGAGTTCGCGGTCGAGCAGGTGCGCTGACGCTCCACCATGGGATGTGGGGACGTCCTGCACCTTCCTCACGCAACGGCGTACGGGAAGTGCGCACCCGGCGACATCCCATGGTGGAGCAGCAGCAGCACGAGGGAGACGTGCGCTCCGGAGCCGGTGACAGGAATCGAACCCGCGACATCATTATTACAAGTAATGCGCTCTACCAACTGAGCTACACCGGCGTGCCCGGACCGTTCGCGACCGGGCGCGCGCCATCCTAGGTGAGCACCGCCTGCGCGAAGCAGCCGAGGCTGGGAGGATGGGCCCCGTGAGCCTGCTGCACCTCCCCCACCACGACGGGTCGCCGATCTACCTCGACGACGAGGCACCGCGGCTCGGTACGTCGGTGCGGGTGCGGGTGCGCACCCACCCCGCGCACCCGGTCGACGCGGTCTGGCTGCGCACGACGTTCGACGCCGAGCCGGTCTACCACCAGATGCACCCCACCGACGGCGGCTGGTGGGAGGGCTCCCTGCCGGTGCACAACCCGGTCACCCACTACCGCTTCCTCCTCGTGCGCGGCGAGGACCAGGAGTGGCTCACCGGGCGCGGGCTGGTCCAGCACGACGTGCCCGACGCGGGCGACTTCAAGGTCTGCGCCTTCGACCCGGCGCCCGACTGGGGCCGCGACGGCGTCGTCTACCAGGTCTTCCCCGACCGCTTCGCGCGCTCCGCCGCCGCCGACGAGCGGGAGGTGCCGGCCTGGGCGGTGCCGGCGGAGTGGGACGACGAGGTGGCGTTCGAGCCCCACGACCCGCGCACCCCGCTGCAGTTCTACGGCGGCGACCTCGACGGCGTCGTCGAGCACCTGGACCACGTCGGGGACGTGGGGGCCGACATCCTCTACACGACGCCCGTCTTCCCGGGCGAGAGCAACCACCGCTACAACGCGACGACGTTCAGCGAGGTCGACCCGCTCCTCGGTGGCGACGAGGCCTACGCCCGGCTCAGCAGCGCCGTGCACGCCCGCGGCTGGCGGATCCTCGGCGACCTCACGACCAACCACACCGGCGACACCCATGAGTGGTTCCGCGCCGCGCAGGCCGACCCGACCGACCCGCACCGCACCTTCTACTACTTCGACGAGGCCGGCGGCTACGCGTGCTGGATGGGGCACGGCACCCTCCCCAAGGTCAACCACGCCGACCCCGACCTGCGTGCCGCGATGGTGGAGGGCCCCGACTCGGTGGTCGGGCGCTGGCTGCGGCCGCCCTACGACGTCGACGGCTGGCGCATCGACGTGGCCAACATGACCGGCCGGCTCGGGGCGATCGACGTCAACCACGAGGTCGCGCGCGCGGCCCGGCGCACCGCGGCCGAGCTGCGCGAGGACCCGCTGGTGATCGCCGAGCACAACCACGACGCCACCGGTGACGTCGACGGCGACGGCTGGCACGGGTCGATGAACTACTCGGGCTTCTCCTGGCCGGTGTGGTCGTGGCTGCGCGACCCGGCCTCCCCCGCCCGCCCGTTCGGTCGCCCCGCCGCGGTGCCGCGGCGCTCGGGCGAGCGCGTGGTGGCCACCTTCCAGGACTGGCTGGGCTCGCTGGGCTGGCGCGCGACGAGCAGCAGCTGGAACATCCTCGGCTCCCACGACTCCGCCCGGATCCGCACGCTGGTGGGCGGCGACGCCGCGGTGCACCGCGTCGCGGCGGGGCTGCAGTTCCTCCTGCCGGGCGTGCCGATGGTGTTCGCCGGCGACGAGATCGGCCTCGAGGGCGTGCTGGGCGAGGACTCGCGCCGGCCGATGCCGTGGCACGCGCCCGAGCGCTGGGACCGCGAGACGCTCGCGGCCTACGGCGCGCTGGCCGGGCTGCGACGCTCGCGGGCGGCGTTCCTGCGCGGCGGGCTGCGCTGGGCCCACGTCGACGACGACACCATCGCGTGGCTCCGCGAGCACCCGGAGGGCACGGTGCTGGTGGTGGCGCGGCGCGCCGGCGGCGAGGCGTTCACGCTCCCCCTCGCCCGCGGGACCCACCTCTTCGGCACCGAGCCCGGGGGCGCCGACCTGGAGCCCGGTGACGGCGGCGACGGCGGCGTGGTGGTGCCGTCGTCCCCCGGCGCCCGCCTCGACGTCTGGTCCGTGGCCGAGCAGTCGCAGTAGTTTGCCGACATGGCGCTCCGCATCACCGCGAGCCGACCCGACCCGGCCGTCCTGACCCTCCCGTGGGGCACCCCGCTGGAGGAGTGGCCCGACGACGTCGTCGTGCCGCTGCCGCGCGGCCTGTCGCGCCACGTGGTGCGCATCGTCCGCCTCGGCAGCAACGTCTACGCCGTCAAGGAGACGCAGGACGACATCGCCTTCCGCGAGTACCGCATGCTCCGCGACCTCCAGCGGATGGGAATGCCGTCGGTGGTCCCGCAGGGCGTGGTCACCGGCCGCGAGGGACCCGACGGCGAGGAGCTGCCCGCCGCGCTGATCACCCGCCACCTGCAGTTCTCCCTGCCCTACCGCAGCCTCTTCAGCCGCGGGGCGACGGCGGAGGACGTGCCGCTGCTCGTCGACGCGATGGTCGTGCTCCTGGTGCGCCTGCACCTCGCCGGCTTCTACTGGGGCGACGTGTCGCTGTCCAACGTGCTGTTCCGGCGCAACGCCGGCGAGTTCGCGGCCTACCTCGTCGACGCCGAGACCGGTGAGCTGCACGACGTCGTCGGCGACCGGTTGCGCGAGTACGACATCACCGTGGGGTGCGAGAACATCTTCGCCGAGCTGATGGACCTCAGCGCCAGCGGAGCCGTCCAGCAGCCGATCGACGGGTTCGCCATCATCGAGCACCTCCGCGGCCGCTACGAGGCGCTGTGGCGCGAGCTGACCGACCTCGAGGAGTTCAGCGCCGAGGAGATGTGGCGCATCGAGCGGCGCGTCGAGCGGCTCAACGACCTGGGGTTCGACGTCGACGAGCTCGACATCGTCACGGACCTGGGCGGGGACACCATCCGCATCCAGCCCAAGGTCGTCGACCTGGGCCACCACGCCCGCGAGCTGCAGGCGCTGACGGGGATGTCGGTGGAGGAGAACCAGGCGCGTCGCATCCTCAACGACCTCGCCGCCTTCACCGCCCACTACGACCTCGGCCGCGAGGACCGCCACCTCGTCGCCAGCCGCTGGATGCACCAGATCTTCGAGCCGATCATGGCGCTCATCCCGCCCGACGCGACCGGCAAGCTCGAGCCGGCGGAGGTCTTCCACGAGATCCTCGAGCACCGCTGGTACCTCTCCGAGCAGGCCGGGCACGAGGTCGACATCCACGACACCGCCCGCGACTACATCGAGCGGTTCCTCACCCGGCGCCCCGACGAGGCGATCACGGGGCAGGAGTGACCGGCGCCCAGTCCCCCACGAGCCACGACCCGTCGGTGCGCAGGCGCACCAGCTGCAGCCCCACCGGGCGGCCGTCGGCGTAGGTGACGAGGCTGACCTCGGCGTCGCGGCGCGGCTTGCTGCCCACCGCGATGGCGTACGCCGCGCCGCCGGTGGTGCCGTTGGTCCAGGTCCAGCCGACCTCGCCGTCCTCGCCCTCGACCGCGTCGGGGCCGGCGTGCACGTGGGTGTGGCCGCCCACCACCAGGTCGACGCAGCCGCGGTTCAGCGCCTCGCGACCGAGGTTCGCGTCGTGCACCAGCACCGTGCTCACCCGCTCGCCGTCCTCCTGCGCCGCGCACGCGGCGTCGGCCAGCCGGGTGCCGACCTCGGTGAAGCTGAGGCCCGACTCGTCGCGCCAGCTGCCCAGCCCGCTGGAGCGCGGGTCGTCGACGCCGAGCAACGTGCCGCCCCAGGGTGCGTCGACGACCTCGCCGTCGAGCATCGTCCAGCCCCGGTCGGCGAGGTAGGAGCTGACGAACGACCCGTGGTCGTGGTTGCCGGCGACACCGAAGCGGTCCCAGTCGTCGAAGGTGCCGGCGAGGGAGTCGAGGCTGAAGGCCTCCCAGGGCTGGCCGGTCGAGGTGTCGTCGCCGGCGTCGAGGACCACCGTGGCCCCGGCCGCCTCGCCGATCGCCCGCGCCACCCGGTCCATGCCGATGTTGTCGTGCCGGTCGCTGACGAGCAGCGCCAGGGTCTCGCCGTCCTCGGGCTGGCGCACGTCGAGGTCGGCCGCCTCCTCGGCGGCCGTGGAGTAGAACGCCTTGCTGCGGTCGTAGGTGTCGACCGCGCTGAGGACGAGCTTCTTGGTCTCGGTCGTCACCGGCCCGACCCGCACCTCGATGTCGCGCGCCTCGGCCGGCAGCGTGACGTCGGGTCCGGCGAGGTCGGCGAGGGTCTGCCACGACTCCTGCTCGTCCTGGGTCCGCTCGTCGGACTCCCACGGCTGCCAGAGCAGCACGGGCAGGGACACCAGCAGGACGGCGGCGACGGCGCCGCGGCCGGTGCGTACGCCGCGGAACAGCTCGCCGCGCCGGTGGGGGCCCAGCAGCAGGTAGACCGCGACCGGGATCAGGCCCGCGGCCAGGCCGCGCACCGCCGCGGAGACGGCCATGTCGACGACCACCGCGCGCACCTTGCCCACCTGCGCGGTCGGGTCGTTGGCGATGAAGCCGTAGCGCTGGACGAGCTCCTCGATCGAGCCGACCTCGGTCTTGCCGAGGGTCAGCGTCACCCCGACCGGCCCGACGTCGCGGAACCGGAAGTCCGGCAGCAGCGGCCCGGTCTGCACGACCGCGTCACCGGTCGTGGTCGGGCGCACGACGGTGTCGTGGCCCACGAGGACCACGGTGCGGCTGCTGCTGAGGAACAGCGAGACCGCGACGGTCACCCCGATCACGACGGACACCGCGAGCAGCAGCGCGCCGGCGAGGAGGCGGCGCGACCTGCCGGCGCGAGGTGCCCGAGGGCCGTCGGTCATGCCAGGCGGGCCTGCGAGATCGCGTAGAGCGCCACCGAGGCGGCCACGCCGGCGTTGAGCGACTCGAGCTGCCCGGCCATCGGGATCGAGACGATCTGGTCGCACGTCTCGGCCACCAGCCGGCCCAGGCCCTTGCCCTCGGAGCCCACGACCACGACCAGGGGGCCCTCGGCGAGGCCGCCGGGCGCGACGAGCTCGGGCAGCGACAGGTCGCCGTCGGCGGCGAGGCCGACGACCATGCAGCCGGCGTCCTGGTAGGCCTTGAGCTGGCGGGTCAGGTTGACCGTCTGCGCGACCGGGAGGCGGGCTGCGGCGCCGGCGCTGGTCTTCCACGCAGACGCGGTCATGCCGGCCGCTCGACGCTCGGGGATCAGCACGCCGTGGGCGCCGAACCCGGCGGCCGAGCGGATCACCGCGCCGAGGTTGCGCGGGTCGGTGACCTGGTCGAGCGCCACGACGAGCGCGGGCTCCCTGTCGTGCGCCGCGCGCTCGAGGAGGTCGTCGGCGTGGGCGTACTCGTAGGCGGGCAGCCGCGCGGCGAGGCCCTGGTGGACGGCGCCGGAGGTCATCCGGTCCATCTCGTTGCGGGTGACCTCGAGGAGCTTGACCCCCTGCTCGGCGGCGAGCTTGAACGCCTCGCGCAGCCGGTTGTCGCGCTCGGCGCCCTCCGCGACGTAGACCGCCGTCACCGGCACGCCGGCCTGCAGCAGCTCGACGACGGAGTTGCGGCCCGCCGCCCACTCGGCGTCGGACGACGTGCGCCGGCGCGGGGCCTGCTTGGCCTTGTCGCGATCCGCCTTCGCAGCCGCCTTGTGCGCCTTGTGGTACGGGCGGTCGACCGCCTTGGGCGTCGGCCCGCGGCCCTCGAGACCGCGGCGCACCCGGCCGCCGGAGCCGGCGGTGGGGTTGCCCTTGCCGGTCTTCTTGATGGCGCCCTTGCGCTTGCTGTTGCCTGCCACGTCACACGCTCCCGGACCCGAGGGTCCACTTCGGGCCGGTCGGGGTGTCCTCGACCTCCACGCCGGCCGCCTTGATCTGATCCCGGATCGCGTCCGCACGCGCCCAGTCCTTCGCCTCGCGCGCCGCGGTGCGGTCCGCCAGGAGGCCCTGCACCAGCGCGTCGACGACGGCGGTCAGCCGGTCGTCGCCGCCGGTCGTGCGCCACGCCTCGTCGGCGGGGTTGAGGCCCAGCACGTCGAGCATGGCGATGACCTCGCCGAACTTCTGCCCCAGCGCCTCGGACGGCCCCTCGGCCAGCAGCCGGTTGCCCTCGCGGACCGCGTCGTGGATCACCGCGACGGCAGCCGGGGTGCCGAGGTCGTCGTCCATCGCGGCGACGAACGCGTCGGGCATCGAGGCGAACCAGGAGCCGACGACCGGTGCCGCGCGGTCGAGGAAGTCCTCGATGCGCCGGTAGGCCTTGGCGGCCTCCTCGAGCGCCTCGAAGCTGAACTCCACGTGCGAGCGGTAGTGGGCCGCGACCATGTAGTAGCGCAGCTCGACGCCGCGGACCCGCTCCAGCACCGAGGGCACGAGCAGCGAGTTGCCGAGCGACTTGCTCATCTTCTCGCCCGCCGTGGTGATCCAGGCGTTGTGCAGCCAGTAGGACGCGAAGGGCCGCCCGGCGGCGCGGGACTGGGCCTGCTCGTTCTCGTGGTGCGGGAAGCGCAGGTCGACGCCGCCTCCGTGGATGTCGAAGGCGGGGCCGAGGTACTTCCCGGCCATCGCCGAGCACTCGATGTGCCAGCCCGGACGCCCCGGGCCCCACGGCGAGGGCCACGACGCGGTGCCCGGCTCGAACTCCTTCTTCCAGCCCTTCCACAGCGCGAAGTCGCGCGGGTCGCGCTTGCCGCGCGGATCGGCGTCGCCGGCCGGCTCCATGTCCTCGACCTTCTGGCGGGTCAGCTCGCCGTAGGCGGGCCAGCTGCGCACGTCGAAGTAGACGTCGCCGCTGCCGTCGTCGGCGGCGTACGCGTGACCGCGGGCGACGAGCTGCTCGATGAGCTCGACGATCTCGGGCACGTGGCCGGTGGCGCCCGGCTCGTAGGTCGGCGGGAGGACGTTGATCGAGGCCAGCGCGCTGTCGAGCGCGCGCTTCATCGACGCCGCGAGGGCGTACCAGTGGACGCCCTGCTCGGCGGACTTCTTGAGGATCTTGTCGTCGATGTCGGTGACGTTGCGGATGAAGTCGACCTCGTGCCCGGTGGCGGTGAGCCAGCGGCGCAGGACGTCGAAGTTGACCGCCGACCGGACGTGGCCGACGTGCGGCTCGGACTGGACGGTGAGACCACAGACGTAGATGCCGGCCCGGCCCGGGACGAGGGGGACGAAGTCGCGCGTCTCGCGCGTGGCGGTGTCATGGAGCCGGAGTGTCACCCGGTCGATCCTAGTGGCCCCCCGCCGAACTCCCCGCTTCGCGGCGGGGACCCCGGGACGCACGACGTCCCGGGCCGCGTGGGCGACCCGGGACGTCCTGCTCGTGCAGTGCCGTCGGTCAGCGGCGGACCTTCAGCGTGGTGGTGTCCTCGCCGCGGAGGGTGTGCTCGTCGCCGAGGTAGGTGACGGTGACCTTCCACGTGCCGGGCTTGCCGACAGCGACGCGGGCCACGGCGGACCCGCCGTCCAGGGACGTGCGGACCGTGATCTCCCGCTTGCCCTGCTCGAGCACGATCTCGACCTTGCCGGTGGCGCGGTAGCCGTCACCGACGACGTCGACCGCGATCCTGGCCTTGTCGCCCGCGTCGATCCGGTCGGGGCGCTCGACCTTCACCTTCGGCTTCGCCTTCGTGACCGTGACGGTCACCGTCCCCTGCGAGGGGGCGTACGACGCCGAGCCGAGGTACTTCACCACGAGCACGTGGCGACCGACCTCGAGCGACCGCGGGGCCAGCGCCACGCGGGCCGAGCCGCCCGCGACGGTGGCCGTGCCGATCCGGGTGGCGCCGTCGTAGAGCTCGACGGTGCCGGTCGCCGCGGACGGGGCCACGGAGACCGCGACCGCGCCGGCCCTGGCCCACTGCACCGAGGTGTCGGTGCCGGTGACCGTGGTGGCGGTCGGCTGCGGGACGGGCTTCGCCGTCACCGTGATCGACACGGTGCTGGACGAGGCGGTGACGTCCGTCGATCCTGCGTAGCGGACCTCGACGGCCTTCGACCCGACCGCGGCGAACGGGCCGACCGCGAGGGTGGCCTGGCCGTCGACCAGGGTGGCGGTGGCCAGCTGCGCGCCGTCGAGCCAGGCGCTCACCTGGCCGGTCGGGACGACGCCGGTGCCGGTGACGGCGACGGCGATCGAGCTGGTGCCGCTGTCCTGGACCACCGAGGCCGGGGTGGCCGTGGCGGTCGTGGTCGAGGTCGCCGGGACCACCTGGACCGTGACGGTGCCCGTGCTGGCCGCGTGGGCTGCGTCGCCGAGGTACTGGAGCGTCAGCGTGTGGCTGCCCACGCCCAGCGTCCGGGCGCCCACCGTGATCGTGCCGGTGCCGCCGACGACCGTGCCCTGCCCGACCCTGGTGGCGCCGTCGTAGAGCTCGACCGTGCCCGTCGCCGTGCCGGGCGTGACCGTCACCGCGACGGAGCCGGCCTGGCCCCAGGTGATCGGGTCGGCCGTGCCGGTCACGGTGGAGGTCGCCGCCGCCACGGTGACGGGGAGGTGGGCGACCGTGCCGGTGGTGGCACCGGTGAGGGTGAACCACTGCGTGCCCGCGGGGAGGCCGGCCGGCAGCGTGAAGCTGACGGTCGCCGCGCCCGGCACGTCGTACGGCGTGGTGGGCAGGGTGGAGGTGACCGGGGCGGTGCCGAGGTCGGCGCCGCCCAGCGAGACCGTCACCTGGGTGTCGACCTCGTCGGTGATGTCGGCCGAGGTGCCGCCGCCGGTCATCGACAGGGAGTCGACCGGGACGGTGACGGTGTCACCGGGGGCGAACGGTCCGGCGGGGGCCCGGGCGCCCACGCCGTGCTGCGCGTAGTCGACCGCGAGCGGCTCCGACGACGCGTGGGCGGCCAGGTAGTCCACGGTCGCCTGCAGGTCGGTCTTGCCGGTGTCCTGGCGTCCCGTGCCCAGCGTCAGCGCCCGGAAGTTGTCGCCTCCGGAGGCGATGAAGCTGTTGGCCGACACGGTGTAGGTGGCCGTGGGGTCGACGGCGGCGCCGTCGAGCCACATGCCGGTGATGCGGTTGCCCTCGCTCCGGGTGGCGTCCTCGGTCCAGGTGAAGCCCTTCGAGGTGCCGAGCCGCAGGAACGGCCGCGACGGGATGTTGCCGTCGGGGTCGCGCTGCCACTGCTGCTCGAGGAGCAGCTTGAGCTGGGCGCCGGTCAGGTCGACCGTCACCAGGGTGTTGGCGAACGGCTGGACGTTGGCCGCCTCGCGGTAGGTGACCGGACCGGGACCGTCGGCGGTGCCGACCAGGTCGTCGCGCAGGCCACCGGGGTTCATCACGCCGATGTCGGCGCCGGTCTCCTCGCGCTGCATCTCCGCGACCAGGTTGCCCAGGGTGGACTCACCGCCGCGGTTCTCCACGACGCCGCTGGCCGGGTCGACCCGGCGAGCGCGCTTGAACGGCGCCTCGACCCGGCCGAGCTCGACCGAGCCCTTGTCGTTCGCGACGACGACGGCGGCGTCGACGACCGCCTTCGTGGCGGCGTCCTCGTCGTAGTCCTTCATCGCCAGCACGTGCTGGCGGATGCCCACCAGGGTGTCCGTGCCGGGCTCGAAGTCGAACTGCAGCTGGTTGAGGTACGAGCCGTACTGGCCGGCCGAGACGACCGGGCGCTCGAGCGCCTTGCCGGCGACCGGGACCTTGCAGTTGTACTTCAGGTGGGTGTGCCCGGAGATGATCGCGTCGACGTCGTCGCTGGTCTCGTGGACGATCCGCCCGAAGGTGCTGTCGGTGTCGCTGCCGATGGTGGCGCAGCTCGGGCTCGGGGCGCCCTCGTGGACCAGCTCGACCACCAGGTCGCACGGCTGGCCGCCGCACCCGTCCTCCTTCAGGTCGGCCGCGGCGGCGTTGACCTCCTCGACGACGCTGGTGATGGCCAGGCCGCGGATGGCGTCGGGCGAGACCAGGGAGGGCAGGTCCTCGGTGACCGCGCCGACGAAGCCGACGCGGATGCCCGCGCCACCGTCGAGGTCGTCGAAGCTCTTCCACCAGGTGGCGCCGTTGGCGTGGGCGAAGTTGCCGTCGGTCCGCTCCGACCCCAGGGCGTAGTCGCCGTCGGCGTCGCGGACGTTGGCCGCGAGGTAGGGCCAGTCGGCGCCGCCCTCGGGGTCGTCGGCCGACATGATGCGGTCCATCAGGTCGTCGTAGCCCTGGTCGAACTCGTGGTTGCCCGCTGCGGACACCTCGAGGCCGGCCTCGTTCATCGCGTCGATCGTCGGCTTGTCGTCCTGGATGAACGACTCGAACGTCGAGGCGCCGACGATGTCGCCGGCCATCACGAAGGTCGTGTCGGGGTTCTCCGCCCGCAGGCCCTTGACGGCGCCGGCCATCGCGGCGGCACCCGCCGACGCGCTGCCCGGGTCGTCGAGCAGGCGACCGTGGAAGTCGTTCGAGGCCAGGACCTGGACCGTGTCGACCGCGGGGGGAGCCGCGGAGACCGGCGCCGTGATCCCGATGATCTCCGGGTTGTGGTCGGAGGACCGGAAGGCGGTCTGGTCGTAGAGCGGCGTGACGTTGTAGTTGTAGCGGGAGTACTCGTAGTAGATCGGCTCGTTGGCGTTGATCGGCCAGATCGTGGCGCCCTCGACGAGGCCGAGGGCCGCGTCGTTGGCGAAGACGTGGTCGAGCGAGCCGGCGAGGCCACCGTAGAAGTAGCTGGTCTCGCCGTTGTCGGCGTCGAGGGGGTTCCAGCCCAGGCCCTCGAGCGTGGTGATCGGGTCCTCCTGCGAGTACGAGTTGTAGTCACCGGTCATGAAGACCGACGCGATGCCCTTGTCCTCCACGAGCGCGTCGGCGAAGGCGTCGAGCGCCCTGGCCTGGCGGATCCGGTCGCCGTTGTAGGAGCCGGCGCCGTTGCCCGTGTCCTCGTTGTCCGTGCCGGCGATGGTCGACGGGTCGTCGGGACCGCCCTTGGACTTGAAGTGGTTGACGATCACGAGGAACGCGTCGTCGTGGGTGCCGCCGACGTGCTTGAAGCCCTGGGCGAGCGGCTCGCGCGCGTTGCGGAACGGCGGGGAGTTCACGAGGATCTCCGAGCGACCGACGGTCTCGACCACCCGCGGGTTGTAGATGAACGCGGAGCGGATCGCGTCCTGCTCCTGGATCGTCGGCTGCGCTTCCGCACGCGGGGTGGGCACGTAGGCCCAGCGCTTGCCGAGGGTCTGCGGGTCCTGGCCGGGGTGCGTGGCGTCCCAGTCGGCGTTCAGCGCGGCGACGAGCACCTTCAGGGCCGCGTCACGGTCGGAGTAGCCCAGCTTGACCGGGTTCTCGACCTCCTCGAGGCTCATCACGTCGGCGTTCATCGTGTTGATCGCCGCGACCTCCTTGACCTGCTGGCGGCTGAGGCTCTCGCTGGTCGCGGCGCCACGCGGGCCGATGTCGGGCAGGGCGCCCGGGGGCTGCGTGCGCGGGTCGCGCCAGGTGCAGGTGTTGGCCGTGAGCGGGACGCCGTTGCGGTCCTTGTAGGTCGTGCAGGTGCGGTTCGTGCCCGGGTAGGCGTCGCCGCCGGTCGCGACCCACTGGTCCACGGGGTGGACGAAGTAGTTGAGCATGTTGAACGTGGCGATCTTGAGGTTGCCCTGAGCGCCGAGGACGTCGTCGGGCGCCGCCGGACGGTCCTGCTCGAAGGCCACCTGGCCGCTGCCGTCGTTGCCCGGCTGGATCCGGCTGGAGGGCTGGAGGCGCCAGCTGTTGAACCGGTAGTCGAGGACGACCGGCTTCACGAAGGTGGCGTGGGCGCCGCCGCGGACGGTGTTGGTCAGCGTCAGCCACGGGTAGGCGGTGGTGGCGGTGTAGGTCACCGTCGCGCCGTCGTCGAGGACGACGCCGTGCGCGTCGTTGAACGCGTTGATGGCCGCGATCTGCGCGGTCTCGGTGGGACGGACCCGGTCGAGGGCGATGTAGAGCGGCTCGTCCGAGCGCATCGCGACCTCGAACTCGCCGCGCATCGACGACGAGCCGACACCGCCGCTGTAGGAGTCGGTGACGGTGTGCGTGCCGGACGGCAGGAAGGACTCGAACTCGTGGGCCTCCCGCAGGGCGTCGAGCTCGGCGCCGCTGGGGCAGCTGCCCTGGGCGCAGTCCGTGCCGGGGACGACGGTGCCCGGGGTGACCGCCTGCTCGGCGGTGGCGGGCTGGCTGGTGACGAAGTCACCGTTGGTCACCGTGACCTGGGTGGCGCCGTTGAACTCGCTGACGCGACCGCTCGCGATGGTGACGACGTCACCGATGGCGGGCAGCGTGTAGCCGACCGTGCCGCCGGCGTAGACGAAGACGGCGTCGGAGGCCTGGGGCGTCGCGTCGTCCTCCGGGTCGTAGCCCGGGGTCTGGATCACGAAGCCGTTGATGCCGCCGTCGGGGTAGCGCGCGGTGACGGCGCCCGTGACGGCCACGTCCTGGCCGTCGAGCGGCGAGGTGGCGCCCTCTCCCTGGATCTCGGGGATGGTCTTGAGCGGTCGGACCGGGATCTCCGACACCACGAGGTCGAACTGGGTGGTCGCGGTCGCCGAGGCGCTGTCGGTGACGGTCGCGGTCACGGTGGAGGTGCCGAGCGTGGTCGGGGTGCCGGAGACGACACCGGCGGCGCTGACCGAGATGCCGTCCGGCGTCCCCGAGGCCGTCCACGAGTACGGCGCGGTCCCGCCCGTGGCCTGCAGGGCGATGGGGGCCATCGCCTTGGTGACGTAGAGCGTCCTGTCACCGGGGTCGGTGGCGGCGAGAGGGGTCGACGAAGCCGCCTTGTTCGTCGGGGACGGCGGCAGCGCGCTGCTCGACCCCGTGAAGTCGTTGGCGTTGTTGTCGGTGTCGTTCTGGGTGCGGATCGCCGTCGCGGTGTTGGTCGGCGCGCCGGCGCGCACGGCGCCCTCGAAGGTGTTCGACCCCCCGTAGCCCAGCAGGTCGATGACGTTGGTCGCGCCGTTGGTCGCGACATCCCCGGCGGGGAGCTCGGTGGCCGTCAGGGCCGTCGCCTTGTTGGCGAGGATGACGGTGCCGGTCGTGCCGCTGAGGTTGATGCTGCTGGTGGCGTCGGGAGTCACCGGCAGGGACGTGCCTCCGGCCGTGGCGGCCATCCCGATGAGGAAGTAGCTGCCAGCGGGGACAGAGCCGGTGAGGGCAGTGACCCCGCTGGGGGCCGCGGTGCCGGTCGCGGACCGGTACTGGACCGACTTCCCGTCCAGTGAGATCGCTGCGGACGTCGGGTTGTAGATCTCGACGAAGTCCTGGTTGTAGAGGTTGGTGGCGCTGTTCCCACCGAAGACCTCGGTGATGACCAGTCCTGTGCTGGGCACGGCGCTGGCCGGGGCACTCAGCCCAAGAGCCAACGGCGTGGCCACCAGGGCCACGAGGGAAGCGAAGCTGGTGGCCCGTCCGGGCATGCGTGCAGACAAGTTCTGTGTGTCCCTTGGTCAGGGGCCGCCGAACGTGGGGGTGGCGACCGGAGCACACGCTAGGTGTCCTGTCAGACATGTGGCACATCCCACCCCATGAACTCATCCCTCAAATTGGTGAACATTCGCCCTAGTCCGGTGACATCTGTGACTCGCGGGACGCATGGGACTTCTCGGGGTACCGTCGACCGGTGCTCCGACCCCCTTCCCGGCTCCTGCCCCTGCTCCTCACCGCGCCCCTCGCCCTCGCCCTCGCCGGCACGACGGTCCCGGCCGCCCAGGCCTCCGGTGCGGCCGACACCCCGGCCGCCGCGGCCGCGCGGCGGGCGACGCCGCAGGTGCAGCTCACCTCGTGGAGCACCTACCGCGACCTCAAGGCGGGCCAGCGTCGCGGACTGAAGCTCGGTCGCGGACAGGTCACCCTGCAGGACCCGAGGCCGCGCACGGTCGCAGGTCGCTCCTTCGACGCCGGGACCTGGACCTCGCCGTGGGCCGACCTGCCGTTCGGCGCCACCCAGCTGGTGCCGAGCTGGGAGGCGACGACGCCCGGGCGCAGCATGGTGCGGGTCGAGGTGCGCGGGCGCACGGCCGCCGGGACCACCGGCTCGTGGGACACCGTGGCGGACTGGTCGACCGGCAACCGCCCGGTGCCGCGGACGACGTACTCCGGCCAGGCCGACGACCTCGGAGCGGTCAACGTCGACACGTGGGTCGCCAGCACGTCCGTCACGTCGTGGCAGGTGCGGGTGACCCTGCTGCGCCCCCGCGGCGGCAGCCAGGCGGTCGGCCTCGAGCGCGTCGGCGCGGTGGCGTCGGTCGACGCCTCCACCCCGCGCCCCACCTCCACGCCCGGTCCGGCCGCCGGCACCGTCCTGCCGGTGCCGACGCTGTCGCAGATGGTGCACACCGGCCACTACCCGCAGTGGGGCGGCGGCGGCGAGGCGTGGTGCTCGGCCACCTCCACCGCCATGGTGCTCGGCTACTACGGCGTGGCCCCGACGCCGACCGGCATCACGCCCGGCCACGCCGACGCGGTCGTCGACCACACCGCGAAGATGGTCTACGACCACGGCTACGACGGGACCGGCAACTGGGCCTTCAACACCGCCTACGCCGCGACCCTCGTCGCCGGCGACTCCTACGTCACCCGGCTGCGCGACCTGCGTGAGGCCGAGGACTACATCGCCGCCGGCGTGCCGCTGGTGGTGTCCGTCGCCTTCGCGAGGGGCGAGCTCACCGGCGCGCCGATCTCGGCCAGCAACGGTCACCTCCTCGTCATCGTCGGCTTCGAGGCCGACGGCGACGTCGTGGTCAACGACCCGGCCGGCGCCGACGACGCACAGGTGCGGCGGGTCTACGACCGCGCCCAGCTCGAGCGGGTCTGGATCGCGGCGAGCGGCGGCACGGCCTACGTCATCCGCAACGGCTGAGCGGGCCGCGCCGACCTCAGGAGGCGCGGATCCCGATCGTGTGCAGGCCGGTCGCGCCGTCGGGGTCCGGCGCGCGCACGACGCTGGTCTGGGTCTGGCCGTCCTTGCCGATCGCCCGCACCCGGACCTCGTGGTCGCCCTCGGCGACGTCGACGTCGACGGCCCACTGCACCCACGTGTCGACCGACGGCGTCGCGGCGAGCCGGGCGCGCTGCCACGAGCCGCCGTCGACCTGCACCTCGACGGCCTCGACGCCCGTGTGCTGGTGCCAGGCGACACCGCCGAACGTCACCTGGCCGGCCTCGACGTCGTCGCCCGAGCGGGGGACGTCGATGCGGGAGGCGATCTTGACCGGGCCGAGCTCGGACCAGCCCTTGTCGGTCCAGTAGCCCATCGAGTCGGCGAAGGTGCTCACCTCGAGGTCGACGACCCACTTGGTGGCCGAGACGTAGCCGTAGAGCCCGGGCACGACGGTGCGCACCGGGAAGCCGTGCTCGATCGGCAGCGGGCGCCCGTTCATCGCCACGGCCAGCATCGCGTCGCGGTCGTCGGTCAGCGCCTCGATGGGCGTCGCGCACGTCCACCCGTCGTGGGAGGTCTGCAGGACGCAGTCGGCAGCCGGGTCGACGCCCAGGCCTGCCAGGAGGTCGGCGAGGCGCACGCCGCTCCAGCGTGCGTTGCCGACCAGCCCGCCCCCGACCTCGTTGCTCACGCAGCTGAGGGTGATCCACGACTCGGTCATCCGGCGCGCGACGAGGTCGGAGTAGCTGAGGACCAGCTCGCGCTCCACCATGCCGTGGATGCGCAGCGACCACTCGTCGGGCTCGATGGTGGGCTTCGCGATGGTCGTGTCGATCAGGTAGAAGTCCTCGTTGGGCGTCTGCCACGTCGCCACGCCGGCCACGCCGATCGACGTTGCGGCCGGGGGCTCGCGCCGGGTCACGCCCGGGATCCGCAGGAGCCGGCGGCTGGCCTCGACGTGACGGCGACCGGCACCGACGAAGCGGCCCGCGACGGCGATCCCCACGCTGGCGACGGCGACGACGCCGGCGACCATGACGAACACCCGCCGCTCGCGCGACTCCAGCTCGGGCCGGCGCTGCTCGCGACGCAGCGCGTCGATCAGCGCCGAGTGCACGGCGATCCAGGTCATCAGCCCCACCAGCACCGGCACGGCGTCGACGACCCCCGCTCCGCGCTGGGCGGCGACCGCGCCGAGCCCCGCGGCGGCCAGGGCCAGCCAGACGAGCGTCGGCTGCCACCAGCCCCGGGCGGCGAGCCTCCCGGCCCACGCGAAGAGGGCGAGGAGGAGCAGCAGGATGACGGCGACGAGGAAGGGCTTGTCGAGGTGGCCCAGGACCGAGATGGCACGCTCGGCGAGCGACCCGGGGGTCAGCCGGATGACGAGCTCGGCGACGGCGACGAGCGGCGACTCGCGGATGGTCAGCACCATCGCGGTCGCGTAGCTGGTGGCGAGGCCCGCGCAGCCGGCGAGGACACCGGCCAGCGCCCAGGGCGGGCGACGAGTGGTCACGGCTCCATTGTGTCCCGTGCTCGGGCATGATGCCGACGTGACGTCCTCCACCGGCGCCTCCGCGCCCCTCCCCCGCACCGGCATCGGCACCGACGTCCACCGCCTCGTGGCCGGGGTCCCGATGCACCTGGCGGGCCTCCACTGGCCCGACGAGCCCGCCGGGCTGGACGGCCACTCCGACGCCGACGTCGCCGCCCACGCGCTGTGCGACGCCCTGTTCTCGGCCGCCGGCATCGGCGACCTCGGCACGCACTTCGGGACGTCGGAGCCCGAGTGGGCCGGTGCATCGGGCGCCACCCTGCTCGGCGAGGCCGCCCGCCGGGTGCGCGCGGCCGGCTTCGAGATCGGCAACGTCGCGGTCCAGGTGGTCGGCAACGTCCCGCGGCTCGGTCCGCGCCGCGGCGAGGCGGTGGCCGCGCTGACCGAGGCGGTCGGGGCACCGGTGAGCCTGTCGGCCACGACCACCGACGGCCTCGGCCTCACCGGCCGCGGCGAGGGCGTGGCCGCGATCGCCACCGCCCTGGTGGTGCCCGCCTGATGCCGGTCGCCGTCGTCGTCCTCGGCGCGGGCTCGGGCAGCCGCGTCGGCGCGGAGGTCAACAAGGTGCTCCTGCCGCTGCGCGGCGTGCCGGTGCTGGTCTGGTCGCTGCGCGAGGCGCTGGCGCTCGACGACGTACGACGGGTGGTGCTGGTGGTGCGCCCGCAGGACCGCGAGGCCGTGGCGGAGGCGGTCGCGCCCCACCTCGGGGAGCGCGAGGTGCTCGTCGTCGACGGTGGCGCGACCCGGCACGCGTCCGAGTGGGCGGCGATCCGGGTCCTCGCCGACGACGTCCGGGCGGGTGAGGTCGACGTCGTGGTCGTGCACGACGGCGCACGTCCGCTCGCGGGTGCCGCGCTCTGGAGCGACGTGGTCGCGGCTGCGCGCGAGGTCGGCGGCGCCATCCCGGTCGTGCCGGTGACGCACCTGCTGCACGCCGACCTCTCCCCCGTCACGGAGCAGGTCGGCGGGGTGCAGACGCCCCAGGCCTTCCGCGCCGCGGACGTGCTGGCGGCCTACGCCGACGCCGACCGCGACGGCTTCGAGGGCACCGACACCGCCGCCTGCGTGGCGACCTACCGCGCGGTGGACGTGGCGGCGGTCCCCGGCAGCGCCACGAACCTCAAGGTGACCTTCCCGGAGGACGTCGCGCTCGCCGACGAGCTCGCCGGGCTCACCGCGCCATGGTGGTGAGCGCCTCGAGCAGCCTGACGTCGTCGGGCCCGGAGACGCGGCGACCCTCGGGCGGCGCCGGGAGCACCTCGACCCGCTGACCCGCGGCGGTGAGGTCGGCGACGGCCCGGGCCAGGTCGGTCGACGGTCGCTGCGCCAGGTGTGCGAGCACCGCCGCAGGGACGACGAGCGGCGAGGTGACCGCGTGCAGGTCGTCGCGGTCGAGGGTGGCGCCGACGAGGCCGTCGGCGACCGTCTTGACCGTGTCGGTCACCGGCCGGACACCCACCACGGGGCGGCCGGTGGCACGCGCGTGGTCGAGGCAGTCGGTGAGGAAGGAGGTGGGCGTCATCGGGCAGAGCGCGTCGTGGAGCACCAGGTCGCGGCCCGAGCCGGCGATGTCGTCCCACGCGACGCTGGCGTCGACCAGGTCGACCTCCGCCTCGCCCAGCGCCCAGGCGGCGCAGGCGACGAGCGCCTCGCCGTGCAGGAGGGCGTACGGCAGGGAGCCGCGGTCCTCGTCCAGAACGAGACCGAGGCCCCGGGGAACGTCGTCCCAGGGGCCTCGGTCGAGGTCGTCGCCGCTCAGGAGGCGAGCACCTCGTCGAGCATGGCCTCGGCCTTGTCCTCGTTGGTCTTCTCGGCGAGCGCGAGCTCGGAGACGAGGATCTGGCGGGCCTTGGCGAGCATCCGCTTCTCGCCGGCCGAGAGGCCGCGGTCGCGCTCGCGGCGCCACAGGTCGCGCACGACCTCCGACACCTTCATGACGTCGCCGGAGTGCAGCTTCTCGAGGTTGGCCTTGTAGCGTCGCGACCAGTTGGTCGGCTCCTCGACGTGGGCGGCACGGAGGACGTCGAACACGCGGTCGAGGCCCTCCTTGTCGACGACGTCGCGGACTCCGACGAGGTCCAGGTTGCAGGCCGGGACCCGCACGACCAGGTCCTGCTGGGCGACGATCCTGAGGACGAGGTACTGGCGGTCCTCCCCCTTGATCTTCCGCATCTCGATGTCCTCGATGACTGCGGCCCCGTGATTGGGATAGACGACCGTTTCGCCGACGGTGAAAGTCATATGTTCAGTTCCCCTTCCTAGGTGACCATTCTAACACGGGTTCGAATGGTCCTCTGTTCGCGTTTCCGCAGGTCAGAGGCCACTTCCGGGCTTGACAGATCGCCTGTTCCTGTGGTGCGCGAGGCTCCCGGGGGACCGTCTGGTCCATACTCCGTCCATGCCGAGTGCCCCCGCGCTGCCCCTCCTCCGCGCCGCGCACCCCCGGCAGGCGGTGGGCACGGCGACTGTGCTGGCGGCGGGTGCCGCCGTCGCCGGGCGCCCGCTGCGGGAGGTGGCGCTGGTGGGCGCGACGGTGCTGGTCGGGCAGGCCGTGCTCGGCTGGCTCGACGACCTCGCCGGCCGCGACCGCGACGCCCGGCGTCGCCCGGGGCGTCCACTGCCGGCCGGGCTCGTGGACCCGGGCACGGTCTGGTTCGCGGTGGCCTGCGGCGTGCTGCTGGTCGTGCCGCTCGCGGTCGCCAACGGCCGCAGCGCCGCGCTGGCCTACCTCGCCTCCCTCGCCGTGGCTGCGGTCGGCGACCGGCTCCTGCACGCGCGTCCTCTCTCCTTCGTGCCCTGGGTCGTCAGCTTCGCGCTCTACCCCGCGTTCCTCGCCTACGGCGGGTGGGGCGGGGTCGGCACCTCCACGCCGCCGACCGCGGTGATGACAGGGCTCGCCGCCGCCCTCGGGCTCGCGGTCCACGTCCTGCTCGCGCTGCCCGGCCTGGTGGACGACCACGAGGAGGGCGAGCGGTCCCTGCCGATGGTGCTGGCGCTGCGCACCGGCACTCCCCGGCTGCTGCTCACGACCTCGGTCGTGACGGGGCTGCTGGCGGTCGCCGTCCTCATCGCGGGGCAGACGGTCGGACTGGCCTGAGCCGACGCTAGGCTGTGCGCCATGCAGCTTCGACACCTCGCGGCCGGCGCAGCGGTGCTGGCGTTCGCGCTCTCCTCGTGCGGCTTCGACTACGCCACCGAACGCGACTACACCGTGGCCGGTGGGGTCAACAACCGCGAGGGCGACGTCGACGTGCTGTCCGCGGTCGTCGTGTCGGCCCAGGAGGGCTCGGGCACGTTCGTCGCGTCGCTGGCGAACAACGACACCGAGACCGAGCAGACCTTCACCGCCGTCTCCGGCGACGACGGCGCCACCATCTCCTCCTCCGACTTCGAGCCGGTGCAGATCGCGCCCGGCGGCCTGGTCAACCTGGCCGACCCGCCCGCCGCCATCGTGCTCACCGGTGACTTCGCCGCCGGCGACTTCGTCCCGCTGACGATCGACTTCGGCAACGGCGACCGCGTGATGATGCAGGTGCCGGTCGTGCGCGACGACTTCGGCTACTGGGAGGGCATGGACGCCTCCGGCTCCACCGACACCACCACCGACACCACCACCGACACCACCGACACCACCACTGACACCACCACTGAGGACGACGCCTCATGACCCACACGCTGGTCCTGCTCCGCCACGGCGAGAGCGAGTGGAACGCCAAGAACCTGTTCACCGGCTGGGTGGACGTCGCGCTGACCGAGAAGGGTCGCGGCGAGGCGGTCCACGGGGGCCGGCTGCTGCGCGAGTCGGGCGTGCTGCCCGATGTCGTGCACACCTCGCTGCAGCGCCGCGCGATCAACACCGCCGCGCTCGCGCTCGACGCTGCCGACCGCCACTGGATCCCGGTCAGGCGCTCGTGGCGGCTCAACGAGCGCCACTACGGCGCCCTCCAGGGCAAGGACAAGAAGCAGACGCTCGACCAGTACGGCGAGGAGCAGTTCATGCTCTGGCGCCGCTCGTTCGACGTCCCGCCGCCGCCGCTCGACGACACCGACGAGTTCTCGCAGGCCGACGACCCGCGCTACGCCGACCTCGGCGACGACATGCCGCGCACCGAGTGCCTCAAGGACGTCATCGCGCGCTTCCTGCCCTACTGGGAGTCCGAGATCGTCCCCGACCTGCAGTCCGGTCGGACGGTGCTGGTGGCCGCCCACGGCAACAGCCTCCGGGCGCTGGTCAAGCACCTCGACCAGATCAGCGACGAGGACATCGCCGGGCTCAACATCCCCACCGGCATGCCGCTGGTCTACCGCCTCGACGACGACCTGCGGCCCACCGTGGCCGGCGGCGAGTACCTCGACCCCGAGGC
>NZ_JBHLXH010000001.1:2754553-2777812 GCF_042432345.1 Nocardioides zeicaulis | reverse complement strand
GCTGAGCAGCCGCCGGCGAGGAACGAGCCGGCGGCGTGGGCTCAGCGAGATCGAGCAAGCCCCGCGGCTGAGGCACGAAGCCGCGACGGGCGCGTCGAGATCCGCTCAGTCGCGGGCGGGCACCTCGCCGGTGACCACGAAGACGACCCGGTTGGCGACCGAGACGGCGTGGTCGGCGATGCGCTCGTAGTAGCGCCCGAGCAGGGCGATGTCGACGGCGGCCTCGACCCCGTGCTGCCAGTCGGTGGAGAGCAGCTCCTTGAAGCTGCGGCGACGGAGCTGGTCCATCACCTCGTCGTCGCGGCCGAGCTCGATGGCGGCGTCGACGTCGCGGTCGACGATGATGCTGCGCACCCGGCGCACCATGTCCTCGGCGGTCTCGGCCATCCGCTCCATCGTGGGGCGCAGCTCCTCGGGCACGGCGACCGACGGCACCCGCAGGCGGGCGATCTTCGCGACGTGGACCGACAGGTCGCCCATCCGCTCGAGCTCGCTGACCATCCGCAGCGCGGAGACGATCATCCGCAGGTCGCCGGCGACGGGCTGCTGCAGCGAGAGCAGCTGGAACGACGTGTCGTCCACCCGCTCCCGGGCGGCGTCGATCGCCTTGTCGCCGCTGATGACCTGGTCGGCGGTGTGGACGTCGCCGGTCATCAACGCCTTGGTGGCCTCTCGTACGGCGACCTCGACCTGTCCGCAGATCTCGGACAGGTCGGCGAAGATGCCGTCGAGCTGGTCGTGGAATGCCTCACGCATGGGCGCACTGTAGGCAGCCCAGGCGAACAGCCGTGGGCGAGCGATGAACGGCGCGTGAACACTCGGCGCCGGGCGTCCATCGGGGCGGGGGCCCCCGTGCCGATGCGTACGATGGTGGCCGTGGATCCGACCATGCAAGCCGGTCTGGCCGCGATCGTCGGAGCCGTGATGGCGGGCGGTGCGGTGCTCGCCTGGCACATCAGCGACCGGCAGCGCCACACCCTGCCGCAGGTCGAGGAGCCGGTGGTGCAGGCCGGCGTGGCCGCCGTGCTCAGCATCCTGCGCTCGAGCGCCGTCGTCGTCGACGAGTCCGACCACGTCCTCAAGGCGTCCGCGCCGGCGTACGCCTTCGGGCTGGTGCGCGGAAGCACCCTGGTGGTCCCCGAGCTGCTCGACCTCGTCGCCCAGGTGCGGCGCGACGGCCAGATCCGCGAGAGCGAGCTCGACCTCCCCGCACCCGACGGCGGCACGGCCCGCACGCTCACCGCCCGGGTCGCGCCCCTCGGCGCCCGGCTGGTCCTCGCGCTCGTCGAGGACCGCACCCGGGAGAAGCGCGTGGAGGAGGTCCGCCGCGACTTCGTCGCCAACGTCAGCCACGAGCTCAAGACGCCGGTCGGCGCGATCAAGCTGCTGGCCGAGGCCGTCACCGATGCCTCCGACGACCCCGAGGCGGTGCAGCGCTTCGCCACGCGGATGCTGCTGGAGAGCGACCGCCTGGCCAACCTGGTCCAGCAGATCATCGAGCTCTCCCGGCTCCAGGCCCACGACCCGCTCGAGACGCCGGTGATGGTCGACCTCGACGCCGCGGTCCTCACCGCCGTCGACACCAGCGCGATGGAGGCCGCCGCCAAGCGGATCACCGTGGAGTCGCGCGGCGAGCACGGCCTCGAGGTCTTCGGCTCGCAGGAGCTGATCGGCGCCGCGGTGAGCAACCTGGTGGCCAACGCCGTCACCTACTCCGGCGAGGGCTCCCGCGTGGTCGTCACCACCCGCTCCGAGGGCGACCAGGTGCAGGTGTCGGTCGTCGACCAGGGCATCGGCATCCCGCCGGAGGACATCGACCGCATCTTCGAGCGCTTCTACCGCGTCGATCCTGCCCGTCACCGCTCCACCGGGGGCACCGGGCTCGGGCTGGCCATCGTCAAGCACGTCGCCGCCACCCACGGCGGCGACATCGCGGTGTGGTCGGTGCAGGGGCAGGGCTCGACCTTCACCCTCACGCTCCCCCGCAACCCGCAGCCCGGCCAGGGCCGCACCACCACCCCCGTCGAGGTCGTCGTGCCGCGAGGCACGACCGCCGACGACCCCACGACCAGCAGGACACAGCAGGAGGTACGAAGGTGACCCGGGTACTCGTCGTCGAGGACGAAGAGAGCTACAGCGACGCGCTCGCCTACATGCTCCGCAAGGAGGGCTACGAGGTGGCGATCGCCGCGGACGGCACCACCGCGCTCACCGAGTTCGACCGGTTCGGCCCCGACATCGTCCTGCTCGACCTGATGCTCCCCGGCGTGCCCGGCACCGAGGTGTGCCGCCAGATCCGCCAGACGTCGTCGACGCCGGTGATCATGGTCAGCGCCAAGGACGACGAGGTCGACAAGGTGGTCGGCCTCGAGCTCGGCGCCGACGACTACGTCACCAAGCCCTACTCGCCGCGCGAGCTCGTGGCCCGCATCCGCGCGGTGCTGCGCCGCGGCACCGAGCCCGAGCTGATGCCCGACACCCTCGAGGCCGGCCCGGTCCGGATGGACGTCGAGCGCCACGTCGTGACCGTCGACGGCTCGGAGCAGCGCCTGCCGCTCAAGGAGTTCGAGCTGCTCGAGATGTTCCTGCGCAACCCCGGCCGGGTGCTGACCCGCGGCCAGCTCATCGACCGCGTGTGGGGCTCGGACTACGTCGGCGACACCAAGACCCTCGACGTCCACGTCAAGCGGCTGCGCGCCAAGCTCGAGCCCGACCCGAGCGAGCCGAAGTACCTCGTGACCGTCCGCGGCCTGGGCTACAAGCTCGACCTCTGACCGCGCGGCGGGAAGTCGGCGTACGACGTCCGAAATGCGCTGGTGGTGCGTCATGGGTGTACCTAGTCTTGACCCGTGACGACCACGAGCGAGACCACCAACACCGCACCTGACGAGCGCACCTCTCCCGCCCCGTGGCTCCCGGTCGCGGCCGGCGCGGTGACGCTGGTGATGTGGGCGTCGGCGTTCGTCGTCATCCGCCACGTCGCCGGCGACGTCAGCCCCGGCGCGCTGGGGGCCGGACGGCTGCTCGTCGCGGCGCTGGTCGTGCTGCCGCTGGTCCTGCGGCGCGGCTGGGTCAGCCCCACCCGTCGCGAGTGGGGGCTGCTGGCCCTCGGCGGCCTCGGCTGGTTCGGCGTCTACAACCTGGCCCTCAACGCGGGCGAGCGCCACGTCGACGCCGGCACCGCGGCGATGATCATCCAGATCGGGCCGGTGATCGTGGCCCTCGTCGCCGTGCCGCTCTTCGGCGAGCGGCTCCACGCCTGGCTGGTCGCAGGGATGGTGGTCGGGTTTGCCGGGGTCGCGGTGATCGCGCGCGGCTCCTCCGACGACCCCGACGCGAGCCTGGTCGGCGTGCTGCTGGTGCTGCTCGCGGCCGCGATGTACGCCGTCGGCGTGCTGACGCAGAAGGTCCTGCTGCGGCGCCTGCCGTCGGTGCAGGTGGTGCTGGTGTCGTTCCTCATCGGCGCGGTCACCTGCCTGCCGTTCGCCGGCGACCTCCCCGGGATCGTCGCCGACGGTGGCGCCGAGCTGTGGTGGGTGGTCTACCTCGGGGTGTTCCCCACCGCGATCGCCTTCACCACGTGGGCCTTCGCGCTCACCCACACCGATGCGGGCGCCCTGTCGCTGACGACCTTCCTCGTGCCGCTCATCGCGACCTTCGTGGCCTGGGTGACGATCGACGAGGTGCCGCCGTCGCTCACCTTCGTCGGCGGTGCGCTCGCGATCGTCGGGGTGCTGATGACGCGACGCAAGCCGCGGCCGGTCGGCTAGGACCCGTCGGTGCCGTCGGCCTCCGGGCCGGTGCCGGCCTCGAGCCAGCCGCGGAACGCCTCGAGGTTGCGGGTGGACTCCCCCCGCGAGATCCGCCACTCCCACTCCTTGCGGATGGAGGAGGCGAAGCCGAGCTCGAGGATGGCGTTGAACGACGAGTCGGCGTTGGCGAGCACGGAGCCCAGCAGGCGGTCGAGCTCGTCGTCGGTGACCGAGGCGAGCGGGAGCCGGGCCTCGAGGTAGATGTCGCCGGTGCGGTCGACGGCGAACGAGACGGCGTACATCCGCAGGTTCCGCTCGAGCAGCCAGCGGTAGACCCGCGGGTGGTTCTCGTCGGGGTTGCGGCACACGAAGGCGTGCACGCCGAGGGCGTGCGGCCCGACGTCGAGGCGCACGGGGGTCTGGAGCTTCTTCTCCCCCGGCAGGGTCAGCGAGAACGAGCCGCCGCCGAGCTCCTCGTGCTCGATGTCGTTGTCGGCGAGGTAGGCGCGCAGCCGCTCGACCGCGGCGGCCGTCTCGTCCGAGGGCACTGAGGCGGGCACGGCTGCGGGGTCGTCGGTCATGACGCCATCATGACGCGAGCGCCGCACGCATCCGGCCGGCGGCGCGGACGTAGGCGTCGAGGGTGCGCTCCGCGGTGCGCTCCCACGAGAACTCGCGGGCGTGCGCGACCGCTCCCGCGCCGAGCCGCTCGACCAGCGCCGGGTCGTCGACCAGCCGGCGCAGCGCGTGGGCCCAGTCGCGGGGCTCGTGGGTGGTGACCAGCAGGCCGCTGACGCCGTCGCGCACGACGGTGGTGAGGCCGCCGACGGCCGCCGCGACGACGGGGGTCCCGGTGGCCTGGGCCTCGACCGCGACCAGCCCGAACGACTCGTTGTAGGACGGCACGGCGACGGCGGTCGCGGCCGCGGCCCACACCGCGAGCTCGCCCTGCGAGACCGGGGGCACGAAGCGGACGACGTCGGCGATGCCGAGCTCGGCCGCGAGGTCGGCCAGCGCCGTGGGGTGCTCGAGGCCGGAGCCCGACGGGCCGCCCACCACGGGGACGACGAGGCGGTGGCGCAGGGCCGGGTCCTGCTCGACCAGGACGTGCACCGCGCGCAGGAGCACGTCGGGGGCCTTCAACGGCTGGATCCGGCCGGCGAACATCAGCACGACGGCGTCCTGCGGGAGGTCCAGTGCACGGCGGGCCGCGGCCCTGTCGCGCGGCGCGAAGACCTCGAGGTCGACGCCGGGGCTGATCACCTCGACGGCGTCGGGGCTGGCACCGTAGAGCTCGACGAGCTGCTGCGCCTCGGTGTCGGTGTTGGCGACCAGCAGGTCGGCGGCCTCGACCACCTGCTCCTCGCCGATCACCCGGGAGGCGGGCTCGGGGGTGTCCCCCGCGGCCAGGGAGGCGTTCTTGACCTTCGCCATCGTGTGCATCGAGTGCACGAGCGGCACGTTCCAGCGGTCGCGCGCGAGCGCGCCGACCTGGCCAGAGAGCCAGTAGTGGGAGTGGACGGCGTCGTAGTGGCCCAGCGGCTGGGCGGCCTCGGTGCGCAGCACCTCCCGGGCGAAGGTGCACAGCTGACCGGGGAGCTCGCCCTTGGTGAGGCCCTCGAAGGGCCCGGCGGCGATGTGACGGACCAGCACCCCGTCGGCCGCCTCGACGACCTGCGGGAGCGTGGAGGACGTGGCGCGGGTGAAGACGTCGACCGCGATCCCCTGGGCGGCCAGCCGCCGGGAGAGCTCGATGACGTAGACGTTCATGCCCCCGGCGTCGCCGGTGCCCGGCTGGTCGAGGGGCGAGGTGTGCAGGCTGATCATCGCCACGCGTTCACCCACGCTTGCTCCTCCTTCGCTGCGGCCACGCCGACGGACCCGGACGCGGGCACCTCCGGCACAACCCCGCGGACGGCCCGGTGATTCCCGGGCGTCCCTCAGTGGGCGTGCGCGCCCGACCCCGCGCGGGTGCCGGACGTGCCACGGCCGCGCACCAGGCCGAGGACGCCGAGCGCGAGGGCCAGGACGCCCCAGAAGGCGTCGTACCAGTGCGTCGTGGCGGGCCGGAACGCCTCCACGAGCGAGAGAACGAGCAGGCCCGACGCCAGGCCGACCAGGACCCGCATGCCGGCGGCGTCGCTCCTGACGAGGGTGCTCCCGAAGAGCCCCGCCGACACGACCAGGCCCGCCAGGCCGAGCAGGTGGAGGGTGCTGACGAGGGGTCCGTCACCACCGCCGAGCAGCGCGGCGAGGACCAGGAGCAGTCCGCCGACGACGGCGGCGGGGGCCGCGATCTTGGAGTGGGGCATCCGGCGATGATGCCACGCGCGAGGCGGGGGCCGCGCTCAGGACTCGTCGGTGCCCTGGTGGTAGCGCTGCTGCCACGGCGCGCCCACCCGGTCGGCCGGACGCACCCAGAGGCTGCTCCGCAGGGTGGAGCGGCCGTCGGCCAGGGCGCGCCACACGAGCAGGATGGTGTCGCGGTCGACCCGGCCCACCGACACCACGTCGAGGCTCACCGGCTCACCCGGGCCGATGGCGTCGAGGATCTCCTCGCGGCTCCAGAGCCGGCCCGAGCGCCCGACCTCCTGCCAGTCGGGGTGCAGCAGCGCCGCGACGGCCGCGCGGTCCGAGCGCACCTCGTCGGTCAGCAGCGAGCGCTCCAGCGCGACCACCTGCTCCTCGTCGGAGAGCCGCTCGCCGGCCAGGTCGAGCTCGCTGAAGAGGTCGGGCTCGTCCTCGACCTGCCCGACCTGCGCGTCGGGGTGGGCCACCGCGCTGCCGGCGAAGCCCGGGCCCGGGTCAGGGGTGGTGCCGCGCTGGTAGGCCGTGGCGGCGGCGTTGGCGCGGCGGTCGGCGGCCTCGTTGAGCTCATGGCCCGCGTGGCCCTTGACCCACTCGAACCGCACGCGGTCGCGGCGTCCCTCCATCGCCGCGTCGAGCGCCTTCATCAGCTCGACGTTGAGCACCGGCTTGCCGTCACTCTTCTTCCAGCCCTTGCGCTTCCAGCCGGGCATCCACTTCGTCACCGAGTCGATGACGTACTTGCTGTCGCAGAACACGTGCAGCTCGTCGTCGACGTGCGCGGTCTGCTGCAGCAGGTCGAGCACGGCCATCAGTTCGCCCATGTTGTTGGTGCCACGCGGCCAGCCGCCCGAGGCCCAGCAGTCGTCGTCGACGTACCAGGCCCAGCCCGCCGGGCCGGGGTTGCCGAGTGCCGAGCCGTCTGCCGCCGCGATGATCACCCCGCCATTGTCCCAGTCGGCGATCTTGGCAGGATGGCGGCATGAGCACGGACCAGACCCCCACCCGCACCGCCGTCGTCACCGGCGCCTCGAGCGGCATCGGGGCGGCCACCGCCCGCGCCCTCGCCGCGCAGGGCTTCCACGTCGTGTGCGCGGCGCGCCGCACCGAGCGCATCGAGGAGCTCGCCGCCGAGATCGGGGGCCGGGCGGTGACCTGCGACGTCACCGACGACGCCTCGGTCGCCGCCCTCGCCGCCCAGGTCCCCACCTGCCACGTGCTGGTCAACAACGCCGGCGGCGCCGTCGGCACCGACCGCGTCGACGAGGCCGACCTCGAGGGCTGGCGGTGGATGTACGACCTCAACGTCCTCGGGCTGGTCCGGGTCACCCGTGCGCTGCTGCCCGCCCTGCGCGAGAGCGGCGACGCGACCATCGTCAACGTCGGCTCCACCGCCGGGCGCTGGGCCTACGAGGGTGGCGGGGGCTACACGGCCGCCAAGCACGCGGTGAAGGTGCTCTCGGAGACGCTGCGCCTCGAGCTCAACGGCGAGCCGATCCGGGTCTGCGAGGTCGCCCCGGGCATGGTGCGCACCGACGAGTTCGCCCTCGTCCGCTTCGGCGGCGACCAGGAGCGGGCCGACGCCGTGTACGCCGGCGTCGACCAGCCGCTGGTCGCCGAGGACGTCGCCGACGCCATCTCCTGGGTGGCCACGCGGCCCTCCCACGTCGACATCGACGAGCTCGTCATCAAGCCCCGTGCCCAAGCAGCGGCACACAAGGTGCACCGCACCTGAGAGGTGGCAGACTGCCGCGCGTGAAGACCATCGGACTCGTCGGCGGGATGAGCTGGGAGAGCAGCGCGGTCTACTACCGCGACCTCAACCTCGGGATGCGCGAGCGGCTCGGCGGCCTGTCGTCGCCGCGGCTGGCGCTCACCACGGTCGACTTCGCCGAGGTGACCCACCTCGAGGACGACGAGAAGTGGGACCAGGTCGGGGTGCTGCTGGCGGACGCCGCCCGCGGCGTCGAGCGCGCCGGCGCCGACTTCCTGCTGCTGTGCACCACCACGTTCCACAAGGTGGCCGACCAGGTCGAGGAGGCCGTCGACATCCCGGTCCTCCACCTGGGTGACGTCGTGGCCGAGGCCGTGAAGGCCGCGGGCGTGGAGACGGTCGGGCTGATCGGCACCAAGGTCGCGATGTCGGAGTCGTTCTTCGTCGACCGGCTCGCCGCCCACGGCCTGTCCGTCGTCGTGCCCGACGCAGCCCACCACGACTTCCTCAACGACGCGATCTACGAGGAGCTCGTCCACGGCGTCGTCCTCCCCCGCACCCGCAGCCGCGTGGTCTCGATCGTCGAGGAGCTCTGGGACGCCGGTGCCGGCGGCGTGCTCCTCGGCTGCACCGAGCTCGAGCTGCTGGTCAAGCAGGCCGACGTCGAGCTGCCGGTCTTCCCCTGCACCACCCTCCACGTCCAGGCCGCCCTCGACGCCGCCCTCGCCTGACGGCTCCGACCGCCGCTCTCCGACTTCGCCGGACATCCGGGGATTCCGGGCACCACGCGGAAGATCCGAGCCACCAGGTGACTCGGATCCTGCACCCGAGCCGTACCACGCCCTCGTGGCCGTCGCGAGCGACCGTGCGGCCCAGCTGATCCGTCCGGCGGGCTGTTTGGGCCGCCACCGACGCTCCGACTGGTGTGGTCGGACGGACTAGACGCACGCCGTTGACGCTAGACGCACGCCATGGCGTGCGTCGAGCGGAGACGTGTCCGCTCGAGTCACCCCGTGGACGGCCGGTCAGCAGCCGGTCGGGGCCGTTCAGGCGGCGGGGATCGGGAGGCCGCGGGCGGTGGCGAGCCAGCGCCACCCCGACCAGCGGGGGCCGGTGAGGTCGGCGGCTGCCACGGCGGCTGCCACGGCGGGCGGCAGGTCGACCGCGAGCACCCGGGAGCGCGCGGAGAGCGCCCAAAGATCGGCTTGCCTGCGAATGATCCCGACCGCTCGGCACCGGTAGGTCTGGAACGATGCACCCATGGCGAGTTGGATCCGGTCCTACTGGGACGTGGAAGACATCACCTTCCTCTGGGAGGTCGGTGACGACGGCTGGGTGACGCGCTCCGTCGAGCTCGTTGGCCCGGACCATCGACCCCAAGCAGCAGCGATGCTCGCGGAGGAGCTCCACGCACGAGATCGCGGTGGCCTGCCTGCCGTGCAGGCCTACGAGACCCGGTACGGCGGCACGCCGGAGGCGCCCGTCCACGAGTGGGACACGGGGTTCCCACACGACGAGATCAGCCGGGAGCTCTTCGAGGAGGCCTGGGAGCAGTCACGCCGGGTGCTCGAGCAGGCGGACCCCGGAGGCCGCCACCGGCGCTCCGTCTGGTGTGGTCGGACGGACTAGACGCACGCCGTTGACGCTAGACGCACGCCATGGCGTGCGTCGAGCGGCCATAGGTCCGCTCGAGTCACCCCGTGGACGGCCGGTCAGGCGGCGGGGATCGGGAGGCCGCGGGCGGTCGCGAGCCAGCGCCAGACCGACCAGCGGGGGCCGGCGAGGTCGGCGGCGGCCGCGAGCCGGGGCAGGTCGACCGCGAGGACCTGGGAGCGCGCGCCCTCGGTGCTGAGCCAGAGCTCGTCGGCGGCGACGGTGATCCCCTCGCCCTGGTCCTGGGCGGGCAGCGCCCACGAGCCGAGCGACTCCCACGAGGGGTACGCCACGGCGTGGGCGTTGGCGTAGGTCCGCAGGACGAGGGCCCCGCCCCCGGGCAGGAAGCTCGCGTCGGTGACGATGCCCGGCGCCTGGGCGACCTCCTCCAGCCGGTTGGGCCGGTCGGCCCGCAGCGGCAGCGGGGCGGCGTAGACCGTGCCGGCGAAGACGCCCTTGGTGACCACGAACAGCTGCCCGGTGACCGGATGCGCGAGCAGCGCCTCGGCGTCGCGGGCGCCGTCGGGGTAGACCAGCTCGTACGACTCCGGGGCCGCGTCGCGCTCACCCCGACCCACCGGCACGCGGAGCACCTCGACGGAGTCCCGGACGTGGCGGTTGTCGCCGGTGTCCGCGACCCAGACGTCGCCGTCGCCGGCCGGCGCGAGCGCCTCCACGTCCTCGGGCTGCGGCGTCCACGACGTCACGCCCACCGTCCGTCCGGTGGCCGGGTCGACGGCGAAGACGCGGCCGGAGTCGCCGGAGTCGTTGGTGGTCACGAGGAGCCCGTCGACCAGCGCGAGCCCGCTGGACTCCACGACGTCGGCGTCCTCGAAGCGCAGGACCGGCCGCCCGGCCGCGGGGCCGTCGCCCGCGGCGGCTCCGAGGAGGAACGGCAGCACCACGGCCACGCCCACCGCTGCTCGCCCGCCCCTGACCACGGCTCCACGGTAGTCGGGGGGCCCACCCGTGCAGGTGTGTGATTTCTCAACCACCCGTCCGTAACGTGCAGGAGTTCGGCCCACCACCACTCGGAAAGAGGGGGCAGCATGTCCGTGCTCGACAAGCAGGCGATCGTCGCCCGTCCCGGCTACAGCCGGTGGCTGATCCCCCCGGCCGCGCTCGCGGTGCACCTCTCGATCGGGCAGGTCTACGCGTTCTCGGTCTTCAAGACCTCCCTCGTCGCGACCTTCGACACCAGCCTCACTGCGATCGGCTGGGTCTTCTCCCTGGCCATCGTGATGCTCGGGCTGTCCGCGGCGATCCTCGGCACCTGGGTCGAGCGGTCGGGCCCCCGCAAGGCGATGCTCGCCGCCGCGGTCTGCTGGGGCGTCGGCTTCGTGGTCGGCTCGGCGGGCATCTCGTCGGGCCAGCTCTGGCTGCTCTACCTCGGCTACGGCGTCATCGGCGGCATCGGGCTCGGGATCGGCTACATCTCGCCCGTCTCGACGCTGATCAAGTGGTTCCCCGACCGTCCGGGACTGGCCACCGGCATGGCGATCATGGGCTTCGGCGGCGGCGCGCTCATCGCCTCCCCGCTGTCGAACCGGCTGATGGCCGCCTACGACCCGGGGTTCGTGGCCACCGAGCCCGGCGCGGTCGCGTCCGGCTCGGCGCTCGCCCAGACCTTCCTCACCCTCGGCATCGTCTACACGTTGCTGATGCTCGTCGGTGCCGCGCTGGTGCGCGTGCCCCCGGGCCACGGCAGCGACGAGACCGCCGAGCACTCCCCCGGCACCAACGGCGCCCTCGTGCGGGCCTCCCAGGCCATCCGCACCCCGCAGTTCTGGCTGCTGTGGGTCGTGCTGTTCTGCAACGTGACCGCCGGCATCGGCATCCTCGAGCAGGCCGCCCCGATGATCCAGGACTTCTTCCGCGACGGCGGCGACAGCTCGGTGACCGCAGCCGCGGCCGGCGGGTTCGTCGGCGTGCTGTCGCTGGCCAACATGCTGGGCCGCTTCGTGTGGTCGAGCCTGTCGGACGTGATCGGTCGCAAGAAGACGTACGTCATGTACCTCGGCGTCGGCCTGGTGCTCTACCTGCTGCTCGCGCTCTTCGGCAGCAGCTCGACCGTCGTCTTCGTCGCCCTCGCGGTGGTGATCATCTCCTACTACGGCGGTGGCTTCGCGACGGTCCCGGCGTACCTGAAGGACCTCTTCGGCACCCTCGAGGTCGGCGCCATCCACGGCCGCCTGCTCACCGCGTGGGCCGCGGCCGGCGTCGCCGGCCCGCTCATCGTCAACGGGATCCTCGACTCGATCGGCGAGCCGGGCAACCTGGTCGCGGCCGACTACCGCCCCGCCCTGCTGACGATGGTGGGCGTGCTCGCTGTCGGCTTCGTCGCCAACCTGCTGATCCGCCCGGTCGAGGAGTCCCGCTTCGACCACGACGCCCACGCCGCCAACGAGGAGCGCATCTCCTCCCGACAGGAGGTCTCGCGATGAGCACCACCGACCACGACGGCACCCCGACCAACCCGATCCTCGTCGTCCTGGCGTGGCTGGTCGTCGGCGTGCCCCTCGCCTACGGCCTGTGGCAGACGCTGGTCAAGGCGTCCGCCCTCTTCACCGGCTAGGCGGAGGGCCGGCCGAGCAGCTCGCCCAGGCGGGGCTGCACGCCCCAGGTCGCCACCACGGCGTCGTACTCGGCCGCGGCGTCGGCGCTGCCGGCGCCCGTGCGCACCGCGCGCAGCAGGGTGTTGCGCGGGGTGTGGGCGCTCTCGACGAACTCGACCACGTCGACGCGGTAGCCCTCGCGCCGCAGCAGCGTCGCGCGGATCGCGTCGGTGAGGGTGTCGGCGAAGCGCTCGCGCAGGATGCCGTGACGGGTGAGCAGCGACCACGGCTCCGGCGTCGGGTGGGCCCGCAGCTGCGCGGCGATGTCGTGGTGGCAGCAGGGCGCGGCCAGCACCAGCGCGGCGCCCCAGCCCACACCGCGCGCCAGCGCGTCGTCGGTGGCGGTGTCGCAGGCGTGCAGCGCCAGCACGACGTCGGGCGCCCGGTCGAGCTCGGCCTCGGCGATCGAGCCGACCACGAAGTCCGCGTCGATCCCGAGCCCGGCGGCGACCTCGGAGTTGTGGTCGGCGGACTGCTGCTTGACGTCGACACCGGTCATCCGCACCGCCAGAGCGCGCCCGCCGTCGGCCACCGGCGCGGTGAGGAAGCGGTGGGCGGCGAAGGTGAGGTACGCGTTGCCGCACCCGAGGTCGACCACGCGCAGCGGGTCGTCGTCGGTGGGCGTGCGCACGTGACCCTGGGCGATCGCCTCGGTGAGCGTGGCGTCGAGCAGCCGCAGGAACTCCTCGACCTGCCGGTACTTCGCCTGCCGGCTCGGCTTGACCCGGCCTTGGGCGTCGCTGATGCCGAGCGCGCTCAGCACCGGGTCGTCCTCGCGCAGCAGTCGGTCCTTGGCGCGGTCGTGGCCGCGCGGCACCTCGACCTCGCCCTCGCGGGCGGAGGCGTGCAGCATCGGCACGCCCTTCTTCGTCACCCGCAGCTGGAGCGTCTCCGCGGCGGTGTCGACGTGCCAGTTCGCGAACGGCTGGTCGAGCAGCGCGTCGACCGCGGCTGCCGCCTGCTCGCCGACGGGGTGGTTGGCGGTGTGCGCCTGCGTCTGGTCGTACGACGTCACCTGCAGGTGCCGGCCGGCCTTCAGGTCCACCACGCGCAGCTCCACGCGTCGCACCTCGCGGCCGTCGACGACCGGGACCGGCCGCCCCTTGCGGCGCCCGCTGGCCAGCGCCCGGACCAGCCGGTCGGCGTCAAGGACCGCCGCGCGCACCCGCGCGAGCTCCGGCGGTGCAGGAGCCTCGCTCACAGGACCGCGGCGAGGACGACGATGAGGATGAGCGCCCCCAGCGCCACCGGGATCACGAGTCGGCGGTGACGGGGGTTCATCCCCCCATCCTAGTGAGGGGCCGTGCGGGGCGATCCGTCACCAGTGCTCGAGGGAGTCGCGGAAGACGCCGGCGAGGTGCTCGGCGGTGACGTCGACCGGCGCCGTGGCGAGCAGGCGCTGCTGCTGGAGCGCGCCGCCGACGAGGTCGTCGACGTCTGCCTCGCCGTAGCCCAGCTCGGCCAGCCCGCTGGGCAGCCCCACGTCGCGCATCAGCCCGCGCAGCACCTCGGGCAGGGCGCCGGGGCCGGCGGGCGCGGTCGCGCCGAGCAGCTCGGCCGCCCGGAGGTGGCGCTGGGGCGAGGCGTCGAAGGTCAGCGCGAAGGCCGCGGGCGCGGTCATCACCACGGCCATGCCGTGCGGCACGATCGGCTCGTCGTCGGGGTAGCCCGCGGGCCGGTAGTCGCGCACCCGCCCCGCGATCGGGTACGCGCAGGCGTGCGGCACGTGCACCCCGGCGTTGCCGAACCCGAGCCCGGCGAAGGTCGCCGCCAGCGCCATCTGCTCGCGCGCGTGCCCGTCGGAGCCGTCGCGGACCGCCGTGCGGAACGACGCGGCGAGCAGCGTCAGGGCCTTCTCCGACCACATGTCGGCGATCGGGTTGGCGCCGCAGTAGGGCACGCGCTGCTCGGGCCGCTTGGCCTCGAGGTCGGCGTACCAGCGAGCGGTCCAGCTCTCCAGCGCGTGGCACAGGATGTCCATCCCGCACGAGGCCGTCACGAGCGGCGGCTGGGAGGTGGTGAGGTCGGGGTCGACGACCGCGAGGGTGGGGCGCAGCCGCTGGTGCGAGATGCCGGTCTTGACCTTCAGCGCCAGCACGTCGAGCACGCAGATCGTCGTGGACTCGGCGCCCGTGCCGGTGGTGGTCGGCACGGCGACCAGCGGCAGCAGGGCCCGCTCGGGTGCCCGGCCGCCGCCCACGGGGGCGTTGACGTAGTCCATCAGCGTGCCGTCGTTGGTCAGCATCAGGTCGACGGCCTTCGCCGTGTCGATCGACGACCCGCCGCCGACCGCGACCACCGCGTCGAACGGTCCCGCGTCGCGCGCGAAGGCCACCGCCTCCTCCATCGACGCGTCGGTGGGCTCGACGCGGGCACCGTCGAACAGCACGACCTCCAGCCCGCGCTCCCGCATCGCCCCGGCCACCCGCGCCGGGTGGCCGGTCGCGGCCACGCCCGGGTCGGTCACCAGCAGCACGCGGCGCGCCTCGCCACCGGCCGTCGCAACGAGCTGGGCGACGTCCCAGCCGACCTCGCGGCTCGCGCCCCTGCCGAACTTGAGCCCGGGGGCGGCGTAGGTGAAGACGGTCTCGGTCACGGGTCTCTCCTCAGCGGTCGGTGCCCGGGGCGTCCGGGCGGTCGTGGAGCCCCAGCGCGTGGCGCACCAGCCCGAGGACCTCGACGCGGCCCCCGGCGACGTCGTCGACGGCGACCCACGCGACGGCGTCGGTCGTGCCGTCCTGCTCGACCACGCGGGGCTCGCCGTCGGCGACCGTGGCGCGGAAGAGGAGGTGGATGCCGTGGAAGTCCTCGATGCGACCCGACGGCGCCGTGCCCTCGAAGTGGCTGTCGTGCACGTCGACCAGGTCGCCGACCTCGCAGGCCAGCCCGCACTCCTCCTCGACCTCGCGGGCCAGTGCCGTGGCGGGGCGCTCGCCGTGGTCGATCCCGCCGCCCGGCAGCGTCCAGCGCCCGGGGTGCGCCGCGCGGGCGGACAGCCGGGTCAGCAGCACCTCCCGGCCCCCGGCGGGCCGGGTGCGCTCGACGACCGCGTAGGCCGCGACGCGCTGGAGGCGGTGGGGGCCGTGGTCGGCGAGCGCGTCGGAGACCGACGCGGTCACCGGCACCCGGCCTGCCAGGACGTCGGAGAGGGGCAGCCAGGCGGCGTCGACGGTGGACCCGTCGACCTCCACGACCCGCGGCTCGGGTGCGTCGGGGGCGACCCAGCCGTCGTAGACGATGCGGATGGCGTGGGCGTCGACGAGCTGCCCGTCGCGCGGCGTGCGCGGCATGTGGGCGCTGTAGACGCGCGCCCGCTCCCCGATCGTCGCGGCCAGCCCCGCCTCCTCGTGGATCTCGCGGATCAGGGCGTCGCGCGGGTCCTCGCCGTGGTCCACCCCGCCGCCGGGCAGGGTCCACATCTCCGAGCGCGAGATCCGCGGCGCGAGCCGGCTCAGGAGGATCTCCACCACCCCGTCGCGCTCGCGCAGCACCACGGCGTACGCGGCCACGCGCTGGCGCCTCGGCAGTGATCCCATGCCCACAACCTAGTGAAGTACGGTGACGGCGTGGCTCCCCCGTCCCGTGACCCGTGGCTCGACAACGTCAAGATGGTGCTGGTCACGCTCGTGGTCATCGGGCACGCGATCGGCCTGGTGGAGGCCACCCAGGGCAGCCACTGGGTCTACGACTTCATCTACATGTGGCACATCCCGGCCTTCGTGTTCGTCAGCGGCTACCTCTCGAAGTCGTTCGAGTGGGACCGCCGCCGGCTCAAGGGGCTCGTCTACACGCTCGCGGTCCCCTACCTGATCTTCGAGCCGGCGCTGTTCTACTACCGCAAGGTCGTCGTCGGCGAGGGGGTGGAGGGCCCGATCTGGCTCGTCCCGCACTGGACGATGTGGTACCTCATCGTGCTGCTGATGTGGCGGCTCATCACCCCCGTCCTCAAGAGCCACTGGCTCTTCCTGCCGCTCTCGGTGGTCGTCAGCCTGGCCGGCGGGCTGTGGAACGACGACTCCCTGATGATCCCGCGCTTCCTCGGGCTCCTGCCGTTCTTCGTCCTCGGCCTGCACCTCAAGCCGCGTCACCTCGCGCACCTCGACGACGTGTGGGTCAAGGCGGCCGCGGTCCCGACGCTGGTCGGCATCGGCATCATGGCGCTCTACACCGACACGTGGGCCGAGACCGCGCTGCTCTGGTACGACACCGGCTACGAGGACATCCCGATCGCCAACCAGATCGTCTTCCAGACCCGGCTCACGGTGATGGCGGTGGGCCTGCTCGGCGCGTTCGCGGCGATGGCGCTGGTGCCGCGGCGCAACCTCGGCTGGTTCACCACGATGGGCACCGCCACGATGGTCGTGTACCTCTTCCACGGCTTCGTCATCAAGACGGTCAAGGCGCTCGGCTGGCCCGACTTCACCACCTCCCACCCGGCCCTCGGGCTGGTGCTGACGATCCTCGGCGCCGTGGGGCTCGCACTGCTGCTGGCGAGCCCGCCGGTGCGCAGGGTGCTGGAGCCCTTCACCAACCCGCTCGGCTGGGTGGAGCAGCGCCGGGCCCGGCGCACTCCGGCCCCCACGTCGGCCTGAGGGCCGCGCGCGGCACCACGTCGTACGCCGCCGCCTCGGCGCGGGTGGGGCCGTGCCCGCCGAGGTGGGCGGGGTACCACGGGGCGTGCTCCCCGGGCCGCGGGACGTGGTGCGGCAGCCGCTGCAGACCCTCGAGCTGCTCGGTGAGCCGCTCGCCGAGCCGACGGGTGAACGACGACAGGTCCTCCCCCGCGCCGAGCACCATCGGCTCGCCGAGGGACAGGTCGACCCGCCTGCCCCGGCGCAGGCTCGGGCGCGGCCTGCGGCCGCGGCCGTCAGGCGGACCCACCGACCACAGCCGCTGCGAGCCCCAGACCCCCACGGGCACGACCGGCGCACCCGTCTCCCGCGCCAGGCCGGCCACGCCGGGCATCAGTGAGCGGACGGTCCACGACCAGCTGATCCCCGCCTCGGGGAAGACGCCCAGCGCCTCGCCCCGGCGGAGCAGGCGGCGCGCCTGCAGGTAGGCCGCGGCGGGCGCCTCGCGGTCCACCGGGACGTGCTGCATCCGGTCCATGGCCGTGCGGACCAGCGGCACCTGCCAGACGTCGTGACGGCAGAGGAACCGGACGTGCCGGCCCCGCTCGACGGCCGCCTGCTCGAGCAGCACGAAGTCGGGGTAGCTGACGTGGTTGGCCGCCAGGATGACGGGGCCGCGCTCGGGGAGGTGGTCGAGGCCCGTCCACCGCGTGTCCACCGCCAGCGCCCGGATCGCGGCGCGACCCAGCACGTTGGCCGCCCGGTAGACCTGCTCACCCACGGCACTGGTTCGGCGCCGACCCGCTCCCGGATCGCCTCGCCGTCATCAGCTGAAGGGCGGCCGGGCGTCCCGCGCCATCGAGCGTCGTCCCGCCCACCGCCACACGCGGGCGGCGCGGTCGCGGTCGGCGTCGTCGACCAGGTTGCCCATCCACCGCAGCGCCAGCGTCATCAGCCAGTCCGAGCGCATGCCGGCGGGGCCGAGTGCGGAGACGACCTTCGGCTGGGTGGCGATGCCGGCCAGGCGCCGCGCGATGGAGAACGACTCGCCGTAGTGCTCCACCAGGGTCGAGCGCCACGCCTCACCCAGTCCGGCGCCGCCGGCGAGGTGCTCGGCGACGAGGCGACCGGTCTCGAGGCCGTAGTCGATGCCTTCGCCGTTGAGCGGGTTCACGCAGGCCGCGGCGTCACCGATCAACGCCCAGTTGGGGCCGGCGACGTTGCTGACCGCCCCGCCCATCGGGAGCAGCGCCGAGGTCGGCCGCCGCAGCTCGCCGGACAGGCCGAAGTCCTTGCCGATGGCGTCGGCGTAGGTCTGCATGAGCGGCTTGATGGCGACCTCGGCGGGTCGGCGGCTCGTGGCCAGCGTGCCGGCGCCGAGGTTCACGGTGCCGTCGCCGAGCGGGAAGATCCACCCGTAGCCGGGGACCAGCTCGCCCTGCTCGTCGCGGAGCTCGAGGTGGGAGCTGATCCACGGGTCGTCGGAGGCGTCGGAGTCGACGTAGGACCGGCCGGCGACCGCGTAGACGGTGTCGCGGTGCCACTCCCGGCCCAGCAGCTTGCCCAGGGGCGAGCGCACGCCGTCGGCGACCACCAGCCAGCGGCAGGCGACCTCGAAGGTGCCCTGCGAGCCTCGGAACTCGACGGCCGCGACCCGCTCCCCGTCTCGTCGTACGCCGACCGCGCGGGCGCCGTCGACCGCGGTCGCGCCGCTGGCGATCGCCACCGAGCGGAGGTGGTCGTCGAGCTCGGTGCGGGCCACGGCCGAGCCCCAGTCGGGCAGCGAGCCGCCGGGCCACGGCAGCAGCAGGGTCTGCCCGAAGCCGTGCGCCCGCAGCCCCTGGTTGACCGTGTGCTCGCGCAGCCACGGCTCGAGGCCGAGCCTCTGCATCTCCCCGATCGCGCGGGGGGTGAGCCCGTCGCCGCAGGTCTTGTCGCGTGGGAAGGTCGCCGCGTCGGCGAGGAGGACGTCGAGCCCCGCGCGCGCGGCCCACGCGGCGGCGGCGGAGCCCGCGGGACCGGCGCCGACGACGAGGACGTCGGTCGAGGCCGGGATCGAGGCCGGGATCGAGCTGGGGGTCGTCACAGCCAGATTCTCCCCTGCCGCCCCCAGCGCGGCGACACCGGTGCGACCCGCAGGACGGGTCGCACCGGCTCGCCGATGCTCAGAACCGCAGGTGCTCGAGGTAGAGCCGACCGACGGCCGCGGTGAGCAGGGGTGCGGCGGCGTTGTCGGGGGTGTCGTTCTCGACGATGTACTCCTCCACCTGGTGGTGGCGGAACAGCGAGGCGAAGTCGATGACGCCGACGCCGAGGTCGCACATGTCGGCCTCCGCCTGCGACGTGCCCATCGAGGTGCGGTCCTTCACGTGGTACTGCCGCACCTGCAGCGGCGCCTCGTCGATGACGTCCTTGGCGAACTGGAGCGCGGACTCGGCGGTGGTGTGGCCGGTGTTCACGCCACCGGTGAAGGCCCAGTAGAGGTCGACCTCGAGGTGCACCAGGCGCGGGTCGAGCCGGTCCATCAGGACCTCCCAGGGCGTCAGTCCCCCGCCCAGGTCGGTCGTGAACTCGTGGGCGTGGTTGTGGTATCCGTAGCGCAGGCCGTACCTGCGCGCGATCGCGGCCTCGGCGTTCATCTGGTCGGCCCACCGCTGCCAGTCCGCGAGGGCCGTCGAGGCGAGGTAGGGCACGTTGACGTAGCGCTGGCCCAGGGTGACCGCGCCCTGGAACTTGGCGTGGGCCGCCCCGGTGTCGGCGCTGATGCCGTCGTGGCTGGAGGTGGCGCGCAGGCCGAGGCCGTCGAGCCGCGCCCGCATGCTCGCCGGGGTCTCGCCGTAGAGACCGGCGAGCTCCACCCGGTCGTAGCCGTAGCGGGCGAGGGCCTCGAGGACCGCCGGGTGCCCGATCGCGGCCGGTCCCGACCCGGGGGCCGCGGCCGCGTCGCGCAGCGTGTAGAGCTGGATGCTGATGGTGTCGAGGTCGAGCCGGCGACCGCCGTGCCCCCCGCCCCCGTGACCGCCGTGCCCGTGGCCGCGGCCCTTGCCGGCAGCGTGCGCGGGCGAGGCGCCGAGGGCACCGAGCGCCGCAGCGCCGACCGTGGCGCCGGCAGCGCCCCTGATGAGTCCGCGGCGGCTGGCGCCGCGTGCCTCCAACGAGCGCGCGAGCGCCTCGTCCCCGTCGTGTCCGAAGCACATGGGGGTGCACCTTCCTGTCGTCGACGATGTGATGGGCACCACATCACGTCGACCGTAGGGCGACTTTTGCTCGTACGTCAATCAAAAGTCGGTGTCGTCTCGCTGAGGGGACGACGGCGCCCCCTCAGCCGTGGAAGGGGCGGTGCGAGAGCAGGTGCACCGCGTCGTTGCGGCAGCCGGTCGTGGCGTGGGCGACGAAGAACGAACGGGTGGTGTCAGGGGCGTAGACGCGGAAGCCGTCCACCGGCGCGGGACGGCAGCGACCCCGCGGGTAGTCCTGCGCCACCGTCTCGGTGACCAGGCTCAGCGCCCGCTCGCCCGGCGCGAGCACCACGCGGCGAGCGGTGGCCTGCTCACGGTCGGCTGCCGCGCCGACCTGGGTGCCGTCACCCCCGCCGACGTAGGACAGCCCGCCGTAGCCCTGCACGACGCAGGTGCGGTCGCTGACGTTGTGCAGCCGGACCACGCCGTAGCGGTGGCCGGCCGCAGCGTCGCGCGCCCGGAAGTCGGCGCGCAGGTCCGCGCTGCGGCACTCCGGGGTCGTCGCGCGCGAGGCCGCCTCGGCGACGCCGGGTGCGCTCAGCGGGGTCGCCGCGGCCGCGCGGCCCGGGGGCGTCCCGGGATGGAGGTGCAGCGAGGCGACGAGCACGAGCGCACAGGTGCCGAGGAGCAGGATCAGGGAGCGGTGCCACACGGATCGGACCATGTCGTCCAGTGTGCGTCGCACCCCGAAAATGCCGACGAGCCCCGGCCCCCGCGAGGGGGACCGGGGCTCGACCGGGTACCGGATCAGTTCTGGTAGGAACCGAAGTCGAAGTCGTCCAGCGCGACGGCCTGCGACGACGGACCGAAGTCGTAGTCGTAGGCGTCGTAGCCGGTGACCGAGTAGGCAGCGGCGCGCGCCTCCTCGGTCGGCTCGACCCGGATGTTGCGGTAGCGCTCCAGGCCGGTGCCGGCCGGGATGAGCTTGCCGATGATCACGTTCTCCTTCAGGCCGCGGAGGCTGTCGGAGCGGCCGTTGATCGCGGCGTCGGTGAGCACCCGGGTGGTCTCCTGGAAGGAGGCCGCCGAGAGCCACGACTCGGTCGCGAGCGAGGCCTTCGTGATGCCCATGAGGACCGGGCGACCCGAGGCCGGCTTGCCGCCCTCGGAGACCACGCGACGGTTCTCCTCCTCGAACCGGACCCGGTCGACCAGGTCGGACGGGAGCAGGTTGGTGTCACCGGACTCGATGACCGTCACCCGGCGCAGCATCTGCCGGATGATGATCTCGATGTGCTTGTCGTGGATCGACACGCCCTGGGACCGGTAGACCTCCTGGACCTCGTCGACGAGGTGCTCCTGGGCCTTGCGGACACCGAGGATGCGCAGCACGTCCTGCGGGTCCGGCGTACCGGAGGTGATGTGGTGACCCACCTCGATGTGGTCGCCGTCCTCGACGTTGAGGCGCGAGCGCTTGGAGACCGGGATCTCCTGGGGCTCGGAGCCGTCGTCGGGGGTGACCACGACGACGCGGGCCTTGTCGCTCTCCTCGATCTTCACCCGACCGGCGGACTCCGAGATCGGGGTCCGGCCCTTGGGCGAGCGGGCCTCGAAGAGCTCGACCACGCGGGGCAGACCCTGCGTGATGTCGTCCGCGGAGGCCACACCACCGGTGTGGAAGGTACGCATCGTCAGCTGCGTGCCGGGCTCACCGATGGACTGGGCGGCGATGATGCCGACCGCCTCACCGATGTCGACCAGCTGGCCGGTGGCCAGCGAGCGGCCGTAGCACTTGGCGCAGGTGCCGGTGCGGGCCTCGCAGGTGAGGACCGAGCGGACCTTGACCTCGCTGATGCCGGCCGCGACCAGCTCGCCGATCTTGACGTCGCCCAGGTCCTCACCGGCGGCGGCGAGGACCTCGCCGGTCTCCGGGTGGGTGATCTCGACGGCGGAGGCCCGGGCGTAGGCCGAGGTCTCCACGTGCTCGTCGTCGATGCGCTTGGGCAGGCCACGCTCGGTGCCGCAGTCGTCCTCACGGATGATGACGTCCTGCGAGACGTCCACCAGACGACGGGTCAGGTAGCCCGAGTCGGCGGTGCGCAGCGCGGTGTCGGCCAGGCCCTTGCGGGCACCGTGGGTCGAGATGAAGTACTCGAGCACCGAGAGGCCCTCGCGGAAGTTGGCCTTGATCGGGCGCGGGATGATCTCGCCCTTCGGGTTGGCCACCAGACCACGCATGGCCGCGACCTGCCGGATCTGGTTCATGTTTCCGGAGGCGCCCGAGTCGACCATCATGAAGATCGGGTTCTTGCGGTCGAAGTTGGTCTCCATCGCGCGACCGACCTCGGCAGCAGCCTGGGTCCACAGCTCGATGAGCTCCTGACGACGCTCGTCGTCGGTCATCACGCCGCGCTCGTAGTTCTTCTGGACCTTCTCGGCCTGCGCCTCGTAGCGGCCCAGGATCTCGGCCTTGCTGTCCGGCGTGGTGACGTCGTCGATCGAGACCGTGACGCCCGAGCGCGTGGCCCAGTGGAAGCCGGCGTCCTTGAGGGCGTCGAGCGACGCGGCGACCTGCACCTTGGTGTAGCGCTCGGCGAGGTCGTTGACGATCGCGCCGAGGCGCTTCTTGCCGACCTCCTCGTTCACGAACGGGTAGTCCGCGGGCAGGGTGTCGTTGAAGTACACGCGACCCAGCGTCGTCTCGAGGAGGATCGCGGTGCGCTCCTCCCAGTCGGCCCCGACCTCGAGGTCGAGCGGCGGCACGATGTCGTCGAGGCGGATGCGGACCTTGCTCTGCAGCGTGATCTCGCGACGGTCGAAGGCCATGATCGCCTCGGCCGGGCTCGAGAACACGCGGCCCTCGCCGGGCTCGCCGTCCCGGTCGGAGGTGAGCCAGAACAGGCCGATGATCATGTCCTGCGAGGGCATGGTCACCGGGCGGCCGTCCGACGGCTTCAGGATGTTGTTGGTCGACAGCATCAGGATGCGGGCCTCGGCCTGCGCCTCCGCGGACAGCGGCAGGTGCACGGCCATCTGGTCACCGTCGAAGTCGGCGTTGAACGCGCCGCACACGAGCGGGTGGATCTGGATGGCCTTGCCCTCGATCAGCTGCGGCTCGAAGGCTTGGATGCCGAGGCGGTGCAGGGTGGGCGCACGGTTGAGCAGCACGGGGTGCTCGGTGATGACCTCCTCGAGGACGTCCCACACGACCGGGCGGGCGCGCTCGACCATCCGCTTGGCGGACTTGATGTTCTGCGCGTGCGACAGGTCGACGAGGCGCTTCATCACGAACGGCTTGAACAGCTCGAGCGCCATCTGCTTGGGCAGACCGCACTGGTGCAGCTTGAGCTGGGGACCGGACACGATGACCGAACGGCCCGAGTAGTCCACGCGCTTGCCGAGCAGGTTCTGGCGGAAGCGACCCTGCTTGCCCTTGAGCATGTCGGAGAGCGACTTCAGCGGCCGGTT
>NZ_JBHLXH010000001.1:2677472-2754492 GCF_042432345.1 Nocardioides zeicaulis | reverse complement strand
CAGCATCCGCTTCTCGTTGTTGACGATGATCTCGGGAGCGCCGAGGTCGAGCAGTCGCTTGAGGCGGTTGTTGCGGTTGATGACGCGGCGGTAGAGGTCGTTCAGGTCGGAGGTGGCGAAGCGGCCACCGTCGAGCTGGACCATCGGGCGCAGGTCCGGCGGGATCACCGGGACGGCGTCGAGCACCATGCCGATGGGCTGGTTGCCGGTCTTGCGGAAGGCGTCGACGACCTTGAGGCGCTTGAGGGCGCGGACCTTGCGCTGGCCCTTGCCGTTGGCGATGGTGTCGCGCAGCGACTCCACCTCGGCCTCGATGTCGAAGTCCTGGAGGCGCTTCTGGATCGCCGTGGCGCCCATGTGGCCCTCGAAGTACTTGCCGAACCAGGTCTTCATCTCGCGGTAGAGCAGCTCGTCGCCGAGCAGGTCCTGGACCTTGAGGCTCTTGAAGGTGTCCCAGACCTCCTCCAGCCGCGCGATCTCGCGGTTGGCGCGGTCACGGAGCTGGTTCATCTCGCGGTCGGCACCGTCGCGCACCTTGCGCTTGGCGTCGGCCTTGGCGCCCTCGGCCTCGAGGGTGGCGAGGTCCTCCTCGAGCTTCTTGGCGCGGTCCTCCACGGAGGTGTCGCGGCGCTTCTCGAGGCGCTCGCGCTCCAGGCCGACCTTGTTCTCCAGGGTCTCCATGTCGCGGTGGCGCGCGTCCTCGTCGACCGAGGTGATCATGTAGGCGGCGAAGTAGATGACCTTCTCGAGGTCCTTCGGCGCCAGGTCGAGGAGGTAGCCCAGGCGCGAGGGGACGCCCTTGAAGTACCAGATGTGGGTCACGGGAGCGGCGAGCTCGATGTGGCCCATGCGCTCACGGCGCACCTTGGAACGGGTCACCTCGACGCCGCAGCGCTCGCAGATGATGCCCTTGAAGCGCACGCGCTTGTACTTGCCGCAGTAGCACTCCCAGTCCCGGGTGGGACCGAAGATCTTCTCGCAGAAGAGGCCGTCACGCTCGGGCTTGAGCGTGCGGTAGTTGATGGTCTCCGGCTTCTTGACCTCGCCGTGGCTCCACGTGCGGATGTCGTCCGCGGTGGCCAGGCCGATCTGAAGCTGGTCGAAGAAGTTAACGTCGAGCACGATGGCTGCTGTCCTTCGTTAGTACGTGGGAAAAAGCTGGGACTGGGCGGCGGTGCGCCGGCCTCGCGGCCGGCGCACCGTCACGCTCAGACTTCCTCGACGGAGCTGGGCTCGCGGCGGGACAGGTCGATGCCGAGCTCCTCGGCCGCGCGGAAGACGTCTTCCTCGGCGTCCTTCATCTCGATGGTGGAGCCGTCCTGCGACAGCACCTCCACGTTGAGGCAGAGCGACTGCATCTCCTTGACGAGCACCTTGAACGACTCGGGGATGCCGGAGTCGGGGATGTTCTCGCCCTTCACGATGGCCTCGTAGACCTTCACGCGGCCCGGCACGTCGTCGGACTTGATCGTCAGCAGCTCCTGCAGGGCGTAGGCGGCGCCGTAGGCCTCCATCGCCCAGACCTCCATCTCGCCGAACCGCTGGCCGCCGAACTGGGCCTTACCACCCAGGGGCTGCTGCGTGATCATCGAGTAGGGGCCGGTCGAGCGCGCGTGGATCTTGTCGTCGACGAGGTGGTGGAGCTTGAGGATGTACATGTAGCCCACCGCCACCGGCTCCGGGAACGGCTCGCCCGTACGACCGTCGAAGAGGCTGGCCTTGCCGTCCTCCTTGACCATCCGCTCGCCGTCACGGTTCGGCAGAGTCGAGCCCAGCAGACCCGTGATCTCGTCCTCGCGGGCACCGTCGAACACCGGGGTCGCGACCTTGGTGTCCGGGTCGGCCTTGTCGGCGCCGATCGCGATGAGACGCTGCTTCCACTCCGACTCACCCGCCTCGCCGGACAGGTTGAGGTCCCAGCCCTGCTTGGCCAGCCAGCCGAGGTGCAGTTCGAGGATCTGGCCGATGTTCATACGACGCGGCACACCCAGCGGGTTGAGCACGACGTCGACCGGGGTGCCGTCCTCCATGAACGGCATGTCCTCGATCGGCAGGATCTTGGCGATGACGCCCTTGTTGCCGTGACGGCCGGCGAGCTTGTCACCCACGGAGATCTTGCGCTTCTGGGCGACGTAGACGCGGACCAGCTGGTTGACGCCCGGAGGCAGGTCGTCGCCGTCCTCGCGGTCGAAGACCCGCACGCCGATGACGGTGCCGGACTCGCCGTGGGGCACCTTCATCGAGGTGTCGCGCACCTCGCGCGCCTTCTCGCCGAAGATCGCGCGGAGCAGGCGCTCCTCGGGGGTGAGCTCGGTCTCGCCCTTGGGCGTGACCTTGCCGACCAGGATGTCACCGGTGGTGACCTCGGCGCCGATGCGGATGATGCCGCGCTCGTCGAGGTCGGCCAGGCCCTCCTCGGAGACGTTCGGGATGTCCCGGGTGATCTCCTCGGGGCCGAGCTTGGTGTCGCGCGCGTCGACCTCGTGCTCCTCGATGTGGATCGAGGTGAGGATGTCCTCCTGCACCAGGCGCTGGCTGAGGATGATCGCGTCCTCGTAGTTGTGGCCCTGCCACGGCATGAACGCCACGAGCAGGTTGGTGCCCAGCGCCATCTCGGCGTCGTCGGTGCACGGACCGTCGGCGATCGGCGTGCCGACCTCGAGGCGGTCGCCCACCTTCACCAGCGGACGCTGGTTGATGCAGGTGCCCTGGTTGGAGCGGCGGAACTTGGCCAGGCGGTAGGTCTGGTAGGTGCCGTCGTCGTTCATCGTCTCGATGGCGTCGGCGGAGACCTCCTTGACCACACCGGCGGCGTCGGCGACGACCACGTCACCGGCGTCGACGGCCGCGCGGTACTCCATGCCGGTGCCGACCAGCGGGCTGTCGCTGGTGATCAGCGGCACGGCCTGGCGCTGCATGTTGGCGCCCATGAGCGCACGGTTGGCGTCGTCGTGCTCGAGGAACGGGATCAGGGCGGTCGCGACCGACACCATCTGGCGCGGCGAGACGTCCATGTAGTCGACCTCGCCGGCGAGGATCGCGTCGACCTCGCCGTCCTTCTGGCGGACCAGGACGCGCTCCTCGACGAACTTCATGTTCTCGTCGAGCGGGGCGTTGGCCTGGGCGATGACGTAGCGGTCCTCGTCGTCGGCGGTCAGGTAGTCGATCTGGTCGGTGACCACACCGTCGACGACCTTGCGGTAGGGCGTCTCGACGAAGCCGAACGGGTTGATCCGGCCGTAGGAGGCCAGCGAGCCGATCAGGCCGATGTTCGGGCCTTCGGGGGTCTCGATCGGGCACATGCGGCCGTAGTGCGACGGGTGGACGTCACGGACCTCCATGCCGGCGCGGTCGCGGGACAGACCACCGGGGCCGAGGGCGGAGAGGCGACGCTTGTGCGTCAGGCCCGCGATCGGGTTGGTCTGGTCCATGAACTGCGAGAGCTGCGAGGTGCCGAAGAACTCCTTCAGCGCCGCGACCACGGGACGGATGTTGATCAGGGACTGCGGCGTGATGGCCTCGACGTCCTGGGTCGTCATCCGCTCGCGGACCACGCGCTCCATGCGGGCCAGGCCCGTGCGGAGCTGGTTCTGGATCAGCTCGCCGACCGTGCGCATGCGGCGGTTGCCGAAGTGGTCGATGTCGTCGGCCTGGACCTTGACGGGGGCACCGTCAGGACCCTCGACGACATTGCCCTCGGCGTCGACCAGGTCGGGAGCCTCGACCTGCACGCCCGCGGCGTGCAGCTGCACGACGTAGCGGATCGCGGCCACGATGTCGTCGATGGTCAGCGTCTGCTGGTCGAACGCCTCGTGGAGGCCGAGCTTCTTGTTGATCTTGTAGCGGCCGACCTTGGCGAGGTCGTAGCGCTTGCCGTTGAAGTAGTAGTTGTTCAGCAGCGTCTGCGCGGCCTCGGCCGTCGGCGGCTCGCCCGGGCGCAGCTTGCGGTAGATGTCGAGCAGCGCGAGACGGGTGACCTCGTCGTTGACCTGCTCGGCGGTCGGGGCCTCGCCCCGCGCCTTCTTCTGCAGCTCCTCGTAGACGACCTCGTAGCGGACGCTGTCCTTCTCGAGGGTCAGCATCATCGACTCGTACTGGCCGAACTCCTCGCGGATCTGGTCGGTGGTCCAGCCGAGCGCCTTGAGCAGCACGGTGACGTTCTGCTTGCGCTTGCGGTCGAGGCGGACGCCGACGAGGTCGCGCTTGTCGATCTCGAACTCGAGCCAGGCGCCACGGCTCGGGATGAGCTTGGCGGTGTAGATGTCCTTGTCGGACGTCTTGTCCGGGGTCGACTCGAAGTAGACGCCGGGCGAACGGACCAGCTGCGACACGACGACGCGCTCGGTGCCGTTGATGATGAAGGTGCCCTTGCGCGTCATCATGGGGAAGTCGCCCATGAAGACGGTCTGGCCCTTGATCTCGCCGGTCTCGTGGTTCATGAACTCGGCCGAGACGTAGAGCGGGCGGGAGTAGGTGAAGTCCTTCTCCTTGCACTCCTCCTCGGTGTACTTCTCGTCCAGGAAGACGGGGTTGTCGAAGGAGAGCATCATCGTCTCGGAGAAGTCCTCGATCGGGGAGATCTCCTCGAAGATCTCCTGCAGACCGGTCTTCTCGGAGACGTCCTCACCAGCCGCCTTGCGGGCAGCCACCGTCTCATCCCAGCGCTCGTTGCCGACGAGCCAGTCGAAGCTGCTCGTCTGGAGCGCGATGAGAGGGGGAACCTCGAGAGGTTCGGTGATCTTTGCGAAAGAGGTGCGACGGTGGTTACCAGCGGAGCTGCGCGCGGCCAAGAGTTGTCCTCACAAATGATCAAGTGATCTCGGCGCCGGCCGACCACCGCGACAGCCGTTCCGGAAGGCGTCGGGCATCTGAGGGCAGGCGCAAAGCACTACGATAGCGCAGATGTGAGCACGCCTCAAACGCGGGGTCGATCTCCCGAAGGATGGGTTCCACGCGTTGGCCACGACTATGAACGCCGAAGCCCCTCGGGTCAAGCAGAACGCGCCGATCGACCACCCCTGGGGAGAGGCTCCCCCGCTCCGCGGCAGGCCTCGGAGCGACCGGGGTCTAGCCCGGGACGGGCGAGGTGACGAGGTCGTCGACCAGCCACTCGCCGTCGACGCGCTGCATCGACACCGTCACCTGGTCCTTGTAGACGACCGGCTCGCGGAGCAGCTTGTTGGTGGTGGGCCGGTCCACGAACACCAGCACCTGCACCCGGTCGTCGCTCGCCCGCACGATGCCGGAGGCGACCACCTCGGCGCTCACCGTGGTGCGCGTCTGCGGGGCGTTCTCCTTCAGCACCGTGAAGAGCTTGTCGTACTCCTGGCGGTACCGCCCCGTCATCGTCGCCTCGGCGGCGCGCTGGTCCTCGTCGAGGTGGCGGTGGTCGTAGGAGAGCACCGGCACCACGGCGCGCTCCGCCGCGACCTGGGCCTCACGCGCGGCGGTCGACCCCGCGCCGCTGTCCGCCGAGGCCGCCCAGGTCCACGACGCCACGGCCACCAGGCCGGCGGCGAGCACGCCGAGACCGCCGAGCAGCCAGCCGGGCACGCCGACGCGGCTGGTCGAGGACCGGCGCAACCGGGCCGTCCGACGCGGGCGCACGGGCGCGCCCCCCTCACTCTCGGCGGGCTCGTCGGCCACCGCGCGTCCTGCTCGGGAAGGCTCGCCAGGCTCGGAAGGCTCGACGGGGTGCTCGGCGTCGTACGCCGCCCGCGCCGCCGGGTCGAGGAGCACCCGGGCAGCCCGGTTGAGGGCGTCGAAGCGCCGCTCGCCCGGCTCGAGGTCGGCGATCTGGGCCTTCCACGCCGCGCGGACCTCGTCGGTGGAGGCCTCGCGCGGGACGTCGAGCAGGTCGTACCAGGTGGGCAGGTCGCTCATCGCGTGCTCCCCCCGTCGGTCTGCCCGTCGGTCCGGCTGCCGGGCTGGGCGCCGGCGCCGTCGCTGCTGCCGACGGGAGTAAAGTCGTCGACCAGCCACTTCCCGCCGGTGAGCACGAGGTCGACGGTGAACCGGAAGGGCAGGGGCTCCTGGTCGACGGTGCGCGCCTTCGCCCCCGTGCCCTGGGTGTAGCTGTCGGTGAAGGCGCCGGCGACCAGCACGCGGGCGGAGTCGTCGTCGACCGAGGAGACGGCGGTGGCGAAGACGTCGGCGCTGCGGGTGATCCCACCCTGGGCGACGAGCTGCTCTGCCGTCGTGACCTCCTTGTCGAAGTCGGCGGCGAACTTGGGCGTGATCACCGCGCGGACCTGCTCGCGGTAGGCCGGCATCTGCCCGGAGCCGTCGACCATGTCGGGGCTGTAGGTGCCGAGGCGCTTGACGAACTGGCTGGTCAGGCTCATCACCTGCTCGCGCTCGTCCGGGTGGTCGAGGCCGCCGTCGGCGGTGCCGGCGCGGCCGGTGTGCTCCCACACCAGCACGGCCGTCGCGGCCGCGGCCACCACCGCGAGGGCGAGGGCGAGCCAGGTCCGGCCGCGTCCCCGGCGCGCGGGCGTCGCGTCGGCGCCGGTCGCCGTCTCGTCGACGGGCGCGGGCCTCTCGGTCGTGAGTGTCATCGGTGTCCCCTCCCTCGGAACCTGTGGGCCCTCCTCCACGGACCCGACGGGTTCAACGACGAGCGGCAGGAGAGGTCACGCCGTCGCCGAGGAGCGGCTCGAGGTAGAGCCACTTCCACGAGTCGGCGCCGAGCGTGCGCGGGGCCGGCGCTCGCTCGCCGGTGAGCGCCCGGATGGCGGCCGGGTCGCTGGTGAGCCGACCGGTGTCGGGGTCGTAGGCGAGGTCGGCCGGGCCCCACCCGGTGGCCGGGCGCGGGGCCCGGATGTTCTGGGAGCCGCGGGCGTTGCCCTCCGAGGCCGGCTCGGTGCACCCGGCCTGCTCGTTCATCGGGGCGTTGCTGCCGTCGAGCGGCGAGCGTCGGTCGGTGCTCTCGTAGCCCTGGAGGCACACCGGCGGGTCCGGCTGGAGCACCAGGCCGAAGTGGGCGTCGTAGAGCCCCGATCCGGGCGACTTGGACACGACGGTGAAGCCGCCCTCGACGACGTAGGGGTAGATGACCAGCAGCTGCTCGACGCCGTCGAGGTGCTTGACGACGACCTCACCGGTGGTGACGAGGTTGTTGATCAGCTCGCCGAGGTCGACCTCGTTCTGCTCGAGGAACGTGCGCACCTCGTTGGCGCCGGCCGATCCGTCGTCGATCAGCCGGCGCAGGTCCCGGTCGTGGCCCGCGACGGTGGTGGTGAAGGTCGACAGGTCCCGGGCGAAGCGCCGGAAGGCCCCCTCGGAGTCGGCCTGGCCCTGCAGCACGGTGTTGCTGTCGCGGATCAGGTCGACCGTCACACCGAAGTTCTCGTCCGCGGTCGTGAGGAACGAGCCGCTGCTGTCGATGATCGTCTGGAGGTCCTGCCCCGACCCGCCGAGCGCGCGCCCGAGCTCGGTGGTGACGGTCCGGAGGTCGTCCTGGTCGACGCTGCGCACCGTCTCGTCGAGGTGGGTGAGCAGGGTGTCGGTCTGGATCGGCGTGGTGGTGCGGTCACGGGCGATCTCCGAGCCGTCGACGAGGTACGGGCCGCGGTCGCTCTGCGGCTGGAGCTCGACGTACTGCTCCCCCACCGCCGACCGGTTGCCGACCAGCGCCTCCGCGTCCGCGGGGATCTGGTCGAACTCGTCGTCGACGTCGAGCACCAGGTCGACGCCGTCGTCGGTGAGCTCGAGGCGGTCGACCTGGCCGACCCGCACGCCCCGGTAGGACACCTCCGCGCCTGCGAAGGCGCCACCGGAGTCGGCGAAGTGGGCCACGACCGTGTAGCTCTGGTCGACGACCAGGCGGTCGAGGCGGGCGTAGCGGGCGCCGACGAAGCTCACGCCCAGCACGGTGATGAGCGCGAAGACGAGCAGCTGCACCTTGGTCCGGCGGGTGATCATCGCGTCACCAGTCCCGCGACGAGCAGGCTGACGAGAGCGGGGTCGTAGGCCTCGCTGAGCTGGGCGACGGTCGGGCCGCGACCCCGGCCGGACCCCGGTGGCGAGGAGTCGCCCGCCCCCGGGCGCGGCAGGCCGGGGATCGAGATGGTCGGCAGCGGCGGCAGGGTCGGGAGGGTGGACGGCAGCTCGGTCGGCAGGGTCGGGAGCGCGGTCGGGGTGCCGCCGGTGCTGCACAGCCCGGGCACCGGGTACTGCTGGCAGACGACCGAGATCACCGATCCCGGCAGGCCGAGGCACGCGGTGGCGTCACCGCGCCGCAGCCCGTCGAGGCACGCGTTGATCGCGTCGAGCGCGTCCTTGCACAGCTTGCTGGTGTCGGGCAGCGGGCCGTCCTGCGGCAGCTGGCTCAACGGGATGCAGGCCTCGGTCGGCAGCGTGGTCGGGATCGTGGTGGGGATCGCGGTCAGGTCGACGTCGAGGGTGATGGACAGGTTGGTGTAGTCGCCCATGTGCAGGTTGCGGGCGACCTGCGGGTCACGGCCGACCACCTCGTCGACGAACGGGTAGGTCAGGAAGACGCTGAAGGCGTTGGTGAAGTCGTCACCGGACGCGGCCAGCTGGGTGAGCACCGGGTCGAGCCGCTGGAGCGAGGTGATGGTCGCGTCCTTGGACTCCTTGATCACGTCGACGGCGACCGACGACAGCTGGTCGAGGGCCTTCAGCATCTCGACGAGGTCGTCGCGCTGGCGGTCGATGGAGTCGAGCGCGCTGGGCAGCTCCTCGAGCGCCTCGTCGATCGTGGGCAGCTGCTTCTCCGCCGCGACGGCGAGCCGGTTGAGCTTCTCGATGGCGTCGACGATGTCGGCCTTGTTCTCGTCGAGCTGGCCGGTGAACGCGCGCAGCTGGCGCAGCACCGAGCGTGCGGAGTCCTCGCGCCCGCCGAGCGCGTCGTTGAGCTCCTGGGTGATGGTCCTGAGCTGGGCCACGCCGCCGCCGTTGAGCAGCAGGCTGAGGGCACCGAGCACCTCCTCGACCTCGGGGTTGCGCCCGGCGCGCTCGATCGGGATGGTGTCGCCGTCGGCGAGGAGGTTCGGGCTCGCCCCTTCCTCGGGGGCGCTGAGCTCGACGAACTTCTCGCCGAGCAGGCTGGTCTGCCGCAGCTCGGCGACGGCGTTGTCGGGGAGGTCCACGTCGCGACGCAGCTGCAGCGTCACCAGCGCCTGGTAGCCCTGCAGGTCGATGGCGCTGACCCGACCGACGCTCACGTCGTCGACCTTCACCGTCGACTGCGGCACCAGGTCGAGGACGTCGGCGAACTCGACCTGCACGGTGAGGGGGTCCTCGCCCACGTCGGGACCACCCGGCAGCGGCAGGTCGTAGACGCTCGCGTCGCACGCGGAGGTGACCACCGCCAGCACGACGCCGGTCACGAGCATGGCCAGTCGCTTCATCGCTGCACCTCCACGAGGCCGCCGAGGGTCGGGTCGAAGACGTCGCGGGCCGGCAGCTTCGCCTGCCCCGACAGCGCGCCGGGGCGCCTGCGGTCGAGCAGCTGGGTGATCGTGTCGCAGACCTGCCCGGACCGCTCCACCTGGCCGACGAACCCGCACAGGAACGCGGCGGGGTCGGCGTTGAGCTGGTTGATCGACTCGCCGAAGTTGCTGCGCTGGTCCAGCGTGCCGGCCTGCGGGTTGTAGGTCAGCGCGAGGTTGTTGAGCGCGGCGGGAGCGGTGTGCAGGATCTCGTCGAGCGCGTCGCGCTGGCGCACCAGCACCTTCGAGACCCGGTTGAGCCCGCTGATGTTGCGCGTGAGGGAGTCGCGGTTCTCCTCCACGAAGCCCTTCACCGCGCCCAGCGCGACCGAGAGGTTGCGGGTCGCAGCGACGAGCTCCTGGCGCTCGCCCGAGAGCATCGTCGACACGTCGGCCAGCGACTGGTTGAACTGCCGCACCGTCTGGTCGTTGTCGGCCAGGGTCTTCATGAACCCCTCCAGCGCCCTGACCGACCCGAACAGCTCCTCCTTGTTGCCCGCGAGGGTGGAGGTCAGCCGGGAGACGTCGTGCACGGTCTGGCGGAACCTCGCCCCCTGGCCTCCGAAGTTGTCGGCGGTGACCGAGAGCAGGTCCGACAGGGCGCCGTCCCGGTTGGCCCCGCGCGGCCCGAGGGCGACGTTGAGCCGGTCGAGGCTGTCGTAGATCTGGTCGAGCTCGAGCGGCTCGGCCGTGCGGTCGACGTCGAGCTCTGCCCCGTCGGTGAGGACGTCGCCGGTCCCGGAGTACGCCGGCGTGAGCTGGACGTAGCGGTCGCCCACGACCGACGGGGCGATGATCACCGCCTTGGCGTCGGCGGGCAGCCGCACCTGGTCGTCGTAGGTCATCGTCACGGTGACGTCGGTGCCGGTGGGCTCGACGCGGGTGACGGTGCCGACGGGGACGCCGAGGACGCGGACGTCGCTGCCCTCGTAGACCGAGATCGCACGCGGGAAGTGGGCCACGACGGTCTTCGTGCTGCTGCCGCCGAGGAAGCTCACGGCGGAGGCGACCACGAAGGCGAGGACGACGAGGGGGACGAGGAGGCGCTTGACGAGGTCCATGGTCAGCCCACCTGCGGGACGGGAGGGAAGTTGGAGATCCACGTGTCGAACCACGGCCCGGTGCCCAGCGTGTTGGTGAAGACGCGGTAGAAGGGCGCCATCAGCCGCAGGCTGCTGTCGAGGTTGTCCTCGTTCTTGTTGAGCACCGCGACGACGTTCTCGAGGTGCTCCAGGGCGGGCTTGAGGTCGGCACGGGACTGGCGCACGAGCGCGGTCAGCTCCTTCGACAGGCGGGTGCTCGAGACGAGCAGCTCGTGGACGGCGTCGCGCCGGGCGACGAGCGCACGGAAGAGCACGTCGCTGTCCTTCATCAGGGCCACGATGTCGTCGTCGCGCTCGTCGAGCACGGTCGAGACCCGCTGGAGGTTCTGGAGCAGCGTGTTGAGCTGCTCGTCCTTGGCGGCGACGTTGGAGGACAGCCGGCTCAGCCCGTCGAGCGCCCCGCGGAACTCCTCCGGGGTGTTGCGGGTGAGGTCGGCGAGCGTGGTCAGCGACTCCGCGAGCTGGTCGGTGTCGATCTTCTCCGACGTCGAGGCCAGGCCCTCGAAGGCGTCGACGACGTCGAACGGCGAGGACGTGCGCTCCTGCGGGATCGTGGCGCCCTCGGGGAGCTGCCCGCTGCCGGCCGGCTCGAGGGCGAGGAACATCGAGCCCAGGATCGTCTTGACCTTGATCGCGGCGCGGGTGTCCTTGCCGAACGCGGCGGCGTCCTGCACCTTGAAGGACACGTCGACCTCGTCGCCGGCGAGCGCGATGTCGTTGACTTTGCCGACGCGGACGCCGGCGATGCGCACCTCGTCGCCGACCTGCAGCCCGCCCGCCTCGCCGAACATCGCGTGGTAGGTGTCGCCGCCGCCGATGACGGGCAGGTCGTCGGCGCGCAGCGCGGCCACCACCACCAGCACCAGGACGACCAGGCTGACGGCGCCGACGACGACGGGGTTGCGCTCCCGGAACGGCTTCATGGCGGTCATCCCAGGTCACACCTGTCGGAACCGGTCCGGTACTTCACCGGCAGCGAGACACCGGCCGGCAGGTTGACCCGGCCCTGGAACTCGCAGAGGTAGAAGTTGAAGAACGACCCGTAGATGGCCGTGCGCCCGATCTTGTCCAGCTTGATCGGCAGGACCTGGAGCGCCCGGTCGAGCTCCGCCTTGTTCTCGTCGATGTTGCCCGCGACCGCCCGCAGCTGCTTGATGTTGCGGACGAAGGGCCGGCGGATGCCGTCGACCAGCGAGGCGGTCTCCACCGAGAGCGCGGAGACGTCCTCGAGCGAGTCCAGGATCGCGAAGCGGTCCTTCTTGAGCCCGCCGACGAGGGTGCGGAACGACCGGATCAACCGGGTCAGCTGCTCGTCGCGGTCGGCGACGTGGTCGAGGACCAGCGAGAGGTTGTCGATCAGGTCGCCGATCACCTGGTCGCGGTCGGCCAGGGTCGTGGTCAGCGACGCGGTGTGCGCCAGCAGCCCCTCGAGGGTGCCGCCCTCCCCCTGGAAGACCTGCACCAGCTCGAAGGAGAGCTGGTTGACGTCGTCGGGCGAGAGCGCCTGGAACAGCGGCTTGAAGCCGTTGAACAGCACGGTCAGGTCGAGCGCCGGCTGGGTGCGCGAGAGCGGGATGGTCGCGCCGTCGGGCAGCCGGTCCGTGGCGCCGACCTCCTGGGTGAGGGAGAGGTAGCGCTGGCCGACGAGGTTGCGGTAGCGGATGGCGGCGTTGGTGCCGCCGTTGACGTCGGTGCGCTCGTCGACGGAGAAGGTGACCAGGGCGTGGGTGCGGTCGACGATCTCGACGTCGTCGACGGTGCCGACGCGGACGCCGGCGACGCGGACGTCGTCGCCCTTGGTCACGCCGGTGGCGTCGGTGAACTCGGCCCGGTACTCGCGCGACGAGCCGAAGCCGAGGTTGCCGATCGTCACCACGAGCACGGCGGTGGCCATCGAGGTGACGACCACGAAGACCAGCAGCTTGACCAGGTCGACGGACGTCTTCTTGTCGAGGACGGGGCTCATCGCAGGCTCACCTCCGCGCCGCGCGCCATCGGCCCGACCAGCAGGACGCCGAGGTCGGGCACGTCGTCGGTGCTGACCCCGAGCCCCGGCGCGAGCAGGGCCTTGAGCAGCTCGGACTCCTGCCGGCCGCCGGCGAACCCGGCGGCCGTGCCGGACCAACCCGGGCCGACCCGGCTGGTGCCCTTGCCGGTGGGCTCGTCGATGCCGTCGACGAAGTCCGGCTGATGGGTGACCGGGTTGCTCTGCGACCACGGCGGGTTCGGCAGCCGGCCGCAGTAGTAGCCGCGCTGGTCCCCGTAGACCGGCGCGTCCTGGGGACCGTAGGCCCGGGGCTGGTTCGGGATGGTCTCCAGCACGATGTGGAGGGTGAAGCCGCGGAACGCCTCGGCCTGGAGCTTGCCGGCGCCGACGATGCCGCCGAGCAGGCACGGGTAGCCGGGCGCGTACCGCGCGAGCACCTCCAGCTGCGAGGAGGCGAGGTCGCCGAGGCGGACGAGGTTGTCGCCGTTGTCGCGGGTGAAGCGCTCGGCGACCGTCGACAGCCTCGTCACGTCGTTGAACAGTGCCTTCAGCTTGTCCTCGCGGCCCTCGAGGGTGCCCGTGGTCGTGATCGTGTTGCGCAGGATCGTGGCGACCTCGGGCAGGACGTCGGCGTAGGTGTCGGAGACCTGCGCGGTCAGCCGGAGGTCGTCGACCAGCGCGGGGAGCTGCGGGTTGAGCCGGGTGAGGTAGCCGTCGAGCGTCTCGATGCTCTCGCCGAGCTGGTCGCCGCGGCCCTCGAGGGCGGTGGCCACGGCGTTGAGGGTCATGTTGAGGTCGGCCGGCTGGACGGCCCGCAGGAGCGGGTAGAGGTCTCCGAGCACCTTCTCGACCTCGATCGAGAGCCGCGTCCGGTCGATCTCGTCGCCGGCGCGGATCGGGCGGGCCGAGGAGCCTCCCTGCGGCTCGATGAGGGAGACGTACTTCTCGCCGAACAGCGTCTTGGGCAGGATCGAGGCGGTGACGTCGCTCGGGACCTCGGCCGTGCGGTCCTTGAAGAGGCCGACGGTGATGTCGGCCCCGTCCTCCGTGGGCGCGAAGTCGAGCACCTCGCCCACGATCACCCCCTTGATCTTCACGTCGGCCCGGCGCGGCAGCTGCAGGCCGATGCGCGAGGCGTGGACGACGACCTCGTCGTAGTCGCTGAACTTCTGCGTGAACACGCCGTAGGTCGCCCAGACGCCGGTGAGCATCAGGGCGAGGAACACGATCCCCAGGGCGCGCCTCATCGCCGCCTCACCCCGCCAGCCGCACGGTCGTGGCGGCGCCCCAGATGGCCATGGACAGGAACAGGTCGAGCACGTTGATCGCCACGATGCTCGTGCGCACGGCGCGACCGACCGCGACGCCGACGCCGGCGGGCCCGCCGGAGGCGGTGTAGCCGTGGTAGCAGTGGATGAGGATGACGGTCACCGCGAAGACCAGCACCTTGCCGAACGACCACAGCACGTCGCCGGGCGGCAGGAAGGCGTCGAAGTAGTGGTCGTAGGTGCCCGGGGACTGGCCGTAGATCTGCGTCACCACGAGGCGGCTGGCGAAGTACGACGAGAGCAGGCCCACGACGTAGAGGGGGATGATCGCGATCAGCCCGCCGACCACCCGGGTGGCGACGAGGAAGGGCATCGACGGGATGGCCATCACCTCGAGGGCGTCGACCTCCTCGGAGATGCGCATCGCGCCGAGCTGCGCGGTGAAGCCGCAGCCGACCGTGGCCGCCAGCGCGATCCCGGCCACCAGCGGCGCGATCTCGCGGGTGTTGAAGTAGGCCGAGACGAACCCGGAGAAGGCGGCCGTGCCGAGCTGGTCGAGGGCGGCGTAGCCGGAGAGGCCGACCTGGGCCCCGGTGAAGAAGGTCATCCCGATGATCACGCCCACCGTGCCGCCGATGACGGCGAGCGCGCCGGAGCCCAGGGTCACCTCGGCCAGGATCCGCATGATCTCGCGCGGGTACCGGGTGACCGAGCGCGGCACCGCGCGCAGCACCTTGAGGTGGAACGACAGCTGCTCGCCGAGGCCGTCCAGCGAGGCCAGCGGCCGGGCACAGAGGTCCTTGATGGTCGTCGTGATCGCCATGTCGCTCATCCGCCCTTCGGGGGCACGACCTGCAGGTAGATCATGCTGAGGACGAAGTTGGCCACGAACAGCAGCAGGAACGTGATCACGACCGACTCGTTGACCGCGTCGCCCACGCCCTTGGGCCCGCCGTCGGCCCGCATGCCCTTGTAGGAGGCGACGACGGCCGCGATCACGCCGAAGACCAGCGCCTTGAGCAGGCCGATCCACAGGTCGGGCAGCTGGGCCAGCGCGGTGAAGCTGGCCAGGTACGCGCCGGGCGTGCCGTCCTGGAGCACCACGTTGAACACGTAGCCGCCCACCACGCCCACCACGCTGACCATGCCGTTGAGGAAGAACGCGACGAGCATGCAGGCCAGGACGCGGGGCACCACCAGGCGCTGGATCGGGTCGATGCCGAGCACCATCATCGCGTCGAGCTCCTCGCGGATCTTTCGCGCGCCCAGGTCGGCCGCGATCGCCGACCCGCCCGCTCCCGCGATGAGGAGCGCGGTGCCGATCGGCGCGGCCTGCTGGATCACCGCGAGCACCGAGGCCGACCCCGTGAAGGACTGCGCGCCGAACTGCTTGATCAGCCCGCCGACCTGCAGCGCGATCACGGCGCCGAACGGGATCGCGACCAGCGCGGTGGGCACGATCGTGACCGACGCGATGAACCAGGCCTGCTGGATGAACTCGCGCAGCTGGAACGGACGGCGGAACATCGCGCGACCCACGTCGAGGGCGAAGGCGAACAGGTTGCCCGCGACCGCGACGGGCGCGAGGGCACGCGAGGACAGGGAGGTGGCCATGACGTCTCAGGCCCCCGGCGCCAGGCCGGCGTTGCTGGACTCGAACGAGCCGGGCGGCGGCGTGACGCCGTGCTCGCGGCACCACTCCCCCGCCGGGCGCTGGCTGCGGCGCGGGATGCCGTTGGACGGGTCGAGCTGCAGCGGGATCGGGGGCAGCGGCGGCAGCTCCTGCCCGGCCTCGGCGGCGAGCTCGTCGGCGTCCTTCTCCTCCGACATCCCGATGGGGCCGACGCGCTGGGCGTTGAGGAACTGGCGCACGACCGGCTCCTCGGAGCTGAGCAGCTCCTCGCGCGGGCCGAACATCGCCAGGTGCCGGTGGTAGAGCAGGCCGATGTTGTCAGGGACGGTGCGGGCGGTGTTGATGTCGTGGGTGACGATGAGGAACGTCGCGTCGATCTGCGCGTTGAGGTCGACGATGAGCTGGTTGAGGAACGCCGTGCGGACCGGGTCGAGGCCCGAGTCGGGCTCGTCGAAGAGCACGATCTCCGGGTCGAGCACCAGCGCCCGCGCCAGGCCCGCGCGCTTGCGCATCCCGCCGGAGATCTCGCCCGGCAGCTTGTCCTCGCTGCCCAGCAGGCCGACGAGGTCCATCTTCTCCATCACGATGTCGCGCACCTCGGACTCCGACTTCCGGGTGTGCTCGCGCAGCGGGAAGGCGACGTTGTCGTAGAGGTTCATCGAGCCGAACATCGCGCCGTCCTGGAACAGCACGCCGAACAGCTTGCGGATCTCGTAGAGGTCGCGCTCGGAGCAGCTGGCGATGTCGGTGCCCTCGATCACGATCGAGCCCCTGTCGGGCTTGATCAGGCCGATGAGGGTCTTGAGGAAGACCGACTTGCCGGTGCCGGAGGGGCCGAGCATCACGCAGATCTCGCCGGCAGGGATCGTCAGGGTCACGTCGCCCCAGATGAGCTGCTTGCCGAACGACTTGGTGAGGTCGTTCACCTCGATCTCGACACCCATGTGCACCCTCCTGCCGTGTGGCGGAGCGCGCGGCTCCCTCCGCGCTCTCCGGGGGCACAACGCGCCGGGCCGCGGGAGGTTACGCCCGGGCGAGACGGTCGTCACGCGGGCGGGCACGACGAAGGGCGGCCACCCTGTGGGTGACCGCCCTTCGACGGGTGCTGCTCGCGCAGCGGGTGCTGGCCCTAGGACCAGCGGTGGGTCACTTGACCGTGACGGTGGCGCCGGCGGCCTCGAGGGCCTCCTTGGCCTTGTCCGCGGCAGCCTTGTCGACGTTCTCGAGGATCGTCTTGGGGGCGGCCTCGACGAGGTCCTTGGCCTCCTTCAGACCGAGGGAGGTCAGGGCGCGCACCTCCTTGATGACGTTGATCTTCTTGTCGCCGGCCGACTCGAGGACGACCTCGAAGTCGGTCTTCTCCTCGGCGGCGTCGCCACCGGCAGCGCCACCGGCGGCCGGGGCGGCGGCCACGGCGACGGGGGCGGCGGCGGTCACGCCGAAGGTGTCCTCGAACTGCTTGACGAACTCGGAGAGCTCGATCAGGGTCATCTCCTTGAAGGCGTCAAGGAGCTCGTCGGTGCTGAGCTTCGCCATGGTGGCGGTTCCTTCCGTGTGTGGCGCGGCCGCGGTCGTGCGGTGCGCCGGGTTTCAGGTGGTGTACGTCGGCCCGGTCAGGCGTCGGTGGACTCGGCGGCCGTGTCGGCAGCCTCGTCGGTCGCCTCGGGCTCGGCGGCCTCCTCCGAAGAGGGGGCCTCCTCGACCGGGGCGTCCTCGGCAGCGGCCGGCGTGCCGGCACCACCTGCGAGGATCGAGGGGTCCTGCTCGGCCTTGGCCTGGAGCGCACCCGCGAGACGGGCGGCCTGGGCGATCGGCGCGTTGAGCAGGTAGACGGCCTGGGAGAGGCTGGCGAGCATCGCGCCCGCCATCTTGCCCAGGAGCACCTCGCGCGACTCGAGATCGGCCAGCTTGGCGATCTCGGAAGCGTCGAGCGGCTTGCCGTCCAGGACGCCGCCCTTGATGACGAGGGCGGGGTTGGCCTTGGCAAAGTCACGCAGACCCTTGGCGGCCTCGACCACGTCTCCATTGATGAAGGCGATGGCGGTGGGGCCGTTGAGCAGGTCGTCGAAGCCTTCGATCCCCACCTCGGTGGCGGCGATCTTGGCGAGCGTGTTCTTGACCACGGCGTAGTTGGCGTTCTCGCCGAGGGAGCGCCGCAGGTCCTGCAGCTGCTTCACGGTGAGCCCGCGGTACTCGGTCAGCACAGCGCCGGCGGAGCCGTTGAACGAGTCAACGATCTCTGCGACGGCGGCAGTCTTTTCTGGCCGCGCCATGGGTCTCCTTCCGGGGTTGACCACCGGCGTCCGGCCCACAGACGACGAACGCCCTGAGCACAGGCTCAGGGCGTGGGTGCGGCTCGCGCCGCTGCTCTGAATCCTGCGCCGGCCGCCCGCTGCTGCGGACCTTCGGTCACGGGCGAGGAGCCCATGACAACCTGCGGTCTCTGGTTTCGAGCAGGACAGTACGCCTTCCCCGGGTGCGGGGCCAAATCCCCGGTCACCCGCCGCACGGGCTGCCGCCAAAGCGCGCAAACGCCTGCCGGGCAGGTGGGGGTGCTGGTCCAATGGTGGACGTGGATCCGCAGCTGACGACCATCGGTGACTCCCTCGTCCGGAGCGACGAGCGCATGCTCACCGGCCGCAACGCGGCCGGACGCGTGTGGAAGACCGGCTTCAACGGCCTCGACCCTGCCATCGGGGGCGGCATGCGTGCCGGCTCGCTGGTGCTGCTCGCCGGCCCGCAGGGCATGGGCAAGTCCACGTTCGCGCTGCAGATCGCCCGCAACAACGCCGCGACCGGCCGCCCGGTCCTCTACTTCTCCTACGAGCACGACGCCGAGGACATCAGCCAGAAGCTGCTGGCGCTGGAGGCCGGCGAGCTCGACGAGTCCGACCAGGTCCGGGTGAACAACATCCGCTCGATCTTCGACGACCTGTGGGTCAGCTCGCTGGAGCACCGCCTGGAGTCGGTGCCGGCGGGCATCGAGGCGCTGAGCCGGATGGAGCGCTACGCCCACCTGCTGTTCGTCCACCGCTCCACCGGCACCCGCACCGGCATCCCGGCGATCCAGGAGACCATCGCCTCGGTGCAGGAGGCGACCGGCCAGGTCCCGCTCGTGGTCGTGGACTACCTGCAGAAGGTGAAGTCGAGCCAGACCGACGACGAGGCCCGCTCGACCGAGGTCGTCGAGGGGCTCAAGGACCTCGCGATCGACATCGGCGCGCCCGTCCTCGCCATCGCCGCCGCCGACAAGACGGCGCTGCGCACCGGCACCCGGATGCGCGCCTCCGACCTCCGCGGCTCGAGCGCCCTGGCCTACGAGGCGGACGTGGTGATGGTCCTGGCGAACAAGTTCGACATCGTCGCGCGCCACCACCTGACGTACGACCTGAACAACGCCGAGCGCTTCAAGGAGTGGGCGGTGCTGACGCTGGAGAAGAACCGGTTCGGCCGCGACGGCGTCGTCCTGCAGTTCCGCACCCGCTTCGACCAGGGCCGCTACGAGTCCGACGGCAGCGAGGTCAAGGAGCAGCTGATCGACGACCGGGTGTTCCGGGACTGACCCCGGCGCGCCGACGGGCCCGACCGGGCGCGTGCCCGGGCGGACCCGTCGTGGCGGTGCGTCAGGCAGCGCCGCCGAACATGTCCTCGGTGACCTGGTCGGCCGGGGGCGCCTCGATGTCGACGTCGGTGCCGAAGTCGGCGTAGGTGCCCTCGCTGGTGGACGTGGTGGGCTTGCCGCCGCCGACCGCCGGCATCTCGGTGGTCTGCGAGAACTTGCGGGGCAGGTTGTCGGCGTCGACCCACATCTCGGTGACGAGCTCGTCGGGCATCATGTCGGCCATCGCGGGCGGGAGCTCCATCGCCTTCAGGTACTGCGCCGGGTCGAGGGTGATGCGGTAGTGGTTGGTGGCCACGCCGTCGACGTCCTCGGTGCCGATGAGCTCGAGGTCCTTGGGGGCCTCCAGGGCCTTGAAGGTGGCCTCGGGGTCGGTGGCCTTGCCGATCATGCCGAACAGCGAGTTCGGGTCGGAGAGGTCGATCTTCATCCACTTCTCGCCCGTGCCGAGGTCGGCCGACTTCAGGTACATGACCTTGTCGACGAGGATCACCTCCATCGCCTGGGCGCCCGTGCTGGAGGCCTTCATCTCGATGCCGTCGTCGCTGAACTCCGCCTCGCCCTCCATCGCCTGGGTCTGGCCCGCGGCGCCGGTCGTGGTGGTGAAGGTGAACGACTCCGCGTCGCGCAGCGCCTCCATGACCGAGGGGTAGAAGTCGGCGGCCGAGAGCTCGGCCGGGGCGTCGTCGGAGGGCTCGTCGGAGGGCTCGTCGGACGAGGTGTCGGCGGAGGAGTCCGACGAGGAGTCGGACGTGTCGGTGGCCGAGCTCGAGGAGTCGTCGGAGGAGTCGCTGCTGCACGCGGCGAAGCCCGAGCCCAGCGTCACCACCAGGGCGGCGGTGCCGAGACGACGGGCGAGGGGCGTGAGGCGCATGGGAGATCTCCTGGGACGAACGGGACTGCGTGCCAGCCCCTCCTACCCGATGCTTCCACACCGAAACGAACCAGCCGGAAATGCGGGACGACCCGGCCACCCCTCAGGGGTGACCGGGTCGTACGACGACCGCGCGGGGTCAGGCCTGGACGGCCTCGTCCTCGGACGCGACGTTCTTGGTGCGGTTGGGGTCGACCTGGATGCCGGGGCCCATCGTCGTGGAGACGGTGACCTTCTTGATGTAGCGGCCCTTGGAGCTGGCCGGCTTGAGACGCAGCACCTCCTCGAGGGCGGCGGCGTAGTTCTCGGCGAGCTGGGTCTCGGAGAAGGAGGCCTTGCCGATGATGAAGTGCAGGTTGGCGTGGCGGTCGACGCGGAACTCGATCTTGCCGCCCTTGATGTCCGTGACGGCCTTGGCGACGTCGGGGGTCACCGTGCCGGTCTTCGGGTTCGGCATGAGCGAGCGCGGGCCGAGGACGCGGCCGAGGCGACCGACCTTGCCCATCATGTCGGGGGTCGCGACGACGGCGTCGAAGTCGAGCCAACCGCCGGCGACCTTCTCGATCAGCTCGTCGCCACCGACGTGGTCGGCGCCGGCCTCACGGGCAGCCTCGGCCTTGTCGGCGTTCGCGAACACCAGGACGCGGGCGGTCTTGCCGGTGCCGTGGGGCAGGTTCACGGTGCCGCGGACCATCTGGTCGGCCTTGCGCGGGTCGACACCCAGGCGCATGACGACGTCGAGGGTCTCGTCGAACTTCTTCTTCGAGCCGTCCTTGGCGATCTTGATGGCGGCCAGCGGGGCGTAGAGCTCGTCCTTGTCGAACGCCTCTGCCGCCGCGCGGTAGGTCTTGCTGCGCTGCATTGTCTTCTCGTTTCTGTGGTGCGAAGGATGTGGTCAGCGAGCCAGCGCGGCTCTCCCACGGATCAGTCGGTCGTGACGCCCATCGAACGGGCGGTGCCCTCGACGATCTTCATGGCTGCGTCGAGGTCGTTGGCGTTGAGGTCGGGCAGCTTGGTCGTGGCGATCTCGCGGATCTGGTCCTTGGTCAGCTTGCCGACCTTGTCCTTGTGCGGGACGCCCGAGCCCTTGGCCAGGCCGGCGGCCTTCTTGATCAGCTCGGCGGCCGGCGGGGTCTTGGTGATGAAGTCGAACGTGCGGTCCTCGTAGATGGTGATCTCGACGGGGATGACGTTGCCGCGCATGGACTCGGTCTGGGCGTTGTAGGCCTTGCAGAAGTCCATGATGTTGACGCCGTGCGGGCCGAGGGCCGTACCGACAGGCGGGGCCGGGGTGGCCGAGCCGGCCTGCAGCTGCACCTTGACGAGTGCGGCGATCTTCTTCTTGGGAGGCATTGCTCTTCTTTCTCTCATGTGGTCATGACGAGGGACGGTGCCCCCTGCCACGGGTTGTCGCTCCTGCAGTGTCCGCCACGAGGGCGGACGGGTGAAATCCTCAGACCCGCTGGATCTGGCTGAAGGACAGCTCGACCGGGGTCTCGCGGCCGAAGATCTCGACGAGGGCCTTGACGCGCTGCGACTCGGCGTTGATCTCGGTGATCGTCGCGTGGAGCGTGGCGAACGGGCCGTCGACGACCATGACCGAGTCGGAGACCGAGAAGTCGGCGACCTCGACGGGCTTGCGCGGCGTGGTGGAGGAGCCCTTCTCGCCCGAGGCAGCGGCCTCGGCCTCGGCGACGGCCACGACGGCCGGGGCCAGCATGTCCTCGACCTCGCTCATGCTCAGCGGCACGGGCTGGTGGCTGTGGCCCACGAAGCCGGTGACCGACGGCGTGTGGCGCACGGCCGACCAGGACTCGTCGGTGAGGTCCATGCGGACCAGGACGTAGCCGGGGAGCACGGTGCGGGTGACCATCTTGCGCTGGCCGTTCTTGATCTCCGCGACCTCCTCGGTGGGGACCACGATCTCGTGGATGTAGTCCTCCATGTTGAGGGAGATGATGCGGTTCTCGAGGTTGTGCTTGACCCGCTTCTCCATGCCGGAGTAGGTGTGCACCACGAACCAGTCGCCGGGCTTGGCCCACAGCTCGCGGCGGAACGCCTCGAGCGGGTCCTCGGCCTCGGCGGGCTCCTCGTCGGCGGCGGCGTCGGCGTCCTCGGAGCCGTCGGCGTCCGCGACGTCCTCGGCGGCGGCGTCGTCGACGTCGTCGGCCGCCTCGTCGTCCGCGTCGAGGTCCGCCTCGTCGGTGGCCTCGTCGTCCTCGGTGACCTCGTCGTCGAGGGCGACCTCGGCGGCGGCGTCGTCGACGTCGTCCGCGGTCAGCTCGTCGACGGTGTCGACCTGGTCCTCGACCTGGTCCACGTCATTGCTCTCCGACACGTCTCACTCCGTAATGGTTGCTGGGGGGCGGGGAACCACTGCCCCGGTCGTCACTGGGTGTTGCTGCCGGTGAACAGCTCGAAGACCAGCTTTCCGAAAGCCAGGTCGAGCACCGAGACCAGCGCCATCACGACGGTGACGAAGACCAGCACGACGAAGAAGTAGGTGACCAGCTGCTGCTGCGTGGGCCAGACGACCTTGCGCAGCTCGGCGACCACCTGACGCAGGAACGTGGCCGGGCCGGTGCGACCACGGTCCTCGCCGCGCGAGTCGCGCCGCGCGTCCTGAACCGCGTTGCCGTCGGCCACGTCATCCACCTTCTCGTCGGTTGCTGTGCAGTGTTTCCTCGCAGGGCACGAGGGACTTGAACCCCCAACCTTCGGTTTTGGAGACCGATGCTCTGCCAGTTGAGCTAGTGCCCTCCGGTGGTCGGGCCTCACGTCCTCGGGCACGCCGAAGCATGGGGCGAAGACCACCAGTGGGGAAGCATACGGGGCCGGACCACCCGAGTCGAACCGAGGCGTCACGCGACGGTGCCGCCGAGCGGCCGGGCCCCTCCCCCTACGATGCCCGCATGGCGAGTGCGGACGCGGGCGGCGGATGTCGCCGCGACGTCACGGCGCTGCCCAAGGCCCACCTGCACCTGCACTTCACCGGGTCGATGCGCCACGCGACGCTGCTGGAGCTGGCGGCGCGCGACGGCATCGTGCTGCCCGACTCCCTCGTGGAGGACTGGCCGCCGCGGCTGAGCGCGGCCGACGAGAAGGGCTGGTTCCGCTTCCAGCGCCTCTACGACGTGGCCCGCTCGGTCCTGCGGACCCCCGACGACGTGCGCCGGCTCGTCCTCGAGGCCGCGGAGGACGACGTGCGTGACGGCGGGCGCTGGCTGGAGATCCAGGTCGACCCGAGCGGGTACGCCGCCCGCTTCGGCGGCATCACCGCCTTCACCGACCTGGTGCTCGACTGCGTGCGCGACGCGTCGGCGCGCACCGGCCTCGGCATGGCCGTGGTGGTCGCCGCCAACCGCACCCGGCACCCGCTCGACGCCCGTACGCTCGCCCGCCTCGCCGCGCAGTACGCCGACCGCGGGGTGATCGGCTTCGGGCTGTCCAACGACGAGCGCCGCGGGTCCACCGCCGACTTCGAGGGTGCCTTCCGCATCGCCGAGCGGGCCGGTCTGCTGCTCGCCCCGCACGGGGGCGAGCTGCGGGGGCCCGAGCACGTGCGCACCTGCCTCGACCGGCTCGGCGCGCACCGGCTCGGCCACGGCGTGCGCAGCGCGGAGGACCCCGCGCTCCTCGACCGCATCGTGCAGCAGGGCGTCGCGCTCGAGGTGTGCCCGGTCTCCAACGTCGCGCTGGGCGTCTACTCCGACCTCACGTCGGTGCCGCTGCCCCAGCTGCTGGCCGCCGGGGCCACGGTCGCGCTCGGGGCCGACGACCCCCTGCTGTTCGGGTCGCGGCTGGCTGGCCAGTACGCCACCATGCGCGCCGCGCACGACCTCGACGACACCACGCTCGCGCGGCTGGCGGAGATGTCGTTCGCGGCCTCGCGCGCCCCGCAGGACGTCGTCGACGCCGCCCGGCGCGACATCGCCGCCTGGCTCGCCTGAGCTCCCCCACCCCGGGGCATCTGAGGACGGGGTGGGACCGGAACGGGGCGGGAGCGTCCCGAGGCGTCCTCAGATGCCCTGCCACCCGCCGCCCCCGCCCGGCATCTAGGGACGTTCTGGTGGGAGAAAGCGGCCCCGGACCCACCATTTCGTCCCTAGATACCCGGGTGGGGCGAGCGGGACCACCTCTCGGCATCTGAGGACGTGGTGGGACCGGGACGGGGCGCCAGCGCCCCAGGGCGTCCTCAGATGCCCTGCCGCCGCGGTCCTGTCGACGGCCCCTCTCGGGCTGCAGGGCGTCCTCGGATGAGCGTCAGAGGGCGCAGCCGACGGTCACGGGCTCGTTGACGAGCGTGACGCCGAACCGCTCCCGTACGCCGTCGCGGACCTCGCGGGCCAGCACCAGCAGCTCCTCGGTGGTGGCCTCGCCGCGGTTGGTCAGGGCCAGGGTGTGCTTGGTGGACAGCGCCACCCGGTCGCCGGCGGCGGCGCTGGTGTGGCCCCTGCCGAAGCCGGCGTGCTCGATCAGCCAGGCCGCGCTGGACTTGACCGTCCCGTCGGGCTGCTCCCAGCGGGGGGCGTCGTCGGGCAGCGCCGCGGCCTGCTCGGCGGAGAGCACCGGGTTGGTGAAGAACGACCCGGCCGACCACGTGTCGTGGTCGGCGGCGTCGAGCACCATGCCCTTGCTCCCGCGGAGGGCCAGCACGGCGGCCCGGACGTCGGCCAGGGGCGCGCGCTGACCCTGCTCGACGCCGAGGGCGCGCGCCAGCTCGGCGTAGGCCACCGGCTCGGACAGCCCGCCCACCCGCAGCTGGAAGGTGACGTCGAGGACCAGGTGGCGCCCCGGCTCGGCCTTGAACCTGCTGTGGCGGTAGCCGAAGCCGCACTCGGCCGCGGTGTAGGTGCGCTGGGTGCGGTCGCGACGGTCCCAGGTGCGCACCCGCGAGATCGTCTGGGACACGTCCTGGCCGTAGGCGCCGACGTTCTGGATCGGGGTGGACCCGACCGCGCCGGGGATGCCGGAGAGCGCCTCCACGCCCGCCCAGCCGTGCTCGACCGCGGTGGCGACGAAGCGGTCCCAGTCCTCGCCCGCGGCCGCGGTCACCTCGATCCCGCCGCACCGCGGGGACAGGTCGTCGAGGTCGCCGCCGTCGGTGCGGACCCCGGTCGTGGCGACCTGCACCACGCGGCCGTCGAAGCCGGCGTCGGCGACCACCAGGTTGGACCCGCCGGCCAGCACCAGCACGGGCGTCCCGGCGGCGTCGGCCTCCGCCACGGCGGCGACGAGGTCGGCCTCGGTGGTCGCCCGGACCCACTCGCGGCCAGGCCCGCCCAGGCGCAGGGTCGTGTGGTCGCGCAGGGCTCGCGCGGGGAGGACCTCAGGCACGGACGACGGCCTTCGGCATGCCGAGGACCTTCTGCCCGTCGCAGGTGACCTCGAGGGCGAGGGTGGCCAGGCCGTCGGCGACGGCCTTGACCGTGCCGGCCACCCGCACCTCGGCGCCGCCGTCTGCGGGCACCACGATCGGGCTGGTGAACTTCGACCCCAGCTCGACGACCTCGGCTCCGTCGGTCCACTCCGCCACCGCACGCCCGACCAGCGCCAAGGTGTACATGCCGTGGGCGATCACGCCGGGCAGGCCGACGCTGCGCGCGACGTCCTCGTCCTGGTGGATCGGGTTGTGGTCGCCGCTCGCGGACGCGTAGGCGGCGAGGTCGGCGCGGGTGACGGTGAAGACCCGCTCCGGCAGCGCGTCGCCGGCGGTGAGCACGGCGCTCATGCGGCACCTCCGTGGACGAGGGTGGCCTTGCCGGTGCAGACGACCGCACCGGAGGCGTCGGTGATCTCGGAGGCGGTCGCGATGATGTCGGCGCCGCCGATCTGGCGCAGCCCGGTGACGGTGAGGGTGGCGCTGAGCTCGTCGCCGACGGCGATCGGCCGGGCGTAGGCGAAGCGCTGCTCGCCGTGCACGATGCGGTGCAGGTCGATCTGCTCGGCCGCCAGGAACTCCTGCATGGCGTCGAAGGCCAGCACGATCGGGAACGTCGGCGGGACGGCGCCGTCCGCGGCACCGGGGTGGCCGACCGCGGCGGCGAAGTCGGCGACGCGCTCGGCGGTGACGGTCAGGGGCGCGGACGCGGGGAACGCGCGCCCGACCAGGGAGGGGTCCACGGGCATGTCACGACCCTAGCCGGGCGCGAGGGACGAGCGCACGGCGTGGGGCGGGAGGTCGAGCGAGCCCGCGAGCTCGCGACCGCGCGTCGAGACCCGCGTGAGGGGCCAGTGCCGGAAACACAGCGACCCGTCCGAGTGCTCGGACGGGTCGGGTGCGACGGCGGACAGCGTCAGCGGGTCTCGCGGTGGATCGTGTGACGACGCTCGCGCGGGCAGAACTTCTTCAGCTCGATCCGGTCGGGGTCGTTGCGGCGGTTCTTCTTGGTGATGTAGTTGCGCTCCTTGCACTCGGTGCACGCGAGCGTGATCTTGGGGCGAACGTCAGAAGACTTGCTGGCCATGGGAAGAACCTTTTCGTTGCGGGTGGTGCGGAGCTTGCCGTCTTTGGTGGTAGCGGGGGCGGGACTCGAACCCGCGACACCACGATTATGAGCCGTGTGCTCTAACCACCTGAGCTACCCCGCCGCGGAGGACAGACTCCCCGGAGGAGGTCCGACCCAGAGCCCCTTTACGGAATCGAACCGTAGACCTTCTCCTTACCATGGAGACGCTCTGCCGACTGAGCTAAAGGGGCAACGACGGAGAACGATACACAGGCCCCTGCGGGATGCGAAATCGGGTGCGCACCAGTCCTCAGGCGGCCTGTCCCGACCCCTGGATCCGCGGCCAGCCGACGGCCTCCTCGAGCTCGTAGGCCAGGCCGAGGAGGCGTGCCTCCCGCCCCGCGCCTGCGCCCAGCATCATCCCCTGCGGGAGGCCCGCGGCGGTCGTGGCGAGAGGCAGCGAGACGGCCGGCTCGCCGGTCGCGTTCTGCAGCGGCGTGAACGCCACCCAGTCCATCAACCGGTCCATCACCTCGTCGTAGTCCTGGTCGGGGCGCAGGTGTCCGACCAGGGGCGTCTCGGTGGCGAGCGTGGGCGTGAGGGTGATGTCGTACGACGCGCGGTGACGCGCCGCGATGCGCGCCGAGGCCCGCAGCACGGCGATCGAGAACGGCTGCTTGTGGAGGTTGCGCGCGGCGTGCCGGGCCAGGCCGAGAGTGAGGTTGTCGAGCCTCCCCGCGTCCCAGCTCGGACCGAAATCCTTGCGCCCGCGGCGCACGATGACGAGGGCGAGCATCGACCAGAACCGCACGAAGTGGTCGGGGAAGCTGGCCGGCACGGGGTTGTCGATCTCGTCGACCTGGTGGCCCAGGTCCTCCAGCAGCGCGGCCGTGCGCAGCGTGAGCTCGCGCACCTCCGGGCTGCACGCGCGGCCGATGCCGCTGGTGACCACGCCGATGCGCAGCCGTGCCCTGCTGGGCCGGGTGACGTCGCCGACGGGCGCGAGCAGCGGGTTGCGCCAGACCTTCTCGGCCTCGCGGTAGAACGCGGCGGTGTCGCGCACGCTGCGGGTCAGCACGCCGTCGGAGACGATGCGCACCGGCATGTCGCGCATCATCGTGTCCTGGGCCAGCCGGCCCCGCGTGGGCTTGAGCCCCACGAGACCGTTGACGGCCGCGGGGATGCGGATGGAGCCGCCGCCGTCGTTGGCGTGCGCGATCGGCACCGCACCGGCGGCGACGAGCGCCGCGGAGCCGGCCGACGAGGCGCCGGCGTAGTGGTCGGTGCTCCACGGCGAGCGCACCGGACCGAGGCGCACGTGGTCGGCGGCACCGGAGAAGCCGAACTCCGAGAGCTGGGTCTTCCCCAGCGGGATCAGCCCGGTCGCGAGGTACATCCGCGCGAAGTCGCCGTCGGCGGTGGCCGGCGCGGCGGTGAAGGCGTCCGTGCCGTGCTGGGTGGGCATGCCCGCCACGTCGCAGTTGTCCTTGACGAACGTCGGCACGCCCGCGAACCAGCCGCCGCGCGGGTGCTGCGCCTCCGCGCGCGCCCGGTCGTAGGCCGCGTGGGCCACGGCGCCGAGCTGCGCGTCGACGCGCTCGGTGCGGGCGATGGCGGCCTCGACCACCTCCGGCACCGAGACCTGCCCGGAGCGGAGAGCGGCGACCAGCCCGGTGGCGTCGTGGTCGGAGAGGGCGTCGTCGGTGGAGAAGGCGTGCACGCGCATGCCGCGAGGCTAGGACGCCGGGTCAGGCCGCACAACCACGTCGGTGGCAGTCCTCGAGGTGGTCGTCGACGAGCCCGATGGCCTCCATCAGGGCGTACATCGTGGTGGGGCCGACGTGCGCGAAGCCCGCCCGCTTGAGCGCCTTCGCCAGCGCCACGGACTCCGGCGAGGTGGTCGGCACGTCGGCGGTCGTGCGGGGCGCCGGGCCGGGCTCGGGGCGGAAGGACCAGATGAGGGCCTCGAGGCCGTCCTGGTCGCGCAGCGCCACCGTGGCACGGGCGTTGGTGATCGCCGCCTCGACCTTGCGCAGGTTGCGCACGATGCCGGCGTCGGCCATCAGCCGCGCCACGTCGCCGGGGCCGAAGCGGGCGACGACGTCGGCGTCGAAGCCGGCGAACGCGGCGCGGAAGGCGGGGCGCTTGTCGAGGATGGTGCGCCACGACAGGCCCGACTGGAACGCCTCGAGGGTCAGCCGCTCGAGGTGGGCCGACTCCCCCGCGACGCGCAGCCCCCACTCGGTGTCGTGGTAGACCCGGTTCACCGGGTCGCCGGTCGCCCAGGGGCAGCGGGCGAGGCCGTCGTCGCCGACGAGGGCGGGCAGCGCGGTCAGCGCCGCTCCTTGAGCCGGACGTTGGGCAGGGTCGGAGCCGGGATCGGCTTCATGTCGATGTCGACGAGGCCGAAGCGGCCGTCGCTCATGCCGCCCTCGACCTGCTCCATCCACGCACGGCGGTGGCCGGCGACCTCGTCGTGGGTGCGGCCGATGAAGTTCCACCACATCACGATCGCCTCGCCGAACGGCGGGCCGCCGATGAGGAGCAGGCGCGCCTCCTCGTGGGCCGTGACCGTGAGGGTGGTGCCCCCGGCGGGGACGTAGGCCAGGTCGCCCGGCTTGAGCTCGGTGCCCTCGACCTCGATCATGCCCACGTCGAGGAGCACGCCGTGCTCGAAGGTCTCGTCGACCTCGATCTCGACCGTGCGCCCGGGCGCGAGCATCAGCTCGGCCCCCAGCAGCGGGGTGTGGGTGGGGACCGGCGAGCGCGAGCCCAGCACCTCGCCGAGGAACACCCGCACCTCCCAGCCCGGGCCGCGGACGGGTGCGGGCGCGTAGTGGTGGAACGCGGGGTCGGCGTCGCGGGTCGCGTCGGGCAGCGCCACCCAGAGCTGGGCGCCGTGCAGCACCGTGGTGCCGGGCGTGGAGACCTCGGTGTGGCTGATGCCGTGGCCGGAGGTCATCAGGTTGAGCTCGCCGGGGCGCACGGTCGCGTGGTTGCCGGCGGAGTCGCGGTGCTCGATCTCGCCCTCGAAGAGCCAGCTCACCGTCTGGAGCCCGGTGTGCGGGTGCGGCGCGACGACCATCCCGCCGGTCTGCTCGACCTCGTCGGGGCCGTAGTGGTCGACGAAGCACCACGCGCCGATCAGCGATCGGTGGCGCTGCGGGAGCGTACGGCGCACCCGCATGGCGCGGGGACCCCCCAGCGGCACCTCGCGCGAGGTGAGCACGTCGATCTGCGTGGCCATCGTCGCCACCGTACCCGCGTCCGGCAATCCGCGCTCGGGCGTCGCGGCGACCTCCGACTTTGGTCGGAGGTCACGCACGTCGCACCCCGCCGGGCTCAGCTCAGGTGGTGCGGCTCGTCCTGGCGGAGGGAGCCGGACCCCTGGTGGGACGACCCCTGGGAGCCGGAGTCGGACGGTCCGTCGCTGCTGGGCCGCTCGATGCGGACCACGACGGACTTGTAGACCGGCTGGTTGCTCTTCTCGGCCGTCGAGTCGAGGGGCACGAGCGGGTTGGCCTCGGGGTAGTAGGCCGCCACGCAGCCGCGCGGCTGGTCGTAGGGCACCACCCGGAAGGACCGGGCCTGGCGCTCGACGCCGTCCTTCCACTCGCTGACCAGGTCGACGAGGTCGCCCTCGGCGAGCTCGAGGTCGCGCAGGTCGTCGGGGTTGACGAACACCACGCGGCGACCGCCCTTGACGCCGCGGTAGCGGTCGTCGAGACCGTAGATGGTGGTGTTGAACTGGTCGTGCGAGCGCATCGACTGCAGCAGGAAGCGACCGCGCGGCACGTCGAGGACCTCCAGCGGCGTCGAGGTGATGACCGCCTTGCCGCTCTCGGTCTCGAAGACGCGGTTGTCGCGCGGCGGGTGCGGCAGGACGAAGCCGCCCGGCTCGTCGACCTTCTCGTCGTAGGCAGCGCAGCCGGGGACCACGCGGGCGATGCTGCGGCGGATCTCGCTGTAGTCCTCGCGGAACCTCGCCCAAGGCACGGGCGAGTCCTCGCCGAGGGTGGCCAGCGCCAGCGAGCAGATGATGTCGACCTCCGACCTCACGTGCTCCGAGGGCGGGTCGAGCGGGCCGTGGGAGGCGTGCACCGCCGACATCGAGTCCTCGACCGTGACCCGCTGCACCTTGCCGCCGGTGAGATCCTTCTCGCTGCGCCCGAGCGCAGGAAGGATCAGCGCCTCCCCGCCGTGCACGACGTGGGAGCGGTTGAGCTTGGTGGAGACGTGAACGGTGAGCGCGGCGTTGCGCATCGCGGCCTCGGTGGCCTCGGTGTCGGGGGTGGCGCCGACGAAGTTGCCGCCCATCGCCATGAAGACCCTGATCTTCCCGTCGCGCAGGCCCTGGATGGAGCCGACGGTGTCGAGCCCGTGCTCGCGCGGCGGCTCGAAGCCGAACTCGTCGCGGATCGCGTCGAGGAAGTGGTCGGGGACCCGCTCCCAGATGCCCATCGTGCGGTCGCCCTGCACGTTGGAGTGGCCACGGACCGGGCACAGCCCGGCGCCCGGCTTGCCGATGTTGCCCTGCAGCAGGGCGACGTTGACGATCTCCTTGATCGTGCCGACTGCGTTGTGGTGCTGGGTGATGCCCATCGCCCAGCAGGTCACGGTGGCGGGCGAGTCGGCGACCATCCGGGCCGCCTCGGTGATCTGGGCGCGGGTCAGGCCGGTGGAGGCCTCCACCTTGTCCCAGTCGAGGTCGGCGACGTGGGCGACGTAGTCCTCGAGGCCGGTCGTGTACTGCTCGAGGAAGTCGTGGTCGAGCGCGTCCCACTCGACCAGTAACGACCCGACGGCCTGGAAGAAGGCCAGGTCGCCGTTGAGGCGGATCGGGAGGTGGAGGTCGGCGACGGGCGTGCCGACGGTGAGGCCCTTGGCCTTCTGGGGGTTCTTGAAGCGGACCAGGCCCGCCTCCTGCAGCGGGTTGACCGCGATGATCTTCGCGCCCCGCGACTTGGCCTCCTCCAGCGCGGAGAGCATGCGCGGGTGGTTGGTGCCGGGGTTCTGGCCGACGACGAGGATCAGCTTGGCCTGGTGGATGTCCTCGAGGCTGACCGAGCCCTTGCCGATGCCGATGGTCTCGGTGAGCGCGGAGCCCGACGACTCGTGGCACATGTTCGAGCAGTCCGGGAGGTTGTTCGTGCCGAGGCTGCGGGCGAACAGCTGGTAGGTGTACGCGGCCTCGTTGGAGGTCTTGCCCGAGGTGTAGAAGGTCGCCTGGTCGGGGCTGTCGAGCCGCTGGAGGTGACCGGCGATGGTGGCGAACGCGTCGTCCCAGGAGATCGGCTCGTAGTGGGTGGCGCCGGGGCGCAGCACCATCGGCTCGGTGATGCGGCCCTGCTTGCCGAGCCAGAACTCCGTGCGCTCGGCGAGGTCGGCGACGGAGTGGGTGGCGAAGAACTCGCGGTCCAGGTGCTGGCGGGTGGCCTCCTCGGCGACGGCCTTGGCGCCGTTCTCGCAGAACTCCGCGACGTGGCGGTGGCCGGGCGCGGGGTCGGGCCACGCGCACCCCTGGCAGTCGAAGCCGTCGACCTGGTTGAGACGGGTGAGCGAGGACGCCGTGCGTCGTACGCCCATCTGCCCCAGCGCGCGACGCATCGCCACGGCGACCGCGGTCGCGCCGGCTGCGGCGTGGGCCGAGGAGTCGACCTCGACCTCGTCCTCGTCGATGTCGTGGGTGGGCACCTGTCGCGCCTCGTTGCGGAGCCGGGCAGGTACGTCTCGCAGCTGGGATCGGAGCGTCACGCTGTCCATAGTGCCCCAGGGTGTGATGCGGGCAACCACCCGGAATAGTGGTCCGCGGCCGGTCGTTGCCGCCAGTCATGCCTTCGTTGTTCGAACCCCTCGACCTCGGCGCGGTGACCCTCCCCAACCGCGTCCTCATGGCCCCCCTCACCCGGATGCGGGCGACCCCGCCGGGCGACGTGCCCAACGACCTGATGCGCGAGTACTACGTGCAGCGCGCCAGTGCCGGCCTCCTGGTCTCGGAGGGCACGCAGATCAGCAACGAGGGCAAGGGCTACATGGACACCCCCGGGATCCACAGCCCCGAGCAGGTCGCCGGGTGGCGCCGCATCACCGACGCCGTGCACGAGGCCGGCGGGCTGATCGCCGCCCAGCTGTGGCACACCGGCCGGGTCTCCCACGAGTCGCTCCACGACGGGCGGCCGACCGTCTCGGCCAGCGCCGTGCCGTACCGCAACCGCACCACCGTGCGCGGCGAGGACGGCCGCCCCACCCGCGTGCCGTGCCCCACCCCCCGGGCGCTCGCGCTCGACGAGCTCCCCCGGGTCGTCGAGGACTACCGCCGCGCGGCGGTCAACGCCCGCGAGGCCGGCTTCGACCTCGTGGAGGTCCACGGCGCCCACGGCTACCTGCTCCACCAGTTCCTGGCCGCCGACACCAACCAGCGCGACGACGAGTACGGCGGCTCGCTGGCGAACCGGGCACGGCTGATGCTCGAGGTCGTGGACGGCGTCGTCGACGCCTGGTCGGCCGACCGGGTCGGGATCCGGATCTCCCCCATCGGCTCCTTCAACGGCACCGAGGACCCCGAGGGCGCCGAGGCCGGCCTCTTCGTCGCCGAGGAGCTCGGCCGGCGCGACCTGGCCTTCCTGCACCTGTCCGAGCCCGACTGGGCCGGCGGCCCGGTGCTCGACGACGACTACCGCCGGGCGCTCCGCGCCGCGCACCCGGGCCCGATCGTCGGGGCCGGCGGCTACGACCGCGCCAAGGCCGAGCGGCTGCTCGACGCCGGGCTCATCGACGCCGCGGCGTTCGGCCGGACGTTCATCGCCAACCCCGACCTGCCCCGCCGCCTGGCCGAGGACCTCCCCCTCAACCCGCAGCGGCCGGAGTCGTTCTACGGCGGCGACGCGGAGGGCTACACCGACTACCCCGAGCACGGCGCCGCCTGATCGCCGCCTGATCGCCGCCTGACCGCGTCGCGTCCCCACCGGCCGATATCGGTTTCGCCCGGTGGGGGCACGACGCCTAGGGTCGTGCCCGACATGCAGGACTTTCCTCCCCGGGTCGCGACGTTCTTCACCGGCACCGACGACGCGCCCAGCCCGGACCCCGACACCCGGTCGCCCGCAGCCTTCCTCCGATGGGTGCTGGGCCAGCAGAAGGCGCTCATCGCGCTGTCGTCGCTGTGCTACGCCCTGTGGTTCCTGCCGATGACGCTCGGCCCGTGGATCTTCGGCCGGGCCGTCGACCAGGGCATCGTCGGCGGCTCCACCCCCGCGCTGGCCGGGTGGGCGCTGCTCCTGCTCGTCGTCGTGGTGATCGGGTCGGTCTTCGGCATCGTGTCGCACACCCTGGTGGTGCGCAGCTGGCTGGTCGGCCTCTACGGCACGCTCGAGATGGTCACCCGCAAGGTGGCGCAGATGGGGCACGTGCTGCCCCGTCGCTCGCCGACGGGTGAGGTCCTCAGCGTCGCCTCCAGCGACTCCGACGAGTTCGGGGCGCTGACCGAGATCGTCGCGCGCTCGCTCGGCCAGCTGGCCTCCTACCTCACCGTGGCCTTCATCGTCCTGACGATGTCATGGCAGCTCGGGCTGCTGACGCTGGTCGCGGCACCGCTCCTGGTGGGGGCCGCGCTCCCCCTGCTGCGTCCGCTCCACCGGCGCCAGCAGGTCGAGCGCTCGCGCACCTCCGACCTGACGTCGCTGGCGACCGACATCGTCGCCGGCCTCCGGATCCTGCGGGGCATCGGCGGCGAGCAGACCTTCGGCGCCAACTACGACCGGCAGTCGCAGTCGGCCAAGGAGGCGGGCGTCGCCGCCGGCATCTGGCAGGCCGTGGTCGAGGCCGTGGGCGTGCTGCTGTCGGGCATCTTCCTCGTCGCGCTGGTCTGGCTGGGCACCCGCGAGGTCGGCTCCGGCGCGCTGACGGTCGGCGAGCTGATCACCTTCCTCGGCTACGGCCTGTTCATGGTCGGGCCGATCCGCACCTTCTTCGAGCTGGCCCAGAAGGGCACGCGCTCGCTCGTCAGCGCCCGCAAGGCCATCGCGATCCTCGAGCAGCGCCCGCCGTGGCGCGACCCGGACGCGCCGGTCGCGCTCGACGGCACCGCCGCGCTCCACGACGCCGCGAGCGGCCTCACCGTCCCGCCGGGCGTCCTCACGGTCGTCGTCAGCGCCGTCCCCGAGCAGAGCGCCGCCCTCGCCGACCGCCTCGGGCGCTACCTCCCCGCCGACACCGAGCCCGTCGCCGCCGACGACGAGGGGGGCCTCAAGGGTCGCGCCGCTCGCCGCGCCCGGGCCGCCCGCGCCGAGGAGCGGGCGCGGATCGCCGCCCTCGACGAGGAGCGGGCCGGCCGCGAGTGGGGCGTCACCCTCGGCGGCGTCGACCTCTCGCGGGCCTCGCTCGCCGACGTACGGCGCCAGGTGCTGGTCAGCGACACCGGCAGCCAGCTCTTCGCCGGCACCCTCCAGGACGCCGTCGACCCCCACGGCCGGCTGACCCGCGAGCAGGCCGAGCACGCGCTGCGGGTGGCCAACGCCGAGGACGTCTACGACGCCCTGCCCGAGGGCTGGCAGGGCCAGCTCGACGAGCGCGGCCGCGGCCTGTCCGGCGGCCAGCGCCAGCGCGTCGTGCTGGCCCGCGCGATCGCGGCCGACCCGCCGGTGCTGGTGCTGGTCGAGCCGACGTCGGCGGTCGATGCCCACACCGAGGCGCGGGTCGCCGAGCGGGTCGCGCAGACCCGCCGCGGCCGCACCACCGTCGTCACCACCGTGTCCCCGCTGTGGCTGCACCACGCCGACCACGTGGTGCTGCTGCACGACGGGACCGTCGTCGCCGAGGGCCACCACGCCGACCTCCTCGCCGGGCACGCCGACTACCGGCGCGTGGTCGCCCGCGCGCTCGACGACCAGCCCGACGACCAGCTCGACGACCAGCTCGACGACGAGGGGGTGACCCGATGAGCGCCGACCTCCTCGCCACCTCGGCCGACACCTGGCGCGACCGCACGGACGACCCACCGGCCGTCCCCGACGCGCTCCGCCCGCCCACCGGCGGCTCGGTCCGCGACCGGCAGCGCGCCCTGTGGCAGCGCCACGACCTGCGCCGCCAGCGCGCCGAGGACGTCTACACCGCCTCGCGCAACCCGGTCCGCGGCTGGCCGGTGTCGGGCAACCGTGCGGTCCTCGACTTCTTCACCGGCCTCGTCCGGAGCCGCAAGCGGTCCTTCGCCCTGCTGGTGCTCCTCAACGCGCTGGCCGCCGGGTCGGCGCTGGTCGTGCCGCGGCTGCTGGGCAGCCTGGTGAACCGCGTCGAGCAGGGCACGGAGGTCGCCGGCCTCGACCGGCTCGCGCTCACGGTCGTCGGGGTCGTGGTGCTGCAGGCGCTGTTCACCTTCGGCGCGCAGCGCACCTCCACCCACTTCGGCCAGGACCTGCTGGCCTCGGCGCGCGAGTACGTCGTCGGCACGATCCTGCGGCTGCCGGTCGGCCGCGTGGAGGGCGCCAGCACGGGCGACCTCGTCACCCGGGTGACCCGCGACGTGGGCACGATGGCGCGCTCGGTGCAGTGGGGCGTGCCGCGCCTGCTGATCTCGCTGCTGACCGTCGTGCTGTCGGTGGTCGCGATGCTGCTCAACTCGCTCGTGCTCGCGGTACCGGCGCTGCTCGTCTTCTCGCTCTGCACCCCTGCGGTCCGCACCTACCTGCGGCGCGCGCCGAAGGCCTACATCACCGAGGGCGCGACGTACTCCCGGATCAACACCACGCTCACCGAGACCGTCGAGGGGGCCCGCACCGTGGAGGCGCTCGGCCTCTCGGCCGGGCGGGTCCGCGCCGGGAGCGACGACATCGAGGTGTCCGCGCAGGCCGAGCGCTACGGCATGACGCTGCGCAACGTCCTCTTCGCCGCCCTCAACGGCGCCTTCCAGGTGCCGCAGGTCGTGACGCTCGTCGTCGGCGCGTGGGCCTACTCCCGCGGCTGGGTCGACCTCGGGCAGATCACCGCGGCGATGCTCTACGTCGTCGCGCTCGGCGAGCCGCTCGACGCCTTCATCGGCGAGGTCGACCGGCTCCAGGTGGGCGCCGCCTCGACGAGCCGACTGCTCGGCATCGCCGAGGTGCCCCCGGACCGCGAGCCCGGCGACCGGCTGCCCGAGGGCTCGGAGCTGGTCGGCGAGGACCTGCGCTTCGCCTATCGCGAGGGCCACGACGTGCTGCACGGCGTCGACCTGCGCCTGCGCACCGGCGAGCGGCTCGCCGTCGTCGGCCCCAGCGGGTCGGGCAAGTCCACCCTCGGCCGGCTGCTGTCGGGCATCAACCGGCCGCGCACCGGCTCGGCCCGGGTCGGCGGCGTCGACCTGGTCGACCTGCCGCTGGAGGTGCTGCGCACCGAGGTCGCGCTCGTCACCCAGGAGCACCACGTCTTCATCGGCACCGTGCGCGACAACGTCGTGCTCGCCCGCGAGGACTCGACCGACGACGACGTGCGCGCCGCCCTGCGCGCCGTCGGTGCGCTCTCGTGGGTGGAGCGGCTGCCCGAGGGCCTCGACACCACGATCGGCTCGGGGCGTCAGTCGCTGACCCCGGCCCAGGCCCAGCAGGTGGCGCTGGCGCGGCTGATCATCGCCGACCCCCACACGCTCGTGCTCGACGAGGCGACGTCGCTGATCGACCCCCGCACCGCCCGCACCCTGGAGGGCTCGATGAACAGCCTGCTCGAGGGCCGCACGGTCGTGGCGATCGCCCACCGGCTCCACACCGCGCACGACGCCGACCGCATCGCGGTCGTCATCGACGGCCGCATCGCCGAGCTCGGCAGCCACCACGAGCTGCTCGACCTCGACGGCGAGTACGCCGCCCTCTGGCGGGCCTGGACGTCCTGACGCGTCAGGCGTCGGCGCGCGAGGCGTGCTGGTGCCAGCGCCAGAACCCCCAACCCAGCACGACGCACACGGCCGCGGAGACCGCGAAGCCGAGGACCGAGCGACCGGCCCACGGGGCGAGGAGGGCGGCGGTGGCGGCGTTGAACACCAGGGTCACGAAGGACGCCGCGGACATCACCGCGCCGCGGCGGGTGGGCACGAGGTCGAGCATCAGCAGCTGGATGTTGGGGTAGGCCAGGCCGTTGCCGAAGGCCACCAGCGAGACGCCGACGACCGCCCACGGCAGCACCTGCCCGGCCGGCGTCAGCGCCACGACGACGCCGAGGAGCGCACCCAGGGTGCTGACGGCGTAGCCCACCGAGACCAGGCGGCTGCTCGAGACGATGCGGCCGTAGCGGCCACTGGCGACCGAGCCGACGATCATGGCGCCGATCATCGGGACGAAGAGCTTCCAGAAGTCGAGCTCGCCCTCCCCGAGGAGGTCGACGACGAAGATGGAGGCGCCGCCGATGTAGAGGAACTGGGCGCCGAAGACGAACGTGCCGGCCCAGGCCATCCGGTGGAAGGCGGGCACCCGCGCGACCGCGGTGAGGCCGCCCAGGATCTCCCCGACCCTCAGGGGCGTACGACGCTCGGGCGGGTGGCTCTCTGGCAGCAGCGCGAGCGAGGCCACGACCAGCACCACGGCCATCGCAGCCATGAACCAGAACACGGTCTCCCACGGGCCGGCCTGCACGAGCAGCCCGCCGACCACGGGCGCGATCGCGGGCGCGAGGCCGAAGATCACCGCCACCTGGCTCATCATCCGCTGCGCCTCGGGGCCGTCGAAGAGGTCGCGGATGATGGTCCGGCTGACGATGGTGGAGCCGCCGGCGGCCAGGCCCTGCACCACCCGGCCCACGAGGAGCAGCTCGAGCGACGGGGCGAACGCGCACGCGACCGAGGCGACGGCGTAGACCGCGAGCGAGCCGAGGATCACCGGGCGGCGCCCGACCGCGTCGGAGAGCGGGCCGTGGAAGATGCTCATCGCGGCGAACGCCAGCATGTAGGCGGTCACCACGAGCTGGAGCTGCGGCACCGTCGCGTCGAGCTCGCGGCCCATCTCGGTGAAGGCCGGGAACGGGGTGTCGATGCTGAACGGGCCGATCATCGACAGCAGCGCCAGCACGAGCGGCACGCCGACCGCGACCCTCAGCGACCGGCCCTGCGACGGGGACGGCGTGCGGGACTGCGGGTCGGTGCGGGTCGGCGGGTTCACCCGCTGAGGCTACGGTCCAGGTTGATCACGGCACTGACCAGGCTCAGGTGCGTGAACGCCTGCGGGAAGTTGCCGAGCTGCTCGCCGTTGAGCCCGACCTGCTCGGCGTACTGCCCGAGGTGGTTGGCGTAGGTGAACATCTTCTCCAGCGCGACGCGCGCCTGGTCGTGGCGCCCGGCGCGGGTGAGCGCCTCGACGTACCAGAACGAGCAGAGCGAGAACGTGCCCTCCGCGTCGCCGCCGCCGACGCCGTCGTCGAACTCCTCGTCGTCGTAGCGCAGCACCAGGCTGTCGGTGACCAGCCGCTCCTCGATCCGCGCGAGCGTGGAGAGGAAGCGCGGGTCGTCGGGGGCGACCATCTTGACCATCGGCATCAGCAGCGTGCCGGCGTCGAGCTCCTCGCCGCCCGCGAACGCGGTGAACGCGCCGATGTCGTCGTTCCAGCAGTCGGTCATCACCCGCTCGTAGATCGCGTCCCGGGTGGCGGCGAGCTCGGTGAGGTCGCCGGGCAGCCCGCGGCGCCGCGCCACGCGCATCATCCGCTCGACCGCGACCCAGCACATGACCAGCGACGTGGTGTGGGTGCGAGGCTCGCCGCGGATCTCCCACATGCCTGCGTCGGGGCGCTCCCAGTTGTCCATCAGCCAGCCGACGATGCGGGTCAGGTCGGTCCACGCGTCGTGGCTGATCCCGCGGCTGTGCTTGTCGAAGAGGTAGACCGAGTCGATCAGCTCGCCGTAGACGTCGAGCTGGAGCTGGTCGACCGCCTGGTTGCCCACGCGCACCGGCCGGGAGCCGCGGTGGCCCTCGAGGTGGTCGAGCTCGCGCTCGTGGGGCGTGCCACCGTCGAGGTCGTAGAGCACGCGCAGCGGCCCGAGGCGGTCGGTCTCCTCGCCGTCGTCGGCGGCCTCGCCGAGCCTCTCGCTGAGGAACCGGACGAACGCCGACGCCTCCTCGGTGAAGCCGAGGCGGAGCAGGGCGTAGACGCTGAACGCCGCGTCGCGGACCCAGACGTAGCGGTAGTCCCAGTTGCGCGTCCCGCCGATCACCTCCGGCAGGCTGGTCGTCGGCGCGGCCACGATGCCGCCGCTGGGCTCGTGGCACAGCAGCTTGAGGGTGAGCGCTGAGCGGTCGACCCACTCGCGCCAGCGGCCGGTGTAGGTGCTCTGCGACAGCCACCCGCGCCAGAAGGCGGCAGTGGCGTCGAAGAGCTCCTCGACGTCGGCCTCGCAGCACCCCTCCGGCTCCTCGCCGGGCGAGAGCACCTCCAGCACGAACAGGGCGGCCTCCCCCGCGTCGAGGGCGAGGTGGGCGGTCGCGGCGTGGTCGTCCACGTCGAGGTCGACGGTGCTCGACAGCGCGAGGTGGACGTCGCCGTCGGCGAAGCGCACGACGTCGTCGCGCACGTCGAGGTCGGGCTCGACGGCGCCGTACTCCGGACGCGGCGCCATGTGCATCGTCAGGTCGACCGACCCACGCAGCCCGACCACGCGGCGCACCAGGCGCTGGCGGTGCGCGTCGTCGTCGGCCCGCAGCAGGGGCATGAAGTCCTGCACCTCGACCACGCCCCGCTCGGTCATGAAGCGGGTGACGAGGATGTTGGTCTCCGGGTGGTAGTACTGCTGGCTGCGCGCCTGCGGGTCGTCCGGCCCCAGGCGCCAGTGGCCGGCGTCGGGGTCGAGGACCGAGGCGAAGACGCTGGGCGCGTCGAAGCGTCCCGGGCAGAACCAGTCGATCGTGCCGTCGGTGGCGACGAGGGCCGCGGTGCGGAGGTCGCCGACGAGCCCGTGCTCGGCGATCGTGGGCCGCTCGCGGGTCTCCCGCTCAGTCACCGTCGCGCCCACCCAGGCGCCAGCCGCCGGGCGGCAGGTCGAGCGCGGCGTCGGGGCCCCACGAGCCCTTCTCGTAGGGCAGCGGGTCGGGCCGGTCGTCGAGCACCGGCTGGCACACCTCCCACAGCCGTCGGGTCTCCTCGGCGTGCGCGAAGAGCGTGTGGTCGCCCTCCATCACGTCGAGCAGCAGCCGCTCGTAGGCCTCGAGCGGGTCGTCGTCGGGCAGCTCCTCGCCGAGGTCGAGGTGCATCGTGGCGGGCGCCAGCTCCATCTCGGGCCCCGGTCGCTTGCCGAGCAGGTCGACCTGCACCTTCGCGGTGTCGGTGAGCTCGAGGACCAGCTCGTCGGTGCCGCCCACCGGCGCGAAGACGCCCGAGTCGGGCTCGCGGAAGCGCAACGTCACCGTGCGGCGGGTCTCCGCCATCGCCTTGCCGGTGCGCAGCAGGAACGGCACGTCGCGCCAGCGGTCGTTGTCGACCCACGCCTCGAGCGCGACGAACGTCTCCACGGTGGAGTCCTCCTCGACGTCGTCCTCGTCGCGGTAGCCGGCGTACTGGCCGAGCACCACGCGCTCGGGGTCGAGCGGACGCACGTCGCGGAAGACCGCCGCGCGGGCCTTGCGCACGGCGTCGGCCGACCACTCCCCCGGGTCCTCGAGCGCGACCGCGCCGAGGATCTGGAACAGGTGGGTGGAGACCATGTCGCGCAGGGCACCGGTGGACTCGTAGAAGGAGCCGCGGCCCTCCATGGCGAGGGTCTCGGGCACGTCGACCTGCACCGAGGCGATGCTGCGCCGGTCCCAGGCGGGCTCGAAGAGCGCGTTGGCGAAGCGCAGCGCGAGGAGGTTCTGCACCGCCTCCTTGCCGAGGAAGTGGTCGATGCGGAAGACCTGCTTCTCCTCGAAGACCTCGTGCACGTCGTGGTCGAGCTCCTCGAACGACTCGAGGTCGAGGCCGAAGGGCTTCTCGATCACCAGGCGGGCGCGCTCGGCGAGGCCCTCGCGGCCCAGCATGGCGACCATGCCGGACATCGCGGTCGGCGGGACGGAGAGGTAGACCAGGCGGCGCACGTCGTCGTCCGATCCCTTCCCGAGCGCCTCCTCGACCTCGCGGACGTGGGCGGCGAGGTCGGAGCCGTCATCGGCGTCGGAGGTGCGGAAGGTGACCCGCCCGAGCAGGTCGCGCACCAGGTCGTCGTCGAGGTCGTCGACGCTCTCGCGCAGCCCGTCGCGGACCTCGTCGCGGAAGTCGTCGTCGCTGCCGGGCGAGTGCCGCCCGCTGCCGATGACGGCGTAGTCCTCGGGCAGCCGGCCCGCCGCGGCGAGCCGGTAGAGGCCGGGGAACAGCTTGCGGGCCGCGAGGTCGCCGCGGGCGCCGAAGAGGAGCAGGACGTGGGGCGGGAGGGCCGCGCCGTCGGTGGTCATGCTCCGACGCTAGCGACCACCCGAAGGGGCGGAGCCGCCCCTGCGGGTGGATCCCGCGGTCGGCTCAGGAGTTGCTGTAGACCGCCGGGCCGCCGTCGTCGCCCGCGGAGTCGGGGCCGCGCCCGGCCCAGGTCCAGGCGTAGGCCGGGTCCTCGACCGCGCGCCCGCCCTCACCGAGCTCGAGCGGGGCGAAGGTGTCGACCATGACGGCCGACTCCTCGAAGTACTGCACGCCGAGCGACGCCTCGATCGCGCTGGGCTGCGGGCCGTGGGCGTGGCCGCCGGGGTGCAGGCTGATCGAGCCGATCCCGATGCCCGAGCCCTTGCGGGCCTCGTAGTCGCCGCCGACGTAGAACATGACCTCGTCGGAGTCGACGTTGGAGTGGTAGTACGGCACCGGGATCGCGAGGTCGTGGTAGTCGACCTTGCGGGGCAGGAAGTTGCAGATCACGAAGTTCCAGCCCTCGAAGACCTGGTGCACCGGCGGCGGCTGGTGGACCTTGCCGGTGATCGGCATGTAGTCCTCGATGTTGAACGTGTAGGGGTAGAGGCAGCCGTCCCAGCCGACGACGTCGAAGGGGTGCGTGGCGTAGGTGAAGCGCGTGCCGACGACGCCCGCGCTCGTGCGGTGCTTGACCAGCACCTCGACGTCGGTGCCCTCGACCTGGTGCGTCTCCTGCGGGCCGTGCAGGTCGCGCTCGCAGTAGGGCGCGTGCTCGAGGAGCTGGCCGAAGCGGGAGAGGTACCGCTTGGGCGGGTGGATGTGGGAGTTGGCCTCGATCGCGTAGAGCCGCGACGGCTCGGCCGGCACCCAGCGGTGGTCTGTGGCGCGCGGCACGACGACGTAGTCGCCCGCCCGGTAGGGCACCACGCCGAAGACCGTCTCCACCGTTCCGCTGCCGGCCTCGACGAAGACGCACTCGTCGCCGATGGCGTTGCGGTAGAGCGGGGAGGGGTCGGTGCCGGTGACGACGTAGGCGATGCGGACGTCGTTGTTGCCGAGCACGAGGCGGCGGCCCTCGACCGGGCAGGACCCGGTCTCGAGGTCGTGGAGCTTGAGGTGGCGCGGCTTGAGCGGGTGGTTGGGGGTGCGCGACTGGTCGGGCAGCTCCCAGACCTGGCTGTCGACGATCGCGCTGGGCACGCCGCGGCGGTAGAGCAGCGAGGAGTCGGACGAGAAGCCCTCCTCGCCCATCAGCTCCTCGCGGAACAGGTGGCCGTCATCGTCGCGCAGCTGGGTGTGGCGCTGCCGCGGCAGCCGTCCGAGTGCTCGGTAGTGCGCCATCCGCCCGCTCCGTCCGTCCGATCATCGGACACTTTCGTCCGTTATCTGGTGGCTAGAGTAGCCCCGTGACCCCCGACCCTGCACCCCTCGTGTCCGACCCGTGGCGCGGGCTGGTCGACGACGCCGCGATCTTCCCGCCGGGCGACGCGCCGCTCCACGAGGCCACCGCGGCCTTCACCGCCCGTCGCGAGGAGTGGTACGCCGAGCTGGTCGGCACGTTCGTCCTGCGTGACACCGACCTGCCGCTGGTCCGCGGCTTCGGCGGACCGCTGTCGGTCGTGGTCACCGGTGGCGCCGGCCAGCTCGCCGGCCCGCTCGGCGCAGCGGCCCGGCTCGGCCTGCACGTCGCCGCCGTCGAGATCGCGCTGCGCGACCCCGACGACCTGGTCGCCAACGTCCGCCGCGTCGACGCCGCCGCCCGCGCCGCCGACGTCGAGGTGCCCCTCTTCATCGAGGTCCCCGGCCCCGCCACCCCGTCCTGGCTCGCGGCCGCCGACGAGGTCGCCGCCCTCGGTCACCGACTCAAGCTGCGGCTCGGCAACGTCGACCACGCGCTGGTCCCCGGCGCCCCCACGGTCGCCGCCTGGGTCGACGCCGCGCTCGACCGCGAGACGCCGTTCAAGGCCACGGCGGGCCTGCACCGCGCCGTGCGCCACGACCCCGAGGGCGGCGGGGCGCACGGCTTCCTCAACCTGCTGGCCGCGACCCAGCTGCTGTGGGACGGCGGATCGGTCGCCGAGGCGACCGAGGTGCTCGAGCAGCGCGACGGCGCCGCGCTCGCCGCCACCGACCTGTCGTCGGCGCGCCGCTGGATGACCTCCTTCGGGTCGTGCTCGGTCACCGAGCCGCGCGACGACCTCACCGCCCTCGGACTCCTCACCGACCCCACGGAGCAGCCATGACCACCACCCCCGGCACCCCCGGCACCCCCGGCGCCCCCGCCCCCCGCACCACCTGGGTGGACGGAGCCGCCGGCTCCGGCTTCGACGTCGACCACCTGCCCTACGGCGTCTTCGCGCGCTCCGGCGAGCGGCCGCGGGTCGCCGTGCGGATCGGCGACCAGGTGCTCGACCTCAGCGTCGTGGCGGCCGCCGACATGGTCGACACCCACGCTCTGTTCGACCAGCCCACGCTCAACCCGTTCATGGCGGCAGGCCCGGCGGTGTGGGACTCGGTGCGGGCCTGGGTCACGGGGCTGCTCACCGACGAGACCGAGCGCGACCTCGTCGAGCCCGCCCTGGCCCCGGTCGACTCGGTGACGATGCTGATGCCGTTCGAGGTCGGCGACTACGTCGACTTCTACGCCTCCGAGCACCACGCCTCCAACGTCGGCCGGATGTTCCGTCCCGACTCCGAGCCGCTGCTGCCGAACTGGAAGAACCTCCCCGTCGGCTACCACGGCCGCTCCGGCACGGTCGTGGTCTCCGGCACCGACGTCGTACGACCCTGCGGGCAGCGCAAGGCACCCGCCGACGACCTCCCGACCTACGGCCCCTCCCAGCGCCTCGACATCGAGGCCGAGCTCGGCTTCGTCGTCGGCGTCCCGTCGGCGATGGGCGAGCGGGTCGCGACCGCCGACTTCGCGCGGCACACGTTCGGCGTCGTGGGCCTCAACGACTGGTCGGCCCGCGACATTCAGGCGTGGGAGTACGTCCCGCTCGGCCCGTTCCTCGGCAAGTCGTTCGCGACCACGGTCAGCGCCTGGGTGACTCCCCTCGCCGCCCTCTCGGCCGCGTGGACCGAGCTGCCCGGCCAGGACGACCCGCCGGTCCTCGACTACCTCGAGGTGGACGGGCCGGCCGGCCTCGACATCGACATCGAGGTGGTGCTCGACGGCGAGGTCGTGGCCCGCCCGCCCTACCGCACGATGTACTGGTCGCCGGCCCAGATGCTCGCCCACACCACCGTCAACGGCGCGAGCCTGCGCACCGGCGACCTCTGGGGCTCCGGCACCGTCTCGGGCACCGAGCGCGACCAGCGTGGGTCGCTGCTCGAGCTGAGCTGGGGCGGCAAGGAGCCGTTCACCGCGGCGGGCCGCGAGCGGACGTTCCTGGAGGACGGCGACGAGGTGACGCTGCGCTACTCCGCCCCCGGCGCGCTCGGCGGGCGGATCACCCTCGGCGAGGTCACCGGCCGGGTCCTGCCCGCCCGCTGAGGTCGCTGCGGCGACGGCGGCGCGGCCCCTAGGCTGGCGGTCGTGAGACAGCTCGGCCAGCACCCCGCCCCGCGCCACGTCGTCGCCCACCTCTCCGACCCGCACCTGCTGGCCGGAGGGGTGCTGCACCACGGCGTCACCGACAACGTCGCCCACCTGCGCCGCGCGCTCGACCGGCTCGCCGCCGTGCAGCCGGCGCCGCAGGTGCTGGTCTTCACCGGCGACCTCGCCGACCGCGCCGAGCCCGACGCGTACGCCACGCTCCGCTCGGTCGTCGAGCCCGCGGCTGCGGAGATGGGCGCGAGCGTCGTGTGGACGATGGGCAACCACGACGAGCGCGCGCCCTACGCCCGGGCGCTCTTCGGCTCCGACGACGACGGGCCGCAGGACCGGGTCCACGAGGTCGACGGCCTGCGCGTGGTCGCGCTCGACACCAGCGTCCCGGGCTACCACCACGGCGAGCTGACGCCCGACCAGCTGGCGTGGCTGGCCGACGTGCTGGCGACCCCCGCCGAGCACGGCACCCTCCTCGCGATGCACCACCCCCCGCTGCCGGTGCCGATGCTCCGCGCCGCGGAGCTGATCGAGCTGCGCGACCAGCAGGCGCTCGCCGACGTCGTCGCCGGCACCGACGTGCGCGGCATCCTCGCCGGCCACCTGCACCTGACGACCTGGTCGACCTTCGCGGGCGTGCCGGTCTCGGTGGCGTCCGCCAGCTGCTACACCAGCGACCCGGCGCCGGTCGACCGGTTCGTCTCCGGCGTCGACGCCGCCCAGGCCTTCACGATGGTCCACGTCTACGACTCCCGGCTGGTCCACACGCTCGTCCCGCTCGAGCGCGGCCACGAGGTGAGCCACATCGGCTCGGACGTCGCCGAGGCCCTCGAGACCATGCCGCTGGAGCAGGCGGTCGAGCTCGCCTCGGCCAAGGCCTCGCCGTACAACAGCTGACCCCTACTCCCAGGAGACCCCGCAGTGCGACTGCTCCTCATGCGCCACGGCCAGACCCACGCGAACGTCTCGGGCGAGCTCGACACCGCCCACCCCGGTCTCGACCTCACCGACCTCGGCCGCGCGCAGGCCGAGGCCGCCGCGACCGTGCTGGCCGAGGAGCACCTCGACGCGATCTACGTCTCCAGCCGGGTCCGGACCCACCAGACCGCCGCCCCCGCCGCTCGCTCCCACGGCCTCGAGCCGGTCCAGCTCGACGGGCTCGAGGAGATCGCCGCCGGTGCCTTCGAGATGCGCAAGGACCACGACGCCGTCGCCGCCTACATCGGCACCGTCGCGACCTGGCTCGAGGGCGACCTCGCCCACCGGATGCCCGGCGGGGAGACGGGTGAGGAGTTCCTCGACCGCTTCGACGCCGCCGTCCGCACGATCGTCGACGCCGGTCACGCCGCCGCGCTGGTCGTGAGCCACGGCGCCGCTCTGCGGACGTGGGTCTCGACGCGGATGGCGCCCCACCCCGACGCGCCGCCGTCCACCCAGCCGCTGCACAACACGGCGCTGATCGCCCTCGACGGCGACCCCGACGCCGGCTGGGAGCTGGTGTCGTGGCAGGGCCACCCGGTCGGCGGGCACCTGCTCGAGGACCCGACGGCCGAGGACCCCACCGGCGACCTCGACGCCGACGGGGACGGCGAGGTCGGCTAGGCGTCCCCATCCGTTGGGCACGCCCCGCTGGCGGACGGGAGGCCGGCCGTCAGGGGAGCTGCGACCACTCCTGGAGCACGTCCTTGCCCATCGTGCCCGGGAACGACCCGTCGATGATCTGCTGCGCGAGCACCCGGATCTTGACGTTGCGGCCCTGGGAGCACCGGGCGAGGAACGAGAAGGCGCGGTCACGGTCGATGCCGTAGCGCTCCATCACGATCCCCACGGCGGCGGCGATGTCGGTGCGGGTGCGGAGCGCCTGGGTCAGCTGGTCGACCTGGGTCGCGAAGCCCAGGAGCGCGGCGGCGTGGGAGGCGAACAGCTCGGCCAGCTGCACGGTGCCCTCGTCGAAGGCACCGGTCATGTGTGCGTAGAGGTTCAGGCCCGCGGTGCGGGTGTCGTGGACCAGCTGCATCGCGGCCTGGGAGCCCATGCCGAGGTCTGCGGCCCGCGGTCCGTACTGGGGGAATGCCTCGGACACCGACAGGTCGTTGACGAGCACGAAGCGCTCCTCGGTGACCGCCGCGTAGCACGGACCCTCCTCCAGCTCGTACTGGAGGTGGTCGCACCGCTCGGCCAGGTCGTCGGTGGCCGCCAGCGTCCGCAAGGGGCCCTGACCGTCGCGCACGGTGATGCTCACGTGGTCCACGCCCGGGATGTTGCCGGCGGCGCTGTCGGTGAGCAGGTCGAGTGCCGCTTGGCGCGCGGGCTCCTGGTCGGTCGTGGCCACGTCACTCCATCCGGCAGCACACCCCCGTGCCGGTCGCGAGCGGCCCGCCGTCGGGTCTGCGCACCTTGCTGCTCCCTGAGATGTCGCCCTGGCTTGACGACACCGCGAATTTACACCTCCGGCCGCCCGTTCGCCACGCCCGTTCGCCATGCCCTGCGCTGCCGTCCGTGCGACGGGCCGACGTGCCCTGGTCGGCACACCCGCCGATTTCGACGAGGTGGGGCCATGATGGGGGCATGTCAGACGCGAGCCGTCGCCGGGACGGCGTCGACGGGGCTGGGTCGGGCGGCGACCAGAGCGCCGACGCACGCGTCGGCACCGCGGAGGACGTCCTCGCCACGTTCGAGCTGCTGCCCGCGGCCACCGTGTGCCTGCGAGGTCCCGATCACGTGGTGGTGGCGGCCAACGCGGCCTATCGCGCAGCGATGGGCAAGGAGGAGATGATCGGTCTCCCCATCTCCGAGGCCGTCCCCGAGCTGGCCGGGCAGATGGCGTTCGAGATGGTGGACCGGGTCTGGCGGACCGGCCGGCCCGAGGTGCAGCGCGAGTGGCGGATCGAGGTCTACGACCCCGTGGGGGCCCCGTCCGAGATCTTCGTCGACTTCACCGGGACGCCGTACGCCGGCGCGAGCGGCGAGCGGGAGGGCATCATCTTCGAGGCGCACGTCGTCACCGAGCGCGTCCGGCGGCGGGAGGCGGAAGCCCGGGAGGCCCAGGCACGGCGCGAGCTCGTCGCGGCACGTGAGGTCGTCACGTCGCTGCAGCTCGCGATGCTGCCGGCCGGGCTCCCGGCGCTCCCCGCGGTGGACCTCGCCGCCGGCTACATCGTGGCCGAGGTGGACGCGGCAGCGGGCGGGGACTGGTTCGACGCCGTCCCCCTGGGCGAGGGCCGCGTCGCCGTCGTGGTGGGTGACGTCGTGGGACACGGGGTCGAGGCCTCGGCGGTCATGGGTGGCCTTCGCGCGGTGCTGGCGGCGGCGCTGATGAGCACCGGCGACCTGACGGACGCGCTGCGTCAGCTCGACCGCTACGCCCTCACGGTCCCCGGCGCGCACGCTGCGACCGTGTGCGTGGCGGTCATCGATCCCGGCTCGACGCGGGTGTCCTACTGCACCGCGGGTCATCCCCCACCCCTCCTCGTCTCCCGCCGGGGTGCCACCTTCGCTCCCGGCTCCGGGGCAGCCCCGCTGGCCACCGGCGGGCACCTCCCCGTCGCGCAGCTCGACCTGGAGCCGGGTTCGGCGCTGGTGCTCTACAGCGACGGACTGGTGGAACGCCCCGAGCACCATCCTGCAGAGGCCGCGACGGACCTCGCCCACGTCGCCGGGACCGCCTTCCGCGGCGAGACGCCCGGCTCGGCCCACGCCCGGCTCGCCCAACGGCTGTGCACCATGCCGCTCGAGCTGCTGCTGCGCGAGACGGGGCACGTCGACGACGTGACCATCCTGGCCGCGCACCGCCTGGAGCGTTCGGTGCCCGACGTGGACGTCGTGCTGCCCGCCACCCCGGCCGCGATCCAGGACGCCCGGCTCGAGACGGCGGTGCTCATCGGCTCGAACGACCTGTCGCACTCGTCGGCGATGGCGTTCCACCACGCCGTCAGCGAGCTCGTGGCCAACGCCGTGGAGCACGCGTACGCCGACCGGGCCGACAGGTCCCACCCGGGCGAGGTCCGGCTACGGGCCTGCCTCACCGACGACGGGACGCTCCGCGCGGTCGTGTCGGACCACGGACGTTGGCGGGTCCGCGAGCCGGAGCACCGTGGGCTCGGGCTCAGCCTCGTCGAGCAGCTCGCGCACCGCCTCACCATCGAGCACGGGGACACCGGTCGACGGGGCACCACGGTGACCGTCGAGGTGCCGGCACGACGCGACGTGCACCTGTCCACCGCCGCCGGTCCCCCTCCCCCGCACCTCCCGGGCAGCGGCGAGCTCTCCTTGTCCGTGCACGACGGCGAGAGGGGCGGGTCCGCCCGTGCGACGCGCGTCGTCGTGGCCGGTCCGGTCGACCTGCTCGGGGCAGAGCGGCTGAGGTCCGCCCTGCTGGGCGCGGCCGCGGGGCCGTACGACATCGTGCTCGACCTCGCCGAGGTCACCCTCCTGACGAGCCGGGCCGTGCAGGTCATCGCCGAGCTCAGCGCGACGCCGGTGACCGGACCCCGGATCTGGGTCAACGCCCCGGCCGGGTCGCCGGCGGCGCACGTGCTCGACCTCGTGCACCTCCCCGTGCAACGCCTGCCGACGCCCTGACGTCCCCTCAGACGCCCTCGGTGCCGATGCCGGGGTGGACGAAGGGCTGTCCGGCGCGCATCTGCTCGATCGAGCCGGGGTGGACCCGGTCGAGGTGGGCGAGGCCGCGGCGGCGGTAGCGGAGGATCTGCCAGATCCCGAAGGCCCAGAAGAGGTACTGCACCGACAGCGCCAGCTTGAAGTCGTGGAGGTCGTAGGCGTCCATGCCACCCGGCTGCACCAGGTCGAGCACCACGCCGATCAGCGCCATGGTGAGCAGCGAGGCGGTGAAGCCGCCGACGTTGACCAGGCCGTTGGCGCGGCCGATCGCGTGGGCGGGGGTGAACGAGCGGGCGAGGTCGAAGGCGACCATCGACGCCGGGCCGCCGCTCGCGGTGGTGAAGGCCATCACGACGACGAGCCACGCCGGCGCAGCGCCCGGCCACAGCAGCACCGCGGTCCACGGCACGACCATCGCCAGGACGACGCCGATCACGATGAACGAGCGGTAGTACGGCAGTCGCGCCACCAGCCGCGCCAGCACCAGCCCGCTCACCACGGCCCAGGCGGTCATCGCCATCAGCAGCGTGCTCGCGTGCCCGGCGCTCCACCCGAGGCCCTGCACGAGGAACGGGTAGCCCCAGAGCAGGGTGAAGACGGTCGCTCCGAACTGCGAGGTGAAGTGGGACCACATGCCCAGGCGGGTGCCGGGGTTGCCCCACACCGTGCGCACCGACTCGGCGAGCGCGCGCAGCTTGACCGCCACCACCTCGTCACGCCGGTAGGGCGAGTCCTTGACGAGCAGCAGCACCGCCACCAGCAGCACCACGCCGACGCTGGAGGTGAACGCGAACGCGCGGGTCCAGCCGAGGTGGTGCAGCAGGAACGCCAGCGGCCCGGCGGCCACGATCGCGCCCAGCTGCCCGGTGAGCCCGGTCAGCTGGGTCACCATCGGCGCCTGGCGCACCAGGAACCAGACCGTCACGAGCCGGATGACGCTGACGAAGATCATCGCGTCGCCGGCGCCGACGAGCGCGCGGGCGACGACGGCGGCGGGGAACGACTCGGCGAGGGCGAAGGCGAGCTGGCCGACCGTCATCAGCGCGAGGCCGCCGACCAGCATCACCCGGGAGCCGAAGCGGTCCAGGAGCACCCCGACCGGCACCTGCATGCCGGCGTAGACCACCAGCTGCAGCACGGTGAACGTCGCCAGGCTCGTGGCGTTGATGCCGAAGCGGTCGGCCGCGATGATCCCGGCGACGCCGAGCGAGCTGCGGTGGAAGACCGCCAGCACGTAGACCGCGAGCGCGACGAGCCAGATCACCCACGCCCGGCGCCGGCCGATTTCGTGGATCTGCTCGGTGCTCACTCCCCGTCCGCCGCCGGGACGCCGAGGGCCGCCGAGAGCTCGGTCCGCGAGGGCGGGTCGGCCCCCGGGCGCGAGACGTTGATCGCCGCGCCCACGGCGGCGGCCATCACGGCGCCGAGCACGTCGCGGTCGGACAGCCCGCGCAGCACGGTGGCGCCGTCGGTGCCGCGCACGCCGAGAGCCAGCAGGGCGTCGAGCAGCACACCGCTGAAGGTGTCGCCGGCACCGACCGTGTCGGCCACCTCGACCGGGACGCCCGGCACCTCGAGGGCGGTGCCGCCGGGGCGTACGGCGACCGCGCCGTCACCGCCGCGGGTGACCACGACGAGTCCGGGGCCCTGGGTGGCCCAGCGCGTGGCGACAGCGACGTGGTCCTCGCCGGGGTGGAGCCACGCCAGGTCCTCGTCGCTGACCTTGACCACGTCGGAGAGCGAGACCAGCTGCTCGACCCGCGCGACGACGGGCTGGCGGTCGGGGGTGAGGACGGGGCGGGCGTTGGGGTCGAGCGAGACGACGGCGCGACCGCGGTGGGCGCGCACCGCGTCGAGCACGGCGTCGGCGCCGGGGGCCAGGACGGTCGCGATGGACCCGACGTGGAGGACGTCGTGGTCGTCGTCGGGGACCGAGGCCAGGTCCCACTCGAGGTCGAAGACGTAGCTCGCGGCGCCGTGCTCGTCGAGGGTGACCGTCGCGCTCGACGTACGGCCTCCGGCCGGCGCCTGGGCCAGCACCTCGACGTCGCTGCGCTCCAGCCAGGCTCGCACCAGGCGGCCCCGCTCGTCGTCGCCCAGCACCGTCACCAGGCACACGTCGCGCCCGAGCCGGCCGAGCGCGATCGCGACGTTGGCCGGGCTGCCGCCGGGCAGGTCACGGGGCTGCCCGTCGGCGTCGGGCACCACGTCGACGAGGGCCTCGCCGACGACCAGGATGCGGGGCTGCTCGTCGGTCATGGCCCCCATCATGCCGCTGCTCAGCCGGCCGCCGGGAAGGCGGTGGCCGCGGCGAGACCCGGCGCCAGCGGGAGCCGAGGGAGCAGGGTGGCCTGCACCGCGTGGTAGAGGTCGGGCTTGCCCGGCCACACGGTCGCGGCGGGCCGGTTGTGCGGGTCGAGCTCGTGGTGCCACGAGCCCCGCTCGGTGTCGCGGACGTGCTCGTCGACGTAGGCCCACCACTCGGCGTACCGGTCGAGGTAGGACTGCTCGCCGGTGCGGCGGTGCAGCGCGGCGGCGGCCCCGATCGCCTCGGCCACCACCCAGTGGAAGCGTTGCCGCACGACCGGGGTGCCGTCCCAGTCGGTCGTGTAGACGAAGCCGGGCGCGCCGTCGGCCGACCAGCCGTCGGCGACCGCACGGTCGAAGAGCAGCCGGGAGGTCTCCAGCAGCCCGGCAGGCGCGGCGTCACCGAGGCTGGCCTCGACGTGCAGCAGCAGCCGCGACCACTCGAGGCCGTGGCCCACGGTCGCCCCGAACGGCTTGAACGGGTCGTCGGGCCGGTCGCGGTTGAGCTCGAGGTCGGGCGTCCAGTCGGGGCCGAAGTGCTCGGGGAGGCGTCCGTCGTGGGTCGCTGCCAGGTCGGTCGCGAGGCCGGCCAGGCGCGCCGCCCGCTCGGGCCAGGTGCGGTCGCCGGTGGCGTCACCGGCGGCGAGCATCGCCTCGACGGAGTGCATGGCGGAGTTGAGGCCGCGGTAGGGCACGGGCGCGGTCCAGGCGCGGTCCCACTCGTCGAGGACCCGCCCGGCGGCGTCGTCCCAGAACCGCCGCTCGAAGACCTCGGTGGCCTCGGCGAGGAGCGCCTCTCCCCCGTCGAGGCCGGCGGTCGCGGCCGTGGCGCCGGCCAGCACGACGAACGCGTGGGCGTAGCCGGCCTTGGCGGGGTCGACCGGTGCGCCGTCGGGACCGACCGCGGCGAACCAGCCGCCGTCCTCCTCGTCGTGCAGCACGCCGGTGAGCCCTCGCAGCGCAGCCGCCGCGACCTCCGCGCTGCCCTCGACGCCGAGCAGGGCGCCGAGGCCGAAGACGTGGACCGTGCGGCTGGTGATCCACGTGTGCACCGGCCGGTCGAGGTCGGGCACCCCGTCCTCGTCGAGCCACGCGGCACCGCCGAGCGGGTGCGCGACCCGGCGGCCGAAGGACAGCAGGCGGCGCAGCTCGGCGTCGAGCCACGCGTCGTCGGGAGGTGCGTCACTCATCCCCGCAGTCAAGCAGCACGACCCCGGACGCACGAGGACCCCCGTCGCACGACGGGGGTCCTGGTGCCTGGACGATCTCCAGTGGCAGGTAGAGGATTCGAACCTCTGTAGGCTGTGCCGGCTGATTTACAGTCAGCTCCCTTTGGCCGCTCGGGCAACCTGCCGGGCCGTGCGGAAGGATAGCAAGGCACGGACTTCACCACGAATCGCCGGGGGGCCACGACGGGCACCCCCTCAGGAGGGACACAGACATGGCTGACTCGAGCTTCGACATCGTGAGCAAGCTGGACCGCCAGGAGGTCGACAACGCGCTGAGCCAGGCCGCGCGCGAGATCGCGACGCGCTTCGACTTCAAGGGAACGGGCGCGAGCATCGAGTGGAAGGGCGAGAAGGCGATCGAGATCACCGCCTCGGCCGACGACCGCGCCAGCGCGGTGCTGAGCGTCTTCCAGGACAAGCTCATCAAGCGCGACCAGAGCCTGAAGATCCTCGACGCCTCCGAGCCGCGCCAGTCCGGCCAGGTGTCGAAGATCGACATCACGCTCAAGGAGGGCATCACCTCGGAGGATGCGAAGAAGATCTCCAAGCTGATCCGCGACGAGGGCCCCAAGGGCGTCAAGGCGCAGGTGCAGGGCGAGGAGCTCCGCGTCTCGTCGAAGAAGCGCGACGACCTCCAGGCCGTGCAGCAGCTGGTGAAGTCGCAGGACTACGACTTCGCGGTGCAGTTCACCAACTACCGCTGACCTGCTCCGGGCGGGTCCTGCGGGGGCTACTTCTGCAGGACCGTCCGGAGGAAGCCGACCGCGGCGACGGGGTCGTGGGGAAGGTGGTGGGCCGAGAGGCTCTCGGCCACGTTCTGGGTCGCACCCCGGCCGGCGACGAAGACCGGGTGCTCGGCGGCCAGGCGCGAGATGGAGGTCGCCTCGGCGGTGAACGCCGTGGGGCGGGTGGCGGCCAGCACGACCGCGTCGGCACGCGAGGCCCGCGCGGCAGCGGCGATGGCGGGCATCGGGGTGTCCGCCCCGAGGTAGCGCGACCGGGCGCCGCCCTCCCCCAGCAGCAGCGAGAAGCAGAGCAGGACCAGGTCGTGCCGCTCGCCGGGCGGGCAGGCGAGCAGGATCACCGGGCCGTCGCCCGTCGCGTCCGCGCTGCCCGGTCGGCCGGAGAAGGCCAGCAGCCAGCGGCGGAGCATGTTGCTGATGAAGTGCTCGTGGGCGACGGAGAGCCGGCCCTCCTCCCAGCGGTCGCCCAGCTCGCCCAGGAACGGCAGGACGACGGTCATCACGGCGTCGTCGAGGGGACGCTCGAAGAGCAGGTCGGCGAGGGTGGTGTCGGCGACCTCGCCGTCGTAGGTCTCGACCGCAGCCCACAGCCGTTCGGTCGCCGCCAGGGCGGCCGGGAGGGTGGAGGTCACTACCTGACTCTAGAGGGTGCCGCCAGACGGCGGCACCCTCCCTGGGGGCGGGGCGCCGGTCAGCCGACGGCGCTCATCGCGGGGACCACCGCGGCGCCGGGCGCCGGGGTGATCCAGACGGTGCTGCCCTCGTGCAGGTCGAGGGAGCGGGCCTCGGCACGCGAGAGCACGACGCTGACGTCCTCACCGGCGACGGTGAGCACGTTGAGGCGCACCTCGAAGCCGACGCGGAGCATCCGCGACACCGTGCCCTCGGTGGAGCCGGCCAGCACGGGCGTGACGGACACGTCGACGTCGTGCGGACGCAGCGCGACGCCGCCGAGCTGGGTCACCTCACCCAGGAACGACATCACGAAGTCGTTGGCCGGGGTGTCGTAGAGCGCGTCGGGCGTGCCGACCTGCTCGACACGGCCCTCGTTGATGACCACGATCTCGTCGGCGACCTCCATGGCCTCCTCCTGGTCGTGCGTCACGAACACCGTCGTGACCGGCACCTCGTCGTGCAGGCGGCGCAGCCAGTCGCGCAGCTCCTTGCGGACCTTCGCGTCCAACGCGCCGAACGGCTCGTCGAGCAGCAGCACGGTCGGCTCGACCGCGAGCGCGCGGGCCAGCGCCATGCGCTGTCGCTGGCCGCCGGAGAGCTGCGAGGGCATCCGGTGGCCGAACTGCGAGAGGTGCACGAGCTTGAGCAGCTCGTCGACGCGCTCGGCGACCTGGGCCTTGGGCTTCTTGCGGATCTCCAGGCCGAAGGCGACGTTCTTCGCGACGGTCATGTGCTTGAAGACGGCGTAGTGCTGGAACACGAAGCCCACGTTGCGCTTCTGCGGGGGCAGGTGCGTGGCCTCCGTGCCCTCGATCGACACCGTGCCCGAGTCGGCGGAGTCGAGGCCGGCGATGATGCGCAGCAGGGTGGACTTGCCGCCGCCCGACGGGCCGAGCAGGGCCGTCAGCTGACCGGACGGCAGCGAGACGCTGACGTCGTCGAGGGCGACGAAGTCACCGAACCGCTTGTTCAGGTTCTTGACCTCGATGCTCACTTCTTCTCCTTCAGGGGTTCTGCGTGCGAGCCCTCGCTGGGTCGCAGGATGGCGACGACGATCAGGCACAGGACCGACGCCACGACGAGGAGGAGCGACACCGAGTAGGCGACGTCCTCGTGGAAGTTCTGGTACTCGCGCTGGACCAGCAGCGTCGCGGTCTCCATGTCGCCGATGCTGCGACCGGCGACGATCTTGACCGCGCCGAACTCGCCCAGCGAGCGCGCCAGGCTCAGCACGACGCCGTAGACGATGGCCCACTTGATGCCGGGCAGGGTGATCCGCCAGAAGGTCTGCGGCCCGCTGGCCCCCAGGCTCCGGGCGGCCTGCTCCTGCTCGTCGCCCATCTCCTCCAGCACCGGGACCACCTCGCGGATGATCAGCGGCAGGACCACGAAGCAGGTGGCCATGACGATGCCGGGCGTGGCGAAGACGATGTCGATGCCGCGGTCGTGCAGCCCCTCGCCGAGCCAGCCGTAGCGCGGGTTGTAGACGAGCACCAGCGCGAGGCCGACGACGACCGGCGAGACCGACAGCGGCAGGTCGATCAGTGCGGAGAGGATCCGCTTGCCGGGGAAGTCGTAGCGCACCAGCAGCAGCGACATGCCGACGCCGAAGACGAGGTTGATGAGCACGGCGACGACCGAGACCCGCACGGTCAGCCACAGCGCGTGGGTGACGTCGGGGTCCGACAGCGCGCGCTGCATGCCGCCGAAGCCGTCGGCGAAGGTGTTCTTGGCGATCAGGCCGGTCGGCCAGGCGACCAGCAGGAGGAGGTACGCCACGACGACGACCCGCAGCACCCACGTGATGGTACGGGAGCGGTTCCCCACCGCGCTGCTGACGCTAGCCACGGCGGGCCAGCCTTCGCTGGGTCACGTCGAGCACGACGATCGCGAGCAGGGCGACCAGCAGCATGATCGTGGCGAGCGCCGCGGCCGCGGGACGGTTGCCGCCCTCGAGCAGCGACGCCATGCGGTACGACGTCACCTCGGTGCGGTTGGGCAGGTTGCCCGACAGCAGCACGAGCGAGCCGTACTCGCTGATGCCGCGCGCGAAGGAGAGTGCGGCGCCGGCGAAGATCGCCGGCACCAGCGTCGGCAGGACGATCCGGCGCAGCACGGTCAGGCGGCTGGCGCCGAGCGAGGCGGCGGCGTCCTCCACGTCGGTCTCCATCTCCTCGAGCACCGGCTGGACCGTGCGCACGATGAAGGGGAGCGTGACGAAGGCGATCGCGAGGAACACGGCCTTGCGGGTGTTCTCGAACTCGACCCCGAGCGGGCCCTGGCTGCCGTAGAGGGCGAGCAGGACGAGTCCGGCCACGATGGTGGGCATCGCGAAGGGGATGTCGATGACCAGGTCGAGGACGCGCTTGCCCCAGAAGCGGTCGCGCACGAGCACCCAGGCGATGAGGGTGCCCATCACCATGTTGATGACGGTGGTCAGCGCGGCGACGCCGATGGTGAGCTGGAGCGCGTTGAGGGTCTGGCTGTTGGTCAGCGCGGACTTGTAGGTGCCCCACCCGCCGCCGGAGGCCTCGACGACCACGGCGGAGAGGGGGATCAGGACCAGGAGGCTGAACCACAGCAGCCCGACCCCCAGGCCGAGACTGGCGCTCGCGTTCAGCGTGCGCGGCCGAACCGACCGGCGCTTGCGCGCCGGCCGGTTGGCCGTGAGGGTCGTGGTGGCCACGATCAGCTGCCCACCCCGGAGTCGGCCTGGATCTCGGTGATGATGCCGAGGGTGTTGCCGTCCTCGCCGTCGCCGAAGAACTTGTCGTTGGTCTCGCCCCAGCCGTTGAAGTCACCGTCGATGGTGAGCTCGGTGGCGGGCTCGGGGAAGGCGTCGGCGGGGTCGAGGGCGCCCTCGACCTGCACCTCGCCCACGTCGACCAGCGGGCGGAAGCCGAAGCCCGCGTAGAGCTTCTGGCCCTCCTCCGACCTCTGGAAGTCGAGGAAGTCCTGCGCCTGGTCGGGGGCGTCCTCGGTCACGGCGCAGGGGTTCTCGATCAGCAGGGTGGTGTCGGGGACGACGTAGTCGAAGTCCTCACCGTTCTGGCGGGCCAGGATGGCCTCGTTCTCGTAGGAGAGCAGCACGTCGCCCTGACCCTGCGTGAAGGCGGTGGTGGCGTCGCGGCCCGAGTCGGGCAGCGCGGAGACGTGCTCGAAGAAGTCCTTCATGTACGCCGCCGCGTCGTCCTCGCTGCCGCCGTCGGAGATGACCGAGCCGTAGGCGGCGAGCAGGTTCCACTTGGCCGAGCCCGACGAGGCCGGGTTCGGGGTGACGATCTTGACGTCGTCCTTGACCAGGTCGTCCCAGCTGTCGATGTTCTTCGGGTTGCCCTTGGGGACGACCATCACGACGACGGACTGGGTGCAGATGCCGTTGGTGTCGTTGTCCTTCCAGTCGTCGGCCACGATGCCGGCGTCGACCAGGCGGGTCATGTCGGGCTCGAGGGAGAAGTGGACGAGGTCGGCGTCCTGGCCGTCGACGACGCCGCGGCTCATGTCGCCCGAGGCGCCGTAGGCCGGGCCGTCGAAGGTGACGTCCTTGCCCGCGTCGGTCTTCTGGAAGGCCGAGAAGGCCGCGTCGTTCGGGGTCTCCATGACGGAGAAGCCCACGACGGACAGGTTGGTCTTGCCGCCGTCGTCACTTCCGGAGTCCGCGTCGGCGGAGCAGGAAGACAGGGCAAACGCTCCGGCGAGGGCGACCGCTACGGCGGCACGTGAACGGATCTGCATGGGGGGTACTCGACTTTCGTGATCGGGCTGCAATGTCGAGAAAGATACATGACTTTATGAACCGTAGTGGCATTGTCTGGACCGTTCCCGCGTGTCGCGCGCCACACCACCCACGCACCGCGCCGGCACGGCCTCGCCCGAGCGTCTCCCCACGGCGCTCACCGGGCCCCCGGGAACGCCCACGAGCCGGGAGCGGGCGTCCGCTCCCGGCTCGTGCCGTGCTGCCGTCGCGAGGGACGGCGACGAGGTCAGCCGGCCAGGCCGCTGCTGACGGCGCTGATCAGCTCACCGTTCGCGGTGTCGCCCGACAGCTCCCAGAAGAAGGCACCCGCGAGGCCCTGCTGCTTGGCCCACGCCATCTTCGAGGTGATCGTCGCCGGGGTGTCGTAGCTCCACCACTGGTCGCCGCACTTCGCGTAGGCCGTGCCGCCCACCGTGCCGGTGGCGGGGCAGCGCTGCTTGAGCACCTTGTAGTCCTCGATGCCCTGCTCGTAGGTGCCGGGCGCGGGCCCGGTGGCCGAACCGCCCGGCGCGGACTGCGTGACCCCCGACCACCCGCGGCCGTAGAAGCCGAGACCGAGGAGCAGCTTGGAGGACGGGACGCCCAGCGACTTCAGCTTCGCGATCGCCGTGCTCGCGTCGAAGCCCTGCGTCGGGATGCCGGCGTAGGAGGTGAGCGGGGAGTGCGGGGCCGTCGGCCCCTGCGCGGCGAAGGCGCCGAAGTAGTCGTAGGTCATCGGCATGTACCAGTCGACGTACTGCGCGGCCTGGCCGTAGCCGCCCTTCTCGATCTTGCCGCCGGAGGTGCCGTCGGCGGTGATCGCGGCGGTGACCAGGTCGGAGCCGAAGGCGCCGCGCAGGGCCTGCATCAGCCGCGGGAAGGCCTGGGTGCCGCTCGTGTCGCAGGACAGGCCGCAGGCGTTGGGGTACTCCCAGTCGATGTCGATGCCGTCGAAGACGTCCGCCCAGCGCGGGTCCTCGACGAGCGCGCGGCACGACTGCGCGAAGGCCTGCGGGTCCTGGGCGGCCTGGGTGAAGCCGCCCGACCAGGTCCAGCCGCCGAAGGACCAGATGATCTTGAGGTGGGGGTACTTCGCCTTGAGCTTGCGCAGCTGGTTGAAGTTGCCGCGCAGCGACTGGTCCCAGGTGTCGGCGACGCCGTCGACGCTCTGCGCCGCGGTGTAGGCCTTGTCGTAGTCGGCGTAGGAGTCGCCGATGGTGCAGCGGCCGTTCTGCACGTTGCCGAACGCGTAGAGCAGGTGCGTCAGCCTGGCCGCCGAGCCGGACGTGTCGAGGTCCTTGGCGTGGAAGTTGCGCGCGTAGGTGCCCCAGTTGGTGAAGTAGCCGATGACCTTCTTGCCGCTCGTGGCCGGGGGCGTCGTGGTCGGGGGCGGGGTGGTCGGCGGGGTCGTCGTGGGAGGTGTGGTCGTCGGCGGGTCGGTGGGGGTGGTGCCGCTGCACGCGCCCTGGTCCTCCCACACGCCCCACTGGCCGGTCGTCCCGGGCACCTCGTTCTGGGTCCACCACTTCGCGCGGTAGGTGCGTCCGGAGTAGGTCACCTGGTTGCCCGCGGTGTAGACGGCGCTCGCGCTCCAGGTCGGGGCGGTGCAGGTGGCGGCGGACGCGGCCGGCAGGCCTGCGGTGCCACCAGCGAGCGGCAGGAGCGCCGCGGTGGCGACCACGGCCACGAGCAGGCCGAGGAGACGGCGCAGGCGCCGTCGCGGGGGTGCGGCGATCGGACTTCTGGGCTGGCTGGACGACATGGATCCTCCCGAGTGGACGACGGGCGCGGACGCGCCACGGGATCGAACCTAGGGACGGTGTGACCTGCGCCACAAGGGGTTAGTGAGTTCTCCTTACTAATAACGGACGTCGATTAGTGCACCGGGCTTACAAATCCGCAGGTCACGGCCGCGTGGGCGTCTCCGGCGCGACGCCGTACGCGTGCGCCCCGTGTCCCACATCGTGGACACGCCGCCGGCTCCACCTGCTCGCTCGGGCGGCATGAGCCTCGTCACACCTCGCGCGGGGACCGCGTCCCACGTGGCAGGCAGGGCCGTCCGGCGCGGCACCGGCGGCTATCGTTGACGCTTGTGGTAGCCCCCGAGAAGCAGGTCAAGCAGCTCGACCGCGTCATCATCCGGTTCGCCGGCGACTCCGGCGACGGGATGCAGCTGACCGGAGACCGGTTCACCCAGGAGACGGCCGCGTTCGGCAACGACCTGGTCACCCTGCCGAACTTCCCGGCCGAGATCCGGGCGCCCCAGGGCACGCTGCCCGGTGTCTCGTCGTTCCAGGTGCACTTCGCCGACCACGACATCCTCACCGCGGGCGACGCCCCCGACGTGCTGGTCGCGATGAACCCCGCCGCGCTCCGCGCGAACCTCGGCGACCTCCCCAAGGGCGCCACGATCATCGTCGACACCCACGACTTCACCGCCCGCAACCTCACCAAGGCCGGCTACACCACCAGCCCGCTGGAGGACGACTCCCTCGACGAGTTCGCCGTCCACACCGTCGACCTCACGGGCATGACGGTCGAGGCGGTCAAGGAGTTCGGCCTGTCGCGCAAGGACGCCTCGCGGGCCAAGAACATGTTCGCCCTGGGCCTGCTGTCGTGGATGTACGGCCGTCCGACCGAGACCACCACCGACTTCCTCGCCAAGCGCTTCGCCAAGGTGCCCGACATCCGCGACGCCAACATCACGGCGTTCCGGGCGGGCTGGAACTTCGGCGAGACGACCGAGGCCTTCGTGGTGCGCTACGAGGTCAAGCCGGCCCCGATGCCGCCCGGCACCTACCGCAACATCACCGGCAACCTGGCGCTCGCGTACGGGCTCATCGCCGGTGGCGTGCAGTCCGGGCTGCCGGTGTTCCTCGGGTCCTACCCGATCACCCCGGCCTCCGACATCCTCCACGAGCTCAGCAAGCACAAGGGATTCGGCGTCACGACGTTCCAGGCCGAGGACGAGATCGCGGGCGTGGGCGCCGCGATCGGCGCGTCCTTCGCCGGCCACCTCGGCGTGACCACCACGTCGGGCCCGGGCGTCGCGCTCAAGTCGGAGGCGATCGGCCTGGCGGTGATGACCGAGCTCCCGCTCGTCGTCGTCGACGTCCAGCGCGGCGGTCCCTCCACGGGCCTGCCGACCAAGACCGAGCAGGCCGACCTCCTGCAGGCGATGTTCGGGCGCAACGGCGAGGCACCGCTGCCGATCGTCGCCCCGCGCTCGCCCGGCGACTGCTTCGACGCCGCGGTCGAGGCCGTGCGGATCGCGATCACCTACCGCACGCCCGTGATGCTCCTCTCCGACGGCTACCTCGCCAACGGCTCCGAGCCCTGGCGGATCCCCGGCACCGACGAGCTGCCGGCGATCGACCCCGCGTTCGCGACCGAGAAGAACCAGGGCTCCGGCGACGACGCGGAGTTCTGGCCCTACCTCCGCGACGAGGCCACGCTGGCTCGCCCGTGGGCCGTGCCCGGCACCCCCGGGCTCGAGCACCGCATCGGCGGTCTCGAGAAGGGCGACGGCCACGGCAACATCTCCTACGACCCGGCCAACCACGACTTCATGGTGCGCACCCGCCAGGCCAAGGTCGACCGCGTCGCCGACTCGCTGCCGCCGCTGGAGGTCGACGACCCGAGCGGCCAGGCCAAGGTGCTCGTCCTCGGCTGGGGCTCGACCTACGGCCCGATCGGTGCCGGCGTGCGCCGGGTGCGCCGCGCCGGCTACCACGTCGCCCAGGCGCACCTGCGCCACCTGAACCCGTTCCCGAAGGACCTCGGTGAGGTGCTGCGCCGCTACGACAAGGTGCTGGTGCCCGAGATGAACCTCGGCCAACTGTCCCTGCTGCTGCGCGCCGAGTACCTCGTCGACGTCGTCGGCTACAACGAGGTCCGCGGGCTGCCGCTCAAGGCTGCCGTGCTCGCCGACGTCATCGGCGGCCTCGTCGCCGAGGCCGAGGGCGTCGACGTCGACCTCACCGTCCCCGCGCCCGAGGAGGGCTCCGATGACTGACCAGACCACCGACCTCGGCATCCCCGCCTTCCGCTCCGGCACCGACGGCGTGCCGGCGCTCGATGCCGACGCGCCCCGCCAGACCGGCAAGGACTTCACCTCGGACCAGGAGGTCCGCTGGTGCCCGGGCTGCGGTGACTACGCGGTGCTCAAGGCCGTGCAGTCGTTCCTGCCCGACCTCGGGCTGCGCCGCGAGAACATCGTGTTCGTCTCCGGCATCGGCTGCTCCTCGCGGTTCCCGTACTACCTCGACACCTACGGCATGCACTCCATCCACGGACGTGCGCCCTCGATCGCGACCGGCATCGCCACCGCGCGCGAGGACCTGTCGGTGTGGGTCGTCACCGGCGACGGTGACGCGCTGTCGATCGGCGGCAACCACCTCATCCACGCGCTGCGCCGCAACGTGAACATGACGATCCTGCTGTTCAACAACCGGATCTACGGCCTCACCAAGGGGCAGTACTCCCCCACCTCGGAGACCGGCAAGGTCACCAAGTCGACGCCGATGGGCTCGGTGGACCACCCGTTCAACCCGGTCTCGCTGGCGCTCGGCGCCGAGGCCAGCTTCGTGGCCCGCACCATCGACTCCGACCGCAAGCACCTCACCTCGGTGCTCGCCGCTGCCGCCGCCCACCGCGGCACCTCGCTGGTGGAGATCTACCAGAACTGCCCGATCTTCAACGACGGGGCGTTCGACGCGATCAAGTCGCCGGAGAGCAAGGCCGACGCCATCATCCCGCTGGTCCACGGCGAGCCGGTCACCTTCGGCGCCCCGCTCGAGGACGGCCGCGGCTCCAAGGCGCTCGTGCGCGACACCGTCGGCGGCGGCGTCAAGGTGGTCGCCACGGCCGACGTCGACGCCTCCGACGTCCTGGTCCACGACGCGCACCACCCCGACCCGTCGACCGCGTTCGCGATCTCGCGCCTCACCGACGCGGGCTACCTCAACACCTCACCGATCGGGATCTTCCGGCAGGTGGAGCGCACGACGTACGACGACGCGGCGCGCGCGCAGGTCGCGACGGCCAGCGCCGGGGCCGGGGACGACACCGCCGCCGACCGCACCGCCCGTCTGGCGGCGCTGATCGGCGGCGGCGACACCTGGACGGTCGTCTGACCCTCGGGTCAGCCGGCCGGCCGGTGGTCGGTGCCCGCGGGCATCAGAAGAACAGGAACCAGACCTTGCCCTTGGTGTTGCCGTAGCCGTTGGAGTGGTCGACCTTCGAGCGCCAGCGCCACGTGCCCTTGGCCGGGGCGTAGATCTTGGTCTTGAAGGTGCCGGACTCGTCGGTCTTGACCTTCTTGACGACCTTCCACTTGCACGACTTGCACGCCTTCTTGAGGATCTTCACCTTCTGGTCGGCGTAGGGCAGCAGGGTGCCGTCGGCCTGCGGCTCGCTCACGGTGCCCTTGAGCTTGAAGGCGTTGTAGGAGACCTGCTGCGGCTCCTTCTCCTCGATCACGCGCTTCGGAGCGGCGGCGGTGGCGCCGGTGCTGAGCGCGCCGGTCACGAGCACGGCGGCGACGAGCGCTGCCAGGACGGTGCGGAACATCCGCATGATGGAACTCCCCCTCGAGAGACGTAGACGAACAGGTCCGGGGTCCCGACCCCGGGCTCCCCCATCGTAGGCGACCGCACCGCCCTAGACTTCGCGAGTGCCAGACTCCCGCCGCGGACTGCTCCTGGGGGCGTCGGCGTACACCCTGTGGGGCATCTTCCCGCTCTACTGGACCCTGCTCGAGCCGGCCGGGGCCGTCGAGCTCCTCGCCCACCGCATCATCTGGTCGCTCGGCACGATGCTGGTCGTGCTCGTGCTGGCCCGTCGGGTGGCGCCGTTCAGGGCGCTTCTCCACCGGCGCCGCACGCTCGTGCTGCTCACCGCCGCCGCGGTCGTCATCTCGGTCAACTGGGGCGGCTACATCTGGGGCGTGAACAACGGCCGGGTCGTGGAGACCTCGCTCGGCTACTTCATCAACCCCCTCGTGACCGTCCTGATGGGCGTGCTCGTCCTGGGCGAGCGGCTCCGGAGGCTGCAGTGGGCGGCGATGGGCATCGCGCTGGTCGCCGTCGTGCTCCTCGCCGTCGACTACGGGCGGCCGCCGTGGGTGGCGCTCGTGCTCGCGTTCTCGTTCGGGACCTACGGCCTGCTCAAGAAGCAGGCCGCGGTCGAGGCGGTCGAGAGCATCACCTACGAGACGCTGGTCATGGCGCCCGTGGCGGCGGCGTACGTCGGCTGGCTCGTCGTCACGGGCCGCTCCTCCTTCGCTGGCAACGGCCATGGCCACGCGCTGCTGATGACCACCACCGGCGTCGTCACCGCCGTGCCGCTGATCCTCTTCGGCGCCGCGGCGATCCGCGTGTCGATGGTGTCGCTCGGGCTGCTGCAGTACCTCGCCCCGACCATCCAGTTCGCCCTCGGCCTCCTCGTCTTCCACGAGGCGATGCCCGCCAGCCGCTGGATCGGCTTCACCCTCGTCTGGCTCGCCCTCGTCGTCTTCACCGTCGAGGCCCTCCACCACCGCCGCCGCCAGCTCCGCCTCGTCGCCCACGCCAGCGCGGCCTGACCACACCTGGCCGCGGGCTGTCTGCTTCTCCACAGGACGCTTTCCCAGCAGCGACGGGTGTCGGACCCTTCGCCTAGAATCGAACACATGATCGACACGCGAGTGGGACCGGAGCAGGCGGAGGTCACCGATGACCTCACCGCCTCCGACCTGCTCGCAGCCCTCCGCGACGAGCGCCGGGCAGAGGACGCCGCCGCTGCCCGTCAGCTCGACCTCGCTGCCCGCTGGGCCGACCTGCACCCGCCGGAGTCGATCCACCACGCCGCCGCGTTCACGGTCGCGGGCTCCGACCACGAGGAGCCCATCGCCGGCGACGGGTGTCCGCTGGTGACGGAGTTCTGCATCCCCGAGCTCGGCACCGTCCTGGGGATCTCGACCACGGCGGCGAAGAAGCTGATCGGACACGCGCTCGAGCTCCGGCACCGGCTGCCTCGCCTGTGGGCGCAGGTGCACGCCGGCCGGGTACCCGCGTGGCGGGCGCGGCTGGTGGCCGAGACGACGATCCACGCCGTTCCGGCGCTCACCCCCGAAGCAGCGGGATGGATCGACCGGCAGGTCGCCGCGGTGGCGGGCAAGGTCGGGACGGCGCAGCTCGATCGGCTCGTGGCCGAGGCCATCAAGCGCTACGACCTCGCCGCCGACCCGCGGCCCGACTTCGAGGCGGGTGAGGACCACGAGGACTTCGAGGCCGACCACTACCTGAACTCCGACCGCCGGCACGTCACGTTCGACACGAGGCACGTCCACTACGACGGCCTGATGCGCATGGAGGCCGAGCTCGACCTCGCCGACGCCTACGACCTGGACGCGGCGATCCAGCACGGCGCCGCGGCACTGAAGGCACTCGGGTCCACGGCACCCTTGGGCGCGCGGCGCGCCGCCGCGCTCGGCGACCTCGCCCGTACCCAGACCGCCCTCGACCTCCACGCCCAAGGCACGCCCGCCCCGGCCCCGGCCAGTGAGAACCTGCCGGCCGCGCGTGAGGTCGTCCTCCACGTCCACCTCGACGCCGACGCCGCCGGTGAAGACACGGTCTTCGGCCCAACTGCCCGGCTCGGAAACGGGCAGCGCCTCGCGCTCCTCGACCAGGTCAAGGGCTGGTGCACGTCGTCGCGGACCAAGGTCACCATCCGACCCGTCCTCGATCTGAACGCCGACCTCACCACCGACGCCTACGCGATCCCCGACCGGATCCGCGAACACGTCGTCCTCCGCGACCGGACCTGCGTGTTCCCCTGGTGCACCCGCCCCGCCCGGGCCTGCGACATCGACCACATCACGCCGTACGACCACGACGCCGCTGCCGAGGACAGACCACAACCCGGCCCGACCGCGACCTCCAACCTCGCCCCACTGTGCCGCTCACACCACCGGCTCAAGACCCACACCGCCTGGCTATACGAACACCTCAGCCCCGGCGTCTTCGAGTGGACCAGCCCCCACGGCCACCACTACCTCCGCGACCGCGACGGCACCACCGCCCTCGACCCACCCGGGATCCCGCAGCCCCGCCGACCATGACCCCGCCCCACACCCCGCCACCCACCCGGTGACGGGGCGACAGGCACGTCGACGTCTGCAGACCCCATCTGCCGACGTCGTGGTGCGTGGCGCGGTAGACATGGACCGTGGTCGAGGTGCGCGTGGAAGGGTCGGTCACCGACGCCGACGGTGACGAGGTGTGGTCGGTCTACGACCCGGTCTTCGGCGACCAGCCGGACCAGGCGACGTGGCGCACGTCGGTCTGGGACCGACACACGGCCCGCGACGGCTTCCGGCTCGCGCGGGCGTGGGACGACGGAGTCCTCGTCGGGTTCGGGTACGGCTACACGGGCCGCTCCGGCCAGTGGTGGACCGATCACGTCCGGACGACCCTCGCACCCGACGTCGCCGACTCCTGGCTCGACGGTCACTTCGAGCTGGTCAGCATCGGCGTCCTGTCGTCCGCCCGCGGCCGCGGCACCGGCCGCGCACTCCTACGAGCGCTGCTTGCGGGGCTCCCCCACGAGCGCCTGCTCCTGATGACCACCCCCGACCCGGACGACCCGGCCCGCCGGCTGTACGCCGCGGAGGGCTGGACCGTGCTCGGTCCCGGCACGAGCGACCGCACCGTGGTGATGGGCCGCCGCACCCGTCCTGCACTGTCAGGCTGACGACGTGACGACCCCGGCGCGGTAGTCCAGTGGCAGGACGCTGTCGCCGGGCTGCCAGCACGACGTTTTGCCACTGGACTACTCCACGAGGGGGCGGCCGCGGGCCGCGCTCACGCCACCCGACCGACGGTCCCCCCCGGCGCGGTAGTCCAGTGGCAGGACGCTGTCGCCGGGCCGCCCGCACGACGCTTTGCCACTGGACTACCCCACGAGGGGGCGGCCGCGGGCCGCGCTCGCACCACCCGGCCGACGGCCCCCCGGGTGCGGTAGTCCAGTGGCAAGACGCTGTCGCGAGGCCGCCCGTACGACGCTTTGCCACTGGACTACCCCGAAATCAGGGGTGGGGGCGGGCGGGCGGGGTCCGGTCAGGCGGTGCGGGTCGCGACGGTGTCGGCGAAAGACTCCAGCGCGGTGCGGACCGGGCCGGGGTCGAGGACCTCGAGGAGCTTCTTGGCCTGCGTGGCCTGGCCGAGGACGTACTCGCGGGCCTCCTGCATGGCCGGGTGGGCGCGAAGCAGCCCGAGGGCCTCGGCGTGCTCGGAGTCGTCGGTCAGCGGCCGGCCGAGCAGCTCGAGCAGCCGCGCGTCGGCGGGGTCGGTCGAGGCCTGCGCCATCAGGACGGGGAGCGTGGGCACGCCCTCGCGAAGGTCGGTGCCCGGCGTCTTGCCCGAGGTGACCGACTCGGAGGCGATGTCGAGGATGTCGTCGGAGAGCTGGAAGGAGGAGCCGACGATCTCGCCGTAGGCCGACAGCGCCTCCACGACCTCCGGTCGCGCCCCGCCGAACATCGCGCCGTAGCGCGCGGAGGTGGCGATCAGCGAGCCGGTCTTGCCGGCGACGACCTCGAGGTAGTGCTCGAGCGGGTCCTCGCCCGGGCCGGGCTTCACGGTCTCCAGGATCTGACCCTCCACCAGTTGGGTGAAGGTGCGCGCCTGGATCCGTACGGCGTCGGGGCCGAGGTCGGCGGTGAGCTCGGAGGACCGGCCGAAGAGGAAGTCACCGGTGAGGATCGCGACCAGGTTGTCCCAGCGCGCGTTGGCGGTGTCGGCGCCGCGACGCAGCGCCGCCTCGTCCATCACGTCGTCGTGGTAGAGCGAGGCCACGTGGGTCAGCTCCACCACGCAGGCCGCGGTGTTCACCTCCTCGGCGTCCGGGTGCGTCCCCGCCTCGGCGGCCAGCAGCACCAGCAGCGGCCGGAACCGCTTCCCGCCGGCCATCATCAGGTGCGTGGCGGCCTCGGAGACGTAGCGGGTGCGACCCTTGCAGTGCTCCGCCAGCAGCTCCTCGATGCGCGCCAGGCGCTCGACGAGCCGACGCTCGAGATCGGCGTCGACGACGGGGAGTGCGAGGGGCGAGTCGGTCACCTGATGAATTCTCCAGCAACGGCCGCGAGGTCGAGCACCGGCCCCGGCAGGATGCCGAGTACCAGCGTCACGGCGGCACCGACGGCGATCGTCGTCGCGGTCAGCACCGACGGGTACGTCACGCTCGGACCGTCACCGACGGGCTCGTCGAAGAACATCACCTTGATCACGCGGACGTAGAGGAACACCGCGATGATGCTCGCCAGGACGGCCGCGACCACGACCGGCCACGCACCGGCGGCGAGCGCCACGGAGAACACCGCGAGCTTGCCGACGAACCCGGCCGTGAGCGGGATGCCCGCCAGCGCGAGCAGGAAGAAGGCGAAGACCGCCGCCACGACCGGCGACTCCTTGCCCAGCCCCGCCCACCGCTCGATCGCGGTCGTCTCGCCCCCGCTGTCGCGCACCAGGCCGACCACGGCGAACGCGCCGATCGTGGCGAAGCCGTAGGTGGCGAGGTAGAAGAGCACGGCCTGGAGCGAGGTGAGCTCGCCGTCGGCGAGCTGCGCGGAGCCCTGCAGGCCGATCACGCCGGTGAGGATGAAGCCGGTGTGGGCGACCGAGGAGTACGCCAGGAGCCGCTTGATGTCGGTCTGCGTGGTGGCCAGCACCGCGCCCACGAACATCGAGAGCACCGCGATGACCCACAGCACCGGCTGCCAGGACCAGCGGTCCGCGCCGAGAGCCACGTAGAACAGGCGCAGGATCGCGCCGAAGGCCGCGATCTTGGTGCCGGCGGCCATGAACGCCACGACCGGGGTCGGGGCGCCCTGGTAGACGTCGGGGGTCCACGCCTGGAACGGCACCGCACCCACCTTGAAGAGCAGCCCGACCGAGAGCAGGCCCGTGCCGATGAGCAGCAGCACCGAGCTGTCGACGTCGTTGCGCACCGCCTCGTTGATCGCCGCGAAGTCGAGCGAGCCCGCGAAGCCGTAGACCAGCGCCGCGCCGTAGAGGAAGAAGCCTGAGGAGAACGCCCCGAGCAGGAAGTACTTCAGCGCCGCCTCCTGGCTCAGCAGGCGGCGACGACGCGCCAGGCCGCTGAGGAGGTAGAGCGGGAGCGAGAGCACCTCGAGGCCGACGAACATCGTCAGCAGGTCGTTGGCGGCCGGGAACAGCATCATCCCGAACACCGCGAACATCAGGAGCGGGTAGACCTCGGTGTGCTCGCGGTGGGCGGCGATCGCCGTGGTCTCCGCGTCGGTGCCCGGAACGGCGGCGGCCTGGCCGGCGAACGCCGAGACGCCACCGTCGAGGTGCCGCTCGGCGAACAGCAGCACGCCGCCGATCGCCAGGGCCAGGATGAGTCCCCAGATGAACAAGCTCGGCCCGTCGACCGCGACCGTGCCGCCGACGGCGAGGACGCCGCGGGCGGCACCGTCGTCGTAGGACTTGACGTCGCGGGCGATGACCACGACGCCGACCAGCGCGGCCACCAGGCCCGCCAGCGCCAGCACGACCTGCGCGACGTAGCGCGCGGCGCGGGGCGCGAACGCCTCCACGACGACGCCGAGGCAGGCGACGGCGAAGACGACCAGCAGCGGCCAGAGCTCGAAGTACTGGATGGTGGGCTTCACGAAGTCGGTCACTGGGGACCACCCTCCTGGCCGAGGCCCACGCTGGCGAGCGAGTCGTGGACGTAGGGGTTGATGACGTCGAGCAGCGGCATCGGGTAGAAGCCGAACAGCACCAGGGCGAGCACCAGCGGGGCGACGATCCCGACCTCACGCCGGTCGAGGTCGGCCACCGGGGCCATCCCGACGCGGTCCGGGCCGGTCATCGTGCGCTCGTACATCCAGAGCGCGTAAATCGCGGCGAGCACGATGGCGAGGACCGCCACCGAGCCGGCCAGCCAGTGGTGGTCGAAGGCGGCGATGATCACCATGATCTCGGAGACGAACGGCGACAGGCCGGGCAGGCCGCAGGCCGCGAGCCCGGCGACGAGGAACGAGCCGGCCAGCAGCGGGGCGTGCTTCTCCACCCCGCCCATCTCGCGGATCGACGCCGTGCCGGTGCGGTGGATGAGGAAGCCGGCCACCAGGAACATCAGCGCGGTCGCGATGCCGTGGTTGACCATGTAGAGGATCGCGCCCGTCCCGCCCGTGGCGTTGAAGACGAAGATGCCCAGCACGATGAACCCGAAGTGCGACAGCGACGTCAGGCCGATCAGGCGCAGGACGTCGTCCTGGCCGATGGCGATCAGTGCGCCGTAGACGATCGAGATCAGGGCGAGCACCACGACCACCGGCGTCGCCCACTGCGACGCGTCGGGCAGCAGGCCCAGGCAGTAGCGCAGCATGCCGAAGGTGCCGATCTTGTCGAGCACGCAGACCAGCAGCACCGAGGTGCTCGGCGTCGCCTTCTCGCTCGTGTCGGCCAGCCAGGTGTGGAACGGGAACACCGGCGCCTTGATCGCGAAGGCGATGAAGAAGCCGACGAACAGCCAGCGCTGCGTGATCGGGTCGATGTCGAGCGCCGCGAGGTCGCTGACCAGGAAGCTCGGCGTGCCGGCGTCGGCGGACACGACGTAGAGGCCGATGACCGAGGCGAGCAGCACCAGGCCGCCGGCGAGCTGGTAGACGAGGAACTTCGTGGCCGCGCGGCCACGCCCGGTGCGGCCGAACCCGCCGATGAGGAAGTACGCCGGGATCAGCGTTGCCTCGAAGACGATGTAGAAGAGGAAGACGTCGGTGGCGGTGTAGACGAACAGCGACATCGCCTCGAGCGCGAGGACCCAGGCGAAGTAGGAGCGGGCGCCGTTGTTGCCAGGCTCGTCGCTCTCGCGCCACGACGCGAGCATCACCGGGGGCACGATCGCGACGGTCAGCAGCACCATCAGCAGCCCGAGGCCGTCGACGCCGAGCGCGTAGTGGACGCCGAGCGCCTCGATCCAGGTGTAGGTCTCGGTCAGCTGCATGCCGCCGCCGAGGTCGTACTGGCTGGCGACGACGAGGCCGTAGACCAGCCCCACCAGCGAGAACGCCAGGCCGACCGGCCGGACCAGCGCGTGCGGCACCAGCAGCACCGCGAGCGCGCCGACGAGCGGCAGCAGGACAAGGACAGTCAGCATCATCCGACATTCACCGCCAGGAGAGCGAGGACGACCAGCAGGGCGCCACCGAGGAGGGACAGGGCGTAGGAGCGGACGAAGCCGTTCTGCACGCGGCGCAGCGTGGTGGAGATGCCACCGACCCCGGCGGCGCCACCCATGACGACGCCGTCGATGCCGGCCCGGTCGAAGGTGGTCAGGCCGGAGACCAGGGAGGCGCCGGGGCGGACGACGACGCCCTCGTTGATCGCGTCGCCGTAGAGGTCGGCGCGGGCGGCGCGGGTCGCGAAGGACACGTCCTGCGGCGCCACGCGGGGCACCTCGCGCCTGCCGACCAGGAACCACGCGGCCGCGACGCCGATGACGACGACCACCACGATCATCAGCGTCACCAGCCACGCGGACACGGGCGGGTTCTCGTGCTCGACGTGTCCGGTGACCGGCTCGAGCCACTCCACGATCCAGTTGCCGAGCAGGAGCACGCCGCCGAGCACGGAGAGCGCGGCCAGGACGATGAGCGGGACGGTCATCACCTTGGGCGACTCGTGCGGGTGGACGTCGGCCTCCCAGCGCTTCGTGGTGAAGAACGTCATCAGCATCAGACGGGTCATGTAGAAGGCCGTGATGCCGGCACCGAGCACCGCGAGGAGGCCGATGAAGAGGTTCTCGGTGAGCGCGGCCTCGATGATCCGGTCCTTGGACCAGAAGCCGGAGAAGCCCGGGAAGCCGATGATCGCGAGGTAGCCCATCGCGAAGGTCAGGAAGGTGACCGGCATCGCCGTGCGGAGCGCGCCGTAGTGGCGCATGTCGACGTCGTCGTCCATGCCGTGCATCACCGAGCCGGCGCCGAGGAACATGTTGGCCTTGAAGAAGCCGTGGGTCAGCAGGTGGAAGATCGCGAACGGGTAGCCCACCGGGCCGAGGCCGGCGGCGAGCATCATGTAGCCGATCTGGCTCATCGTGGAGCCGGCGAGCGCCTTCTTGATGTCGTCCTTGGCGCAGCCGAGCACCGCACCCCACAGGAGCGTCACCGTGGCCACGACCACCACCGCGGTCTGGGCGACCGGGGTGAGCTCGTAGATGAAGTTGGCGCGGACCACGAGGTAGACCCCGGCGGTGACCATGGTGGCGGCGTGGATGAGCGCCGACACCGGGGTCGGGCCCTCCATCGCGTCGAGCAGCCACGCCTGCAGCGGCACCTGGGCGGACTTGCCGCACGCGCCGAGGAGCAGGAGCAGGCCGAGCGCGTTGAGGGTCGCCTGGTCGGCCTCGCCGGCGACCTGGCTGACCGCGCCGTAGTCGACGGTGCCGAAGGTGGCGAACATCAGCGCGATGGCCAGGGTGAGCCCGATGTCACCGACGCGGTTGATGACGAACGCCTTCTTGGCCGCGGCGGCCGCCGAGGGCTTGTGCTGCCAGAACCCGATGAGGAGGTAGGACGCGAGGCCGACGCCCTCCCAGCCGAGGAACAGCCCCACGAAGTTGGCCGAGAGGATGAGCGTGAGCATCGCGGCCACGAAGAGGTTGAGGTAGCCGAAGAAGCGGCGACGGCGCGCGTCGTGCTCCATGTAGCCGATGGCGTAGACGTGGATGAGCGAGCCCACGCCGGTGATCAGCAGCAGGAAGAGCGCGGCGAGCTGGTCGTAGAGCAGGTCCATGCCGACGCGGAGCGAGCCGGTCTCGAACCAGGTCCACAGGTGCTGGCCGACCTGGCGCTGGTCGGCGTCGCGGCCGAGGAGCGAGACGAACAGCACCAGGCTGAGCACGAAGGAGGCGGCCGCGAGCGCGGTGCCGAGCAGGTGCCCGGTGCGGTCGACGGTGGCGCGCAGGCCGGCCGGCAGCAGCGGGGTCACCGCGAGCAGCAGCACCGCGCCGAGCAGCGGGAGCGCGACGACCAGCCAGAGCAGGTCGAAGACGCCGCCCGCGCCGGTGTCGGGGGCGACCACCGGCGCGTGGTGGCCGGCCTCGGCCGCCAGGGCGACCGAGTGGGTGAGCAGTGGGTTCACGTCAGCTCCCTCAGTACTTCAGCAGGCTGGCGTCGTCGACCGAGGCCGAGCGTCGGGTGCGGAAGATGGTCATGATGATGGCGAGGCCGATCACGACCTCGGCGGCCGCCACGACCATCACGAAGAACGCGGTGATCTGGCCGTCGAGGTTGCCGTGCTGCCGGGCGAAGGCGACGAACGCGAGGTTGCTGGCGTTGAGCATCAGCTCGACGCACATGAACACCACGATGGCGTTGCGGCGGGTCAGGACCCCGACGCAGCCGATCGTGAAGAGGATCGCGGACAGGACTACGTAGTGGGTCACTTCTCCACGTCCTCCTCGGTCGTGGCGGGGGCGCCGAGCTTGCCGGAGGTCTCCGGCGACCGCGCCGGGTCGCCGATCTGGCGGCGCACCTCGTCGATGTCGTCGGCCATCGCCGGGGCGGAGCGGACCGTGCCGCGCGCGGCCAGCACGCGCGAGACCGACGACTCCGCGGCGGTGCCGTCGGGCAGCAGCGCCGGGGTGTCGACCGCGTTGTGGCGGGCGTACACGCCGGGCGAGGGCAGCGGGCCGGGGTGCTTGCCGTGCTCGGCGTAGTCGCGCATGCGCTGCGCGGCGAGGTCGGCCTGCGAGGCGCGCGGCGTGAGCCGCTCGCGGTGGGCCAGGACCATCGCGCCGAGCGCCGCGGTGATGAGCAGCGCGCTGGTCGCCTCGAAGGCGAAGACGTACCGGCTGAACAGGATGTTGGCAATCGCCGGCACGTTGCCGCCGGCGTTGGCGTCGTCGAGCCCGACGACCGTGCCGAGCGTGACCTGGCCCAGGCCGACGACCAGCACGGCACCGAAGACCAGGCCGAGGCCGACGGCCATCACGCGCTGGCCGCGGATCGTCTCCACCACCGAGTCGGAGGTGTCGACGCCGATCAGCATCATCACGAAGAGGAACAGCATCAGGATCGCGCCGGTGTAGACGATGATCTGCACCGCGAAGAGGAACGGCGCCTCCATCACGGCGTAGAGGAACGCCAGGCAGATCATCACCACGGCCAGCAGGAGCGCGGCGTGCACGGCCTTGCGGACGAACAGGATGCCGAGCGCGGCCGCGACCATGATCGGCGCGAGGATCCAGAACGTCATCGCGTGGTCCCCCTGTAGTAGTCGCCCTCGTCGTCGCCGAGGCGCATCGGGTGAGGCGGCTGCTCCATGCCGGGCAGCAGCGGGGCGAGGAGGTCGGACTTCTCGTAGATCAGGTCGGCACGGTTGTCGTCGGCCAGCTCGTACTCGTTGGTCATCGTCAGCGCACGCGTGGGGCACGCCTCGATGCACAGCCCGCAGAGGATGCAGCGCAGGTAGTTGATCTGGTAGACGCGGCCGTAGCGCTCGCCGGGGCTGAAGCGCTGGCTGTTGCCCTCGGCGTCGGGGGCGTCGCTGTTGGAGGCACCCTCGACGTAGATGGCGTCCGCCGGGCACGCCCAGGCGCACAGCTCGCAGCCGATGCACTTCTCGAGCCCATCGGGCCAGCGGTTGAGCTGGTGGCGGCCGTGGAACCGCGGCGCGGTCGGCATCTTCTCGAAGGGGTACTGCTCGGTGACGACCTTCTTGAACATCGTCCGGAACGTGACGCCGAAGCCGGCGATCGGGTCCCAGGCCGCCTTGAGGCCCTTCGAGGGCTGGTTCGGGTCACTCATGGCTCTCCTCCGCTGCGGCGGTGACGGTCGTGCGGCCCGTGCTGAACGTGAGCGGCGCGGCGGCACCGCGCACGGCGCCACCGGTCGGCATCGGCGGGACGGGGAACCCGCCGGCGAACGCGTCGTGCGGCGCCTCGGCCGCCTCGTCCACGCCGGTGCCCTTGTCCTTGCCCTCCCCGACGAACATCAGGCCGAGGGTGAGGACGAGCAGCACCGCGATGGCGGCGACGAGGTAGGTGCGGTTGACGTTGCCCTCGAGGGAGATCACCCGGATGGCGGCGACCGCGACGATCCACGCCAGCGAGACCGGGATGAGGACCTTCCAGCCCAGCGCCATGAACTGGTCGTAGCGCATGCGGGGCAGCGAGCCGCGCAGCCAGACGAACAGGAAGACGAAGAGGAAGACCTTGCCGAAGAACCAGAGCAGCGGCCAGTAGCCGGAGTTGGCGCCGTCCCAGATGTTCTCGATGCCCCACGGTGCGGCCCACCCGCCGAGGAAGAGCGTCGTGGCGATCGCGGAGACGGTGACCAGGTTGATGTACTCGGCGAGGAAGAACAGCGCGAACTTCAGGCTGGAGTACTCGGTGTGGAAGCCGCCGACGAGCTCGCCCTCGGCCTCGGGGAGGTCGAAGGGCGCACGGTTGGTCTCGCCGACCATCGAGATGACGTAGATGACGAACGACGGCAGCAGGATCAGGCCGAACCACAGCCGGTCCTGCGCGGCGACGATCTCCGAGGTGGACATCGAGCCGGCGTAGAGGAAGACCGCGACGAGCGCGAGGCCCATCGCGACCTCGTAGGAGATCATCTGCGCGCTCGAGCGCAGGCCACCGAGCAGGGAGTACGTCGACCCGGACGACCAGCCGCCGAGCACGATGCCGTAGATGCCGATCGAGGCGATCGCCATCACGAAGAGCACCGCCACCGGCATGTCGGTCAGCTGCAGGGGCGTGCGGTGGCCGAAGAAGTTGACCTCCGGACCGAACGGGATGACGGCCCAGGTGACGAACGCCGGGACGGTGGCGATGACCGGCGCGATCAGGAAGACCACCTTGTCGGCGGCCTTGGGGACGATGTCCTCCTTGAGCGCCAGCTTCACGCCGTCGGCGAGCGACTGCAGCAGGCCGAAGGGACCGTGCACGTTGGGCCCGACGCGGTGCTGCATCCGGGCCACGACCCGGCGCTCGAACCAGATGTTGAAGAGCGTCAGCACGACCAGGACGACGAAGATCAGGACGGCCTTGAGGAGGATCACCCACCAGGGGTCCTGCCCGAACTGGCCGAGCTCGGCGTCGGGGAGGTCGGCTGCCAGCGGCAGGATGCTCATCACTGCGAGGCTCCCTTCAGGGTCACCGTGCTGCCGGGAGAGGCGAGGTCGGCCCACACGCCCCGGCCGAAGGACCGGGCCGGGACCCACACCACCTCGTCGGGGAGGTCGGCGACCTCGACCGGCAGCGTCACGCTGCCACGGTCGCCGGTGAGGGTGGCCGTCGGCGCGCCGTCGGCGGCGTCGAGCATGCCGAAGAGCGCGTCGTAGGAGGCCCGGCTGACCCGGGCGACCGGGCGGCGGGCGGTGGCGCGCAGGTGCAGCTCGTTGTCCTGCATCGACCCGAGGTCGAGCAGCTGCTTCCACGT
>NZ_JBHLXH010000001.1:2523387-2677434 GCF_042432345.1 Nocardioides zeicaulis | reverse complement strand
CCCGGGGCGCCTTGCCGGCGTCGAGGGCGGGACGGGGGCCGTCCCACGGACCGAGCGCCTCCATCTCGGCGCGTGCCTCCTCCACCGTGCGGAAGCCGAGGGCGTGGCCCGCGCCGAGGGCGGCGAGCTCCTCGGAGATGCCGGCCAGGACCCGGAGGTCGGGCAGCGAGGCGGGGTTGGCGAAGACCGCGTCGAAGGAGCGGGCGCGCCCGTCCCAGGTCACGAAGGTGCCCGCCTTGTCGGTGACCGGGGCCACCGGCAGCACGACGTCGGCCACGCGGGTCACGTCGCTCTCGCGCAGCTCGAGGCTGACCACGAAGCCCGCGGCGTCGAGCGCGGCGCGGAACGCGGCCGGGTCGGCGGTGTCGTCGGGGTCGACGCCGGCGACGACCACGCCGCCGAGGTCGCCCTTGGCCAGCGCGGCCACGATGGCGTTGCCGTCGCGCCCGGCCCTGGCGGGCAGCGAGTCCACGCCCCAGGCGGCGGCGACGTCGACGCGGGCCGAGGCCTCGCCGACGGGGCGGCCCCCGGGCAGCAGGGTGGGCAGCGCGCCGGCCTCGACTGCACCGCGGTCGCCGGCACGACGCGGCACCCACGCGAGGCGGGCGCCGGTGGTGGCGGCGAGCTCGGCGGCGGCCGACAGGGCGCCGTGGGTGCCGGCGAGGCGCTCGCCGACCAGGATCACCGCGTCCTTGGTGACCCCGTGCTCGGCGTCCTTGAGCGAGCCGATCACCTCGGCCTCGGTGCCGGGGGCGGCAGGGACCAGGCGGCCCTTCATCTTGCGCAGCCCGCGCGAGGTCCACGGCGCGACCGAGACGACCTGCGTACGTCCCTTGCGGGCCGCCTTGCGCAGCCGCAGGAAGATCGTGGCGGCCTCGTCCTCGGGCTCGAGGCCGAGGAGCACCACGACGGGCGCGGCCTCGAGGTCGGCGTAGGTCACGTCACCGGTGAGCGCGACGTGTGAGGCCAGGAACGAGGCCTCCTCCGCGCTGTGCGGGCGGGCGCGGAAGTCGATGTCGTGGGTGCCGAGGGAGATTCGCGCGAACTTGGCGTAGGCGTAGGCGTCCTCGGCGGTCAGGCGGCCACCGGTGAGGACCGCCGACGCGCCGGCGTCGCGCAGGCCGCGGGCGGCCACGGCGAACGCCTCGGGCCACGAGGCGGGGCGTAGCACGCCGTCCTCGCGGACCTGGGGGTAGGTGATGCGGTCCTCGGCCTGCGCGTAGCGGAAGGCGAAGCGGTCCTTGTCGCTGATCCACTCCTCGTTGACCTCGGGGTCGTTGCCCGAGAGCCGGCGCATGACCTTGCCACGGCGGTGGTCGACGCGGATCGCCGCCCCGCACGCGTCGTGCTCGGCGACGCCCGGCGTGGAGACCAGGTCGAACGGGCGGGAGCGGAAGCGGTAGTCGGCCGACGTCAGCGCGCCGACCGGGCAGATCTGGATGGCGTTGCCCGAGAAGTAGCTCTCGTAGGGCTCGCGCTCGTAGATCGCGACCTGCTGGAGCGCGCCGCGCTCGGCCAGGGCGATGAACGGGTCTCCGGCGACCTGCTCGGAGAAGCGCGTGCAGCGCGCGCACAGCACGCAGCGCTCCCGGTCGAGCAGCACCTGGGCGGAGATGTTGATCGGCTTGGGGAAGGTGCGCTTGACGCCGCCCTTCTCCGCGAAGCGGCTCTCGCCGCGGCCGTTGCTCATTGCCTGGTTCTGCAAGGGGCACTCGCCGCCCTTGTCGCAGACCGGGCAGTCGAGCGGGTGGTTGATCAGCAGGAACTCCATGACGCCCTGCTGGGCCTTGTCGGCCACCTCGCTGGTCGCCTGGGTGTTGACCACCATGCCCTCGGCCACCGGCAGGGTGCAGGAGGCCTGGGGCTTGGGGAAGCCGCGGCCGTTGCCGGCGTCGGGGATGTCGACCAGGCACTGGCGGCACGCGCCGACGGGGTCGAGCAGCGGGTGGTCGCAGAAGCGCGGGATCTGCACCCCGACCTGCTCGGCGGCGCGGATGACCAGCGTGTCCTTCGGGACGCTGACCTGGACGCCGTCGATGGTCAGCGTGACCGTCTCGACCTCGGTGCGCGCGGGGGTGGTCGTCATGCGTCGGCTCCCACGGGGGTGCTGGTCTCGAAGGCGGTGGAGGCGGCCGGGTCGAACGGGCAGCCGCCGTGGGTCAGGTGGGCGAGGTACTCGTCGCGGAAGTGCTGGATCGAGCTCGAGATCGGGCTGGTGGCACCGTCGCCGAGCGCGCAGAACGAGCGGCCCAGGATGTTGTCGCACTGGTCGAGCAGCAGGTCGAGGTCGTCCTCGCTGCCCTGGCCCTTCTCGAGCCGCGCCAGCGTCTGCGTGAGCCACCACGTGCCCTCGCGGCAGGGGGTGCACTTGCCGCACGACTCGTGCTTGTAGAACTCGGTCCAGCGCAGCACGGCGCGCACCACGCAGGTGGTCTCGTCGAACAGCTGCAGCGCGCGGGTGCCGAGCATCGACCCCGCGGCACCGACGGACTCGAAGTCGAGCGGGACGTCGAGGTGCTCCGGCGTCAGCAGCGGCGTGCTGGACCCCCCGGGGGTCCAGAACTTCAGCTCGTGGCCCTCGCGCATGCCGCCGGCGAGGTCGATGAGCTGGCGCAGCGTGATGCCGAGGGGCGCCTCGTACTGACCCGGGCGCGCGACGTGGCCGGAGAGGCTGAAGATGCCGTGGCCCTGCGACTTCTCGGTGCCCATCGAGGCGAACCACTCGGCGCCGCGGGTGATGATGGCCGGCACCGAGGCGATCGACTCGACGTTGTTGATGACCGTCGGGCTGGCGTAGAGGCCGGCGACCGCGGGGAACGGCGGACGCAGGCGCGGCTGGCCGCGACGGCCCTCGAGGCCCTCGAGCAGCGCCGTCTCCTCGCCGCAGATGTACGCGCCGGCGCCGGCGTGCACGATGAGGTCGAGGTCGTAGCCCGAGCCGTGGATGTTCTTGCCGAGGTGGCCGGCGAGGTAGGCCTCCTGCACCGCGCGCTGCAGGCGCCGGATCACGTGGAGGACCTCGCCGCGGACGTAGATGAACGCGGTGTGGGCGCGGATCGCGTAGGAGCTGACGATCACGCCCTCCACCAGGGTGTGGGGCGTGGCCATCATCAGCGGGATGTCCTTGCAGGTGCCCGGCTCCGACTCGTCGGCGTTGACCACGAGGTACTTCGGGCGCGGGTTGTCCTGCGGGATGAAGCCCCACTTCATGCCGGTCGGGAAGCCGGCGCCACCGCGGCCGCGCAGGCCGGAGGCCTTGACGGTCTCGATGACCTCGTCGGGCGTCATCGCGAACGCCCTGTCGAGGGCGTCGTAGCCGCCGCGCTCCTCGTAGGCCGCGAGGGTCCACGAGCGCTCGGTGTCCCAGTTGTCGGTGAGGACCGGGGTCAGCACGTCGGTCACTTGCCCTCTCCCTTCTCGTCGGACGCGGGCGCCGGCGGGGTCGTCGTGGGGGCCGTCCAGCCCTTCTCGCGGGCGATGGAGAGCCCCACGAGCGAGGCGGGTCCGGCGGACGGGCCCTCGTCGGCGCGGTCGTCGGGGAACCCGGCGAGCACCCGCTCGGCCTCGCGCCAGGTGCACAGGCGCGGGCCGCGGGTGGAGTGGACCTCCTTGCCGGCGCGCAGGTCGTCGACGACCCGGACGGCGGACTCGGGGGTCTGGTTGTCCATGAACTCCCAGTTGACCATCATCACCGGGGCGTAGTCGCAGGCCGCGTTGCACTCGAGGTGCTCGAGGGTGACCTTGCCGTCCTCGGTGGTCTCGTCGTTGCCGACGTCGAGGTGCTCCTTGAGCCGCTCGAAGATGAGGTCGCCGCCCAGGACCGCGCACAGCGTGTTGGTGCACACGCCGACGTGGTAGTCGCCGACCGGCTTGCGCTTGTACATCGTGTAGAAGGTCGCCACGCCGTTGACCTCGGCGGCGCTGATGCCGAGGATCTCCGCGCACGCCTCGATGCCCTCGGGGGTGACCTTGCCCTCGACCGACTGCACGAGGTGCAGCATCGGGAGCAGTCCCGAGCGGGCCTCGGGGTAGCGGGCCGCGATCTCGCGCAGCTCGTCCCACGTCTTCGCGTCGAGACGCGACTCGGTGCTCATCGGCGGGGTCCCCTCGGAGTTGTCGGACGGAGGAGCGGAGCGGAGGAGGTCGAGAACTTCGTGGGGTGCCTCATCGGTCGACTCCTCCCATCACGGGGTCGATGGAGGCGATCGCGACGATCACGTCGGCGACCATGCCGCCCTCGCTCATCACGCTCGTGGCCTGCAGGTTGGTGAACGACGGGTCGCGGAAGTGCGCCCGGAACGGGCGGGTGCCGCCGTCGGACACCACGTGGGCGCCCAGCTCACCGCGCGGCGACTCGACCGGGACGTAGGCCTGGCCGGCCGGCACGCGGAAGCCCTCGGTCACCAGCTTGAAGTGGTGGATCAGCGCCTCCATCGACTCGCCCATGATGTGGCGGATGTGGTCGAGGCTGTTGCCCATGCCGTCGCTGCCGATCGCGAGCTGGCTGGGCCAGGCGATCTTCTTGTCGGCGACCATGACCGGGGCGCCCTCGAGGCCGGCGAGCCGGTCGGCAGCCTGCTCCACGATCCGCAGGGACTCCCACATCTCGTTGAGCCGGATGCGGAAGCGGCCGTAGGAGTCGCACGTGTCCCAGGTCTGGACGTCGAACTCGTAGTCCTCGTAGCCGCAGTAGGGCTGGGTCTTGCGCAGGTCCCAGGCGTAGCCGGTGGAGCGGAGCACCGGACCGGTGATGCCGAGGGCCAGGCACCCCGCCAGGTCGAGGTGGCCGACACCCTCGAGGCGGCCCTTGAAGATCGGGTTGGCGTTGCAGAGCGCGGCGTACTCGGGCAGGCGCTTCTTCATCAGTGCGATGAAGTCGCGGATCTCGTCGAGCGCGCCGGGCGGCAGGTCCTGGGCGACCCCGCCGGGGCGGAAGAACGCGTGGTTCATCCGCAGCCCGGTGATGAGCTCGAACAGGTCGAGCACCAGCTCGCGCTCGCGGAAGCCGATCGTCATGACGGTCAGCGCGCCGATCTCCATGCCGCCGGTCGCGATCGCGACGAGGTGCGACGACATCCGGTTGAGCTCCATCAGGAGCACCCGCATGACCTGCGCCTTCTCCGGGATGTCGTCCTCGATGTCGAGCAGGCGCTCCACGCCCAGGACGTAGGTGGCCTCGTTGTAGAACGGCGAGAGGTAGTCCATCCGGGTGCAGAAGGTCGTGCCCTGCACCCAGGAGCGGTACTCCATGTTCTTCTCGATGCCGGTGTGGAGGTAGCCGATGCCGCAGCGCGCCTCGGTGACCGTCTCGCCCTCGAGCTCGAGGATCAGCCGGAGCACGCCGTGGGTGGACGGGTGCTGCGGGCCCATGTTGACCACGACCCGCTCCTCGGCCGACTCGCCGATGCTCTGCGTGACCGAGTCCCAGTCCTGGCCCGTGACGGTGAAGACGCGGCCCTGGCTGGTGTCGCCGGGCGCTGCGTAGAAGTCCTGTTCGGTCGTCATGTCAGTTGTAGCTCCTGCGCTGGTCGGGCGGCGGGATGCTGCCGCCCTTGTACTCCACGGGGATCCCGCCGAGCGGGTAGTCCTTGCGCTGCGGGTGGCCCGGCCAGTCGTCCGGCATGAGCACCCGGGTCAGAGCGGGGTGGCCGTCGAAGACCAGCCCGAACATGTCGTACGTCTCCCGCTCGTGCCAGTCGAGCGTCGGGTAGATGCTCACCAGGCTCGGCACGTGCGGGTCGGAGTCCGGCACCGAGACCTCGAGCCGGATGCGTCGGTTGTGGGTCATCGACGTCAGGTGGTAGACGGCGTGGAGCTCGCGGCCCGCGTCGTCGGGGTAGTGCACGCCGCTGACGCCGGAGCACAGCTCGAAGCGCAGCGCCTCGTCGTCGCGCAGCATCTGCGCCACGAAGGGCAGGTCCTCGCGCCGGACGTGGAAGGTGATCTCGCCGCGGTGCACCACCACCGACTCGATCGCGTGGGTCAGGTCGGTGGCGCCGAGGCGGGCCTCCAACGCGTCGGCGACCTCGTCGAACCAGCCGCCGTAGGGACGCTGGGTCGGCGCGGGGAAGACCTTCGCGCTGACCAGGCCGCCGTAGCCGGAGGTGTCGCCCGAGCCGGTCACGCCGAACATGCCGCGACGCTCGCCGACCGAACGGACCTCGTGGGTCGGGGCCGGGACGTTCTCCGGGGACTGCTCGGGCGCCGGCTGTCCCACACCGCTGCCGGTGCCGGTGGCGTCCTTGGCCTTCTCGAGGTTGCGCTCCTCGGCCGGGCGGGCGGACTCGTTCTTGTCGGACTTGTCGTCGGTCTTGCCGTCGGTCTTGTCGTCGGTCTTGTCGTCGCTCACCTGAGCAGGCCCTTCATCTGCGAGGTCGGCAGCGCGCGCAGCGCCGCGGTCTCGAGCTCCTCGATCTCGCTCTTGCGGTTCGCGCCGAGCTTGGTGTGCTGGACCTGGTCGTGGAGCTTGAGGATCGCGTCGATGAGCATCTCCGGGCGCGGCGGGCAGCCGGGGAGGTACATGTCGACCGGGACGACGTGGTCGACGCCCTGCACGATGGCGTAGTTGTTGAACATGCCGCCCGACGAGGCGCACACGCCCATCGCGAGCACCCACTTCGGCTCGGGCATCTGGTCGTAGATCTGGCGCAGGACGGGGGCCATCTTCTGGCTCACGCGACCGGCCACGATCATCAGGTCGGCCTGGCGCGGGCTGGCCCGGAAGACCTCCATGCCGAAGCGCGCGAGGTCGTACTTCGGGCCACCCGTCGTCATCATCTCGATGGCGCAGCAGGCCAGGCCGAAGGTGGCGGGCCAGAACGACGCCTTGCGCATGTAGCCGGCCACCCCCTCGACGGTGGTCAGCAGGACGCCTGACGGCAGCTTCTCCTCGAGTCCCATGGCTTTTCCCTCAGTCCCAATCAAGTCCGCCGCGGCGCCACACGTAGGCGTAGGCGACGAAGACGGTGGCGATGAACAGGACCATCTCGACCAGGCCGAACAGGCGCATCGCGTCGAAGTGGACGGCCCACGGGTAGAGGAAGATGATCTCGATGTCGAAGACGATGAAGAGCATCGCGGTGATGAAGTACTTCACCGGGAAGCGGCCGCCGCCGACGGGCTGCGGCGTCGGCTCGATGCCGCACTCGTAGGAGTCGAGCTTGGCGCGGTTGTAGCGCTTGGGCCCGGTGAACGCGCTGATGGCGACGGAGAAGACCGCGAACCCCGTCGCGAGGAGTGCCAGCGCCAGGATCGGCGTGTAGAGCTGCATCGCTTCCCTTCCGGTGAGCCGCGCGCCGCTGCCGGCATGTGACCTTGTGAAGCACTTCACGAGTGGCGCGCGCCACAGTCTAGGACTCCGGTGCGGCGTGCGTCACGCCGGGGTCGTGACCTGGCTCACGTGTCGCGCAGCCGCCCTGACCTGCGCATTTAGGTCATCCGGACGTGCCCTAATTGGCGGCGGCCGGTGCAGGTCGGAGGGGAGGATCAGCGGAGGGGCAGGCAGAGGATCAGGCGGTGGCGCGGTGCAGGGCGACGATGCCGCCGGTGAGGTCGCGCCACTCGGGCGCCTTCCAGCCCGCCTCGGCGATCATCGCGGCGAGGCCGGGCTGGTCGGGCCACGCCCGGATCGACTCGGCGAGGTAGACGTAGGCGTCGCTGGCGCTCGCGGTCACCGACGCAATCCTCGGCAGGGCGCGCATGAACCCGTCCATGTAGAGCGAGCGGAACGCGCCGTTGGTGGGCGTGCTGAACTCGCACACCACGAGCCGACCGCCGGGACGGGTGACGCGGAGCATCTCGCGCAGCCCCGCGACCGGGTCGACGAAGTTGCGCAGGCCGTAGGAGATGGTGACCGCGTCGAAGGTGTCGTCGAGGAAGGGCAGGCGGGTGCCGTCGCCGGCGACGAACGGCAGCGAGGGCCGGTCCTTCTTGCCCTGCTGCAGCATCCCGACGGAGAAGTCGCACGGCACCGCCGTGGCGCCGTGGGCGTAGAACGGCTCGCTGGAGCAGCCGGTGCCGGCCGCGAGGTCGAGGACGAGGTCGCCCGCCCGGGCGCCGACCGCGTCGACCATCGAGCGGCGCCAGCTGCGCTGGATGCCCGCGGTCATCAGGTCGTTGGTGAGGTCGTAGCGCCTCGCGACCGTGTCGAACATGCGTCGGACGTCGGTCGGTTGCTTGTCCAGGTCAGCGCGGGCCACGCGCCGAGCGTAGGCGTCCGGTCCCCGGGACGTGCAACGCGGGGCTGTCGGCGTACGTCCCTACACTCGGGGACCACCAGACCGGGACCGGCCCCGAGCCGGACCGAGGGGGAGGAACGACCCGTGCCGCACCGACACCTGCACCCGTCCGCGCGAGGCCTGACGGCGTGGCTGGCAGCGCTCCTGCTCGCGCTCACCTGCTTCGTCACCGCCCCGGCGACGGCCGCGCAGGACTTCGAGCCCCTCCGCCCCGGTGACACGGGCTGGCGGGTGCGCGAGCTGCAGAGCCGGCTGCACCAGCTCGACCTGCACTCCGAGGTGGTCACCAGCCGTTTCGACGCCGAGACGCAGACGGGCGTCGCGACCTTCCAGCGGCGCCGCGGCTGGAACGCCGACGGCGTGGTCGACCAGCGCACCTGGACGAAGATCGTGGCCCGCACCACCGAGCCCACCTCCGACGCCCTCCACAACGTCTACACGCCCGGGCGACCGCTGCTCCAGCGCGGTGACCGCGGGATGTTCGTGCGCCAGGTGCAGGCCCGGCTCGAGCAGGTAGACCAGTACGACGGCGACGTCACCGGCCGCTACGCCCGCACGACCGTCGCCGCCGTCGAGGGCTTCCAGGCCGAGCGGCGGATCCCGGTGACCGGCCAGGTCGACCGCCGCACCCTCGACCGGCTGAAGGAGATGACGCGCGAGCCCACCCGCGCCGAGCTGTTCAACATCGTCCCGGCCGGTCCGCCGCTCGACCCGCGTTGCACCACCGGGCGCGCGATGTGCGTCGACAAGTCGTCGCGCTCGCTGCGCTGGGTGGTCGACGGCGTGGTGCTGAAGACGGTGGAGGTGCGTTTCGGCTCCGACGAGCTGCCGACCCGCGAGGGGGCGTTCGCGGTCTACCGCAAGTCGCGCGACCACGTCTCGAACCTCTACGGCACCTCGATGCCGTTCGCGATGTTCTTCTCCGGCGGCCAGGCGGTGCACTACTCCCCCGACTTCGCCGCCAACGGCTACGACGGCGCCTCCCACGGCTGCGTCAACGTGCGCGACCGCGCGGCGGTCGAGTGGCTCTTCGACCGGGTCAGGATCGGCGACGCGGTGATCGTCTACCGCTCCTGACCCGGGCGGTCGGCTCAGGGCGTCAGCGAGAACGCCGAGTCGAGCTGCGCACCGCCGCGACCGCGGCGCGGCAGCGAGGTGGCCGCGTCCACCTCGACGACCGCGGGGGCCGGCACCGGCACGACGAGGTGCTCGGCGTTGAGGTCGAGCCGGACGGCGGGGTGGTGGGCGATCCGGCCGATCCGGAAGCCGAAGGTCGTGGCCAGCGCGCTCACGGTGCGGTGCACCCGGCCGTCGAGGGCCAGCACCTTGAGCCGGCCGCCCCACCAGGGTGCGAGCGTGGACACCTCGTCGGCGAGCTTGCGCTCACGCGAGCTCAGCCGGGCCTCCGCGACCCGCGCGGAGGTGGCGTCGAGCACGTCACGCGGCGCCTCGTGCCACGGAGCGCCGTCGACCCGGCCGGCCTCGACGAGGTCCTCGAGCACCTTCGCGGTGACGTGGTCGAGCAGGAGGTGGGTCGGCGAGACGTGGGCGAGCGCGCCCTCGAGCTCGGCGGGCGTCTCCACCCAGGCGAGGAGGCAGCCCGACGTCAGGTGGGCGTCGCGGACCACTGCGGTGAAGCGGTCGGTGGCCTCGCCGGTCAGCAGGACGACGTCGTCGCCGCGCAGGTCGGACAGCATGCCGGAGGACTCGGGGCGGAACAGCCAGGCCTCGGCCTTCTCGCGCGGCAGGCCGAGCACCGCCCCGGACGCGGCGTCGGTGCGGGCGCGGTCGACCCAGGCCAGCAGGTCGGGCTGTCGCTTGCGCCGCTCGAGGCCCATCGCGCGCAGGCGCTCCCACGAGCGGTCGTCGCACTCGAAGAGCTGGGCGTCGAGGAGGGATGCCTGGCGCAGCAGGGCGAGGCGGCCCTCGTGGTCCACCACGACCAGGCGCACCTCGATGTCGTCGAGCAGGCGACCGACCTCGTCGGGGTCCATGTGCTCGGGCAGGAGCAGCGGCACCGCGCCGGCGACGCGCACGGCCAGCTCGAGCTCGACCAGCCGGGCGCCGGTCGGCACCCGGACGACGACCACGTGGCCGGGTGAGACCCCCGCCTCGATCATCCCGGCCGCCCCGTCGATGACGCGGCGGTAGAGCTCGTTCCAGGTCAGGGACGACCACCCGTCGCCGGAGCGCTCGACGACCGCGACCTCCAGGGCGCGCTCACGCGCGTGGCGTTCGAGCCGCACGAGCGGCGAGGGGTGTGCAGGCACGTCCGGTCTCCTCGTTCCTCCGGGGTTCGTCCGAGATCCGTGCGAAACCTAGGTCAGCCGGCCGCCTCCTGTTCGCCGATTGGCCGATCTCCCGTCACTGGGCTGCACCACCCGGCGTACGCTTCACCCTCGTGACGACCCCTGCGTCCGCCTCCACCGCACCGCTCGTGGTGCGCACCGTCCCGGTGGACCTGGCGGACATCCCGCTCCTCGACCTGCTGCCCGAGCAGGACCCCGTCAGCTGGCTGCGCCGCGGCGAGGGCCTGGTCGGCTGGGGCGTGGCGGCACGGCTCGACACCTCGGGCCCGACCCGCTTCAGCGACGCCGACAAGTGGTGGTCGGAGCTGGTGGCGCGCGCCGAGGTCGACGACCGCGTCGGTGAGCCCGGCACCGGTCCGGTGTGCTTCGGCACCTTCGCGTTCGCCGACGACCCCGGCCACTCCACGCTCGTCGTCCCGCAGGTCGTCGTGGGCCGGCGCGGCGACCGCACCTGGCTGACCACCGTCTCGGTCCCCACGCCCGACCTCGTCGCCGCCCCCGCTCCCCGGCCGCCCGCCGGCATCGCGTTCTCCGACGGCGCGCTCAACGGCGAGGAGTGGATGTCGGTCGTGGCCGAGGCGGTCTCGCGGATCTCCTCCGGCGACCTCGAGAAGGTGGTGCTGGCGCGCGACCTCATCGCCTCGACCGACGAGCCGGTCGACGTCCGCTGGCCGCTGCGGCGCCTCGCCGACGACTACGAGATGTGCTGGACGTTCCACGTCGACGGCATCTTCGGCGCGACGCCCGAGATGCTGGTGCGCCGCGAGCGCGGACTGGTGACCTCGCGGGTGCTCGCCGGCACCATCCGCCGCACCGGCGACGACGAGCGCGACCTCGCGCTCGCCGCCACGCTGGCCCGCTCCTCGAAGGACCTCGAGGAGCACGAGTACGCCGTGCGCTCGGTGGCGGACGCCCTCGAGCCGCACTGCTCCTCGATGAACGTGCCCGAGGCGCCGTTCGTGCTCCACCTGCCCAACGTCATGCACCTCGCGACCGACGTCAACGGCGTCGTCCACGACGAGGCCACCTCGCTCCAGCTCGCCGAGTCGCTGCACCCCTCGGCGGCCGTCGGGGGCACGCCGACGCCCGCGGCGACCGCGCTCATCGCCGAGATCGAGGGCATGACGCGCGACCGGTACGCCGGCCCCGTCGGGTGGATGGACGCCTCCGGCGACGGCGAGTGGGGCATCGCCCTGCGCTCGGCGATGCTCACCGACGCCGGCGTGCGCCTCTTCGCCGGCTGCGGCATCGTCGCCAGCTCCGACCCCGAGGCCGAGCTCGCCGAGTCGCAGGCCAAGTTCGTCCCCGTGCGCGACGCGCTCGAGATCGGCTGATCCGCTCCGGACCGGGCGGCCGCTAGAGGTCCTGGCCCGGCTCGCGGCGCTCGAAGACCTGACCGTCGGGCAGCAGGTTGCCCATGTGGGCCGCGACCATGTCGAGGCCCACGTCGCTGTAGACCCGGTCGTGGATCCCGAGCGCCACGGGGGCGCCGACCTCGCGCACGAAGTCGACCGCCTCCGAGACCTTCAGCCACGGGGCGCTCACCGGCGCGAGCAGCACGTCGACGGCCCGCGGGGGGACGGTGAGCGCGTCGCCCGGGTGGTAGACGCTGCGCTCGCCCGACTCCACGAGGTAGCCCGAGTTGTCGAAGCGGTCGTAGTCGGGGTGGATCACCGCGTGCAGCTCCCCCACCACCTCGACGGACAGCCCGGCCACCTCGAGCCGGTCGCCGGGGCGCACGAGGGTGACGCGCTCGGCCACGTCGGGCGCCTGCTCGCGCAGCAGCCGCTCGACGGCGGCGATCGTCCACACCGGCACGTCGGTGCCGCGCAGGTGGTCGGGGTGCACGTGGTCGGCGTGCTCGTGGGTGACGAGGACCGCGTCGGCGCCCTCCAGCGCGGCGGCGTCGGTGAACACCCCGGGGTCGATCACGAGGACCTGGCCGTCGTGCTCGAGGCGTACGCAGGCGTGCCCGTGCTTGGTGATCCGCATGCGGTCCAGCCTAGGCCCGCGGGCGCCGGACGGACCCGCACGCACGGCACCACCTGTCACACCCGTCACAGTGGACGGTTCGGCCGAAGAATCGGTGCGATCCCCGGCCCCCGGTTATGGTGAGGGCGCCTCCGACGGGTGGAGTGCCCCGGGGGACCACGTTTTCGCACCCGACTCGAAAGAGAGTTCACATGTCTGCACGCCGCGTGCTCGCAGGCAGCGTCGCCGCGCTGCTCCTGCCCGCGTCCCTGCTCATGAGCACCGAGGCCGGCACTGCTGCCGGTTCGGGCGCCGCGCCTGCCGCGGCGTCGTCCTCGGCGTTCACCAAGGCCGGCCAGAAGATCTCGCTGGAGGTGCTCCCGCAGATCGTCCAGCAGGGTCGCGGCACCGCCAGCGCAGCCTCGGCCAAGGCCGCCGTCACGGCGACCATCAAGCCGGTCAAGGTCGGCCGCCCGGTCGTCCTCGAGCAGCTCCAGGGCACCTCCTGGAAGAAGGTCGCCAAGGCCAAGCAGGACAAGGCCGGTCGCGCCCAGTTCGCCGCCGCCGTGTCCAAGGGTGGCGCGGCGCTGACCTACCGGGTCACCGCCCCCAGCTACAAGGGCCTCAAGTCCTTCACCAGCGGCAGCGCCGACACCTCGCAGTGGCTGACCCCGACGTTCTCCGACGAGTTCTCCGGCTCCACGCTCAACCCCGTGTGGAGCATGCGCGGCCAGGACTACGAGCCCACCAGCAAGCGCAAGTGCTCCAAGGGCTCCCCGAAGGCCGTCAAGGTCGGCGGCGGCGCGCTGCGCCTGAGCGTCATCAAGGACAAGTCCGCCAAGGGCAAGTGCCTCGCGGTCTCGCGCAAGGTGAAGAAGAAGATCTCCTACCGCCTCAACGGCCACATCGGCACGCAGGACGCCTTCAACTTCAAGTACGGCGTCGCGGCGGCCCGCATCAAGATGCAGAAGCTCCAGGGCCAGCACGCCAGCTTCTGGCTGCAGCCGGTCGGTGAGAACCACCCGGGCAGCGACGGTCACGAGATCGACGTCATCGAGTACTTCGGCGACAAGCACCCCCAGGGCGGCCTCACCAGCTTCATCCACTGGTACAAGGGCCAGCGCCTGATCAAGACCGGCTCGTGGATCAAGGACTCGAAGTCGTTCCTGAAGAACAAGGGCGACGGCTGGTCGAAGAACTACCACGTCTTCTCGGTCCAGTGGACCCCGAAGGCCATCATCATGCGCATCGACGGCAAGGAGACCTGGCGCACGTCGGCCCGCGTGTCGAAGGCCCAGCAGTACCTCATCCTGAGCCTGCTCGCCTCCGACTACGAGGCGCTGGAGATGCCCGACTCCAAGCTCCCCCAGCACATGTACGTCGACTGGGTCCGCGTGTGGGAGACCCCGCAGGCCTGATCGACTGACGCACCACGCACGACCCGGTCCGCGCGCTGGACCTTCCTCAGGGAAGGACCAGCGCGCGGATCTTTTCGTCCAGCTCCCGGCGGTTGTCGCGGCGCACGCGCGCCTCGACCACCTCGATGCCGCCGTTGGGCGAGGCGAGGGCCTGCTCCAGCTCCGGCAGGCTCTCGACCCGCAGGTGGGGCACCCGGGCGGCGGCGCAGAGGCTCGCCAGGTCGACCCCGTGCGGGGTGCCGAACAGCGTGTCGAACCGGTCGGCGTGCTCTGGTGCGCCCTGCTCCAGGGTCGCGAAGATCGAGCCACCGTCGTCGTTGACCACCACGATGGTGAGGTCGGGCCGCGCCTCGCGGGGGCCGATGACCAGCCCCGTCGTGTCGTGCAGGAACGTCACGTCACCCACGAGGGCCAGGGCGCGCGTCGAGTGCGGGCGCCCGAGCGCCGCGCCGATCGCGGAGCTGAGGGTGCCGTCGATGCCGGCCAGGCCGCGGTTGGCGATGACCATGCGACGGGCACCGACGTCGTAGCGCGCCACCATGAGGTCCAGGTCGCGCACCGGGTTGGACGCACCGACGAAGAGCAGGCCGCCCGGCGGCAGCGCGCGGCTCACGGCGCCGGCCACCTCGTGCGGCGTGAGGTCGGGCTCGGCGGCGAGCAGCCGGTCGAGGGCGCGCGAGACCGCGCGGTCGGCCGTGCGCCACTCCTCGAACCACGCGGGGTCGTCAGCCCCGGCCAGCAGCAGGTGCTGCGCCTCGTGGTCGACCGGGTAGGGGCGGGCGCTCCACATGCCGCGGTGCGTCGCGGCGACCACCTCGACGTCGTCGCGCGCGAGCAGGCGGGAGACCGGCCGGGACAGCGTGGGGTGGCCGAGGACGACGACGCGCTCGACGCGGCGCCCGAGCGGGCCCGCGAGCAGCAGGCGGTAGGTGCGGATCGCGTGGTCGCCGGTGCGCGAGCCGCTGGACGGCTCGGCCAGCAGCGGCCAGCCGGCGCGCTCGGCGAGGTTGCGGGCGAACGGACCGGCGTCGTCGCCGGCGACGACCACCGTGCGCGGCCCCGTCTCCAGCACGTGCTGGCTCTGCGTCGGGCCCGGGTCGGTGTCGGTCCACACGGGCGCCTCGCCGCCGTCCCAGCCGTCGTCGTCCGGCAGGAGCGGCTCGTCGAGCTGGACGTTGAGGTGGACCGGGCCACGGTGGTGGTGCAGGCGCACGAACCCGAGCAGCTCCTCGAGGTCGGCCACCGCCACGTCGAGCGTCGGCGCGAACGGACCGAACACACCGGCCTGGTCGGTGGTCTGGTTGGCGTCGGTGCCCCGGAGGCGGGCGGGCCGGTCGGCGGTCACCACGACCAGCGGGACGCCCGCGTGCGCCGCCTCCATGACGGCCGGGAGGAGGTTGCCCACCGCCGTGCCCGAGGTGCAGACCACGGCGGCCGGGTTGCGGCGTACCTTCGCCAGGCCGAGCGCCAGGAAGGCGGCGGTGCGCTCGTCGATGCGGGTGTGCAGCCGGAGCCCGCCCGCCTGCGCCGCGTCGAAGAGCGCGAACGAGAGCGGTGCGTTGCGCGACCCGGGGGCCAGCACCACCTCCTCGACGCGGGCGCCGCGCAGGGCGGTCACGACCGTGCGGGCCAGGACGGTCGAGGGCTGGGTCACGAGGCCTGATCCTGCCCTACCGCGGCCAGCCGGGCCTCCCAGTGCGCCACCCGGTCGGGCGGCGCGGCGAGCCGGGCGAGCGCGGCCTCGTCGACCACCGGTCGGCCCACCGGCAGCATCCCGTCGACCGGCAGGAGCGGCTCGGCGACGACGTCGTCGGTGAGCAGCTGCACGGTCGCGAGCCCGCAGGCGTGGTGGAGCTCCGGCAGGGCCGCGGCGAGCGCCACCCCGGCCGCGATGCCGACGCTCGACTCCACGGCGCTCGACACGACGACGGGCAGGCCGATGTCCTCGGCGATCCGCAGGCAGGCCCGGACCCCACCGAGCGGCTGGACCTTGAGCACCGCGACGTCGGCGGCCTCGAGGTCGCGCACGCGGTAGGGGTCCTCGGCGCGGCGGATCGACTCGTCGGCGGCGACCGGGACGTCGACGCGACGGCGCACGAGCGCGAGGTCCTCGACGTCCATGACGGGCTGCTCGACGTACTCCAGGCCTCCCGCGGCACGCTCCAGCGCCGCGATCGCGCGGACCGCCTCGTCGACGTCCCAGCCACCGTTGGCGTCGACCCGCACCAGCCCGCCGGGGCCGAGCGCGTCGCGCACCGCCTCGACCCGGGCGAGGTCGTCGGCGAGCACCTGCCCGCGCTCGGCGACCTTGACCTTGGCGGTCGTGCAGCCGCCCGCCCGCACGATGGCGTGCGCGCGCTCGGGGTCGGTCGCCGGGACGGTGACGTTGACCGCCACCCGGTCGCGCAGCGGTGCGGGCCAGCCGACGTCGGCCGCCTCCCGGGCGCAGGCCAGCCACGGGCGCGACGTGACGTCGTCGTACTCCAGGAAGGGCGACCACTCGCCCCACCCGGCGTCACCACGCACCAGCACGCCCTCGCGAACGGTGATGCCGCGGAAGCGGGTGCGCATCGGGATCGAGAAGACGTGGGTCACAGCGCCGCCCGGATCGCCTGGCGGTCGACCTTGCCGTTGGACAGCAGCGGCAGGGCGTCGACGCGGACGACGGTGCGGGGCGCCCACGACCGGGGGTGGACCTCGCCGACCCAGTCGCGCAGGCCCGCCTCGTCGGCGTCGCCCACCACGACCGCGACGACGCGGTGGCCCCACTCCTCGTCGGGCACCGCGAGCACCTCGGCGTCGACGACGCCGGGGTGCTGGCGCAGCCGCTCGGCGACGGCGGGCAGCGGCACCTTGACGCCGCCGGAGACGGCGACGTCGTCGACCCGTCCCGTGACCTGCAGCCGGCCGTCGGGGTCGAGGCGTCCGGTGTCGGAGGTGACGAACCAGCCGTCGACCAGGGCCTGCGCGGTCAGGTCGGGGTCGCCGTCGTAGCCGGCGAAGATCGTCGGCCCGCCGAGGCGGATCCGGCCGGTGGCGTCGAGCACGACGCCGACGCCGTCGAGCGGCACGCCGTCGTAGACGCACCCGCCCGCGGTCTCCGACGAGCCGTAGGTCGTCACGACGTGGACGCCGCGCTCCTCCGCGCGCCGGCGCAGGTCGCGGTCGAGGCCGCCGCCGCCGACGAGCACCGTGTGGAGCCCGGCGAGCGCCGCCGCCTGGTCGTCCTCGGCGAGCAGCCGGTGGAGCTGGGTCGGCACGAGGGAGGTGAACAGGGGTCCCTGCCCCGCAGCACGTACGGCCGCCGCCACGTCGAGGTCGGGGACGAGGACCGGGTCGTGCCCGGCGACGAGCGAGCGGACGACGACCTGCACCCCGGCGACGTAGGACGACGGCAGCGCGAGCAGCCAGCGCCCCGTCGCTCCGAGGCGAGCAGCGGACGCCGCCACGCTCGCCAGCACCGCCTCGCGCGGCAGCACGACACGCTTGGGCCGGCCCGAGGAGCCGGACGTCTCGATCACCAGCGGCGGCGGCGCGTCGTCGCCCAGCCAGCCGGAGAGCTGCGCGACCGCGGCCGGCGGGTCGTCCGAGGGGCGCAGCAGGGTCACCCGCCCCACGCTAGCGGTCGTAGGGTCGGGGCCATGAGCGCCTACTGGATCTGCACCTACCGGGCCGTGCACGACGCCGACAAGGTCGCGGCCTACGCCGAGCTGGCCGGACCGGCCATCCGCGACGGCGGCGGCCGCTTCCTCGTGCGCGGCACGCCCGAGCGCACCTACGAGCACGGCGAGGCCACTCGCACCGTCGTCATCGAGTTCCCCTCGGTCGAGGCGGCCGTCGCCACCCACGACAGCGACGCCTACCAGCAGGCCCTGGCCGCGCTCGACGGCGGCGCCGACCGCGACCTGCGCATCGCCCCCGGGGTGGAGTAGGTGGCCACGGACTGGCGGGCCGACACCGTCGAGCTGCTCCGCGCGCTGGTGCGGGAGGCCGAGCCCGACGTCGTGGAGGAGGCGAAGTGGAGGAAGGCCTCGAACCCCGACGGCGTCCCGACCTTCTCCCTCGACGGCCTGGTGTGCACGCTGGAGACCTACAAGGACAAGGTCAAGGTGCCCTTCGCCCGCGGCGCCTCCCTGCGCGACCCCTCCGGCGTCTTCAACGCCAGCCTCGACGCCGGCACCCGCCGTGCGCTCGACGTCCACGAGGGCGAGGAGGTCGACCGCGACGCGTTCGTCGCCCTCGTCCGCGCCGCCGTCGCCGCCAACCGCGCCTGACGTCCGGGCGGCTGCGTGTGACGTCCGTCGCGCCGTAAATCGGAGGCGGGTGTCGGTGCCGCGGGAGAGGATGGACGGCGATGCTCACCGCCCTGAAGAACTACGCCAGACCCCCGTCGACCCTCGCCGGGCGGCTGTCGCTGCAGTCGCTCATCTTCGCCTCCGGCGACGGTGCCTTCATCGCCGGCTCGGCGGTGTTCTTCACCCTCGTCGTCGGGCTCTCGCTGGGCCAGGTCGGCATCGGCCTGACGGTCGCGGCGGTCTCGAGCTTCTTCGTGGCGGTCCCGATGGGCAAGCTCGTCGACCACTTCGGCCCCAAGCGGATGTGGTCGCTCAGCGCCGTCATCCAGGGTGCGCTGTTCCTGGCCTGGCCGTTCATCGACAGCTTCCCCGAGTACGTCGCGCTCGCCGTGGCGATGGAGGTCGCCGGCACGCTCAGCGGCACCGCCCACGGCGCCTACGTCATCGACGTGCTGCCACCGTCCGAGCGGGTCGAGTCGCGGGCCTACATGTACTCCGCGCTCAACGTCGGCTTCAGCGTCGGCGCCTTCCTCAGCGGCGGCGCGATCGCCTTCGGCACCGACGTGCTGCGCTGGGCGCCCGTCCTGAGCGCGGTGCTCTTCCTCGCCAACGCCGGTGCCATCCTGCGCCTGCCCGACGCCACCCACGACGTCCGCAGCAGCGAGCCGCGGGTCAAGCCCGAGGGCACCCCGGCGATCCGCAACCGCAGCTGGATCGCGGTGACCTTCTTCACCGGCGTGATGTGGACCAACCAGGTGCTGCTCCACACCGTCATCCCGGTCTGGCTGGTCACCGAGACCGACGCCCCCAAGGTGCTCGTCGCCGTCCTCTTCGGCACCAACACGGTGATGTGCATCGTGCTGCCGCGGCTGGCGTCGCGGGGCATCCACGACGTCGGCACGGCCCTGCGCGCGGTGCGGCTGTCCACCTTCTTCTTCGTGCTCACCTGCCTCATCACGCTGGCCACCCACGAGACGGTGGGGTGGCTGACGATCGCGATGTTCTTCCTCGGCCACGTCGTGCTCACCTGGGCCGAGCTGTTCCTCTCCGCGTCGGGCTGGACGCTCGAGGCCGAGCTGATGGACCCGCGGCGACGGGGCGACTACCAGGGCGTGGCCGAGCTCGGCAGCACGCTCGGACGCTTCTGGGCGCCGGCCGTCTACGGCTTCCTCGCCATGCAGTGGGGCGCCTTCGGCTGGCTGACGATCGCGCTGATCGTGGCGCTGGCCGCGACGGGCCTGCACGCCTCCGCGCACGCGGGCCGTCGCTGGCTCGAGGAGCACGTGCCCGCCGACGTCCTCGCGGACGCGAGGGCCGATGCTCCCGCCCCCGCGGAGGTCGCTCCTGCCGGGCCGCCCACGATGCTGGAGCCCGAGGCGCCCCTGCCAGAATCCACCGGTGACCTCCTCCGCTGACTGGATCGCCGGCGCCCGCCCGCGCACCCTCCCCGCCGCCGTGGCGCCCGTCCTCGCCGGCACCGGTGTCGCGGCACACGCCGACGCCGCCGTGTGGTGGAAGGCCGCGCTGGCCCTGGTGGTGAGCCTGGCCCTGCAGGTCGGGGTCAACTACGCCAACGACTACTCCGACGGCATCCGCGGCACCGACGCCGACCGGGTCGGGCCGATGCGACTGGTGGGGTCGGGTGCGGCCACGCCGGGGGCGGTCAAGGCAGCGGCGTTCGCCGCGTTCGGCGTGGCGGCGTTGGCCGGCCTCGTCCTGGCGGCGACGACTGCCTGGTGGCTGGTCGCGGTCGGCGCGGTGTGCGTGGTCGCGGCCTGGTACTACACCGGCGGCTCCACCCCCTACGGCTACCTCGGCCTCGGCGAGGTCATGGTCTTCGTCTTCTTCGGGCTGGTCGCGGTGATCGGGACGACCTACGTGCAGGTCGAGGCGTGGGACTGGGCGGCCCTCTACGCCGGGATCGGCATCGGCGCCCTCGCCTGCGCCATCCTGGTCGCCAACAACCTGCGCGACATCCCCACCGACACGGTCGCCGGCAAGCGCACCCTCGCGGTCCGGCTCGGTGACGAGCGCACCCGCTACCTCTACGCCTTCCTCGTGCTGGTCGCGGCCGCCGCGGTGGTCGCGGTCGCCGCGGCCACGACCTGGTGGGCGCTGCTCGGGCTCGCCTTCCTCGTCCGCGCCGTCCCGCCTGCACGCGCGGTCCTGGGCGGCGCGACCGGCCCGGCGCTCATCCCGGTGCTCGCCGCGACCGGCGCCTCCGAGCTCTTGTGGTCGCTGCTCGTCGCCGCGCCGCTGCTCCTGGCCTGAGCCCCGCGCCTGCCCGGCCGATAACCCGTGGCCGCCTGGCCGGGCCGCTGGCTAGCGTGACGACCGTGGACTACCAGCACGCCATCCTCGACCTGTCCGACGACTCCGAGGAGGCCGTCGCCCGGCGGCGCGGGTGGATCACCGCCGTGCTGCGCGGGTTCCGCGAGGACCGGCCCAGCGACGAGCTCGTCGACCGCTGGGTCACCCACTACCGCGCCGACGCGGCCACGGCGCGCGGCGCCTGGCTGCCCGAGGGCGAGCTCGGGTCGGGGCCGCTGCCGGTCGCGACGTACGCCAGCCTCGACAAGACCCTCAACGCGGGGCGCGAGCTGCTGCCGCTGCGGATGATCACCGACGTCACCACCAGCCCCAGCCACCGCCGGCGCGGGCTGCTGCGGCAGATGATCGAGGCCGACCTCGCCGACGCCGTCGAGCAGGGTGTCCCGATGGCCGCGCTGACCGCGTCCGAGGCCACGATCTACGGCCGCTGGGGCTTCGGCCCGGCGACGTTCAACACCCTCGTCGAGGTCGACGCCACGCCCGGCTTCGCCCTCCGCTCCTCCGCCGACCCCGGTCGAGTGGAGCTGCTCGAGCCCGACGTCGCCTGGCCCCACGTGAAGGCCGTCTTCGACGCCTTCCACGCCCGCCAGCGCGGGTCGGTGGAGTGGCCCGTGCAGTACGAGGACATCCACAGCGGCGCCTTCGACTTCAACGGGGGCGGCGCCAACCGCAAGATCCGCACCGCGCTCCACGTCGACGCCGACGGGGCCGTCGACGGCTTCGCGGTGTTCAAGCACGGCGAGGACTACTCCCTCACCGTCGAGGAGATGATCGCGTTGCCTCCCGAGGCCCAGCTCGGCCTGTGGGACTTCCTGGCGCAGATGGACCGGATCAAGAAGCTCACCTTCAGCCTGGCGCACCCGGACGACCCGCTGCGGTGGGCCCTGGCCGACGTCGACCGGTTGAAGGTGACCGGCACCCGCCACTTCCTGTGGCTGCGCGTCCTCGACGTGCCGCGCGCCCTCGCCGCGCGCCCGTGGAGCTCCGACGGCACCGTGGTGCTCGAGGTGGCGGACGCGCAGGGGTGGGCCGCGGGACGCTTCGAGGTCACCACCCGCGACGGCGTGGCGACGGTGACCCGCACCGGGTCCGACGCGGACGTGCGGCTCGACGCCGAGACCCTCGCGACCCTCTACCTCGGCGGCGTACGCGTGGTCGAGCTGCAGCGGGCGGGCCGGCTGGCCGGCGACCCGGGGGCGCTGGGACGCCTCGCCGCAATGGCGGACCTGACCGACGAGCCCTACAGCCTCACCGGCTTCTGAGGCCCGTGCCCGCAGGGGCGGGTCAGTCCCGGTCCTCGCGGGCCTTGCGCTCCTCGAACGCCGCGGCGGCCCGCGAGGCGCGCAGCTCGACCCGGCGGGCGAAGGCCTCGCGCTGGCGGTCGAGCAGGAAGTAGGAGGCGATCCCGGAGATGAGGAACGCCGCCACGAGGGCCCAGAACAGGTGGACCTGGCCGTCGAGCAGCAGCGCCATCACCCCGACGACGACCCCGAACGAGGCGAGCAGCAGCACGATCCGCAGGGCGGTGTAGGTCACGAACTCCTTCACCCCTCCAGCCTAGGCGGGGCTGGCTACATTGGAGGAATGCTGAAGGTCCTGCTGGTGGTGCTCCTCATCGCGCTGGCGGTGTGGGCCCTGGTGCGTGTCGTGCTGCGGCGCATCGACGGCCCGGCCGGCCAGCCGCCGCGGGTGGTCGGCCCCGACGACGACCCCGACTTCCTACGGGGTCTCGACCGGCGCCGGCGCGACCCGGAGGACGACTGAGCGCTCCGCCTCGGCGCCGTTGGCGTAGGAGTGCTGGCTGCTGGTGCTGAAGAAGTTGATCCCGATGAAGTTGAACCACAGCGTCGCGACACCCACCAGCGCCAGGATCGCCGCGTTGCGCCCGCGCCAGCCCGCGGTCGCCCGGGCGTGGAGGTAGGCGGCGTAGACCACCCAGGTGATGAACGCCCACACCTCCTTGGGGTCCCAGTTCCAGTACGACGACCACGCCTGGTGCGCCCAGATCGGGCCGGAGATGAGCACGCCGAAGGTCCACACCGGGAACCCGAAGGCGTGCATCCGGTAGGAGATGCGGTCGAGGGCCGCCAGCTCGGGCAGGCGCGCGAGGTAGCCGGTCTGCTTCGTCGAGCGGGCCTTGAGCAGGTAGAGCGCGGAGGTGATGCCGCCGAGGGTGAAGGCACCGGTGGCGATCACGGCGGCGACGACGTGGATCACCAGCCAGTACGACTCGAGGGCCTCGGTCAGCGGCGCGACCGGCTCGTAGAGCCACAGCACGTCGGCGAGCATCACGCAGAGGGTGAAGCCCACCACGATCGGGCCGAGCCACGACAGCCGCCAGCGGCCGGTGGTGGCCAGGAACAGCGCGACCACCACGAAGGTGCCGCTGAGGGTGAACTCGTACATGTTGCCCCACGGCACCCGGTTGGGGTCGGCGGCCGCGCCGCGCCCGACCAGGGCGACGAGGTGGGCGAGGGCCGCGATGCCGGTGAGCAGCAGCCCGAGGCGCCCGAACATCTCGGGGCGCTCCGAGCTGAGGTCGTCGATCGCGTCCGGCGACGGTGCCCCGACCTCGTCGGCCGCCCCTCCGGCGCCGACGGCGACCTGCGCCTGACGGCGTACGGGGACGTCGCGCAGCGCCGCCCACTGGACCGCGTAGGCCAGGAGCGCGAGGAAGTACACGACCCCCGCCGCGGCCACGGCCTGGTTGCTGAGCGTCTCCCACTGCAGGTCGGTCACGATGACACCCCTTCGTCCTTCTTCAGTGCTGCCACGATCGCGGCCAGCTCGTCGCGCCCGTTCTCCGGATCGCCACCGGAGGACCGGTCGAGCCGAGCCACCTCCACCAGTGTGCTCCCGTCCTCGCGACGGCGGGCACGCACCCACAGCCGGCGCGGCCGCACGAAGAGCGAGCCGAGCAGGCCGAGCAGGGCCAGCACCACACCGGTGAGCGCGACGAGCTTGCCCGGGGTCCGGCTGATCTGGATCTTGTTCCACCGCTCGAGGCCCTCGAACGTCACGCTGCCGAGGCCGTTCGGCAAGGTGACGGTCTCGCCGGGCCGCAGGTCCATCCGGAACGGCTGGCCGTTGGGCTTCATCAGCTGCGTGGTCCTCGACTTGTCGAGGACGTAGACCGACGAGCCGGTCCCGTCGTCGAGGCCGACGTCGCCGGTGTAGACGAACAGCGACGCGAGGGGGTCGAGGGCGTTGCCGAAGGCCGAGCTCGGCATGGTGAGCCTGCCGTCGGCGTCGCGGCCCATGGCGAACGTCGGGTAGAAGGTGCCCTCGAGGCCGATCTGGGTCGGCTCGGCGTCGGGGGCCTTGACGACGCCGAACGACTCGAAGGTCTGCGCGTTGGTCGGCAGGAAGACCTGCGGCCCGGACTGCGCGATGTTGCCGTCGCCGTCGCGGATCGTGATGACGGGGGCGTAGCCGTGACCGATGAGGAAGACGTCGGTGCCGCCGATGGAGAGCGGGTGGTTGACCTTGAGGTCGTACTCCTGCTCCGGCGCACCCGGGTCGGTGCGGTAGGTGAGGTGGGAGACGAACTTGCGCGCCATGCCGACCCGGCGGCTCTCCGGGTCGGTGATCCACTCCACGTCGAAGCTGTCGATGGTGAAGGAGAACGGCTCCATGGCCGCCTCGTCGAACAGGCTGCCCGGCGCGAAGTCGTCGTACTGGGTGAGGCTGTTGGAGAAGCCGTAGTCCTTGCCGACGAACAGGATGACGCCGCCCTTGTAGCCGAACAGGCTGCCCACCGCGACGCCGACCAGCACCACGATCACCGCGAGGTGGAAGACCAGGTTGCCGGCCTCGCGCAGGTGGCCACGCTCGGCGGCGACGGCGTCGGACCCCTCGGGCCGGTCGACGCGGTAGCGCCGGCGGCGCACCACCTTCGCGGCGCGGGCCAGCACGACCTCGGGGGCCTCGTCGGTCTCGTAGGACGTCGACTCCGGAAGGCGCGAGAGGTGTCGGGGGGCCTTCGGCGGCTTGGCGCGCAGCGCGCGGGCGTAGACCAGCAGGCGGGGCACGATGCAGCCCACCAGCGAGACCATCAGCAGGATGTAGATCGCGGAGAACCACACCGAGCCGTAGACCGAGAACAGGTCGAGGCGGTCCCAGACGGGCGCGAGCCGCGGGTGGTCGTCGCGCCACTGCGAGACCTTGAGGGAGTCGATGTCCTCCTGGGGGATCACCGACCCCGGGATCGCCGCGAGGGCGAGCAGGAGCAGCAGCACCAGCGCGGTGCGCATCGAGGTGAGCTGGCGCCACGACCAGCGCACGAGCTCGCGCGCGGTCATGTCGGTGGGCATCGGCGTCGCCTGGCGGGCGTCGGAGGGACGCTCGGCGGCGCGGCGCTGCTCGAGGTCGGTCACAGCGCCGTCCCGAAGCCGACGACCGAGCCCTGGAGCTGCTGCAGGAGCACGTCCCACCAGCCGGTGAGCAGCAGGACGCCGACGACGACCATCATCGCGCCGCCGAACCGCATCACCAGCACCTGGTGGCGGCGGACCGCCGCGAACGCACCGAGCATCCGGCGGTAGGCCACCGCGGCGGCGATGAACGGCAGGCCGAGCCCGAGGGCGAAGACGGCGGACAGCACCGCGCCGCGGCCCGCGGTGGCCTCGTTGACCGACAGCACGTTGATCGCCGCGAGCGTGGGGCCCACGCAGGGCGTCCAGCCCACGCCGAAGAGGAACCCGAGGAGCGGGGCGGCCGCAAGACCGACCGCCGGCACCTTGTGGATGCGCCAGTCGCGCTGGAGGAAGCCGATCCCGCCGAGGAACGCGACCCCCAGCAGGATCGTGATGACCCCCAGGACGATGTTGAGCTGCTGGTAGTGGCCGAAAAGCCACGCCCCGGCGGCCCCGGTGAGGCTGCCGAGGAGCACGAACACGACGGCGAAGCCGAGCACGAACAGGACCGCACCGGCCACCAGCCGGCTGCGCCGGGCGTCCTCGAGCTCGGCGCCCGAGATGCCGCTGGCGTAGGAGAGGTAGCCCGGCAGCAGCGGGATCACGCAGGGGCTGAAGAACGAGATGAGGCCGGCGACCAGCGCCACCGGGAGCGCGAGGAGCAGCGAGCCCGACAGGGCGGTCTGCTGGAACCAGTCGCTCACTTCTCGGCTCCCTCGACGAGGTCGACGAGGGTCGTCGGGGTCGGCACCCGCCCCTGGACCGACGCGGCGATCCGGCCCTCGGCGTCGAGCACGACGGTGCTGGGGATCGAGCGCGGGTTGAGCGTGCCGGCGAAGGCCAGCAGCGCCGAGCCGTCGGGCGAGTAGATCGAGGGGTAGGGCACGTCGAAGCCGCGGACGTAGGAGCGGGCCGGGTCGGCGGAGGAGTCGCGGATGTTGAGCCCGACGAAGGCGGCGCGGTCGCCGAGCTCGGCGGCCGCCTCGTTGAGGTCGGGTTGCTCGACGCGGCACGGCGGGCACTGCGACCACCACACGTTGACCACGACGGGCTTGCCGCGCAGGTCGGCGAGGTCGACGGCCTCGCCGTCGAGGTCGGTGCCGGTCAGCTCCACCGGTGATCCCCGGTCGACGGCCTTGACCTCGGTGGGCACGCCCTCGCCCGTGATGTAGCCCTTGTCACCGGTGCCGGACAGGCTCGAGCAGCCCGTGACGAGGAGCAGGCAGGCCGCGAGGAGCAGGCGTACGACGGTGGCGCGCATGACGGTCAGGGCCGCTCGTCCCGCGGGGCGCCCCCGGCCGAGAACGGGGCCGCGCGGTCGGCCGCCGGGATCAGGTCGCCGGCCGGCTCGGAGTAGCGCACCTGCACCATCCGCTCGTCGTCGAAGACGATGCTGGTCAGGGAGCACAGCGTGCACTGCCGGTTCTTGGGGTGGTGGAGGTAGCTGCGCTTCTCCAGGAACAGCCGCGTCGTCCAGATCGGCAGCTGGTGCGACACCACGACCGCCTCGTGGCCCATCGCGGCGTCACGGGCGTCGTGGACGGCGGCGAGCATGCGTCCGGCGATCTCGTCGTAGGGCTCGCCCCACGACGGCTTGAGCGGGTTGTACATGTGGCGCAGCAGGTCGGGACGCTTGAGGAAGGTCCGGGCGCCGGCACCGAAGTTCACGCCCTGGAACTTGTTGCCGGACTCGATCACGCGCGGGTCGACGACCGGCTCGAGACCCCGCACGGCCGCCAGCGGCGCGCCGGTCTCGCGGGCCCGCTCCAGCGGCGAGGTGCGCATGTGCACGATGTCGCGCTCGCCGATCGTCTCGGAGATGCGCTGGGCCATCTGGCGACCGAGCGCGGACAGGTGGAAGCCGTCCATGCGGCCGTAGAGGACGCCGTCGGGGTTGTGGACCTCGCCGTGGCGCAGGAGGTGGACGATCGTCTGCACACCCATGTCAGTACCCCCCGGCCGTCGCCGCAGCGCGGGCCGCCGCGGGCAGTGCGTCGAGGACGGTGGTGACCGCCCGCTCGTCGTGGGCCGCGGAGACGAACCACGACTCGTAGGCCGACGGGGGGAGGTAGACCCCCTGGTCGAGCATCGCGTGGAAGAAGGCGGCGTACGCGGTGGTGTCCTGCTGCGAGGCGCCGGCGAAGTCACGCACCGGCTCGCCCGAGAAGAACACCGAGAACATCGACCCGGCCGTCTGCACGGTGTGCGGCACGGACGCGGCGGTCAGCGCCTCGGACGCGGCCTCGCGGATCGTGCGCGCCGTGGCGTCGAGGTGGGCGTAGACCTCGTCCGTCGCGAGCCGGAGCGTGGCGAGGCCGGCGGTGGTCGCGACGGGGTTCCCCGAGAGCGTGCCGGCCTGGTAGACGCGGCCCTCGGGAGCGAGGTGGGCCATCAGGTCGGAGCGGCCACCGAAGGCCGCGGCCGGGAAGCCGCCGCCCATCACCTTGCCGAAGGTCATCAGGTCGGGCACCCAGCCCTCGACGGCGCCGTCGAGGCCCCACCCGCCCTGCGCCGTGGCGCGGAAGCCGGTCATCACCTCGTCGCTGATGAAGAGCGCGCCGTGGTTGCGGCAGGTCTCGGCCAGGAAGGCGTTGAAGCCGGGCTCCGGCGGGACGATGCCCATGTTGCCGGGGGTGGCCTCGGTGATGAGACAGGCGATCCGGGGGCCGTGGGCGTCGAAGGCCGCCTGCACGGCGGCGCGGTCGTTGTAGGGCAGGACGAGCGTCTCGGCCGCCGAGCTCGCCGGGACGCCGCTGGTGCCGGGCACCGCCAGCGTCGCGACGCCGGAGCCGGCCTCGGCCAGGAGCGGGTCGACGTGGCCGTGGTAGCAGCCGGCGAACTTCACGACGAGGTCGCGCCCGGTGGCGCCGCGGGCCAGCCGGATCGCGGACATCGTCGCCTCGGTGCCGGAGGAGACGAAGCGCACCCGCTCCACCGGCGTACGGGACACGATCTCCTCGGCCAGCTCGACCTCGGGGCGGGTCGGGGTGCCGTAGGAGGTGCCGCGGGCGACCGCGTCGGCGACCGCCGCCTGCACCTCGGGGTGCGCGTGGCCCAGCAGCATCGGGCCCCACGAGCAGATCAGGTCGACGTAGTCGTTGCCGTCCGCGTCGCTCAGCCACGCCCCGGAGGCCGAGGTGATGAAGCGCGGGGTGCCGCCGACGGCGGTGAACGCGCGGACCGGGGAGTTGACGCCGCCCGGCGTGACGGCGCGCGCGCGCTCGAAGAGCGCCTCGCTCGCCGCGGTCGTGGGGTGAGTCGTCGCGGGAGTCACCCGTTCATTGTCGCGTAGACCGGCAAGCGTTCCGCATTCGGCACCGCGCAGGACCCCCGGATGTGCACTGGACCACACGCGGCGCGCGCGTAACCTCCGCGTGCAGCCCTCGTTGGTGGTGTAGGTCAGCCCGGAGGGGGCATCATGGGAGAAGCGTCACACAGGGGGGAACGCCACATGACGGGATTCGGTCGGGTGCACCGGGCGACCGCGCTCGTGCCGCTCGCGCTGCTCTCCATGGCGTGGACCGCCAGCCTCGCGGGCGTCGGCACCGGCACGGCCAACGCCGACTCCGACGGGTCCGGCACGCTCCCGGACGGCACCGTCCTGCCCAGTGCCGCGATCGAGGCGCCCGCCAGCGTCGGCGACGCCGTCTCCCGCGCCGCCACCTTCTCCCCCGCCGACGCGAGCAGCATCCCGGAGGTCGCGCTGGCGGCCTACCAGCGCGCCGAGGCCGTGATCAACCAGGCCGACCGGTCCTGCCGCCTGCCGTGGGAGCTCGTGGCCGCGATCGGGCGTGTCGAGAGCGACCACGGCCGCTCCGGCGGCAGCTCCCTCGACGACCGGGGCGTGGCCCGGCCCGGCATCTACGGCGTGGCCCTCGACGGCCGCAACGGCACCCAGGACATCGCCGACACCGACGGCGGCCAGTACGACGACGACGCGCGCCACGACCGCGCGGTCGGACCGATGCAGTTCATCCCCTCCACCTGGTCGGTGGTGGGGGTCGACGGCGACGACGACGGCACCCGTGACCCGCAGGACGTCGACGACGCGGCGCTGGCCACGGCGGTCTACCTCTGCTCCGGCGACGACGACCTGTCGCAGGAGAAGGGCCAGCGTGCAGCGGTCTACCGCTACAACCACTCCAACGACTACGTCGACCTCGTGCTCCAGGTGATGCAGGCCTACATGGACGGCGACTTCAGCGCGGTCCCCACCTCGAGCCTGCCCTCCACGGGCGTCCTGCCCGACGTGCAGGGACGGCCCGGCGACGGGTCGCGGGGTGGCCGTGACGGCGGGAAGGCCGACGGGGGCAGGACCGACGGCGGCAAGGGCGGCAAGGGCGGCAAGGGCGGTCAGGACGGCGGCCCCACCAAGGGCCCGACGCCCACCGGCGGACCGACCCCGACACCGACCCCCACGCCCACGTCCTCCCCCACCCCCACCTCGTCGCCGACGCCCACCCAGAGCCCGACACCGACCTCGACGCCCACCGAGACGCCGACGCTGCCCGTGCCGACCACCCTCCCGCCCCTCCCGACGGTCCCGGTGCCGACCATCAGCCAGACCCTCACCTGGGCCCAGGCCCAGGCCCAGTGCCTCGCCAGCGGCATCTCCTCCCTCGACCTCGTCGCCCTCAACGCCTGCATCAACGACCTGATGAACCCCTGACCCGTCGGGGGTCGCCGGGGTCGTCGGACAGCTGTCCGCCGCCGTCCACGGCTGTACTCGAGCGGACCTGTGGCCGCTCAACGCCCGCCATAGCGTGCGTCTAGCGTCCACGGCGTGCGTCTAGTCGCCGTACGACGACCACCACACCCCCCGAGCGTCCACCGCTGTACTCGAGCGGACCTATGGCCGCTCAACGCCCGCCATAGCGTGCGTCTAGCGTCAACGGCGTGCGTCTAGTCGCCGTACGACGACCACCACACCCCCCGAGCGTCCACGGCTGTACTCGAGCGGACCTGTGGCCGCTCAACGCCCGCCATAGCGTGCGTCTAGCGTCAACGGCGGTCGACAAGCGTCAACGGCTCTACTCGAGCGGACCTGTGTCCGCTCAACCCCCGCCATGGCGTGCGTCCAGCGACCACGGCTGTACTCGAGCGGACCTGTGGCCGCTCAACCCCCGCCATGGCGGGCGTCCAGCGACCACGGCGGGCGACGAGTCGGACCAGGTGGCGGAGGTCAGGGGCGCAGCAGGCGGGCGGCCTCGGAGGCCCAGTAGGTGAGGATCACGTCGGCGCCGGCGCGGCGGATGGAGGTCAGGGTCTCCAGGATGGCGGCCTCGCGGTCGATCCAGCCGTTCGCGGCGGCGGCCTCGACCATGGCGTACTCGCCGGAGATGTTGTAGGCCGCGACCGGGACGTCGACGGCGTCGCGCACCCGGCGGATGACGTCGAGGTAGGCCAGGGCCGGCTTGACCATGACGATGTCGGCGCCCTGCTCGATGTCGAGCAGCACCTCGCGCACGCCCTCGACGGCGTTGGCGGGGTCCTGCTGGTAGGTGCGTCGGTCGCCCTGGAGCGAGGAGTCCACGGCCTCGCGGAACGGGCCGAAGAACGCGGAGGCGTACTTCGCGGAGTAGGCGAGGATCGAGACGTTGCTGTGCGCCGCCTCGTCGAGGGCCTGGCGCACGACCGCCACCTGCCCGTCCATCATCCCGCTGGGCCCGACCATGTCGACGCCGGCGGCGGCCTGGGCCAGCGCCATCTCGGCGTACGCCACGAGGGTGCGGTCGTTGTCGACCTCACCGTCGGGGGTCAGCACGCCGCAGTGGCCGTGGTCGGTGAACTCGTCGAGGCACAGGTCGGACATCACCGTGAGCTGGTCGCCGACCTCGGCCACGACGTCGGTGATCGCGAGGTTGAGCACGCCGCCGGGGTCGATCGCGCCCGACCCCGTGGCGTCCTTGTGCTCCGGGATGCCGAACAGCATCACGCCGCCGAGGCCGAGCTCGGCGGCCTCGGTGACGGCCGCGCGGAGCGAGTCGCGCGAGTGCTGCACGACGCCGGGCATCGAGGAGATCGCCCGCGGCTCGTCGAGGCCCTCCCGGACGAAGACCGGGAGGACCAGCGAGCTCGGCACCACGTGGGTCTCGGCCACCATCCGGCGCAGGGCCGGCGTGCGCCGCAGCCGTCGCGGCCGCACCAGCGGCACCTCGATCTGCCTGTCCTCGCTCACGCGGGCTTCCTCCTGGAGGTCTCGAAGGTTGGGTGGCTCTCGGTGCCGGTGCGGGCGTACGTCACCCGCCCGGCGTCACTTGACGGCGCGGCTCTTGCGACGACCCGACGCGGTGCGCTCGCTGGGCCGGGTCACGGGCTCGCCGTTCTCCAGCATCGCCAGACGGCGTGCGGCACCGAAGTCGGCGAGCGCGTCGACGAGGACCTCCACGTCGGGCGTGGGGGCCAGCACGTCGACCCGCAGGCCGTGCTCCTCGGCGGTCTTGGCCGTCTGCGGGCCGATGACCGCGATGATGGTCGACGGGTGCGGCTTGCCGGCGATGCCGACGAGGTTGCGCACGGTCGAGGACGAGGTGAAGACGACGGCGTCGAACTTGCCGGTCTTGATCGCGTCGCGCACCGGCGCCGGCGGCGGGGTGGCGCGCACGGTGCGGTAGGCGGTGACGTCGTCGCACTCCCAGCCGAGGTCGACCAGGCCGGCGACGAGGTTCTCGGTCGCGATGTCGGCGCGGGGCAGGAAGACCCGGTTGATCGGGTCGAGCACCTCGTCGTAGGGCGGCCACTCCTCGAGCAGGCCGGCGGCCGACTGCTCGCCGGACGGCACCAGGTCGGCCCGCAGGCCCCACGCGGCGATCGCCTGGGCGGTCTTGTCGCCCACCGCTGCGATCTTCAGCCCGGAGAACGCGCGGGCGTCGAGGCCGTACTCCTCGAACTTCTCGCGCACCGCCTTGACGGCGTTGACCGAGGTGAACGCGATCCACTCGTAGCGGCCCTCGACCAGGCCGCGGACGGCCTTGTCCATCTGGAGCGGGTTGCGCGGCGGCTCGACCGAGATGGTCGGCACCTCCTCGGGCACCGCGCCGTAGTCGCGCAGGCGGCGCGAGAGCGACCCGGCCTGCTCCTTGGTGCGAGGCACCAGCGCGCGCCAGCCGAACAGCGGCTTGGTCTCGAACCACGACAGCGTCTCGCGCAGGTCGACCACGTCACCGATGACGGTGATGGCCGGCGGGGCGATCCGCGCGGCGCGGGCGTCGGCCGCGACCGTGGCGAGGGTGGAGATGAGGGTCTGCTGCTCGGTCGTGGTGCCAACACGGGTCATCGCGACGGGCGTCGTGGCCGGGCGGCCGGCCTCGATCAGCGCGGCGGCGGTCTCGCCGATGCTGCCCACGCCGGAGAGCAGGACGAGCGTGCGGTCGTCGGCGTACGCGCTCCAGTCGATCTTCTCGCCGCAGGTGACCACGGCCATCTCGCGGTGGCGCTTGGTGGTCAGCGGGATGCCGGCGTAGGCCGGGACGGCGCTCACCGACGAGACGCCCGGGACGACCTCGAAGCCGACGCCGGCCTTCGCGCAGGCCTGCGCCTCCTCGGGCCCGGAGGCGTAGAGGAACGGGTCGCCGGTCATCAGGCGCACCACGCGCTGCTTCTTGCCGTGGCGCACGACCACCTTGGCGCGGGCGGCGTGGGTCAGCGGCTGGCCGTCCTCGCCGAAGCCGCCGTCGACGATCTCCGGACCCGGCTCGCCCTCGGCGAGCCCGAGCACGGTGCGGACCAGGTCGGCGTGCTCCGGGGCCTCGGTGACGACCACGTCGGCGGCCTGGATCAGCTCCACGGCGCGCAGGGTCAGCAGGCCCGGGTCTCCGGGACCGCTCCCGACGAACGACACCCAGCCCGGGTTCGTCCTCGCGTCGGCGGTGCTGGCCTGCGGGGTCTGTACTCGCGTCATGCCTGCTCGTTCCTCACTGGTGGTCCCTGTTCAAGTGATGCCGTCATCAGGTCTGCTGCTCCCTCGTCGAGCATCGAGCCCGCGAGGCGTGTGCCGAGTCCGGCGGCGTCGGCGACCGGGCCCGACGCGCTCATCCGGACGGTCAGGCCGCCGTCGGTGGAGAGGGCCACGGCACGCAGCCACAGCTCCTCGCCGTCCTCGCCCTCGACGACCTCGGCGAGCGCACCCAGCGGGGCCGAGCAGCCGGCCTCGAGGGTGGCGAGCACCGCCCGCTCCGCGGTGACCGCCGCGCGGGTGGTGGGGTCGTCGAGCCGGCCCAGCAGCTCGACGAGGTCGGTGTCGGCCGAGCGGCACTCGATGGCCAGCGCACCCTGCCCGGGGGCGGGGAGCATCTGGAGCGGGTCGAGGACCTCGGTCGCCTCGTCGAGACGACCGAGGCGGGCCAGCCCCGCGCGGGCGAGGACGACGGCGTCGACCTCCCCGTCGCGGACCCTGCGGATGCGGGTGTCGACGTTGCCGCGGATGCCCTGCAGCTCGAGGCCGAGGCCGAGGGCGGCGAGCTGGCTGACCCGGCGCGGCGAGCCGGTGCCGACGCGGCTGCCGACGGGCAGCTCGCCGAGGGTCAGGCCGTCGCGGGCGACCACGACGTCGCGCGGGTCCTCGCGCGGGGGCACCGCGGGGAGGGCGATGCCGTCGGCGGGGTAGGTCGGGAGGTCCTTGAGCGAGTGGACGGCGAAGTCGACGCGACCGTCGAGGAGCGCGTCGCGCAGCGCGCTGACGAAGACGCCGGTGCCGCCCATGCTCGCCAGGGGCGCGCGGTTGACGTCGCCCTCGGTGGCGACCTCGACGAGCTCGACCTCGCGGCCGAGGCGCTCGCGGACCAGGTCGGCGACGTGGCCGGACTGGGTCGTGGCGAGCGCGGAGGCGCGGGTGCCGAGGCGGAGGGGGGCGGTCATGACTGGCCCTCCACCCTGGAGATCGCGTCCACGGCCTCCGGCGAGAGCCGGAACAGCTCGGCCAGCGCGGCGGTGTAGGAGCTGGCCGGCTCGGCGTCGGCGAGCTCCTTGACCCGGACGGTCGGCTCGTGGAGGAGCTTGTCGGCGACCCGGCGGACCGTGTGGAGGACCTCGGCGCGGGTGGCGTCGTCGAGGCCCGGCAGCCGGGCGGCGAGCCGCTCCATCTCGGCGTCGACGACCGACGTGGCCATCGAGCGGAGCGCGACGACGGTCGGGGTCACGCTGGCCTGCCGGCGCACGGCGAGGAACGCGGAGATCTCCTGCGCGACGATGGCGCGCACGTCGTCGACGCCTGCGGTCGCCTCCAGGCCGCGCAGCTCCTCGGCGAGGCCGGCGAGGCTGATCAGCTCGATGCCGGGCAGGTCGCCGACGGCGGGGTCGACGTCGTGGGGCAGGGCGAGGTCGACGATCGTCAGCGGACGGTCGACGCCGCTGCGCACCGCGGCGACCTCGGCGAGGCGTACGACGGTGCCGCGGGCGCCGGTGCAGGAGATCACCAGGTCGGCGTCGCGCACCTCGTCGTGGAGGTGCTCGAACGGCACGGCGGTGGCGTCGTAGTCGGCGGCGAGGCGCTCGGCCTTGGCGGCGGTGCGGTTGATGACCGCGATCCGAGCGGCGCTGCCGCGCGAGAGGTGCGCCACGGCCAGCGAGGCCATCGCACCAGCGCCGACGACGACCGCGCGGGCGCCGGCGACGGGGCGCGAGCTGCGCTCGAGGGCGGCGGTGACCAGCGACGGCGCGGCCCGGTCGATGTCGGTCTCGGCGTGGGCGCGCTTGCCGACGCGCAGCGCCTGCTGGAAGAGGGTGTTGAGGGCCGGCCCGACGGTGCCGTTCTCCTGGCCCACGCGCAGCGCGTCGCGGGTCTGGCCGAGGATCTGGCCCTCGCCGACGACCATCGAGTCGAGGCCGGAGGCGACCTGGAACAGGTGGGAGACCGCGCCCTCGTCGTAGTGGACGTAGAGGTGCGGCAGCAGCGCCTCGGTGGACTCGCCGGCGCGCGCCACGAGCAGCCCCGAGACGTCCTCCACGCTGCCGTGGAAGCGGTCGACCTCGGCGTAGACCTCGAGGCGGTTGCAGGTGACGATCGCGGTCGCCTCGGACACGTGCTCGCCGCCGATGACGTCGGCGAGCAGCTTGGTCGTGCCGTCGGCGTCGAGGGCGAGACGCTCGAGCACCTCCACGGGCGCGGACTTGTGGGAGATCCCCACGACGAGGACGCTCATGGACGTACTCGCTTCGCTCCGTGCGCCCATGAGGCACATGACGCACTGTGCTGGATGGTTCGCTCGCTGCGCTCACTCACGTGACCACCTCCTCGGCGGGGACCACCGACTTGCGCTGCTCGTGGTAGGCGAGGATCTGCAGCTCGATCGACAGGTCGACCTTGCGCACGCCCACGCCCTCGGGGACCGCGAGCACGGTCGGGGCGAAGTTCAGGATGCTGGTGATGCCGGCGGCGACCATCCGGTCGGCGACGGCCTGGGCGGCGACCGCCGGGGTGGCGATGACGCCGATGGACACGGCGTGCTCGCCGCAGATCGACTCGAGGTCCTCGAACGAGCGCACGTCGAGGCCGGCGACGACCTCCTCGTGGCGGGCCGGGTCGGCGTCGAGCAGCGCGACGACCCGGAAGCCACGGCTGCGGAAGCCGGAGTAGTTGGCGAGCGCGTGGCCGAGGTTGCCGATGCCGACGATGACCACGGGCCAGTCCTGCGTCACGCCGATCTCGCGGGCGATCTGGTAGCGGAGGTACTCCACGTCGTAGCCGACGCCGCGGGTGCCGTAGGAGCCGAGGTACGACAGGTCCTTGCGCAGCTTGGCGCTGTTGACGCCGGCCGCCGCGGCGAGCTCCTCGCTCGAGCAGGTGGTGGTGCCGCCGTCGGCGAGGCCGGTCAGCGCACGGAGGTACACGGGTAGCCGAGCGACGGTCGCCTCGGGGATGTCCCGGGCAGAGTCGTGCGTCCGTGCGGTCACAGCGAGCTTCTTTCCAGCCAGGTGACGGGGATCGCCTGACCCCGCCACTGTAGGAGTTTGTGAACGGAGGAACAAAACGACGGAGGGGTCGGCTAGCACATGTGAGAAGACCCACCTCGGCCGGGGTCTCCCCGACTTGCGCGAGGCCCCTCGGGGGGCGTATCGGCGGGGTGTCGCGCACCCCTCGCACGACCGGGTCCGCGCCCAGTGCCGCGCGCCTCCCGGCCGGCGTCCGCCCCGCTCCTATCGTGGAAGCGGCCGCCTGGGGACGGGAGGGGCGAGATGGCGATCCGCCGGCCTGCCGGAGTGCTCGCGCCGGCCGTCCTCGTCGCTGTGCTGGGCGCCGCACTGGGCGCCGGGAGCCTGGGCGTCACGGGACCGCAGCACACGGGGGCCGGCGGGCCGACGCGGGCAGCAGCACGCCTCGCGGTGGGGGCCGCCCCCGTGGCACCGTCGCAGGAGCCTGCCCGCCGGCAGCGCGGGCAGGCGGCAGCGGTCACGACCGAGCAGGAGCTCCGCGACGCGTGGGGCGACCCGCTGCGGCGGCGCATCGACCTCGGCGCCGACATCCTGCTGCGCAACTGCCTGCTCGGTGACCCGATGCGCGAGTCGCCGGTCCCCCTGGTCCTCGACGGGCACGGCCACAAGCTCCAGCAGACCTGCTTCGAGAAGCGGGTGCTGCGCCAGGACGGCACCGGCTTCCTCGACGTCCGGCGAGTGACGCTCACGCGAGGCGGGTCCGACGGACCGGGCGCGGCGCTCACGTCCCGGGGGGAGGTCGTGCTCCGACAGGTGGTGGTCTTCCAGAACCTCGCCGAGGAGCCCGGCGGCGGTGTCTTCTCGATGCGACGCATCACCGTCCACCACTCGCGGATCACGGGCAACCTCGCCAACGACGACGGTGGCGGCCTGTACGCCCGGCGCGGCGGCGTCCAGGTCTACGACTCGATCCTCGGCAACAACCTCGTCGACGGGTCCGGCGGGGCCATCGGCTCCACCGGCGACATCCTCGTCGTGCGCTCGGAGGTCGACGGCAACACCACCGACGGTGACGGCGGTGCGCTCTACGCCGACGAGGACGGCGACGTGACCGTCATCGGCTCCCACATCGACGGCAGCGCCGCCGACGGCCCCGGCGGCGCCATCTTCACCCTCGACGGCGACGTGGCCGTCTACGACTCCACCCTGATCGGCAACCGCGCCGACGACCGCGGGGGCGCGATCTCGGGCGAGGACGACGTCCTCGTCGTCAACTCCACCATCGCCCGCAACCTGGCGGTCGCCCACGCCGGCGGCGGGCTCTGGGCGCGCGGTGACATGGTGCTCGTCAACACGACGGTCGCCAACAACTACGCCGAGGGCGAGGGCGGCGGCCTGCTCTCGGCCGGCGCCATGACCCTGCTCAACTCGACAGTGGTGTCCAACATCGCCCCGGTGGGCGGTGACCTCGGGGCTGGCGGGCCGTTCTCCAGCTTCGCGACCGTCATCGGCCCGCCCGTGGTGGAGGGCGTCACCGGTGACACGATCCCGACCCGTCGCAGCTGCCGCGTCTACGCGACCGTCTCGCTCGGCTACAACTTCGTCAACGACGACACCTGCCGGCTCGAGACCCCCACCGACATCCTCGGGGGCGACCCCGGGCTGCTGCCGCTCGAGGACGACCCGCGCGGGTTCGTGCTGGTCCCCGCGCCGGACAGCCCCGTACGCCGCGCGCTCCCCCGCCGCCAGTGCGAGGGACGCACCTCCCGCCTGCCGCGGCCGCTGCCGGCCGGCCAGCTGCTGGCCGGCTGGGTGTCGTGGGAGGAGGTGCTCGCGCACGACGCGCGGGGCCGCCCCCGCGCCGGACGGGCACGGTGCGACATCGGAGCCGCGCAGGGACGTGGCGGCCGACCCGGCGCACCGGACCCGCGGGTGCCGGACGCGGCCGTCATCGTGGCGAGCCCCTGGCCGTCCGCGCGACCACCGCGGCTCGAGCCGCCCACCGCGGGCGGGGCCCACCGGCGTCCCCGGTCGCTGCGCTCGCGCGTGGCCCGGCTGGAGCGCAGCCTGGCCGTCCTGCTCGAGCGGGCCGGGCGCTCCGAGGAGATCCGGTCCTGCCTGACCGAGGTCCCCGTCGCCCGCCGGGGCGACCCCGAGCACCGCTGGGGCTTCCCCTACGACGAGCGCGACTTCACGGGCCGCGACCTCAGACCCGCGCTCACCCTGACCCGTCCGGGCCGCGCGGACTGGCACCTCCTCGACCTGGCGACCTCGCCGCGCTGCCTGTCGCGCGCGCCCGACCCGACAGGCACGGGCGAGGACGCGCGCGCCGCCACGCGACAGGCCCCGACAGCACCCCCGGTCCGGGCGGCGGCCGGGCCGGCGCGGCTCCTGCGGTGGCTGGCCGACCTCCGGCTCGTCGCCGCCGAGGTGGCCGACCGGACGCAGCGGTTCGACCGCTGGGAGTCGTGCCTGACCTCGGTGCCGGTGACCGAGTCGGGCGCGGCGTGGCAGCGGCTGGGCTACCTGACCGGTCGTCCCGGCACGAAGCCGCACTACCGACCCGCGCTCGACCTCGACACCACCGAGTGGGACGACCCGGACTACCAGCTCCTGGCGCTGGGCGGTCGCGGCCGACCGGGCGGGTGCGACGACGACCCCGCGGAGGCCGTCGACCGGGCGTCGGCGCGCGGCCCGCTCCCCCGCTCGGCGCCCTCCCGAGGCGACGTCCTCGACGCGCTCGCGTCGCTGCAGGAGGACGTCGAGGACCTGCGGGAGCCCGTCGCCGACATCACCCACTTCGACGAGTGCGTGTTCACGGTCGGCGCGCGGAGCAGTGACGGCTACCGCTACGTCGCTCGCGACGGCCAGACGTCGCGCACGCACGCGCTCTCGTTCGCGCTCCGGGGCCAGCGCGTGGCACCTCTCCAGCTCCTCGCCGCGCCCGGCGAGGAGGCCCCCCAGATCGAGTGCAACGAGGACGCGAGCGGCGAGGGGACCGAGGAGTAGGTCAGCCCCTGCGCTCGTCGACGGCGTCGGTGGCCGGGTCAGCGGAGGGCGGCCACCAGTGCCGCACGGAGCGAGGCGTGGGCGAGGGGCGGGAGGTCGTCGACCGCGAACCAGCCGAGGGCGTCGTGCTCGTCGGGGGCCGCGTTCACCGGCTCGCCCCGCCAGGTGTCGACGAGCCAGGCACGCAGTCGTACGGGCCCGCCGTCCGGCACCACGGTGACCTCGCACAGCGGGGACGCGGAGGCCGGGGCCACGTCCACGGCCAGCTCCTCCCGCAGCTCGCGCACCAGCGCCTCGACGGGCGGCTCCCCGGCCTCGACCACGCCGCCCGGCAGGTCCCACGCCCCGGGGAACGCGAGCTTGTGGGGGCTCCGGAGCGCGAGGAGCACCCGGCCGTCACGCACCAGCGCGCCCGCCGACACCTCGATCACCCGACCATCACCCGACCATCACAGCAGGAAGGTCCGACACCTCACGCCACGAGGTCGCGCAGCATCCGGTCCGAGGCGAGGAGGGCGTCGCGGTCGTGGGTCGAGGAGCTGGCCAGCAGCTCGGCCGCGCCCGTGCGCTCGACGAGCCGTTCGAGCCGGCGCGCCACGGACGACGGCGTACCGGCGACGGCGCGGTCGAGCGAGGACTCGACGCGGCGGCGTACCTGGTCGGGCCAGCGCTGGTCGCGGATCGCCTTCACGCTCTCCAGCGGCGCGAACTCGCCGGTCTGGCGCGAGCGTGCCATCGCCCACGCCTCGGGCAGCGCGAGCTCGCGGGCGGTCGCGTCGTCGTCGGCCACAAGGACGTCGAGCGAGACGGTCACCCGCGGCTCGCTGCCGCGGTGGGGGCGGAAGTCACGGCGGTACGTCGCGAGCAGGCCGGGCAGCTCGTCGGAGTCGAGGGCCGGACCGCCGACCACGACGGGGAGGCCGAGCCGGGCCGCGACAGCGAGGCCGCGCCCGGTGGCGAGCAGGTGCATCGGGACCACGCGACCGGTCACCGGACGGACCGTCACGGCGGCGGTGTCCTCGAGGTAGCCGCGGAGCTCGCGCAGGTCGTCCTCGAAGGTGTCGGGCTCGTCGAGCTCGCGCCGCAGCGCCTGCCGGACCGGCGGGGTGAAGCCGAGCGAGCGGCCCAGCCCGAGGTCCACCCGGCCGGGGTGCAGGGCGTCGAGCAGCCGCGCCTGCTCGGCCACCACGAGCGGCTGGTGCAGCGGCAGCATCACCCCGCCCGAGCCGATCCGGATCCGCGACGTGCGCGCGCCGACCGCGGCGAGCAGCACGGTCGGCGTGCCGGACGCGATGCCGGGAACGGCGTGGTGCTCGGCCACCCAGAACCGTTCGTAGTCGACCGCCTCGGCGTGCACCGCGCGGGCCACGGTCGCCTCCAGCGCCTCCGCGTCGTCGGAGTCGGCGCGGGTGCGGGAGCGGTCGAGGAGGGAGAGCAGCACGTCCTCCTCAACGCGCGGTCCCCCGCGGGGCATCCCGCCGCCGGTGTGGCGCTCAGCCCAGCGCGGTGCGCAGGCGGGTCTCGTCGACGCGCCAGAAGTCGTGCTGCCGGCCGTCGACGAACGTCACCGGGACCTCCTCGCCGAAGCGGTCCTCGAGGTCGTCGTCGGCAGTGATGTCGACCTCCTCGAAGGACTCCCCCAGGTCGGCGCAGACCCGCTCCACGACCGCGCGGGCGTCGTCGCACAGGTGGCACCCGGGACGGGTGTAGAGCGTGACCCGGGGGGTGCTCATTCCAGGATCCCGAGGTGGCGGCGGCGCTCGAGGCCGCGGAGCATCCCCTTGCGCACCTTGCCGGTGACGGTGAGCGGCAGCGCGTCCACCACCTCGACGCGGCTCGGCTGCTTGAAGCGGGCGAGCCGGTCGCCGCAGTAGGCCCGCACCGCCTCGACGACGGCGTCCGGGGCCGCGCCAGGGGCCACGACGTAGGCCACGACGGCCTCGCCGGTCTGGTCGTCGGGCACCCCCACGACCGCGGCCTCGGTGACGCCCTCGACCTCGCGGAGCACGTCCTCGACCTCGGTGGGGTAGACGTTGAAGCCGCTGACGATCACCAGCTCCTTGACCCGGTCGACGAGGAACAGGTCGCCGTCGGGGTCGATGAACCCGACGTCGCCGGTGGCGTACCAGCCGTCGGCGTCGGGGCCGTCGGAGCCGTCGGGCCAGTAGCCGCTGAACAGGTTCGCGCCGCGCACCTGGATCTGGCCGGGGTCCTGGAGGTCGGCCACCTGGCCGGTCTCGTCGACCAGGCGCAGCTCGATGCCCGGCAGCGCGGCGCCGACCGAGCCGGGTCGCGGGGCGCGGCTGCAGAGCGTGGAGGTGACCACCGGCGAGGCCTCGGTGAGGCCGTAGCCCTGGTGGACGGGCACGTCGGCGCGGGCGGAGAACTCCTCGACCACCTCCGGCTCGAGGGGCGCCGAGCCCGACAGGACCAGGCGCACCGGGCCGAGCCGCTCGCGCAGGTGCTCGTCGGGGAGCCAGTGGGCGAAGACCGGGGGCGCGACCGGCACGACGCTGCAGGCCTCGTCGTCGATGACGTCGAGCACCGCCTGCGGCTCGAACTGCTCGACGAGCACGAGTCGCGCCCGGTGGCGCAGCACGCCGCCGAGCACGGCGTTGAGGCCGTAGACGTGGAAGAGGGGCAGCACGCCGAGGACGACGTCGTCGCCGTGCATCATCGGCGGCTCGACGGCCGCGACCTGCTCGATGTTGGCCAGCAGGGCGCGGTGGCTGAGCATCGCCGCTCGAGGCTGGCCCGAGGTGCCGCTGGTGTAGAGCAGGGCGGCCAGCTTCTCGGGGTCGGGCAGCGGCGGCACGGGGCGTACGACGTCGGCGCGCAGCGCGTCGTGGGGCAGCTCACCCGGGCCCGGCTCGGCGCCGACCACCACCAGGTGCGGGGCGTCGTCCCCCAGCTCGGCGAGCGCGGCACGCACCACGTCGAGCGAGCCCTCGTCGGCGACGACGAGGCGGGTGCCGGAGTCGACCACCATGCGGCTCACCTCGCCCGACGCCGAGCGGGGATTCACCGGCACCGCGACCACCTGCGCGCGGAGCACGCCGAGGTAGGTGGTGACGAACTCGAGGCGGTTGCCGAGCGCGATCATCACGCGCTGCCCGGCACGCACGCCGTGCTGGCCGAGGCCGGTCGCGACGCGCGCCACCTCGTCCTCCAGGGCGGCCCAGGTCAGCGACCTGCCCGAGGACTCCAGCACCGCCTGGCGGTCGGGCACCTCGGCCGCGGCCTCGGCCACGAGGGCGGAGATGTCGTTGCGCGGCATGACGCGATCCTTCCACAGCTAGTCTGCTCGGGTGACCCCGTCGGAGCGTCCCCGCCTCAACCTGACGCAGCGCTCGCGGCTCGCCGGTGAGGCCGCCGCGGCGTCCGCCGAGGTGGAGACGGCGCTCAGCACGCCCCACGACTCGGTCGCCGCCGCGTTCTTCGACGTCGACAACACCGTCATGCAGGGCGCCAGCATCTTCCACCTCGCCCGCGGGCTCCACCGGCGCGAGTTCTTCACCACCCGCGAGATCCTCTCGGCGGCCTGGAAGCAGGCCTACTTCCGCATCGTCGGCGTCGAGGACCCCGAGCACGTGGCCGAGGCGCGCCACTCGGCGCTGTCCTTCATCGCCGGCCACACCACGACCGAGCTCGAGGAGCTCGGCGAGGAGATCTTCGACGAGGCGATGGCCCACCGGATCTGGCCGGGCACCCGCGCGATGGCGCAGATCCACCTCGACGCCGGCGAACGGGTCTGGCTGGTCACCGCCGCCCCGATCGAGATCGCCAGCATCATCGCCCGGCGCCTCGGCCTCACCGGCGCGATGGGCACCGTCGCCGAGCACGTCGACGGCGTCTACACCGGGCAGCTCGTCGGCGACCTGCTCCACGGACCGGCCAAGGCCGAGGCGGTCAAGGCGCTGGCCGCCCGCGAGGGCCTCGACCTCTCGGCCTGCTCGGCCTACTCCGACTCCTACAACGACCTGCCGATGCTCTCCCTCGTCGGCGACCCCTGCGCGATCAACCCCGACGCCCGGCTGCGCGCCCACGCCCGCGCGCAGGGCTGGCGGGTCCGCGACTACCGCACCGGCCGCAAGGCGGCCCGGGCCGGCCTCACCGCGGCCGCGGTCGCCGGCGCCGTCTCGGGCGCAGTGGCGGCCGGCCTGGGGGTCCGCGAGCACCACCGCAGGACGGGCTGAGCCTGTAACCCGTAGTTACTCACGGGTTCACAAGTGCTTCGCGGCGTCCTATCGTGGACGATGCAGTCACTGGGAGGGACGCCATGCCACGGCACGACGACGCGCGCACGCTCGAGCAGGGGCTCGAGGAGCTCCGCCGTGCCGTCGTGGACGCCCTCGGCCCCCGCGTCCTCCTCATGGCCGGCGCCACCGTGCCCGGCGCACCCGGTGCCCCGGGCGCGCCCGGCGCCCCGACCGGCGGCTCCGGGCCGTCGTACGGCGACGAGGAGCAGGCGGCGTCGTCGGAGGTCGACGCAGCCGAGCGCGAGCGCCTGATCGCCCTGGTGGAGCTCGCCCGCGCCGGCGACAAGGACGCCTTCGGGATGCTCTACGACCACTACCAGCCCGCGGTCTACCGCTTCCTCTACTACCGCACCCGCTCGCAGACCCTCGCCGAGGACCTCACCTCCGAGACCTTCTTCCGCGCGCTGCGCAGCATGAACAGCTTCCGCTGGCAGGGCCGCGACTTCGCCGCCTGGCTGATGACGATCGCGCGCAACCTCACCACCGACCACTTCAAGGCGGGGCGCACCCGCCTGGAGATGGCCACCGAGGACATGACGCCGCACGACGACGCCACGGAGGGCCCCGAGGAGGCCGTCCTCGCGGGCCTCACCAACGAGGTGCTCCTGCGCGCGCTCACCGAGCTGCCGAGCGAGCAGCGCGACTGCCTGGTGATGCGCTTCCTGCAGGGCCTGTCCATCGCGGAGACGGCGAAGGTGCTCGACCGCAGCGACGGCGCCGTCAAGCAGCTGCAGCTGCGCGGCGTGCGCAACCTGGCCAAGCTGGTGCCGGAGGGGTGGAGAGACGCGTGACACACCCCGTAACCCCCGCTGCTCCTGCCTCGTTCGTCCGGTGGGGAGAACCCACCAGCAGCACCACTGAGACAGGACGAGCCCGATGACACCCGCCTTCTCGGCACGCCGTCGCGCCGACGAGCTCGAGGCCCTCCTCTCCCGTGCCCCGGGGACGCCGCTCGACGCGCGCGACCTCGAGCGCCACGGCGAGCTCCTCCGCGTCGTCGCCGACCTGCGGGCGCTGCCCGAGGTGAGCGCGCGGCCCGAGTTCGTCAGCGACCTGCGCGAGCGGCTGATGGCCGAGACCGACACCGTCCTCGTACGCCGCCCTGCCGCGCCGGAGCGCCTGGCGATGCCCTCCACCGCGGCGCCGCGACGCCGCGGCCTCGCGGTCGTCCTCGGCAGCGCCGCGATGGTCGGCGCCGCCGCGACGATGGCGGTCGCCTCGCAGGGCGCCCTGCCCGGCGAGTCGCTCTACGGCGTCAAGCGGGGCATCGAGTCCGCCCAGGTGCGCCTGGCCGACAGCGACTCCGAGCGCGGCCGCGCGCTCCTGGCGCAGGCCCGCACGCGCCTCGACGAGCTGGAGTCGCTGGCCGCCGAGGACCGCGCCCCCGAGGCGCTGGTGCCGGAGACCCTCGACACCTTCACCCGCCAGTCCAGCGAGGGCATGCGCAGCCTGATCGCGGCCTACGACGACGGCGGCAGCCGCGGCGACGTCCAGCACGCCCGCGACTTCGCGGCCACGAGCATCGCGCGCCTCGAGACGCTGCAGACGTCGCTGCCGACCAGCGCCCGCGACGCGCTGGTCGCCGCCGGGCGCGCCCTCACCGACCTCGACCTCGAGGCCGGCGACGCGTGCCCGGCCTGCGGGGGAGGCGTCACCACGACGCCGGAGTTCCTGCTCTCGGGTGCGCCGGTCGACCTGATGTCGGGCCTCGACACCGACGACGTCCAGCTCGAGGCCGCACCGGTGTCCGGCCAGGACCTCAGCGGCGTCACCGTGCCGCCCCAGCTGCAGACCGGCGTCGCGCCCACGGCGGGCGGCGTCCCCACGGGTGCCCCCACCGGCGGACCCACCGGCGGACCGTCCGGCGGGCCCACGCCGACGCCCACCGGCCCGGTGCCGACCCTGCCCTCGCCGACGCCCACCAAGGGCGGCGGCCAGGACCCGGTGACCGAGCTGACCGACGGGGTGACCACCACCGTCACCGGCACCACCTCCACCGTCATCACCGGCCTCGACGACGCCACCGGCGGCGCGATCGGCGGCCTGACGGGCACCCTCGACGACGCGACCGGCGGGCTGATCAACGACGTGACCGGGACCGTGAACGGCGCCACCGGCAACCTGCTGGGCGACGCGACCGGGGGCCTGCTGCCCTAGCGGTCCCCGCCGCGGCGGGTCCGCCGGCAGGCGTCAGCCGAAGACGCCGTCGCGCTCGCGCAGCAGGTCGAACAGCGTGTGCTGGATGGTCTCGCGCACCTGGTCGGTGACGTTGAAGACGAGCATCGGGTCCTCGGCCTCGGCGGCGTCGTAGGAGTCGGTACGGATCGGCTCGCCGAACTCCAGGATCCACTTGGAGGGCAACGGCACCAGGCCGAGCGGCCCCAGCCACGGGAAGAACGGCGTGATGGGGATGTAGGGCACGCCGAGCAGGCGGGCCAGCGACGGCACGTTGCCGACGAGGGGGTAGATCTCCTCCGCGCCGACCACCGACAGCGGGATGATCGGCACGCCCGTGCGGAGCGCGGCCGAGACGAAGCCACCGCGCCCGAAGCGCTGCAGCTTGTAGCGCTCGCTGAACGGCTTGCCGATGCCCTTGAACCCCTCGGGCCACACGCCGACCAGCTCACCCCCGGACAGCATCCGCTCGGCGTCCTCGTTGCAGGCCAGGGTCGCGCCGCTCTTGCGGGCCAGGGAGCTGACCACCGGCAGCCGGAAGACCAGGTCGGCGCCCAGCGGGCGCAGGAAGCGCCCGGCGTGGTCGTGGACGGTGAGCATCGTCATCAGCCCGTCGACCGGGACGGTGCCGGAGTGGTTGGAGACCACCAGCGCGCCACCCTCGGCGGGGATGTTCTCCAGCCCGCGCACCTCGAGCCGGAACCACTTCTCCGCCACCGGACGGAGCGCGGTCATGAAGAAGCGCTCGGTGAGCTCACGGTCGAAGCCGTAGTCGTCGACCTCGTAGTCGCCCTCGAGGCGCCGGCGAACGAACGCCATCAGCTCGGCCAGCCGACGCTCCCAGTCGTCGCCGAGGACCTCCTGCGCCGCCCCCTGCAGGGCGGCCAGCCACTCGCCGAGGGGGATCCCGGTCTCGGGGACCCGCTCGTCGGTCGTGGACGCCGGGCGGGGTGCGGCGCCCACCTCGGGGGCCGGCTCCGCGGACGCGTCGGGGGCAGGCCCCTCCGCGGCAGGCTTCGGGGCCGCGGGCTTCCTCGTCGCGGACTCGTTCGTCACGGACTTCTGGGGTGCGGACTTCTTCGCTGTGGGCCGGGAGGCCGGCGTGCCGGCGCTGCGCGGGGCGAGGTCGCGCGCCGCGGCGGACGGACGGGCGCGGCCCGTGCCGCGACCGGGACGGCCACCCGTCCCGATCGGGATCACCACCGCGTCCTGGCGGGCGCCGTCCTGCGCCTCCTCAGCCACCGACGGCCTCCCGGTGCCGGTGCGGGGCGACGGAGTCGCAGAAGTCGGCGAACGCCTCCGCGGTCGTGTACCGCGGCTCGAAGCCGAGCTCGGTGCGCATCCGGGTGGTGTCCACACCACGACCGTAGGTCAGGAACCCCAGCTGCTCGGGCGAGAAGTCCGACAGGCGGGCCTGGCGCATGGTGGCGCCGAGCCGGCCCACGGCGAAGCTGGGCAGCGACACCGAGGGCGTGCCGAGGCGACGTACGGCCTGGGACAGGGTGAGCAGCCCGTCGCCGGCGACGTTGAAGGTGCCGGAGACGTCGGTGGTCACGGCGTGGCGCAGGACGCGCATCAGGTCGTCCTCGTGCAGGAACTGCATGCGCGGGTCGAAGCCGAGCACGCGCGGGACGACCGGCAGCCGGAAGTAGTTGGTCAGCGGGCTCGCGACCCCGGGCCCGACCACGTTGGCGGCGCGGACCATGGTCACGTCGACGTCGGGACGCCGTCGTGCGAAGCCGCGGACGTAGCCCTCGATCTCGTAGACGTCCTTGGCGTAGCCCGAGGAGGGCAGGCGCTTGGGCCCCATCTCCTCGGTGAACATCGCCGGGTCGCGGGGGCCGGAGCCGTAGACGGTGGTCGTCGACTTCACGACCAGGCGCCGGAGGGTCGTCGACTTCTGGCACGCCGCGAGCAGCTGCATGGAGCCGATGACGTTGAGCTCCTTCATCGTGCCGCGACCGCCCGCAGACCCCGGGGTCGCGATGACGCTCATGTGGACGACGGTGTCGACGTCCTCCTTGGCGAGCACCTTCGCGATGACGGGGCTGCGGATGTCGGCACGGACGAAGGAGACGTCCCCGATGTCGCCCCGCGGGGGGACGACGTCGACGCCGATCACTCGCTCGATGGACGGGTCGCGGGCCGCGGCGCGCGCGAAGCGTCGCCCTGTGTCCCGGGAGATCCCGGTGACCAGCACGACCCGACCCATGGGCGAGGGGGTGTTACTTGCCGAGCTTGCGGCGCTGGACGCGCGTCTTCTTGAGCAGCTTGCGGTGCTTCTTCTTGGCCATGCGCTTGCGCCGCTTCTTGATGACAGAACCCACGGTGAGACCTTCCCTTTCGGCCGACGCTCGTCGGCCGGACCCGCACACCCTACTGGGGAGGCGCGGAGAGGGTGGAATCGAGTCTCCCGGGCGGCCCGGACGCGTCCGGGCCCGGGTTAGCCCGCGTTGTAGAAGCTCTTGCGGAGGTACTCGTTGACGTCGTCCTCCGTGACGCGGAACGAGCGGCCGACGCGAACCGCGGGCAGCTCGCCGCCGTGGACCAGGCGGTAGACCGTCATCTTCGAGACGCGCATCTTCGATGCCACCTCGGCGATCGTCAGGAAGTGCGCCTCGGACATGTCGCCGGGGGTGTTCTCAGCCATGGGGCCACCGATCCTTCTGAGCGGTGACGGCGCCGGCTTCCCCACCGGCGTCACAGGCGTACCGCTTCTGGTGAGAATAGGGCTCGCGTGACGCGTGGGGAAGAGGAATGCCAGAGAAACTTGTGGGACTACGGCGTGTCGACTTGCCTCCTCGATCCGCCGTCTTCCGGGACTGCTACGGGAGCGGGTCGAGGCCGTGGAGGGGAAAGACCTCCATGCGGGTGGCGTGGATCGCCCGGTCGAGCCAGGTCTCGGGGTCGTAGCCGCCCGACCAGTCGCGGTAGGCCGGCGTGCGCCCGTCGGTCATCCGGTGCGGCGCGTCCGCGCCCAGCACCTGCTCGACGTGCTCGCGCCAGGCCGGCGGGGTCGCCAGCTCGGGATCCAGCGGGTGGCCCGACGCGATCGCGAGCAGGTGGGTCCAGGCGCGGGGGACCACGTCGACCACCGAGTAACCGCCGCCGCCGGTGACCACCCAGCGGCCGCCCGCGACCTCGTGGGCGAGCTCGTGGAGGGCGAGGTACGCCGCGCGCTGCCCGTCGACGCTCAGCATCATGTGGGCCAGCGGGTCGTTCATGTGGGAGTCGCAGCCGTGCTGGGTGACCAGCACCTGGGGGCGGAACTCGCGCAGCACGGGCGGGACGACGGCGTGGAACGCGCGCAGCCACCCGGCGTCGGACGTGCCCGGCGGGAGAGCGACGTTGACGGCCGTTCCCTCCGCGCCGGGGCCCCCGGTGTCGGTCGGGAAGCCGGTGCCGGGGAACAGCATCTGCCCGGTCTCGTGAAGGGAGACGGTGAGCACGCGCGGGTCGTCGTAGAAGACCTTCTCGACGCCGTCGCCGTGGTGCACGTCGATGTCGACGTAGGCCACCCGCTCGGCGCCGTCGGCGAGCAGCTGCGTGATGCCGACCGCGACGTCGTTGTAGATGCAGAAGCCGCTGGCCCGGTCGGGCATCGCGTGGTGGAGCCCGCCGGAGATGTTGACCGAATGGAGCGACTCCCCGCTCCACACCTGTCGCACCGCCTCGAGGGTCGCGCCGACGACGTGGGCGCTGGCCAGGTGCATGTCCTCGAAGACCGGGTCGTCCTCCGTGCCGAGGCCGCGCCCGGCGTCCTCGTAGCCCGGGGTGCTGCCCGCGCGCGTGACCGAGGCGATGAGTCCCGGGTCGTGCACCGTGGCGATCTGCTCGTCGGTGGCCACCGGGGCGTCGACGCGCACCAGGCGGTCGAGCACGCCCAGCTCGTCGGCCAGCCGCATCGTGAGGTCGACCCGCACCGGCGACATCGGGTGCGTGGGCCCGAAGTTGTAGGCGGTGAGCGTCGGGTCGAACACGACTGACGTGGGCCCGGCGCACTCCATGCGGCGGACGTTACCCCCGCACCGGCCGCTGTCCGCGCACCGGACGTCTTGAACATGTTCAGAAACTCTGGCACGCTTGTTTTGAACACGTTCAACAAAGGAGACGCTGTGCCCGGCTACCGACCCGAACCGCTCTGGATCCCCGCAGGCCTGATCGCCGGCGGGCTGAGCGGGGGTGCCGTCGGCACCATCGTCCTCGGCCTCGCCCTCGCGCTGGACGATCCGGGCGAGGTCGTGGTGGGCGCCACCATCGGTGCCGTCTACGGCGCACCCGTGGGCGCGGCCGTGGGCCTCGCCGTCGGCGTGGCCATGACCTTCCTGGTCGGCAGCCACCTCGGCCGGGCAGCGGCCCGCCGCCGGGCCCGCACGCTCGGTCCGGCAGCGACGCTCGTGGCGCTCGGGGTGGCCGTGCCGCCCTTCCTCGGCTGGCTGTCCGTGCTGGTGCTGCCCGTAGGCGTCGCCCTCGCCGTGCCGCTCTCGACGTGGATCGGCGGCTTCACGCCCGACGAGGCCCGGTCGTGAGCGGGGTCGACCCGGCCCGCCGGGTGGTCTGGGTCCCCCTCGGCGGCTTCCTCGGCATCGCGGCGGGGGCGGCGATCGGCGCACTGGTCGGCGTCCAGCTCGCGTGGACGGACCCGCTGCTCGGGGGCGGCGTGGGCGTCGCGTTCCTCGGCCTGGTCCTCGGAGGCTTCTTCGGCGGCGTCGTCGGGCTGTTCGTCGGGGCCGAGCTGCTGCTCCTGGTCGGGGTCGTCGAGCAGGGCGAGGTGCTCCGGCGACGGGCGTACGCCTGGGGCGTCGTGCTGGCGCCGCTGACGGTGCTGGCCCTGCCTGCTGCGCTCACCGCTGCCTGGGGCACGAGTCCCGACCTCTCCTGGCCGACGAGCACCGAGGAGTGGGCGCTGGCGTGGCCGGTGCTGGCCGCCTCGCTGCTCGGGGGTCCGCTCGCGCGGAGGGTGGTCTCCTAGGGTGGCAGCCGTGGCGGAGAAGAGGTCGACCAAGGCGGAGCAGACCCGCGCCGGGATCGTCGAGGCCGCGCTGACGCTGTTCCGCGCGGGCGGCTACGACGCGACCACCATGCGCGCGATCGCCGACGAGGCCGGGGTGTCGCTCGGCAGCGCCTACTACTACTTCTCCGGCAAGGAGGAGCTCGTGCAGGCCTTCTACGACCAGCTCCAGGCCGAGCACGCGCTCGCCGCGGAGCCGGCCTACGAGGCGACGGCGTTCGCCGACCGGCTGCGCGGGGTGATGGAGGCGTTCCTCGACCTCGCGGCGCCGTACCACGACTTCGGCGGCCAGTTCTTCCGCAACGCGGCCGACCCGCGCTCGCCGCTGTCTCCGTTCTCCGCGCAGTCGGCGCCGGCGCGCGAGGCCAGCACCGCGCTCTTCCGACGCGTCGTCGAGGGCTCCGACCTCAAGGTGGCGCCCGCGCTGCGCGAGGAGCTGCCGGAGCTGCTGTGGCTGCTGCACATGGGCGTCGTGCTCTTCTGGGTCCACGACGACAGCGAGGGGCAGCGACGCACGCGAGCACTCGTCGCGGGCGTCGTGCCCCTCGTGGACCGCGCGGCCCGCCTGACCCGGCTGCCGCTGGTGCGGGGCCTGGTCGACGACGCGCTCGTCGTGGTCCGTCAGCTGCGCGGCGCCTGACTCAGCTCAGCCGGCCGGTCTGGGCGAGCGAGGTCATCTGCTCGACGGTGATGCTCGGCGAGGCGAGCCCGACCAGCCGGCCCTCCCACCGCTGGGGCGACTCGACGAACATCGACACGGTGCCCGTGGCGGGGTCCTGGCCGACCCACACCTTCGCGGACGCACCCTGCTCGAGCTCGACCGGCTGCGCCCAGGCGGGGAGCTCGCCGGGGTCGTACTCGCGCAGGAACTGGTCGTCGAGGGCGGGGTCGCCGGCACCGCGCTCGTAGCTGAAGGTCATCCCGGCCAGGTGGATCTCCTCGGTGACCGTCCCGGCGGCGGAGCGGGAGGGGCCGACGGGGTCGGCCGGGCCCGCCGGTGAGGGGGCGGCCGTGGCCGCACCGGGCGTCGCCGGCGGTGCCGGGTCGCCGAGCGAGCCCGCCACCAGGACGGCGGCCGCGACGGCCCCCGCCGCGGGCAGGGCCACCAGTCCGGGTCGCGCCCAGACCGGGCGGGTCCGCAGCTGCGGGACCGGGCCGTCGTAGGTCATCTCGCGGGCGTCCAGGCGGAACGCCTCGCCCAGCTGTCGGGTCAGGTCATCGTCGGTCAGCATCGCTCAGCTCCTGCTCGGTGGTGAGTGCGGCCCGGAGTCGCTCCAGGGCGCGCGCGGTCTGTGACTTGACGGTCCCCGTCGAGCACCCGAGCGCCGCCGCGGTGTCGGCGACGCTGAGGTCGTCGAAGTAGCGCAGCACCAGCACCGCACGCTGACCGGGCGGCAGCTGCCGCGCGGCCCGGAGCAGCTCGTCGCGGTCGGCCACCCCGTCACGCACGGGGACGGCCACGTCGGCCTCGAGCGGCGCCTCACCCGGCCGGCGGCCCTGGCTGCGCCACCGGTCCTTGGCGAGGTTGACCACCACGCGCCGGGCGTACGCCTCGGGTGCGGTCCGCGCCGACGGCCACCGGCGCGCCGTGCGCAGGAGGGCCGTCTGCACGAGGTCCTCGGCGTGCCCGCGGTCCCCGCACAGCAGGTAGGCCGTGCGGAGCAGCCGGTCGGAGGACCGGCGCACGAATGCGTCGAAGGCAGGCTGGTCGCCCCGGGAGATCATCGGGTCTCGTCTCTCGTCACACCCACCAGGACTCCGGTGGCGGCGAGGGGGTTGTCAGGAACCCTCGGCGAGCTCGCGCGAGCGGTTGCGCGCGGCCTCCATCGCGGCCAGGAACGCCGCGCGCACCCGGTGGATCTCCAGCTCGCGCAGCGCCGAGGCGGTCGTGCCGCTCGGCGAGGTGACCTGCTCGCGCAGCACCACCGGGTGGGTGCCGGTCTCGCGCAGCATGGCGGCCGAGCCGACGAGCGTCTGGACGACGAGCTCGGTCGAGGTGGCGCGCGGGAGGCCGAGGTGGACGCCGGCCTCGATCATCGACTCGACGACGAAGAAGATGTAGGCGGGACCCGAGCCGGAGATGGCGGTGACCGCGTCCATCTGCTTCTCGGGGATCCGCAGCACCTTGCCGGTCGAGGCCATCAGGTCCTCGACCTCGGCGAGGTGGGAGTCGTCGCAGTGGGAGCCGGGCGAGATGGCGGCCATCCCCTCGTCGACCAGCGCCGGGGTGTTGGGCATGACCCGGACGACGGCGACGCCCTCCGGCACGCGCGACTCGATGAAGCCGGTCGTGATGCCGGCCGCGAGCGAGACGACCAGCTGGCCTGCGCGCAGCTCCGGGGCGATCTCGGCGAGCACGTCGGCCATGTCCTGCGGCTTGACCACCAGCGCGACCGTGTCGGCCTTCGCGGCCGCCTCGCGGTTGGACACCACGGCGACGCCGTAGCGCTCCTCCAGCTCGGCGGCGCGCTCGCTGCGCTTCTCGCCGACCATCAGCTGGTCGACGCGGCGCCCGGCCCGGACCAGCCCGGACAGCAGGGTCTCCCCCATCACGCCGGCGCCGATGATCGCAGTGCTCATGCCCGCAATCTACTGCTCCGGCTTCGGACTCACTTCTTGCTGATCAGGGAGCGGGCGAAGAAGGCGAGGTTCTGCGGCTTCTCGGCCAGGCGGCGCATCAGGTAGCCGTACCACTCGGTGCCGTAGGGGATGTAGACCCGCACGGTCTCGCCGGCGGCTGCGAGGCGCTTCTGCTCCTCGGGGCGGATGCCGTAGAGCATCTGGAACTCGTAGGTGCCGGCGTGGCGGCCGAAGCGGCTGGCCAGCGACGAGGCGATCTGCACCATCCGCGGGTCGTGGGTGGCGATCATCGGGTAGCCCTGGCCGCCGAGGAGGACCTTGAGGCAGCGGACGTAGGACTTGTCGATCTCGAGCCGGTCCTGGAACGCCACCGACTCGGGCTCCATGTAGGCGCCCTTGCACAGCCGCACCCGCGAGCCCTCGTAGGCCAGGGCACGGCAGTCGGCCTCGGTGCGGTGCAGCATCGCCTGGAGCACCGCGCCGGTCTCGGGGAAGTCCTTGCGCAGCTCGCGGAGGATCGACAGCGTCGAGTCGGTGGTGGTGTGGTCCTCCATGTCGAGGGTCACCGTCGTGCCGGCGTTGCGGGCCGCGCGGCAGATGTCGCGGGCGTTCTCCAGCGCCACCTTGTGGCCGTTGTCGGGCAGGAACTGCCCGATCGCGCTCAGCTTGACCGACACCTCGGCGTGGCCCGAGAGCCCGCGCGCGGTCAGGTCGGCGAGCAGCTCCTTGTAGGCCGCGACCGTGGCCTCCGCCTGGGCGGCGTCGGTCGTGTCCTCGCCGAGGAAGTCGAGCGTGACCCGGAGGCCGTCGTCGACGAGCCCGGAGGTGGCCTCGACCGCGTCGTGCGTGGTCTCGCCGGGGACGTAGCCGGTCACGATCCCGCTGGAGACGGGCATGGTCGAGACGAGCTTCTTCACCGCCTGGCTGCGGGCGAGGAGGAGGATCGGCTGGCGGAGCAACGACATGCTCCGAAGGCTACGCCGACCTCCACCGGACCTTCACACCTCCTCCACCCGTCGCACCCGGGTCGACGCCTAGCGTCGGGACATGACCTCGACCTCGACGCCGACCTCGCGCTACGTCCTCGCCGTCGGCGCCTCGCTCGGCACCGTCCTGTTCCTCCTGCTCGGCATCGGCGCCCTCGGGATCGTCGGCGACGGCAGGCACGACGCGATCTACCTTGCGGCGCCGGTCGTCGCGCTGCTGGTGGCGCTCGCCAGCAGGTTCCGACCGCACGGCATGGCGCTCGCCCTCGGGTGCGCCGCACTCACGACCGTGGCGGCAGGAGCGTGGTCCGTCGGCCTCGTCATCACCGACCGGGTCGGCGCGTCGGTGACCGACGTGGTGATGCTCACCGTGATGTACGCCGTGCTGTTCGCGGCGGCCGGCTGGCTGTTCCTCCGCGCCGACCGCGACGTCACGGCGTCCGACGCCTGAGCGTGGCCGCGCCCAGCGCGAGCGCGGCGAGCGCGAAGCAGGCCACCACGCCCACCGACGACCACACCTCGCCCGTGGCGCTCGTGCGTCCGAGGTCCTGCATCGCGTCGACGGCGTACGACATCGGCAGCACGTCGCTCACCGCCTCCAGCACCCCGGGCATCGTCTCGCGCGGGACGAACAGCCCGCACAGCAGCACCTGGGGCAGCACGAACGCGGGCATGAACTGCACCGCCTGGAACTCGGTCGTGGCGAACGCGCTGACCAGCAGGCCCAGCGCCGTGCCGAGGACGGCGTCGGCCACCGCGACCACGCCGAGCAGCCAGACCGGGCCCTGCACGTCGAGGCCGAGCAGCCCGACGCTGACCGCGACGGCGAGCGCGGACTGCAGGGCGGCCAGCAGGCCGAACGCGAGGGCGTAGCCGAGCAGGAAGTCGAGCCGGCCCATCGGCATGGTCAGCAGCCGCTCGAGCGTGCCGGACGAGCGCTCGCGCAGGGTGGTCACGCTGGTCACGAGGAACATCACGATGAACGGGAACATCGCCAGCAGCCCGGGACCGAAGCGGTCGAACACGCCACCTCGCTGGTCCTCGAGCATCCACCACAGCAGGCTGATGAGCGCGCACGGGACGAGGAGGAGCATCGCGAGCGTGCGTTGGTCGCGCCGCACCTGGCGCAGCACCCGGCCGGCGACCGCGAGCGTGACGCGCGCGCTCATGCCGGGGCCCCCGCGTCATCGACCAGGCGCAGGAAGGCCCCCTCGACGTCGGCGGCCCCGGTGCGGGCACGCACCTCGTCCGGGGTGCCGTCGGCGATGACCCGCCCCTCGCGCATGAGGAGCAGGCGGTGGCAGCGCTCGGCCTCGTCCATGACGTGGCTCGAGACCAGCACGGCCGCCCCCTCCTCGGCGATGCGGTGGAAGAGCGCCCACAGGTCGCGTCGCAGGACCGGGTCGAGGCCGACCGTCGGCTCGTCGAGGACCAGCAGGTCCGGGCGGCCGAGCAGCGCGACCGCCAGGCCCGCGCGGCTGCGCTGCCCGCCGGAGAGCCGGCCGACCACCTGGTCGCGGTGGTCGCCGAGCGCCACCGCGTCGACCGCCTCGTCCACCGCCGCACGCCCGACCCCGAGGACCCGGGCGAAGAAGGCGAGGTTCTCCGCGACCGTCAGGTCGTCGTAGACGCTGGCCGCCTGGGTGACGTAGCCGACCCGGGTGCGCAGCGAGGCGCTGCCGGCCGGCTCCCCCAGCACCCGCACCTCACCCGACCGCACCCGCTGGGCGCCGACGAGGCAGCGCAGGAGCGTCGTCTTCCCGCACCCGCTCGGTCCCAGCAGCCCGGTGACGCCCGGCGCCACGTCCAGCGAGATGCCGGGCAGCACCTCGCGCCCGCCCCGTACGACGACGAGGTCGCGGACCTCCACGACGTTTTTCATCATGTGTTGAATTGTGCGCCCGGGGCGCGGCGTGGTCAAGGCCCGAGCGGTGAGCCAGACACGTTCCGGGCCTGCAGAACCTGCCTCACTCACCGCTCGGAGGACGCACAGCGCCCCAGCGGTGAGCCAGACGTGTTCTGGGCGTGCAGAACCTGCCTCACTCACCGCCCCAAACAGTGGGTACGGGCGTACGACGCCTACGGCAGGTCGCCGGTGAGGTAGTGCTGCAGCACCGGGGCCATCCGGGCGACGAGGTCGTCGGCGGGCATGGCGGCCATCGCGGGCAGCCCCACGACGTAGCGGGTGACGATGAGCCCGACGACCTGGCTGGCCACGAGCGGGACCCTGACCTCGGGGCGGTCGGCGACGAGCTGGGCGAGCACCGGTCCGACGACGACGGGGATGAAGCCCTCCTTGAGCAGCGACCCGCCGCCCTCGGCGAGCACCGAGCGCACGACGGCGAGCAGCCGCACCTGGAGGTCGGGGTCGTCCCACACCGCGAGGAACGCGCGCAGGAACCGCTCCCCCGCCCCGTCCGGACCGGCCGCGACGACGGGCGCGAGCACCTCGCGCGGGTCGACGGGCAGCTCGAGAGCGGCGAGGAAGAGGTCGTCCTTGGTGCCGAAGTAGTGGTGCACCAGCGCCGGGTCGACGCCGGCCGCCGAAGCGACGGCGCGGATCGTCGTACCTCGGAAGCCCTTGCCGGCGAACGACTCCCGGGCGGCGGCCAGCACCTCGGCGCGGGTGTCGGGCGCGCCCGGGCGGCGACCGCGCACGGCGCGGCCGGAGGTCACGGCGTGCCCACCCCGAGGTGCGCGCGGGCGAACTCCAGCGACTCGCGGAGGTCGGCCTCGCGCTCGGTGCGGTCGGCGCTGCGGCGGGTGTTGATCTCGAGGACGACGTGCCCGGTGAAGCCGGTGCCGGCGAGGTGGCGCAGGAACCCGTCGGCGTTCATCACCCCGCGCCCCGGCACGAGGTGCTCGTCCTTGGCCGAGCCGGTGCCGTCGGTGAGGTGCACGTGGCGCAGCCGCTCGCCGAGCCGCTCGGCCATCGCGACGACGTCGCTGCGCGCGATCGCGGCGTGGGAGAGGTCGACGGTGGTGTTCGCGTAGTCCTCGTCGCTGGGGTCCCAGCCGGGGAGGTACATCTCCATCCCGCGGCGCGAGGTCGCGCGCCAGGGGTACATGTTCTCGACCGCGAAGGCGATGCCGGTGCGGGCCTCGAGCGAGGCGATGCCCTCCACGAACCCGGCTGCGTAGTCCTTCTGCCAGCGGAACGGCGGGTGCACGACCACGACGTCGGCGCCCACCGCGTGGGCCATCTCGGCGGACCGCTCGAGCTTGACCCACGGGTCGGTGCCCCACACCCGCTGCGTGAAGAGGAGGCAGGGCGAGTGGATCGCGCAGATCGGTACGCCGTGGTGCTCGCTGAGCCGCTGCACCGCGTCGACCTGCTGGCTGAGCGAGTCGATGCCGACCATCACCTCGACGGCGTCGTAGCCGACGCTGGCCGCCCACCCGAAGGCGTGCGCGGTCGACTCGGGGTAGACCGAGGCGGTCGACAGCCCGATCAGCGGAGTCGTCGGAGAGGACATGGTCAGCGCTGCCTGGTGACGACCGAGATCTGGTCGAGGCGCTCGAGGATGACGCCCTCGCGCAGCGCCCACGGGCAGATCTGCAGCGCGGGCAGGTCGAAGATGTCCATGCAGGCCTCGGCGACCAGTGCGCCGGGCACGATCTGGTGGGTGCGGCTGGACGAGACGCCGGGCAGCGCGGCCAGCTCCGCGTCGTCCATCTCCATCAGCTTGGGGATCCAGCCCGACAGCGTCTCGAGCTCGAGCGAGCGCGGCACGAGCGGTCCCTCGCCGCTGGGCGCGGCGCCGCAGATGCGCGCGAGCGAGCGGAACGTCTTCGACGTGGCCGCGGCCGTGTCGGGCACACCCGGGCGCAGCAGGTGGCCGGCGTCGCGGGCGATCTCGGCGCGCACCTGCCGGCGCAGGTCGCGCACGGCCTCCTCGGACGGGCGCCCGCCGCCGAACCACGACCTCGCCATCCGGGCCGCGCCGAGCGGGAGCGACCAGGCCACGTCGGGGCCCTCGTCGGTGCCGCCGGCGATCTCCAGCGACCCGCCGCCGATGTCGAACACGGCGAGCCGGCCGGCCGACCACCCGAACCAGCGGCGTACGGCGAGGAACGTCAGCCGCGCCTCGTCCTCACCGGAGAGCACCTCCAGCGCGACGCCGGTGTGCTGCTCGACGTGGGCCAGCACCTCGTCGGAGTTCACCGCGTCGCGCACCGCCGACGTCGCGAAGCCGAGCATCTCCTCGCACCCCTTGTCCTCCGCGATGCGGGTCGCCGAGGCGCAGAAGTCGGTCAGCGCGTCGACACCGGCGGGGGTCACGGCGCCCTGCTCGTCGAGGTGCTCGGCGAGCCGGAGGGGCTGCTTGTGCGAGGAGGCCGGGAGCGGCGCGGCACCGCCGTGCGCGTCCACCACCAGCAGGTGGCCGGTGTTGGAACCGATGTCGAGGACGCCCAGGCGCATGCCCGCCACGCTACTAGGGTGACGGTGTGCCAGAGGTCGACCTCGTGTTTCCCCGCGCCTTCGTCGAGTTCGCCGACCCGGCGGACGACTCGCAGGTCTTCCGCTGCGACCTGACCTGGCTGACGTCGGCGTACACCTGCATCTTCGGGCAGGGCTGCCAGGGCATCTACGCCGACGCCCCCGACGTGGGCTGCTGCACCCTCGGCGCCCACTTCTCCGACAAGGCCGACGAGAAGCGGGTCGCCGGCTTCGTCGCGCAGCTCACCGCCGACGACTGGCAGCTGCACCCCGGTCGCGTGGTGCGGCGCTCGGACTGGGTCGAGACCGACGACGACGGCGAGCGCAAGACCCTCGCGGTGATCGTGGACGACCAGCAGGCGTGCGTGTTCCACAACCGCACCGACTTCGCCCCCGCCGGCGGTGGGGGCGGTGCGGGCTGCGCGCTGCACGGCCTCGCGCTGCGCCAGGGCCGCAACCCGCTGGAGACCAAGCCCGACGTGTGCTGGCAGCTGCCGATCCGCCGCCAGTTCCGCGAGGTCGAGCAGCAGGACGGGACGGCCTACACCGAGGTCTCGATCGGCGAGTACGACCGCCGCGGCTGGGGTCCGGGCGGGCACGACCTCGACTGGTACTGCTCGGGCAACACCGAGGCCCACGTCGCGCCGGAGCCGGTCTTCCTGACCCATGCGGCCGAGCTCGTCGAGCTGATGGGGCGCGAGGGGTACGCCGAGCTGGTGCGCCACTGCGACGCCCACGTCCGCTCGCGCAGCGCGCTCGCGCTGCACCCGGCCGATCCCCGCTGACGACCGCGGATTCCGCCCGGATTTTCGCTCGACGTCAAGAGATTCCGACCCCGGTGTCAAGCGCGACCTGCAGGCGACCCAGAATCTGGTCATGCGCCTGGACCACGTCAGCTTCGCCGCCGGACCTGATGGACTTGCCAGCACCGCCCAGCGCATCGGGGGGCTGCTCGGCACCGAGTTCGTCGACGGTGGGGTTCACCCCCGTTTCGGCACCCGCAACATGATCCTGCCGCTCAGCGGCGGGACCTACATGGAGATCGTCGAGGTGCTGGACCACCCGGCCAGCGACAAGGCTCCCTTCGGCCAGGCCGTGCGCGCGCGTTCGGCGCTCGGCGGTGGCTGGCTCGGCTGGGTCGTCTCGGTCCCGGACATCTCGACCGTCGAGGCCCGCCTGGGCCGCGAGGCGGTCAAGGGCAACCGGCACCGCCCCGACGGCACCGAGCTGCTGTGGAAGCAGATCGGCGTGCACGGCCTCATCTCCGACCCGCAGCTGCCGTTCTTCATCCACTGGGACTCCCCCGACGACCTGCACCCGAGCAGCACCGCGACCGGCGACTTCTCGCTGGGGTGCCTCGAGATCGCCGGCGACCCGCAGCGGGTCAGCGAGTGGCTGGGCGAGACCGTCGAGGCGCCGCTGGAGGACGTGAAGGTCGAGTGGGTCGCCCCCAACGGCACCCCCGGCATCGTCGCCGCCCAGATCCAGACCCCGAACGGCCTCGTCCGCATTTGAGGGCCCGCCCCAGCCCGAACATCTGGAACACCCCCGAGCTCTACGAGCTGGAGAACCGGGCCGCCGACCCGCACGGCCGCATCCTGGCCGCCATGCAGGAGATCGGCGACTGGTCCGGGCGCACCCTGCTCGACGTGGGCTGCGGCAGTGGGTTCCACCTGCCGGTGTGGTCGGCCACGGCCGCGCAGGTCGTGGGTGTCGAGCCGCACCCGCCCCTGGCGGCCCTGGCCCGGCGACGTACGCGCCGGCTCGCGAACGTCGAGGTCCGCGAGGGCGTCGCCCAGGCGCTGCCCGTGCCCGACGCCTCGGTCGACGTCGTCCACGCCCGCTGGGCCTACTTCTTCGGCCCCGGCTCGGAGCCGGGGCTGCGCGAGCTCGACCGGGTCGTGCGCCGCGGCGGCACGGCGTTCGTGATCGACAACGACCCGACCCGCTCGACGTTCGGCGCCTGGTTCCGCCGGGGCTTCCCCGAGGTCGACCCGGTCGCGGTCGAGCGGTTCTGGTCGCTCCAGGGCTGGCGGCGCCGGCCGATCGAGATGGGCTGGTCGTTCGCCACCCGCGAGGACCTCGAGGCCGTCGTGCGCATCGAGCTCCCCCACGACGCCGCGGAGGAGGCGCTGGCCTCCCACACCGGCACCACCGTCGACTACACCGTCAACCTCTGGTGGCGGCACTACTAGCGTCGCGCGGTGCCCGGGGTCAGAGCAGGAAGATCGCGACGAGGATCGCAGTGATCACGAGCGACACAAGGAGCGAGCCGCCGCATCCCAGACGGTTGCTGAAGAAGAAGAACATGGCGGTCTCCCCGGGGGTCGAGGCGACGGCGGCGGCCGCGCCCATCGGACGTCGTCCGCACCGTTACCCGCAAGGCGCCCGGCGATGCGGGATGTGGGACAGGTCTCGCGGACGTCGTCGCGAGGCCCGGGGTACGTTCGTCGGATGGTCGAGACGGGGCCGTGCTGCCCGCCCGGGCACATGTGTCCCACTTGTCGCCCACCGCCGGCCAGTCCGAAGGCGAGATCTCGGACACGTGTACGACGCTGACCGTCGGCTCCGGTCATGCCTGGCTCACCTCAGCGGGTCTGCGCACTGGCGGCCGCACGCTTGCCTACCCCGGCACCGCCGCACGTGCGGCGGTTCTTGCCCGTGCAACCGCCACTGCGGGGCCGGATCCGCCGCACGTGCGCAGCAGGTCTGTCCGTCCTGGGACGTGCCCGGCCGTCGGCTGATCGAGCGAACGCTCGTCGGCCGGCCCTGATGAGCAGGCCGCGGCATGTCCGGCTGCTGTCGGAGCAGACATCGTGACCGCCCGTGGCCATACTCGTCCCCATGTCGCAGCGCGTGACTGCTCGCATCGAGGTGCAGGCCTCTCTGCTAGTCCGTCGAGCCTTCGTCCTCCAAGCGCTGGCGTCTCTCCTCGTGTGGGTCATGGTGAGCGACATGTCACGTGGCACGGGTGTCTTCTACAGCAAGGACTTCGGCGAGTGGGCGTCGCTGAGCGTGGTCTGCTCGGTACTCATCGTGGTGGCAGCAGGGGCAGTCCTGCGGCGATACCTCCCCGTCCTGGCGGTCGCTGCGGGATGCCTTGTGGAGTTCATGTCTGGCGTCGCCATCTTCGTCGGGTGGGCAGTCGTCAACTCAGCGTGACGACCTGTGGAGCCGTCCGCTCGTCGGCATAAGCGGACTATCGGATCTCGGCAGATCCGGTCGCCGGCACCACGATGGCGTGGCACGACTGGCGCGGCGGGGTACGTTCGTCGGGTGCTCGAGACGGGTCCGGTGTGGGTCGACCACCGCGAGCGCGAGAGCGGGATCCCCGCCGCGCTGGCCGCGGCCGGGCTGGACGTCCGGCTGACCGACCTGCCGGTCGGCGACTACGTGCTCGGCGAGGGCCTCGCGGTCGAGCGGAAGGGGCCCACGGACCTCGGTGCGTCGATCCGTGACGGCCGCCTGTTCGACCAGGCGGCGCGCCTGCAGTCCGCGTTTCCGCAGGCGGTGCTCGTCATCGAGGGCGAGCCGCGCCACATCGCCGAGGACGCGTGGCGGGGGGCGGTGTGCCGCCTGGTCGAGGACGGTTTCTCGGTCCTGCACAGCCTGGACGCCGAGGACAGCGCGGCGTGGCTGGTGCGGCTGGCCAAACGGGCCCGGCGCGCTGCGCCGACGGTCCACACCGAGGGGCCACGGCGGGCACCGCGGCACCCGTCGGGGCAGGCCGAGGTGATGCTGTCGGTCGTGCCGGGCATCAGCCCGACGATGGCGCGCAGCCTGCTAGCTGCCTTCGGCAGCGTGTCGGCCCTGGCAGCAGCCGCGCCCGACGGACTGCGCGGCCACCCCGGCATCGGCAGGGTCCGCGCGAGCAGGCTGGCGCAGGCCCTCAACGAGCCCTTCGTGGCGCCGGCTGACCGCGACCCCGAGCCGGAGCGCCCGGCGCGCGGCGACCGGCCGCCGAGGCGGTGGCTGCTGAGCGGCCCGCAGGACGGCGCGGTGGCCGCTCCCCTGTCGTTCGACCGGCGCGCCATCGCGCTCCGGGCGCTGCGGTCCGCTGCTCCGGGCACGGAGCTGGTCGACACCCTGACCGGGGAGGTCGTCGCCACCTCGGAGGGCTGACGGCCCGCCCGTGCAGAATTCACCGGCCGACCGGGAACCGGCGGACCCGGCGGACAGGAGAAGGTCGTGAGCACAGGACACCGCGACCTCCGCCGGAGGCTCCGCCAGGGGGACCGGGCCGCGTTCGACGCGGTCTACGCCGAGCACGTCGACGGCGTCTTCACCCACGCGGACCGCCTGACCGGCAGCTGGACAACCGCTGAGGACGTCACCTCCGAGACGTTCCTCGCCGCGTGGCGCTCGCGCGCGCTGCTCGCCGACGACGACCGGCCGCTCAAGCCGTGGTTGTGGGGCATCGCGACCAACCAGGCGCTGAACGCGCGCCGGAGCCGTCGCCGGCTGGTGACCTTCCTGGCCCACCGACCGCGCGAGGAGGTCGTCCCGGACTTCGCCGACGAGGCCGTCCAGCGCCTCGACGACGCGGACGCGCTCGCCCGGGCGGCGCAGGTCATCGGCTCGCTGCGCCGGGCGGAGGCCGAGGTCCTGTCCCTCTGCGTGTGGTCGGGGATGTCGTACGCCGAGGCGGCCGAGGCCCTCGGCATCCCGGTCGGGACGGTGCGCTCGCGGCTCTCGCGGGCCCGCGCCCGGCTGCGCGCGCTCGTCGCGGAGCCCCCCGACCCGAACGCCCCCCACGAGCCGACCGATCCCCGCGACCCTGCCGAGCACCCCGTCCGAGGAGGACGACCGTGAACGACCTCGACGAGCTCCGCCGCACGTGCCCCGCCCCGGGCACGATCACCCTCTCCACCGCCCACCGCGCCCGGCTCGCAGCCCGCGTCGACGGCGCCATCGAGCGCGACGACGTCCGTCGCAAGGTGGCCCTCGGTGTCGCCGCGCCCGCGACGGTCCTGGCCTGCGCCGCCGCCGTGGCCACGGTGGCCGTGCTCGCGCTCGGCGGCACGACGCCGGCCCCGGCACCCGTCGCCGACCGTCCGGTCCTCGCCTCCTCGGCCGCCGTGCGGGTGCTCGACCGGGCCGCCGACCGCGCACTGGCCGCGCCCGCGGTCCGCGTGCGACCCGACCAGATCGTCTACACGCGCAGCGCCGCGATCACCAACGAGGGTCGTCTGGGCGAGGACGTCGTGCTCGGTGCCGTCCACGAGCGCGAGACGTGGCTGGGCCAGGACCCGTCCGCCTACGGCTGGCGCGACGACATGATCCGCGAGCTCGGCCAGGACTGGCCGCTCGAGCTCGGCGGTCCGTCGCCCGCGGGCGCCCGGCGACCGACGTAGGCCTGGCTCGCGGCGCTCCCCACCGACCCCGACCAGCTGCTGGGCGAGCTGGAGCAGGTGGCTCCCCCGGTGGACGGCCAGGAGCAGGACCAGGCCACCTTCGAGCTCGTCGGCTCGCTGCTCTCCGAGCAGCTGGTGCCGCCCCGGACCGCAGCCGCGCTCTACCGGGCCGTGACCCGCATCGACGGGGTCGAGGTCGGCCGCCGCGCCACCGACGCGCTCGGCCGGCCCGGGATCGGCGTGAGCCGCAGCGACGCCCGCTTCCACACCCGGACGACGTGGGTCTTCGACGCGACGACCTTCGAGCTGCGTGGGACGCGGTGGTTCTTCACCCACCCCGACGGCTCGCCCGACACCCTGTTCGGCGCGACGGCGATCCTGGAGACCGCAGTGGTCGACCGCGCCGGGCAGGAGCCGGGGTCCGCGGCGTAGGGCTGGTGGTCACGCCGGCGGGGTACTCCTGGTCATCCGTGACACCCGATGACACCCGATGACATCCGATGACACCCCGATGACAGCAGGAGGGACCGTGGCCGAGGAGAAGGGCAAGGGCAGCACGACCGCCCGCAAGGCCAACGCGAAGGCGAGCAAGGAGGGGAAGTCCAACCCCCGCACGTCCTCTGCGGCCCAGGCGGAGCTGGGCAAGAAGGGCGGCAAGAAGAGCGGCAAGAGCGGGGGCTGAGCGTCAGCTCGACTCGCGGATCGCGAGGGTCGGCTCGAGGAGCACCCCGCGCTCGGTGACCGGCTGGTGCGACAGCAGGGCGCGCAGCGCCTTGACGATCTCCACGGCGACGTCCTCCAGCGGCTGGCGCACGGAGGTGAGGCCGACCGGGAAGACCTGCGCGACCTGGGAGTCGTCGAAGCCCACGACGGCGACGTCGGTGCCGGGCGCGAGCTGACGGATCCAGAGGGTGTGGAGCACGCCCATCGCGAGGGTGTCGGACGCGCAGACGAACGCCGTCGGGCGCGCCGAGTCGAGCAGCACCGCCGCCGCCTCGGCGCCGCTGTGCACGACGTCCTCGACGCGCGAGGCCAGGCCGGTGGTCGACAGGCCGTTGTCGTGCATGGTCTGCGTCCAGCCCGAGCGGCGGTCCTCGCCGATCGGGGAGTCCTTGCGCCAGCCGATCCACGCGATGCGGGTGTGACCGCGGTCGATGAGGTGCTGGGTGGCCAGCCGGATGCCGGCCGCGCCGTCGACGTCCACCCACGGGTGACGGGCCTCGTCGTCGTCCCAGGGACGGCCGAACGCCACGAACGGGGCGCGCTGCTGGCTCAGCCACGCCGCCTGCGGGTTGCCGAGGTAGGTGTCGGTGACGACGAAGGCGTCCACCGCGGTCGAGCGGAGCAGGTTGTCGTAGCCGACGACGGGGTCCTCGTCGTCGCCGGGGAAGAGGAGGACGTGGTAGCCGACCTCCTCGCTGGCCTCGACGAGGGAGTGGACGAACCGGTCCATCGCGGCGTTGGCGGTGCCCTCCTGGGCCGGGGCGAAGCGCAGGCCGATGAGGGAGGAGGTGCGGGTACGGAGGTTGCGCGCCGCGCGGTTGGGCGAGTAGCCCAGCTCGGCGATCGTCTGGCGCACCCGCTCCAGGGTGTCGGGGCGCAGCAGGTCGGGGTTGTTGACGGCGTTGGACACCGTCTGCCGCGAGACGCCCGCGCGCTCGGCGACGTCGGCGAGGGTCGGCGGCGTGACCGGCAGCTGGCCGCCGTTGCGCTGGTCGCTGCGCGCCATGGGTCCCCCTTGATCGATCAAACTCGAGGTGAGCATATGCCCCCGGCGTCGTGGACCAGACCGCCGCGACGGGTGACGCACCAGGGGTCGGTCCGCGCCCGACGCGCCCGGTGCCCTCCCAGCCGAAGGTCCCCTCCTCCACAGCAGGGGCGGGTTCTCCACAGACCGCGGCGGCAACCTGTGGAGAACGTCGTGTGGTGCGCGCTGCGAGGATCGGGGCGTGCACCGCCCCACCGTCCGTCCCGTGCTCGCCGGGGCCGGCCTGCTCGCGCTGCTCGCGGGGTGCGCGGGCGGCCCCGACCCCACACCCGCCGACCCCCGCCCACCGCGACCGACGGAGAGTGCCGTGCCCGACACCACCGCCGCCCCCGAGGCCCGTCCCACGCCCCTGCACGAGGCGGCGGGGCTGGGTGGGGAGGAGGGGCGGGCGAGGGCACGGGTGCTGCTCGCCCGGGGCGCCGAGGCCGGCACGACGGACGCGGAGGGTCGTACGCCGGGCGACCTGGCCCGCGGGCTCGGCCACGACGCGCTGGCTCGACTGCTGGCCCGTGCCGACGAGCCGGTGCCCGCGCCCGGCGAGGCGCTCCTGCGCGCCGCCACCCGTGGCGACGCCGACGCTGCGGCGCTGGCGCTGCGGGCCGGGGCCCCGGTCGACGTGCGCGACGCACGACGCCGTACGCCCCTCCTGCTGGCGGTCATCGGCGACCGGCTCGAGGTGGCGGCACTGCTGGCACGGCTCGGCGCCGATCCCGACGCGGTCGACGACCAGCAGGACACCCCGTGGCTGGTGACGGGGGTGACCGGATCCGTCGCGATGGGCCAGCTGCTCCTGCCGCTCGACCCCGACGTCACGCTGCGCAACCGCTACGGCGGCGTCTCGATCATCCCCGCCTCCGAGCGCGGGCACGTGGCCTACGTCCGCTGGGCGCTGCAGCACACCGACGTCGACGTCGACCACGTCAACGACCTCGGCTGGACCGCCCTGCTGGAGGCGGTCGTCCTCGGTGAGGGCACCGAGCGCTGGCAGCGGGTGGTGGAGGTGCTGCTGCGCAACGGGGCCGACCGCTCCATCCCCGACGACGACGGGGTCACCGCGCTCGCGCACGCGCGCGCCCGTGGGTACGACGAGATCGCGGCGCTCCTGGCCGGCTGACGTGCGGTGTCGGTGGGCTCGCCTAGCGTGGGGGCCATGCCGACCAAGAGCTCGTCCCGGGCCCGCTCCACCTACCGCTGCACCGAGTGCGGCTGGGAGACCGCGAAGTGGGTCGGGCGGTGCGGCGAGTGCCAGGCGTGGGGCTCGGTCGCCGAGGCGGGCGCCCCGACGCTGCGGGCGAGCGCCGGCCCCGTCTCCACCCCCGCGGTGCCGATCGGCCAGGTGCCGATCTCCGAGTCGGTCGCGCGCACCAGCGGCGTCCCCGAGCTCGACCGGGTGCTCGGCGGCGGGCTCGTGCCCGGGGCGGCGATCCTGCTGGCCGGCGAGCCCGGCGTCGGCAAGAGCACGCTGCTCCTCGAGGTCGCCGCGCAGACCGCCCGGATCCGCCACCGCACCCTCTACGTCACCGGTGAGGAGTCCGCCGCGCAGGTGCGGCTGCGCGCCGACCGCACCAACGGCGTGCACGACGAGCTCTTCCTCGCCGCCGAGACCGACCTCGGCGCGGTCCTGACGCACATCGAGGAGGTCCGCCCGACGCTGCTGGTCGTCGACTCGATCCAGACGATCGGCGCCTCCGGCGTCGACGGGGTGCCCGGTGGCGTCACGCAGGTCAAGGAGGTCGCGGCCGCGCTGATCCGCGTCGCCAAGACCCGCAACATCACGACCGTGATCGTCGGCCACGTGACCAAGGACGGCTCGATCGCCGGCCCGCGCGTGCTCGAGCACCTCGTCGACGTGGTGCTCCACTTCGAGGGCGACCGCAACTCCCGCTTCCGCATGGTCCGCGCGATGAAGAACCGCTACGGCCCGGTCGACGAGGTCGGCTGCTTCGACCTGTCCTCCGAGGGCATCTCTGCGGTCGCCGACCCCACCGGCCTGTTCGTCGAGCACCACACGCAGGACGTGTCCGGCACCTGCGTCGCGGTGACGATGGAGGGCCGCCGGCCCCTGCTGGCCGAGGTGCAGGCGCTGCTCACCCCGTCCCCGCTCGAGCGGCCGCGCCGCACCGTCTCGGGCGTGGAGTCCTCGCGCGTCGACATCGCGCTCGCGGTGCTCCAGCGCCACGCCGGCCTCCGCATCGCGGGCAGCGACACCTTCGTCGCGACCGTCGGCGGCGCCAAGCTCCACGACCCCGCCGCCGACCTCGCCATCGCCGTCGCCGTCGCCAGCTCCCACCTCGGCGTCCCGCCGCCGCGCGGAGCCGTCGCGATCGGCGAGATCGGGCTGGCCGGCGAGCTGCGCCGGGTGCGCGACCTGCCGCAGCGGCTCGCCGAGGCCGCGCGCCTCGGCTTCAAGGTCGCGGTCGTGCCGCGCGGGCGGGCGCTGCCCAGCGAGCGCGGCATCCCGACGCGCCGGATGGTCGACGGGCTGCGGGTGGTGGAGGTCGACGACATCGTCAGCGCGCTCCTCACCCTCGACCTCACGCCGCCTCTGTGACGCGAGCGTTCTGACAACCCCTCCCGCCGCCCCTACACTTCACCCGACGGCGCTGGGGGCGCCCAGACACAGCAGGTGGAGGAACCCGGTGGCAGAGCGCATCGACGAGCAGCTCCGCCTGCGCGCGACCCTGGCCTCGATCGCGCCGGGCACGCCGCTGCGCGACGGCCTCGAGCGGATCCTCCGCGGTCGCACGGGCGCACTGATCGTGCTCGGGCAGGACAAGGTCGTGGAGTCCATCACCACCGGCGGCTTCAGCCTCGACGTCCCGTTCACCGCCACCGGCCTGCGCGAGCTGGCCAAGATGGACGGCGCGATCGTCGTCGACAAGGACGTCACCCGCATCCACCGCGCAGCCGTGCACCTGATGCCTGACCACACGATCCCGTCGGAGGAGACCGGCACCCGCCACCGGACCGCCGAGCGGGTCGCGAAGCAGACCGGCTTCCCGGTCATCTCGGTCTCGCAGTCGATGCAGATCATCGCCGCCTACGTCGGCGACATCCGCCACGTGCTCGAGGACTCGGGCAAGATCCTGTCGCGCGCCAACCAGGCCCTCGCCACCCTCGAGCGCTACAAGCTGCGCCTCGACGAGGTGTCCGCGACCCTCTCCGCCCTCGAGATCGAGGACCTCGTCACCGTCCGCGACGTCGCCGTGGTCGCCCAGCGCCTGGAGATGGTCATCCGGATCGCCCGGGAGATCGAGGACTACGTCCTCGAGCTCGGCACCGACGGCCGGCTGCTCTCGCTCCAGCTCGAGGAGCTCGTCACCGGCGTCGACGCCGAGCGGGAGCTCGTCGTGCGCGACTACCTCCCCGGCAGCCGTCGTCGTACGGCCACGCCGGAGGCGCACCTCGCCGAGCTCGAGGGGCTCTCCCCCACCGACCTCGTCGACCCGGCCGCGGTGGCCCGCGCGATCGGGCTCGGCGGCGCCGAGCACCTCGACGGCGCCGTCGCACCCCGCGGCTACCGGCTGCTCGCCAAGGTGCCCCGTCTGCCGGCCGCCGTGGTCGACCGGCTCGTCGAGCACTTCGGCGGCCTCCAGCAGCTGCTCTCCGCCGGGGTCGACGACCTCCAGGCCGTCGACGGGGTCGGCGAGCTGCGCGCCCGCTCGGTACGCGAGGGCCTCTCCCGCCTCGCCGAGTCGAGCATCACCGAGCGCTACATCTGAGACGCCCAGCCGCGCGCGGTCGCGCGCGCGGCGTCGGGCGGCCAGGTCGAGCAAGCCGGTGGCGCGTCGGGGCACCCGACCAGCGGTGACGCAGCCACCTTCTCCGCGCCCAAAACGTGGCTCAGCCACCGCTCGTACGCCGCCAGCCCACCAGCGGTGACCCAGCCACCTTTTCGGCACCCAGAACGTGGCTCAGCCACCGCTCGTACGCCGCTTGAAGAGTAGCGGTGCGTGAGGCGTGTTCTGCGGGGCGAAAAGCCGCCTCACGCACCGCTCGTACGACGGGCGGGCAGGCGGGCGGGCGGAGGTCAGCCGGCGGAGTTGCCCTGGCCGTCCTCGCCGGGGGTGTGGACGGTGTCGCCGTTCTTGCCCTTGCCACCCTGCTGCTCGGGCTGGGGGGTCTCGGTGACCACCTCGGGCTGCTTGGCGACCAGCTCGAACTGCACGTCGGTGCCGTCGCCGCCGAGGGCCGCAGCCTCCGCGTGGTAGAAGCCCGGGAGCGCCCAGCCGGCCCGTCCTGAGCAGGTCTCGTCGGAGCGCTTCGCGCCCTTCCAGACGACCACGACCGGGGTGTCGACCGCCTGTCGTACGACGACGTCCTGCGGGGCGATCGCGGCCGGGCACTCGCGGGTGCTCCAGATGAAGTCCTCGCCCGAGGTGATCGTGACCGTGAGCGTCTGCGGCGAGGCCTGCCACGTGCAGGCCTCGGTGGTGACGGTGCGGAGGTTGAGGGTGATCGGCACGTCGGCGCCCCCGGTGACGGTCGTCAGGACGGGGGTCGCCACGATGTCGGCGTCGTCGCAAGGACCGCTCGGCTCGGCGAGGACGGGTGCGGGCGGGGTGGTCTCCACCGTGCCCTGGCCCTGGCCCCTCTTGCCCTTCCTGCCCGTCGGCACGATGGCCGTGGGCCCGGCGACGGGGGCGTCCTGCTGCACCTGCGCGCCGGCCTGCGTCGCCGTTCCGGCCGCCTCGTCCTTCGCGTCGGACGAGCCGCCGAGCACGCGGGCGAGCACGACGACGAGCAGCAGCGGGACGGTGAGCACCACGAGCCGGCGCCGCCAGTAGACGCGCGAGGGCAGCGGTCCCCGGGGTCGCACGGTCGTCGCCATGGGGTCAGGGTAGGGAGCGGGCGGCCCGACCCGGCGGAGGCGCACCGGCCTCACCTACGATCACCGACGATGGACGCAGCACAGACCGCCGCCCTGCACGAGTCCGTGCTCGCCTGGTACGACGAGCACGCGCGCGACCTGCCGTGGCGCGGGCTCGACGCGACGCCGTGGTCGGTGATGGTCAGCGAGCTGATGCTCCAGCAGACGCCGGTCGTGCGGGTGCTGCCCGTCCACGCCGCCTGGCTGGAGCGGTGGCCGACCCCGGCCGACCTCGCGGCCGAGACGACGGGCGAGGCCGTGCGGATGTGGGGCCGCCTGGGATATCCGCGCCGGGCGCTGCGCCTCCACGCCGCCGCGACGGCGATCGTCGAGCGCCACGGCGGCGAGGTGCCGTCGTCCTACGACGACCTGCTCGCGCTGCCCGGCGTCGGCGACTACACCGCCTCGGCCATCGCCAGCTTCGCCTTCGGCAAGCGGCACGTCGTCCTCGACACCAACGTGCGCCGGGTGCTGGCCCGCGCGGTGACGGGCGTCGAGTTCCCCAGCACGGCCGTCACGCGTGCGGAGCGCGACGTGGCGACCGCGCTGCTGCCCGACGACGAGGCCACCGCGGCGACGTGGGCGGTCGCGACCATGGAGCTCGGCGCGCTGGTGTGCACCGCCCGGCAGCCCGCCTGCGACGCCTGCCCGGTCGCCGGGCTCTGCGCCTGGCGCGCGGCCGGCCACCCGGCCTACGACGGACCGCCGCGCCGCGGGCAGGCCTGGGCGGGCACCGACCGCCAGTGCCGCGGCCGGATCCTGGCCCTGGCCCGCGACGCCGACGTGGTCACCGCGGCCCAGGTCGAGGCCGCGTGGCCGGGCGCGGAGCAGCGCGAGCGGTGCCTGGCCGGCCTGGTCGCGGACGGGCTGCTGACGCAGATCACCCCGGGGCGCTGGGCGCTCCCGGGGTGATCGTGGGTGACTCGGCTGGGGGTCAGGCCGGGTCGCGGGGGACGTCGACCGGACCCTCGGAGTCGTCCGGGCCCTCGAGGTTGCCCTCGTCGTCACGCTGCGGCTCGATCGCCAGGTCGGCGGTCTCGAACGGCGGCATGTCGGGCACGGCCGAGTTCTTCTGGCCCTGGAAGGTGAACGTCGCCGCCGGGCCCTCGCCCTCGACGTCGACCAGGACGATCTGGCCCGGGCCGACCTCGCCGAAGAGCATCTTCTCGGCGAGCACGTCCTCGATCTCGCGCTGGACCGTGCGACGCAGCGGTCGGGCACCGAGGACCGGGTCGAACCCGCGCTCGGCCAGCAGGTCCTTCGCGGGCTGCGTCAGCTCGAGCGACATGTCGCGGTCCTTCAGCCGGAGCTCGACGGCCGCGATCATGTTGTCGACCATCGCGATGATCTGCTCGCGCGACAGCGGCGGGAAGACCACGATCTCGTCGACACGGTTGAGGAACTCGGGACGGAAGTGCTGCTTGAGCTCCTCCGACACCTTGGTCTTCATCCGCTCGTAGGAGCCCGCGGCGTCGCCGGTCTGGGCGAAGCCGAGGTTGACGCTCTTGGAGATGTCGCGGGTGCCGAGGTTGGTGGTCATGATGATGACGGTGTTCTTGAAGTCGACCACCCGGCCCTGCGAGTCGGTCAGGCGACCTTCCTCGAGGATCTGCAGCAGGCTGTTGAAGATGTCGGGGTGCGCCTTCTCGACCTCGTCGAAGAGCACGACCGAGAACGGCTTGCGCCGCACCTTCTCGGTGAGCTGGCCGCCCTCCTCGTAGCCGACGTAGCCGGGGGGCGAGCCGAAGAGCCGCGAGACGGTGTGCTTCTCGGAGAACTCGCTCATGTCGAGCTGGATGAGCGCGTCCTCGTCGCCGAACAGGAACTCCGCCAGCGTCTTGGACAGCCACGTCTTGCCGACGCCGGAGGGGCCGGCGAAGATGAACGACCCGCCGGGGCGCTTGGGGTCCTTGAGGCCCGCACGCGTGCGTCGGATGGCGCGGGAGAGGGCCTTGACGGCCTCCTCCTGGCCGATGACGCGCTTGTGGAGCTCGTCCTCCATCTTGAGCAGACGGGTGGACTCCTCCTCCGACAGCTTGACGATCGGGATGCCGGTGGCGACCGCGAGGACCTCGGCGATGAGCTCCTCGTCGACCTCGGCGATCTCGTCGAGGTCGCCGGCGCGCCACTGCTTCTCGCGCTCGGCGCGCTTGGCGGCGAGCTGCTTCTCCTCGTCGCGCAGGCGGGCGGCGGCCTCGAAGTCCTGACCGTCGATCGCCGCCTCCTTGCGCTGGCGCACGTCACCGATCTTCTCGTCGTACTCGCGCAGGTCCGGCGGAGCGGTCATCCGGCGGATGCGCAGTCGCGAGCCCGCCTCGTCGATGAGGTCGATCGCCTTGTCCGGCAGGAACCGGTCGGAGATGTAGCGGTCGGCCAGCGTCGCGGCGGAGACCAGCGCCTCGTCGGTGATGGTGACGCGGTGGTGGGCCTCGTAGCGGTCGCGCAGGCCCTTGAGCATCTCGATGGTGTGCGCGATCGAGGGCTCCTGCACCTGGATCGGCTGGAAGCGGCGCTCGAGCGCGGCGTCCTTCTCGAGGTACTTGCGGTACTCGTCGAGGGTGGTCGCACCGATGGTCTGCAGCTCGCCGCGGGCCAGCATCGGCTTGAGGATGCTGGCGGCGTCGATCGCGCCCTCGGCCGCGCCGGCACCGACGAGGGTGTGGATCTCGTCGATGAAGAGCACGATGTCGCCGCGGGTGCGGATCTCCTTCAGCACCTTCTTGAGGCGCTCCTCGAAGTCACCGCGGTAGCGGGAGCCGGCGACGAGGGCACCGAGGTCGAGGGTGTAGATCTGCTTGTCCTTGAGCGTCTCGGGCACGTTGCCCTTGACGATGTCCTGGGCCAGGCCGGCCACGATCGTGGTCTTGCCGACGCCGGGCTCGCCGATGAGGACGGGGTTGTTCTTCGTGCGGCGCGAGAGGATCTGCATCACGCGCTCGATCTCCTGCTCGCGCCCGATGACCGGGTCGAGCTTGCCCTCGCGCGCGGCCTGGGTGAGGTTCTGGCCGAACTGGTCGAGGACCAGCGAGCTCGACGGCGCCTCGCCACCGGAACCGGAGGTCTGGGCGCCGGCCGCGGCCGACTCCTTGCCCTGGAACCCGCTCAGCAGCTGGATCACCTGCTGGCGGACGCGGTTGAGGTCGGCGCCGAGCTTCTGCAGCACCTGTGCGGCGACGCCCTCGCCCTCGCGGATCAGGCCGAGCAGGATGTGCTCGGTGCCGATGTAGGAGTGACCGAGCTGCAGCGCCTCGCGCAGCGACAGCTCGAGCACCTTCTTGGCGCGCGGGGTGAACGGGATGTGGCCGGAGGGCGCCTGCTGGCCCTGGCCGATGATCTCCTCGACCTGGGCGCGCACGGCCTCCAGGGAGATGTCGAGGGACTCGAGGGCCTTGGCTGCGACGCCCTCGCCCTCGTGGATGAGGCCGAGCAGGATGTGCTCGGTCCCGATGTAGTTGTGGGAGAGCATGCGGGCCTCTTCCTGGGCCAGCACGACAACTCGTCGGGCTCGGTCGGTGAACCGCTCGAACATGTGCGCTCCTTGCTCCGTCTGCGTGGCCCGCGGGACCGGCGCAGGGCCGGGGTGCGGACACTGGGCTCAACGCCCGGTATCAGCCTACGTGTTCCCTCCCCGCACACGAGCCCGTCCGCTGACAGCGAACGGTCATGACGTCCGGCAGGCGGACCCGATCCATTGTCGAGTAAGTCAATGCAGTTATGCTCCTCGGGATTTCCGACGACCGGAGGACCTCCCGTGAGCAGCACCACCCTCGCCCGCCCCACCGCGCCCGAGCGGGCTGTCGCCGACCAGCGACGCCGGGCCACCCGGCGCCTGCGGGCACGCCGGGCGGCCCTGCACGTGGCGACGTTCGCGCTGCTCCTCGGCACCTGGTGGGCGGTGACCCGGGCCGGGCTGGTCCGCCCGCTGTTCCTGCCCTCGCCCGGGGCGGTGTGGGACGCCTTCGTGCGCGCCAACTCCGACCACCCGGTCAGCGCCGGCTCGAGCCGGCTGGTGCGCGGCGAGCAGAACTACTACCTGTGGGAGCACCTCCTCGCGAGCCTCCAGCGCATCGCCGCCGGCGTCGGCGGGGGCATCGCGCTCGGGGTGCCGCTCGGGCTCGTCATGGGCACGACCTTCCTCGGCACGCTGCTCGAGCCGTACCTCAGCTTCCTCCGCTCCCTGCCGCCGCTGGCCTACATCGGACTGCTCATCGTCTGGTTCGGCATCGGCGACACCTCCAAGATCTGGCTGCTGTTCCTCGCCGCCTTCCCGCCGATCGCGATGGCCACCATGGCCTCGGTCCGCGGCGTGCGCGAGGACCAGGTCAACGCCGCCCTGAGCCTCGGCGCCCGGCGGCCGCAGACCCTCTGGGCGGTCGTGCTGCCCGCCACCCTCCCCGACGTCCTCACCGGCATCCGGGTGGCCACCGGCTTCGCGTGGACCACCGTCGTGGCCGCGGAGATCGCCAACGGCATCCCGGGCATCGGCGGCCTGGCCTACCTCGCCGGCGAGCAGCTGCGCAGCGACCTCGTCGTCGCCTGCATCGTCGTGATCGGCCTCGCGGCCATCGCCCTCGACCTCGGCCTGCGCGCGCTCGAGCGCGTCCTCGTGCCGTGGCGCGGCAAGGCGTGAGCCCGCTGCGCACCCCCGACCGTCTCGGAACGTCCCGCACACCCCACCACCAGGAGACCCCGTTGAACACCCAGTCGACCCGCCGCATCCTCGGCGCCACCGTCACCACCGCCTGCCTCGCCCTCGCGCTCAGCGGGTGCGTGGAGTCGGGGCGTTCCTCCACGGCCGCGCCGGCCGAGGACTCAGCCTGCCCCTGGACGCCCGACGAGTCGATCGACACCACCGCCCGCATCGCCTGGCAGGCGGTGCCCAACGGGGACGTGGTGGTCAAGGACCTCGGCCTGCTCGAGGCGTGCATGCCCAACGCCGACATCAGCTGGGTGCAGGCCGCCTCCGGCGGCGACGTGGTCGGCTACTACGCCGCCGGCGAGGTCGACCTGGGCCTGATGGGCTCCTCCCCCGCCACGATCGCCTCCTCCGCCCCGACCAACGCCGACGTCGACCTCGACGTGGTGTGGGTGCACGACGTCATCGGCGACGCCGAGTCCCTCATCGCCAAGGACCCGTCGGTGAAGGGCATCGAGGACCTGCGCGGCGCCACGATCGCGGTGCCGTTCAGCAGCACCGCGCACTACTCGCTGCTGCAGGCGCTGCTCGACGCCGGGATGGACCCCGAGAAGGACGTCAAGGTCATCAACCTCGACCCAGAGAAGATGGCGGGCGCCTGGCAGGGCGACCAGATCGACGCGGCCTGGGTGTGGGACCCCACGCAGAGCGTGCTGCTCGGCGACGGCGGCACCCGCATCCTGTCCAGCGCGGACACCGCCGAGGCGGGCCGCCCGACCTTCGACCTCGGCACCGTGGACGCCGCGTTCGCCCAGCAGAACCCCGAGTTCATGGAGCAGTGGGCCAAGGTCGAGGACCACGCGGTGAAGCTGATCCAGGACGACCCGGCCGAGGCGGCCGAGTCGGTGGCGGTCGTGCTGGGCATCGACCCCGCCGACGCGGAGAAGCAGTTCGCCGGCCTGACCTACCTCGACGCCGCCGAGCAGGCCGGCCCCGACTACCTCGGCGGCAAGCTCGCCGACGACCTCCACACCACGGCCGGCTTCCTGCAGGAGCAGGGCGGCATCGACGCCGTGGGGACCAAGCAGGACTACGCGGACCACGTCGACGCCGGTCCCGCGGCGTCGGTGGGGCAGTGAGGCGGGCCGAGGGCGCGGCGGCCACGGCCGCGCGCCCGACCGGCCACGAGCGCGACATCGTGCTGGCCGGGGTGAGCAAGGACTTCCAGGTCGCCGGGGAGACGGTGCCGGCGCTCGCGCCGACCGACCTCACCATCGCGTCGGGCGAGCTGGTCACCCTCGCCGGGCCTTCGGGCTGCGGCAAGACCACGCTGCTGCGCATCCTGGCCGGCTTCACCGAGCCCACCCGCGGGTCGGTGAGCGTGGCCGGCGCCCCCGTCACCGGCCCCGCGCCGGAGCGGGGCGTGGTCTTCCAGCAGCCCACGCTCTACCCGTGGCTCACGGTGCGCCGCAACGTCGAGCTCGGCCCCCGCTTCCAGGGAGTGCCCGCCGCCGAGCGTCGTCGGCGCGCGGAGCACTACCTCGAGATGGTGGGGCTCACCGGCTTCGCCGAGCACCGCCCGTACGAGCTCTCCGGCGGCATGCAGCAGCGCTGCCAGATCGCCCGGGTGCTGGCCGGCGACCCCGACATCGTGCTGATGGACGAGCCCTTCGGCGCCCTCGACGCGCTCACCCGCGAACGGTTGCAGGGCGAGCTGCTGCAGATCTGGCGCGAGACCCGCAAGACCGTCCTGTTCATCACCCACAGCGTCGACGAGGCGGTCTACCTCGGCTCGCGCGTGCTCGTGATGAGCCCGCGACCCGGCGAGATCGTCCTGGACCGCCCCGCGCGGTTCGGCAGCGAGGGTGCGCGGGTGCCGGTGGAGGAGATCCGGTCCCTGCCGGAGTACGTCGAGCTCACCACCGAGGTGCGCCACGCGATCCGGGCCGACGGCTGACCCACGACGTCAGGCGTGCGCGGCCTCGTAGGCCGCGACGACCTCGGCGAGCGGGCGCCCGTCGACGCTGAAGTGCGCGTCGTCGTGGCGGCCGCTCGCCGCCCGTGCGACCAGGTGCGCCACCGTGCCCGGCGCCTGCTGCTCGACCCAGGCCAGGAAGTGTGCGGTGGTCTGGTAGCCGGCGGTCGCCCGTCCGGCCTCGTGGTGCGGCGCGGACCAGGGGGCCTGCAGGCCGACGTGGTTGCGCGCGAGGTCGGCGACCCCCTCGAACAGCCAGAGCGTCCCGTCCGGCACCCTCCTGAGGTCGAGCAGGGCGTGGGAGAGCTCGTGGACCACGGCCCCGGCGTCGTCGGGGTGCTCGACGAACCACGGCTCGGACAGCACGATGCGCCGGCCGACGGTGACGGCGGGGTTCTCCAGCCGCCGCAGCACGTGCACGCGCACCTGCGGCAGGGGCGGCCGGAGCCCCATCAGGTCGGCGACCGCCGGGGTGTGCTCCGTGACCAGGCTGCGCGCCCAGGCCCTGATGGCGCGGCGGCGCCGGTGGCCCATCCGGGGGTCAGTGGGCGGCGTCGTAGGCCTGCTGCACGTCGGCGGAGATGCGGCCGCGCTCGGAGACCTCCATGCCCTGCTCCTTGGCCCACTCGCGCACGTCCTTGGTGTTCGACGACGACGAGCCCGTGCTCTTGCGGGCGGTGCGGCGACCGCCGCCGGTGAGCCTGCGGGCGTGGCCGACGTAGCCGCTCAGGGCCTCGCGGAGGGCGGCGGCGTTGGCGTCGTTGAGGTCGATCTCGTAGCTGCTGCCGTCGAGCCCGAAGGTGACGGTCTCGGTGGCCTCGGTGCCGTCGAGGTCGTCGACGAGGACGATGTTGACCTTCTGTGCCATGGGGAATTCCTTTGCTTTCGGGCGTTCTGGGGGAAACGCTCTCGAATTGCAGTGTGGCAGGAATGCGAGAATGACGCCAAAAGGGTCAGGAATGGCTTGACGGTCGAATTCAGGAATTGCGTTCGAAGACCAATCGCAATCCCTGCAGGGTCAGCCACGGGGAATGCACGGTGAAACACCGGCATTCGTCGACGAGGAGCGGCGCGAGGTGCCCGGTGGCGATCACCGTGACGTCCTCGGGCGGCACGCCGAGCTCTGCGACCATCCGCGCGACGAGGCCCTCGACCTGCGCGGCCACGCCGAAGACCATGCCGCTCTGCAGCGCCTCCACGGTGTTCTTCGCGATCACCGAACGGGGCCGAGCGAGCTCGACCTTGCGCAGCTGGGCACCGCGTCGCCCGAGCGCCTCGAGGGATATCTCGATGCCGGGCGAGATGGCGCCGCCGACGTACTGGCCGCGCGCGTTGACGACGTCGAAGGTGGTGGCGGTGCCGAAGTCGACCACGATCGCCGGGCCGCCGCCGTGCAGCGTCGATGCAGCGAGCGAGTTGACGATGCGGTCGGACCCGACCTCGCGGGGGTTGTCCATCAGGACCGACAGCCCGGTGCGCACGCCGGGCTCGACGACGATCGCCCTCACGTCGGCGAAGTGGTGCTCCAGCATCTCGCGCCACTCGTGGAGCACGGCCGGGACGGTCGCGCACACGGCGACGCCGTCGACGTCGTCGAGGGCGTCGCCGAGCAGGCCGCGGATCAGGACCGCCCACTCGTCGGCCGTGCGCCGCTCGTCGGTCGCGACGCGCCAGTGGGCGGTGACCTCGTCGGCGTCGAGCAGGCCGAGGAACGTGTGGCTGTTGCCGATGTCGGCGGCGAGCAGGGTCATGACCGGAGGTCCATGCCGAGGTCGAGGACGGTGACCGAGTGCGTGAGGGCCCCCACCGAGACGAAGTCGACGCCGGTGGCCCCGATCCGGGCGGCGCGCTCCAGGGTGATGCCGCCGCTGGCCTCCAGTGGCACCCGGCCGGCGGTGCGGCGCACCGCCTCGGCCATCGTCGCGTCGTCCATGTTGTCGAGCAGCACGCGCTCGGGCGGCTCGGGCAGCGCGAGCAGCTCCTCGAGCTGGTCGAGGTCGGTCACCTCGACCTCGACGGGCAGGGCGGGGTGGCGGCCGCGGATCGCCTCGAGCGCAGGGAGCACTCCCCCGGCCGCGACGACGTGGTTGTCCTTGACCATCGCCATGTCCTGCAGCGAGGTGCGGTGGTTGACCCCGCCGCCGCAGCGCACGGCGTACTTCTGCCAGGCGCGCAGCCCGGGCAGCGTCTTGCGGGTGTCGAGCACCCGGGTCGGCGACCCCTCGAGCGCGTCGACCCAGCGGGCGGTCGCGGTGGCGATGCCCGACAGGTGCGAGGCGACGTTGAGGGCGGTCCGCTCCGCGACGAGCATCCGCTGGGTCAGGCCGGTGACCCGCATGACGACGTCGCCGGCCGCGACCCGGGTGCCGTCGGCGACCCGGTCGGTGACGGTGGCGTCGGCGCCGAGCATCGTGAACGTCACGGCGGCGATGCCGAGGCCGGCGACGACGCCGTCCTGACGGGTGGCGAAGACCGCCTCGCCGCGGTCGTCGGCCGGGATGGTGGACCCGCTCGTGGGGTCGTCGAGGCGGAGGTCGGGGAGGTCCTCGCGGACCGCCTCGGCGAGCTTCGCCCACAGGTGGTCGAGGTCGAGCCCGGCGGCGACGAGCTCGTCGCGCAGGTCCTGCGGCACGTCGTCGAGGCGCGTCATGCGGGGACCTCCACGGTGGCCGGGTCGCGGTCGGGGCCGGGGGCGGGCGCGGTCGACGGGTCGGTCGAGGGTGCGGACGTCCACTCCACCCGGACGGTCCCGTCGACCAGCCGGGCGTCGACGTGGCCGGCGCGTGTGTCGTCGCGGTCGGGGAAGTCCTCGCGCCAGTGCGACCCGCGGGTCTCGGTGCGCAGCGCGGCGGCCATCGCGAGGGCGGTGCTGACGGTCACCAGGTTGGTGGTCTCCCACGCCGGCGGCCCGACCACGGGGTCGCCGTGCTCGAGGTCGCCGAGCACCTCGATCGCCTCGGCGAGGCCGTCGGCCTGCCGCAGCACCCCGACAAGGGCGGTCATCACGTCCTGCAGGGCGCGGCGGCGCTCGCCCGACACGAGGCCGGTGGCCCGGTCGTCGACCGCGGGCGCGGCCCACGCCCGCAGCTCGCCGGGCAGCACGTCGGCGATGCGCCGGGAGAAGACCAGCCCCTCCAGCAGCGAGTTCGACGCCAGCCGGTTGGCGCCGTGGACGCCGGAGCAGGCCACCTCACCGGTCGCGTAGAGGCCGGGGACCGACGTACGTCCCCACAGGTCGGTCGCGACGCCGCCCGAGGCGTAGTGCTGGGCGGGCGCGACCGGGATGAGCTCGGTGACGGGGTCGACGCCGTGCTCGCGGCAGACGCGGAGGATCGTCGGGAACCGGCGCTCCCAGAACTCGGCGCCCAGGTGCCGCGCGTCGAGCCACACATGGGGGCGGCCGGTCTCGAGCATCCGCCGGGTGATGGCCTTGGCGACGATGTCGCGCGGGGCCAGGTCGGCGAGCTCGTGCTGGCCCAGCATGAAGCGGGTGCCGCCCTCCTCCGGCGGAGCGTCGACGAGGAACGCCCCCTCGCCGCGGACGGCCTCGGAGATGAGGGGCTGCTGGCCCTGCGAGTCTGGGCCGAGCCACATCACGGTCGGGTGGAACTGCACGAACTCGAGGTCGCGCACGCGCGCCCCCGCCCGCATCGCCAGGGCCGTGCCGTCGCCGGTGGACACGCTGGGGTTGGTCGACTGGCTGAAGACCTGGCCGAGGCCGCCCGAGGCGAGGACGACCGCGCGGCACAGCACCGCGCCGACACCGTCGTGCTGGCCCTCGCCGAGCACGTGCAGGGTCAGCCCGGCCACGCCGCCGTCGGCGGCGGTGAGCAGGTCGACGGCGAGGGCGTGCTGGACCACCTCGATCGCCGGGGCACGCTCGACCGCCGCGATCAGCGCCCGCTGGATCTCCGCCCCCGTCGCGTCGCCGCCGGCGTGGGCGATCCGGTCGCGGTGGTGGCCGCCCTCGCGGGTCAGCGACAGCTCGCCGTCGGGGTGGTGGTCGAACTGCGTGCCGAGCGCGATCAGCTCGCGCACCGCGTCGGGGCCCTCGGTGACCAGCACCCGCACCGCCTCGACGTCGCAGGCGCCCGCGCCGGCCACGAGCGTGTCGCGCTCGTGCTGCGCGGGCGTGTCGCCCGGCCCGAGGGCGGCGGCGATCCCGCCCTGCGCCCATTGCGTGGAGCCCGCCGCCAGCACGTCCTTCGTCACGACCAGCAGCCGCAGGCCGGGGTCGGCGGCGTGGATGCGTAGCGCGGCGGTGAGGCCGGCGATCCCCGACCCGACCACCACGACGTCGGCCCGGGTGGTCCACCCGGGCTCCGGCGCGCGCAGGCGTCCGGGGAGGCTCTCGCTCATCCGCGCAGGCTAGCGAGCGACCGCGTCGCCGCGGCGCAGGGTCGGGTCGCCGTAGGTCTCGGCCGGGTCGAAGCCGGTGGCCAGGACCTTGTTGTCGGCGTCGACGAAGACCACGTGAGGCTGGTGGGCGCGCGCCTCCTCGGTGGTCATATGGCCGTAGCCGATGAGGATCACGGTGTCACCGGGGTGCACGAGGCGGGCGGCGGCCCCGTTGATGCCGATCACCCCGGACCCGCGCTCGCCGGCGATCGTGTAGGTCTCGAGGCGGGCCCCGTTGGTCACGTCGACGATGTGGACGAGCTCGCCGGGCAGCAGGTCGGCGGCGTCGAGGAGGTCCTGGTCGACGGTGACGGACCCGACGTAGTGCAGGTCGGCCTGGGTCACGGTCGCCCGGTGGATCTTGGAGGTCATCATGGTGCGCAGCACGGTTCTCAGCCGCTCCTCTCAGGGTGTGGTCGAGGCCGCGGTCGCGGTCCCCGCCGTTCGCGCATCGGGGGTGATGCGGTCGAAGGTGATCGGCATGTTGTCGATCAGGCGCGTGGCGCCGAGGCGGGCGGCCACGAGGATGCGGCCCTCGCCGGTCTCCGGGGGCTCCCCGAGGTCGACAGAGGTCAGCGCGAGGTAGTCGAGGTCGACGGCGGGCTCCTGCTTGAGCACCGACATCGCGGCCCAGCGCGCCGCCGGGACGCCGTAGGCCGCTCGCTCCTGCGCGGCCCGCAGCGCGCGGCTCAGGACGGTGGCGGCACGGCGCTGCTCGGCGTCGAGGAACGCGTTGCGGCTCGACAGCGCGAGGCCGTCGGGCTCGCGGACCGTCTCCGCGCCGACGACCTCGATCCCCAGGCAGAGGTCGCTCACCATGCGCCGCACCAGGGCGAGCTGCTGGTAGTCCTTCTGCCCGAAGACCGCCACGTCGGGCCGGACCAGGCCGAAGAGCTTGGCGACGACGGTCAGCACGCCGTCGAAGTGGCCGGGGCGCGACTCGCCGTCGAGGATCTCGGCCAGCGCGCCCGGCGCGACCGTCACCCCGTCGTGGACCGAGTCGTGGCTGAAGCCACCGGGGTACATCTCGTCCACTGACGGCGCGAAGACGACGTCGACCCCCTCGGCCGCGCAGACCTCGAGGTCGGCGTCGAGGGTGCGGGGGTAGCGGTCGAGGTCCTCGCCCGCGCCGAACTGCATCGGGTTGACGAAGACGCTCACCACGACCGGGCCGGTCGTGCGGGCGCGGGCGACCCTCATCAGGCTGGCGTGGCCGTCGTGGAGGGCGCCCATCGTCGGGACGAACGCCACCTGCTCACCGGCGCGGCGGGCGGGCGCGAGCAGCGCTGCGAGCTCCTCGCGGGTGCTCGCGAGGGCCGGGCGTCGGGTCATCGGCGCTGGTCGCCGTTGGCCACGTCGACGGCGGCTGCCACCTCGGCGCTGTCGAGCACCCGCAGGATGGCGGCGGCGCGGATCGGCAGCAGCCGGCCGTCGGTGAGCGCGCGGTCGAGCGTGGCGCGCGCCATCGCGACGTAGGAGGGCAGGGTCTGCGGGGCGTCGGCGACCAGGCCGGCGACGTGCGCGCGCACCGTGCCGACGTCGCCGCGCACGATGGGGCCGGTCAGCGCCGCGTCACCGTGCTCGAGGGCGTTGTCGAGGGCGGCGGCGAGCAGCGGACGCAGGGTGCCGGCCGGGTCGTCGGCGCCCGCCGCGGACAGGGTCTCCATCGCCTCCGTGACGAGGGTGACGAGGTGGTTGGCGCCGTGGGCCAGCCCCGCGTGGTAGAGCGTGCGCCGCTCCTCCGGCACCCACATCGCCCGACCGCCGAGGTCGGCGACCAGCGCCTCGACCAGCGGGCGGTCGGCGGCGTCGGCGGTCACGCCGAACACGCACCCGGCGAGCCGCGGCAGGTCGACATCGGTGCCGGTGAAGGTCATCGCGGGGTGGACGGCCGCGGTGCGGGCACCCGCCGCGCGGGCCGGCGCGAGCACGGCGAGGCCGTGGCGGCCGCTGGTGTGCACGACGACCTGGCCCGGGCGGATCGCACCGCTGTCGCTGAGCACGCGCACGACGTTGGCGAGCATGTCGTCGGGCACCGTCAGCAGCAGCAGGTCGGCGGCGCGCGCGACCTCGGTGGGCTTGGCGGGCCGCACCCCCGGCAGCAGCGCGGCGATGCGCGAGCGCGAGGCGTCGGACTCGCCGGCGGCGGCGACGACGTCGTGGCCGGCGTCGCGGAGCGCCCGGGCGAGGACGGCGCCGACGCGGCCTGCGCCGATCACGCCCACCCGGATGGTGCGGTCGTACGTCATGGTGGTGACCTCTTCGTTTCAGTCCCTCGCGGGTACCGATCTACTGCGATCAACATCGAGCCTACGCCCGCGGATTCCGCGGCGGCACCCGCCGCAGGGGTGACGCACGCCACTCGCCGCCCCTGGCGGCAGGGTCAGCGGCGCAGGATGCGGCGCGCTGCGGTGTTGCCGACGAGCTGGCCGACCTGCACGAGCGCGACGATCACGACCACGGCGGTCCACGTGACGATCGTGTCGAACTGGCGGAAGCCGTACTGCAGGGCGAAGTTGCCCAGGCCGCCGCCGCCGACGACGCCGGCGATCGCGGTCATGTCGACGATCGCGACGAAGACGAAGGTGTAGCCGAGCACGAGCGGCCCGAGCGCCTCGGGGATCACGACGGTGCGCACGATCCGTGCGCGGCTGGCCCCGACCGAGCGGGCCGCCTCGATGACACCGGGGTCGACGGTCACCAGGTTCTGCTCCACGATCCGGCTGATGCCGAACATCGCCGCGATGGTCAGCGCGAAGATGATCGCGGGGTTGCCGATGCCGGTGCCGACCACGACCCGGGCGAGGGGCTGCACGGCGGCGATGAAGATGACGAACGGGATCGGCCGGAAGAAGTTGACCAGCACGTTGAGGACCGCGTTGACCGGGCGGCTGGCGTAGAGGCCGCCGCTGCGGGTGACGTAGAGCGCCAGCCCGAGCAGCAGGCCCAGCAGCCCGCCGAGGGTCAGGGTGAGGGCGACCATGTAGAGCGTCTCCCAGGCCGCGGACCAGAAGAGCGGCCAGAGCTGGCCGATGTTGCTGTCGCTCATCGCTGGAGCTCCTTCACCGGGACCAGGGCCCGTACGTTGTCGAGGGCGGTGTCGACCGCTCCGGGCTCGCCGTCGAGGGCGAGGGTCAGGTTGCCGAAGGTGTCGCCCTGCACCTCCTCGATCCCGCCGTAGACGAGCTCGAAGCGCACGCCGTGCTGCAGCAGCAGGGCGAAGACGTCGCTCTGGCGCACGTCGTCGCCGCGGAAGGACAGCTTGACGAAGCGTCCCGAGTGGCGCGCGTGCAACGCGGCCAGCGCGTCGGCGTCGGGCTCGTCGTCGACGATCGTGGCGACGAACCGGCGGGTGACCGGCTGCTGCGGGTCGGAGAGGACCTGCAGGACCGGGCCCTCCTCCACCACCCGCCCGGCCTCCATCACCACCACGCGGTGGGCCAGGCTGCGGACCACGTCCATCTCGTGGGTGATCACCACGATGGTGATGCCGAGCTCGCGGTTGACCCGGCGCAGGAGCGCCAGCACCTCCTGCGTGGTCTCCGGGTCGAGGGCGCTGGTGGACTCGTCGGCGAGCAGCAGGCGCGGGTTGGTGGCGAGCGCGCGGGCGATGCCGACGCGCTGCTTCTGCCCGCCCGAGAGCTCCTCGACGTGGCTGTGCGCCTTCTCGGCGAGCCCGACGAAGTGGAGCAGGTCGGAGATCCGCCTGTCGCGCTCGGACCGCGGCACCCCGGCGACCTCGAGCGGGTAGGAGATGTTGCCCCACACGGTCCGCGAGCGGAACAGGTTGAACTGCTGGAAGACCATCCCGATGCCGAGCCGCACCTCGCGCAGCTCGCGCTCCTTCAGGCCGGTGATCTCGCGCCCGGCGATGCGCACGCTCCCCGAGGTCGTCGACTCGAGCGCGTTGACCAGCCGCACCAGCGTCGACTTGCCCGCACCGGAGTAGCCCACGATCCCGACGATCTCCCCTTCCTCCACGCTCAGGTCGACCCCGCGGATCGCCTCGACCGGTGGCCGGCCGCGTCCTCCGGGGAACGTCTTGTGCACGTCGGTCAGCTCGACGAGCGGCATCGTGGGCTCCTCCTCCTGGCTCGGCTCGGACTACTGCTGGGCCGCGGTGTCGGCCTCGACCTCGTCGAGCGCCGTCTGCAGCTCGTCCTGCGGGATCTCCACCATCTCGGCCGTCCCGCCCGAGACGTCCTGGACGCCGTCCTGGACCGCCTGGGTGTCCTGGTAGATCTCGACCAGCTTGAGCAGCGTCGGGTCGTCACGGTCCTCGGCGCGGACGGCGAAGACGTTGACGTAGGGCAGCGCCTTGGGGTCCTCGGGATCGTCGGTCGCGAGCGCGTCCTCGAACTCGAGCCCGGCCTTCTCGACGAAGTCGTTGTTGACGATCGCGGCCGCGACGTCGGGCAGCGAGGTCGGGGTCAGGTCGGCCTTGATCGCCTTGACCTGCACCCGCGAGGCGTCCTGGTCGATGTCGGCGAGCGTGGAGTAGATCGACCCGCCGTCCTTGAGCGAGATCAGCCCGGCGGACTGCAGGATCAGCAGGCCGCGCGCCTGGTTGCTGTCGTCGTCGGGCACGACGACGGTGTCGCCGTCCTGGATGTCGTCGACCGAGTCGTACTTCTGGGAGTAGAGGCCGAGCGGGTAGATCGCGGTGGACCCCAACGGCACGATGTCGCCGTCGTTGGCGACGTTGTACTCCGCGAGGTAGACCAGGTGCTGGAACTGGTTGACGTCGAGCTCGCCCTCGGCCAGCGCGGGGTTGGGCTGGGTGTAGTCGGCGAAGTCGCGGACCTCCACGTCGATGCCCTCCTCGGCCGCGGCGTCGGTGAAGGTCCTCCAGTACGGGTCGCTGGCGCCGACGGTGCCGAGGACGACCTTGGGGGCCTTCTCGCCGGCCGCCGCTCCGGCGTCGTCGCCGCGGGTGAGGAAGACCGCCGCGACCACGGCGAGGACCACGACGACGGCTGCGCCGACGAGGAGGGGGGTGCGGCGCGAGGAGGGCGGCGCGATCTGGGGGAGCTGCTCGGACATGGCGGAGTGCCTTTCGTCGTACGTCGTCGAGTGCAGGGGCGCGTCGGGCGGCAGGGACACGTCCGGGCCGGCGCCGTAAACAACACTAAGTCAATCGACTAACAAGTATTCAATCGACGACGACCACGACGGGTGAACCGGCGGGCCCGGCACGACCATCCTCAGGACGGTGTGAACCGCCTCACGAGCGCTCAGGCGCGCAGGTGCAGCTTCGCGTGGTCGGGGTCGTCGACGACGAACGGGCGCGGCGCCCGCGGCAGCCAGGTGTGGGTGACGTGGTCCACGACGTGCACGCCCTCGGGCGCCACGATCTCCACGACCCCTTCGGGGACCTCGCCGTCGTGGAGGGCGTTCCAGACCAGCCACTCCCGGCGCTTGCGACGGTTGCGGATGGAGGTGGCGAACGACTCGGGGTTGGTCCAGTGCGCGAACTCGTCGCCGTCGAGCCACTTGAGCTCGACGCAGAGCCCCTGCGGCAGGGCGAACATCTCGATCCGGTCGGGCGTCGTGCGGATCTCCCACTCCGGCGCCTTGGTGTAGACGTAGTCGGGGCCCATCGGGAAGCCCCACTCCTCGATGTTGCGCAGGCCCAGGTCGAGGAAGGCGCGGCGCTCGGACTCGATGTAGAGCCCGTGGCGCGGGAAGCGGATCACGGCGTCGGCCGTGCCGACCTGCCACGACAGGTCGGACATCGACACCTCGCCCTCGGTGGTGAGGACCATGTCGCCGTCCCACTTCCACGAGTAGCGGGTGCGGACGTGGGAGAAGCACCAGTTGTAGAAGTAGGCCAGCGAGTGCACCGAGCGCTCGTTGACCGCCAGGTGCTCGGCGCCGGCGCGCGCCACCTCGAAGGGGTACTCCTCCAGCGTGAAGCGGTCGGACAGGCCGTGCTCGGCAGCGACGCGGAGCGCCTCATCGCCGGTGCCGTCGTCGGAGCCGTTGTCGACCAGCAGCACGTGGTCGCACGCGCGCAGCAGCGGGGGGAGCACGAAGCGCAGGCCGGGCGCCTCGTTCTTGACCCGCAGCACCGCGGTGGCGCCGCGGCGCAGCGCGCCCGGTCCCCCGCGCGACTCGGCCCACGGCCACACGATGTCGAAGTCGGTGTGGCCCTCGAGGTTGTGGATGCCCTCCCCGGCGCCGACCGGGACGCTCACTGCTCGGTCCCGGCCGCGTCCCGCTCGCGCCCGAGCGCCTTCCGCACGCCGCGGCGCACCGACGGCGGGATGGCGGCGCGGACGTCGTGGGGCACCCGGTCGGCCAGCGAGCGGCTCGGCGCCTCCGCCTCCGCGAGCGCCTGGCGGCGTCCCTGGAGGCGCGCGTGCACGGCCGACGAGCGGCTGATCGCCGCGGCCTCGTCGTAGAGGTCGACGTACTCGTCGCGGAGCTGGTCGAACGTCGCGTGGGACGCGGCGGTGTCGCCGCCCTCGTCGGCGAGCTTGTTGAGCTCGTCCCACGTGGCGGCGGTCAGGTCGTGGAGACGGCGCGGCAGGCCGAGGTCGTCGAGGGTGGAGGTCACCCGGCGCAGCGTCGGGTCGATGAAGCGGTGCACCTCGCGGATCTGGTCGCTGCGGGTGTGGATGATCGTCTGCAGGTCGAGCGCGTGGCCCAGCGCGGTGGTGGTCCGCACCCAGTCGGTGAGCAGGTCCTCGTAGCGCACGAAGACGCGTCCGCCGTCGCCCTCGGCGGGGCGGGTGGCGCGCTCGGTGTGGAGCAGCATGTTGACCCAGCTGGCCGCGAGGTGGGCCGAGCCGAGCTTGTTGGCGTAGTACTTCTGCTTCGACCCGACGACCTCCGCCGGCGGGCGCAGCATCGTGGCGAAGACGGGCGTGGCGCCGGTGCGGATCGCAGCGACGCGCCACAGCCCGAGGAACCAGCTCAGCCGCGGGTCCTTGACCACCAGCTCGGGGTGCTCGGCGAAGTGCGGCTCGAGCCACTCGCTGACCCGGATCCGGGCGGGCTCGCGGCTGCAGATGCGACCGGTGTCGAACCACGCGCCCGGACGGGCGTCGCTGACCTGCACCAGCGACTCGGCGAGCCACTCGTCGTGCACGTCGACGACCCACTGCGGCTCGCTGAAGCCGCGCGGGTTGGAGTCGTCGGGCGGCACCTCGGGCAGCGGAACGTGCATGCCCAGGCGGGAGACGATGCCGGCCAGGGTGCTGGTGCCGCTGCGTCCGGCGCCGGCGACGAAGAGGACCTTCCGGGACACTCCGTCGGGGTTCATCTCGTCGATCGCGCGTGGCTGCTCCGTCACGGCGGGCAGCCTACCGGCGCCCCACCCTGCGGCAGGTGTCCCCGGCCGTCGCCTAGGGTCGTCGCCCATGAAGCGCCTGTTCTCCCGCGCCCCGCTGCTGGGCGTGGTGATCCCGGTGTTCGGGGTGGAGGACTACCTCGACGACTGCGTCCGCTCCCTGCTCGCGCAGACCCACACGCGCTGGGAGGCCGTCATCGTCGACGACGGCTCGACGGACCGGTCCGGCGAGATCGCCGAGGAGTGGGCGGCGCGCGACCACCGGATCTCGGTGGTGCACCAGGCCAACGCCGGGCTCGGCGCCGCGCGGAACACCGGGGTCGCCCACGTGCGCGGCGACCACCTCGCGTTCCTCGACTCCGACGACGTGCTGCCGCCGACGGCGTACGCCGACCTGCTGGGCGCCCTGCGCGACTCGGGCTCGGACCTGGCGACCGGGTCGATCGTGCGCTGGGAGGACGGCGCCCTCACCGAGCCGCCGTGGATGCGCCGGCTGCACCGGCCGCTGCGCCGCGCGCGCGTCGAGGACCGGCCCGAGATCCTGGGCGACGTCTTCGCGTGGAACAAGGTGTGGCGCCGCCCGGCCTGGGAGGCCGCCGGCCTGTCGTGGCCGGAAGGCGTGCGCTACGAGGACCAGCCCACCACCACCCGCGCCTTCCTCGACGGCACCTTCGACGTGCTCGACGAGGTCGTCTACCACTGGCGCATCCGCCCGGGCTCGATCACCCAGACGCGCGAGTCGTCGGTGCGCGACCTCTCCGACCGCTGGGCCACCAAGCGGATGGCGCTCGCCTCCGTGCGGGCCCACGGCTCGGCCGAGGTCGAGGAGGTCTTCGTGGACCGGGTGCTGGCCGGCGACCTCTGGCGCTACTTCCTGCTGGTGCCCGGCTGCACGCCGGAGTGGTGGCGCCTGCTGCGCTCGGGCGTGCTGGAGCTCTGGGGCCGGCGCTCGCTGGTGCACAGCGGCCTGCCGCCGGTGCACCGGCTGGCCGGCTGGCTGGTCGAGCAGGACCGGCGTGCCGACGTCGACGCCCTGATGCGGTGGGTCGCCACGCTCGAGGGCCCCGCCCCCCGCGCCCAGGACGTGGCCACCGGGGCGTGGCGCCTCAGCGTGCCGCCCTCGGTGCTCGACGAGACGACCGTGCCCCCGGAGGCGTTGGCGCTCCGGGGGCACGAGATCGGTGGTTGAGGTGGGAGGACCCGCCCTCGCTGGGGTGAGGGTCAGCCCAGCAGGCCCTCGGAGGTGAGGAACTCCTGGGCGACGTCCTCGGGCTTGGCCCGGTCGACGGCCATCTTGCCGTTCATCTCGGTGAGGTTCTCCGTGGTGAGCGCGGCCATGAGCGGGTTGAGCACGTCGGCGACGTCGGGGTGCTCGGACAGGAAGTCCGAGGAGATGGCCGGCACGAGGTTCTGCGCGGGCTGGATCTCCTTGTCGTCGTCGAGGACGACCAGGCCCTGCGACTCCAGGGTGCCGTCGGTGGTCGAGGTCTCGCCCAGCTGGGACTCGCCGCTGATCACCGACTGGTAGGTCTGGTCGGAGGCGTAGCCGAGCTCGAGCACCTTGGTGACGTCGATGCCGTAGTCGTCGGAGAGCCCGCCCTCGCAGTCGAGGCGACCCTCGCAGTCGGGCGCCGCGGCCAGCACGACGCTCTTGCCCTCGAGGTCGGACAGCGTGGTCACGCCCTCGGCGTCGGAGTAGTCCTGCGTCACGAAGAACGCGTTGGTGTCGGTGGCCGGGGAGATGTCGAGCAGCGTGATCCCGGCGTCGTCGAGCAGCTGCTTGCCGTCGTCGGCGAGCTGCTGGCCGTCACCGGCCTCGAACGGCTTGGCCTTGTCGCCGTTGGCCTGGGTGTTGAGGAAGTTGACGATGCCGCCGACGTACTCCGGGACGACGTCGACGTCACCGGGGAAGGTCGGCATGTAGGCGTCGCGGGAGTCGACGAGCTTGGTGTCGACGGTGTAGCCCGCGTCCTCCAGGAGCTGCTCGTACATCGAGGCGACGAGCGTGGCCTCGGGGAAGTTCTGGCCCGCGATGGTGAGCGAGCCCTTGTCGGAGGAGCCGGACGACGAGGAGTCGTCGGAGCCCGAGCCGGAGCTCGAGCTGGAGAGGTCGTCGCCGGCGCAGCCGGAGAGAGCGAGGGCGCTGGCGGCGAGGACCGCGGCGAGCGAGCGAGCGAGGTGCATGGTGATCCTTCTGTGTCCCGCAGCGGCGCTGCGCGTGTCCGGAGGTGCGTCGTCAGCCGACGGATTCGGCAGGCACGTCCACGGTAGCGGTGTTCACCGACAACGCGTCCTTGCGCCGACCTCCGGGCGTACCCCTCCGGGTGGGGTCCACCGAGCGCTGCGCCAGCGCGGCCACCAGCTCGAGCACGAGGGCCACCGCGGCGACGACGAGCGCACCCGCGATGCCCTTGCCGTAGTTGGAGCGGAAGAAGCCGTCGGTGATCACCTGGCCGAGGCCGGGACCGGCCACCAGCGCCGCGATCGTGGCGGTCGCCCAGACCTGCACCAGCGCCAGCCGCAGCCCCGACACGACCAGCGGGAGGCCGAGGGGCAGCTCGACGCGCCAGAACTGCTGGGCGCCGGTCATGCCCATCCCGCGCGCCGCCTCCTTGACCTCGCCGGGCACCTCGCGCATCGCGACGAACGCGTTGGTGATGATCGGCGGCAGCGCGAAGAGGGTGAGGGCGATCAGCGTGGCCAGCCCGGCGCGACCGTAGGGCCCGAGCTGGTCGGTGCCCGGCCACGGCGCGACGACCAGCAGCGCCAGGAGCGCGAACGTCGGGATCGCCCGGCCGACGTTGGAGATGTTGATGGCGAGGAAGCCGCCCCGTCCCAGGTGGCCCAGCCAGAGCGCGATCGGCAGCCCGACCACCATCGCCATCAGCAGGGCGGTCACCGTGAGCAGCAGCTGCTGGCCCAGGAGCGCGGCGATGCCGTCGCTGCCCGACCAGTTCGCGCCGTCGGAGAGGAAGGCCCACATGTCGGAGAAGACGGTCATGCGCGTGCCCCTCTCGTCCAGGGGGTGAGGACGCGCTGCACCACCACCAGCACGGCGTCGAGGAGCACGGCCAGCACGATGCACAGGACCGAGGCGGTGAAGAGCTCGGCGCGGAAGTTGGTCAGCACGCCGTCCTTGATGAGGTTGCCGAGCCCGCCGTAGGCCACCAGTGAGCCGACCGTGGTGAGCGCGACCGTCGACACCGTGGCCACACGCAGGCCGGCCATCACGACCGGCAGCGCGAGCGGCAGCTCGACCTTGAGCAGCAGGCCGCCGCGGCCGTAGCCCAGGCCGGTGGCCGACTCGCGCACCTCGTCGGGCACGGCGCGCAGTCCCTCGAGCAGGCTGCGGACCAGGATGGTGAGGGCGTAGAGCGCCAGGCCGATGACCACGGTGGTGGCGGTCAGCCCGGTGAACGGCACGAGCAGCGGGAACAGCGCGAGCGAGGGGACGGTGTAGATGCCGGTCGTGACCGCCAGCACCGTCGACTCCAGGCGCGGCAGCCGCCGGGCGAGCAGGGCGAGGGGGAACGCGATGGCCAGCCCCACCAGGACCGACACGACCGTGATCCCGAGGTGCTGGACGGTCGCGTCGACGATCTCCTGGCGACGGTCGGCGACGTAGTCCCCGCAGATCCAGTCGTTGACCAGCCGGCTGTAGCAGCTCGGCCCCTCGGCCGTTCCCAGTAGGGTCACGGCATGGACGCTACACGGAGCGGCGAGTCGGGCAGCGGGTCGATGATCCGGCTCGAGGGCGTGGGCAAGACCTACCCGGACGGGACCGTGGCCGTCCACGAGCTCGACCTCGACGTCGCCCGCGGCGAGATGGTCTGCCTCGTCGGCCCGTCGGGCTGCGGCAAGTCGACGACGTTGAAGATGATCAACCGGCTCATCGAGCCGACCGCGGGCCGGATCTGGCTCGACGGGCAGGACGTCACCGACGCCGACCCGGTCGAGCTGCGTCGCGGCATCGGCTACGTCATCCAGCAGATCGGGCTGTTCCCCCACCAGCGCATCGAGCAGAACGTGATGACCGTCCCGCTGCTCTACGGCGAGTCCCGCTCCACCGCGCGTGAGCGCGCCCACGAGCTGCTCGCCACCGTCGGGCTCGAGCCCGAGCAGTACGCCCGGAAGTACCCCCACGAGCTCTCCGGCGGCCAGCGCCAGCGCGTCGGCGTCGCCCGCGCGCTCGCCGCGAACCCGCCCGTGCTGCTGATGGACGAGCCCTTCGGCGCGGTCGACCCGATCGTGCGCCACCGGCTCCAGGACGAGTTCCGCCGGCTCCAGGCCGAGCTCGACAAGACCGTGGTCCTGGTGACCCACGACATCGACGAGGCGATCCGGATGGGCGACCGGGTCGCGGTCTTCGCCACCGGCGGCCGGCTCCTGCAGTACGCCACCCCGGCCGAGCTGCTCGCCCACCCCGCCGACGAGCAGGTCGCCGACTTCGTGGGGGCGGGCGGCCTGCGCACCCTGACCGTGACCCGGCTGCGCGAGGAGGACCTCGAGCCGCTCGACGGCGTCGCGACCGGCGACCTCGGGGCCGCCATCGACCTCGACTCCTCGCTGGAGGAGGCGCTGGCCACGATGCTGCGCGACGACCGTCCGATGGTCGGGGTCAGGCGCGGCGCCCAGTTCGTCGGCGTCCTCACCCCCGCCGGCGTGCACCGCGCCCTGCGGGCCTCCCTGCGCTGACAGCGGCCGTCCACCGGACGTGACACGGTGGGGGCCGACTCCCACGGCCGGGCGGTCATCGAGGTGACACAGGCCGTGCTGACTCCCGCTTCCGGATCGTCACCGAAGTGGCACGAGCCGTGTCACCACGGCCGCACATCCCCCGTGGGAGGCGGCGCGGGCCGTGTCAGCTCCCCGTCACGATGGTCACGTCCCGGTGCCACGACTCCGTGACGTACTTGGTGCCCCACCCCATCGCGACGTAGAGCCCGTCGGCGCCGGTCGGTGAGTCGGCGTCGACCTCGAGGCCGACGCGGTCGCGCCCGCGTGCGGCCGCGTCGGCGATGATCGTGCGGAGCAGCCCGGTCGCGACCCCGCGGCCGCGGGCGGACTCCAGGACGCCGAGGTAGGACACGTAGGAGCCGTCGGCGCCGGTGGCCGACTCGCTGACCGTGCCGACCAGTGCGCCTGCCGGCTCGGGCTCACCGTCGCCGTCGACGATCTCGGCGAGCCACCAGTGGTCCCAGCGGTGGCCGGGGTCCTCGCGCAGGCGGTGGATGAACTCCTGGAAGGTCTCCTCCGTGGAGTTGAAGTGATCGGTGAAGGCGCCCTCCAGCACCTCGTGCACCGCGCGCAGGTCGGCGACGTCGGGCATCCCGTCCTCGGAGCGCGCGACCAGCCTGAAGACCACGCCCTGCCGCTCCCAGCGAACCGGGTCGGGCACCAGCTCGGCCTCGTCTGCCACGACCGAGCGGGTCATCTGCCACCAGGTGCGGACCCGGTCGAAGCCGGCGTCGGCCAGCCAGGCGTGCTGCCGCTCGTCCTCGGCGAAGGCGCCGGTGTCGATCTGCTGGACGGCGAGGCCGCGCGCCGCCCCGACCGCGCGGGCCTGTGCCTCGGCCCACTCGAACAGCACGTCGCTGCAGCGGTCGGCCAGCCGCTCGTCGACCTCGCGGTCGACGATGTGCACGAAGAGCATCCGGCCCTCGGCGCGGTCGTGCACGCTGCCCCAGGCGCGGATGACGCCGTCGGGGTCGCGCACGACGAGGTTCTCCCGCATCGCCAGGCCGTGCTCGGACACCTCGACCCGGACGTCGTCCTCACCCGAGGCCGCCCAGCCGCGTCCGGCCCGCTCGTGCGCGCGCAGCAGCGCGGTGAGCCGCTCCACCGTGGCGGCGTCCGTGCCGTCGGGCGCCTCGGCGCTCCAGCCCTCCGGCAGTCCGGGGTCGTCGGGCAGGACGTCGGAGGGGTCGCTCTCGAACCGGTTGTCCTCGGGGATCACGAACCCCATCCTCCCGCATCCCGACGAGAGCGGGCGGAGTGGCGTGCGGGGGTGGGCGTGCGGGGGTGGCGTGTCAGGCGCTGCGGTGCGTCCGCCGCGCGGCGGCGGTGCGGAGCGTGTCGAGCTCGGCCCTCATCACGTCGAGCTCGGCCTCGAGCTCGGCGACGCGCACGATGGCCTCGGCGGCACGCTCGTCGGCGTCGTCGCGGAAGCGCTGGACCTCGTCGCGCTGGCGCTCGGCCTGGTCGGCGCGACGAGCCTCCTGGCCGCGCTTGAGGGTCTGCTCGGCGGCGTTCTTCTGCGCGGAGGACAGGGCGTGCTCGAGGACGTCGATGGCGTGCTCGCGCTCGGCGATCTTGCGCTTCATGTCGTTCGCGAACGCGACCGACTCTGCCGTGCGGCGCTCGGTGATGGCGCGGTACTCCTGGGCCTGGGCGGCGCGGTCGCGCGCGGCCTCGCGGCGGGTGAGCACCAGCTCGGCGTGGGTGATCTTGGTGGCGCCGGCGCCGGCGAGCAGCGCGACGACGGCCGCGACCGTGGTCAGCACCCCCGAGGAGACGGCGAGGGCGGCCACCACCAGGGCAGCGGCGGCCACGAGCAGGGCGACGGCCACGGCCAGACGCGTGCTGCGCTGCCGGCGGCGGGCGGGCGTCCGCGACGCCTGTGACTGCTGGGGCTGCTGGGAAGGCATGTCGCCACCCTAGGGCCGGGGCGAGCCCCCGTCGGTGCGACACGCTCGCTCCAGCACGAGGGAGGCGATCGTCACCACGGCGGCGCCGGCGGCGGCGACCAGCGAACGGGCGATCCACCGGTCGGCGATCACCGACCCGTCCCCGAGCCAGCTCACGGCGTACCCCACGTAGCCGGCGGCGACGACGGTGCCGGCGAGCGCGCTCGCGCGGGCCAGCACGAGCCGGTTGACCGCCTGGTGCACCTCGAGCCGCTCGCCCCGCACCTGGACGGTCTGCCAGGTGTGGGCGGCGAGGAAGACCATGATCGCCGCGACCAGCACCAGCGCGAGGCCCGGCACCCACGACAGCGCGGGCGGGTGCCCGAACAGCTGGGTCCACAGCGGGTGCACGCCCCAGCCGAGCACGAGGCCGGCCACGGCGCAGGCGGTCAGCGCCCGCGCCGACGTGGGCCGCAGCGAGCCGCGGGGCTCGTCCGGCTCCTCGGGCCCGGGCGTGCTCACTGGTGGTCGAGCGTGAGGTCCTCGCGCCGCTTCACACCCGAGCCGTCGACGGCGTCGAGCAGGTCGGCGATCGGGCCGCGCTCGGGGAACACCGCGTCGGGCTCGAGGTCGTACCACGGCTGCAGCACGAACGCGCGCTCGTGGGCCCGCGGGTGCGGCAGGCGCAGGAAGTCCTCGTTGGAGCGGCGGTCGCCGACCACGATGAGGTCGACGTCGAGGGTGCGGGGGGCGTTGCGCACGTCGCTGCGCTCGCGCTCGTAGGCGTCCTCGATGGCCAGCGCGCGCTCCATCAGGCGCGCCGCCGGGAGCGTGGTGTCGGCCAGGACGACGGCGTTGAGGTAGGGGCCGGAGCCCTCCGGGGAGTCGACCGGCTCGGTCTCGTAGACCGGCGACACGCCCGTGACGAAGAAGTCGGGGGTGTCGGCCAGGGCGTCGACGGCGCCCTGGAGCGAGGAGAGCCGCTCCCCCAGGTTGGACCCGAGCGCCACCACGACCCGGCGGATCGGGTGCATCTCGCCGGTGAGGGCGTCGGTGTCCACGATGTTGGGGTTGGGGGTCTCAGTCATGAGCTACCTCGCGTTCTGGTGATCGTCAGCGCGACGTCCGAGTACGTCGCGTCGATGGGCGCATCAGGCTTGTGCAGGGTGACCCGGGCCCATTCAACACGACTGTCCAACAGGCACACGTCCGCGATGCGTTGAGCGACGGTTTCTATCAGGTCGACCGGATCCCTCTCGACGGCGGCCTTCACGTCCGTGGTGAGGCTGCCGTAGTTGACGGTGTCGGCCAGGTCGTCGGACGCGGCCGCGGCACGGGTGTCCATGCCGAGCACGAGGTCGACCAGGAAGACCTGCCCCTCGCGCTTCTCGAAGTCGAAGACCCCGTGGTGCGCGAAGCACTCGATGCCCGTGATCGCCAGCTCGTCCGTCACCGGTCCTCCTCCTCGCCGGGTCGTCCCGGCAGCGTGTCCGACGGCCACCCGGGGGTGGCCGGTTCCTCCGTGAGCCCCATCGCCGCCACGACCGCGAGCGCGTCGCGGGTGGCGCGCACGTCGTGGACGCGCAGGCAGGCGACCCCGCGGGCGGCCAGCAGGGCGACGAGCGCGGCGTGCGCGTGCTCGCGGCCGTCGACGGCCCGCGGCACGCCGTCCTCGGCCAGCAGCGAGCCGAGGAACGACTTGCGGCTCGCCCCGACCAGCACCGGGCGACCGAGCCCCTCGACCGCGTCGAGGGCTGCGAGCAGCTCCCAGTTGTGCTGCGGGCGCTTGGCGAAGCCGAGCCCGGGGTCGAGGACGACCCGGTCGACGGCCACGCCGGCCGCCTCGATCGCCTCGAGCCGCTCGCCGAGCTCGCGGCGCACGGACTGCACGACGCCGTCGGGGCCGTAGTCGGTGAAGTCGCGCATCCGGTCGGCGTGAGCGCGCCAGTGCATGGCGACGTAGACGGCGCCGGTCGCCGCGACGACGTCGAGGACGGCCGGGTCGGCGAGCCCTCCGGACACGTCGTTGACGATCCGGGCGCCGGCGGCCAGGGCCGCCTCGGCGACCTCGGCTCGCATCGTGTCGACCGAGACGGTGGCGCCGTCGGCGGCGAGCTCGCGGATGACCGGCACCACGCGGTCGAGCTCCTCGGCCACCAGCGGCCGGGTCGCGCCGGGGCGGGTGGACTCGCCGCCGATGTCGAGCACGTCGGCGCCCTGGGCCAGCAGCGCCCGCCCGTGGGCGACGGCCGCCTCGGTGGTGTCCCAGCGGCCGCCGTCGGAGAAGGAGTCGGGGGTGACGTTGACGATCCCCATCACCCGGGGTGACCCGGGCCGGCGCGGCTGGGACGCCTCGGTCACCTGGTGCCCGAGCGGATCAGCGACATCGCCTCCGAACGGGTGGCCTGGCTGGTGAGGAACGCGCCGCGCACCGCGGAGGTGATCGTGCGCGCGCCGGCCTTGCGGACGCCGCGCATCGTCATGCACAGGTGCTCGGCCTCGATCACCACGATGACGCCGCGGGCCTCGAGGATCTCCATGAGGGAGTCGGCGACCTGGGTGGTGAGCCGCTCCTGCACCTGGGGGCGCTTGGCGTAGACGTCGACGAGCCGGGCGAGCTTGGACAGGCCGGTGATCTTGCCGGTCTCGGCCGGGATGTAGCCGACGTGGGCCACCCCCGTGAACGGCACGAGGTGGTGCTCGCACATCGACCACAGCTCGATGTCGCGCACCAGCACCATCTCCTCGTGGCCGAGGTCGAAGGTGGTGGTGAGCACGTCCTCGGCCCGCTGCCGCAGGCCCTGGGTGAGCTCGGCGTAGGCCCGGGCGACCCGCGCGGGGGTGTCGAGCAACCCCTCGCGGTCGGGGTCCTCCCCGATCGCGAACAGGAGCTCGCGCACGGCGGCCTCGGCGCGGGCGTGGTCGAACTGGGGGACGTCGCGCGGGTCCCGCTCGGGCACCGTGATCGGGTCGGTCATCACGCCTCCGGGCTCGGCGGCGTCGGCGTCGTCGTCGGCGGGCCGACCTCGGGTGCGCCGTGCACGTCGCCACCGGCCCCGGGCGGGGTCAGCACGGCGCCGGCGCCCTCCTCCTCGGGAGCGCTGCCGGCGAGCGCGCGGTCGCGGATCTCCTGCGGGATGTCGACGGGCGGGATGGCGGACGGGAGCCGCTCGGGCGAGCCGGTCCAGGCCGGACGTGCCGGGCGCCGGTTGAGCGGGGCGAAGATCTCGGCGATCTCGCCCTTGTCGAGGGTCTCCTTGTCGAGCAGGGCCAGCACCAGCGCGTCGAGCACGTCGCGGTTGTTCTCGAGGATCTCGAAGGCCTCCTGGTGGGCGTGGCCCAGCAGCGCCTTGACCTCCTCGTCGACCGCGGCGGCCGTCTCCTCGGAGTAGTTGCGGGTGTGGCCCATGTCGCGGCCCAGGAACGGCTCGGAGCTGCTGTCGCCGAGCTTGACCGCGCCGAGGCGCTCGGTCATGCCGTACTGGGTGACCATCGCGCGGGCGAGGTTGGTCGCCTTCTCGATGTCGTTGCCGGCACCCGAGGTGACGTCGTGGAAGATCAGCGCCTCGGCGGCCATGCCGCCGAGCATGTAGGCCAGGGAGTCGAGCATCTCGCTGCGGGTCTGGCTGTACTTGTCGCGGTCGGGCAGCACCATCGTGTAGCCCAGCGCACGGCCGCGCGGCAGGATCGTCACCTTGTGCACGGGGTCGGTGCCGGGCAGCGCCGCCGCGACCAGGGCGTGGCCACCCTCGTGGTAGGCGGTGATGAGCTTCTCGCGCTCGCTCATCAGGCGCGTACGACGCTGCGGACCGGCGATGACGCGGTCGATCGCCTCGTCGAGTGCGCCGTCGGTGATGAGCTTGGCGTTGCCGCGCGCGGTGAGTAGGGCGGCCTCGTTGAGCACGTTGGCCAGGTCGGCTCCGGTGAAGCCGGGGGTGCGCCGGGCGATGCCGAGCAGGTCGATGTCGGGCGCGATCGGCTTGCCGCGCGAGTGGACCTGGAGGATCTTGTGGCGACCGTTGAGGTCGGGGGCGTCGACCTGGATCTGCCGGTCGAACCGGCCGGGGCGCAGCAGCGCCGGGTCGAGCACGTCGGGCCGGTTGGTGGCAGCGATCAGGATGACCCCGCCGCGCACGTCGAAGCCGTCCATCTCGACCAGGAGCTGGTTGAGGGTCTGCTCGCGCTCGTCGTGACCGCCGCCCATGCCGGCGCCGCGGTGACGGCCGACGGCGTCGATCTCGTCGATGAAGACGATGGCCGGCGGGTTCTCCTTGGCCTGCTCGAACAGGTCGCGCACGCGGCTGGCGCCGACGCCGACGAACATCTCGACGAAGTCGGAGCCGGAGATGGAGTAGAACGGGACGCCGGCCTCGCCCGCGACCGCACGGGCCAGCAGCGTCTTGCCGGTGCCGGGCGGGCCGTAGAGCAGCACGCCCTTGGGGATCTTGGCGCCGACCGCCTGGAACTTGGCGGGGTCGGTGAGGAACTCCTTGATCTCGCCGAGCTCCTCGATCGCCTCCTCGCAGCCGGCGACGTCGCCGAACGTCGTCTTCGGCATGTCCTTGGTGATCAGCTTGGCCTTGGACTTGGCGAACTGCATGACGCCGCGGCCGCCACCGCCCTGGGCCTGGTTCATCAAGAAGATGAACAGCAAGATGATCAGCGCGAAGGGCAGCAGCGTGGCGATCAGCGAGCCGAGGAAGCTCGGCTGCGGGAAGGTCGAGTTCGACTTCTCGATCGTGCCGGCGTCGACCTGCTCCTGCACCGCGGCGAGGATGGTCTGCTGCTCGCCGTCGATGTAGTGGGTGACGACCTTGTCGCCACCGTCACGGGTGCCGGCGTCGAGCGTCGCCCTGATCTCCTGGTCGACACCGTTGAACTCGATGTCCTTGACCTCGCCCTGGGCGATGTACTGGGAGAGGGTCGAGGTCTCGACCTCGTCGTAGCCGTCGTTGGGCGCGAAGAACTGGATCGCCAGCAGCACCGCGAAGGCGGACAGGACGATCCACAGCCAAGGGCCCTTGAATATGCGCTTCACAGGCAACTTTCACCGGTTCGGAGTTGAGGAGGCGACACTACCGGTCGCCCGGACCCACATTCTTCCAGCCGGGGTGAAGCGGGGCGACCCGCGGACGTCCGGCGGCAGGCTGAGCGGGTGGGTGGGCGGCGGGTGGGTCAGGAGTAGACGTGCGGCGCGAGGGTGCCGATGTCGCGCAGGTTGCGGTAGCGCTCGCGGTAGTCGAGGCCGTAGCCGACCACGAACTCGTTGGGGATGTCCCAGCCGACGTACTTGGGCTCGACGGGCATCGAGAGCGCCTCGGGCTTGCGCAGCAGGGTGGCGATCTCGACGCTCGCGGGGTTGCGGCTCGACAGGTTGTTGACCAGCCAGCTCAGGGTCAGGCCGGTGTCGATGATCTCGTCGACGATCAGCACGTCGCGCCCGCTGATGTCGGTGTCGAGGTCCTTCAGGATGCGGACCACGCCGCTGGACTTGGTGCCCGAGCCGTAGGAGCTCACCGCCATCCAGTCCATCTCCAGGTGGCGCGGCATCGAGCGCGCGAGGTCGGCCATCACCATGACCGCGCCGCGCAGGACGCCGACGACCAGCAGGTCGCGTCCCTCGTAGTCCGCGGTGATCTGGTGGGCCATCTCGGCCAGCCGCTGCTGGATCTGCTCCTCGGTGAAGAGGACGTTGACCAGGTCGTGCTCCACGTGGGACGTGTCCATGGGCTGCAGCCTAGGGTCTCAGGCCGGCCCGACCACCAGCAGGCCGTCGCGGCGCGCGGCCCGTCGCGGGCCCGGCAGGTCGATCCAGCGCTGCCCGCGCCAGTCGACCAGCAGCCGGTCCACCTCGAGGACGTGCCCGCGGGTCACCTCGGCGGCAGGCGACCCGGCCTCCAGCACGGCGCGGTGGAGGACGCGGTGGCGCAGCGCCGGGGGCGCTCCCGCGAGCGTCGCGACGTCGAGGCCGCCCTCGCGGCGGGCACGGTCGAGCAGCCCGTCGGCGAGCTCCTCGAGCAGCGCGGTGTCGTCGCGGAGCTGCTCGGCGGTCCGGGCCAGCGCCTCGGCGACGCCCGGGCCGAGCTCGTCCTCCAGCACCGGCAGCACCCGCCTGCGCACCCGGACCCGGGTGTAGCCGGGGTCGTGGTTGTGCGGGTCGTCCCAGACCTCGAGCCCCTCGACCTGGCAGGCGGTGACGGTGTCGTCGCGGCGTACGCCGAGCAGCGGGCGCGCGAAGACGCCGAAGCCCGGCCGCATCCCGCGCAGCGAGCGTCCGCCCGAGCCGCGGGCCAGCCCGAGCAGGACGGTCTCGGCCTGGTCGTCGAGGGTGTGGCCGAGCAGCACCCGCACGGCGCCGAGGTGCGTCGCGACCTGCTCCAGGACGGCGTACCTCGCCTCGCGCGCGGCCGCCTCGGGCCCCATCCCGCTGCCGGGGTCGACCGCGACGCGCGCGGTCAGCGTCTCGTCGACGCCCAGCGCGGCGAGGAGGCGCACCACGCGGTCGGCCTGGTCGGCCGAGCCGTCCTGGAGGCCGTGGTCGACCGTGACCCCGACGACGCGGAGCCCACGCTTGTGGCCCTCGAAGACGGCGGCCGAGGCGAGCGCGACCGAGTCGGGACCGCCGCTGCAGGCCACCGCCACGGCCTCGGCCGCGTCGAGGTCGGCGAGCCCGGCCCGCACCGGCAGCCGGACGGCGGCGACCGACGGGTGCAGGCTCACAGGACGCGTGCGACCCAGGCGGCGGGGTCCTCGATCTCCGCCTTCGACGGCAACGTCTCCGGGCCGGACCACACGACGTTGAAGTCGTCCATGCCGACCTTGTCGACCACGTGGCGCACGAAGGTCGCGCCGTCGCGGTACTGCGCCATCTTCACGTCGAGGCCGAGCAGCCGCCGCAGCAGGCGGTCGAGGCCGCCGACGCCCTTGCGGCGCACGTCGAACTTGCGACGGATGTCGTCGACGGACCGGACCACGGTCGGGCCGACGCCGTCCATCACCACGTCGGCGTGTCCCTCGAGCAGCGACATCACGCCGGTCACCCGGTCGAGCACCTCGCGCTGCTCGGGCGTGGTGACGACGTCGAGCAGGGAGCCGTTGCCGCGGACCAGGTCGGTGGCGCGACGCAGCCCCTCGGCGAGGGCGGCCGGCTCGATGGTGTCGGCGACGGCCTGCATCTGGTCCATCAGGTGGCGCCCGAGCCACGGGTTGGCGGTGAACTGCACCCGGTGGGTCTCCTCGTGGAGGCAGACCCAGAGACGGAAGTCGTGGGGCTCGGCGCCGAGCTCGCGCTCGACCTGGACGATGTTGGGCGCCACGAGGAGCAGCCGCCCGTGCGGCTCGGCGAACGGGTCGAACTGGCCCAGCACCTTGCCGCTGAGGAAGCCCAGCATCAGCCCCACCTCGGCGCCGGTCACGCGCGAGCCGACGGCCTCGGCGAACGGCGACGGCGGGCCCTTGCGCTCGAGCAGCTTCTGCGAGATCGGCGCCATGATGCGGGCGAACCCGTCGGCGTTGGCGCGCACCCAGCCGGGCCGGTCGACGACCAGCACCGGGGCGCTGCCGCCCTCGGCGTGCAGCCCGGTGAACTCGCGCACCAGCGGGGTCGAGCGGTCCGCGGCCTCGCGCAGCTCCGCGACGACCGCGTGGGCCTCGTCGGCCCCCACCTGCGGGCCGGGGCCGGTGAGCCGCGAGCCCACCGTGACGGCGAAGTCCCAGTCGACCAGATCCATGCCCCGACCCTAGCCGGGGCCCGGTGGTCCCGAGGCTCGCTGCGCTCGCACCTCGACCGACGAGGAGTCAGCCGGAGGCGGCCGCGCAGCGGCAGGCGGCGAGGGCGCCGGCGGCACGGTCGAGCGCGTCCTGGGCGGCCAGCCCGTCCTCCGCGGCCACCCGGTCGGCGCCCAGGACGAAGACGAGCGGCACGCCGTCGCGGCCGACCGCCAGGCCGGCGAGCGCGTGGACGCCGGTCAGGGTGCCGGTCTTGGCGCGCACCAGGCCCAGCGCGACGGGCGGGCCGTCGGAGAAGCGGTAGGTCAGCGAGCCGGTCCAGCCGGCGACGGGCACCCCCGTGACCAGGCTGCGGAGGTCGTCGTGGCCGGGGCCGGCCGCGAGCCGGAGCAGGCCGAGCATGGTCGCGGTGGTGACCCGGTTTCGGCGTGAGAGCCCCGAGCCGTCCAGGACCTGGTCGCCGGAGGTGTCGACGCCGAGGCCCGCCAGCGTGCTGAGCACCGCGGACGCGCCGGCTGCGAACGAGCCCTCCCCCGACACCGCGAGGCCGACCTGGTGGCCCACCACCTCGGCGCCCTCGTTGTCGCTGACGTCGAGGATCCGCTCGACCACCTCCCCGAGGGGGGCGCCCTCGACCGACGCGAGCTGGTCGGCGCCGTCGGGCGCCGTCGCGGGGCGGGGCTCCCCCGCGACCGTCATGCCGGCCGCGCGGAGGGCGTCGGCGAAGGCGCGCGCGGCGGCCAGCGAGGGGTCGTCGGAGCGGCTGTCGCCGTCGGGCTCGAGGCCGCCGTCGACCATCAGCGCGGTGATCGGGCTGACGACGTCGTCGGGGACGTAGTCGCGGCGCCAGGCCGGGTTGTCGGTGGGCCCGGTGAACAGGCCGTCGTCGTAGCGCACCCGCACCCGGCCGCTGCCGCCGAGCGCCTCGGCGGTGGCGAGGGCGAGGGTCGCGACGTCCGCCCGCTCCGGGTAGGTCGCCGCCCTCTCCTCGACGGTCAGCGGCTGGCTGGCGAGCAGCGGGTCGCCGCCCCCGACCAGCACGACGTCGCGCGGCCGGTCGCCGCGCACGACCCGGGTGGTGAACCGGTGGTCGGGGCCGAGGGTGGCGAGCGCGGCGCCCATCGTCAGGAGCTTGGTGGTGGACGCCGGGACGTAGGTGTCGTCCGCGGTCGACCAGGTCGGCGAGGCCGGGTCGAGCGTGGACACCGCGCCAACGACGTGGGGCCCGAGGTCGGGGTCGGCGAGCGGGCGGCGCAGCGCGCGGGCCACCCGGTCGGGGTCGAGGGTGCCGGCGGAGGCGAGCGGCTGGGCGACCGGGGCGGGCTCCGCCCACGCCGGCAGCTCGAGCCCCGCGGGAGGCAGGACGGCCTCCGGCTCGGTCGCGGGGTCGGCCACGAGGCCCGGCAGGTAGCGCGGTCCCCACTCGAACCGGTACGCCCCGACACCGGCGGCGAGCAGCGCCACGACGAGCACGACCGGGAGTCCCGTGCGCACCCACCGCCACCGGGAGTGGCGTACGTCACGTCCTCGCCGTTTCGACACTCTCGCTTCGCGCATCGGGGTCATTGTGCGCGACACTGCCCCGAGGACAACGCGCCGGGCTCCTGCCCGGGCGCGGCAGACGCGGCCCGACGGCGTGCCGCAGGAGTGTGGAGGAAGACGTGCTGACGTTCGACGTGGTGGTGGAGATCCCCAAGGGTGAGCGCAACAAGTACGAGGTCGACCACGAGACCGGGCGGATCCGCCTCGACCGGATGCTCTTCACCTCCACCGCCTACCCCGCCGACTACGGCTTCATCGAGAACACCCTCGGCCAGGACGGCGACCCGCTCGACGCGCTCGTGATCCTCCAGCAGCCCACCTTCCCGGGCTGCGTCATCGAGTGCCGCGCGATCGGCATGTTCCGGATGACCGACGAGGCCGGCGGCGACGACAAGGTCCTCTGCGTGCCGAGCCACGACCCGCGTCTGGAGCACCTGCGCGACATCAACCACGTCTCCAAGTACGACCGCCTGGAGATCCAGCACTTCTTCGAGGTCTACAAGGACCTCGAGCCCGGCAAGTCCGTCGAGGGCGCCGACTGGGTCGGCCGCACCGAGGCCGAGGCCGAGGTCCACGCCTCCTTCGAGCGCTTCAAGACCGAGGGCCACGGCAACGACCTGGACAACCTGGCCGACGACAGCCTCGGCGAGGACGCCTGACCCACGCCCCGTCGACGGGGCGACTCGAGCGGAGAGATCGACGCTCGACGCACGATGTCGACGCTGGACGCACGCCATGACACGACTCGAGCGGACACTGGTCCGCTCGAGTCGCGTCATTCACGGGTCCCTCAGGCGGCGCTGACCGCCGATCCCGTCGATCCAGCCGAGGCGCCGGCAGGCTCGAGGGCCTCGGCGAGGATGTCGGTCACCCGGCCGACGGGACGCACGTCGAGCGCGGCGAGCAGCTCGGCCGGCACGTCGTCGAGGTCGGGGCGGTTGCGCTCGGGCACGTAGACCGTCGACAGCCCGGCCCGCTGGGCGGCGAGGAGCTTCTGCTTCACGCCGCCGATCGGCAGGACCCGGCCCGACAGCGTGACCTCGCCGGTCATCCCGACGTCGGAGCGCACCGGGCGCCCGGTCAGCAGCGAGACCAGCGCGGTCACCATCGTGACGCCGGCCGACGGGCCGTCCTTGGGGATCGAGCCCGCAGGGAAGTGCACGTGGATCGAGCGGTCCAGCGCGGCCGGGTCGAGGCCCAGCTCGCCGGCGTGCGCGCGCACCCACGACAGCGCGATGGAGGCCGACTCCTTCATCACGTCGCCGAGCTGGCCGGTGACGGTGAGCCCGGCGGTGCCCTCGGCGACGGAGGTCTCGACGTAGAGCACGTCGCCGCCCAGGCCCGTCACCGCGAGCCCGGTCGCCACGCCGGGGACGTCGGTGCGCTCGTGGCTGTCCGGGGTGAAGCGCGGCCGGCCGACGAGGTCCTTCAGTGCCTCGAGGTCCACGTCGACCCGCTCGGCCTCCCCGGTCGCGAGCCGCGTCGCGGCCTTGCGGAACGCCTTGGCCAGCAGCCGCTCGAGCTGGCGTACGCCGGCCTCGCGGGTGTAGTTGGCCGCGAGCTCGCCGAGCGCCTCCTCCGACACCGTGACCTCCTCGGGCGTCAGGGCCGCCCGCTCGAGCTGGCGGGGCACCAGGAAGTCGCGCGCGATGGCGACCTTGTCGTCCTCGGTGTAGCCGTCGATCGTCACCAGCTCCATGCGGTCGAGCAGCGCGGAGGGGATCTGCTCGACGACGTTGGCGGTGGCGATGAAGAGCACGTCGGAGAGGTCGAGGTCGAGCTCGAGGTAGTGGTCGCGGAACGTGTGGTTCTGCGCCGGGTCGAGCACCTCGAGCAGCGCCGCCGCCGGGTCGCCGCGGTGGTCGGCGCCGACCTTGTCGACCTCGTCGAGCAGGACGACCGGGTTCATCGAGCCGGCCTCCTTGATCGCGCGGACGATGCGGCCCGGGAGCGCGCCGACGTACGTCCGCCGGTGGCCGCGGACCTCGGCCTCGTCGCGCACGCCGCCGAGCGCGACGCGGACGAACTTGCGGCCCAGGGCTCGGGCGACGGACTCGCCCAGCGAGGTCTTGCCGACGCCGGGAGGACCCGCGAGCAGCACCACGGCGCCGGAGCCCCGGCCGCCGACGACCTCGAGGCCGCGCTCGGCGCGGCGGGCGCGGACGGCGAGGTACTCGGTGATCCGGTCCTTGACCTCGTCGAGGCCGTGGTGGTCGGCGTCGAGCACGGCCCGGGCAGCCGCGACGTCGTGGGAGTCCTCGGTGCGCTCGTTCCACGGCAGCTCGAGGACGGTGTCGAGCCAGGTGCGGATCCAGCCGGCCTCGGGGTTCTGGTCGCTCGAGCGCTCGAGCTTGTCGACCTCGCGGAGCGCGGCCTCACGGACCGGCTCGGGCAGGTCGGCGGCCTCGACGCGGGCGCGGTAGTCGTCGGAGCCGTCGGGCTCGCCCTCGCCCAGCTCCTTGCGGATCGCGGCCAGCTGCTGGCGCAGCACGAACTCGCGCTGGGTCTTCTCCAGGCCCTCGCGGACCTCCTCGCTGATGGTCGAGGTGACCTCGTCCTCGGTGTCGTACGACCTCGTCCACCCCACCAGCAGGCGCAGCCGCTCGGCGACGTCGGGCGTCTCGAGGACCTGGCGCTTCTGGTCCTCGGTGAGGTACGGCGCCCAGCCCGAGGTGTCGGCGAGTGCGTCGGGGTCGCTGATGCGCCGGACGGTGTCGATGACCTGCCACGCCTCGCGGCGCTCGAGGATCGACACCACGAGGGTGCGGTAGTGCTCGGCGAGCTCGCGGACCTCGTCGGTCACGACGGGGGCGGGCACGGGCTCGGCCTCGACCCACAGGGCCGCGCCGGGACCCGTGACGCCGGCGCCGATGGCGACGCGGCGCTCGGCGCGGAGCACGGCCGCGGGCTTGCCGCCCGCGAAGCGGCCGACCCGGTCGACCACGGCGACGACGCCGTGGGTGGCGTAGCGGTCCTCGAGGCGCGGGGCGACGAGGACGCGGGTGGGCTGGTCGTCCTGCGCGCCGTCGTGCGCGAGGCGCGCGGCGTCGATGGCCGCGCGGGAGGAGTCGTCGAGCTCGATGGGCACGACCATGCCGGGGAGCACGACCGTGTCGTGGAGGAACACCACCGGCAGCGGGGCCGGGAGGGACAGGTTCTGCGTCATGTCGGGTCCAACGCCCCGCCCGTGCGGTTCGGTGCCCGATCGGGTTTCGCCCACCGCGAACGTCGGACTGGACGCACGCCGTTGACGCTGGACGCACGCTATTGCGTGCGTCGAGCGGACATACCTCCGCTCGAGTCGGGCCATGGACGGCCTCAGCGCGCGAGCCCGACGGCCTCCCCGAGGGCGCCGAGCTTGTCGGGGTTGCGGACCAGGTAGAGGCGGGTGACCACGCCGTCCTCGACCAGCATCGTGCCGACGCCGTCGCGCTGGCCGGCGACGACGAACTGGATCGCGGGCGAGCCGTTGAGCCAGATCGGCACCAGGTCCAGCGCGTCGGGCGTGACGGCGGTGAGGAAGCGGAGGACCTTGTCGCGCCCGAAGATCGGGTTGAGCGCCGCCTTCACCTTGCCGCCGCCGTCGGTCATCAGCACCACGTCGGGCGCCAGCACGTCCATCAACGCCTGGAGGTCGCCGCCGTCGGTCGCCGCCCGGAACCTCTCGATCACCGCGTCCCGCTCGGCCGTGCTCACCGAGCTGCGCGGGCGGCGCTCGGCCACGTGGCCGCGGGCGCGGCTGGCGATCTGCCGCACGGCCGCCTCGGACTTCTCGACCGCGGCGGCGATCTCGTCGTACGGCACGTCGAAGACCTCGCGCAGCACGAAGACCGCGCGCTCGGTCGGCGGGAGCGTCTCCAGCACCAGCAGCATCGCCGTCGACACGCTGTCGGCCAGCTCGACGTCGTCGGCGACGTCGGGCGCGGTCAGGACCGGCTCGGGCAGCCAGGTGCCGACGTAGTCCTCCCGGCGCCGCGCCAGCGTCCGGAGCCGGTTGAGCGCCAGCCGCGTCGTCATCCGGACGAGGTAGGCCCGCGGGTCGCGGACCTCCTCGACCGCCGCCTGCTCGACCCGGTCGGCCCACCGCAGCCAGACCTCCTGCAGCACGTCCTCGGCGTCGGCCGCCGAGCCGAGCATCTCGTAGGCGACGGTGAAGAGCAGGCGGCGGTGGACGGTGAAGGACTCCGTGGGTGTCACGTCGTGATCGTCCCAGCCTGCGCGAGCGGGAGCTCGCAGACGTCGCTGAAGCCCTGCGAGGCCAGACCCATCGCGGAGTTGAAGCGGGAGCGCTGGTTCTCCACGGCCACCATCATCGTCAGCTCGACGACCGCCGCGTGGCCGAGCTGCTCGTCGAGGCTGGCGACCATCTCGTCGCTCACCTGCGGCGGGGTCGCGGTCATCGCCTCCGCGTAGGCCATCACCTCGCGCTCCAGCGGGGTGAACGCCTCCGACTCGCGCCAGCGCGGCACCTCGCGGACCTTCGCCTCGTCGAGCCCCTTGGTGTGGGCCATGAAGTAGCCGAAGTCCAGGCACCACGAGCAGCCGATCGCGCCGGCGCTCGCCATCTCGGCGTACGCCTTGAGGTGCGGGTCGAGCGCGTCCCACCTCGCCACCTTCTGCTCGAAGCCGAGCACGGCGCGCATCAGCGGCTTGTGGTGCCACAGGACGTGGGCGTTGTCGGGCACCTGGCCCCAGGTGCGGCGCGCGAAGCGGGTCATCAGGGCGCCGTAGGCACCGTCGATCGTCGCCTTCGGGATGCGGAACTGGCTGGGCATGTCATCTCCTCGTCGGGGGGCTGTACGACATGGAGACACCGCTCGGCGCGCGGGTGTGACAGACGGGCGACGGACGGACTCAGTGCAGTCCCTTCACCGCCCGGAACCAGCCGACGCCGCCGCTCATCTCGACGTGCACGTCGCGTCCGCCCGCCTCGGCCAGCCAGGTGGCTGCCTCGGCGGAGCTGCACATCGGGCCCAGCACCCGGCCGGCGCGGCCGGCGGCGTGGACGAGTCGGTAGCGGCGCTCGAGGCCGCGGAAGTCGTCGACGAAGAGGGCGCTGCCGAGGATCGTCGCGCCGGGGCGCAGCACCCGGACCATCTCGCCGATCGCGGCGTGCGGGTCGGGGAACACGTGCAGCCCGGTGAGGGTGACGACGAGGTCGAACGAGTCGTCGGCGAACGGCAGCCGGGCCACGTCGGCCAGCGTCGTGGTCACCTGGCCGGAGACGCCGAGCCGCTCGGCGGTGGCCCGGGTGCGCTCGAGCATGCGGGGTGAGATGTCGGTGGCGACGTGGTCGACGTGGCCGTCGCGACGCAGGCCGCGCAGCGCGATGCCGCTGCCGGTCGGCACGTCGAGCACGCGCGCGCCGTCGGGCAGCTCGCCGATCTCCGCGGCCGCAGCGTCGAGCCGGGTGACGTCGGTGCCGAGCCCGAGCCGCCAGAACGGTGCGCCGAGCACGGGGTGCTCGACGAGCAGCGGGTAGATCCGCGCCCAGAGCGGGTCCTCGCTCCACGGACCGACCGCGCGGATGCGCACGTCAGGCCCCGGCCCCGGCCGCGGCCCCCGCGAGGAACGCCTCGACCGCGCGGGCCACCTCGAGGTGGATCTCGGCGGTGCGAACCGCGCCGCGGGTGCCCATCCCGTGGTCGGCGTCGGGGACCGCGAGGACCTGGCAGCCGCCCTCCTCGAGCTCGCGTGCGACGCTCGCGTCCCACAGGGCGTCGGCGAGGCCGCCGACGAGGAGCTGCCGCCCGGCGTTGGCGCCGACCGCCTCCGCCACCGACGGGTCGGTCAGCAGGGGCGTCAGCCAGATCGCGTCGAGCCCGCGCTCGGCGGCGTACGGCGCGGCGAGGGTGCCGAGCGACTTGCCCACGACGAGCACGCGGTCGGCGTCCTCCCGGGCGTGGGCGGCCGCGACGTGGCGGCGTACCCACGCCTCCGGCTCCTCCTCGCCGCGGGTGAGGCTGTCCCACCAGATCTGCTGGACGGTGAAGCCGTGCTGCAGCAGCGCGACCCGGGTGAAGTCGAGGAGCGGCGCGGTGGGCGGGTACGACCGTCCCGGCGCCACGAGGGCGACGCCCCGGCTCGCGCCCGGCGGCTCCCACCGCGTGGGCAGGCCGCCGAACGTCACCGGACCGGCCCGGTGTCGGTCCAGCCCAGCAGGTCGGGGCTGCGGAGCACCTCGTCGGGGACGCCGAACGCGTCGGCGAGGTCGACCGCGATCGGCCGCACCCGGCGGCACAGGGCGTTGACCTCGCGGCTGATCGCCTTGGACCGCGTGCTGGACAGGCGGCCGTGCTCCATGAACCAGGCCCGATCGGCCTCGATGGTCGCGAGGGCGTGGAGGTCGCAGAGCAGCCCGAGGGCGTCCTTGAGGTCGCCGTCGGGCACGCTGGCGACCTTGGCGACGAACGCCTCCAGCACCAGCCGCTCGGTGTGCGCGCGCGCCGCGGCGATGACGTGGTCCTGCACGCGGGAGAACACCGCTCCGGCGTTGCCGCCCTGGTCGATGCCGCGCTTGAGGCGGCGGGCGACGCCGGCGATCATGTGCTCCTCGCGGAAGCGCAGCATCGCGAGCTGGTAGTTCGGGTCGAGCAGGCCCGCCTCCTGGTCCCAGGAGTCGCCGCCGGGCAGCAGGTCGCGCACCGACTGCACCAGCTTGTGGACCGCGGTGCGCTCCACGACGGTGTCGACGGCGAGGCCGGCGACGAAGCGGGCCATGCCGAGCTGGTCCATCTCCTCGAACTCGCCGGCGTAGTCGGTGAGGAGGCCCTTGGCGACCAGCTGCAGCAGGACGTGGTTGTCGCCCTCGAAGGTGGTGAAGACGTCCGTGTCGGCCTTGAGCGCGGCGAACCTGTTCTCGCTGAGGTAGCCCGCGCCGCCGCAGGCCTCGCGGCACTCCTGGATGGTGCGGGTGGCGTGCCACGTGCCGAGCGCCTTCGTGCCGGCGGCGCGCGACTCGAGCATCCGTCGCGCGTGCTCGTCGCTGCCCGGCTCGGTCGGGCCGGGGCCGGAGAAAACCTCGTGGAGCTGCCCCGAGACGACCTCCTGCGCGAAGTGGAGGGCGTACGTGCGGGCGAGGAGCGGCAGCAGCCGGCGCTGGTGCATGCCGTAGTCGAGGAGCACCTGCTCCTCCTCGCTCGACGTGGCCTCGAACTGCCGGCGCCGCACGGAGTAGCGCAGGGCGATCGCCAGCGCGACCTTGGCGGCGTTGATGCCCGCGCCGCCGACGCACACGCGCCCCTGGACGAGGGTGCCGAGCATCGTGAAGAAGCGGCGGTTGGGGTTGTCGATCGGCGAGAGGTAGCGGCCCTCGGGCGTGACCTCGGCGAACTGGTTGAGCAGCGCCGTGCGCGGCACCCGGACGCCGTCGAACCAGAGCCGGCCGTTGTCGACCCCGTTGAGGCCCATCTTCGGGCCGTCGTCGCCGACGCGGACGCCGTCGAGCACGCGCCCGCCCTCGCGGATCGGGACGACGAAGGCGTGCACGCCGTGGCGCTCGACCCCCTCCTCGCCCGGCACCTCGAGCTGGGCGAACACCACGGCGAGCTCGGCGTGCGCAGCGGCGTTGCCGATGTAGTCCTTGCGGCTGGCGTCGTCGGGGGTGGTGATGACGAACTCCTGCGCCTCCACGTCGTAGGACGCGACGGTGCCGAGCGCCTGCACGTTGGAGCCGTGGCCGCTCTCGGTCATCGCGAAGCAGCCCATGGTGCGGCCGGCGACGAGGTCGGCGAGGTGGGCGTCGTGGTGGACCTTGGTGCCGAGCTGGAGGATCGCGCCGCCGAACAGGCCGAACTGCACGCCGACCTTCACCAGCACCGACAGGTCGCCGTAGGCGAGGGTCTCGAAGGCGGCGATCGAGGCGCCGATGTCGCCGCCGCCGCCGTACTCCTCGGGGAAGCCCATGCCGGTCTGACCGGTCTCGGCCATCATCACCACGACGTCGCGGACGCGGTCGCGGAACTCGGCGCGGTCCATCTCCTCGGCGTCGACGAGGACGGCCGCGTGCTCGACGAGGTTGGCGCGGACCAGGTCGCGCACCTCGCGGTAGCGGCCGTCGAGCAGCACCCGCATCGCCTCGACGTCGACCGCCGGCGCGCGGAGTCCGGCGACCCCGGCCGCATCGGCCTCCGCGCCCCCGACCTGGGCGCCCTCCGGCGCGACGGTGGGCATCTCCTCGGCGATCGGCGGCACCTTCTCGGTGGTCATGGCCCCAACGTAGTCGGGCGGGTAGGTTCGCCGCGATGAACGAGCACGCCCCTGCCACCCCTCTGGGCGTGATGCCCTACGACTTCGCGATCGTGGGCGTCCAGAAGGGCGGCACGTCGACCCTGGCGGTGACGCTCAACCAGCACCCGCTCGTGTGCCAGCCCCCGGAGAAGGAGCGGCACTACTTCGACGACGAGTCGATCGACTGGTCCGCCCCCGACCACGCCCGCGACTACGTCGCCCCGCGCCGGGCGCCGATCCACCGCAGGGTCGGGGACGCGTCGCCGACGTACCTCTACTGGCCCCACGCCATGGAGCGGATGCGCGCCTACCGGCCCGACATGCCCCTCGTCGCGGTCTTCCGCGACCCGCTGGAGCGGCTGTTCTCCCACTGGGTGATGCTGCGCTCGCGCAACCTGGCCTGGCCCGACTGGCCGGACTTCCTGACCGAGTGGCCGCACACGTCGCTGCCCGACGAGGTGCCCCCTCCCGACGTGGTGCGCACGATGCGCTGGCGGCACATGACCGGACTGGCGCGCGGGTTCTACGGCGAGCAGCTGCAGCGCGGCTTCGAGCTCTTCGACCGGCGCCAGTGGCTGCTGCTCGAGCTGCGCGCGATGCTCGGCGACTTCGACGCCACCGTCGACCGCACCACCGACTTCCTCGGCCTCCCGCGCTTCGAGCAGGTGCCGCCGCTGCGCAACTGGCACGCCGGCGCCGAGCAGGTCCCCGGCACCGCCCCCACCGCCGACGACGTCTCCCGCCTGGCCGGGCTCTACGCCCGCGACCTCGCCCTCTTCGAGGAGCTCTCCGGCCTCGACACCTCCGCCTGGCCCACCCGTCAGGTGCTCGACGGCGACCTCGCGCCCTCCGACCTCGCCTCCCGCTTCGCGCGGAAGGTGCGCTGAGCCCGGGGGCGCGCCCGAAGTCCCCGGATATCCGGGGAAGTTGCCGCTTCGAGGCCGAAGCTTCGCGTACGAAGCGGCAGCTTCGACCTCGAAGTCGCCTCAGGGACGGGCGAAGAAGTTCGGGGTCCGCCAGTAGTACATCGACTCCATGCTGACGTCCCGGCCGGTGCGCGGGGCGTGGATGATCTGGCCGTCACCGACGTAGAGCGCCACGTGGTAGATCGAGCTCGGGCTGCTGGACGATCCCCAGAACACCAGGTCGCCGGGTGCCAGCTGGCTGGCGGAGATCCGGGTGGACTGCGTGTACTGCGCGACCGAGTAGTGCGGCAACGTCCGGCCGCCGCTCGCCCAGGCCGCTGCGGTGAGGCCGGAGCAGTCCCAGGCGTCCGGGCCGGCCGCGCCGTACTGGTACGGCTCCCCGAGCTGGGCTCGCGCGAACGCGATCGCGGCGTCGGCTCCCCCGCTCGGCGCGGGGGTCGGGACGGGCGGCGGCGTGGGGGTGGGAGTAGGGGTGGGGCTCGGCGTGGGGGTCGGCGTGGGCGTCGGCACGGGGGTCGGCGTGGGCGTCGGACTGGGGGTCGGGGTGGGGGTCGGCGCGGGGGTCGGCGTCGAGGTCGGAGTCGAGGTCGGAGTCGGGCTGGGGCTCGGCTTGCCGGTCGGCGCCGGGCTGGGTGTCGGGCTGGGCGTGGGGCTGGGGGCCGGGGTCGGCGCGGCCTCCTGCTGCTCCTGCTCGGCCTGCTCAGCCTCAGCCTCGGCCGCTGCCTCGGCCTGCGCCTGGGCAGCCGCGGCGGCGGCCTCGGCGGCGGCGGCCTCGAGCGCGCGCTGGCGCTTCTCGGCGAGCCGGACGCTGATGCCCTCGAGCTCGGCGAGCTCGGCGATGAGGGCGGACTTGCGTACGGCGATCGCCTGGGCCTGCGCACCGGCGTCCGCCTCGGCGGCAGCGGCCTCGTCGCGCGCCTGCTCGGCCTCGGCCTCGGCCTCCTTGGCGCGCCCGGCGGCGGCGTCCGCCCCGTCGGCGGTGACCTCGGCGACCGCGGAGGCGGCGGTGTAGGAGTCGTACTGGCTGTCGAGCGCGTCGGAGGTGTTGCCCATCGTCACCGAGTGGTCGATGAGCGACTCGATGCCGTCGGACTCGACGACCGCGGAGAGCCCCTGCACCTCCGAGGCCTCCTCGTACGACTGCACGACGGTCTCGGCGTAGAGCTCGCGCTGCGCGTCGACGTCCTCGCGGGCCTGGTCGGCGGCGACGCGGGCGCTCTCGACGTCGGCACGCGCCTGCTCGGCGCGCCACCGCGCGCCGTTGTAGGCCTCGGCGGCCTGGGCGGCCACGTCGCCCGCCGCGTCGAGAGCGAGGTTGGCGCGGATCAGGTCGCCGCGCACGGCGTCGACGTCACGCGCCTTGTCGCCCGCCCTCGCCCGCGCGACGGCGACGTCGGCCTCGCTCGGCACGGCGTCGTCGTCGGCGAACGCGACGGGGTGCACCCCGCCCAGCGCCAGCCCGGTGACCAGCACGGCCGCGGTCGCCCAGCGGACCGTCGTACGTCGCCGGGCTTGCCGACGCGCGTCGGGCGTGGGTGGTGTCGCTGAGCGCACGGGCGTTCCCCTTGAGGTCTCGGAGGCCCGTGCGGCTTCCCCACCGCACGGGCAACGCGAGGCACGCTAATCAACTTTCGTCACACAAGGAACACTTTCCCCAACTTTCTCACTTTTTCCCGGCGTGTCGCCTTGACGTACTACATATGTGTAATTCTCGGAGAGTCCCCGGATATCCGGGGAAGTTGCCACTTCGAGGCGGAAACGTCGCGTACGAAGCGGCGGTTCTGACCTCGAAGAGAGCCGGTCAGGCTCGTGCGTTCCCCTTCGTCCACAGGCGCGCGGAACTACGGTTCGGGCCGGACGCCGACGGGCAGATGGGCCTGCATGACCGAGCACCCCGACCTCGATGGCGTCGTCCGGCTGCGCCGGGACCTGATCGCCTCCGGCATGACCGACCAGCAGCTCCGGCGCCTCGTGCGTGCCGGCGTCGTCTGCCGGATCCGGCACGGGACGTACGTCGACGGCAAGGCCTGGGCGGCGCTGTCGGCACCCGATCGACACCGCGTGCGATGCCGCGCCGTGCTGGCCCGCGCACACGAGGAGACCGTTGCCACCCACGTCTCCTCCGTGGTCGAGCGCGGGATCCCGGTCTGGGGCCTGGACCTGCGAGTCGTCCACACGACGCGGGAGCAGCCTGAGCGAGCAGGCAGGGTGAGCCCTGACTGGGTGCCGCACCGCGGCAGGCTCACCGACGACGACGTCGAGCTGGTCAACGGCATGCTGGTCACGGTCCCGGCGCGCGCAGCCTTCGAGGTCACCACGATCGCGCCGGTCGAGCCGGCGCTCGTCGTCGTCAACCGCATGCTCCACGTCGGCGCGATGACGCTCCACGAGCTCGCGGACCAGGTCGCCCAGCACCAGCGCTGGCCGGGCAGCCTCACCTCCGACCTGGTGCTGCGCCTGGCCGACCCGCGGCTCGAGTCGGTGGGCGAGGACCGCTTCAGCTACCTGGCGTACGCCGCAGGCCTGCCCCGACCCGAACCGCAGTGGCAGGTGAACGACGAACGTGGCCGCCTGGTGGCGCGCCTCGACTTCGCCTGGCCGGACTTCGGCGTGTTCCTCGAGTTCGACGGGCGGACGAAGTACCGCGAGCACCGTCGTGACGGCGAGAGCCTCGAGGAGTTCCTGATGAGGGAGAAGGAGCGCGAGGAGCTGGTCTGCCTCCTCACCGGATGGACCTGCATCCGCATCTCGTGGGCAGACCTGGCCCGCCCTGGCCTCCTCGCTGCTCGGATCCGCGCGGTGCTGGCGTCACGCACGAAGCGGATCGGGGCGTGACTTCGAGGTCGAACCTGCCGCTTCGTACGCGAAGCTTCGACCTCGAAGCGGCAACTTCCCCGGATATCCGGGGATCTCGAGACAGCCAGCACCCACGCCCCGGGGGGCGGGGAGTCAGTCGGCGTCGACGGGGACCTGGGAGGTGGTCGAGGTGGGGTGGGAGGCCAGGCCGTGGCGATCGAACTTCTGGCCGCTGGCGAGCCCGCCGAGCCAGAAGGAGAACAGGGCGATCACGACGCCGGCGAGGTCGTCGGCGATGTAGTGCCAGCCGAAGTAGAGGGTGGCGATGACGGTGATGACGAAGTTGGCCCAGAAGACGATCTTCAGGATCCGGCTGCGCAGCGTGTACTGCACCATCAGCGCGACGAGGAGCGTGATGCCGGTGTGCAGCGAGGCGAAGCCGGCGACCGACTGCACGGCGCCCTCGACGCCCTCGCGCAGCACCGTGGAGCGTCCGTAGGACAGGGCCTCCATCAGCGCGCTGGAGCCGGTGTCGGGCAGGTCGGTGTAGAGGTAGCTGTACTGGAAGCCGGGGCCGAGGGTCGGCAGCGCGTAGTAGGAAGCGGTGCCCAGCGCCCAGGCCAGGCACTGCGAGGTGGCGAACCAGTAGCCGAAGGTGATGTTGCGCGACCACACCAGCCAGGCCGCGAGCGCGAGCGGCACGAGCGGCAGGAACCACAGGTAGACCGTGGAGAAGAAGTGCGCCTGGAGACCGGTGCCGAGCACGGAGTGCAGGATCGTCGCCGGCTCGTGGCCGAACATCAGCGTGCGGTCGATGAGGTGCAGCTCGCGGTCGTACTTGTCCTCGCCCATGATGAAGGGGAGGAACGACTTGAGGTTCCGGTAGCAGACGTAGGTGATGTAGAAGCTCACCAGGCCCAGCACCACGAGAGTGATCCGCTCGCGGTTCCAGTGGGTGCGCACCCGCTCGCGCGCCACCGGCATCATCGCGGCGGGCTTGAACCTCGCCTGCCACAGCGTGCGCGGGAGCATGTCGAGGAGGAAGGCGCCGAGCACCAGCAGCGGCAGGCGCAGCCACGACGGGCCGAGGAAGCCCTCTGGGTCGACGAGCGGACGGTGGAGCGAGATCGACGCGGCGACGGCGAGCGCCCCCATGAGGGCTGCCACTCCGACGAGAAGGGCGTAGGCCGGTCGATGCACGCGGGTCAGTCTAGGGATCGGTCAAGGGCGCGCCGTGATCGGCAGGACGGCGAGCCGTGTCACATCCACGCGCAGCCCCACCTCCTCGCCGGGCGCGACGTGCGTGCCGAGCGGCGCCACCGCGTCGAGCGTGCCGATGCCCTCCGCGGCGACGACCAGGCGCACCTGCTCGGGGGTCGCGCGGGCCTGCTCCACGCGAGCGCGCACCGGCCCCGCCGGGTCGGCGACGAGGGCCGAGCGGCGCACGGCGACGGCGTACGACGGCGGCAGCCCCGCGGCGCCCAGGAGCCGGGCGGCCGGCTCGTCGCGCAGCACCCGCGCGTAGCCCAGGAAGAGGGCGGTCGACTCGTCGGCGGGCTCGCGCCAGACCTCGTCGATGGGGCCCTGCTGCACCACCCGGCCGGCGCGCATCACCGCCAGCCGGTCGGCGAGGGCGAACGCCTCCTCGTGGTCGTGGGTGACCAGCAGCGCCGTCGTGCCCGCGGCGCGCAGGATCCCGCGGAGGTCGCTGGCGAGCCGCTCGCGCAGCGCGGCGTCGAGGGCGGAGAGCGGCTCGTCGAGCAGGATCAGGCGCGGCTCGACGGCCAGCGCGCGGGCCAGCGCGACCCGCTGCCGCTCACCGCCGGACAGCGTCGCGGGCAGCCGGTCGGCGTAGCCCGGCAGGCCGACGAGCTCGAGCAGCTCGCGCACGCGCGCGGCGGTCGCGGCGCGCGGGGTGCGGCGCAGACGCAGCGGGTACGCCACGTTGCGCGCGACGGTGAGGTGGGCGAAGAGCTGACCGTCCTGGAACATCAGCGCGAAGCCGCGCCGGTGGGTGGGCGTCGCGGCGAGGTCGGTGCCGTCGAAGGAGACCGACCCCGACGTGAGCGGCTCGAGCCCGGCGACTGCGCGCAGCAGGGTCGACTTGCCGCAGCCCGACGGCCCGAGCACCGCGAGCACCTCGCCGTCGGGGAGGTCGAGGGAGACGTCGTCGACGGCCGCGGTCGCGCCGTAGCGCACGCCGACGTGGGACAGCGAGAGCCCCATCAGAACGCCCCCACGCCCGGCACCCGGAGGCGCTCGACGACCAGCACGACCAGCGCCGTCGTGGCGGCGAGGACCACCGACGCGGCCAGCGCCATGCCGTAGTTCATCTCGCCGGGGTGCCCGATGAGGCGGAAGATCACGACCGGCAGCGTCGGGCTCTCCTCGCGGGCGAGGAACGACGTGGCGCCGAACTCGCCCAGCGAGGTGGCGAAGGCGAAGCCGCTGGCGGCCAGCGCGGGCTTCCACACGACCGGCAGGTCGACGGTGAGGACCGTGCGCCACGGAGCGGCACCCAGGGACGCCGCCGCCTGGCGCTGCCGGTCGTCGACTCCGGCGAGCACCGGGGTCAGCGTGCGCACGACCAGCGGCAGCGCGACCAGCGCCTGGGCCACGGGCACCAGGAGCGGAGAGTCGCGCAGGTCGAGCGGCGGGCGGTCGAGGGTGATCAGGAAGCCGAAGCCCAGCGTCACCGCGCTGACCCCGAGCGGCAGCATGAAGAAGGCGTCGAGGGACGAGCGCACCCGGCGCTCGGTGCGCGAGTGCGAGCGACGCGTGACGATCGCGGCCACCAGCCCGCCGAGCAGCAGCGACATCCAGGTCGCGTCGACGGCGGTGCGCAGGCTCGTGGCGAGCGCGGCGGTGACGGGCGCGAGCAGCGCCTGGTCGTCCCCCGCCGACGTGAGCGCGCGGTAGTTGGCCAGGCCCCAGCCGTCGCCGACGCTGAGCGAGCCCGCGACCAGCGCGAGCACGGGCAGCACCATCGCGCCGAGCACCAGCACGGTCGCGGCGACGACCGGCAGGTCGGCGCGCCGCGGCCGCCGGGCGGGGACGACGGACCGCTGCGCGGTCGGGTCGGGGACGGCGCGCAGCCGCGCCGACACCGCGAGGAGCGCCAGCACGACCACGATCTGCAGGACCGACAGCGCCGCGGCCGCCCGCAGGTCGAACACGGTGGTGGTGAGCAGGTAGATCTCGGTCTCCACCGTGGAGTAGCGCACGCCGCCGAGCGTCAGCACGATGCCGAAGGCGGTGGCGCAGAACAGGAAGACGACGCTGGCCGCACCCACGACCGCCGGCCGCAGTGCCGGCAAGGTGACCGTGCGCAGGACCTGCCAGGGCGAGGCGCCCAGCGCCGCCGCGGCCTGGCCGGGGCGCGGGTCGAGGGACTCCCACGCGACGCCGACCGTGCGCACCACGACCGCCACGTTGAAGAACACCAGCCCCGCGACGATCGCCGCGGGCGTCCCGTCGAGGCCCAGGAAGCCGAGCGGTCCGCCCTCTCCCAGCAGCTGGCGGAAGGCGACGCCCACGACGACGGTCGGCAGCACGAACGGCACCAGCACGGCCGCGCGCACCACCGAGCGGCCCGGCAGCCTCAGGCGGTGCAGGGCGTACGCCGCCGGCAGGCCGAGGACGACCGACAGCGCAGTGGCCAGGCCCGAGGTCCACAGGGTGAACCAGGCGACGCGGTGGACCCGCGGACGTGCCAGCACCTCGAGCACGCCGCCCGGCGCGAAACTTCCGTCGACGACGAACCCCTCGCGGAGCATCCCGGTCACGGGCAGGACGAAGAGCACGCCCAGCACCAGGACCGGGCCCGCGGCGAGGGCGAGCAGCGCGAGCAGCCGCCGGGCGCTCAGCGGGAGATGACGTCGGTCCACTCGGTCAGCCACTCCTCGCGGTGGGACGCGATCTCGGCGGGGTCGACCTCGTAGGGGTCGCTCGGCTGCTCGGCGAACCGCGCCCAGTCGTCGGGCACGGTCGCTCCCGGCATCACCGGGAAGACGTACATCGACTCCGGCAGCGCGCTCTGCACCTCGTCGGAGAGCATCCAGTCGACCAGCGCCTCGGCGCCGGCAGGGTTGTCGGCGCCGGCGAGCACGCCGGCGTACTCGACCTGGCGGAAGCAGGTGTCGAGCAGCGCCGCCGTGGTGGTGCGCCCGCCCTCGACCGTGAAGGCCGGCGAGGAGTCGTAGGAGACGACGATCGGGCGGGTGCCCGTCTTGGAGCCGGCGGTGAAGTCGCCGTAGTAGGCGTCCTCCCAGCCGTCGACCACCTTGGCGCCGTTGGCGAGCAGGTCGGTCCAGTAGTCGGGCCAGTCGTCGCCGTACTGCGCCACGGTGGCGAGGAAGAACGCCATGCCCGGGCTGCTGGTCGAGGCGCCGGGCGTCACCGTCAGGTCGGCGTACGCCGGGTCGGTGAGGTCGTCGAGGGTCTTCGGCGGCGCGAGCCCCTCGCGGTCGAACCAGTCGGTGTCGACGTTGACGCACACGCTCGCGGAGTCGACCGGCACCAGGCGGTCGCCGCCGTCGGGCAGGGCGTACTGCGACGGCGGGGTGGCGCTCGGCGTGAACGGCGCGAACGCCCCCTCGCCCAGCGGCCGCGAGGCGAAGGTGTTGTCGATGCCGAAGGCGGCGTCGCCGATCGGGTTGTCCGCGGTGAGGCTGAGCTTGGTCGCGAGGGTCCCGGCGTCGCCCGAGGCGCGGACCTCGACCTGGTAGCCCGACTCGTCCTCGAACTGGCGGACCAGCTTCTTCGGGAGGTGGAACGACTCGTGGGTGACCAGCACGACGGTGCCGCCGCCCTTCGTCCCCGGCTCTCCGGAGGGCGTGGTCTCGGTGGCGGTGTCGCCGCCGGTGAGGCTGCAGCCGGCCAGCAGCAGGGCCGTGGTGGCGCTCGCCAGGCAGGTGCGGACGGTGACGCGGTTCATCGTGACTCCCTATCGCCGGTGCTAACCGGATCAGGTTCGGAGGGTCTGCGGCTGGTCCGCACTCTCAGCACGCCTGCACGTGCTCCCCTGTCTTCTGGTGCCAGCGTACCGGCCCCTCTAGGGTCGGCGCGTGCCCAGCCGCCGCCACGACCTCCTCGCCACCCTCGTGCCCCGCCTGCGCCGCTCCCGCGAGCTCGACGACGAGGCGTCGGAGCGGGCCCGGGTCGAGGCGTGGCACCGCACCCTGGACCGGTCGCTGCCGACCCGGGCGGTGCCGGGGTTCGCCCGGCGCTGGGACGTTGAGATCGCCGACCTCGGCTTTCCGTCGTACGTCCTCACGCCCCGCGGGCGCCCCGTCACGCGCACGCTCTACTACGTCCACGGCGGCGGCTACACGGCTCCGATCGACGCCTTCCACGTCCGCTACGCCACGCGGCTGGCCGACGCGACCGGCGCCCGCGTGGTCGTGCCCGACTACCCCCTCGCGCCCGAGCACACCTGGCGCGACTCCCACGACGCGCTCGTCGACGACCTCGCGCGCTGGTCGGCCGAGCCGGGCGGGGCGGTGCTCGCGGGCGACTCCGCGGGCGGCGGGCTGGCCCTCGCGCTGGCGGTGTCAGTGCGCGACCGCGGCCTGGCGCCGGCCACCCACCTCGTCCTGCACGCCCCCTGGGTCGACCTCACGACCTCGACGCGTGCCGAGACCGAGGCGGCCGACGCGATCGACCCGTGGCTGTTCATCGGCAAGCTCGACGCCTACGCCGGGTGGTGGGCAGGCTCGCCCGACGACCTCGCCCGACCCGAGGTGTCCCCCGGTCTGGCCGACCTCGCCGGGCTGCCGCGCGCGCTCGTGCTCTACGGCACCCGTGACCTGCTCCACCCCGGCTGCCGGCTGCTGGTGCGGCGCGCCGAGGAGGCCGGGTGGGACCTGACCGCCGTCGAGGAGCCCGACCTGATCCACGTCTACGGCCTGCTGCCCTTCACGCCCGAGGGCCGTCGCGCCTTCGGCCAGGTCGTGTCGTTCGTGTCCTGAGGGACGGACACAGGTCACCAGCTCGCCCACAGGACGCCCACAAAGAGGTCGTTCGGCCGCGGTCGCGTCGCGATGGGCGTGGGATGCGCTGCGGGGGCCGTGCCGTGGGGGCGCGCCCACGACCCGAAGGGCACGCATGTCCATCCTCTCCGCACGCGTCCCACGTGCGCTCCTCAGCGGCGGCGTCGCACTGGTGGCGGCGGTCAGCACGCTCGCCCTCGCCCCGGTCGCGGCCGACGCGGTCACCTCCGCCTCGGCGATCGTCGCCGACCCGGGGTGCACCGCGAACAGCCTGCCGCTCAACGACGACGACAGCTCGGGCGCGATCGCGCTCGCGTCACCGCTGTCGTTCTACGACCGCACGGTGACCGAGGCCTACGTCAACAACAACGGCAACATCACCTTCGACGGACCGATGTACAACTTCACCGGTCACATCTCGACGCTGCCGCGACCGCTGCTCGCCCCGTTCTTCGCCGACCTGGAGACGACGTGGACCGGCACCCCGGTCACCTACGGCGCGGTGACCTGGCAGGGTCGTCCGGCCCTGTGCGTGAACTGGCACGACGTCGGCTTCTTCGCCAGCGGCGGTGCTCCCACCAACGACTTCCAGGTGCTGCTGGTCGACCGGTCCGACGTCGCCGCGGGCGACTTCGACGTGGTGCTCGACTACGGCCGCATCGACGGCGACTACAACGGTGCCGCGCAGGTGGGCTTCAGCGCCGCCGACCACAACCCCGAGCACGTCTTCGTGCTCCCCGGCTCGCAGGTCGCCGGGGCGTTCCTCGACAGCAACCCGGCCGGCCTCGTCCACGGCTCGCGCGAGAGCGACGTCCTCGGCCGCTACGTCTTCCGCTTCCGCGACGGGTTCCCGATCGGCGTCACGCCGCCCGACACGAGCATCACTACCGGACCGGTGGCGCGCTCGGCCAGCAGCTCCCCGGCGTTCACCTACAGCACCAGCTCGACCGAGCACCGTCGCTTCGAGTGCCGGGTCACCCTGCAGGGCCAGCAGCCCGCGGGCTTCGCCACCTGCCCGGACGCGGGGACGTCCTTCTCCGGCCTCGCCGACGGCACCTGGACCTTCGAGGTCCGCGCGGTCGACGCGTTCTACAGCACCGACGCGAGCCCTGCGTCGCAGGTGTTCACCGTCGACACCACCGGCCCGTCGACCAGCCTGCTGACCGTGCCGGCGGTGCTGGGCAACGACGCGTCACCGTCGTTCACCTGGGACTCGCCCGACGCCGACGCGGCGTCGTCCGAGTGCCACCTCGACCGCCCCGACAGCGGGGAGCCGTCGCCGTGGTGGGACTGCGCGGACGCCGACGACCTCGGCCCCCTGGGCGACGGCGACTGGACCTTCTCGGTCCGCACCACCGACGACCTGGGCAACACCGGCGACGTGACGTCCTACGACTTCGCGATCGACACCGTCAGCACTGGCGCGGCGATCGTCACCGGCCCCGCCCGGCTCGGCAACGACCCGCGGCCGACGTTCACCTACGCGTTCGACCCGTCCGACGACGTCGCCTCCGTCGAGTGCCGCGTCCACGGCACTGGCCGCGCCGTGTGGACCCCGTGCGACGCGACCTCCTTCGAGTCCGACGAGCTCGTCGACGGCGACTGGACCTTCGAGGTCCGGGCCACCGACCACGCCGGGAACGTCGGTGACAGCGCCGCCTGGGACTTCACCGTCGACACGGTGGCGCCGGCGGTGTCGATCACCTCCGGCCCGCGCACCCCCACCAACGACAGCACGCCCGCGTTCGCCTTCGCGGCGACGCCGTCGCAGGACGTCGACCACTTCGAGTGCGCCCTCGTCCCGGTCGGCGCGCAGCAGGTCTCGCCCGAGACCTGTGCCTCGGGCTGGACGGCCGCCGCGCTCGAGGACGGCGACCACCGCTTCGTCGTCGTCGCGGTCGACGGCGCGGGCAACGTCAGCGCCCCCGCGCAGCAGGACGTCACCATCGACACCGTGGCCCCCGAGACGACGCTGACCGACGCCCCGCCCGCCGTGGTGGGCACCGGCTCGGTGACCTTCGGCTACGCCGCCGACGCGGACGGCTCCACGTTCGAGTGCCGCCTGGCCGCAGCCGGAGGGACCGCGGCGTGGGGGTCGTGCCCGAGCGGGTCGCGGACCTTCACCGACCTCGCCGACGGCGGCCACGTCTTCGAGGTGAGGGCGACCGACCCGGCCGGCAACACCGACACGACGCCGGCCACCGGCAAGGTGCTGGTCAACGTCGGCCGGCCGACCATCACCGCCACGGCCACCGGGGAGCGCCCGGCGACGTCGTACGGCTGGTTCCGCTCGGACGTGACGATCACCTACGCCTGCGACGGCCACGGCAGCGCCGTGGTCGCCTGTCCGGCGCCGCGCGTGGTGCCGCGGGCCCAGCAGGGCCGGGTCGTGTTCCGCGCGGTGGTCCGCACGGCCGACGGTGACTCCACCACCACCAGCACGACGCTCTTCATCGACAAGGGCCGGCCGCAGGCCGAGATCGTCGGCTTCAGCGGCCGACGGACCTACACGTCGGTGCCGAAGCCCCGATGCAAGGCCTCGGACCCGCGCTCGGGCCTCGACTACTGCACGGTGCAGGTCCGCACGGTGACCCGCAAGGACGGCCGGAGGTTCGTCGTGGTGAAGGCGACCGCGACCGACAAGGCCGGCAACGTGCGCGTCGTGCGCAAGCAGGCACCGTTCCGGGCCGCCTGACCCGACGACCTGTTGCGGGGCCGGACGGGAGACCGTCCGGCCCCGCAGTGCGTCGGTACCCTCGCGCCATGCCCCTCGAGGTCCTGGACGTGCACGTCGACGAGCTGCCCGTGCGCACGGCGTACGACGTGTGGCGGCTGCGCCAGGACGTCTTCGTCGTCGAGCAGGACTGCCCCTATCCCGACCTCGACGGCCGTGACCTGGAGGCGACCACCCGCCACGTCGTGCTGCTCGACGACGGCCGCGTGATCGGCACCCTGCGCGTGCTCGACGAGGGCGGGTGGTGCCGGATCGGGCGCGTGGTGCTGGCGCTCGAGGGGCGGGGCCGCGGGCTCGCCCCCATGCTGATGGACCGCGCGATGGACGTCGTCGGCGACCGTGAGGCCAGGCTGGACGCGCAGGCCCCGCTGGCGGGCTTCTACGCCGGGTGGGGCTTCGAGGTCTCCGGTCCGGAGTTCGACGCGGACGGCATCAGGCACGTGCCGATGCGTCGGGCACCAGCATGAGCACCGGTCCGAGGACCTCCTCGACCACCAGGCGCGACTCCGCGTCCACGCCGCCGATCACCGTCGGCTCGACCCACCACCCGGGCCGGTCGAGGCTGCGACCGCCGAGCGCCACGTCGGCGCGCTCGGCCTCCGCCAGCGCGACGTAGCGCAGCACCCGGTCGCGGGCCACCGGCGAGCGCAGCGGACCGCACAGCGTCGCGGGGTCGGCGGGGTCGCCGACCGCCACCGAGGCCATCGCCTCGACGGCCAGCGCGAGCGACTCGGCGTAGCGCGACATCGGCACGACCACGCTGCTCGGCACACCGCGCGCCTGTCCGGCGTTGGCCGCGACGGCGAGCGCGGCGCCGGTCACCACCTGCTCCAGCTCGGCACCGCGGGCGCGCAGCTGGCGCGGCGCCCCGAGCTCGGTGCGCACCCGCTTGCCCGCACGCGTGGCGGCCGCCCGGACGCGCTCGCCCGCGACCGGCGAGCCCGCGAACGACACCTCGTCGGTGCGCCGGTCGAGGGTGAGGGCGATCGCGACGTCGACGTCGCGGGTGGTGACGACGTTGAGCACGCCGCGGGGCAGGTGGGCCAGGCCGATGCGGCCGATCTCGAGGGCGGCGCTGGCGGCCTCCGGCGCCGGCTTGAGGACCACCGTGCCGCCCTCCAGCAGCACCCGCCCGATCTCCGCGACGGCGACGGCGAGCGGGGACGTCGCAGGCGTCACCACGACGGTGACGCCGGCCGTCGGGCGCCGGGGCACCGCGCGCAGCCCGGCCAGGGGGCCGTCGACGTGCTCCTCGCGCAGGGCGACCGGCACCCCGGTCTCGGTCGCGAGCAGCAGCGCGAGCCGGTCGGCGTCGGCGGCGAGCGCCGCCTGGAAGGAGCGGACCGCGGCGACGCGCATCGTCGTGTCGGTGCTCCAGCCGGTGGCGTCGTACGCGCGTCGGGCGGCGGTCAGCGCCGCGTCGACCTCGGCGAGGCCGGCGTCGGGGACCTGCCACAGGACCTCGCCGGTGGCCGGGTTGCGGGCCGGGAACGTCCAGCCCTCGACGGTCGGCTGCTCGCGCCCGTCGATCGGCAGGCCGACCGGCGCGGGGGCGTGCTTGCTCATGGGGCAACTCCACCACGTCGGCGCCGCGGTCCACACCTCGACGGCCGCACGCCCCCCACCTGGCCTAGCCTGCCGCCATGCACGACGACCTCGGCGCCGACGTCCCGCTGACCGCGCCGGCCACCCGCCTCGTGTCGCTCGTGCCCTCCCTCACCGAGGCGCTCGCCGCCACCGTGCCCGAGCGGCTGGTCGGGGCGACGGACTGGTGCACGCACCCCGTCGATCTCGACGTGCCGCGCGTGCGCGGCACGAAGAACCCCGACCTCGCGGCCGTGCGCGACCTGCGCCCGGACCTCGTGGTGGCCAACATGGAGGAGAACCGCGAGCTCGACGTACGCCGGCTGCGCGAGGCGGGCGTGGCGGTCTGGGTGACCCGGATCGAGACCGTGGAGCAGGCGCTCGACGCCATGGGCCGGTTGCTCGCCGAGGCGCTGGCGGTGTCCGAGCCGGGGTGGCTCGTCGAGGCCCGCCGTCTCTGGGCCGCACCGGCGGCACCGCGGGTGCGGGTCGTCGTACCGATCTGGCGCGACCCGTGGATGGTGGTCGGCGCGCCGACCTACACCGACGACCTGCTCGCCCGCGCCGGGCTGGTCAACGCCATGGCCGGCCGTGACGGCCGCTACCCCACCGTCACGCCGGCGGACGTCGACGCGGCCGGCGCCGACTTGGTCCTGCTGCCCGACGAGCCCTACGTCTTCACCGCCGACGACGGGCCGGAGGCGCTGGCGACGCCGTCGCGGCTGGTGTCGGGCCGGCTGCTGACCTGGTACGGCCCGGCCATGGTGGAGGCGCACGCGCTGCTGGCTACCCTCCAGCCATGACCCGCGACCCGATCGGCGAGGCCCACCGCCAGTGGGTGGCCCACGGCTGGGCCGACGCCGCCGACGGGATGGCGATGGTGACCTCCGTCGTGCGTGCCCAGCAGCTGCTGATGGAGCGGATCGACGGGGTGCTGCGCCCCCGCGGGCTGACGTTCGCCCGTTACGAGGTGCTGCGGCTGCTGTCGTTCTCCCGCGGCGCGGCGATGCCGATGTCGCGGCTGGGCTCGCTGCTGCAGGTGCACCCGACGAGCGTGACCAGCGCCGTCGACCGGCTCGTGGGCCAGGGCTACGTCCGCCGCGAGCGCGGCGACGGCGACCGCCGGGTGGTGCTGGCGGTGCTCACCGACGCCGGGCGCGACGCCGTGGAGGAGGCCACCGCCGCCCTCAACCGCGAGGTGTTCGAGGCCCCCGGGCTGCCGGGCGGGCGGGTGCGGGAGCTGACCGACCGGCTGACCGAGCTGCGGACCGGGCTCGGCGAGAGCCTCTGACGGCTGGCGGCCGGCCGACTTCGAGGTCGGACCTGCCGCTTCGTACGCGACGCTTCGACCTCGAAGCGGCGACTTCCCCGGATGTCCGGGGACTTCGTGGTGACTCGCCAGTAGTTACTTGGACGTCCTACTATCGCAGCATGGCCGACCTGCACACGCCGACGAACCCGATCCGCCTGGTCACGGCCTCGAGCCTGTTCGACGGGCACGACGCCTCGATCAACATCATGCGCCGGATCTTCATGAGCCAGGGGTGCGAGGTGATCCACCTCGGGCACAACCGGTCCGTGCAGGAGGTCGTCGACGCGGCGCTGGAGGAGGACGTCCAGGGCGTCGCGGTGTCGTCCTACCAGGGCGGCCACGTGGAGTACTTCGAGTACCTCGTGGAGTCGCTGCGCGCCGCCGGCGCGGGACACGTCCGCGTCGTGGGCGGTGGCGGCGGCGTGATCGTGCCGTCCGAGATCGACCGCCTGAGGGCGTCGGGCGTCACCATCTTCTCCCCCGAGGACGGCCAGCGGATGGGCCTGGTCGGGATGATCAACTCGGTGGTGCGCGACTGCGACATCGACCTGTGGGCCGACCGGCAGGTCACGGTGGAGCAGGTGCTCACCGGCGACCGGTTCGCGGTCGCCCGCGCGATCACCGGCGCCGAGGAGGGCCGCCTCGACGCGTCGGTGCTCACCGAGCTGCACGCCGCGGCCGCGCGCCGCGTGGTCCCCGTGCTCGGCATCACCGGCACCGGCGGCTCGGGGAAGTCCTCCCTCACCGACGAGGTCGTACGACGCTTCCGCACCGACCAGCAGGACAAGCTCAGGATCGCCGTCATCGCGGTCGACCCGACCCGCCGCAAGGGCGGCGGCGCGCTGCTCGGCGACCGGATCCGGGCCAACTCCCTCGACGGCGACCGGGTCTTCTTCCGCTCGCTGGCCACCCGCGGCTCCCACGAGGTGCCCGACCACCTCGCCGACGTGATCGCGGTGATGAAGGCCGCCGGCCACGACCTGGTGATCGTCGAGACGCCCGGCATCGGCCAGGGCGACGCCGGCATCGTGCCGCTGGTCGACCACTCCCTCTACGTCATGACGCCGGAGTTCGGCGCCGCCTCGCAGCTCGAGAAGATCGACATGCTCGACTTCGCCGACACGGTGGCGATCAACAAGTTCGAGCGCCGCGGCGCGAAGGACGCGATGCGCGACGTCGGGCGCCAGCTGGTCCGCAACCGTGAGGCGTTCGGCAAGCAGCCCCACGACATGCCGGTCTTCGGCACCAGCGCCGCGACGTTCAACGACGACGGCGTGACCGCGCTCTACCAGCACCTGCGCGACGCCCTCGCCGACGCTGGCCTCGCCGTCTCCGAGGGCACGCTCCCCCACGTCGACGTGCGCCACTCCTCCGGGATCCGCCAGGTCGTGCCCGCCGAGCGGGTGCGCTACCTCAGCGAGATCACCGAGACCGTCCGCGGCTACCACGCCCGCACCGAGCAGCTCGCGGAGGCCGCCGCGCGCGTGCAGCGGATCGAGGCCGTGGCGGCCGAGCTCGCCGACGGCGACGCCGGCGGCGTCCCGGCGCTGCTCGAGGCCGCGCGCAAGGACGTCCCGCACGAGGTCGTCGACCAGATCGCGGCCTGGCCCGCGGTCGTGGAGTCCTACTCCGGCGACGAGCAGGTCGTCCGGGTGCGCGACAAGGAGATCACCACGCGCCTCACGCGCGAGTCGCTGAGCGGCAACAAGATCCCGCGCGTGTCCCTGCCGCGGTTCACCGACCACGGCCAGCTGGTGCGGTTCTGGCGCAACGAGAACCTGCCGGGCTACTTCCCCTTCACCGCCGGCGTCTTCCCCTTCAAGCGTGACAACGAGGACCCGGCCCGCATGTTCGCCGGCGAGGGCGACCCGGCCCGCACCAACCGCCGGTTCAAGATCCTCTCCGAGGGCAACGACGCCACGCGCCTGTCGACGGCGTTCGACTCCGTCACCCTCTACGGCCGCGACCCCGACCCCCGGCCCGACGTCTACGGCAAGGTCGGCACCTCCGGCGTCTCGGTGGCCACCCTCGACGACATGAAGGTGCTCTACGGCGGCTTCGACCTGGTCGCCCCCACCACGTCGGTGAGCATGACGATCAACGGCCCCGCGCCGACGGTGCTGGCGTTCTTCCTCAACACCGCCATCGACCAGCAGGTCGACGCGTTCCGGGAGCGGGAGGGTCGCGAGCCCGACGACGACGAGCGCGCGCAGCTGCGGGCGTACGCGCTCGCGAACGTCCGCGGCACCGTCCAGGCCGACATCCTGAAGGAGGACCAGGGCCAGAACACGTGCCTGTTCTCCACCGAGTTCTCCCTGCGGATGATGGCCGACATCCAGGAGTGGTTCATCGAGCAGCAGGTGCGCAACTTCTACTCGGTCTCGATCTCCGGCTACCACATCGCCGAGGCCGGGGCGAACCCGATCAGCCAGCTCGCCTTCACCCTCGCCAACGGCTTCACCTACGTCGAGGCCTACCTCGCCCGCGGGATGGCGATCGACGACTTCGCGCCCAACCTGTCGTTCTTCTTCTCCAACGGCATGGACCCGGAGTACAGCGTGCTCGGCCGCGTCGCCCGGCGGATCTGGGCGGTCACGATGAAGGAGAAGTACGGCGCCGGCGAGCGCTCGCAGAAGCTGAAGTACCACGTCCAGACGAGCGGCCGGTCGCTGCACGCGCAGGAGATGGACTTCAACGACATCCGCACCACGCTGCAGGCGCTCATCGCGATCTACGACAACGCCAACAGCCTCCACACCAACGCCTACGACGAGGCCGTGACCACCCCGACCGAGGAGTCCGTGCGCCGCGCGCTGGCGATCCAGCTGATCATCAACCGCGAGTGGGGCCTGGCGATGAACGAGAACCCGCTGCAGGGCTCGTTCGTCATCGACGAGCTCACCGACCTCGTCGAGGCCGCCGTGCTGGAGGAGTTCGACCGGATCAACGAGCGCGGCGGCGTGCTCGGCGCCATGGAGACCGGCTACCAGCGCGGCCGGATCCAGGACGAGTCGATGCTCTACGAGCACCGCAAGCACGACGGCTCGCTGCCGATCATCGGCGTGAACACGTTCCTCAAGGAGTCGGCGGCCGACGCCCAGCCCCACGAGATCGAGCTTGCCCGCGCCACCGAGGCCGAGAAGGAGTCGCAGCTCTCCCGCGTGCGCGCCTTCCAGGCCGCGCACGGCGCCGAGGCCCAGCAGGCCCTCGCCCGGCTCAAGGACGCGGCCGTCTCCGGCGAGAACGTGTTCGCCGTGCTGATGGACGCCGCCCGGGTGTGCTCGCTCCAGCAGGTGACCGAGGCGTTCTTCGAGGTCGGGGGCCAGTACCGCCGCAACGTCTGAGCCGTCGGACGTACGGCCACCGGCGCCGCACGTGCGGCGGTCCTCGACGAACGGACGCCCGGCCAGTCGGGCACACGTGTCCGACATGTCGCCCTCCGCGCAGCAGCGCAGGGGCCACATCCCGGACACGTGTGGGGGTCTGGGCGCCGGAGCGATGGGCGTGCTCGCCGGCTGATTCGTCGCGGAGGGCTCGGGGCCGCCGAGCCTGACCTCGTCAGCCGCCGACAGCGTCGGGCGTGGCGGCGGGGAGGTCGAAGCGGAAGACCGAGCCCGGACCCGGGTCGGCCGCCAGGCACTCGATCGTGCCGCCGTGCCGCTGGACGATGGTCTGGCAGATGGTCAGGCCCATGCCGGTGCCGCGGAAGTGCGCGCGCACCGCGCCGCTGCGGTGGAAGCGCTGGAAGATCAGCGTGCGCTCGGACTCCTCGACCCCGACGCCGTTGTCCTCGACGTCGATCACCACGCGTGAGCCCTGCCGGCGGGCGGTGACCACCACGCGGGCCGGCACTCCCTCGCGGGTGTACTTGGCGCCGTTGCCGACGAGGTTGGCGAACAGCTGGCGCACCGCGACCGGGTCGGCGTGCACCGCCGGGAGGTCCTCGGGCACGACGAGCTCGTCGTCGGGGCCGAGCAGGTCGCCGGCCTGCGCCAGCACGCCCGCCGGTCCGCTCAGCTCCACCGTCTGGGGGGCGAGGTCGCCGGCCTCGGCGAGGGCGTGGGTGAGGAGGTCGTCGATCATGCCGGCCATCTGGAGCGAGGCCCGCTCGGCGCGCGCCAGGCCCTCCTGGGCCTCGTGGTCCTCCTCGAGCGTCTCCGCGGCGAGCGAGATCCAGGAGCGGATCGCCGTCAGCGGGCCGCGCAGGTCGTGGGCGGCGGTCGAGGCGAAGCCGGCGAGCGGCTGCAGGCCGCGGCGGTGCTCGGTGACCTCGCGCAGCACGAGGAGCGTCCCGCCGCGACGGGCGTCGCCGGGGCGCTGGGTGAGGTCGGTGCGCGAGACCGCGAGGACGACCTCCTCGCCGGAGGCCAGGCGGATCGGGACGTCGCCCACGCCGAGCTCGGGACGGCCCGCCGTGCGGACGTCCTCGGGGTGCAGCACCCGGTCGACCATCTCCGCGAGCGCGTCGGCGTCGGCCGCGCCGGGGCTCATCCGGTGCGCCAGCCGGAGGCTGGGACCGTTGCTCCGCTCGACGCGGCCCGCCTCGTCGAGGACGACCAGGCACTCCTCCATGCTCTCGGTCATCTCGGCGAGCAGCTCGGCCTGGCTGGACGCGTCCGCGCGCGAGCGGGTCAGGCTGACCACGAGCTCGTCGATGCGGTCACCCAGCGCACCGACGCCGAGGGCGGTGAGCAGGACCGCGACGAGGAAGGTCTGAAGGAGGAGCACCTCCTTGACCGGGTCCGACAGGTCGACGAAGGGCCCACGCCCGGCGAGGGTCAGCACGAACCCGATGGAGCCGACGGCGGCGGCGTGGAGGGCGGCGAGGAAGGTGGGGTAGCGGGCGGCCGACCACACGCTGAGCGCGACCACGAGGAACGACAGCGGCCACGGCTGGAGGAACACCGCGCAGGCGACCAGCAGCGAGACGACCCAGAGCAGGGCCAGCTCCAGCCGGCTCCCGGCCTGCGCACGGGGCACGACCGACTGCGTGCGCCACTCCCACGCGAGGTGACCGACGCCGCCGAAGACCAGCACGCCGGTGAAGTGGCGCGCGAACCAGGCCACCACCGTCCAGGCGTCGACGGGGGCGCCGGAGAGCCAGATCCCCAGGGTGCCGATCGCGGCACCGACGACGCAGCCGATGGCGGCGGAGGCCGCGGTCAGGGCCAGCACCCGTGGCGAGCGGAAGCTCGCGCTGCCGCCGGCGCCCAGGAGCGAGGGGCACCACTGCCGCAGCAGCTGCACCACCACCCAGGTCTGCACGACCAGCGAGAGGGCGCCGAAGCCCACGAGCTGCCATGCCGCGCCGGTGATCGCGGACACCGAGCCGTGGATGACCAGCAGTGCCAGCAGCACCCGCGCCTGCCGGCGCGGGGACTCGGCCATCAGCCAGAGCACCGCCACGCCCGCGCCCGGCCACACCAGGCTGACGGTCTGGCCGTGCACGACCGTGAGACGTCCCAGCACGGCCGCCACGGCGTACGCCACAGCGGCCCCGCCGGTCCAGGACAGGGGGAGTGGGGGCTGCTCCCTCACCGGACGGGGCACGCGACCTCGCCCGGTGCCCGGAAGGACGGGGTCCTCGAGCTCCAGGACCTCGGACACGCGGCCACCCTAGTGCGCCGCGGGGCCCGCGGTCAGAGATTGACGGTGATGTCCGCGTCCTTGCGCAGCTGCTGGACGAGCCGGCCGGCGACCTTGCCGATCTGCTGCGAGCGGGCCTGCTGCTCGAGCTGGTCGCGGACCTGGTCGAACGGCGGGATCTTCTGGGCCTGCTCGCCCGCCTGCGCCTGCTGCTGCTTGGCCTGCGCGTAGATCGCGCGGAGGTCCTGGGTGGTCGGGTCGAACGGCCCGTCCTCGTCGGCCACCAGCTGCTCGACCATCACCTGCGTCTCGACCTGGGCGCGGGCCTGGTCCTCGGTGACGCCCTGCGCCGAGACCGCCTTCAGCAGCTCCTCGCCCGAGCCCATGCCGTTCTGCTTGGCCAGCGTGTCCAGCTCGGCGTCGACGTCCTGGTCGCTAACCTCGATCCCGCGCGACTCGGCCTCCTGCGAGAGCAGCTCGGTGTCGACGAGGTCGTCGACGGTCTGCTTCTTCAGCGCGTCCTCGTCGGGGGCCTGACCGGTCATCTGCGACTGCGCGGCCGCCTGCTCGAAGCTCGCCTCGTAGATCGGGACGAACTCGTCCTTGGTGACGTCCTCGCCGTTGACCTCGGCCACCACGTCGGGAATGCCGCCGAGGTCGGGCTCGGGTGCGGCGGAGGAGCCGTCGGACGCACCGGCGGACGCGCTGGCGTCCTTCTTCGCGCCGGCGTCGGATCCCGACCCGCCCCCACCGCAGGCAGAGAGGGTGAGGACGGCAGCCACGGCGAGCGAGCCGAGGATCGTACGGGTGCGGGCGGGGGTGCGGGTCGTGTGAGTCATCGCCATCGACGGTACGCACCCCACCTGAGCGCTTCCTGAGCGGGTCGGGGGCCGCCTCGGACGGCTCAGAGGTGGTCGGGGACCACCAGCGCGTCGGGGTCCTGGCGCACGGGGAGCTGGGCCAGGGCGGTGCGCACGAGCGACACGCGTGCGGTGACGGCGACCCTGCGGCGCATCCGGCCGACCCCGGTCTCCCCGAGCGTCGCCGTGACGGCCTCGGCGACCTGCTCGTCGGTGAAGGTGGGCCGGGTGCCGGCCGGGACGTCGACGTCAGGGAGGGCGAGCAGCACGGGGAGCACCTGGGCCCCGACCGCCTCGAGCAGGTGGTAGCGGTCGAGACGGCTCATGGCCTCCCACGCCGCCTCCCCCTTGTCCCGGCGGAGGCTGCGACCACCCGCGACGACCTGGGCGGCCGAGGTGACGGCGACGGTCAGCTCGTGCTCGGTGAAGCGCATGCGCCCAGCATGCCGCACGCGCCCGGGACGAGACCCACCTCACACCGGGTGCGGCGTGACGATCCGGCCGCTGCGCACGACCAACTCGTGCACCACCGACCCCGAGAGAGAGGAACCCCCGTCACGGGTATCGCTGACAAGGCCGAGAACGTCGCCCAGGACAGAAGTGACCCTCCGGCACTGAACCCCGTCCGGGGGCCGGCGCCGCGCCGGCCCCCGGACGGCCGCGGGAGAGGATGGGCGACGTGCGACTCCGCGACCTGACGCCCGACCAGCTCGACGAGGAGCAGCGCGCCCTGCGTGAGCGCATCGTGGGCGGGCCGCGGGGCGCGGGTCCCCAGCACTTCGACCTCACCACGCCGGACGGCGCCCTCGCGGGGCCGTTCGGCGTGATGCTGCACGAGCCCGCCCTCGGCGCGCCGCTGCAGGAGCTCGGCAGCGCCGTCCGCTACGCCACCGGCCTCGACGACCGCGTGCGCGAGGTGGCGATCCTCGCGGTCGCCGCTGCCACCGGGTCCGTCTTCGAGCAGCACGCCCACGAGCGGGTCGGCCGCGCCGCCGGGTTGCGCGAGGCCGAGCTCGAGGCGCTGGCCGCCGGCCGCTTCACCTCCGACGACCCGGGCGAGCAGGCGTCGTACGACCTCTGCCGCCGGCTGCTCGCGGGGCGCTCCCGCCTCACCGAGGAGGAGTACGCCGACGTGGTCGGCGCCCTCGGCACGACGACCGTGACCGAGCTGGTCGTGCTCGTGGGCTACTACCGCACCCTCGCCCAGCTCTTGGACGTCTTCGACGTGGGGGTCCCGGAGGACCACGGCTCCGCTCAGTAGTGCGCGGTCATCACGTGCTTGATGCGCGTGTAGTCGTCGAAGCCGTAGCCCGACAGGTCCTTGCCGTAGCCCGACGACCCGAACCCGCCGTGCGGCATCTCGGAGACGAACGGGATGTGGGTGTTGACCCACACGCACCCGAAGTCGAGCTCGCGGGTGAGCCGGTCGGCCGTGCCGTGGTCACGGGTCCAGACGCTGCCGGCGAGTCCGTACTCCACCCCGTTGGCCAGGGCGACCGCCTCGGCCTCGGTGTCGAAGGGCTGGACGGTGAGGACCGGCCCGAAGACCTCCTCCTGCACGATCCGGTCGTCCTGTCGCACGCCCGTCACGACGGTGGGGGCGAAGAAGAACCCCGACGACCCGTGCCGGGTGCCGCCGGTGCGGACCTCGGCGTGGCCGGGGAGGTCGGTGAGGAACGCCTCGACCTTGGCGAGGTGGCCGACGTTGTTGAGCGGGCCGTAGTCGGCCTCGGTGTCGGACGGCGGGCCGGGCCGGGTGCCCTCGGCCTCGGCGACCAGCAGCTCGACGAGCTCGTCGTGCACGCTGCGGTGCACGATGACCCGGGTCGCGGCCGTGCAGTCCTGCCCGGCGTTGAAGTAGGCCGCCGCCGCGATCAGCCCGGCCGCGCGCGGCAGGTCGGCGTCGGGCATCACCACGACCGGCGCCTTGCCGCCGAGCTCGAGGTGCACGCGCTTGAGCGAGCGGGCCGCTGACAGCGCGACCTCGCGCCCGGCGCGCACCGAGCCCGTGATGGCGACCAGGCCGGGCGTGGGGTGCTCGACGAGGTGCCGCCCCGTGCTCGCGTCGCCGTTGACGACGTTGAGCACGCCCGCGGGCAGGACGCCACCGGCGATCTCGGCGAGGAGGACCGTCGAGCGCGGCGTGGTGTCGCTGGGCTTCAGCACCACGGTGTTGCCGGCGGCCAGCGCCGGCGCGATCTTCCAGATCGCCATGGCGAACGGGTAGTTCCACGGCGTCACCTGCCCGACGACGCCGATCGGCTCGCGGCGGATGCTGGAGGTGTGGCCGGCGAGGTACTCCCCCGCCGACTTGCCCTCGAGCAGCCGGGCGGCGCCGGCGAAGAACCGCAGCTGGTCGACGCCCTGGTCGACCTCCTCGCTGGCGACGTAGCGCACCGGCTGCCCGGTGTCGCGCGCCTGCACCGCGCTGATCTCGTCGCGCCGCTCCGCGATCGCCGCGGCCAGGTCGAGCAGGTGGCCCTGCCGGGCGCCGGGGGTGAGCCGCTTCCACGACTCCGACGCCGTGGCGGCAGCGGCGTACGCCCGGTCGACCTCCGCCGCGGTCGACACCGGCGAGCGGCCGTCGACCTCCCCGGTCGTGGGGTCGACGAGCTCGATGTGCTCGGTGGCCTCGGACTCGACGAGCGCGCCGTCGACGAAGTTGCGGACCGTCTCTGTCATGGGGGGCTCCTCAGGCGACGTAGATCTTGCGCAGGGTCTCGTGGACGACCCAGGTGGTGTGCTCGCCCGAGCGCAGCCGCACCACGGTGCCGGGCGCGAGGTCGACGCGCTCGCCGTCCTCGAAGGTGACGGTGCCCGAGCCGGACAGGACGACGAACACCTCGTCCACCTCGACGTCGGTCGCGGTGCCGGGACTCATCTCCCACACCCCGACCTCGACCCCGGACACCGCGGCGAGGGCACGCGAGCCGGCCGCCGGGGCACCCGCCAGCACCGTGGCGGGGTCCAGCGGCGCGGTCGGGACGGCGGCGTCGACGTCGAGCACTCGGAACACGCCGCCCATCGTCGCAGGCCGTCGGTGGCCAGGACCCGACGATCTGTCGTCAGTTGACGCCGGCGCCGAACACTTCGTCCGCCACGAGCGCGACGTGGAGGGAGACCCGGACGTCGGGGTCGTCGAGGTCGGCCCCGAGGAGGGACTCGATCCGGGCCAGCCGGTCGTAGAACGCGGCGCGCGAGAGGTGCAGGCTGGCCGCGGCCTCGGTCTTGCTCGCCGGGTGCTGCAGCAGCGCGCGCAGCGCGGCCAGCAGGTCGGTGCGCGAGCCCTCCGCTCGGTCGTGCTGCCGCAGCGGCGCGAGCTCGCGGTCGACGTAGAGCCGGAGCCGTTCGTCCTGCCCGAGCAGCGCCAGCAGGCCGCGAAGGTGCAGGTCGGCCAGGCGGTGCACGTCGGGGTCCTGCTCGCGACGCGCCGAGGGCGCGGCGTCGGCGACCTGGCCGGCCTCGGCCACCGCCCGTGCCACGCCCGCCGGGTCGTCGACCGCCCGGCCGGCGGCGAGCACGACGTCGTGGTGGGCGAGCACCCGCGCACCGACCCGGTCGAGCAGGTCGTCGGGGTCGGCCGACGCGGGCGCGGAGACCAGCACCCGCAGGTCGCGCTCGACCTCGCAGACCAGGGCCGGCAGCCGCAGGGCGTGGGCGGCCCGCACGACCGTGGCCGCCACCTCGTCGAGGTCGGCGGGGGCCGCGGTGCCGACGCGGGGCCGGACGACGAGGGCGGCGAACCGGCGACGGGCCAGTGGGAAGCCGGCCAGCTCGCAGCGCCGGCGGACCTCCGGCGACGCCGGCTGCTCGACCAGCCCGGTCACCAGCTCGAGGTGGGTGCGGCGCATGAGCGTGCCGCGGTCACGGTCGTGCAGGCGGTGCAGGGCGAGGGCGGCGGCGGCGCGCTCGGCCACCGCGACCAGCCGCTGCGACGGCCGGCCCGGCGAGCCGATGACCAACCGGCCCCACTCCTGCTCGGCCGTGCCGAGGCGGGTGACCAGCCACCCGTTGCCCGCGTCCCAGCCGGTGCGGCCGGCGACCTCCACCCGGCGGGAGCGGGCCGGCCAGCCGTCGAGGAAGCCCCCCTCGTCGCCGGGACCCGCGAAGTAGTCGAGCGGCCGGTGCTGGGCGTTCTCCACCACGACGGGGCCGTTCGCCAGGCGCTGCACGGCCTGGAGGATCTCGACCGGCCCCGCCTGGGTGAAGCTCAGCTCGGTGAAGGTCTCGTGCACCCGCTGCGCCTCGCGCAGCTCGGCGAGCTGGTGGTCGACGACCCGCTCGCCGATCTCCTGCGCGAGCGCGGCGAACCGGGTCTCGTGCCGCAGCACGACCAGGGGCAGGCCGTGCCGCTCGCAGGCCTCGACCAGCGCGGTGGGCAGCTCGTCGGACCAGCGGCGCCCCAGCTCGACGACGATGCCGGCGCTGCCGACCTCGACCAGCTCGTCGACGAAGGCGGCGAGCCCCCCGGCGTCGTCGGGCAGGCCGGTGCCCATGGTCAGCAGCAGGTCGCCCTCGCGCAGCAGCGCACCCACGTCGGGCCGCTCGGTGGCGTGCACCCAGCGGATCGGACGGCCGGCGGCGCCCGCGCCGGCGACGACGTGGGGCGCCGCCCGGCGGAACGCGGGCAGGGCGAGGGCCTCGGTGAGCGTCACACCCGGGGTCGTCTCGGCCACGGGGGCAGCGTACGCGTGTGGGCGACGGAGTGTCGGAGACGACGACCCAAACCCTACGATCCGACACCCGTGCGCGCCCCCGCGCGCGAGCAGGATGGGCCCATGACGCACTCCCCCACCGAGCCCCGACAGATCGTGCACTGGGCCGACGGCGCCGCCCTGACCGGTTCGCCCACCGGGTGGTCCGACGTGACCAACCCCGCCACCGGCGAGGTGACCGGCCGGCTCGCGCTCGCCAGCGACGCCGACGCCGCTGAAGTGATCGCCGCCGCCGCGCGCGCCGCGGAGGGCTGGGGCCGTACGTCGCTCGCACGCCGCACCCAGGTGATGTTCGCCTTCCGCGAGCTGCTCAACAGCCGCAAGGACGAGCTCGCGGAGATCATCACCGCCGAGCACGGCAAGGTGCACTCCGACGCGATGGGCGAGATCGCCCGCGGCCTCGAGGTCGTGGAGTTCGCGTGCGGCATGTCCCACCTGCTCAAGGGCGGGCACAGCGAGGAGGCCTCGACGGGCGTCGACGTGCACTCCAAGCGCGTCCCCCTCGGCGTGGTGGGCATCATCAGCCCGTTCAACTTCCCGGCGATGGTGCCGATGTGGTTCTTCCCCCTCGCGATCGCCGCGGGCAACACGGTGGTCCTCAAGCCCAGCGAGAAGGACCCGAGCGCCGCCAACTGGCTCGCCGCGCTGTGGCAGGAGGCCGGCCTGCCCGACGGCGTCTTCAACGTCCTGCACGGCGACAAGACCGCGGTCGACGCGCTGCTCACCAGCCCCGACGTGCAGTCGATCAGCTTCGTCGGCTCCACCCCGATCGCGGAGTACGTCTACGAGACCGCCAGCCGCCACGGCAAGCGCGTGCAGGCCCTCGGCGGGGCGAAGAACCACATGGTCGTGCTGCCCGACGCCGACCTCGACCTCGCCGCCGACTCGGCCGTCAACGCCGGCTACGGCAGCGCGGGCGAGCGGTGCATGGCGATCAGCGTGCTCGTCGCCGTCGACCCGGTCGGCGACGACCTGGTCGCCCGCATCGCCGACCGGACCCGCACCCTGCTGGTCGGCGACGGCGCCCCCGGGGCGACCGGGGACGAGAAGGAGGCCGACATGGGCCCGCTCGTGACCCGCGCCCACCGCGACAAGGTCAGCTCGTTCATCGACTCCGGCGAGAGGGCCGGCGCGAAGGTGGTCGTCGACGGCCGCGACGTGCAGGCCCGGGGCGGGCAGGAGGGCTTCTGGCTCGGACCCACCCTCTTCGACGACGTCACCCCCGACATGGAGATCTACACCGAGGAGATCTTCGGCCCCGTGCTGTCGGTGGTCCGCGTCGGCTCCTACGAGGAGGCGGTCGCGCTCGTCAACGCCAACCCGTACGGCAACGGCACGGCCGTGTTCACCAACGACGGCGGCGCCGCGCGCCGCTTCGAGGCCGACGTCCAGGTCGGGATGATCGGCGTCAACGTGCCGGTGCCCGTGCCGGTGGCCTACTACTCCTTCGGCGGGTGGAAGCGCTCGCTGTTCGGCGACACGCACGCCCACGGCACCGAGGGCGTGCACTTCTTCACCCGCGGCAAGGTCGTCACCACCCGGTGGATCGACCCCGCCAACCGGCCCGCGGGCGGACTCGAGCTGGGGTTCCCGCGCAATGACTGACCTGACCACCGCATCCGACCTCGCCAGCACGTACGACGCCCAGCGGGCCTACGAGCTCGACCGCGCCCACGTCTTCCACTCCTGGTCGGCCCAGGCCGAGCTGTCGCCGATGGTGATCAGCCGCGCCGAGGGCAGCCACGTCTGGGACGGTGAGGGCCGCTCGTACCTCGACTTCACCTCCCAGCTGGTCTTCACCAACCTCGGCCACCAGCACCCGCGCATCGTCGCGGCGATCCGCGAGCAGGCGGGCCACCTGGCGACCGTCGCCCCGGCGTTCGCCAACGGCACCCGGTCGGAGGCCGCGCGGCTGATCGCCAGCCACACGCCGGGCGACCTCGACCACGTGTTCTTCACCAACGGCGGCGCCGACGCCAACGAGCACGCGGTGCGGATGGCGCGGCTGCACACCGGCCGCCACAAGGTGCTCACCACCTACCGCAGCTACCACGGCGGCACCCACCTGGCGGTCAACATGACCGGCGACCCCCGCCGCTGGGCCAGCGACCACGGCTCGACCGGCACGGTGCACTTCTTCGGCCCGTTCCTCTACCGCTCGGCGTTCCACGCCACGACGGAGGCCGAGGAGTGCCAGCGCGCGCTCGAGCACCTCGAGCAGGTCGTCGCCCTGGAGGGGCCCGCCACGGTCGCGGCGATCGTCCTCGAGGCGATCCCCGGCACGGCGGGCATCATGGTCCCGCCGCCGGGCTACCTGGCCGGCGTGCGGGAGATCTGTGACCGCCACGGCATCGTCCTGGTGGCCGACGAGGTGATGTCGGGCTTCGGGCGCTCCGGACGCTGGTTCGCCGTCGAGCACGGCGACGTGGTGCCCGACCTGCTGACCTTCGCCAAGGGCGTGAACTCCGGCTACGTCCCGCTCGGCGGCGTCGCGATCAGCGACGCCATCCACGCGACCTTCGCGCACCGTGCCTACCCGGGCGGGCTGACGTACTCGGGCCACCCGCTCGCGTGCGCCGCCGCGGTCGCGACCATCCGCGCGATGGAGGACGACGACGTCGTCGGCGCGGCCGAGCGCCTGGGCCGCGAGGTCCTCGGCCCCGGGCTCGCCGAGCTGGCCGCGAAGCACGAGTGGATCGGCGAGGTCCGCGGCACCGGCGCCTTCTGGGCGCTCGAGCTCGTCAGCGACCGCACGACCCGCGAGCCGCTCGCGCCCTACGGCGGCTCCAGCCCGGCGATGACCGCGGTGGTGAAGGGATGCCAGGAGCGCGGGATGCTGCCGTTCAGCAACTACAACCGGATCCACGTGGTGCCGCCGCTGACGACGAGCGACGACGAGGCCCGCGAGGGCCTGGCGATCCTCGACGCCGCGCTCACCGCGGCCGCCGGCTGAGCTCCGCGCCGTGGCCCCGCACCGGACCGCCTACGAGCGCCACGCCCCCGACCCGGCCCTGGTCGAGCGGGCGCTCGCCGGCAGCCGGCAGGCGGTGTTCTGGCTCGAGGACGCCGGCAGCGGGGCGACGTACCCGCCGCTGACCGCCTCGACCCGCGCCGACCTGACCGTGGTCGGCGGCGGCTACCTCGGCCTGTGGTCGGCCGTGCACGCCAAGCGGCGCGACCCCGGCCGGCGGGTGGTGCTCCTGGAGGCGCAGACCGTCGGCTGGGCGGCGTCGGGGCGCAACGGCGGCTTCTGCGAGGCCTCCCTGACCCACGGCGAGGAGAACGGCCGCTCGCGCTGGCCCGAGGAGCACGACGACCTGGCCCGGCTCGGCTCGCAGAACCTCGACGACTTCGAGACCGACGTGCGTGAGCTCGACCTGGCCTGCGAGTGGGAGCGCACGGGCACCCTGGAGGTGGCCGTCGAGGACCACCAGGTCGCGTGGCTGGAGCAGTCGCCGGGCGCGCTGGACCGCGACGGCGTGCGCGCCGAGGTCGACAGCCCGCTCTTCCTCGCCGGCGCCCTCGACACCGAGGGCACGGCGCTGCTGCACCCCGCCCGGCTGGCCTTCGGGCTGGCCCGCGTGGCCGCCGAGCTCGGCGTGGAGGTGCACGAGCACTCGACCGTCACGGGCCTGCGGCGGACCGGCGACGCGGTGGAGGTCGCGACCGACCGCGCCACCGTCACCTCGCGCGACGTCGCCCTGGCGACCAACGTGTTCCCGTCGCTGCTGCGGCGCAACCGCTTCATGACGGTGCCGGTCTACGACTACGTGCTCGTGACCGAGCCGCTGACCGCCGAGCAGCGCGCCTCGATCGGGTGGCAGCGGCGCTGCGGCCTGGGCGACCTGGCCAACCAGTTCCACTACGCCCGGCTCACCGCCGACGACCGCATCCTGTGGGGCGGGTACGACGCGGTCTACCCCGTGGGCGGGCAGGTGCACGTGCGCCACGAGGACCGCCCGGAGAGCCACGCGCGGCTGGCGTCGCACTTCCTCGCGACGTTCCCGCAGCTCGAGGACGTCCGGTTCAGCCACCGGTGGGCCGGGGCGATCGACACCTGCACGCAGTTCACCGCGTTCTACGGCACCAGCCACGGCGGCCGGGTCGCCCACGCGGCCGGCTTCACCGGTCTCGGGGTGGGCGCGACCCGCTTCGCCGCCGAGGTGCTGCTGGACCGGCTCGCGGGGGCGGAGACGGAGCGGACGTCGCTGCGGATGGTGCGCGAGCGCCCGCTGCCGTTTCCCCCCGAGCCCCTGGCCAGCGCGGGCATCAACCTCACCCGTTGGTCGCTCGACCGGGCCGACCACCGCGAGGGTCGGCGCAACGCCTTCCTCCGGGTGCTCGACCGGGCCGGGCTGGGGTTCGACTCCTGACCGGGGACCCGGCCCCCGCCGCTCAGGCGGCGGGGGCCAGGTCGCCGAGGCCGTTGCGGAGCTCGGCCAGGATCCGGCTGAGCACCCGCGACACCTGGGCCTGCGTGAGTCCCACGTCCTCGGCGATCTCCTGCTGGGTCAGCTCCTGGACGAACCGGAGCCGCACGATGCGACGGTCACGCTCCCCGAGGCCCGCCACGAGGGGCGCCAGCATGACCCGCGCCTCCGCGCGCACCATGCCGGGATCGGTCGAGCCGAGCAGCTCGCCGAGGGTCGACGTGCCGTCGCCGGCGGCGCCGTCCAGGGAGGTGGGGGTGAAGCACCCGTCGGCGGTGAGCGCCTCGACGACGTCGGAGCGTCGCTCGTCGAGGTGGTCGGCGAGCTCGCCGGGGTCCGCCGGGCGGTGGAGCACCGCCTCGAGCTCGCTCTGGGCGCGGCCGATCCGGGACTGGAGGTCCTGGATGCGGCGCGGCGGGCGGATCGTCCACCCGCAGTCGCGGAAGTGCTTGCGCAGCTCGCCGCGCACGGTCGGGACGGCGAACGACAGGAAGTCGTGGCCGGCGTCGGGGTCGAAGCGGTGGGCGGCCTTCGTGAGTCCGAGCATCGCGACCTGCTCGAGGTCGTCGAGGTCGATGCCGCGGTTGCGGTAGCGCGAGGCCATCGAGCGGGCGACCGGGATGTTGTCCCGGATCAGCCGGTCGGGCGTGGGACGGTCGGTGTCCGTGACACGGACGGGATCGGATGCGAGCGACAGGGGGACCACAACGGGTTCCTTCCTGTGGAGAGCGAACCTGTCGTGGTCTCCAACAAGTCACCGACGACTCTTCCACCGGGCACCCGTGCGGGACAGCCGCTAAACGAACTGTGGGTCAGGAGGTGGCGCGACGCAGCGTGTCACGGGGGTTCTCGCCGTAGATCTTGCGGTACTCGGCGGCGAACCGTCCCGGGTTGAAGAACCCCATCCGCACCGCGGCGTCGGAGACGGCCTCGACCGTACCGGTGCGCAACGACCGGTGCACCAGGTCGAGCCGGACGCGGCGCAGGTAGGCCAGGGGGGTGCAGCCGAGGTGCTGCTGGAAGGCGTACTGGAGGGACCGCGGCGTCACGCCTGCCGCGGCGGCGATGTCGGCGACGGACAGGTCGTCGGCCGCCCGGCCCTCGATGAAGGCCTGCGCCCGTCGCACCGTCGACTGGCTGGCGTCGCGGCGGTCACGCCCGACGTCACCGGACTCGGTGCCGCGCACGATGTTGTTCGGGAAGGTGTGGAGCAGCGTGTAGGTCAGCAGCCGGCTGGCCGAACCGCGCAGCAGGGGTGCGTCGTCCACGGGAGCGCTCGCGCGGAACTCGTCGAGCGTGGCCCGCCACCGCGCACCTGCCTCGGGCGAGTGCGGCACGAAGCGCTCGAAGGCCAGGTCGTCGGCCGTGCGGTCGGGGTCGATGTCGCGGATCGCGGCGTCGAGCATCTCCACCGAGACGCTCGTGTTGCGGACCTCGTAGCCCTGTCCGCTGCCGCGGAAGGGGAGTCCCCACCCGCTGGCGAGCAGGGTGTCGCCGTCGACCGCCTGGTCGGTGGCGCCGCTGCGGGTGTACTCGATCCCACCGTGGAGCACGTCCACCACGACGAGCGCCGGCAGGGGCTCGGCGTCGAACGTGAGGGGGGCGTCGACGAGCAGGTGGTCGACGTCGATGCCGTCGGTGCTCGTCCGCCGGTGGCGGACCTGACCCATCGGGCCGCGCAGACCCAGGGACGAGCCGTAGGCCTGGTCGAGCCAGTGGCGAGCCGCGTCGCCGGTGCCCTCGAAGTCGAAGGTCGCGGTCGGCCGGTGTGACGCACGGGGATCCTGCACGAGCCCTCCCTTCGGAGGAGCCTGAGGGTCGGCCCGTGGTCTCGAGCCGTCGTCAACTCTAGACCAGCGCCACGCGATCCACCCCTAGGGAGGTGCGTCGGTCGCCTCTTGTAGCCTTTCCGAGCACGCACCACGCTCCGCCCTGTGTCCGCGGACCTACGTCATGGAGAGGTGACGATGTCCGGCACACACGTACCCGGCGACGCCGGCGGACCCGACGACGGGCTCCGTGAGGAGGTCGCGCAGCTGCACGAGGCGATGCTGAGCCAGCGTGACATCGGGATGGCCATCGGGCTGCTCTCGGCACGCTTCCGGTGCAGCACCGAGCAGGCCTGGCGCACGATCCTGCGGATCTCGCAGGACAGCAACACCAAGGTCCGCACGGTCGCGCGGGTGCTCGTGAGCGTCCACGACGGCACCGCCGGGCCGGCCGACCACGAGGCACTGCGCTCGCTCGCCGCCCACCTGCCCGCGTCGGGCTGGCCATCCGGGCCCCCGGTCGAGCAGGATCGGTCCCCATGAGCATCGACGACCTCGCCCTCGCCCAGAGCCTGCGCCGCCTGGCCACGTCCCGCGAGGACAACGGGAGCGTCGTGTCGGTGCTGGAGAACGTCGTCCAGGCCTGCGTCGACCTCTTCGGCATCGGTGGAGCCGGCCTGATGATCGCCGACGAGCAGGACCTGCTGCGCTACGTCGCCGCCAGCGACGGGCCCGGCAGGGTCCTCGAGGAGACCGAGGCCAGTGCCGGCGAGGGTCCCTGCACCGAGTCCTACGTGACCTCGCGGGTGGTGACGAGCAGCGACGTGACCGCCGAGCACGACCGGTGGCCGATCCTGGCCAAGACGATGGCCGACCTGCCCGTCCGCGCCGTGCTGGGCGTCCCGGTGCGCCTCGGCGGCGTGCCCGTCGGCACCCTCGACGTCTACTGCGAGGACGAGCACGAGTGGGACGACAGCGAGGTCGCGGCCCTCACCCGCTACGCCGAGGTCATCGCGACCACCCTCACGGCCGCGCTCCAGGCGCACACCGCCGGTGAGCTCGCGCGCCAGCTCCAGTACGCCCTCGACTACCGCGTCGTGATCGAGCGTGCCGTCGGCTACCTGATGGCGCGCCAGCAGCTCGATGCGGTGGCGGCGTTCAACGCCCTGCGGGGCGCGGCCAGGAGCCGGCGCAGCAAGATCGGCCTGGTCGCCGAGCACGTGCTCGACACGGGCGCGCTGCCCGGCTGACCACGCTCGCCGCGCATGCGGACGCGTCGACGGGGTACAGCGCCGGCGTGAGCATCTCCGAAGCCGGTGCCGGCGTTTCTCCGGCACCTTCCGTCCCGCGCCCGCGTACTTCTCGGACCGTGGTCGCTTCGGTGCCGTCCGGTCACGTCTACGTCCGCCACATCGCCCCCGAGGACGGGTCCGGGCCCCTCCGCCTGCCCGACCCCCGCCCGCGTGGCGTCGCCGCCGCGTCCCAGCAGTGGTGGCCGCCGGTGATGCTGGAGGCCGACTGGGTCGAGCAGCACGACTTCGACGTCTTCCACCTCCACTTCGGCTTCGACGCGCGGACCGTCGCGGAGCTCGAGGACCTCGTCGCGGCGCTGCGCCGCCGCGGCAAGCCCCTGGTCCTGACCGTCCACGACCTGCGCAACCCGCACCACCAGGACCGCGCTGCCCACGACGCGCAGCTCGACGTCCTGGTTCCGGCGGCCGACGCGCTCGTCACGCTCACCCCGGGCGCCGCCGCCGAGATCCGCGCCCGGTGGGGCCGCGAGGCGCTCGTGGTGCCGCACCCCCACGTGGTGCCGTTCGAGACGATGCGGCGCACCGCCGCCATGCGCGAGGTGCGCAGCCGGGGCGCGCGCGAACGCGAGTTCCGCGTCGGCCTCCACGTGAAGAGCCTCCGCGCAGGCATGCACCCGCACCCCCTCGTCCCGGTGCTCGTCGACGCCGTGCGCGACCTACCGGGTGCGGTGCTGCAGGTCAACGGGCACCGCGACGTCCTCGAGCCCGGCGGCGCCCGTTATGACGCAGCCCTGGCCGAGGCGCTGCGCGACCACGCCGCGCGAGGCGAGATCGACCTGCACGTGCACGACTTCCTCGACGACGACGCGCTCTGGGCCTACCTCTCCTCCCTCGACGTCTCCGTCCTCCCCTACCGCTTCGGCACGCACAGCGGCTGGATGGAGGCGTGCCGCGACCTCGGCACCGCCGTCATCGCCCCCAGCTGCGGCTACTACGCCGACCAGGGACCTGTGCTGTCCTACGGCCACGACGAGCGTGGCCTCGACGCCGCCGGGCTCGTCGACGCGGTGCGCGCGGCATACTCCGGCCACGTGGAGCCGGGGCCGACGGTGGAGGAGCGGAGGATCCAGCGCGCGCAGGTCGCCGCCGCGCACGACGCGCTCTACCGCTCCCTCACGGGCGGGCAGCAGTGAGGGTCTGCCTCATCGCCTCGAACCGCTACCCGATCCGCGAGCCGTTCGCCGGGGGGCTCGAGTCGATGACCCACACGATGGCGCGGGGCCTCGCCGAGCGCGGTCACGAGGTGACGCTCTTCGCCGGCGAGGGCTCGCAGGTGCCGGACGGCGTGCGGCTGCTCCCGCTGGCGCGCGTCGAGGTGAGCGACGCGGCGATGGCCGACCGCTGGGCGCCCGGGCTGGAGTGGCTGGTGGACCACCACGCGTACCTCGGCCTGATGCTCTCGCTCGCCCGCACCGGTGCCGACGACTACGACGTGGTGCACAACAACAGCCTCCACCACCTGCCGGTGGCGATGTCCTCCGCGCTCGACGTGCCGGTCCTGACCACGCTGCACACCCCACCCCTGCCGATGCTCGAGTCCGCGCTCGCGCTGAGCCCGCGTCCGCCGCGCTTCGTGGCCGTGAGCGACTGGACCGCGGCCGCGTGGCGGCACGTCGTGGACAGCGACGTGGTGCTCAACGGCCTCGACCTGCGCGACTGGCCCGTCGGCGACGGCGGTGGCCCGGCCGTCTGGTCGGGCCGGCTGGTCCGCGAGAAGGCCCCGCACCTCGCGATCGACGCGTGCCGCGCCGCCGGGGTGCCGCTCGTCCTGGCCGGCCCGGCAGCCCAGGACCCCACGTACTTCGCCGAGCAGGTGGCACCGCGCCTCGGCGACGGCGTCCACTACGCAGGCCACCTCACCGCGGCCCAGCTCTCCGAGGTGGTGCGCACCGCCTCCGTCGCGGTCGTGACCCCGATGTGGGACGAGCCCTACGGCCTCGTCGCCGCGGAGGCCCTGGCCAGCGGCACGCCCGTGGCGGCCTTCGCCCGCGGCGGCCTGCCCCAGGTGCTCTCCCCCGAGTCGGGGGTGCTGGCGGCGCCCGGCGACGTCGAGGCGCTCGCCGGCGCCGTCCTCGCGGCACGGGACCTCGACCGCGGCGCGGTGCGCGCCCACGCCGAGGCGACCTGCAGCGCGGACGCGATGGTCGAGGGCTACCTGCGGCAGTACGCCGCGCTGGCGGGCGAGGCGGCGGCAGCGTGAGCCGCGTCGTCGGCTACTACGTCCACCACGTCGGGAGCGGGCACCTGCACCGCGCCACCGTGCTCGCACAGCGCCTCGCCTCGGTCGGCACCCGGGTCACCGGGTTGTCCTCGCTCGCGCGACCCGCGGCCTGGGAGGGCGACTGGGTCACCCTGCCGCGCGACGACGACGGCACTCCGGTCGACGTCACCGCCCGCGGCCACCTGCACTGGGCGCCGCTGCGGCACGACGGCACCCGGGCGCGCGCGGCGTGCATCTCCGCCTGGATCGAGGAGGCGCGGCCCGACGCGCTCGTGGTCGACGTCTCTGTCGAGGTCCTCCTGCTCGCCCGCCTGCACGGGGTGCCGACCGTCGGGGTCGTGCTCCCCGGACGGCGCGACGACCCGGCCCACCTGCTCGGCCTCGGCACCGCCGAGGCCCTCGTGGGGTTCTGGCCGCGGGAGGCGCAGGGAATGTCGCCCGGGCTCCCGGACGCGCTGGCTGCGCGCCTGGTGCCGGTCGGCGCTCTGTCGCGCCACCCGGTCCGCCCCGCCGGGCAGCCCGCGCCGCGCGGCTCGGGACGACGCTCGGTCACGCTCATGCTGGGCAGCGGCGGGCACGACGTGACCCCCGCGCGCCTCGCGGCGGCACGCGCCGACACCCCCGGGTGGGACTGGCAGGTCCTCGGCGCCGACCGCGCGACGTGGGTGTCCGACCCGTCCGCGGCCCTCGCCGCCAGCGACGTCGTCGTCACCCACGCCGGGCAGAACGCCCTCGCCGAGACGGCCGCCGCCCGCCGTCCCGCCGTCGTCCTGCCGCAGGACCGCCCGCACGACGAGCAGGCCACGACGGGTCGCGTGCTTGCCCGCGGCTGGCCGGCCGTCGTGCTGGGAGGGTGGCCCGACCACGGCTGGGGCGCCGTGCTCGAGCGCGCCGCCGGGCTCGACGCCTCGCGCTGGGAGCAGTGGTGCGACGGCCGCGCCGCGGACCGGTTCGCCGACCTCGTGCTCGCCACCTGCGGCCGCGTCCCCGTGGCGGTGCCGGCGTGAGCGGTCCGGAGGTCGCCGTCGTGACGATCGCCCACGGGCGCCGCGAGCACCTGGCCGCCCAGCACCGCTCGCTCGCCCTCGGCTCGCGCCGTCCGGACCACTACGTCGTCGTCGCGATGGACGACCCGTCCCTCGTGCCGAGCACGGACCTCGGCCTGTCGAGCACGGTGGAGCGCATCGGCCGCGCCGACGGCCGGCTGCCGCTGGCGGCGGCCCGCAACCAGGGGGTCCGGACCGCGATCGCCCGGGGGGCCGAGGTGGTCGTCCTGCTCGACGTCGACTGCCTCGCCGGCGAGCACCTGGTCGAGGCCTACGCCGAGGTCGTCGCCGCCGATCCCTGGGTCGTGTGGTCGGGGCCGGTCACCTACCTGCCGCCCCCGCCCGCCACCGGCTACCCCTACCACCCGGCCCACCTCGCGGGCTGGGACGACCCGCACCGCGGGCGGCCCCGGCCCCGCGCCGGAGAGGTGGTCCGCGACCTCGACCCGGACCTCTTCTGGTCGCTGTCGTTCGCCGTGTCGGCCCCGGCCTGGGACCACGTCGGCGGGTTCTGCGAGGACTACACCGGCTACGGCGCGGAGGACACCGACCTCGGCCGCTCCGTGGTCGCCCGCGGGCTCGGCCTGTCGGTGACCGGTGGAGCGCGCGCCTACCACCAGCACCACCCCGTCAGCCGCCCGCCGGTCGAGCACCTCGACGACATCCTCCGCAACGGCCGCACCTTCCACGCCCGCTGGGGCTTCTGGCCGATGACCGGGTGGCTGGAGGCGATGGCCGCGATGGGTCTGGTGCGGTGCACCGGGCCGGACTGGGTACGGGTCGACATGGATGACGTGGACGACATGGTCGACATGGACGCGACCTACGAGGAGGAGAGCGCATGAGCACCACGCAGCGCAGGATCGAGGCGACCCCCGAGCAGGTCTGGGAGGTGCTGTCCGACGGCTGGCTCTACCCGCTGTTCGTCGTCGGCGCCTCACGGATGCGCGACGTGGACGACACGTGGCCGGCCGTGGGCTCGCTGCTGCACCACAGCGTCGGCACCTGGCCGCTGCTGATCGACGACACCACCGAGGTGCTCGCCCGCGAGGACCACCGCCACCTCAGCCTCGAGGCGCGCGGCTGGCCCGCGGGTCGCGCCCAGGTCGACTTCCACCTCGAGCCCCAGGACGGCGGCACCCTCGTCACGATCGAGGAGGACGCCACCGGTGGCCCCGCCCTGCTGATGCCCAAGCCCCTGCGCGACGCCCAGCTCCACGTGCGCAACGTCGAGGCGCTCCAGCGCCTCGCCTACGTGGTCGAGGGCCGCACGAGGTGACGTACGACGCGGTCGTGGTCGGCGCCGGCCCGAACGGGCTCGTGGCCGCCAACGTGCTCGCCGACGCGGGCCGGCGGGTGCTGGTGCTGGAGGCGCAGCCCACGGCCGGTGGCGCGGTGCGCAGCGACCGCGAGCTGCACCCCGACTTCGTGCACGACACGTTCAGCGCCTTCTACCCGCTCGCGGTCGCCTCGCACGCGATGCTCCCGCTGCGGCTCGAGGAGCACGGCCTGCAGTGGGAGCACGCACCCGCGGTGCTGGGCCACCCGTTCGGCGACGGGCAGTGGGCCGTCCTGCACCGCGACCGCGACCTGACGGCCGCCGGCCTCGACGCCCTCCACCCGGGCGACGGCGAGGCATGGCTCGGCCTCTGCCGGACGTGGGACCGGATCGGCGACCCGCTCGTCGAGGCGCTGACCTCGCCCTTCCCACCCGTGCGCGCCGGAGCCCGCCTCGTCCCGGCCATGGTCCGCGCCGGCGGGCTCGACACGGTGAAGCAGCTGGCGACGCCGGTCGCCTCGCTCGGCCGGAGGATGTTCGCGGGTCCCGCGGCGCCGCTGCTGCTCGCCGGCAACGCCGGGCACGCCGACTTCCCGCTGACGTCGCCCGGGTCGGGCGTCTTCGGCGTGCTGATGACCATGCTGGGCCAGACCGTCGGGTTCCCCGTGCCGCGCGGCGGTGCGCAGCAGCTGACCGACGCCCTGGTCTCGCGGCTGCTCTCGCGGGGCGGTGAGCTGAGGACGGGGGTCGAGGTGGACGCCGTCGACGTCCGCGACGGTCGCGTCCGCGGCGTCCGCACCCGCGACGGGGAGGCCGTCGCCTGCACCACCGTGCTCGCCGACGTGTCCGCCACGCACCTCTTCGGTGGGCTCGTGCCCGCCTCGGAGCTGCCCGCGGGCGTGGTGCGCGGCATGCGTGACTTCGAACTCGACCCCGGCACCGTCAAGGTGGACTGGGCCCTCTCGGGTCCGGTCCCGTGGCGCAACCGTCCCGACGCCGTCCCCGGCACCGTGCACGTGGCCGACTCGGTGGAGGAGATGACCCAGGCGCTCGCCCAGGTGGGCTCCGGCGTGGTGCCCGATCGGCCGTTCCTGCTGACCGGGCAGATGACGACGAGCGACGCCACCCGCTCCCCCGCCGGCACCGAGTCGTTCTGGGCCTACACGCACGTCCCGCAGCCGGGCGCCACGCGCGCCGATGCCGCCGGCGAGGTCTCCGGGGCCTGGGACCACGACGACTGCGAGCGGTTCGCCGACCGCATGCAGGCGCGCCTCGAGGCGCTCGCCCCCGGGTTCGGCGACCGCGTGCTCGCGCGCCGGGTGCTCGGCCCCCACCAGCTCGAGTCCCGCAACGCCAACCTCGTCGGCGGCGCGGTCAACGGTGGCACCTCCCAGCTGCACCAGGAGCTGTTCTTCCGGCCCGTCCCGTCGATGCGAGGCCGACCGGCCACCGGCGTCGACGGCCTCTACCTCGCCTCCGCCTCCGCCCACCCCGGCGGCGGCGTGCACGGCTCCGCCGGCGCGAACGCCGCCCACGCCGTGCTGTGGCACGACCGCACCCGTCTCCGCCGCCTCGCCCCGGGAGCCCGCCGATGACCGACGTCACCACGTTCGGCCACCTGTCCATCACCTACGACGAGCGGGTGCTGCAACCACGCGGATGGACCGCCGGGCAGTCGACGTGGGGCACCGAGCTGCTCGCGGACGCACCGGCCGGGCCCGTGCTCGAACTGTGCGCGGGCGCCGGTCACATCGGCCTGCTCGCCGTCGCCGGCACCGGACGCCGCCTGGTCTGCGTCGACGCGAGCGAGGTGGCCTGCGACTTCGCCCGCGCGAACGCCGCCGCGGCCGGACTCGCCGACCTCGTCGAGGTGCGTCACGCCCGGCTCCAGGACGCGGTGGGACCCGACGAGCGGTTCGCGCTCGTGCTGGCCGACCCGCCGTGGGTCCCGCGCGAGGAGACCGGACGGTTCCCCGAGGACCCGCTCACCGCGATCGACGGCGGCGACGACGGCCTCGACGTGGCCCGCGCCTGCCTCGAGGTCGTCGCGGGTCACCTGCTCCCGGGAGGCACCGCCCTGCTCCAGCTCGGGACGACCGGCCAGGCCGACGAGGTGCGCTCGGCGCTGCCCGGCACCGACGGGCTGGAGGTGTCCGAGGTCCGTCAGTTCGTCCGCGGGGTCGTGGTCAGGATCGACCGCTCCGCGGGATAACCTTGTGGGTGCCGTCGCACCACGGCATCCGGCTCGACTTCTCGCACCGGCACACCGCCACGACCGGACGCTCGACGGGGTGGACGGTGCCGTGCTCGTCGACCACCGTGCGCGCGCCACGCAGCAGCATCGGGCCGTGCGGGCACAGCTCGACCTCGGGGTGGTCGAAGTCCTGGACCTCCATCAGCGTCCCCAGGAGGCGAGCAGTGCGGTCGCGAAGCGGGCCTCGGTGTCGAGGCAGCTGAACGCGCCGAAGAGGATCTCGGGCACCTGGTCCGGCTCGTCCTCGGCCAGGGTCCCGCAGATGCCGCGCGCCGCGAGCTGCTCGTGCACCGCGTCGGCCTCGACGTGCTCGTCGTAGTAGAGCGACATCGGGCCGTCCAGGCCGAGCCGCTCGAGCCCCTGCGTCATCTTGCGCGAGGGGATCGAGCTCGTCATCTCGAACACGGCGAGGTGGCCCATCGCCGCGCCCCGCAGCCGGCGGTGCAGGCCGAAGAGCGAGTTCACGTTGTTCATCTCGAGCGTCTCGGTCAGGGCGTCGTCGACGT
>NZ_JBHLXH010000001.1:2475249-2523336 GCF_042432345.1 Nocardioides zeicaulis | reverse complement strand
TGGTGGTGCAGCCGGTTCGGGTCGCCGTCGCCGTACTCGTCGAAGAGCAGCTCCATGAGCGCGGCCTTGGCGCGCACCGGCAGCCGCGGCACGACCCACGCGGAGGGATCGGACTCCTTGAGGTGGTAGACCGAGCGCTGCCGGAGGAGCTCGAGCACCTCGTCACGGTCGGCGTGTCGCCGGACGTGGTCGGCGAGGGACGGACCGTCGTCGGCGGCGACCAGCGCCTCGAGCGCCGTCGGCACGTCGTGCTCGGGGTCGACGACGTGATCGGCGGCGAGCCAGCGCTCGCGCAGCCTGCGCTCGAGGGACGCCTCGAGCTGCTGACGCACCACCAGGGGCCCCGGGGCCCACTCCGCGACGGGGTCGGCGTCCTCGAACCCGTGGTAGGACAGCTCGTGGAGGGTCCAGAGCGCGATCGCCTCGTCGTCGACGGAGTCGGCGGCGGCCGGCATCGGGCCCGTGTCGGCGTCGCTGTTGGTGGAGAGCCGGGCCACGACCCACTCGCTCATCGCCCCGCGGGGCTTCGGCAGCCTCACGGGGTGAACACGACCTTGACCATGCCGTCCTGCTTGTCGCGGAAGCGCTTGTAGGCCTCGGGCGCCTCCTCGAGCGGGAGGTGGTGGGTGGCGAAGGTCTCGACGCCGAGGACGTCCTCGTCCTGCTGCAGCAGCGTGAGGATGTCGTCGCTCCAGCGCCGCACGTTGGCCTGGCCCATGCGCAGCTGGATCTGCTTGTCGAACAGCTGGAACATCGGCAGCGGGTCGGTCGCTCCGCCGTAGACGCCGGAGATGCTGATCGTGCCGCCGCGGCGCACCGCGTCGATCGCCGTCATCAGGGCCGCGAGCCGGTCGGAGCCGGCCCGCAGCATCAGCTTCTCCTGCGCCTTCTTCGGCAGCAGGCCGACCGCCTTCTGCGCGGCCTGGGCGATCGGCGAGCCGTGGGCCTCCATGCCGACCGCGTCGACGACCGCGTCGGCGCCGCGGCCGTCGGTGAGCTCGCGCACCCGCTCGGCCACGTCGTCGACCTGCGAGAAGTCGATGGTGTCGGCGCCCGCGGCGTGGGCCCGGGCGAGGCGCTCGTGCACGGCGTCGACCGTGATCACGTCGAGCCCGCGGTGGCGCGCGATGCGGGTGGCCATGTCGCCGATCGGCCCGGCGCCGAGGACGAGCAGCGTGCCGCCCTCCTCCACGGCGGCGTACTCGACCGCCTGCCAGGCGGTGGGCAGCACGTCGGAGAGGAAGAGGAAGCGGTCGTCGGGCGGGCCGTCGGGGATCTTGATCGGGAGCGTGTCACCGAAGGGCACCCGCAGCATCTCTGCCTGGCCGCCGGGGACCTGTCCGTAGAGCTTGCTGTAGCCGAACAGGCTCGCGCCGGTGCCGTAGTCGTGGTTCTGCGTGGTCTCGCACTGGCTGTAGAGCCCGCGCGAGCAGGTCCAGCAGGTGCCGCAGCTGATGTTGAACGGCACGACCACCCGGTCGCCGGGCTCCAGGGTGGTCACGGCCGAGCCGACCTCGCGCACCACGCCCATCGGCTCGTGACCGACGATGTCGCCGGGGGTCATGAACGGCGTGAGCGGGTCGTAGAGGTGGAGGTCGGAGCCGCACAGGCCGGTGGAGGTGATCTCCACGACGACGTCGGTGCGCTCCTCGATCTGAGGGTCGGGGACCTCCACGACCTGCATGTCGTGACGTCCCTGCCAGGTGACTGCCTTCATGCCGGGCCCAGTGCCCCCGGCGTGCCGTCCGCATGCGCCTGCGTCGCACGCGCCCGTCCCTGCGGGTGGGCGCGCATGGCTCGCGCCGCCGGTGGGAACCACGCCGCCATGACTGACACTGCACCCGATCCCGAGCACCAGCGCCCCGAGGGCGTGAGCGACGCGACCGTCGAGGCGCTCGGCAAGCTCTCCGCGGCCCTCGACCACGTCGAGGACGCCCGCGGCCACATGTATGCCTTCCACCGCCTCATGGGTAGCGCCGAGACCACCCTCGAGGAGGCCACGAAGATGCTCCGCGAGGCCGGCCACGACGCCCTGGCCGACGACTTCGACCGGGACGTGCTGGGCCAGAACCCCCTGCCGGGGATGTGGTCCTTCCAGATGGTGGAGGCGTTCGACGACACCTTCTACGCCCGCACCAAGGGCCTCGAGCAGCGAGCGCTCGACGAGCTCGTCGGCGGTCGCCGCCACGTCTTCGAGGCGGAGATGAAGCAGCTGCGGCGCACCCACGGCAGGACCGGGCACGAGGCCACCCCCGAGGAGGCGTACGACGCGCCCGGCTCCTGACCGGGAGGACAGCTCAGGCGGGGACTCGCCGGGCCGGGGCGACCCGGGCCGGCGCCATCCGCGACTGCGGGGCGACGCGGGCCTGCGGCGGCACGCGGGAGGGGATGCTCGCGGCCGAGGGCGTCGCCTCGTGCTGCGACAGGAGCAGGCCGTGCTGGACGGCCCAGAGCACCGCCTGCGAGCGGGAGGTGACGCCGATCTTGGAGTAGGCGCCACGGATGTAGGACTTCACCGAGTTGATGCTGAGGTTGGTCGCCTCGACGATGTCCTGGTTGGAGCGGCCGGAGGCGATCATGCCGAGCACCTCGGTCTCGCGGGGGGTGAGCGGCCACTCGTCGGGGGCGCGCCGTCCGGTGCGCGGCGCCACGGCGCCGGTGTCGACGAGGATCCGTCCGTCGGCGATCTGGAGCAGGTCGCGGACCAGGCGTCGAGCCGGCAGCGCCTTGCTGACGAATCCCGCGGCACCGCGGGCCATCTCGGTGGAGACGGACTCGGGGCTGCAGTCCCAGCCGAAGGCGACCATGCGGCTCGGGAAGCGCTGCGGGATGCCGCGCCCGCCCGGGGAGCCGCGATGGGCGGAGGGCTCGTAGAGGGTGAGGTCGCAGATCGGGCTCGGGGCGTCCATGCGGTGGGGCACCACCGAGATGACCGCGGAGTGCGGCTCGAGCATGGCACGCATGCCGTGCACGACGAGCTCGCTCTCGTCGAGGACGGCCACCTTGATGTGGCGGAGTGCGGTCGGGGTCTGTCGTTCCATGACGCGGTGGTACCCCGCAGGGTGACCCCGTATGCGCCCAACCCCGGACAAACTTTGGACAAACCTCGGACAGAGGGCGGACAGGGGTTGGACAGGTGTCAGGACCGGCCTCAGGACAGGATCGACCTCGTCACCTTCGCGGCCTGCACCTCGGAGACCTCGGCGGCCTCCGCGGCCCGCACCAGGGCGTCGTGCGCCTCCGGCGTGGAGACGTCCGTCCGCGCCGCGAGCAGCCCGGTCGCGACGTCGACGATGCGCTGCTCGCGCAACCGCTCGGGCGCCTCCTCGGCGCGCCGGAGCGTCTCGAAGCCGAGGTCGGCGTTGGTCACGGCGCCGGCCTGCCAGGCGCCCAGCGCCGAGACGAGCCCGTCGATGCGGTCGTGGAAGGCGTGCGCGGTCGAGGCGTAGAGGTCGATGGTGAGCACGGCCCGTCCCTGCTGCACCACCGGGAGCGACACCGTGCTCTGGATGCCCTCGAAGGCGCGCTCGCGCGCCATGTCGGCCCACTCGCCCTCGTCGAGCGCGTACGCCGGCGCCTCCGGCTCGGCGGCGCTCGCGGGTGCGGCCGCTGACGCGCGGGTCGCTGTGCGGGCCGGGTCGTCGACCAGGGTGAAGGTGAGGTCCTCGTCGAGCAGCGTGACGCTCAGCGCGACGCACTCAGGGACGCTCCGCACGGCCCATCCCTCGATGACCCGCAGCAGTCCCTCCACGTCCTCGACCGAGAGCGTGACGTACTCGTCCAGGGCCTCCTTGCTCTGGGGCAGCAGCTCCATGGCGGTCCTGTCGGTAGATCGTCGTCGGCGGCCCCGTGTGGTCCCGCCGTCGCCCTCGATGGTCCTCCGCGCCCTGCCGGGTCACCACACCCAGCAGGGCGGGCGCATGCCCGGTTCGGGACGGGGGTACGGCTCCGCGTGAGCAGCCCCACGTCCGAGAGCACCCCCCAGCGCGAGCTCCCCGTCGTCGTCCTCGACCTCGACGGCACTCTCGTGGACTCCGTCTACCACCACGTCGTGGCGTGGCAGTGCGCCTTCCGCGACGTCGGGCGCCCGGTGGGCGCCCTGCGCATCCACGAGGCGATCGGGATGGGCGGTGACCGGCTCGTGGCGCACGTGGCCGGGGCGAGCGCGGAGGCTGCGGTCGGCGACGACGTCCGCGCGCTGCACGACAAGCACTTCCGCGCGGCGCTGCGCAGCATCTACGCCCTCGACGGCGCCGCCGAGCTGGTCACCGCGATCGCCGACCGCGGCCACCGCGTCGCGCTGTCGAGCTCGTCGGAGGCCGACCTGGTCGACGACCTGCTCGAGCTCGTCGACTCCCGGGGTCGGATCGGCACCGTTATCACCGGCTCGGACGACGTCGCCAGCAAGCCCGGCCCCGAGAGCGTGCAGGAGGCCGTCCGGCGCGCCGGCGGCGGCACGGCGATCGTCGTGGGCGACGCGGTGTGGGACGCCCTCGCCGCGGAGGCCGCCGGCGCCCGCTGCATCGGCCTGCGCAGCGGTGGCGTGGGGGCCGAGCGGCTCACCTCGGCCGGCGCCTCGTGGGTCTTCGACGACCCCCGCGACCTCGTGGCACGCATCGACCAGAGCCCGCTCCGCGGCTGAGGAGGAGGAACCATGAGCACGTCCACGCCACAGCCCGGCACCCAGGGCGACCCGCAGACCAGCCCCGACACCGACCCGGTGAACGACCCCGCGAACGACCCAGCGGTCGACCGGCCCGACAGCTGACCCTCAGCGTCGAGCGCAGACCAGGTCGACCTGCATCTCGGCCTCCGCCGGGATCTCGACGCCCGGCGCGCACACGAGCGCGAGCGGGTCCGGGGCGGCCTCGACGGCGGCGACGCCCGCGTCGAACGCCGCCACCACGTCGGGGCACGCGTGCTCGAGGCCGATGCGGGTGACCGCCGAGGTGGCGGTGTCACCGCTCAGGGCGAGCTGCACGGTCCACGCCCCGGCGTCGGTGCGCTGGCAGTCCACGCCCGCCGCGGCCTGGAGGGCGGCGAGGTCGAAGGTGTCGGTGCCGAGCTCGGCGGCGACGGCGGCCCGCCAGGCCGCCGTCCCCTCGTCCTCCTGGTGGGCGGCGTCCACGGCCGTGGCCGGGGACGCCGCGCCTCCGTCGGAGCACGCCGAGACGGTCGGGACGAGCAGGAGCACCAGGAGGAGGAAGGCACGCATGCGAGCAGGCTAGGAGCGCCCGCCCGACCCCGTCCGGCGTTTGTTACCGCTCGGTACGTGATGCGCGACTCACCCGTTCGTCAGGGCCTCAGGGACGGAACAGGATCTTGCCCGCGCGGCCCGCGGACTGCGAGGCCGTGACGGCACCGGCCGGGTCGTCGAGGCCGTAGGTGCCGCCGGGGGTCAGCGACAGGGAGCCGTCGAGCACGAGGCCGATGAGCTCGCCGAACAGCCGCGTGCGGTCGTCGGCCGACATCCGGCTGCTGACCCTGGCGCCCCAGAAGCCCTTGACGGTGAGGTGCTTGAAGATGACCGGTCCGCTGCTGAGCACGAGGGGCTGGTTGCTCGCGGCACCGAAGGTGACCAGCAGGCCCTCCTCGCCGAGCAGCTCGGCGAGCCCGCCCGCGACGTCGCCGCCCACCGAGTCGATCGCGGCGCGTGCGCCGCCCTCGCCGATGAGCGCCCGGGCCTGCTCCACCCAGTCCTCGGTGTCGGTGGCGACGACGTTGTCGAGGCCGAGCGCGGCGAGCTCGGCGACCGCCTCGCTGCGGCGCACGAGGTTGACCAGGTGGAGGCCGCGGGCCTCGGCGAGCACCGCGACGACCTTGCCCACCGCTCCGTTGGCGGCGGTCTGCACGATCCAGTCACCGGGCTCGACGTCGAGGAACTCCACCAGGCTGATCGCGCTGAACGGCATGGCGATCAGCTGGGCGGCCGCCTCGTCGGACATCGCGTCGGGCACCGGCACCAGCGCGGCCGCGTCGGCGACGAAGTGCTCGGCCCAGGTGCCGGGCGTGCCGGCGACGGACACGCGCCGGCCCAGGAGGGCCTCGTCGACGCCCTCTCCGACGGCCTCGACGACGCCGACGGCCTCGGTGCCCCCCACGGCCGGGAGGGACGGGCGCACACCGTAGCTGCCGGTCACCGTCACCAGGTCGTGGTTGTGGATCGGGGAGAGGATCGTGCGCACCAGCACCTGCCCGGCGCCCGCCTCCGGGGTGGGGACCTCACGGGTGGTGAGGACCTGCTCGGGTGCTCCGAAGGTGTCGTGTCCGACGCTGCGCATGGTGGTGCTCCTCTGTGGTGCCGGGGTGTGCGGGGTGTACCTCCGGCCCAACCGGCGCCTCGGGAAGCCTGTTCCGTGCCCATGGGAGACCTTCGTCTCCCGCGGGCAGTGCCTTGGTTCTGCGGCAGTTCTTGAGCAGACGCATACGCTCCCCAGCACCACGCGCGCCCGCGGGCACCCACAATGGCGGCATGACGCGCATCCTCGTCACCGACGACGACGACGACATCCGCGAGTTCGTGAGCTTCGTCCTCGCGCGTGCCGGGCACGACGTGAGCACGGCTCGCGACGGCGCGGAGGCGATCGCCTTCCTGACAGCGGAGCACTTCGACCTGCTCGTGGTCGACCAGCACATGCCGCACGCCACGGGGGCCGAGGTGCTGCACGCGCTGCGCCAGCGCACCCCCCGCACCAAGGCGCTGCTGATGTCGGGCGACCACCAGATGGGCACGGACGCCGAGGTCGCGGACATCCAGCCCCACTTCCTGCGCAAGCCGTTCAACCTCACGGCGCTGATGGTCGCGGTCGAGGCGCTGGTGGGCGACGAGACGGCGCCGGCGGTCGCGACCGCCTAGCCCTGGTGCACGTCGACCCGCAGCGCCCTGCTGGCGAGGTCGACGCACGGCCCGAGCGCGACGATCACCGCGATCGTCCCGACGCCGACGGTGGCCCCGAGCAGCCACCCCACGAGCGCGCCCCCGCCCTGCACGGCGCTGTAGCTCCAGCGGAAGGGCAGCGGCGGGTCCCACGCGAGCGCGGCGGCCTCGGCCGGTCCGGCGCCGGTGTGGCTCCCGAGATAGGCCGCGATGCCGGCCGCCAGCACGGGGAACGCCGCCACCAGGAGCACGGCGCGCCACGCCAGTCCGTCCGGCGGCTCCAGCACCCGGAGCAGCAGGTCGACGGTGACGCCGACGACGACCACCTGCACGACCGTGCCGACGCCGGGCAGGACCCGCCGGGTCGCGGCCAGCGCGAGGAAGGCGAGGCTGACGAGGGTGTTGCACAGCAGGAAGCCGGTGCCGGTGCTCAGCGCGATGCCGTTGACGAGGGTGGAGTAGCCGTCGGAGCCGAGGTCGGCGGTGAGCAGCATCGAGACGCCGACGCCAAGCACCACGCACCCGACGACCAGCTGGACCAGCCGGCGGGGAGACGTCGTCACGCGGTCAGGCGAGCTCGGGCGGGAAGCCACCGGTCGACACCGTGCTCCAGCGGGTGGGCGTGACCCGCAGCAGCGACTTGCCCTGCTTCACCATGGCGGCGCGGTACTCCTCCCAGTCCGAGTGCTCGCCGGCGATGTTCCGGAAGTACTCGACGAAGGCGTCGAGCGCCTCGTCGCCGTCGACGGCGTCCAGCACCTCGCACGTCCCGTCGACCTGCACCCAGGCGTCGTCCCAGTCGTCGGAGAGCACGAGCACCGAGACGTCGGGCCGCGTGCGCGCGTTCCTGGTCTTCGCGCGCTGCGGGTAGGTGGCGATCACGATGCGGCCGCTGTCGTCGACGCCGCCGCTGACCGGCGACGCCTGCGGGGAGCCGTCCTTCCGGCGCGTCATCAGCACCATGTGGTGGCGCGGGCGCACGAATTCGAGGAGCTCGTCGAGGCCGACATCGGCGTTCGTCGCGGTGCGGGGTGCCATGGGCCCGAGGCTACTGTCGAGCGCATGACCACCGTGAGCCGCACCTTCGACGTCCGCCCCGACCCTGCCGTCGTCCTCGACTACCTCAAGGACTTCTCGAACGCCGAGGAGTGGGACCCCGGCACGGTGTCGTGCACCCGCAACGACTCCGGCCCGGTCGTCGTCGGGTCGACCTGGCACAACACCTCGAAGATCGGGGGGGTGAGCACCGAGCTGACCTACACGCTCGAGCAGCTGAGCGCCGACACCATCGTGCTGGTCGGCCGCAACGACACGGCGACCTCCACCGACACCATCACCGTCGTCCCGAACCCCGACGGCGCGGGCAGCCGGGTGACCTACGAGGCGCACATCGAGATGAAGGGCGCGGCCAAGCTCGCCGACCCGGTCATGAAGGTCGTGTTCGAGAAGGTCGGCAACGACACCGAGGACGACATGACGACGGTCCTGAACCGCCTGGCCGGCTGACCTCAGCGCACCCCGAGCCGCTCGACGAACGGGTTCACGAAGCACCGGTCGGGGTCGAGCCGGTCGGCCAGCGCGCGGAAGTCGCGGACCCCCGGACTCGCCTCGACGAACCGCTCCCGGTCCGGGCCCGAGGACACCTTGGCCCAGTGCGGGCGGGGGTCGAACGGGGCCAGCGCGGCCTCCAGGGCCGCCAGCGCGGGGCGTACGACGTCGAGGTCGCTCACCCAGGTCACGTGGAAGGCCACGGACGCGCGGTCGCGGAACGGGCTCAGCCACAGGTCGTCGGCCGCGATCGTGCGGACCTCCATGACCTGGAGCGCCCCGGCCAGCCGCGGAGCCACCGCCTCCACCGCGGGCCAGGCCCGCGACAGGTCCTCCAGCGCGACGAACATCTCGCTCTGCAGCTCGTCGCCGACGCTGGGCACGTGGTCGGCGCGGAAGTGGGGCAGCCGCTCGTGCCACGGGCCCGGCACGCCGAGCTGCGGCGTGGCGGCGTCGGCGGGCAGCCGCGGGATCGGGTGCACCGGCACCGTCGCCACCCGGCCGCCCCAGGTGCCGGTCGCGGGCCGGTCGACCCGCGCCTTGCGCCAGACCGAGTCGAGCCGGCCGGGCGTGCCGAAGGTGGTGAACAGGCTGATGCTGTGGGCCGACGACATCAGCGCCACCCCGTCCTCGGCGACCACGCTCGTGGGGACGTCGAGCAGCACGTCCTGCGCGACGTCGTAGGTCGGCTCGAGCCGCAGCCAGACCCGGGACACCACGCCGAGGCTCCCGAGGGCCAGCGCGGCACCGCGGAGGTCGTCGTCGCCCGCGCGCAGCCGCAGCACCTCGCCGTCGGCCATGACGAGCTCCACGCCGCTGACCGACGTGGCCAGGCAGCCGTTGCCGACGCCCGACCCGTGGGTGCCGGTGGCCGTCGCCCCGCCGACGCTGATGTGCGGCAGCGAGCCGGTGTTGGGCAGCGCCCAGCCCTGCGCGTGCAGGAGCGGGCCGACCTCGGCGTAGGTCATCCCCGCGCCGACCACCGCCTCGCGCGCCTCGGCGTCGACCTCCACCTCACGCGGCAGGCCACGCGTGGACACGAGGGTGCCGTCGGTGTCGACGAGGTCGTTGAAGGAGTGGCCGGACCCGGCGGCCCGCACCCGCGTCGCGCCCGCGACGACCTCCTGCAGCTCCTCCAGCGAGGCCGGGACCCGCACGTCGCCGGTGCTGTAGGCGATGTTGCCGGCCCAGTTGGTGCGCACGCCGCTCACGCCTCCTCCCCCGGCTCGGCCGGGCTGGTGCCGAAGCGCCACTCCATCCGGGCCCGGTAGGTCTCCCCGGGGCGGAGCACCGCCGACGGCCACCCCGGCCGGTTCGGCGAGTCGGGATGGAGCTGCGGCTCGAGCGCGACCCCGTCACCCTGGCGGTACCTCCCGCCGCTGGTGCCGAGGCGCGAGCCGTCGAGGAAGTTGCCGGTGTAGACCTGCACGCCCGGCTGGTCGGTCCACAGCTCGACGCACGTGCGGGTGCGAGGCGAGGCGAGCACGGCCGCGGGCCGCAGGCCGCTGCCCCGCACGACGAAGTCGTGGTCGATGCCGCGTGACCCGACGACCTGCGGGTGGTCGCTACGCACGGCGCCGCCGATGCGCGTCGGGATGCGGAGGTCGAACGGGGTGCCGTCGACGGGTGCGTGGTCGCCCAGCGGGATGCCGGTGGCGTCGACGGGTGTGTACGCATCGGCCTCGACGGTCAGCAGGTGGTCGTCGACCGTCCCGGCACCCTCACCGTCGAGCTGGAAGTAGGTGTGGTTGGTGAGGTTGACGACGGTGGGGGCGTCGGTCGTCGCCTCCATCTCCACGCTCACCACCTCGGCGCCCGCGCGGTAACGCACGGTGGCGGTGACCTCGCCCGGGAACCCCTGGTCGCCGTCGGGGCTGACCAGCGACAGCACCACCTCGTCGGGGGTGTGCGACACGACGTCCCACACGCGCGCGTCGAAGCCGTCCGGGCCGCCGTGCAGGCTGTTGCCGCGGTCGTGGGTGCCCACCTGCACCTCGCGGCCGTCGAGGGTGAACCGGCCGGCCGCGATGCGGTTGGCGTACCTGCCGATCGTGCCGCCGAGGTAGGCGTCGCTGGCCCGTCGCTCGGCGAGGTCGGGGTGCCCGAGGACGACGTTGCGCCGCTCGCCGTCGCCGCACTCGACGACCAGGCGGTGCACCGTCGCCCCGAGCGTCAGCACCTCCACGACGGGGCCGGGGGCGCGGCCGATGGTCAGGACCTGGTCCTCAGGGGTCACGCGTCAGCCTCCGGGTCGGTCGCGACGAGCATGTGAACGCTCACACTAGCGAGCGGGCCCTCCCCCGGTGGTGAAGGCACCACCCCTCGGGCGCTGGAGACCGGGCCCGGCGGGTGGGAGGGTGTGGTGATGGCAGCCCACCCGTCACCGTCCCAGGTCTTCGACCCCGCGCTGCACGCACCGGGATCGCCCGGCGCCGACGGACGCTGCTCCCACCACGAGGAGTCGACGACGCGCTGCGACGGCGAAGCGGTGGTGTCGTTCGACGACGGCTCGGGGCAGTGGCAGTCCGGGTGCCGCGTGGCCCTGGAGGAGCTGGTCAGGGCCGGGAGGATCGAGCCGCTCGGCCAGGGCGCCTGAGGACGGGCTCACGCCCCGTTGGACGCCTCGTGCCAGTCGACGTGCGCGAGGCGGTAGTCGTCCTGCGCGGAGACCAGGGAGCCGCACACGCGGCACACCAGCTGCGGCCCGTCCGCCCTGTCGAAGATGTCCGTCCCGGCGACCTCGCCCGGGTCCACGTCGTCGGCCATGGGCCGACCCTACGACGGTGCCTGCGCGAGCGCCACGGCCTGTTCCCCCGGCGTATCGTCGAAGGGGTGAGCCACTCCCGCGCCGCGACGCCCACCCTGCCCGTGCTCGGTCACCGCTTCGCGCGCGAGCTGCCGGAGCTGGCGGTGCCGTGGCAGGCCGCGGAGACGCCCGAGCCGCACCTGCTCTCGCTCGACGAGGCGCTGGCCGAGTCGCTGGGCCTCGACCCCGACTGGCTGCGCACCCCTGACGGCATCGGGCTGCTGACCGGCACCGCCCTCCCCGAGGGAGCCGAGCCGTGCGCGCAGGCCTACGCCGGCCACCAGTTCGGCGGCTACAGCCCTCGCCTCGGCGACGGGCGCGCCCTGCTGCTCGGCGAGCTCGCCGACCGGGACGGCCGGGTGCGCGACCTGCACCTCAAGGGGTCCGGCCGTACGCCGTTCTCCCGCGGCGGTGACGGCTGGGCGGCGGTCGGGCCGATGCTGCGCGAGCACGTGGTCAGCGCGTCGACGCACGCCCTCGGCATCCCGACCACACGCGCGCTCGGCGTCGTGGCCACCGGCCGCGCGGTCCAGCGCGAGACCGTCCTGCCCGGGGCGGTGCTGGCCCGGGTGGCGAGCAGCCACCTGCGCGTCGGCACCTTCCAGTACGCCCGGTCCACCGGCGACCTCGACCTGCTGCGCCGGCTCGCCGACCACGCGATCGAGCGCCACCACCCCGACGCCGCCTCCGCGGAGCACCCGCACCTCGCGCTGCTCGACGCGGTCGTCGCGGCGCAGGCCTCGCTGGTCGCGCAGTGGATGCTCGTCGGCTTCGTGCACGGGGTGATGAACACCGACAACACGACCATCTCGGGCGAGACGATCGACTACGGCCCGTGCGCGTTCATGGAGGCGTTCGACCCGGCCACCGTCTACAGCAGCATCGACACCGACGGCCGCTACGCCTACGGCAACCAGCCGCTCGTGCTCCAGTGGAACCTGGCGCGCCTGGCCGAGGCGCTGCTGCCCCTGCTCGCCGACAGCGAGGAGGAGGCGGTCGCCGTGGCGACCCGCTCGATCAACGCCTTCCCCGACCTCTACTCCGCGGCCTGGTCGCGCGGGATGCGGGCCAAGCTCGGTCTGCCCGCCGACGTCGACGACGCCACGGCGACGTCGCTGACCACCGAACTCGTGGCGCTGATGGCCGCCGACCACGTGGACCACACGTCGTTCTTCCGCCACCTCGCCCACGCGGCACGCGGGGACGCCGAGCCGTCCCGGGGCCTGTTCCTCGACCTCGCCGGCATCGACGCCTGGACGACGCGGTGGCTCGCGCTGTCGCCCGACCCGTCCGCGATGGACGCGGTCAACCCCGTCCACGTGCCTCGCAACCACCTCGTCGAGGAGGCGCTCGACGCGGCCACGGCAGGTGACCTGGGTCCGTTCGAGCGGCTCCTGGAGGCGGTCACCTCGCCGTTCGAGTCGCGGCCCGGGCAGGAGCGGTACGCCGAGCCCGCACCGGACTCCTTCGGCCGCTACCGCACCTTCTGCGGGACCTGACGCCCCGCCTCAGCCGCGGCGCACGACGACGAGGTCGGCCCCACGGCGCACGACGTCGGCCACCCGGAGGCGGAGGACGCGCGCGTAGCCGCGGACGAGCTCGGTGTACCCGGGGGTCGGTCCGTGGTAGCCGAAGAAGCCCCGCGGGCCGGTGACCATCTCGCCGTTGGTGACGTCGTAGCGCGCCTGGTGCCACGGGCAGACCAGGCAGCCGTCGGCGTCGATCGTGCCCTCGGACAGGTCCGCCAGCTGGTGCCGGCACCTCCGCGAGACCGCGAACAGCTCGCCGTCGCGGTTGCCGACCGCCCACGACCCGACGCGGCGCACCGCACCGGGCGGCAGGTCGGCCGCCGCCACGGTGGTGTCGGGGTCGCGAAGGCCGACCGAGCCGTCGTGGTGCCCGACGCTGACCTCGCCACCGGCGCGGATCCGGTCGGCGAGCGCGTGCACCGTGGCCTCCGATCGCGCCCGGACGCCGCGGCTCCTGAGCTCGGCACGCAGGGTCTGCTCCACGTCGGTCCCGGGCGTCCGGGCGTAGGTGATCGAGGCGGCGTCCACCGCCTCCTGCACGACGTCGAGGACCGGGGCGCCGAGGTCGCCGTCGTGGATCGTCTCGAACTGGCTCTGGGTGTCCATGCGTCCCGGTACCCCGCCCGCGGGCCCGGATGCCGACCTGTCGCATCTGCACGTGTGACCACCGCCCACGGCCAGACCCTCCTCGTCGACCACCGCGGCACCACCAGGCTGACCCCCGGACAAGGCGCCGCCATGACCGACGCCATCACCGACGGCGTCGAGCTCTACTGGACCTGAGCGGAGCGGCGTCTGGTGCCCTAGGGTCGCCACCGTGAGCACCAGGCTGCGGTTCCCCTCGGTCGTCCTCGGCGTCGCCCTGATCGTGCTGGCCCTGGCTGGTTGCGGTCAGGACGACGTTCCTGGTGACCCGGCTCCGTCGTCCGGGACGACCTCGGCGAGCACCTCGCCGGCTCCCACTGCGACCGCCGTCGCGGCCAACGTCGTCCAGCTGTGCGACCACGCGCAGGACGCCTTCCGCTCGGGCTCCCTGACCGCCGTCGACCAGAACCGCAGCCTCGCGTCCGAGCTGCACGGGATGATGGACGTCGCGGAGCCGAGTGCCGCAGAGGTGCTCCGCCCGATGGCCGAGGCAGCCGACGCGATCGCGCTGGACGGCCGGGACAGACCGAGGCCGGAGCTCCAGCAGGCGATGGACCAGGCCTTCGACGCGCTTCGTCAGGCCTGCACCAGCGCGGGCTCCTCCGCCTGGGAGTAGCCGAACGGGTCAGCAACCCGGCGCCCCGGCCGATGGGTCGTGCGCGTCGAGGAAAAAGCCGGTGAGCACGCAGGTGCGGCGGATGTTGCCCCGCCCCGGCTGCCGGACAGGCCAGGACCGCCGCACGTGCGCACGCCGGCAGCTCTGCCAGCGCCATGACGAGCGTCTGGGTCCGCCGCGGTGCGTGTGCGTACCTGCCGAGGAGCGGATCCCAGACGCCGCGCACACCTGCGGTTCGTCTCATCCTGAGGACGTGCGGAGCGGTACCTGAGGCGGAGGCGCCCGGCGTGGTGCGGGACCATCGTGTTCCCGGTGGCCGACGCGGGTGCGTCCCGCCTGTCCAACGCTGTCGAGAAGATGCGGAGCAGTCCCCGTTGTTCGCCCGAGTCCCGGTCCTGCCGGTCGTCGTCCCGCTCGCCGCCGTCGTCCTGGCCCTGTTGCTGTGGCGCCTGCGCGACCGCCGGCTGCTGTCGGCGGCGCGGGGCGCCGTGGCGGTCGCGTTGAGCGTGTACGCCGCAGGGGTGGTGGCCAACACGGTCTTCCCGCTCTTCCTCGACAAGCCGGCGAGCGGCGCCGCGTGGGACGAGCAGGTGAACCTCACACCGCTGGTGGGGTACGAGGTCGCGGACGCGGTCATGAACGTCGGTGTCTTCGTCCCGCTCGGGATCCTGATCGCGCTGGCCTCGCCGGCCTCGAGGTGGACGCGGGTGCTGGCCGCGGGAGCTGCGGTGAGCCTGGGCATCGAGCTGACGCAGTACGTCACGGCGCGCACGTTGGGCGGTGGGCACATCGCCGACCTGAACGACCTCGCCTTCAACGTCGTCGGGACCGCGCTGGGAGTCGGCGCCCTGCTCGTCGTCGAGCAGGTGCCCCTGCTGCGAGACCTCCTCGACCAGTTCCGCTGGACGTCGGGTACCGCCCGTCCCACGGAGAGCGTCGAGTCGAGCCGACGGTGACGTTCGCCCGGGCCCTGTGGGTGCTGCGGGCAGGATGACCTCATGACTCTTGTGCTGGTGACCGGCTCCACCGGGTACGTCGGCAGCCGGCTGGTGCCGACGCTGCTGGATCGCGGCCACCGGGTCCGGACGACGACGAGCAGCCCCGATCGCGAGCAGCCGTGGTGGTCGGACCGCACCGAGACCGTCGTGATGGACGCCCTCGACGCCGACGACGTGCATGCCGCGTGCGCCGGGGTGGACGCCATCGTGTACCTGATCCACGGCATGGGCGGGGAGGACTTCGCCGAGACCGACCGCCGGGCAGCCACGCACTTCGCGGACGCGATCCGCGCGCACGGCATCGACCGCGTCGTCTACCTCTCGGGCATGGTCCCCGACGTCCCCGACGCGGAGCTGTCCGAGCACATCACCTCGCGCCGCGACGTCGAGCGCATCCTCACCGACACCCCGGCCACGGTGGTCGCCCTGCGCGCGGCCGTGCTGATCGGCAGTGGCTCCACGTCGTTCGAGATCGCCCGCCAGGTCAGCGAGCGACTCCCCGTCCACACCATCCCGACGTGGATGGACTCGGAGGTGCAACCCATCGCGGTGGTCGACGCGTTGGAGGCGCTGGTCGGCGCGCTCGACTACGAGGGTCCTTCGCGTCACTTCGACATCGGTGGACCCGACCGGATGCGCTACGGGGCGCTGCTCGACGCCTTCACCGCCCACGCGGGACTCGAACGCCCCCAGGTCCAGGTGCCGCTGCTGCCCACCGCCCTGGTCGGCACCCTCGTCGCCGGGCTGACCGACGTCCCCCGCCCCACCGTCGAGGCCCTCGTGGAGAGCCTGCACCACGACATGGTGGCCGCCGACGACGCCTTCGTGGCCGCCTTGCTGCCCGAGGGCCACGAGACGGTCGGCATCGAGGAGGCGTTCGCGCGCGCGTTGGCCGAGCGGACTGCCCCGCCCGAGGAGGCCGACCCGATGGGTCCGCTCCCCCAGGACCCGAAGTGGGCCGACGGAGGCGACAGCGACGAGCGCCCGCTGCTGGCCAGGGCGGTGGATGCCGCGCGCAGCGTCCTTCCCGGAACCGCCGATCGGCCCTGAGCAGCACGTCCCACCGGTGACGACGTACGGACTGCGCACCGACACGACCTGGTCATCTCCGACCCCCCAGCGGGTCCCGGGCCGACCTCCGGGCGACCGCGAGGGCGAGGGTTGCGAGGGCAGCCCCCAGCGCCGCGCCGAGCGTGTTGGAGAGCCAGTCGTTCGTCGAGCACGAGCGACCGAGCGCGGGGACGAGCGCCTGGACCAGCTCGACCAGCCCTGAGGCCAGGCTCGCGGCAAGGAGCACGAGCACGGGACGCCCGGTCGCCACCGCGAGGAGGAGGACCGCGGGCACGAAGAGCACCACGTTGGCCATCAGCTCGACGGCGCCGAGCGTCGGGAGGCTCCACTCGATGGCGCACCCGACCGCGAGCGACCGGCTCGTCGGCGCCAGCGTCAGCACGGCGATGGGCAGGAGCGCTGCCACGCCCAGCCACCCGCTGAGGCGGGGACGAGCGACGAGCAGGTGGCCGACCACGGGACCGAGGACCACCAGCGCCGCGAGAGCCACGGTCGTGAGCCACGGGTGCTCGACGAGGATGGTGGTGCTCACCGGCGAACGGTAGCCGGGCCGACGGGTCAGAGCAGACCGAGCCCCGCCGCGTGGGCGCGCATCGCGTCGGAGTCGGCGGCGAGCACGAACGGGACGTCGTGGTCCCAGGCGTCCGACACCTGCTCGACCCGGCCGTCGCCGGGGTCGAGGCGCACCTCGCGGATGTAGACGGCGAGGATCCGGCCGGGGTGCTCGCGCACGATGTCGGCGTACACGCGGGGGTCGTTCTCGCCGGAGTCGCCGAGCAGCACGAACGACAGGTCGGGGTGCATCGCGAGCACCTCGCGGATCCGCTGGTGCTTCTGCTCGCGCCCGGCGCGGGTGCCGAGCAGGTCGCGCAGCAGGACCGGCCCGAGCGGGAAGCCGCGGTGGCGCAGGAACCCCAGCAGGAACGAGTGGAGGTTCCACGGGCTGGAGGAGACGTAGAAGACCGGGTTCACCCCGGCGGCGAGGTCGCGGTAGAGCGCGACGGCGCCGGGGAACGGCATCCGGGTCAGCGCGGAGCCGGTGAAGGTCTGCACGAGCATCTGCCGCACCCGCTGCACGCCGGTCACGAGGATCGTGTCGTCGATGTCGGTGACGACGCCGAACCGCGCGGACGCGTCGGGCACGCGCACCCGCACGGGCGCGCTGCGCGGCGGCTCGATCCCGCGGTAGGCCTCGGCGAGCTCGATCGTGCCGTCGGTCCACGGGCTCACCAGCGCTGCCGGGTCGGTCGGGACCCGCACCACGAAGTAGCCGTCGCGGTCGGTCCGCGTCTCCACGGTGGTCCCGGCGACCGTGACCCGCAGCGGGACGTCGGGCAGCTCGTTGGTCAGGAACGTGCCGAGCGTGCGGCGCGCGGCCGCCCGTGCGCCCTCGTCCTCCTCGGCCTCGCGCTCCAGCGGGTTGTCGAGCACCCGCCCGCGCACGACGGTGCCCTGGGGCCCGCCGTGCGCGAGGTAGGTCTCGATCCGGAAGTGCGCGGGCGGTCGCCCACGCCGACCCGGCCGTCCCTCCCAGGCGCCCTCGGCGGCGACGACGAGGCGCTGGAGGTCCATGGGGTCACCGTAGGCGACTACCAGCGACCGTGGACCTGCGCGCGGATCCGGCGGTCGTAGAGGTCGCGCACCCCGTCGAGGAACGACTGCGGGAGCGTGCCCACCGCGCCGGCCGCGGCGTTGGTGGTGGCCTGGTCGGTGTTGCGCGCGCCGGGGATGACCGTCGTGACGCCCGGCTGCTGCCAGATCCACGCGATCGCCGCCTGGGCCGGCGTCACGTCCGGGCCGAGCTCGGAGGCGACGAGCGCGGAGAACTCCCGGGCCGCCTCCACGCCGGTCGCGTAGTCCACCCCCGAGAACGTCTCGCCGACGTCGAAGGCCGAGCCGTCGCGGTTGTAGGTGCGGTGGTCGTCGGCCGCGAAGGTCGTGTCGAGGTCGTACTTGCCCGACAGCAGGCCCGAGGCGAGCGGGACGCGGGCGATGATGCCCACCCCGGCGGCCTCGGCTGCGGGCAGCACCTCGTCGAGCGGCTTCGTCCGGAAGGCGTTGAGGATGATCTGGACGCTCGCGAGGTGGGGCCGGGTGATCGCGCTCAGCGCCTGGGCGCAGGTCTCCACGCTCACGCCGTAGGAGGCGATGACGCCCTCGTCGACGAGCCGGTCGAGGACGTCGTAGGTCGCGTCGTCGTCGATCACCTCGCTCGGCGGGCAGTGCAGCTGGACCAGGTCGATCGTGTCCACGCCGAGGTTGCGGCGCGAGCGGTCGAGCCAGTCGCGGAAGTGGGCCTCGACGTAGTTCTCGGGGACCTGGTCGGCTCGTCGCCCCATCTTGGTGGCGACGGTGATCCCGGCGTCGGGGTGGTCTGCGAGGAAGCGGCCGACGACCGTCTCGCTGCGGCCGTCGCCGTAGACGTCGGCGGTGTCGTAGAACGTGACGCCCGCCTCGAGCGAGGCCTCGAGGACGGCGCGCGCGTCGTCCTCGCTGACGTCGCCCCAGTCGGCGCCGAGCTGCCACGTGCCGAGGCCCACCACGGAGGCGGTGAACGGGGTGCGGGGGAAGGGTCGCGTCTCCATGCCGTCGAGCCTAGGCACCGGCACCAGCCACCTCTCGGTCCGGGTTGCCGTAGTACGCGCCCGGCCCGTGCTTGCGGGTGAAGTGGCGCTCGAAGAGGTGGTCGGGCGACGCAGCGGCGGGGTTGAGCGCGAGCGTGTGCAGCGCCATCTCCGCGACCGCCTCCAGCACCACGGAGTGCTCGACGGCCGTGCCGGCGTCGGTGCCCCAGGTGAACGGGCCGTGCCCGGCCACGAGCGCGCCCGGCACGTCGAGCGGACCGCGTCCCGCTCGCATCGCCTCGACCAGCACCCGGCCGGTGTTGAGCTCGTAGTCGGTGGCGCACTCCGCGGCCGTGAGCTCGCGGGTCAGGGGCACGGGACCGTTGAACGTGTCGGCGTGGGTGGTGCCGAGCATCGGGACCGCACGCCCCGCCTGCGCGAACGACACGGCGTAGGTCGAGTGGGTGTGCGCGACCCCACCGAGCCCGGGGTCGGAGAGGTAGAGCAGCCGGTGGGTCTCGCTGTCGGTCGAGGGTCGGAGGTCACCGGCGAGCACGCGCCCGGTCTCGACCTCGACCGGCACCAGGTGCTCGACGGCGAGCTCGTCGTAGGGCACGCCGGAGGGCTTGATGAGGTAGATGCCGCGCGCGCGGTCCAGGCCGCTGACGTTGCCCCAGGTCAGGGTGGCCAGGCCCTCGCGCGGGATGACGAGGTTGGCCCGGAGCACCTCGCGGGCGAGGTCGGGGTCCACCAGGCCGGACCGTCCGGCGGGGCGGGCCATCACAGACGCTCCGCGAGCCGGTGGTACGCCGCGTTCCACCGCAGCTCGCGCCGGAACGCGCGCGGGGTCGTGTCGGCGTCGATGACGACGAGCTCGGTGCCGGTCATCTCGGCGAAGTCCTCCAGCACCTCGGTGCCGATCGCCTTCGACAGCACGGTGTGGTGCGGCGCTCCGGCCATCAGCCACGCCTCCGCCGACGTCGAGAGCGACGGGTGGGGCTGCCAGACCGCGCACGCGACCGGCAGCAGCGGCAGGTCGGCGTCGGGCTCCACGACGTCGATCTCGTTGACGGTCAGCCGGAACCGGTCGCCGAGGTCGGACAGCCCGGCGACCACGGCCGGACCGGGGTCGGCGGTGAAGCGCAGCCGCACCGGGTCCTCCCGGCCGCCGATCGACAGCGGGTGCACCTCGAGCGAGGGCCGCTGCGTGGTGATGGTCGGGCAGACCTCGAGCATGTGGGCGCCGAGGATCTTCTCCTCCCCCGGGACCAGGTGGTAGGTGTAGTCCTCCATGAACGACGTTCCGCCCGGCAGCCCGACGGCCATCGTCTTGGCCGCCCGCAGCAGCACCGAGGTCTTCCAGTCCCCCTCGCCGCCGAAGCCGTAGCCGTCGGCCATCAGCCGCTGGACCGCGAGGCCCGGCAGCTGGCGCAGCCCGCCGAGGTCCTCGAAGTTCGTGGTGAACGCCCCGAACCCGCCCGCGGTGAGGAAGGCCCGCAGCCCGAGCTCGATCCGCGCGCCCACGCGCAGCGAGTCCTCCCGCTCCGCGCCGGGCAGCAGCTCGGGAGCGACGGCGTAGGTGTCGGCGTACTCCTGCACGAGCTTGTCGACGTCGGCGTCGGCCACTTGGTCCACGACGGCGACGAGGTCGTTGACGCCGTAGGTGTTGACCGAGACGCCGAACCGCAGCTGGGCCTCGACCTTGTCGCCCTCGGTGACCGCGACGTCGCGCATGTTGTCGCCGAAGCGCGCCAGCCTGAGGTGCGAGAGCTCGTGGCGGCCGAGCGCGGCGCGCGCCCAGAGCGCGACGCGCTGCGCCACGGCGGGCGACTCGACGTGACCGGCGACGGTCTTGCGGGCGACCCCGAGCCGGGACTGGATGTAGCCGAACTCCCGGTCGCCGTGCGCGGCCTGGTTGAGGTTCATGAAGTCCATGTCGATGGTCGACCACGGCAGCTCCATGCCCGCCTGCGTGTGCAGGTGCAGCAGCGGCTTGCGCAGCGCGTCGAGGCCCGCGATCCACATCTTCGCCGGTGAGAACGTGTGCATCCAGGCGACCACCCCGACGCACGCGGGGTCGGAGTTCGCGTCGAGCATCTGGCGGTGGATCGAGGCCGCGTCGAGCAGCACCGGCTTCCACACCACCTCGACGGGGAGGTCACCGACGTCGGCTAGCCGCGCGGCGATCGCCTGCGACTGGGCCGCCACCTGGTCGAGCGTCTCGGGGCCGTAGAGCCCCTGGCTGCCGGTGAGGAACCAGACCTCGGGAACGGGTGCGGAGGTCATGCTCATGAGGGGCTTCCTTCTGTGCGGGCGGTGCGGGAGCGGCGGGCGACGGCGTCGCGACGGATCGCCTTGAGCCGCCGCATCGTCGAGGTGGCGCGGCCGAAGTGGTCGTGCAGCGCGACGTAGTGCTCGAAGAGCGCGTCGTACGCCGTCGCGCGGTCCTCGTCGGGCAGGTAGACGTGGCGCCGCACCTTGCCCATCTGCTTGGCGGCGGCGGGCACGTCGTCGTAGGCGCCGGCGGCGACGGCCGCGTGGATCGCCGAGCCGAGGGCCGGGCCCTGCTCGGAGTCGATGATGGACAGCGGCAGCCGCGTGACGTCGGCGTAGACCTGCATCAGGAGCGCGTTCTTCGCGAGACCGCCGGCCACGATGAACTCCTCGACCGGGACGCCGCTGTCGCGGAAGGTCTCCACGATCACGCGGGTGCCGAAGGCGGTCGCCTCCAGCAGCGCGCGGTAGACGTCCTCGGGCCGGGTGGCGAGGGTCTGGCCGACGACCAGCCCCGACAGCTCGTGGTCGACGAGCACCGACCGGTTGCCGGAGTGCCAGTCGAGCGCTACCAGGCCGTGCTCGCCGACCTCCTGCTGCGCGGCCAGCCGGGTCAGGTGCTCGTGCACCGACTCCCCCGCCTCGGCGGCGGCGTCGCGGACGTAGGCCGGCACGCCGTGCTCGACGAACCAGCCGAAGATGTCGCCGACGCCGCTCTGCCCGGCCTCGTAGCCCCAGAGCCCGTCGACGATGCCGCCGTCGACCACGCCGCACATGCCGGGCACCTCGCGGAGCACCTCGGCGTTCATCACGTGGCAGGTCGAGGTGCCCATGATGGCCACCATCTGTCCCGAGCCGACCGCCTGCGCGGCGGGCGCGGTGACGTGGGCGTCGACGTTGCCGACCGCGACCGCGATGCCCTCGGGCAGCCCGGTCCACGCGGCGGCCTGTGCGGTCAGCGTGCCGGCACGGGCCCCGAGCGCGCCGATGCGGTGCTCGAGCTTGTCGGTGACGAAGTCGCCGAAGCCGGGCGAGAGCGCGGTGAGGAACTCCGGCGACGGGTAGGTCGCCTCCCCGCCGTCGAGCACCTGGAGCTGGCCCTTGTAGCCGGCCGTGCAGGCATTGCGGACGTAGGTCCCGCACAGCTGCCACACGATCCAGTCGGCCGCCTCGACCCAGTGCTCCATCCGCTCGTAGAGCTCGTGGTCCTCCTCGAACAGCTGCAGCCCCTTGGCGAACTCCCACTCCGAGGAGATGAGCCCGCCGTAGCGCGGCAGCCAGGCCTCACCGCGGACGCGGGCGAGGTCGTTGATCCGGTCGGCGTGCGGCTGCGCGGCGTGGTGCTTCCACAGCTTCACGTAGGCGTGCGGGCGGTCGGCGAGACCGTCGACCTCGTTGAGGGGCGTGCCGTCGGCCAGCGTCGGCACCATCGTGCAGGCGGTGAAGTCGGTGGCGATCCCGATGACGCGGGCCGGGTCGACGCCGGCCGCCGCGAGCGCCCCGGGCACCGCGACGCGCAGCACCTCGCGGTAGTCCTCGGGGACCTGCAGCGCCCACTCCGGGGGCAGGGGGCGCTCCTCGCCGGCCAGGTCGGCAGGCAGCGCCCGCTCGATGACGGCGTGGGGGTAGGGGTGGACCGCCGCGCCGAGCTCGGCGCCGTCGGACACGCGGACCACCACGGCGCGCCCGGACAGGGTGCCGTAGTCGACGCCGACGACGTAGTGCTCGTCCTCGGCCGGTCGCTGGTCGGTCATGGCTCAGGGGTTCCTCTCGACGGGCGGGGCGGTGCTGGCGCGCACCACCAGCTCGGGCTCGACGAGCCGGGCGGGCTCGGGGGTGCCGGCGAGGGCGGCGCGCAGGATCTCGATCGCGCGGCGCCCGACGGCCTCGAAGTCCTGGCGGACGGTCGTCAGCGGCGGGATCAGGTAGGCCGCCTCGGGGATGTCGTCGAACCCGACGACGCTCACGCCGCGCTCGCCGCCGGGCACCCCGCGGCCGGCCTCGCTCAGCGCGCGCAGCAGGCCGAGCGCCATCTGGTCGTTGGCGGCGAAGACGGCGGTCACGTCCTCGCGCTCGGCGATGCGGCGACCCAGCTCGAAGCCGCTGGCGGCCGACCAGTCGCCGGTCACGTGCTCGGAGGGCCGCAGGCCGGCGGCGTACATCGCGTTGCGCCAGCCCTGGAGGCGGGCGCGGCCCTCGGTCCACTCCTGGGGCCCGGCGAGGTGGACGATGTCGCTGTGGCCGAGCTCGACGAGGTGGCGGGTGCCGGCCTCGGCGCCGGCGACCTGGTCGACGCCGACGGTCCAGTGCGTGCGCGCCGGGTCGCCCTCGACCACGACCACCGGCACGCCCCACTGCTCCTGGGCGCGGGCCACCTCGAGGGCCTCGTCGGTGGCGGAGATGAGCACGATGCCCTCGACGCCCTGGTTGCGCAGGTGCTCGACGGCGTCGACGAGCTCCTCGCGGGTGAGGCTCTGCAGGTTGACCGAGCTGACGAAGTAGCCCGCCTCGCGACCCGCGGCCTGGATCGTGCGGTGCACGGTGGAGGGTCCCCAGTAGCCGCTCTTGGAGCCGATCACGCCGATCGTGGCCGACCTGCGGGTGACCAGCGCGCGGGCCGCGGTGTTGGGGCGGTAGCCCAGCTGGCGGATCGCCTCCTCGACCTTGGCTCGGGTCGCCGGGCGCAGGTTGTCCTGCCCGTTGACCACCCGCGAGACGGTCTGGTGGGAGACCCCGGCGAGGCGCGCCACGTCGGCCATCACCGGCACGCGGCGGGCGCCCGCCGCGGCCTCGATCATGCCTTGCGCCTGGTCGCGAAGCGCTGCACGACGACGAACGCCAGCAGCAGCACGCCGGTGATGATGCGGATCCAGTACGAGCTGAGCGTGCCGTCGAAGGAGATCAACGTCTTGATGATCCCGAGCACCAGCACTCCGAGCAGCGAGCCGACGACGTAGCCGCGTCCACCGGTCAGCAACGTGCCGCCGATGACCACCGCGGCGATGGCGTCGAGCTCCATGCCGATGGCGTGCAGGCTGTTGCCGGAGAGGATGTAGAGCGCGAACAGCAGGCCGGCCAGCGCGGCGCAGAAGCCGCTGATGACGTAGACCCCGACCTTGGTCGCGGCGACCCGCAGGCCCATCAGCATCGCCGACGCCTCGTTGCCGCCGATGGCGTAGACGGTGCGCCCGAACCGGGTGCGGGCCAGGACGAACGCGGCCACCACGACCGTCGCCAGCGCGACGACCGTGGACCAGCGGATGTAGTAGTCGCCGAGGTAGATCGTCTTGAAGGCGAGCTGCATGAACGTCTCGTCCTTGATGGAGATCGACTCCACGCTGATGAGGTACGTCAGGCCGCGGGCCAGGAAGAGCCCGGCCAGCGTCGCGATGAAGGGCTGGATGTCGAAGTAGTGGATCAGCAGCCCCATCAGCAGCCCGAGCAGCGTGCCGGTCGCCAGCACCGCGACGATCGAGGCGACCGGGGGCCAGCCCATCTGCAGCGTCTTCGCCGCGATCATCGTCGAGAGCGCCACCACCGAGCCGACCGAGAGGTCGATGCCGCCGGTGAGGATCACGAAGGTCATCCCCACCCCGAGGACGATGAGGAAGCTGTTGTCGATGAGCAGGCTCAGGAAGACCTGGGGGTCGGTCAGGCCGTCGTAGCGCAGGCCGCCGACGCCGAGGAGGCCGACGAACAGGGCCGCCGTCGCGATGATCGGCAGGTAGCGCTGCGGCGGGCGGTAGGTCCGGACGCGGTCCCACGCCGAGGAGGTGGTGGGGGCGGTGACGGCGCTCATGAAGTGGCTCCGTTCGCGAGGGTCGGGCTGGACTGCCGGCGCACGCGCAGCAGGCCGCGCGCCTTCGGCGACTGGAGCAGGCACACGGCGATCACGACGACCGCCTTGAAGAGGTAGTTGACCTCCGAGGGGATCCCGATGTTGGGGATCGTGCGGGCCAGGGTGGCGATGAACAGCGCGCCCACGAAGGTGCCGGCCAGGGAGAACCGGCCGCCCATCAGCGACGTGCCACCGATGACCACCGCGAGGATCGCGTCGAGCTCGATCCACAGGCCGAGGCTGTTGGCGTTGACCGAGTTGGTGTTGGCCGCGATGACCAGTCCGGCGATGCCGGCGCACAGCCCGGAGAAGGCGTAGACCGTCCAGATGATCGTGCGCGAGCGCACCCCGGCGAGCCGGCTGGCCTCGGGGTTGATGCCGACGGCCTCGATCAGCATGCCGAGCGCCGTGCGCCGGGTGAGCAGCGCGGTGAGCAGGACCATCGCGACCGCGAGCAGGAAGGCCAGCGGCAGCGTCAGGACGTAGCCCGAGGCGAGGTCGGAGAAGAACGGGTTGTTGACGGTGGTGATCTGGCCGTCGGTGACGGCCATCGAGATGCCGCGCCCGGCGACCATCAGGATCAGCGTCGCGATGATCGGCTGGATGCCGAGCACCGAGACCAGCAGGCCGTTCCAGGCGCCGAGCACGATGCAGACCACGACGGCGTAGGTCGTCGCCATCACCGCCGTGCTCAGTGCGGACTCGTCGCCCGCGCCGATGATGCGCGTGCAGGCGACCGCCGCGGCGATGGCCGCGATCGCGCCGACCGACAGGTCGATGCCGCGGGTGGCGATCACCAGGGTCATGCCGAGCGCGACCAGCATGACGGGCGCGCTGTTGCGGGCGATGTCGACGACGTTGCCGTAGAGGTGGCCGTCCTGCATCCGCACGCCGAGGAACGACGGCTTCACCGCGACGTTGACCGCCAGCAGCACCAGCAGGGCCAGGACCGGCCAGAGCAGCGGGTGGCGCAGCACGCGCTGGAGGTGGCTCACGGGCTCAGGCATCGGGGTCCCCCTCCACGCGGGCCTCGCCCGCGATGATCTCCAGGACGTCGCGGACGCTGACGTCGTCGTTGGTCCGCTCGTCGATCTTGCGGCGGTCGCGCATCACGACCAGCCGGTCGCTCAGCCGCAGCACCTCCTCGAGCTCGGCGGAGATGAAGACCACCGAGAGGCCCTGCGCCGCGAGCTCGGCGACCTTGGCCTGGATCTGCGCCTTGGCGCCGATGTCGATGCCGCGGGTGGGCTCGTCGAGGATCAGCACCTCGGGCTCGGTGATCAGCCACCGGGCGAGCAGCACCTTCTGCTGGTTGCCGCCCGAGAGGTTGCGCATCAGGGCGTTCGGGTCCGCTGGGCGGATGTCGAGGGCCTCGATCCACTCCGCGACCAGCCGGGTGCGCACCGCCTGGGGGATCGGCCGGAGCCAGCCGCGCGAGGCCTGCAGCGCGAGCAGCATGTTGTCGGCGACGGTCAGGTCGCCCACCACGCCCTCGGCCTTGCGGTCCTCGCTGGAGAAGGCGATCCGGCGGTCGATGGCGTGGCGCGGGCTGCGCAGGCGCCGCTTGTGCGAGCGGACCTCCAGCTCGCCGGTGTCCGCGGTGTCGGCGCCGAAGAGCAGGCGGGCCAGCTCGGTGCGACCGGAGCCGAGGAGGCCGGCGATGCCCACGACCTCGCCCTCGTAGAGCGCGAGGTCGGTCGCCTCCAGGGTGTTCTTGCGGCCCAGGCCGACAGCCTTCAGCACGGGCGTCCCCGACTCCGCGTCGGTCTGTGGGGCGGCACGGTCGAGGCGGTCGAGGACCTCGAGCTCGCGGCCGATCATCAGCCGCACCAGCTCGATCTGCGGGGTGTCGGCCACCATCCGCTCCTCGACGAGGCGGCCGTTGCGCAGGATCGTCATCCGGTCGGAGATCTCGTAGACCTGGTCGAGGAAGTGGGAGACGAACACGATGGCCACCCCCTCGTCGCGCAGGCGCCGCATGACGGTGAAGAGCTTCTCCACCTCGTCGGCGTCGAGGCTCGAGGTCGGTTCGTCGAGGATGAGCACCTTCGCCTCGACGTCGACGGCCCGGGCGATGGCCACGAGCTGCTGGACCGCGATCGGGTGCTCGTCGAGGACGGTGCGCGGGTCGACGTCGATGCCGAGGTGGAGCAGGGTGCGCCGCGCGCGGCGGTTCATCTCGCGGACATTGATCGCGCCGAGGCGGCGGGGCTCGCGCCCCAGCATCATGTTCTCCGCGACGGTGAGGTTCGGGACCAGGTTGACCTCCTGGTAGACCGTGCTGATCCCGGCGGCCTGCGAGGCGGCGGGGGTGGCGAACTCGTGCTGCTCACCGCCGATCACGATGACGCCGGAGTCGATGCCGTAGACCCCTGTGAGGGCCTTGATGAGCGTCGACTTGCCGGCGCCGTTCTCGCCCATCAGCGCGTGCACCTCGCCCGGGAAGAGGCGGAGCGAGACGCCGTCGAGCGCGCGGACCGCGCCGAAGGTGATGGAGATGTCGCGCATCTCGATCACCGGTCGCCGGTCCGCCTCAGGCGCGGTGCGCGTCCCCGGCTCGGTCATCTGGGTCATCTCGTTCCTCTCGTGCGGTGCGGGGGCAGGCGTGCGGCCCGCGCCGACGGGCACGGGCCGCACTCCGGGTCAGTACTGGCGGTCCGCCAGGACGTCCTTGGCCTGCGCCTGGTCGAAGGCCGACTCCTCGGTCAGCACCCGGGCGGGGACCTCCTCGCCGTCGATGACCTGCTGGGCGAGGTCCATCAGCTGCGGGCCGAGCAGCGGGTTGCACTCGACGATGTAGTTGATCTTGCCCTCGGACAGGGCGGTCATCCCGTCCTTCACGGCGTCGATCGTGATGATCTTGATGTCCTTGCCGGGCTCGAGGCCGGCGGCCTCGATCGCCTCGATCGCGCCCAGGCCCATGTCGTCGTTGTGCGCGAAGACGACGTCGATGGAGTCGTCGGACTGCAGGAACGACTCCATGACCTGCTTGCCACCGTCGCGGGTGAAGTCGCCGGTCTGGGAGGCGGTGACCTCGATCGAGTCGTCGGCCTTGATCTTGTCGGCGAAGCCCTCGGCCCGGTCGATGGCCGGGGCGGCACCGGTGGTGCCCTCGAGCTGGACGACGTTGATGGTGCCGTCGCCGTTGACGTCGGAGTCCTTCGCGTTGTCCACCAGCCACTGGCCGGCCTTCTCGCCCTCCACCACGAAGTCGGAGCCGAGGAAGGTCTTGTAGAGCGACGGGTCGGCGTCGACGGCGCGGTCGGTGAGGATGACCGGGATGTTGGCGGCCTTGGCCTCCTGGAGCACGGCGTCGAACCCGGTCTCGACGACGGGGCTGAAGGCGATGACGTCGACCTTCTGCTGGATGTAGGAGCGGATCGCCTGGATCTGGTTCTCCTGCTTGCCCTGGGCGTCGGTGAACTTCAGGTCGATGCCCGCGTCCGCCGCCGACTCCTGGATGGACTTCGTGTTCGCCGTGCGCCAGCCGCTCTCCGCGCCGACCTGGGCGAAGCCCATCGTGATCTTGACGTCATCGCTGCCGTCCGAGCCAGAGGCGGCGTCGTCGCTGCCGCAGCTGGTGAGAGCGAAGGTGCTCAACGAGATCGCCACCGCGGCGACCAGGGTCTTCTTCACCACTGTCTTTCCTCCACATCAAAGGGGCCGTCGAGCCCGTGTGACCGTTGTCACGTGGCATGAGTGTGAGCGCTAACATTCCGCGCCGTCAACCCCCTCAACGGAAGTCAACGGCAGAAATGTGAGCGTTCACCCGTCGGCCCGGGCGGACGGGCGGACCGGGCTGGCCGCCGGTCTAGTCGCGCGGGGCGGCGGTGGAGGCGCGCACGGTCAGGGTGGGGACGACCGGGTCGAGCGTGGCCTCGTGGTCGCCGCGGACGGCGGCGAGCGCCAGCGTCAGGGCACCCCGCCCGAGCGCGGCGAAGTCCTGGGAGACCGTGGTGAGCGCCGGCCAGTAGTACGCCGCCTCCGGCACGTCGTCGAACCCGACCACGCTCACGTCGTCGGGCACCCGGCGCCCCCGGGCGTGCAGTGCGTTGAGCAGGCCGAGGGCCATCGGGTCGTTGCCGGCGAAGACGGCGGTGACGTGGGGGTCGTCGGCCACCCGCAGGCCCGCGCGGTGGCCGCTCTCGGGCGACCAGTCGCCCTGGAGCTCGGGGCCTGGCAGCAGCCCGCGCAGCTCGTGGGCGCGCCGCCAGCCGGCCCGGCGCTGCTCGGCCTCGACCCAGTCGGACGGTCCGGCGAGGTGGGCGACGTGGCGGTGGCCGAGGTCGAGGAGGTGGCCCACGGCCAGCTCCGCGCCGAGCTCCTGGTCGATCCCGGCCGCCAGCGGCGTACCGGCGACGACGCCCTGCACGGTGACGACGGGGACGGCGAGGCGCAGCGAGCGGACCATCTCCGCGGCGTCGCGGTGGGCCACGGCCACCACGATCGCCTCGACCGCCTGGTCGCTGAGCCGGTCGACCGCGTTGTCGAGCATCGCGCGGGAGAGCTCGGGCAGCCCGACGAGCGAGACGTCGTAGCCCTCGGCGTACCCGGCCTCCTGCACACCGAGCGCGATCATGCTGGGCCCGTGGAGGCCGAGGTGGGCGGTGATCATGCCGATGCGACGCGAGCGGTTGGTGGCCAGGATCCGTGCCGCGTAGTTGCGCCGGTAGCCCAGCTCCTCGATGGCGGCGAGGACGCGGAGCCGGGTCTCCTCCTTGACCAGGGAGGCGTCGTTGAGGACGCGGGAGACGGTCTGGTGCGACACGCCGGCCCGCGCGGCCACCTGGGCCATGCTCGGCGACCGGGTGGCGGTCGGCCGCGTCGGGTTGTCGCCCATGCGCCGCATCCTAGGCGCGCGCCCCCTCCCGTCGAGCAGTTGAAGCCGTCACGCCGGACAGGCCAGAATCGGATCGTGAATCAACGCGTCCCGGGCGGGAGGTTCAGCGCCTCCCACGATGCCGTCGTCGGGCTCTACACCTACCACCCCGACACCGACCGGTGGACCTGGTCCGACGAGGTCTACCGGATCCACGGCTTCGACCCGGGCGCCGTCGTGCCGACCACGGAGCTCGTGATGAGCCACATCCACCCCGAGGACCGTGAGGCCGGGTGGAGGATGCGGGAGGTGCTGCTGGAGCAGCAGAAGCCGATCACCTTCCTCCACCGCATCCGCACCGCGCGGGGTGACGAACGGGTCGTCATGGCGGCCGGGCACCCGGAGCGCGAGGCCGACGGCACCCTCGTCGTGAAGGGCCACCTCATCGACCTCACCGACGTCCGCCGCGACGCCGTGGCAGCGGAGGTCGACACCACGGTCCAGGACTTCACCGAGCACCGCGCGGTCATCGAGCAGGCCAAGGGCGTGCTGGCCCAGCTCTACAGCGTCGAGACCGAGACGGCGTTCGCGCTGCTCAAGGCCTTCTCGTCCGATGCCAACGTGCGGGTGCGCGACATCGCCACCAACCTCGTCGCCGCCGCCAGCGTGGACGGCACGCCCACCAAGGGCCGCTCCCCCTCGGCGCACGACATGCTCACCGCGCTGCGCGCGTCCGACGCCTGGCGCTAGGGGCGTATCCCCTCCCGGCACTCCGGGTACCCCTCGCGCGGGGCCCGGTGGTGTTCCGGAGCACCCGGCGGCCCAAGGCCCGGGTGGCCCAAGAAGCGGGCGCCCGGGCCGTCCCCCGCTCAGGCGCGGTCGTCGACGACCACGACCACCTTGCCGGCCAGGCCGCCGGTCGCCGCGCGGGCGTGGACCGACGGCAGGTCCGCGAGGGCGACCCGCTCGGCGACGTCGACGACGAGCTCGCCGCGGTCGACGCGGCCGACCAGGCCGGCCAGCTGGTCGGCGTCGCTGCGGACGTAGAGGTCGATCCCCCGCACGCCGCGCGCCTCGTCGGAGGGTGCGGGCATCCAGACCGTCGTGTTGACCACGACGCCGCCGTCGGCGACGCGCGAGGCCAGCGCCGCGAGCTGCGCGGGCTCCACCGGCGCGAGGTTGAGCAGGACCTCGACGGGCTGCGTGACGACCGCCGCCACGTCGGCGGCGGTGTGGTCGACGACCTCGTCGGCGCCCCGCTCGAGGAGCCGGGCGCGCTGGCCGACCGAGCCGGTGGCGACGACGTGGGCGCCGAGCGACCTCGCGAGCTGGACGGCGTAGAGGCCGACCGCGCCGCTCGCGCCGTTGACGAGGATGCGCTGGCCGGCTGCCAGCCCGGCGTGCTCGACCAGCGCCTGCCACGCGGTGAGGCCGACGAGCGGCAGCGCGGCGGCGTCGGAGAGCGGGACGGACGTGGGCGCCGCGGCCAGGGACGTCGCGTCGACCACCACGTGCTCGGCGGCCGCGCCGTCGACGGTGAAGGCCAGGAAGCCGACGACCCGGTCACCGACGGCGAGGCCCTCGACGTCCTCGCCCAGCGCGTCGACCGTGCCGGCGACGTCGAGCCCGGGGACGTGCGGGAGCTCCAGCGGCATCGGTCCCTGCATGTTGCCGGCGCGGATGTTCGCGTCGACGCCGTTGAACGACGTGCCGGCGACGCGGACGCGCACCTGGCCGGCGCCGGGGACGGGCAGGTCGACGTCCTCGAGGCGCAGGACGTCGGCGTCGCCGTACTGGTGGAAGCGGATGGCCTTCATGGGAGTTCCTCTCGACAGGGTGCTTCGGATTCGAAGTACCTCAACCGTAGCGGTGCTTCGCATTCGAAGCAACTCTTTCGAATGCGAAGCAGTTGTAGGGTGGGGGCATGCCCGCACCCGACGCCCTCGACCCGACCGAGCTCGGCGCGTACTTCGCGCTGATGGACGTGGCGGGGCTGCTCCGCCACGCCGTCGAGCAGCAGCTCCGGGAGGACGGCGACCTCAGCTACGTCCAGTTCCAGCTGCTCGCCCGGCTCTCCCTCGACTCCCCCGCCGGGAGCGAGCGGATGACCGACCTCGCGGACGGGGTGGTCGTCAGCCGCAGCGGGCTGACCTACCAGGTCGGGCTGCTCGAGAAGGCCGGGCTCGTCACCCGCGCCCCGTCCCCCGACGACGAGCGCAGCGTCATCGTCGCGGTGACCGAGGCGGGGCGGCAGCGGATCACCACCGTCTTGCCGGGTCACGTCGAGGTGCTGCGTGACCAGCTCTTCGCCCCGCTCACCCCCGCGCAGACCGGTCGGCTCGGCGACCTGCTGCGCCCGGTCCTCGCCCACATGCGCTCCGCGCCGCCCCGGTCGGCGACGGCGCGCCGGCGGCGCTGACGTCGACGACGCCACAGGGGCCACGCCGGGTGGCGTGGCCCCTGCGTCGGGTGGGCGGGTGGGGGTCAGCCCGCCGCCCGCTTGATCCGCACGGTGGTCCGGAACAGGACCTCACCGTCGCGGTCGAGGACGCGCAGGACCTTGCGGCCCCGCAGCCCCTGCGGCACGACCTTCCGGACCACGAACCGGCCGTCGACCACCTTCGTCACGGCCAGCTTCCGGCCGCCCAGGGTGATCCGGACCTTGCGCACCGACAGGTCGCGACCACGGACCCTGATCGCACCGCCGGCACGCACCGTCCGCCTGACCGTCACCTTCGGCTCCATCGCCGGGGGCGTCGGCACCGTCGTGGGCGGTGCGGTCGGCGTCGGGCTCGAGGTCGGCGTCGGGCTGCTCGTCGGGGTGGGGTTGGTCGTGGGCTCGGGCGTCGGGTCCGAGCCGGGCGCGTAATCCACGTCAACGAACGGCACGATCCTCGCCTGCTGCGGACCGAACGCGAAGTAGTCGACCTTGAGGTTCCACCAGTTGCGGTAGTGGGGCGTCACGGTCCCGATGCCGCGGCTGAGCTGCAGGTTCGACAGCGACGAGGCGTAGTCGATGACGATCTCGTTCTCACCGTCGACCAGCAGGTCGCTGATGTCGGCGACGGGGTCGGTCCAGCTGACGCCGCCGGTGTAGAGGTCCTCTCCGACCAGCGGGACCTGGGTGCCCGTGCCGTCGTCGATGGTGGGCTTGCCCACCCCGCCGACGTCACGCCTCACCTTGGTCGGGTTGGTCGACACGTCGCCGCCTACCTTCTGGCCGTTGACCCAGACCTCCATGCTCTCCACGAAGCCGTCACCGAGGTCGATGTAGGCGCCGGACGCCGTGTCGGCGTCCCAGTCGAACGTGGCCTCGTAGTGACCCGTGCCGGAGACGTTCCTCCCGACCTCCGGGATCTGGTCCCAGGTCGTCAGCGTGTCGAGGCTGACGTCGATCGGGGTGGTGACGGTCGACGTCCTCTTGTTGGTGGTGGTCACACCGTCGACGGTCTCGGTGCGGACGAGGTCACCCGCCACGGGGTTGGGGGGTCCACTTCTGGACCGTGAGGTCCCAGTCCCTGATGTCGTACGGCTGCGGCACCTCGACCTGCTCCGAGACGTCTTCGCCGTTGCTCAGCGCAGCTGTCACCGTTCCGCTGCGGGTCGTGCGGACCGCCACGCCGTCCTGGGTCGCGAAGGCGGAGTCGGCGTTGGTCGACAGGACGTGCAGCCGGTCCGCGTCGACCTTCTCGAACGCCAGCAAGGCGATGTTGTTGTAGTCGAGCTCGATCGAGACGATCGTCGAGCCGTTCTCCCACCGGTAGTCGGCGAGCTCGGTGACCGCACCGGTCCACGGGTCGATCGAGTAGGGCACGAACGTGCCGGGCTTGACCAGGTCGGTCGAGGCGTGCGGGCCGGTGCCCGCGTTGCGCACGCTCGGCTTGAGGCTGTTGGCGTGGTATGACCCGTCGTCGAAGTTGTACACGTAGGTGTACTGGTTGCCGGCGTTGTCCTGGCGGGTCTGGGAGAGCAGTTGCAGGTTCTCCTCGGAGAATCCGGTATAGGGCCGGACGCCGAGGTCCTGGAGCTTCTCCATGACGTTGTCGTCGTAGCCGCCCGGTGCGTTGCTGAAGTAGTCGATGTCGTCGTAGACCGTCGCCTGACGCACCGTCGGCAGCGTCCTGAGCTCGTCCATGACCTTCTTCAGCGCACCGTTCTTGCCGTCGTTGAACGGCGTGCGCGAGGCAGCGTCCTCCAGCACGACGACCTTCAAGCCCTGCTTGGCCCACGCCAGGATGCGCTTGGCGCCCTCGATGTCGAGCCAGTCCTGGTAGAGGACGATCGCCTTGTAGCCCGCCTTCTCGATCGTCTTCGTCTTCGTGTCGAAGTGGACGTCGTCGTCGAAGAGGAACTTCGGGCTGAAGTAGTCGTAGGTGTAGCCGTTGTCCTGCAGCTGGGTCGAGCGGTACGAGATGCCCTGGTGCGCGAGGTTCCAGTTCATCACCCCGTTGTCGCTCCCGATGCCGGCGTTCTTGCTCATGCCGTGGATCCACTGCTGGCGGATGAACCCGACGTCGGCACGTGCCTTGCCGGACTGCAGCAGCTGCTGCACCCGCCCGAGGTGGGCGTTGAACTCGTCGTAGTCCGCGGACGTGGGGTTCCGCGAGCCGAGCTGGCGGAAGCCGGTCGGGTTGTGACCGGGCCAGGCGGTGTTGCCGTAGCTGAAGCCCGCACCCCACACGTGCCAGACGATCCGTTGGAAGCCCGCCGCGTACTGGGTGTAGGCGTCGGTGAGGTCGGCCTGCCGGGTGGCGGAGTAGACCGGCATCTGGGCGCCGGTCTCGGTCGAGAGGACCTTGTTCTCCAGCTTGGCGCCGCCTGTCCAGAGGCGAAAGAGGTCGAGCTGGTTGTACTGGTTGTAGTTCTCGGCCTCGGGGTAGTCGACGTCCATGATCGGCTCGGAGATCTCCAGGGGCTTGCCGTAGGAGATCTGGGCCCGGGTCTCGATGCCGACCGAGTTCAGCCACTCCTTCAGCGGTCGGAGCATCCGCTCGCGGTAGAGCTGGGTCAGCACGTCCTGGTAGTCGCTGATGATCTGCTGGCGCTTCACGTCCTGCCCCGCGATCCGGTAGTTGCCGGTGTCGTCGAGGTCGAAGTAGGCGTCGAAGGAGAAGGACTGGACGCCCTTGACGAGGAAGAGCCACGGGGTGATGTCGTAGCCCTTGCGCTTCTTGAACTCGGCGGCCATGTCCTCGGACCAGAAGGTGAACTGGGGCGCGGTCGCGACCTTCGCCGTCCACTCGCTGCTGCCCCCCGGGTGGATCTCGAGGGAGTCCATGAACAGCTGCACGTCACCCTCGAGGATCTTGGCCCGCAGCGCCGGGTCGGCGAGGTAGTGCGTCTGCCAGAAGGCCTTGAGCGCCTCCACACCCCGCTCGTCGAAGTAGTTGGTGGTGTAGCTCGGGGTCGCCGCGGGGCTCGAGGACTGGTAGGTCCCCTGCGTCCACATCGCGAAGACCCGGTAGGTGCCGTCGGCGGGAGCGGTCCAGCTGAGGTTCTGGGTCCACGCGTCCCCGCCCTGGGTGACCTGCTTCGACAGGTCGACGAAGCTGTCCGGGTCGAGGGTGTCGCCCTCGACGACGCGGTAGGCGTAGGCCGTGACGAACTTCGCCGCGGCCTTCTGCACGCCGGCCGCCGGCGTGGGAAGGACGGAGATGGCTTGGCCGGCCGGCACCGTGCTGGTGCCGAGCGTCAGGTTCTGCATCGCGGCCTGGCTGTCAGGGTCGAGGCCGGGGACGTTGGACGTCGCCCAGTTGGTGCCGGACGTGAGGTAGACCCCCATGCCGAGGTCGAGCAGCTTGTTCATCATGAGGTCCCACTTGTGGGCCCACATCGGGCTGCCGTAGCCGTAGATCGCGTCCGGAGCGACGTTGTCGCCCTGCATCGCGAGCTCGACCCCGCGGTAGCCACCGTCGTAGAGGTTCTGGATCTCCTCGAGGAGGGTCTCGTCGGTGTGGGACGCCTCGCCCAGCCACCACCGCACGTCGGTGCTGTAGATGCGGTCGGGATCGACGTACTTCTTCTCGAGCTGCTCGGCGAACGCCGAGGTCTTCTTGACGGCGGGGGACCTCAGCACCGGGGCGGCGGTGACGGAGCCACCGGTGGGCTCAGCGGCCGAGGGACCGGCGATCGAGCCGAGGACGGCGGTCGAGATGCCGAGGGCGACGGTGAGGACGGCGGCCAGGGCCGACCGCCTGCCGCTGGAGGTCGACCTCGAGGTCGACGGTGTGGGACTCATGGTGCTCCTTGGGGTAGGGGGTCACTCCGCCGCGCGCGGACGCACGGCACCGACGCAATGGGCTCGCGGACCCACTGCGGCGAGGGTCGATGAAACGCATCAACCCCGGTCGATGTCGGGTGGCGATGGCCACCGCGTGGTGCGGCTGACCGTGTATCGAAACGTTTCAACCACTGACAGAACACTCACATGCTGTGGCGGGCGTCACAAGACACCCGACCCCCACTGGTGGTTGTGGCACCGCATCACCCGCGGTCATGTGGGCCGTCAGGCTCGGGCGACGTCCTCGACGAGCTCGAGGAACCACCGCACGCCCGGGTCGTTGCGACGGACCGGGTCGCAGTGCAGCTGGTACGGAAGCAGCGGCACCGACCACGGCGCGTCGACCACCGTGACGCCGGCCGCGCCTGCCAGGCGATGGGCGAGGCGCTCGCCGACGAGACCCAACAGGTCGGTGCCTGCGACGAGGAAGGGGACCGCGCTGAACGTCGGCGCCGTCACCCGCACGTCGATCCGCACACCGAGCTGCGCCAGCAACCGCTGGCCGGGGACGAACCCGTGGAAGGAGGTCGCGACGAACCCATGTCCGGTGAGCTCGTCCACGCTCCACCCGCGCGCCTCCTCGGCCGCGGCCGGGTCAGCCACCAGTGCCCACCGGTCCGTCAGCAGGTGCTCCGTGGGCGGGAGGTGGTCGTCCTGGCCCGCGGGCAGGAGCAGCGCGTCGACGGACGCCAGCTGGTCGTGGACCGGCGGCCCGGCCAGCTCGACGACCTCGAGGGACGCCAGCGGCGCGGCCGCCCGGAGGGCGCTGACGAGGTCGCGCCCGCGGGTCACCACGAAGTAGTCGCTCGCCCCGAGCGTGAAGTGCCGCCGCGTCTGGGCGGGGTCGAAGTCGTTGCGCTGGGTCAGTACGTCGCCCAGCCGGCGTACGAGCTCCTCGACCTCGGGGAGGAGGGTCGCGGCGAAGGGCGTGAGGGCGCTCGTGCGCCCGCTCCTCACGAGCAGGTCGTCGCCGAAGTGCTGCCGCAGCTTCTGCAGCGACTTGCTGACCGCGGGCTGGGTGAGCCCGACCCGTCGCGCTGCCTGGCTCACGCCCCTCTCCACCAGGATCGCGTGGAGCGGGACGACAAGGTTCAGGTCGAGGCGACGCAGGTCGAACGCGGCCACGGCACGCCCGTCCTCACCCGACCAGCACGACGTGCAGCGTCCGCGGTCCGTGGACGCCCTCGACCCGGTCGAGCTCGATGTCGCTGGTCGCCGACGGGCCGCTGATCCAGGTCAGCGGTCGCGCGGGGTCGAGGACGGCGAGCGCGTCGGGCACGTCGGCCACGACCTGGCCCGCGTCGACGACGCAGACGTGCAGGTCGGGCACGAGGGTGATCGCGCGGCGGCCCTGGTCGTCGCGGTGGTCAAGCACGATCGTGCCGGTCTCGGCGATGCCGACGGCGGCGCGGGTGACGACCGCGTCGAGCGCGTCGAGCTCTGCGGCGGTCAGCCCGTCGTCGCCGACCGAGCCGGCCACGTCGATCCCCAGACCGGGAGGTACGACGGCGCGCGCGGCCCCGAGCACGTCGGCCACCACGGCCGCCACCTCGTCGGCGGCGCAGCGGGTGACGACGGCGCGGTAGTCCTCCACCCGTTCGGCGAAGAGCGCGACGAGGTCGCCACGGTCGGGCGCGCGCGGAGCGGGAGGCAGGTCCGTCACCGGCGCCACGCCGTCCAGGGCCGAGCGGACCCGCCGCAGGATGTCGTCGCGGGCGCTCATTCCGGCCCCCTCTCGTCGTGACCCTCGTCGGTGCGGCCACCATCGGTGCGGTCCCACCACGCGCGGAAGGACTCGGCGGGCGGTGCGGGCAGGTCGCGGGCGCCGGTCCAGGCAGCGCCCGGGCCGGGCAGTCGTCCGGCGGCAGCGCGGCCTCCCGGCAGCGTCGTACGGGAGAACCGGCCCAGCACCCGGCCGCCGAGGCCGGAGGCGCGCTCGGCCCAGGCCAGCCGCTTCGCGGACGAGAAGGTCCAGGCGGCGGCCTTCATCGCCACAGCCTCGGCCTTCGGCACCCGGTCGCCCCGGTGCGAGTCGACGACCGCGGCACGCTGGTCGACCAGCACCGACGGGATGTCGATGCGCACCGGGCAGACCTCGAAGCAGGCGCCGCACAGCGAGGAGGCGTAGGGCAGCGAGGCGGTCTGCTCGTCCTCGACGCCGTGGAGCAGCGGGTTGAGGATCGCGCCGATCGGGCCGGGGTAGACCGAGCCGTAGGCGTGGCCGCCGACCCGCTCGTAGACCGGGCACACGTTGAGGCAGGCCGAGCAGCGGATGCAGCGCAGCGCCTGGCGGCCGACGTCGTCGGCGAGCGCGCGGGTGCGTCCGTTGTCGAGCAGGACGACGTGCACCTCCTGCGGACCGTCGCCGGGCGTCACGCCCGACCACGTCGAGGTGTAGGGGTTCATCCGCTCGCCCGTGGACGAGCGCGGCAGCAGCCGCAGCATCGGGTCGAGGTCGGACCACGTCGCGACGACCTTCTCGATGCCGACGACCGAGACCAGCACCTCGGGCAGGGTCAGGCACATCCGGCCGTTGCCCTCGGACTCGACGACGACGAGCGTGCCGGTGTCGGCGACGGCGAAGTTGGCGCCGCTGACCGCGACCTTCGCGCGCAGGAACTTCTCCCGCAGGTGCTCCCGCGCTGCGCCGGCCAGCACGGCCGGCTCGTCGGTGAGGTCGTCCGGGGCCGGGCGGCCCACCGCGCCCATCCGGCGCAGGAAGATCTCGCGCACCTCCGCGCGGTTGCGGTGGATGGCCGGCACGAGGATGTGGGAGGGCAGGTCCTCGCCGAGCTGGACGATCAGCTCGGCCAGGTCGGTCTCCCAGGCGGCGACGCCCTCGGCCTCGAGCGCCTCGTTGAGGCCGATCTCGGCGGTCGCCATCGACTTGACCTTGACCACCTCGTCGGCGCCGTGGTCGCGGGCGACCTGCGCCACGATCGCGCACGCCTCCTCGGCGTCACGCGCCCAGTGGACGGTCGCGCCGGCACGCACCAGCGAGGCCTCGAGGGTCTCGAGGTGGGTGGCGAGGTCGCGCAGCGCGGCCTCCTTCACCGCGGCGCCGGCGACGCGCAGCTCCTCCCAGTCCTCGACCTCGGCGACCACGCGGGCGCGCTTGTCGCGGATGGTGTGGGTGGCGTGGGCGAGGTTGCGCCTCAGCTGGGTGTCGCCGAGCGCGGCGCGCGCCGCGGTCGGGAAGGCCGGCATGCCGACGAAGGTCCCGGTCATCGTGCGTCCTCCTCGGTGCTGGCCAGGACCTCGGCGAGGTGCATCACCCGTACGCCGGCCCGCTGGCGCGAGAGCATGCCGCCGACGTGCATCAGGCACGAGCTGTCCCCGGCGACGAGCACCTCGGCGCCGGTGTCGCGGACGTGGCGGGCCTTGTCGGCGCCCATCGCGACGGAGGTGTCGGCGTTCTTGACCGCGAACGTGCCGCCGAAGCCGCAGCACTCGGTCGCGTGCGGCAGCTCGACCAGCTCGATCCCGCGCACCGCCTCCAGCAGCCGCGTCGGCCGGTCGCCGACGCCGAGCATCCGCAGGCTGTGGCAGGTCGGGTGGTAGGTGACCCGGTGCGGGAAGTAGGCCCCCACGTCGGTCACGCCCAGCACGTCGACGAGGAACTCGGTGAGCTCGTGGGTCCGCGGGCCGGTCTCCGCCACGGCCGCGACCAGCGACGCGTCGCCCGAGCGCTCCGCGACGATCGAGTGCTGGTGGCGCGCCGAGCCCGCGCACGATCCCGACGGCGTGACGATCGCGTCGTAGCCGGCGAACGCGTCGACGAAGGTGCGCACGACCGGCACCGCCTCGTCGAGGTAGCCGGTGTTGACCATCGGCTGGCCGCAGCACGTCTGCGCCGCCGGGAAGTCGACGTCGACCCCGAGCCGGCGCAGCAGCCGCACGACCGCCTTCCCCGTGTCGGGGAACATCGCGTCGTTGACGCAGGTGACCTGCAGGGCGACCTTCACCTCTCGCATCCTTCCACGGGGGTCGTCGCTCAGCGCCGGACCGGCTGGTCCACGTAGGGGACGAGGCGGACCGGCCCGAGCAGGCCGTACGCCTGACGCTGGGCGACGCCGTAGACCGCGGGCGTGACGGTGCGCAGCCGGTTGAGCAGCGTCGAGGCGACCTCCACCTCGATGGTGTTGGTGCCGCGGCGCAGCAGGCCGCCGAGGTCGACGGTCGGGACCAGCGGGTCGCACCCACCGACGGCGACCCCGTTGACCGTCACCCGGAAGGTGTCGGTGACCTCGCCCAGCTCCAGCCACGCGCCGTCGCGGTCGTCCCAGTCGCGGCCGAGGTCGACCTCGGTGGTGTAGCGGCCGATGCCGGAGACGTCCTGCAGCTCGGGGACCTGGCTCCACGGCACCAGCGCGGTGAGCTCGAGGGTGCGCACGGGCTTGACGGTCTCGGTCGGGGTCGCCCCCGGCTGCCAGTCCTCGACCTCGAGGCGCCAGCGCGACGGCACGATGGGCTGCCGCACCCGGTCGACGACGGTGCGCACGGTGCGCCCGTCGCCGAGCGTCGCCGTCTGCTCGCCGGCCGACGTGGCCCGCAGCACGAGCTTCCCGGGCTCCTTGCGCACGTCGAGCGCCGACGTCGCCACGGCGTGCAGGTCGGCGGCCTCGGCCGACTGCGGGGCCGCGAACGCGATCACCGTCGACTGCCCGGGAGCGAGGTCGACGCGCACCCGTACCTGGTCGCCGCGGCGCTCCCACAGACCCACGGGACGGGTCTCACCGGTCCACGCGTCGAGGACGACCGGCACGGCACGGCGCGAGGTCGTGGTCAGCCACACGTCCTGCGTGACCCGGGTCAGGCGGCGGTTCTCCGCGTGGCGCGCGTTGGCGACGTAGTAGAGGTCGACGTCGCCGAGCACCCGGCGCACGGTCATGACCGTGGACCGCTCGTGGTCGACGTCGGGCGTGACGCCGAGCTGGGCGAGGGCGACCGGCACGTCGGCGTCGGTGGCGGCGGTGCGCGTGGTCGGGAGCGCGGTGATCTCGGCGACCAGCCGCCGGATCTCCGCGACCTCGGCGTCGCCCTCCGGCAGGCCGACCGGACGCGGGTCGGACCAGTCGCGCAGGAGCACGATCGGCAGGCCTGCACGACCGATTTCGAGCACCCGGCGCGCCGTCTCGACCGCGATCGTGGCGACCTGCCCGCGGAACTGGTCGGTGCCGACGACCATCGCCTTGTAGGCCGGGCCGTCGGGCGCGAGCCGGCCGTCGCGGACGGTGGCCCGCGGCAGGTCGAGCAGGGCCGGGGTGGCGAACGAGTGGGTCCAGCCGAGCGGGATGCCGTCGTTGGTCGCCCAGAAGGCGCCGATGCCGGTGGAGGTCCAGCCCTTCTGGCGCAGGAACACCACGTCGTAGCGGGGAGTGCCGGTCTGCAGGACGAGCTGCGTGCGGGCGAGGTAGGCCGCCACGGCAGGCATGTGCTGCCACTGCGGGGTGCGCGGTCCCCACGCCTCGCCGAAGCCGATCGCACCGTTGTAGTAGGGCGAGAAGGCGGCGAACCCGGGCCAGGTGGCGCCCGGTGCGTCGGCGTACGGGAAGCCGTGGATCATCGCCTGGTTGACGCCTGCGGCGAAGATGCTGTTGAGGGTGAGCAGCGCCTGGTTCTGCTGGGTCGGGCTGGCGCTGTTGCCGCCGAGCATCGTGTTGTAGGCCGCGCCGTTGTAGCAGATCGCCTCGCACGACAGGATCGTGTGGCCGGCCATGTCGCGTCCGCCCGCCATCACCCGGTAGTCGTCGAGGTTCTTGAACCCGAGCGACTCCGTCTCGGGGACGTCGAGGAGTGCCGCGTGCTCGACGGTGTCGGTCTCGAGCCCGTAGGGCTGGACCCGCAGGCCCATGCCGAGCGAGCGGGCGAACGCCTGGATCGGCAGCAGGTGGTGGTCGCGGTAGAGGTCGGACAGCACCTGGTTGTAGTCGTCGCGGACCTGATTGGTGCGCAGGCTGTCGGTCGTGGCGGCGCCGGCGCCGGTACCGAGGTCGTAGAGGTACTTCTCCTTGAGCTCCATCACGACCGGCAGCCACGGACGCAGGTCGTAGCCGGCCCGTGCCTCGAACTCCTCGAACATCCGCGGCGTCCAGATGGTCGCCTCGGTCTCGATCTCCAGCGAGTCCTCGAAGAGGTAGCCGCCCGCACGTCCGAGGAGGCCGCGCATCTCGCGGTCGAGGATGCGGTCGTTCCACAGGTCGACGACGGCCTTCGAGCCGAGCGGGCTGAAGTGGTCGACGACGTAGGACCGCGGGTCGGTGTGCGGCGCGGCCTCGGGCTCCTGGCCGGACCCGCGCTGCCAGAAAGACAGCACGACCCACGACCCGCCGGCGGGCGAGGCGGGCGCGGTCCAGGTGAGCCGGCCGTCGACGACCCGGTCGCGGAGGTCGACGTAGGAGGTGGGGTCGACCTGCGGCAGGACCCGCGTGTTGGTCGACGGCGTGTAGCGGTGGGCCTGCAGCGCGACGAGCGTCTGCTCCGTGACCGCACCCTCGGCGTGCAGCACCGGCTCCGGGACGACCCCGTCGTACGTCGCACCCGCGGCGACGAGCGCCTGGCCGTGGGCGAGCTCGGTGCACGCCGCGTCGTCGTCGGGCGTGATGGTGGAGACGGCCGCCGGCCAGGACGGGCCGACCGTGATGTCGATGCGGACCCGGCGCTCCGCGGCGCGCGCCAGCGCGGCCTTGACCCCGGCGACCCACGACGGGGTCCCCCAGCCGTGGGCGGCGACGTCGATCGTGACGTTGCGGGCGCGCAGGCTGTGGGTGACGTCGGCGACCTCGAGCACGCCGAAGCCGGCGTCGGCCACCTGGTCGACCTCGCGGGCGACCTCGACCGGGTCGACGAGGCCGTGGGGCCACCACCAGCGGAAGCCCGCGGCGGTCGCGGTGCCGGGCTCGGCGAACCGGCGGACCAGGTCCTTCGGCAGCCACTGCGTGGCGGCCGAGGCGCCCCCGGGCGCGGCGACGGACGGCGCGGCGGCCGCGACGCCCGCCGTCACGGCGGCGGCGCCGAGCAGCGTGCGACGGGTCATCGCCGTGGATGGGTGGGCGGTCGTCCGGGAGCGGTCCACGAGATCTCCTAGGTGGTGGCGGTGCGGGTCAGGGGGTGGGGACGCGCCGGTCGGCGGCGTCCCAGTCGAGCCCGGCACGGGGGTCGTGCCGGCGTACGTCGTGGGTCTCGCGCACGAGGGCGCGCACGGCCGCGAGGTCGGGCAGGTCGGCGCCGAGGGCCCGGGCCTGCACGAGCGCGTTGCCGAGGGCGGCGGCCTCGGCGGGACCGGCCAGCACCGGGACGCCGAGGGCGTCGGCGGTCAGCTGGCAGAGCAGGTGGTTGTGGGAGCCGCCGCCGACCACGTGCACGACCTCGAGGTCCTGGCCGGCCAGTCGCGCGGCGGTGCGCAGGTGACGGCGGTAGGCCAGCGCCAGGCTGTCGAGGACGCACCGGGCGATCTCGCCGGGCGTCTGCGGCACGGGCTCCCCCGCGGCACGCGCGAGGCCGACGACGCGCTCGGGCATCGGGTCGGTCGCGCTGCCCGGACCGAGCAGCGACGGGTGGTTGATGTCGACGACGGTGCGCAGCGGCGCAGCGGTGCTCGCACCCGCCAGGAGGGAGGCGAGGTCGGTGGCCGGGGTGCCCCGGTCCTTCCACGCCCGCACGCACTCGGAGAGCACCCACAGGCCCATCACGTTCTTGAGGAAGCGGATGGTGCCGTCCACGCCGCCCTCGTTGGTGAAGTCGGCCGCGCGCGCCTCCTCCGACAGCACGGGGGCGTCGAGCTCGAGGCCGACCAGCGACCAGGTGCCCGAGGAGATGTAGCCGAAGCCCGGTTCGGAGGCCGGCACGGCGACGACGGCGGACGCCGTGTCGTGCGACCCGACCGCGACCACCGGCACGTCGCCGATGCCGAGGTCGGCGGCGACCTGCGCCCGCACCGGGCCGACGACCGAACCGGCGTCGCGGAGCGCGGGGAGGATCGACCACGGCAGACCGAGGCGGGTGGCGAGGTCGCCGGCCCACTCCCCCGTCGTGACGTCGAGCAGGCCGGTGGTCGAGGCGTTGGTGCGCTCGGCACCGACCTCGCCGGTGAGCCAGTACGCCAGCAGGTCGGGCAGCAGGAGGAGGGTGTGGGCCGACTCCAGCGCAGCGGTGCCGCGGGCGGCGACGAGCTGGAAGACGGTGGTGAAAGGCAGCTGCTGCAGGCCGTTGACGGCGTACTGCTCCCGGACGCCCACCGTGCGGGCGACGAGCTCGGGCACGCCCCGGGTGCGCGGGTCGCGGTGGCTGTAGGGGTTGCCCAGCAGCTCGCCGTCGCGGTCGAGCAGTCCGTAGTCGACCGCCCACGAGTCGATCCCGATGCCGTGGAGGTCGCCGGTGCGGGCCACCTCGGCGATGCCGGTGAGCACCTCGCGGTGGATGCCGAGCACGTCCCAGAACAGCGACCCGCCGACCGGGACGCCGCCGTTGGGGAACCGGTGCGCCTCGGTCAGCTCCAGCTGCCCGGGCCCCACGCGCGCGGCCATCACCCGGCCGCTGGTGGCGCCGAGGTCGACGGCCGCGACGCGCAGGGTCGCGGTCACCGGAGGAACGCCGCGGCCACGCCGGCGTCGACGGGGATGTGCAGGCCGGTCGTGTGGCTGAGCTCGGCGGAGCAGAGCACGAACACGGCGTTGGCGATGTTGTCCGGCAACACCTCGCGCTTGAGGATCGTGCGCTGGGCGTAGAACTTGCCGAGGTCCTGCTCCTCCACGCCGTAGACGGCGGCGCGGTTGGCGCCCCAGCCGGAGGCGAAGATGCCGGAGCCCTGCACGACGCCGTCGGGGTTGACGCCGTTGACCTTGATGCCGTGCTCGCCCAGCTCGGCCGCGAGCAACCGCACCTGGTGGGCCTGGTCGGCCTTGGCCGCGCCGTACGCGACGTTGTTGGGGCCGGCGAAGATGGAGTTCTTCGAGGAGATGTAGACGATGTCGCCCCCCATCCCCTGCGCGATCATCGCCTTCGCCGCGGCCTGCGCGACGAGGAACGAGCCCTTGGCCATCACGTCGTGCTGGAGGTCCCAGTCGGCCTCGGTCGTCTCGAGCAGCGAGCGCGACAGCGAGAGGCCCGCGTTGTTGACGACGAGGTCCACGCCGCCGAAGGCCAGCACGGTCGCGTCGACCGCGGCCTGCACCGCGGCGGCGTCGGAGACGTCGACCTGGACCCCGACGGCCACGTCGGTGGACCCGATCTCGGCGGCCGCCGCCTGTGCCTTCTCCAGCGACAGGTCGGCGATGACCACGGCCGCACCCTCGGCGGCGAGCTTGCGCGCCGTCGCGAGGCCGATGCCGGAGGCCGCCCCGGTGACCAGCGCGACCCGGGTAGCGAGCGGCTTGGGCGCGGGCATCCGCTGCAGCTTGGCCTCCTCGAGCGCCCAGTACTCGATGCGGAACTTCTCCGCCTCGTCGATCGGGGCGTACGACGACAGCCCCTCGGCGCCGCGCATCACGTTGATCGCGTTGACGTAGAACTCGCCGGCCACCCGGGCGGTCTGCTTGTCCTTGCCGAAGCTGAACATGCCGACGCCGGGCACCAGCACGATGAGCGGGTCCTTGCCGCGGATCGCGGGGCTGTCGGGCGTGGCGTTGCGGTCGTAGTAGCCCTGGTAGTCCTCGCGGTAGGCCACCGCGAGCTCCTGGAGCCGGGCGATGCTGTCCTCGATGGAGGCCGACGCCGGCAGGTCGAGGACCAGCGGCTTGACCTTGGTGCGCAGGAAGTGGTCGGGGCACGAGGTGCCCAGGGCGGCCAGTCGCGGGTGCTCGGCATGCGCGAGGAAGTCGAGGACCTCCTCGCTGTCGGTGACGTGCCCGACCATCGGCCGGTCCGCCGATGCGATGCCGCGGACCGTCGGTGCGAGGGCCGCGGCCTTGGCACGCCGCTCGGCCTCCGGCAGGGCGGCGTACCCCTCGAGCGCGGGGCCGAACGGCTCGGCCCTCGAGTGCTCGGCGATGTAGGACGCCGCGGTCTCGATGATCCAGAGGCTGTTGGCCTCGGCCTCCTCGCTGGTGTCGCCCCACGCGGTGATGCCGTGGCCGCCGAGGATGCAGCCGCGGGCCTGCGGGTTCTTCTCCTTGATCTCGGCGATGTCGAGGCCGAGCTGGAAGCCGGGACGGCGCCACGGCACCCAGACGACCTGGTCGCCGAAGATCGTCGTGGTGAGCTCGTGGCCGTCGGCGGCGGTGGCGATCGCGATGCCGGAGTCGGGGTGCAGGTGGTCGACGTGGGCGGCGTCGACGAGGCCGTGCATCGCGGTGTCGATCGACGGGGCGGCACCGCCCTTGCCGTGCAGGCAGTAGTCGAACGCCGCGACCATCTCGTCCTCGCGCTCGATGCCGGGGTAGACGTCGACCAGCGCGCGCATCCGGTCCAGGCGCAGGACCGCCAGGCCCGACGGGGTCAGCGTGCCGAGGTCGCCGCCGGAGCCCTTGACCCAGAGCAGCTCGACGTCCTCGCCGGTGACCGGGTCGGTCTCGGTGCCCTTGGCAGAGGTGTTGCCGCCGGCGTAGTTGGTGTTGCGGGGGTCGGAGCCCAAGCGGTTCGAGCGCCGGACGAGCGCGTCGACGGCGGGGTTCAGGTCACTCACGGTGCAGGTTCCTTCGGGTCGAGGCAGGGGTGGGAGGGTCAGTTCCAGCTGAGCTGCGAGCCGCCGACGCGGTCGGCCTCGATCTGCTGCTGGTAGCCGGAGTCGAGGTAGGCGCGCATCGGGTCGCCCGGCAGCCCGCGCTCCTCGCGCCAGGCGGCGAGGTCGGCGCGCACGTCGGTGTAGAAGGCGTCCATGAAGACCTGGTTGGCCAGCAGCACGTCGCCGGACTCGCGCGCGGCGTCGAGGGCCTCGGTGTCGAGGAGCAGCGCGCGGGCCGTCATCTCCTGGACGTTGAGCACCGAGCGGATCTGCCCGGGGATCTTGGCCTCGATGTTGTGGCACTGGTCGAGCATCAGCGCGACGTCGCTGCCGGCTCCGTAGCCACCACCACGGATCACCTCCACCATGATCCGGAACAGCTGGTAGGGGTCGGCCGCACCGACGATGAGGTCGTCGTCGGCGTAGAAGCGGCTGTTGAAGTCGAAGGAGCCGAGCTTCCCGAGGCGCAGCAGCTGGGCCACGATGAACTCGATGTTGGTGCCGGGGGCGTGGTGGCCCGTGTCGAGGCACACCATCGCGCGGTCGCCGAGGGCGGCCACGTGGGCGTAGGACGTGCCCCAGTCCGGGACGTCGGTGTGGTAGAACGCCGGCTCGAAGAACTTGTACTCCAGCACCAGCCGCTGGTCCTCGGAGAGCTGGTCGTAGATCGTGCGGAGGCCCTCGGCGAGCCGGTCCTGGCGGGCCCGCATGTCGCCCTGCCCGGGGTAATTGGTGCCCTCGGCCAGCCAGATCTTGAGGTCGCGCGAGCCGGTCTGGTTCATCACCTCGATGCACTCGAGGTGGTGGTCGACCGCCTTCTGGCGGACCCGCGGGTCGGTGTGGGTGAGGGCGCCGAGCTTGTAGTCGTCGTCCTGGAAGGTGTTGGAGTTGATCGTGCCGAGCGCGACGCCCTGCTCCTTCGCGTACGTCGCGAGCGCGCCGTAGTCGTCGACGGCGTCCCACGGGATGTGGAGCGCGACGGTGGGCGCGAGGCCGGTGAAGCGGTGGACGGCCGCGGCGTCGGCGATCTTCTCCTCCACGCTGCGGGGGGTGCCGGGCGAGCCGAACACCTTGAAGCGGGTGCCGGAGTTGCCGTAGGCCCAGGACGGGACCTCGATGGCGAGCTCGCCGAGCCGGTCGCTGATCTGGGAGAAGGAAGTCATCACTGGTCCGTCACTGGTGTCGTCGTGGTGTGGGCTGCGAGCTGGTCCTCGAGGTGGAAGACCTCGGTCAGCCGCAGGAAGCCCTGGTCGGGCGGGAGGTCGAGCTCCTCGAAGAGCTCACCCATCTCGGCCTGCCACCGGGCGTTGACCTCGGTGGCGGCCATGCCCGCCTGGGCCGCCGCGAGGTCGGGGGTCTCGAGGTAGCCCACGAGCAGGCCGTCGTCGCGGAGGAAGAGGGAGTAGTTGTGCCAGCCGGTGTCGTGCAGCGCCTGCAGCATGTCGGGCCACACCGCGGCGTGGCGCTCGGCGTACTCCTCCATGCGGTCGCGCTTGACCTGGAGCGTGAAGCAGACGCGGTGCATCGTCCTGGCCTCTCTGTGCGTTCGTCCGGCTGCACGT
>NZ_JBHLXH010000001.1:2429697-2475190 GCF_042432345.1 Nocardioides zeicaulis | reverse complement strand
ATGTTGGACTTGTCGAAGGTGAAGGGCTCGCCGAGCAGGACGGTGCCGTCGGCGCCGACCTCGAAGGTGCCGAGGTCGCCGGCCTCGAAGGAGTCGCCCTCCTCGCCGGTGATGTCACCGTCGACCAGAGCGGCCGCCGCGAAGGTGGCCAGGTAGCCCAGGTCGCCCGGGTTCCACAGCGCGAACGAGGTGACGGTGCCGTCCTCGACGTACTCGCGCATCTGGTTGGGGGTGCCGAGGCCGGTCAGCGCGACCTTGCCCTTGTACTGGCTGTCGGACAGGTAACGCGCCGCGGCGGCGATGCCGACCGTGGTGGGCGAGATGATGCCCTTGAGGTCGGGGTGGTTCTGCAGCAGCGCCTCGGTCTGGTCGAAGGACTTCTGGTCCTCGTCGTCGCCGTAGACGGTGTCGACGAGCTCGATGCCGGAGTAGTCCGGGTTGTCGGCCAGCTCCTTCTCCATCATGTCGATCCACGCGTTCTGGTTGGTCGCGTTGGCCGAGGCCGACAGGATCGCGATCTCGCCCTTGCCGCCGATCTGGTCGGCGATCAGCTCGAGCTGCTTCGACGCGATGCCCTCCGCCGTGGCCTGGTTGATGAACAGGTCGCGGCAGTCGGGGTTGGTGTCGGCGTCGAAGGTCACGACCTTGACGTCGGCGCTGCGGGCCTCGTCGATCGCGTCGCAGAGCGCATCGGGGTCGTTGGCCGAGAGGATCAGGGCGTCCTTGCCCTGCTGGGCGACGGTGTTGATGTAGGAGACCTGCGCGTCGGGGCTGGCGGTGTCGGGACCGACCTCCTCGAAGTCCGCGCCGATCTCGTCGGCCGCCTTCTCGGCACCGTCGGTGCTGGTGTCGAAGTACGCGTTGCCGAGGTTCTTCGGCAGCATGGTGATGCTCAGGTCACCACCACCGCCGCTGCCACCGGCGGAGCCGCCGTCGCCGCCGTCGTCGCCACCGCACGCGGTGAAGGCGAAGGACGCCGTGAGCAGCAGCGCGGCGAGGGCTGCGGGCCGCCTCTTCTGGAACTTCATCTGTGTCTACCTCTCGGATGTCTCAGACGCCGGCGGTCGCCGGGTCCTTGCTGGGTGCCTTGCGGGGCAGCCGCGAGCCGGCCCACCCAAGGACGCTGGGGAGGATCACCGAGGCCACCAGCAGGAGGCCGACGATGATGTTGGTGACGTTGACCGTCACCGACTCCAGGCGGAGTGCGCTGGAGATGACGCCGATCAGCACGACCCCGGCGAGGACGCCGTGGAGCCGGCCGCGGCCGCCGAAGATCGAGACGCCGCCGAGCAGCACCGCCGCGATCACCTGGAGCTCGTAGCCCGTGGCGTTGTCGCCGCGTGCCGAGCCGTAGCGGAGCGTGAAGTAGATGCCGGCCAGGGCCGAGACGACACCGGAGAGCAGGAAGAGGACCAGCTTGGTGCGGGCCACGTCGACGCCGGTGAAGCGTGCCGCCTCGTCGTTGAGCCCGATCTCGTAGACGCCGCGGCCGAAGGTCGAGAAGTGGAGCAGCACGGCGAACGCGACGGCGAGGACGGCGAAGGGGATCATCACCAGCGGGATCCGGGTCTCGCCGATCGTGTCGGTGGCGAGGTCGGCCCACCTCTCGGTGAAGTCGGTGATCGCCTTGGTGCCGAGCAGGCCGACGGCGATGCCGCGGAACAGCGCGAGCGTGCCGATGGTGACCGCCAGCGACGGCAGCCCGACGTAGGCGATGAGGAAGCCGTTGAGGGCGCCGCACGCCAGGCCGGCGAGCAGCGCCAGCAGCGCGGCCGTCGGCACCGAGAACCCCGCGTCGTGGAGCACGCCGAGGAGCACGCTGCTCAGGCCCATGATGCTCGCCACCGACAGGTCGATCTCGCCGGTGATGATGATCAGCGTCATCGGCAGCGCGATCAGCAGGATCGGCGCGATGTCCTGCAGCAGGAACTTCAGCGTCAGCGGCCCGTCGAAGTTGGGCACGTTGGCCAGCGAGTAGAGGACCACCGCGGCCGTCAGGACGATCACGGCCGTCTCGCGGGTCAGCAGCCAGCGCTTCCACAGCGGCGCCGAGTAGTCGGCGTACGTCCGGGTGCTCATGCGTGGTCCCTCGATTCTGCGAGCTTGCGGGCCTGGCGCCGGGACAGCACGCGGTCGAGGACGATCGCGCCGAGGATCAGCACGCCGACCACGGCGCGCTGCCAGAAGTCCTCGATGCCCAGGCTGGGCAGCGCCCGGTTGATGGTGATGAGCAGGAAGGCCCCGATGGCCGCGCCCCAGACCGTGCCGCTGCCGCCGAAGATGGCGATGCCGCCGATCACCGCCGCGGCGACCGCCTGCAGCTCGATGCCGGAGCCGACGCTCGAGCTGACCGTGCCGTAGCGGGCGGTGTAGAGCACGCCGGCGAGACCGGCCAGCGCGCCGCTGAGGACGAAGGCGGCGAGCAGGCGACGGCACACGGGCAGGCCGTAGAGGACCGCGGCGTCGGGGTCGGAGCCGATGGCGTAGAGCTCGCGGCCACCTCGCGCGGTGTGCAGGTAGTAGCCGACCGCAGCGAGCACGACGACCGCGATGATCGTGAGGACCGGGATCCCGACGACGGTGCGGGTGCCGAGGGCGAGGAAGTCGCGGGGCAGGTCACCGGCGTTGATCCGGTCGCTGCCGGCCCAGGTGAGCATGATCCCGCGGTAGATGTAGAGGGTGCCGAGGGTGATCACCAGCGCCGGCACCTTGCCGTAGGCCACGAGCAGGCCGTTGACCAGGCCGAGCGCGCCGCCCAGGACCAGGCAGGCCAGCACCACCACGACGATCGGCAGGTTCGGCTGCTCGACGAAGAGCCGGCCGGTCAGGTAGGCCGTCAGCGCCATGGTGGACCCGACCGACAGGTCGACGTTGCGGGTGATGATCACCACCGCCTGGCCGACGGCGAGGAGCAGCAGGATCGACGGGTTGAGCAGGAAGTTGCGCCAGCCGTCGGAGCTGAAGAGGAAGCCGTTGTTCTTGGTCGTGGCCAGCACGACCACGGCGACCAGCACGAGGAAGATCGAGAGCTCGCGCGAGCGCAGGACGGTGGTCAGGGCACGGCGTCCGGGCGAGAGCCGGCTCGGCTCGACCAGCAGCGCCTCGCCCGTGGACACCTCGGCCTCGGGCCGGGGGCGCTCGACGTCGGTGTGGCTCACTGGGCGTCCTCCAGGTGGTGGGTGGCCGCGTGCATCACGGCCTCGGGGGTGGCGTCGGCGCGGTCGAGCTCGGCGGTGATCCGCCCCTCGCACAGCACGAGCACGCGGTCGGCCATGCCGAGGACCTCGGGCAGCTCGGAGGAGATCATCAGGATCGCCAGGCCCTGCCCGGCGAGCTCGGAGAGCAGCCGGTGGACCTCGGCCTTGGTGCCGACGTCGATGCCGCGGGTCGGCTCGTCGATGATCAGCAGCCGCGGGTCGGTGGCCAGCCACTTGGCGATGACCACCTTCTGCTGGTTGCCGCCGCTCATGGTGGCGGCGGTCATGTCGAGCGCGCTGGTCTTGACCTCGAGCCGGCCGGCCCACGGCCCCGCCGCGCGGTTCTCCATCGCGCCGGTGAGGAGCCCGGCGCGGGCGATCCCGCGGCGGATCACGGCGGCGACGTTGCTGCTGACCGAGGAGTCGATGACCAGGCCCTGCTTGCGGCGGTCCTCGGGGATGAAGGCCATGCCGGCGCGGATCGCCGCGCGGGGGTCGCGTGCCTTGACCGGCTTGCCGGACATCGTGACGGAGCCGGCGTCGTAGCCGTCGACGCCGAAGACCGCGCGGGCGACCTCGCTGCGGCCCGCGCCGACCAGCCCGGCCAGGCCGACGATCTCGCCGGCGCGGACCTCGAGGTCGACGTCGTGGAAGACGCCGGCGCGGGTCAGGCCGCGGACCTGCAGGACCGGCTCGCCGATCTCGGCGGCGACCTTCGGGAAGAGCTCGTCGACGTCGCGACCCACCATGAGCGAGACCAGCTCGGACGGCGTGGTGTCCTCGACGCGACGGGTGTCGACGTAGGAGCCGTCGCGCATCACGGTGACGGTGTCGCAGAGGGCGAAGACCTCGTCGAAGCGGTGCGAGATGAAGACGAGGGCGCGACCCTCGTCGCGCAGGCTGCGGGCGACGGCGAAGAGCCGCTCGACCTCGACGCCGCTGAGGGCGGCGGTCGGCTCGTCCATGACGAGCAGCCGGGCGTCGAGGGAGATGGCCTTGGCGATCTCGATGATCTGCTGGTCGGCGATCGAGAGCCCCTCGGCCGGGCGGCGCGGGTCGATCCGCACCCCGAGGCGGTCGAAGAGGCGCTCGGCCTCGGCGACCATCGCGTGGCGGTCGATGCGGCGGCCGCGGGCCAGCGGCTGGCGGCCCATGAAGATGTTCTCGGTGACCGACAGGTCGGGGAACAGGGTCGGCTCCTGGTAGATCACCGCGACGCCGGCCTGCTTGGAATCGGCGGTGGAGCCGAAGTCGACGGCCTCGCCGCCGAGCGTGAAGACCCCGCCGTCGCGTCGGTGCACCCCGGCGACGACCTTCACGAGCGTCGACTTGCCGGCGCCGTTCTCGCCGATCAGCGCGTGGATCGAGCCGGCGTCCACGCGCAGGCTGCCCGAGCGCAGGGCGACCACGGGGCCGAACGACTTGGACACGTCGTCGAGCTCGAGGACCGGTGCTGCGGTGGCCATGGTGCTCCTTCGTTGAAAGGTTTCAACGAAAGGTAGGTGAGGGCCGTCACACGTGTCAAGCGTCACTGGGTCACGAATTGGTCGCACATGTCGTACGCTCCGGACGGCAGCGTTCATCGTTTCAACGCACGGGAGGGGAGCGTCGTGGCACGTGCCTCCTCCGTCAAGGACGTCGCGGCCCGTGCCGGGGTCTCCCTCGGCACCGTCAGCAACGTGCTCAACCGGCCCGAGCGGGTCTCCCCCGCCACCCGGTCCCGTGTCGAGGACGCGATGCGCGAGCTCGGCTTCGTCCGCAACGAGTCCGCGCGCCAGCTGCGCGCCGGTCACAGCCGCACGCTCGCCTACGTCCTGCTCGACGCCCGCAACCCGTTCTTCACCGACGTCGCCGAGGGTGCCGAGCGCGCTGCCGAGGACGCCGGCCTGTCCCTCTTCCTGTGCCACTCCGACAACCGCGCCACCCGTGAGAGCGACTACCTCGCCCACCTGGTCGAGCAGCGCGTGCAGGGCGTGCTGGTCACGCCCGTCGACCCGCAGGCTCAGGTGCTCAGCGACGTGCGCCGCAACGGCACCCCGTTGGTCATCGTCGACCGCACCCGCCAGGACGAGGCGTTCTGCTCCGTCGCGGTGGACGACGTCCTCGGCGGCCGGCTCGCCGTCGAGCACCTCGTGGAGCGTGGCCACACGCGGGTGGCGTTCATCGGCGGACCGGAGACGATCGGCCAGGTGCGCGACCGCCTCGCCGGCGCCCGCGGTGCGTGGGCCGACGCCGGGCTCCCCGACGACCAGCTCACGGTCGTCGCGACCGAGGGGCTGACGGTCGTCGAGGGACGCTCGGCCGGCGAGCGGGTGATGGGGATGAGCAACCGGGTCCGGCCGACCGCCGCGTTCTGCGCCAACGACCTGCTCGCCCTCGGCCTGCTCCAGCAGCTCAGCACGGCCGGGGCGTCGGTCCCGGGTGACCTCGCGATCGTGGGCTACGACGACATCGAGTACGCCGCGGCCGCCGCGGTGCCGCTCACGTCGGTGCGCCAGCCGCGCCAGGAGCTGGGCCGCCGGGCCACCGAGCTGGTGCTCGACGAGGCCGAGAACCCCGACCACCACCACCAGCAGCTGGTGTTCACCCCCGAGCTCGTCGCACGTCGCTCGACGCTCGGCTGAGCCCTGCCCCGCGCCCGGCACCGATCGCGGCGTCGATCGCGTCGTTGAACCCGGCCAGGTCCGCGGCGAGCCGCGCCACCGAGCCCTCCCCGAGGGTGTCCACGATCGCGCGCAGGCCCTCGGCCCGCGCCGTCGACTCCGCCCGGTAGGACGCCGCGCCGGCGTCGGTGGCCCGCACCAGCATCCCCGGGCAGCCGGGCTCGGCGTACCGCTCGAGCAGGCCGTGGCCCTCGGCGGCGTGGACCTGGCGGTTGATCGTCGACTGGTCGAGCTGGAGCTGGTCGGCCAGCCCGCGCAGGGTGTGCGGACCGTGCTCGACCACGACCCACAGGATCCGGAACGCCGAGACGTCCAGGCCGGTCACCGACGCCGTGGTCTCGCGCAGGCGGCCCAGGCGGACGAGCTCGTGGCGCAGGGCGGCGAGGGTGTCGTCGGTGACCACGGCCCCGGGCCCCGGGCCTCAGGCCTCGGCCGCGGCGAGGTCGGCGCCGATCGCGTCGCGGCGGCGCCGGACGGTCGGGACGAACGCCGCGATCGCGACACCGACGAAGGCGGCGACCGCTCCGATCACGAAGCACCAGCGGAACGCCGACTCGGTCGGCACGGCGACGCCGCCGAGGTCGACGGTGCTGCTCGTCAGCACGGTCGCCATCACGGCCGCGGCCAGCGTCGTACCGGTCGAGCGCATCAGTCCGTTGACGCCGACGGCGGAGCCGGCCTCGTGCGCCGGCACGGAGTCGAGGATGAGCGTGGGCATGGCGGCGTAGCCGATGCCGACGCCGGCCGAGGCCACGCAGGAGGCGACGAGCAGCTGCCAGGGTGCGGCCATCATCACCAGGGCCACGAGGTAGCCCGCACCGAGCACCGCGGCGCCGATCATCAGCGTCGCCTTCGGGCCGAGGCCCTTCATCAGGCCGCTGGAGACGGGCGCGAAGACCAGCATCATCAACCCGCCCGGGGCCATCCAGAGGCCCGCGGCGAGGATCGACTGGCCGAGGCCGTAGCCGGTCGCCTCGGGCATCTGCAGGAGCTGCGGCACCACGATCGACTGCGCCATCATGCCGAAGCCGACGGCGACCGCCGCGAGGTTGGTGAGCAGCACCGCCGGCGAGGCGGTGGTGCGGAGGTCGACGAGGGGCTCGTCCTGACGCAGCTCGAAGGCGCCCCACGCCACCAGCGCGACCACGCCGAACACGAGGAACGACCAGGTCAGGGAGTCGTCCCAGCCCCAGGTGCTGCCCTTGGAGACGCCGACCAGGAACGACGAGAGGCCGACCGCGAGACCGAGCGTCCCGGCGACGTCGAGCGTGCCGGACGAGCCGTCGTGCACGTGCGGCACGGCGAACCAGGTCAGCGCCGTGATGACCGCGGCCAACCCGGAGGCGACCCAGAACAGCGTGTGCCAGTCGCCGGAGTCGGCGATCCACGCCGCCAGCGGGAGGCCGATCGCACCGCCGACTCCGAGCGTGGCGCTCATGGTGGCGACGCCTGTGGAGGCCATCTCCGGCGGGGCGAACTGGCGGATGAACGAGATGCCCACCGGGATGAAGCCCATCGCGAGGCCCTGGAGCGCACGCCCGGCCAGGATCGGGGCGAGCGAGTCGGACACCGCGCAGACCGCAGACCCCAGGAACAGCAGGGCCGCGCTGGCGGTCAGCACCCGCTGCTTGCCGACCATGTCGGCGATGCGACCGGCGACCGGCATGGTCACCGCGGCCGCCAGCAGGGTGATGGTGATGACCCACGACGCGTTCGACGCCGAGGTGTCGAGGAACTGCGGGAGCTCGCTCTGGATCGGGATCACCATGGTCTGGGTCAGCGCGACGCTGAGGCCGCCCGCGCACAGGACGGCGATGGCCAGTCCGGGGCGGGCGGCGGTGGGGACGGGGGAAGGCATCTGTGCAACCTACACACGGTTGCGTTCGACAACCAATTCGGCCCGGGCCGTCAGCGGACCCCGGTGCGCTCGGCGAGGTGGTCGAGCACGGTCTGCTGGAACTGCGGGTCGAGCGTCGACCGGTGCGGCGCGCGGGTCGCGTGGTGGTGCCAGTAGCCACCGGTGGGCGGGTCGATGTCCCCCTCGGGCGCGGTCGCCAGCCAGACCTGCGTGCGGTGGCCCTCGACGAGGTCGTCGGGCGCGCCCGCGCCACCCATCCGCGTGGGCACCCAACCGGGGTCGACGGCGTGCCAGAGGGTGTCCGGTCGCTGCCCAGTCCGCTGCCCCGCCCACGCCATGACCAAGGTGGTGACCCACAGCTTGGTGTCGGAGTAGCTGCCGCCGCGGGCGAGGTCGGTGCTGCCCGAGAGGTGCATGCCGCTGCTCAGCACGACCGAGCGTGCGGGTGGCCGCATCAGGACCGACAGCACGTAGGGCGCGACGACGTTGACCTGCGTCGCCAGCGAGCGGTCCATGGTGCCGGCGTTGTGGACGACCGCGTCGAACCGGCCGAAGTGGTCGAGCTCCTCGGCCAGCGCGATCGTCGCGTCGAGGTCGGACAGGTCGGCGTACGCCGTGCCGTGCACGCGCTCCAGCACGCCCGGGTCCTCGACCCGCTCGGCGCTGCGCGCGTGGAGCACGACGTCGTGACCGTCGTCGAGCAGGGCGGACGCGGTCGCGAGGCCGAGGCCGGTGGACGCGCCGGTGACGAGGACGAGGCTCATGGCCCCAGTGTGGCGCGGACCGCCTGACCCCTTGTGCGTCGCGCCACACTGGAGCCATGAAGGCAACCTGGAACGGCGTCACGGTCGCGGAGAGCGACGACACGGTCGTGGTCGAGGGCAACCACTACTTCCCCGCTGGGTCGGTCCGCGAGGACGTGCTGCGTCCCTCCACCACCCACAGCACCTGCCCGTGGAAGGGCCAGGCGTCCTACTACTCCCTCGAGGTCGACGGGAAGGTCAACCCCGACGCCGCGTGGTACTACCCCGACCCGAAGCCTGCGGCCGCGGAGATCAGCGGGCGGGTCGCGTTCTGGAGGGGTGTCGACATCACCGACTGATCCCGTAGCGTCTCGCCACCCGACCCGAAGGAGCCAGGCATGGCCGTCTTCCGCACCGTCCTCGAGGCCACCGGCGGCAACAACGTCGGCATCGTCGTGCCCGAGGAGGTCGTGCTGTCCTTCGAGCGCGGCAAGCGCGTGCCGGTGCTCGTGACGATCGACGGCGACTACTCCTACGCCACGACGATCGGCGTGATGGGCGGGCGCTACCTGGTCTCGTTCAACGCCGAGACCCGCAAGAAGACCGGTCGCGGCGCTGGCGACGAGGTCGAGGTCGAGCTGGTCGTCGACCCCGCCCGCTGACGGTCCCTTCGGGTGGGCTAGGCCGGACTGGCAGCATCGTCGCCCGCGTGGTCGGGTACGGGAGCGCACGCCCGCCGCAGGATGCGCGCATGCACGGGGGTCCAGGTCCGGGTGGTCAAGAAGCGGCGGCCCGGACCGTCCGTGCGCGTCCACGGGCACGTCGCTCACGCCAGTTGAGCGGATCGGTCCGCGCGGGCAGAATTTCGCCATGGGCCAACGGAGGGCGGGCGACGGTTTCCTCGCGTCCCGTGCTGCGCTGGTCGGCCGCTACCGGTACCGGCCGGACACGGACGAGTGGACCTGGACCGACGCGGTGTACCGCATCCACGGTTTCGAGCCGGGGGAGGTCGTTCCGACCACCGAGCTGGTGATGCGGCACATCCACCCGGCCGACCGTCCCATGGCGTGGGAGTCGCGCGAGTCGGCGCTCGAGCGGGAGGAGCCGTTCTCGTTCCTGCACCGCATCGTGACGGCGAGGAACGGCGAGCGGGTCGTCATCGCGGCCGGTCACGTCGAGCGTGCGGACGACGGGTCGCCGGCCGTGTGCGGGCACCTCATCGACCTCACCGAGGTCCGGCACGACGCCGTGGCGGCGGAGGTGGACACGGCGGTGGCAGACCTCGCAGGTCATCGCGCGGTCATCGAGCAGGCCAAGGGCGTGCTCGTGCAGCTCTACAGCGTGGACGCGGACACGGCGTTCGCGGTGCTGCGCGCGTTCTCCATGGATGCGAACGTGAAGGTGCGTGAGGCGGCGCAGAGGCTGGTGTCCGCTGCGGCGAAGGACCTCACACCGACGAAGGGCCGTGCCCCGTCGGCGCACGACCTGCTCGAACGGCTCCAGGCGGACGCGTGCCCCGACCTGGGCGATCGCCCAGCACATGAAGACTCCCCCCAGGGTCTCGGGTCCCCGGGGGAGTCGGAGCCGCCTGTCGGAATCGAACCGACGACCTAGTCATTACGAGTGACTCGCTCTACCGACTGAGCTAAGGCGGCGTGGCCTGCGAGCAGCGCTCGACGGCCGCGGGCGAGTATACGGAGCAGCGGGCCCGGGACCGAAATCAGGCCCCCGTCCGGGTGTGGTGGGCATCGCTAGGGTCGAGGAGTCCGTTCAGACTTCAACGAGGAGGATCCATGCCCACTCGCTCCGCCCGTACCGCCTGGAACGGCGGCCTGCAGGACGGCTCCGGCCAGGTCGAGCTCACGAGCTCGGGCGTCGGCACCTACGACGTCTCGTTCCCCAAGCGCGCGGCAGATGACGCCGGCGGGACCACGAGCCCCGAGGAGCTGATCGCCGCCGCGCACTCCTCGTGCTACGCGATGCAGCTCTCGGCGCTGATCGCCGAGGCCGGCGGCACGCCGCAGGCGCTGGAGGTCACGGCCGACGTCTCGCTCGGCGAGGACAAGGAGGCCGGCGGCTTCAAGCTCACCGGCATCACCCTCACCGTGCGCGGTGAGGTCGAGGGCCTCGACGAGGCCGGGTTCAAGGACGCCGCCGAGAAGGCCAAGGCCGGCTGCCCGGTCAGCAAGGCGCTCACCGGCGTCGACATCACGCTCGACGCCGCGCTCGAGGGCTGAGCCACCCGCCGGCCGACGGCCCCGCTGGTCAGCAGCGGGTGCCGTCGTCCGGCACCGTGCCGTCGACGAGGTAGTCCTCGACGGTGGTGTCGATGCACTCGTTGCCGGAGTTGTAGGCCGTGTGGCCGTCGCCGTCGCGCTCGACGAGCACGCCGGAGTCGAGCTGGTCGGCCAGCGCCACCGCCCACTTCATCGGCGTCGCCGGGTCGCGGGTCGTGCCGAGCACCAGGATCGGCGCCGCGCCCTCGCCGCGGATGTCGAGCGGCTCCTCGCTGGAGCGCGCCTTGCTGCCGCGGCAGCCGGTGAGCCCCCACGCGAAGACGTCGCCGAAGGTGGGCGAGGCCTCCTCGAAGGCCGGGACCTCCGCCGCGACCTTGCCGAACGGGATCGAGCTCGGGTCGTCGAGGCAGTTGATCGCGTAGATCGCCTCCATCGAGTTGTTGTCGTAGGTGCCGTCGGTGCCGCGCGAGGAGTAGAGGTCGGAGAGCTGCATGAGGGCCGACCCCTTCCCGTCGAGCGCGGACGACAGGGCGGTGCTCAGCAAGAACCAGTAGTCGCGGTTGTAGAGCGGAGCCACGATGCCGTAGAAGGCGTTGCCGATCGCCAGCTCGCGGTCGCCCGCCGGCAGCGGCTGCTCCTCGATGTCGGCCAGCAGCCCCGTGATGGTCGCCAGCCCCTCGTCGACGGTGTCGCCGAGGAAGCAGTTGTCGGTGGAGTCGAGGCAGTTCTGCACGTAGGCGCGCAGCGCGGTCTCGAAGCCCGCGGCCTGGTCGAGCGACATCGTCTCGAGGTCGAGCGAGACGTCGACGGCGCCGTCGAGCACGAACCGCCCGACCTTGTCGGGGAACAGCTCGGCGTAGGTGGCGCCGAGCTTGGTGCCGTAGGAGGCGCCGAGGTAGGTCAGCTTCTCCTCCCCGAGGGCCGAGCGCAGCACGTCCATGTCGCGGGCCGCCTCGATCGTGGAGACGTGGTCGAGCAGCGCGCCGGTGTGGGCCGCGCAGGCGGCGCCGAAGCCGAGCACGGACGCCTTGTAGTCGGCGACCTCGGCAGGGGTGTCGGGGTCGGGGTCGCCGGCGACGTAGGCGTCGAGCTCCTCGTCGGTGAGGCAGTCGACCGGTGCGGAGCGGCCCGTGCCGCGCGGGTCGAAGCCGACGACGTCGAAGGCGTCGAGCAGCGGGCCGCGGAAGACCAGGCTCGCGGCGGCGGCGTAGGAGGTGCCGGGGGCACCCGGACCACCCGGGTTGACGACCATCGAGCCGATCCGGGCCCCGCGCGCGGGCACGCGCAGGAGCGCGAGGTCGATGGTCTCGCCGGACGGGTCGGCGTAGTCGACGGGGACGGTGAGGGTGCCGCAGTCCTGGTCGGCGTTGCTCTCGCACGGCGCCCAGTCGATGCGCTGGGAGTAGAGGTCGGCCAGCGCCGGCGACGGCGGCTCGGTCACCGACGGCGGGGGCGGCGTGGTGGGTGACGGCGTCGGGCGGGCGGAGGGGGTGTCCGACGAGCCGCCTCCCCCGAGCGCCAGGCCGGCCACCAGGAACGCCGACAGCACGAGCGCGAGCACCGCGAGCAGCGCCATGACCTTCTTCACGAACGACCTCCGGGCAGCCGCAGCGCGGTCGCCATCGACTCCAGTGCCAGCTGCGGCGGGACGTTGAACTCCAGCATCTGCTGGCGGGCGGTGAAGATCGCGTCGATCATGCGCAGCAGCTCCTCCGGGCTGGCACCGCGCGCCACGACCTCGACATCGGCGCGGATCTCCTCGTTGACCAGCTCTCCGGGGGCCCCGACCGCGACGGCGATCGCGTCGCGGTAGACCGAGACGAGGTCCATCAGGGCGCGGTCGATGACGTCGAGGACGCGCCTCTTGGCCTTCTGCTTCTGCTCGTCCTCCAGCGCCTTGAGGGCGCTGCGGTAGGCGCGGGACGCGAGGTCCTTGCGCTCACTGCCGAACATCGCCTGGAGCTGCTGCAGCTCGCGTCCCTCGGCGTCGGCGGTGATGGCTGCCGTCTCGGCCTTGGCGATCTCGGCGAGCTCGGTCGCCGCCGACATCACCGCGCCGATCGACGTCAGCCGCGCCGGGAGCGAGACCACCTCGCGGCGCCGGCGACGGGCGTCCTCGTCGACGCAGAGCGCCCGGGCGCGGCCGATGTGGCCCTGGCTGGCCCGGGCGGCGAACGACGCCATCGCCGGCTCGAAGCCCTGCCGGACGAGGAAGTCGGTCACCTCGGGCGCCGTCGGCGTCGCGAGCGTGACGTGGCGCGAGCGGGAGGCGATCGTGGGCAGCACGTCGGCGCGGGTGGGGGCGCACATCAGCCACACCGTGCGGGGCGTCGGCTCCTCGATCGCCTTGAGAAGCGCGTTGCCGGTGCGGGGGTTCTCCGGCGTGCCGAGGCGGTCGGCGTCCTCGATGAGGATGATCTGCCAGCGCCCGATGGAGGGGAACCGGGCCGAGGACTGCACCAGCTCGCGCATGTGGGCGATCTTGAGCACCGACGTCTCCGAGCGCACCAGCGTCACGTCGGGGTGGGAGCCGCGCATCACCAGCCCGCACGCCTCGCAGTGCCCGCACCCCGTGCCGTCGACGCACTGCAGCGCGGCCGCGAAGGCGCGCGCCACGTTGGACCGGCCCGAGCCGGGCGGGCCCGTGAACAGCCAGGCATGGGTCATCCCCTCGCCGCCCGCGGCCTGGCGCAGGACCTCGACGAGCGGACGCTGGCCGACCAGGTCGTCCCAGACCGGCCGGGTGCCGCCGGACGTGGTGGTCACGCGTGCTCCAGCAGCGGCTCGACGCGCGCCCGGACCGCGGCCGCGATGTCCTCGATCGGCGCGCGGGCGTCGAGGACGACGTAGTGCTCGGGGTCGGCGGCGGCGAGGTCGAGGAACCCCTGGCGGACCCGTTGGTGGAACCCCAGCGACTGGCCCTCGATCCGGTCGCGCTCCTCGAAGCGACCCAGCCCGGCCTCGGGCTCGAGGTCGAGGACGACGGTCAGGTGGGGCCGCAGGTCACCCGTGGCCCAGCGAGCCACCGCCTCGACCTCGGCGACGGCGAGGGTGCGGCCGGCGCCCTGGTAGGCCAGCGTGGAGTCGACGTAGCGGTCGGTGACGACGACCTCTCCCCGGGCGAGGGCCGGCAGCACGACGTGGTCGACGTGCTCGGCCTTGTCGGCTGCGTAGAGCAGGGCCTCGGTGCGGTCGGACAGGTCGCCGGTGGCGGGATCGAGGACGATGCGGCGCAGCTCCTTGCCGACGGGGGTGTCGCCGGGCTCGAAGGTGAGCAGCACCGTCTCGCCCCGCTCGACCAGCCAGTCGCGCAGGAGCCGTGACTGCGTCGACTTGCCGGCACCCTCGCCGCCCTCGAAGCAGACGAAGAGGCCGTGGTCGGAGAACACGCCTGCAGTCACGCGCACACCCTACGGGCGGGGTGGGACACCCCTGCGCGTCAGGACCGGCGGACCCTGATGGTCCGCTTCGCCAGCACCTTGCTCGAGCCCTTCGCGGTCAGCTCGACCCGCACCTTGACGACCTTGCCCGGTCGCAGCCGCTTCAGGCCCTTCTTCGACAGGGCGACCTTGACCTTCGCCTTCTTGCCTGCCCTGACGACGTAGGCCTTGCCCTCGCCGAGGGACTTCCCGCCCTTGGCCAGCTCGAGACCGACGACGCCGCGACACCCGGTGGCCGCGCCCTCGGGGCACGTCACCGGCACCGCGACCTTGCCGCGTCGCACGGACGTGACGCCCTTGACCTTCGCGATCGTGCCGACGACCGCCGCCGGGACGGGCGCGGGGGGCGGGGTGGGCACGGTCGGCGGGACGATGGTGACGCCGTCGCCGAGGTCGACGTTCGTGGTCTGGAGCTGGTCGGTGGTCACGCGCACGATCGCGTTGTTCGTCGCGTCGGTGAACCAGATGGCGCCGTCAGGGCCGAAGGTGAGCGAGGTCGGCTGGTAGTTGCCGACCGAGCTCACGGCGCCGACGCCGGTGGCCGAGACGTGCCCGATGCCGGGCACGGCGCCCGCGTTGGTGAACCACATCTGGTTGTCCGGGCCCTTGACCAGGTCCTGCGGGGCCGAGCGCGAGCCGGTGCCCCAGATCTGCGTGGCCCCGGTCGCGGCGTCGAGGTAGCCCACGGAGCCGTGGGAGGGGCTGGTGGCGAACGTGCCGGTCCAGCTGCGGGTGAACCAGATCGAGCCGACCGGGCCGGCCGCGAGGGCGTTGGGGTAGGACGCGTCGCTGGGCAGCGGGTACGTCGTCCCGCTGGCCGCGTCGGCGCCGACGTGGGTGATCGTGTCCTGCGCCTGCGGCGACCCGTTCTGGCACCACATCGAGCCGTCGGCCGCCTCGCCGAGGACGTCGTCGCACTCGGGCGAGTTGTTGTAGGCGATCGGCCCGCCGGTCGGGGTCACCACGGCGATGAAGGAGCTGCCGTAGTTCATCGTGACCCAGGCCTTGCCGGCCGGGTCCACCCGGACCTCGCCGCCGTAGGGGCAGGTGTCACCGACGCAGCCGTCGTAGTTCTCGAAGGTCCAGCTGTCGAGGAGCTGCCCGGTGCTCGAGAGCCGGACCACGTCCTCCCCGTGCTCGGTCACCACCCACACCGAGCCGTCCGGGCCGACGTCGAGGCTCTGGACCGGCCCCTCCACCGACGAGTCGGTGGGCGGCAGCGCGAACTCCTGGACCTGGCCGGCCGTGGTGATCCGGCCGACCTTGTTGGCGTCCTCCTCGGCGAACCACATGCTCCCGTCGGGAGCGGTGGTGATCCGTCCGAGACCGGCGGCGCTCGTCGGGACCGGGAAGACGGTCACCGCGGCGTCGGCGGGCGCGGTGGCGGTGAGGACCAGCAGCGGGCTCGCGAGCAGGGCGAGCGCGGCGGCACGGGCGGTCAGGGCTCGGGTCATGCCCAGTGCATGGCCCAGATCCGCGTTGCCGAAACTCAGACCAAAGGCTGAATCGGGCTCAGGCCGACATCCGCTCCCGCCACGCAGCGAACAGGAACCAGGTAGCGAGGAACGCCCACCCGCCGGTCAGTCGGCGAGCGCCCGGGCTGAGCTGTCCGCGCGCCAGCGGTCCCCCGAGCAGCAGGAACGCCAGCGCACCGATCGGTGTGCCGAGCAGCCAGATCCAGAACCACGCCCAGCGGGTCGCCCGACGCGGCTCCGGGCCCCCGACGATGAGGAGCAGCACGGCCAGCATGGCCGCAACGCACACCAGCGCGACGGTCCCGTTCGGGACCCGCCAGTCCGCGACCGTCCAGCCCGACCTCTCCGAAGGGCTCGCGTCGACGACGTCGAGGGTGGGGTCCACGGCCCGGAGCACCTCGCGGGGGTCACGGGTGGTGACGTACGACGTGTCACTCGCGCCCGCGCTGTCGCTCCCCCGCACCATCGCGACCTCGGCGTACCGGTCCCACCAGTGGTGCCACCGCACCTCCACGACCTGCACGCCCGACCAGTCACCGCCGTCGGCACGGCCACCGACCTCGACGTGCGTGACGTCGCCGTCCGCCACGCCCTCGAGCAGGGATCCGAAGCTGGTGCGCTGCGCGCCGGTGAGCAGCACGACGACCGCGACCGCCAGCGCGGCCAGTGCGATCCCGGCGCCCGTCAGCCGCCAGCGCCGGTCGAGCCACTCGTCGTGCCTCGCCGGTCGCGCCGGCAGTGTCGTCGTCTCCCCCATGGGCGGAGCGTAGTGCCGCCGGCAGGCCGGCGACAGTGGAGCGTACGGCCGGTAGGTCGGGCGGTGCGCTCCACCGTCACCTCAGGACTTCTTGGCCGGCGCCTTCTTCGCGGCGGTCTTCTTGGCCGCGGTCTTCTTGGCCGCCGTCTTCTTCGCGGCGGTCTTCTTGGCCGCCGTCTTCTTCGCCGGGGCCTTCTTGGCGCCCTTCTTCGCGCCCTTGGCGGGGCCGCGCTCGCGCCGCTCGGCGAGCAGCTCGGCGGCGCGCTCGAGGGTGATCGACTCGACGGTGTCGTCCTTGCGGAGCGTGGCGTTGTACTCGCCGTCGGTGACGTACTCGCCGAAGCGGCCCGCCTTCACGATGACCGGCTGCCCGGAGACCGGGTCGTTGCCGAGCTCCTTGAGCGGCGGGGTGGCCGCACCGCGACCGCGCTGCTTGGGCTGGGCGTAGATCGCCTTGGCCTGGTCGAGGGTGATGTCGAAGATCTGGTCCTCCGACGTCAGGCTGCGCGAGTCGGTGCCCTTCTTCAGGTACGGCCCGTAGCGGCCGTTCTGCGCCGTGATCTCAGTGCCGTCCTCGTCGGTGCCCACGATGCGCGGCAGGTCGAGGAGCTTGACGGCCTCCTCGAGGGTGACCGTGTCGAGGGTCATCGACTTGAACAGCGAGCCGGTGCGCGGCTTGGCCGACTTGGGCGCGTCCTCGGGGAGCACCTCGGTGACGTAGGGGCCGAAGCGGCCGTTCTTGGCCACGATCTGCAGGCCGGTGTCGGGGTGCTCGCCCACGACCTGCTCCTCGCCGGCCGGGTTGGCCAGCAGCTCCTTGGCCTTGGCGACGGTGAGCTCGTCGGGCGGCAGGTCGTCGGGCACGTTGGCGCGCACCGGCGCCGCGTCGCCACCGTCGGGACCCGGGCCCTCGACGTAGGGGCCGTAGCGGCCCACGCGCAGGTCGATGCCCTCCCCGATGGGGAAGGTCGCCATCTCCTTGGCGTCGATGTCGCCGAGCTCGGTGACGAGCGTCTTGAGGCCGGTCACGTCGCCGGCGCCGTAGTAGAACTCGCCGAGCTCGGTGACCCGGTCGCGGCGACCGCCCGCGATGTCGTCGAGCACGTCCTCCATCGAGGCGGTGAACTCGTAGGAGACCTGGCGGGGGAAGTGCTCCTCCAGCAGCCGCACGACCGAGAAGGCGAGCCACGCCGGGACCAGCGCGGTGCCCTTCTTGTAGACGTAGCCGCGGTTGAGGATGGTGCCGATGATCGAGGCGTACGTCGACGGGCGCCCGATCTCGCGGTCCTCGAGCTCCTTGATCAGCGTGGCCTCGGTGTAGCGCGCCGGCGGCTTGGTCTCGTGGCCCTCAGGGCTGAGCGTCGCCGCCGACACGGCCGCGCCCTCGGTGAGGTTGGGCAGGCGGGTCTCGGCGTCGTCGCGGCGCTTGGACGCGTCGTCGATGTCCTCGACGTAGGCCTTGAGGAAGCCGTGGAAGGTGATCGTGCGGCCGCTCGCGCTGAACACGACGTCGCGCCCGTCGGCGGCCGCACCGCCGAGGCGGATGGTCACCGAGTTGCCCACCGCGTCCTTCATCTGCGAGGCGACGGTGCGCATCCAGATCAGCTCGTAGAGCCGGAACTGCTCGCCGGACAGGCCGGTCTGCGCCGGCGTGCGGAAGGTGTCGCCGGCGGGGCGGATCGCCTCGTGCGCCTCCTGGGCGTTCTTCACCTTGGAGGTGTAGGTGCGCGGCGAGTCGGGGACGTACTCCGCGCCGTAGAGCTCGCGCACCTGGTCGCGCGCCGCGCCGACCGCCGCGCCCGAGAGCGTCGTGGAGTCGGTACGCATGTAGGTGATGAAGCCGTTCTCGTAGAGGCGCTGCGCGACCGACATCGTCACGCTGGCGCTCATCCCGAGCTTGCGGCTGGCCTCCTGCTGGAGGGTGGTGGTGCGGAACGGCGGGTACGGCGAGCGGCGGTAGGGCTTGGACTCCACCGAGCGCACGGCGTACGACGTGTCGGCCAGGCCGGTCGCCAGCGCCTCGGCGTCGGCGCGGCTGAGGTGGACCCGCTCACCCCTGCTCTTGAGCACGCCGGTGTTGTCGAAGTCGGCGCCCCGCGCCACGCGGACGTCGTCGATGCTGTGCAGCTTGGCCGGGAACATCCGCGGCTCGTGGCCGGTGCCGGCGTCGAAGGTGGCGTCGAGGTCCCAGTAGGAGGCGACCTTGAAGCGCATCCGCTCCCGCTCGCGGTCGACCACGAGGCGGGTCGCCACCGACTGCACCCGGCCGGCGGACAGGCCGGACATGACCTTCTTCCACAGCACCGGGGAGACCTCGTAGCCGTAGAGGCGGTCGAGGATGCGGCGCGCCTCCTGGGCCTCGACGAGGTCGTCGTTGATCTCGCGCGGGTTCTCGACCGCGGCGAGGATCGCGGGCTTGGTGATCTCGTGGAAGACCATCCGGTGGACCGGCAGGCCCTTCGGCGGCTTCAGCTCGTCGAGGAGGTGCCACGCGATGGCCTCGCCCTCGCGGTCCTCGTCGGTGGCGAGGTAGAGGGCGTCGGCGTCCTTGACCAGCTTCTTCAGCTTGGCGATGTGGCTCTTCTTGTCGCGCGGCACGACGTAGTAGGGCTCGAAGCCGTTGTCCACGTCGACCGCGAGGCGCCCCCACGGCTTGTCCTTGATCTTGGCGGGCGTGTCCGCGGCGTTGTTGGGCAGGTCACGGATGTGACCGATCGAGGACTCGACGACGTAGTCCGACCCGAGGTACCCGCCGATGGTGCGGGCCTTGGCCGGAGACTCGACGATGACGAGCTTTGCCACTTCTTCACTGCTCCCTCTTGTTGCCGCCGAGATGAGGCTCGGCGCGGCAACGGTAGCGCCACATCGCCAGATGGCCACCCCGGGCGGCGTGGCCACCCCGGTCTCAGGCCTCCAGGAAGCCCTCGGCCAGCAGGTCGCGCACGACCGGGACGTACGTCGCCGCGAGGTCGTCGGCGTCGCGCTCGAGCAGCGACCCGAGGGCGCCGAGGAGCTGGCCGACCGACAGGTCGCCGTCGCAGGCGCCGACGAGCGCGGCCTCGACCGTGTCGGCGGTGCGGGCCCGGCGGAAGCCGCGCTGCTGGCGCAGCACGATCGCCTCGGGGTCCTCCGCGCCGGGCCGGCCGACGGTCTCCTGCTGGACGTCCTCGCGGGCGCGCAGGTGGAGCCCGAGCAGGTCGGCGTCGGTGAGCCCGGCCAGGTCGCCCGCGGCCGTGCCCCAGTCGCGGATCGCGGGCGCGATCGGCTGCTCGACGTCGTAGGGCCACTCCTGCAGGTCGTGGCGACCGGTGCCGCCGAGGCGGACGTTGATCCAGCCGAAGCCGACGCCCTCGATGCCGGCCTGCTCCAGCCACGACAGCCAGGTGTCGTAGCGCTCGGCGTAGTCGCGCCCGCCGTGGTGGCCGGAGTCCTTGAGCCACAGCTCGACGTAGGAGGCCGGGTCGAGGGTCTCGCGCTGCACCACCAGGGCGTCGCAGTCGGGGCGCAGCCACGAGGCCAGCCGCTCGTCCCACGGCGTGCCGTCGACGATCGCCCAGTTGGCCAGCACCTGGAGCCAGCCGCCGTCGGTGAGGTGGTCGGGGCCGGTGCGCACGATGTGCTCGACGACGCGGTCGCCGGGCAGCCCGGAGTCGCGGTAGACCAGGCGCTCGCCGGTCGCCGGCGAGATCACGAACGGCGGGTTGGTGGCGACCAGGTCGAACCGCTCCCCCGCGACCGGCTCGAAGAACGAGCCGTCGCGCACGTCGACCTCCACCTCGTTGAGCGCCGCGTTGAGCCGGGTCATCCAGAGCGCACGGGCGTTGACGTCGGTGGCCACCACGCGCCCGGCGTGCCCGGCGAGGTGCAGCGCCTGCACGCCGCACCCGGTGCCGAGGTCGAGGGCGCTGCCGACCGGCTCCCGGATGGTCAGCTGCGCCAGGCTCGTGGAGGCGCTGGAGATGCCGAGGACGTGGTCGGGACCGACCGCGACCGGCGCTCCGTCGAGGCCGGGGGTCAGGTCGGAGACGATCCAGAGGTCGCGGTCGTCGACCGCGTAGGGCCGGCAGTCGGTGCGCGCGGCGACCTCGCTGATGCTCTGCTCGAGCAGCCCGGTGGCGCACAGCCGGTCGACGAGCCCAGGGAGCGCCGCGTCGGCGTCCTCGCGCGGCACGGTCGTCTGCAGCAGGAACAGCCGGACCAGCGTGTCGAGCGCCGACCCCGACGTCGTACGCCGCAGGGCGGGGCGCGTCTCGTTGCGTCCGAGAGCGCGGTGGGCGTCCTCGCCGATCGCCTCGGCGACCCGGTCGTAGGTGAAGTCGGCGGCGAGCAGCGCCTCGCGCAGCGGGGCCATCAGGTCGAGGTCGGACGACATGCCCCCAGCCTCCCAGACCCGGCCGCGCGGTGGCCTTCGAGCCCGGCGTGCTCCACGAGCGCTGCCGCGGGCGTCGCGCCACCGGCGGTCACGGGCTCGCCTGGCGATCGTCGCGGGACTCGTGCGCCGCATGGGGGCGAGGTGGTCGCCGCGACCGAGCCCACCGGGGGCGCGCTGTTCCGGTTCGCGCCTCCCCTGGGCTGAGCCCACCGCGGACCGGCAGGATGGCGACGTGCTGGAGCCGCCTCCCGACGTGTCCGACGCCGACGTCCTCGAGGTCGTGCGGGCCCACTGGGAACCCCGTGCCGACGCCGTCGAGCACCTGCCGGTCGGGTGGGGCGCGCACCACTGGCGCGTCGACGTCGCCGGCGAGCCGACCCTGTTCGCCACCCTGGACCCGCCCCTGCCGCGCCACACCCCGGCGAGCCTGGAGGCGGCGTACGCCTCGGCCGCGGCCCTCGACCTCGACTTCGTGTGGCCGTCGCTCCCGCACGCGGCGGGCGGTCTCACCGTGCCCGTCGGCCGGCGGACCGCCAGCGTCACGGGCTGGCTCGACGGTGAGCGACCCCGCGCGTCGGTGGCCGAGCTGCCCGACCTGCTGGCCCGCCTGCACGCGTGCCCGGCACCGGCCACGGCCCGCACCTGGCGCACCGAGCTCGACCCCGACCTGCCCGCTCTGCTGCGTGACCTGCTGCAGCACGAGTGGACGGGACCCCTCGGTCCGGCGGCGCGCACGCTCCTCGTCGAGCACCTCACGCAGGTCGGCGGCTGGGTGCGCGAGCACGCGCGGCTGCTCGACCTCGCCGACCCGGCGGCGTACGTCGTCACGCACGGCGAGCCCCACGTGCGCAACCAGTGGCTGGCGCGCGGGCGGACGTGGCTCATCGACTGGGAGTCACTGGTGCTGGCCCCGCGCGAGCGCGACCTCGCCACCTTGGTGCACGAGGGCCGCGACGTGCCGCACGACCGGGAGATGGTCCGGCTGGTCCGGCTCTTCGACCTCGAGTGGCGACTGTCGGAGATCTGGTCGTTCGCCCAGTGGCTGCAGGGCCCGCACGCCGGCGACGCGGACGACCGCACCGCGCTGGGCGGGCTGACCCACGAGCTGTCGCGTCCGCACTTCGGCGGGGGCTGAGACGCGCCACGGCCCGCCGCTCCGGGGAGGAGCGACGGGCCGTGGACCCGGGTGTGCGGTCAGACGGTCGTCGAGGCGGGTGCCTCGTCGGTGATCGACGACTCGCGCTGCTTCGACATGTAGACGACGCCGACGATGATCGCCGCGGCGACGAGGGCGATGACGATGCGCAGGGCGTCGTTCTGGTCGTCGCCGACGCTGAGCGAGACGACCGCGCTCGCGATGAGCAGCGAGACCAGGTTCATCACCTTGATCAGCGGGTTGATGGCCGGGCCGGCGGTGTCCTTGAACGGGTCGCCGACGGTGTCGCCGATGACGGTCGCGGCGTGCGCGTCGGAGCCCTTGCCGCCGTGGTGGCCGTCCTCGACCAGCTTCTTGGCGTTGTCCCACGCACCACCGGCGTTGGCGAGGAAGACCGCCATCAGCGTGCCGGTGCCGATCGCGCCGGCCAGGAAGCCGGCGAGGGCGGTGAACCCGAGGCCGAAGCCCACGGCGATGGGGGCCATCACGGCGAGGACGCCGGGCGTGACCAGCTCGCGCAGGGAGTCGCGGGTGACGATGTCGACGACCTTGCCGTACTCCGGTCGGCCGGTGCCCTCCATGATCCCGGGGATCTCGCGGAACTGGCGGCGCACCTCCATCACGACCGCACCGGCGGCGCGGGCGACCGCGTTGATGGCGAGGCCGGAGAAGAGGAACACGACGGCCGAGCCGAGCAGGATGCCGACCAGGACCGACGGGTCGAACACGAAGAGGCTGAACAGCTCGGTGCCGTCGGCGTTGGACTTCTCCAGCTCCTCCAGCGCCGTCGAGGCGTACGAGCCGAACAGCGCGGTCGCGGCCAGCACGGCCGTCGCGATCGCGATCCCCTTGGTGATCGCCTTGGTGGTGTTGCCGACGGCGTCGAGGTCGGTGAGGATCTGCGCGCCGTTCTCACTGACGTCGCCGGACATCTCCGCGACGCCCTGGGCGTTGTCGGAGACGGGACCGAAGGTGTCCATCGCGACGATCGAGCCGACGGTGGTGAGCAGGCCGCAGCCGGCCAGCGCCACCGCGAAGAGCGAGATCGTCAGGGAGCCGGTGCCGAGGAGGAACGCGCCGAACACGGCCGCACCGAGCACGACGGTCGTGTACACGGCTGACTCGAAGCCGACCGACAGGCCCGACAGGATCACGGTGGCGGGGCCGGTGAGCGAGGTCTTGCCGACGTCCTTGACGGGGCGGAACTCGGTCCCGGTGAAGTAGCCGGTGAGGGCGAGGATCGCCGCGGCGAGCACGATGCCGATGACGACGGCGACCGACGCGATGAGCGCGGGGCTGCCGTCGGGCGTCTCGGCGGAGATCTGGTCGAGCACGCTGGCGCCGACGCCGGTGAGGTCCGCGAAGTCGGTGGGCAAGTAGACGAACGACAGGATCACGCTGGCGACCGCGCCGATCGCGGCGGAGACGTAGAAGCCGCGGTTGATGGTGGCCAGGCCGCTGACGCCCGCCTTCGGCGTGGTGATGAAGACACCGAGGACGGCGGTGAGGGCACCGATGGCCGGGATCAGCAGCGGGTAGACCAGGCCCTTGTCGCCGAACGCCTGCGAGCCGAGGATCAGCGCGGCGACGAGCGTGACGGCGTACGACTCGAACAGGTCGGCGGCCATGCCGGCGCAGTCGCCCACGTTGTCGCCCACGTTGTCGGCGATGGTGGCGGCGTTGCGCGGGTCGTCCTCGGGGATGTTCTGCTCGACCTTGCCGACCAGGTCGGCGCCGACGTCGGCGGCCTTGGTGAAGATGCCGCCGCCGACGCGCATGAACATGGCGAGCAGCGCCGCACCGAAGCCGAAGCCCTCGAGCACCGACGGCGCCTCGTCCTTGAACAGCAGCACGACGACGCTGGCGCCGAGGAGCCCGAGGCCGACGGTGAGCATGCCGACCGTGGCGCCGGTGCGCAGGCCGATGTTCATCGCCCGCTCGCGGCCCTCGGTCTCGGCGGCCGCGGCGACGCGCAGGTTGGCGCGGACGGCCAGCGACATGCCGAGGTAGCCGACGGCGGCGGAGAAGCCGGCGCCGACGAGGAAGAACACGGAGCGGAAGATCCGGACGGTGGTGTCGTCTGCGGGCAGGGCCAGAAGGGCGAAGAACGCGATCGCGGCGAAGACCGCCAGCGTGCGGAACTGCCGCTGGAGGTAGGCGTCCGCGCCCTCCTGGACCGCCTGGGCGATGGTCTTCATGTTGTCCGTGCCCTCGCCTGCGGCGAGCACCTGCGACCGGAACATCGCCGCCATCCCGAGCGCGCCGAGCGCGATCAGGGCGACGATGACGACCAGGACGAGGTTGCCGCCTGCGAGGTCCGGACCAACGACTGCGGGCATGATCCCGGCCATGTGCGCGTCCTCCTGAGAATTGGATCGTGAGTGCGCCGGAGTCTACGCAGACGTGACCCAGATCACGGGGCAGGGTGATCCACGCCACACCGGGCACCTGGGAGCGGGACGCGAAAAACCCCTCTGGACCTGTCCGGAGGGGTGTGAGGTGCTGCTGGCGGGGCGCCGTCAGGCGCCAGGTGCGAGGCCGGCGGAGTCGTGGATGACGAACACCTTGGCCAGGCCGGTGATCCGGAAGATCTTGAGCAGGCGCTCCTGGGTGCAGACCAGGTCGAGCGAGCCGTCGTGGGCGCGGACCTTCTTGAGGCCGCCGACCAGCACGCCGAGGCCGGTGGAGTCGAGGAACTCGACGGCCTCCAGGTCGACCACGATGTCGTAGGTGCCGGCACCGACGAGCTCGGTGATGCAGTCGCGCAGCTTGGGCGCGGTGTAGACGTCGATCTCGCCGCCGACCGACACGACGGCGCGGCCGTCCACCTCGCGAGTAGCAAGGGTGAGATCCACGACTGGGCCCCCGGAGTGTGTGCGGACAGTGCGTCTACGAGGCACGCGGGCGTGCCCCTGAGTTTCTATCGGGTCGTATCAAACCACGAGTCCCTCCCGTCGCGCAGGTGTCCCCAACAGTTGCCGTCGCAGGCGTGGCGGCCCCGGCGTCGGTGGCGTTTGCCAGACTCGTCGGGTGACGTCCGCCCTGCCCCGCGCCCCCCACGGCGTCGACGCCCTGGTGCGCCGCCTGTCCGCGGTCCCGGGCCGGGAGGACCGGCTGCGCCACCTCGAGGTGCTGCCCCCGCGGGAGGCGGTCCACGCCGACTGGCCGGCCTGGGTCCCCGACGACGTCCGCGGTGCGTTCGCGGCCCACGGCGTCGCGCGCCCGTGGCGGCACCAGGTGGTGGCCGCCGACGTGGCCCACGCCGGCGACCACGTCATCGTCGCCACCGGCACCGCGTCCGGGAAGTCGCTGGCCTACCAGCTGCCCGCCCTCTCGGCGGTCCGCGCGGCCCGGGGTCCCCGGGGCGAGCGCGGGGCGTCGGTGCTCTACCTCGCACCCACCAAGGCCCTGGCCCACGACCAGCTGGCGAGCCTCACCTCGCTCGGCCTCGACGTCCGGTTCTCCGCCCACGACGGCGACAGCTCGCGCGAGGAGCGCGACTGGACGCGCGACTTCGGCGAGTACGTCCTCACCAACCCCGACATGCTCCACCGCTCGCTGCTGCCCGCCCACCACCGCTGGTCGCGGCTGCTCGGGTCGCTGCAGTACGTCGTCGTCGACGAGTGCCACCACTACCGCGGCGTGTTCGGTGCCCACGTCTCCCACGTGCTGCGGCGGCTGCGGCGGGTGTGCGCGATGTACGGCGCGCACCCCACGTTCGTGCTCGCCTCCGCCACCGTCGCGCAGCCGGAGGTCACGGCGTCGCGGCTCACCGGGCTCGACGTCGTCGCCCTGACGCAGGACGACAGTCCCCGCGGCGCGGTGTCGCTGCTGCTGTGGGAGCCGCCGTTCACCTCCCACGGCGGCGAGAACGGCGCCCCGGTGCGGCGCGCCGCCTCCTCCGAGGTCGCCGACCTGCTGGCCGACCTGGTGGCCGAGGACGTCCGCACGCTCGCCTTCATCCGCTCGCGGCGCGGCGCCGAGCAGGTGGCGCTCACCGCGGCCGAGCTGCTGGCCGAGGTCGACCCGTCGCTGCCCGGCCGGGTCGCGGCCTACCGCGGCGGCTACCTCCCCGAGGAGCGCCGCGCGCTCGAGGCCTCCCTGCGACGCGGCGACCTGATGGGCCTCGCTGCCACCAACGCCCTCGAGCTCGGCATCGACGTGAGCGGCCTCGACGCCGTGCTGATCGCAGGCTTCCCCGGCACCCGTGCGGCGTTCTGGCAGCAGGTCGGACGGGCCGGTCGCGGCGCGCAGGACGCGCTCGGCGTGCTGGTGGCCAAGGACGACCCGCTCGACACCTACCTCGTCACCCACCCCGAGACCCTCATCGGCGCACCGGTGGAGGCGTCGGTCTTCGACCCCGACAACCCCCACGTGATGGGCCCCCACCTGTGCGCCGCGGCGCAGGAGCAGCCGCTGACCGAGGCCGACCTCCCCCTCTTCGGCACGTCCGCGCGGGAGGTCGTCGACGATCTCGTCGCGCTCCAGCTCCTGCGCAAGCGGCCGCGCGGCTGGTTCTGGACCGACCGCGGACGGGCCGCCGACCTCGCCGACATCCGGTCCGCCGGCGGGTCGGCCGTGCAGCTCATCGAGGCCGACACCGGCCGCGTGGTCGGCACGGTCGACTCCTCCGGCGCCCACAACCAGGCCCACCCCGGCGCGGTCTACGTCCACCAGGGCGAGACCTGGCTGGTGGAGGACCTCGACCTCGAGCACCACGTCGCGGTGATGCGACGCGACGACCCCACCTACAGCACGACCGCACGCGAGGTCACCGACATCTCCATCGTGTCCACGCGCGAGCGCCGGTCCTGGGCCGGGTGCGAGCTGTCGCTGGGCGAGGTCGACGTGTCCCACCAGGTGGTGTCGTTCCTCAAGCGCCGCCAGCCCGGCGGCGAGGTGCTCGCCGAGGAGCCGCTCGACCTGCCCGAGCGCACGCTGCGCACCTCCGCGGTGTGGTGGACCGTGCCGGACGACGTCGTCGCGGAGGCCGGGCTCGCCTCCCTCGACGTGCCGGGGGCCGCGCACGCCGCCGAGCACTGCTCGATCGGCCTGCTCCCGCTCTTCGCGACCTGCGACCGCTGGGACATCGGCGGGGTCTCCACCGCCCGGCACGCCGACACCGGTCTGCTCACGGTGTTCGTCTACGACGGGCACCCCGGCGGTGCGGGCTTCGCCGAGCGCGGCTTCCACACCGCGGTCGCGTGGCTCTCGGCGACCCGCGAGGCGATCGCGAGCTGCGAGTGCGCCTCGGGGTGCCCCTCGTGCATCCAGTCGCCGAAGTGCGGCAACCAGAACAACCCCCTCGACAAGGTCGGTGCGATCCAGCTGCTCGATGCCCTCCTCTCGGGTGCCCCGCGCTGAGGGGGCGGAGCGCTAGATTCGCGTCATGGTGTTCCTCGGTCTGGCCCTCATGATCCTCGGCGGCATCGCGATCCTCTCCGCCGTCTTCGTCAGCGAGCCCGGCACCGGAGGCGAGCTGCTCGGCTTCGACGTCACCACGCTGGAGAGCTTCCTCGTCGGCGTCGCCGCCGGCGCGGCCATCCTGTGGGGCTTCTCCATCCTCAAGTGGGGCACCCGGCGCGGCATCGCGCGGCGCAAGGAGCACAAGGAGCTGAGCCGGCTCAACGAGAAGCTCGACCGCGTCGAGGCCGAGCGCCGCGACGAGGACCACCCGGAGCGCGGCACCGTCTGAGCGGCGTGCACTAGCCTCCGACCCCGACAGAGCCCCCGCAACCCGCGGAGGCGTGATCCCTCGGGGGAAGACATGAGCATCCGTCAGAGAAGCGCGGTGGCCGTCGGTTCGGCCGTCATCTCGCTCGTCGCCGTCCACACCCCTGCTGGTGCCGCCGCTGAGGCGCCGAAGCAGGCACGCAAGGCCGACTCGTTCTGGTGCTACGGCACCTTCGACGTCATCGCCACCCGCACCTTCGGTCCCTCGGACTGGAAGCAGCAGCTCGGCGTCCGCGCGAGCGACGGCGCCCGCGCCGTCCGGGTGTTCCACCCCTCGGGCCGGGTGGACCGCTACCGGTTCAACAACCGCGAGGCCAACGGCACCGTCTGGACGACCTCGGCCACGCGGGGCGCGGACGCCTGCATCGTGTTCAGCCCGGGCGGCCAGGCGGCCGCGCAGCCGGAGGCCGACAACGGCTACGGCTGGCGCACCGGCTACTGGCAGGGCTGATCCGTCGGGCCGGTCCGTCCTGGTCAGGTGTCAGGACGGAGCGGCCCTCGCCTCGGCGGTGACCCGCACCTCGCGCCATGGCACGGCGGGGCCGGCCACGGAAAGGACCACCCGCACCTGCCTCCCCTTCGCGACGCATCCGTCGAGGCGCGCGCCACTCGCCACGGCCACCGACAGCGCGGCGGCGCACGACTCCTCCGGGCGGCCCGCAGCCGCCAGCGCGGCGAGGTCGGCCGCCGCCTGCGCCCGGCGCTGGGCGACGACGAGTCCACCGGCTGCGGCAAGACCCGTCATCACGAAGAGCAGCACCCCCGCCATCGCCACGACCAGGACCGTGGCCCCGCCCCTGTCGCAGCGGCTGCGGGTGCTCACGGGGCGCCCGCCTCCTCTTCGACGAGCGCGACGGCCTCGGCCTGCACGGTGACGCCGGGCAGGGCGCCCAGCAGCCCGCCGGGGCCCACGACGCGCGCCGTCGCGGTGGCCTGGACCCGCCCGTCGGCGATCGCGATCTCGACGTGGCCGCCCTCGGGGGCGATGCGCAGCGCGACGGCGCGGGCCGCTGCCTCGTCGTCGCCCCGCGCCACGGCGCGCGCGGCCTCACGGGCGGCGTCGACGACCCGCACCTGGGCCGCGCCGACCGCGAGCATCCAGACCAAGCCGGCGGTCAGCGCGACCAGCAGCGGGATCCCGAGCGCGAGCTCGGCGGTGGCGGCACCGCGATCGCGCCGGGCCCGCGCACCCATCAGCCGATCCCCAGCAGGCCCATGACGTGGTCGAAGAGCCGGTGGAGCAGCTGGTCGCCGAAGCTGCCGGTCAGCAGCTTGTAGAGAAGGGCTGCGAAACCCGCGCCGGCTGCGGTGCCGACGGCGTACTCCGCGGTGGTGATGCCGCGCTCGTCGCGGGTCACGTGCGTGCGGGTGGTGGTGGCGGTCTGCCTGGTCATCTGTCCGGTCATCTGTCTCCCCATCGTCCGAGGGCCCCCGGTGGGCCTCACACGACGAGCCTCGGGCGGCCGGGCGTCGCGCGCACCCGGGTGCGCGACGAGCTGTGGAGGAGGGCCGCGAGGCGGGGTCTGTGGACGTCCGGTGGGCCGTCACGGCGCCATCTGACCGAAGAGCGACGCCACCGTCGGCACGACGCCGAGCAGCAGGAAGGCCGGCAGCAGGCAGGTGCCGAGCGGGACCGCTGCGGCCACGCCCACCCGGCGGGCGGCGTCCTCGGCACGCATCAGGCCCTCTCGCTCGAGCTCGTCGGCGAGCCGCTCGACGGCGGTCACCACCGACGACCCCGACGACTGGGCGCGGACCATCGCCCGCGCCAGCGGCGCCAGGGCGTCGTCGTCGAGCACCGCCGACCACGCCTCCGCACCCGCCGCACCCCACCGCGCGTGCTCGACCACGACGCCCAGCCGGTCGGCTGCCGCGCCCGGGGCCGCCTGGCAGACCACGGCCAGGCCGGCGACGGGATCGGCGCCGCCGCGCAGGGTCGAGGCCAGCAGGTCGACCAGGTGCGGGAGGGTGCGTTCGACCTCCTCCCGCTCGCGGCGCACCGACGACGGCTCGGCGTGCGCGAGGACCCACCCGGCGGTGAGGGCTCCCGCCGCGCCGGCGACCGGACCGAGCGCACCCCCGACGAACGCCCACGCGCAGGCGCCTGCGCCCACGACCACGGCGGGGCGGACGATCCCCGCCCGGCCACGGGCGCGTGGGCGAGGAAGCGGTGGTCCCGGCGGTCCTGCAGGCAGCCAGAGCCACGTCGCAGCGAGGCCCAGCCCGACGCACAGCCAGGTCACGGCGCCACGACCCGGTCGGCGAGGCGCTCGATCCACCACAGGCCGAGGCCGACCAGCCCGACACCGAGCACCAGGCAGCCCCACCCGACCGGTTCGCGCAGGAGGAAGGCCCACGGGTCGGACCCCGCACCCGACCCCATCACCAGCACCGCGACGGGCAGGCAGGCCACCAGCCGTGCCGTGGCCCGGGCGGAGGCGAGCTCGGAGTCGACGAGGCGACGGGTGCGACGGCGCGCCCGCAGGCCGGTCGCGGTGCGCTCGAGCGCGGCGCCCAACCCGTGGCCCGACTGCTGGGCGACCTGCCACGCACCGGCCACCCGGACGAGGTCGTCGGACCCCGGCCGCTGCCGGGCCAGCGCCCGGAGCGCCTCGGGGACGTCGGCTCCCAGGCGGCTCGCCTCCACCACGACGGAGAGGGGTTCCCAGCGCTCCTGCGCAGTGGCGAGGGCGGTCGCCGGGGGAAGGCCGGCGGCGAGCTCCGCGGCGAGCACGTCGCAGACCTCCAGCACCGCGGCGCGGTCGGCGGCGGCCCCGCGACGTGACGACCGTGCCCGCGACCGGCCGCGCCGAGGCCGTGCGACCGGGGGCAGCGTCGGTCGTGCCGGGAGCAGCACCACGACGGCCGCTCCCAGCAGCACAGCGGCGACCACAGCGGCCACCACAGCGCTCACCACGCCACCGAGCCGAGTCGCTCGGCGAGTGCCTCCGACCCGGGCCCGGGCACCACGCGGTCGGTCTCGAGCCGGGCCGCGGCACGCATCACCACGAGGCCGTCGGGACCGCGCTCGGGCACCGCGAGCTCGAGCACCCGGCGCCTCCCGTCGCGGCCGCGGCCCAGGTGGACGACCACGTCGAGCGCCGCCGCGAGCTGGCTGTGGGCGGCCTCGCGCGGGAGCCCCGCCGCCAGCGCCAGCGCCTCGACCCGCGCAGGGACGTCGGCCGCGGAGTTGGCGTGGAGGGTCCCGCACCCGCCACCGTGGCCGGTGTTGAGCGCGGCGAGCAGGTCGACGACCTCGGCGCCGCGCACCTCCCCCACCACCAGGCGGTCGGGCCGCATCCGCAGGGCCTGGCGCACGAGGGTCTGGAGGGTGATCTCCCCGGCCCCCTCGATGTTGGGCGGACGGCCCTCCAGCGCGACGACGTGCGGGTGGTCGGGGCGCAGCTCGCTCGCGTCCTCGACGAGCACGATGCGTTCGCCGTGGTCGACGAGCGAGAGCAGGGCCGAGAGGACCGAGGTCTTGCCGGTGCCGGTGCCGCCGGTGACGAGGAAGGCGCATCGCGCGTCGACGACCTCCTCCAGCAGGAAGGCGCCCTCGGGCGGCAGCGCACCCTCCGCGACCAGCTCGGGCAGCGTCCAGACCCGGCCGCGCGGCACCCGCAGGGACAGGGCCGTCCCGCCGCGGGCCACCGGAGCCAGCACCGCGTGGAAGCGGGTGCCGTCGGCGAGGCGGACGTCGGCGTGGGGCGAGGCGTCGTCGAGCCGCCTTCCGGCGGAGGCGGCGAGCCGCTGGGCGAGGCGGCGCACCGCGGCGTCGTCGGGGAAGCCGACCGCTGACCGTTCGAGGCCGCGCCCGCGGTCGATCCAGACCTCGTCGGGCCCGTTGACCAGCACGTCGGTCACGCCAGGCAGCCGCACCAGCTCCTCGAGCGGGCCCGCACCCAGCACGTCGCGCCGCAGCAGGTCGTGCACCGCGAGGACGGTCGCGTCACCGACCGGTGCCCCCGACGCCCGCAGCGCCTCGGCGACGCGGTGGGGCGTCAGCTCACCCGGGCCCGCCGCCAGCCGGCGGCGTACGTCGTCGACGACCGCGGCCGGCACCGGGGCGCTCACGCCGCCTCCGCGAGCCGGCGCCCGAGCAGGTCGCGGGCGACCCGGGCCAGCGGCCCGCGGGCGGTGAGCGGCCCGTGACCGCGGTCGACGGCTCCGGCGACGCCGCGCTGGTCACCGAGCACCGCCACCACCGGCAGGCCGGTGACCTGCTCGGCGTCGGCGTCGGACAGTCCTCCGGGACGTACCACCAGCCCCGCGCGGTCGCGGCGCCCGAGGTCGGTGACGAGGCGCGCGGTGGCCGCCAGTCCCTGCACCGTCGCCGGCGTCACCACCAGCAGGTCGTCGCAGCGGTCGGCGAGCTCGCCCAGCACCGCCGACTGGCGGGCCAGGTCGACCACCACGAGCGCGTGCCCACGCGCGGCGGCGGGCAGCACCCGGCGCACCGTGGGCAGGTCGAGCCGGCGGCGCAGGCCCGACCACGTCAGCACGCCGAGGTGGTCGCGGCGCGGCACGCCCTCGCGGAGCTCGCGCGCACCGAGGCGTCCGGCGGTGTCCTCGAGCGCCTCCCACCGCACGCCGGGGGCGTCCTCGATGCCGACGAGCCGGTCGAGCCCGGGGCCGAGCGGGTCGGCGTCGACGAGGAGCGACGGGCTGCGGGCGGCGTACCACTGCGCGAGCGCGCACGCCAGGGTGGTGCTGCCGCTGCCGCCCGCCCCGCCGACCACGCCGACGACGCGGCCGGGCGCACCCTGCTCGCCGAGGTCGGACAGCAGCCCGACGAGCGCGCCGGGACCCACCGCCAGGTCGAGGACGGACCCCGCCCCCAGCCGCACGGCGGCCCGGAAGGCGGCATCGGGGGGCGCCGCTCCGACGACGTGGACCCCCTCGCGGCGCGCGGGACCGAGCTCGGCCACGGCCGCGGCGAGGTCGTCGCCGACCAGCACGAGCTCGGCAGCGCCCCAGGCGGCGAGCGCGAGGACCGGCTCACGGCACACCGAGGCCTCGACGCCGGCGGCGGCGCACAGCGGGACGACGGAGTCGTGGACGGCGGCGGACGAGGTGAGCAGGAGGACGGCCATGGCAGCGACCCTCACCGCCGGCACCGACGCCCGGCACCTGTCGCTGCCGTCGCATGTGGAGGAGCGCCCATGACGGCACCCTGTGGACGGAAGGTGGTCCGCGATCCGGGCCTGCCGGCCCTCGCCGCGCGCCTACGATGGCGGCATGACCCGCCCCACCGCGGCCTTCTTCGACCTCGACAAGACGATCATCGCCAAGTCGAGCACGCTGGCCTTCAGCCGCGAGTTCCAGGCGGGCGGGCTCATCTCACGGCGCGCGATGCTGCGCTCGGCGTACGCCCAGTTCGTCTTCTTCACCGGCGGCGCCGACCACGACCAGATGGACAAGATGCGCAAGTTCATGTCGCAGCTGTGCGCCGGCTGGGACGTCGCCACGGTCCGCGACATCGTCCACGAGACCCTCACCACCATCGTCGAGCCCCTGGTCTACGACGAGGCGGTCACCCTCTTCGAGGAGCACCGCGCGGCCGGCCGCGACGTCGTCATCGTCTCGGCCAGCGGCGTCGAGGTGGTCGAGCCGATCGGCGAGATGCTCGGCGTCGACCGCGTGATCGCGACGCGGATGGAGATCGCCGACGGCCGCTACACCGGCAACATCGACTACTACGCCTACGCCGAGGAGAAGGCGCGGGCGATCGAGCAGCTCGCCGAGCAGGTCGGTTACGACCTGTCGCAGTGCTACGCCTACAGCGACTCGGTCACCGACGTGCACATGCTGCAGGTCGTGGGCCACCCCTTCGCGGTCAACCCCGACAAGGAGCTGCGCCGCATCGCCGTGGCCCACGACTGGCCGGTCCTCAGCTTCGTGCGCCCGGTCGCGCTGCGACGCCGGATCCCGGTGCCTGCGGCCCGGCCGACGCTCGCCGCACTGGCCGTCGGGGGCGCCGTCGCAGCCGGCGGCGTGGTGTGGGCCAACCGCCGCAGGCGCGGGCACGAGGCCTGAGCGCGACCCACCGGCGACCCACCGGCGCTCGGCAAAGTCAAGGCTTGAAGGTGCCCCGCGGGCGGGCTACAACTGGAGGAAGAACTCCACAGAGCAGCACGTGTGCCGGGTACCCACGCGGCGATCCACCCATCCGATGGGGTGCTGGCCACTCGGGACTTGCCCGAGGCAGCGATTGCGACAGCACGCTTGGTAGCCATGGCCTACACGTGTCAGCGACGGCACCCGGTCCACGTGAACGGGTGCCGTTCGCACGCCGTCTCCACGCCTGTCGCTCAGCCCCGCAGCGGCGAGGCCTCCGCGCCCGCCGAGAACGCCTCGGCGCCGTAGAGCGCCCACGCGTGCACGCCTGACGGCCCGCCGCTGCTGTACGCGCGCAGGTTGGACTCGTAGGCCGCCCGGTGGGCCAGGTGCCCGGACTCGGGCACCAGCAGCGACTTGGCGTCGACCCCGCGGGCGACCAGCACGAGCCGCTCCAGCGCCCGGGCCACGATGCCGTTGTGGGAGGCGAAGGGTGCGGCCGTCGCGACGTCGGCGTGCGCCACCGCGGCGACGAGCAGGGCCGGCGCCCCGGTGCCGGACAACAGCAGCTCCGCGACCCCGCGCAGGCGGTCGGCCGACGCGGCGTCGCGCGGGCGCCCGAGCTGGTCCTCGGGAAGCGACGAGGCACCGACGACGGCGTGCAGCCGGGCGATCGCCTGCAGCGGTGCGGTCTTGAGCAGCGGCGCGAGCGCGAGCATCGAGGCCGAGAGCCGCACGGCGTCGGTCGCGATCTCGTCACCCTCGCCGGCGCGGACCTCCTCCAGCGTGGAGGCCGAGCCCTCGAGGACCGCGCTCGCGTGCGCGCCGCGCAGCAGCGACTCGGCGGTCGTCTCGGGCGACGTACGACGCAGGCCGCGGTCGCGCAGCATCACGTCGATCCCGTCGCGGGTGCCCGCGTAGGCCGAGCGGACGCCCTCGAGGTCGGTGAGCCAGGCGAGCGGGTCGGTCATGGGGAGGACGGTAGCCGGGGCAGCAGCGAGATCTTCTGCCAGATCTTGCGCGACATGCCGGTGGTGAGCATCTCGAGGTCGCTGACGGTCGTCAGCACCAGCGCGTCGCGCGACTCCTCCGCGCAGAGCGCGGCGACCTTGCCGATGAGCGACAGCGTCTCCGAGCAGTAGTCGAGGTAGTGCTCCATCTCGCTGCGCGTGAGGTCCGAGCGCACCGACGCACCGGTCCGGACGAAGTCGGGGCGCAACCGCTCGGGGTCCTTGGTCAGCTGGTGCATGTCGACGATGTGCGCCAGCGAACGGAGCCGGTGGAGGAGGTCGAGCAGGTGGCCGCGCTCGAGCCGCTGCGGCAGCGCGTAGAGGAACCACAGGGCCAGGCCGGCGAACACGAGGTCGTTGATCGTCGACTCGATCAGCGGCACCCACTCGAACGACCGGTCGGGGCCGGCGCTCACCGCGTCGCGGGACGCGAGCACGAAGACCACGACGCTCGCCAGCAGCACGACGGCCGCGGCCAGGCGGGACGCCAGTCGCACCCACCGCAGCCGCACCCGCACCGTGGCGGACCCGGCGGCCACGTCGGCCGTCAGCACCCCCAGCTCGCCGACGACCGCGAGGAGACCACGGTCGGGGAACCGCGCCCGCACGCGGGACTCCAGGCGGGCGACGGTGTCCTGCACCGGCGCCGCGTCGAGGCGGTCGAACGAGCTCACGCGGGCAGCGTAGGGCCACCGGCTCCGCGTCGGACCTCCTCGACGGTGGGGCGGGCACCATTGACCGGGCGCGTCGTGGATGTCGAGGATGGCGCCCGGAGCGCGGCAGCCGGCCCCTCCGTCAGGGGGAGACACATGCGTACGTCCGTGGCCGCTGCAAGCGTCCTGATCGCGGGCGTCCTGCTCGCGGCGCCCACCACCGCCACGGCGGCGGGTGAGACCTGCCAGGGGCAGGCCGCCACGGCGGTCGGCAGCCTCGACTCGACCATCACCGGGACCGACGGCCGGGACGTCGTGGTGACCAACGGCGCGGCGCAGGTCGCGACCGGCGCCGGCGACGACCTGGTCTGCGTCACCGCCGGCCCGGGTGGGCAGGCCACCAGCGGGTCGTCCACGACCCCGCTGTCGGTGAGCGTGCTTGCGGGGGCGGGCAACGACGTCGTGTCGAGCGAGGGGCTGCCCACGGGCACCATCGTGGTGGGCCTCGGCTCGGGCAGCGACACGTTCTCCGGACGCGCGTCCCACGTCGACACCGGCGAGCCGACCCCGTCCGGCACCCAGGTCGACGCCGAGGGTGACGCCGTCGACGTGGAGCCCGCGTCGCCCGGCGACTTCGCGCCGAGCGTCACCACGGGGCAGCCCGGCGTGGCCAACGCGGACGTCGTCCGGGTGTCGGCTGGCGCCGAGGTGCTGTGGTCCGGGGTGCCGACCACGTCCACCGCGCTCGGCTCCGACGGCGACGGCCAGCTGTGGACGCAGCTCCCCGGGGGCGAGGTCGACGCCGACCTGGCCGCTGGCACCCTGACGTCAGCAGGTGGCGGCACGCTGCGCTTCACCGGCTTCACGACGTTCGACCTCGTGGCGAGCGCGGCGACCACGCGTGTCGGGGTCGTCGGCACCGCGGGCCGCGACGACGTGGCGCTGCGCGACCTCTCGCCGGCCGTGCGCCTCGACGTCTCCCTGGGCGACGGTGACGACGTGCTGCGGACCACCACCGCGGCAGCACCGGGCAGCGCGGTCGACGGGGGCGTCGGCCACGACCGGCTCGCTGCCGAGTCGACCGGCCGGCTGCGGGTCGACCTCGCCCGGCACCGCGCGGGCGACCTCGCGGCGCGGGGCTTTGAGGACGTGTGGGCGGCCGCGCGCTCGGTGGACGTGCGGGGCGACGGCCGGGCCAACCGGGTGGAGGTCGTGGCGTGCCGCACGGCCGTGGACGGCCGCGGCGGCGCCGACAAGCTGTTCACCGTCTACGGCTACCCGAGCCTGGTGGACGAGGTCGACTGCTCCTCGCGCACCCGGGTGCGCATGGTGGGCGGCGCGGGCGACGACAGCCTCGTCGCGCAGCACGCGGGCAGCGACGTGCTGCTGGGCGGCGCCGGCGACGACCGGCTCTGGGGAGGTCGCGGTGACGACACGCTGCTCGGCGGGTCCGGCCGCGACCGCGTCGTCGGCGCGAGCGGCCGCGACACGTGCAGCGGCGAGCGGGTCTCCGGCTGCGAGCGCCGGCGCTGACGTGGGGGGCGCGGCGACGTCGGTAGCCTGACCCCGATGAGCGACCAGCACCCCGAGACCCCAGCCACCACCGACCGCGCCCGGTCGTTCGGCGCCGTCGCCGAGGCGTACGACCGGGGCCGGCCGACGTACCCCGCCGAGGCGGCCGCGTGGCTGGTCGGCGGCGAGGCGAAGGTCGTGCTCGAGCTCGCCGCCGGCACGGGCAAGCTCACCCGCGAGCTCGTCGACCAGGGCCACGCGGTCTTCGCGACCGAGCCCGACGAGCAGATGCTCGCCGTGCTGCGCGAGCGGGTCCCGGAGGTGAGCGCCAAGCCGGCGACGGCCGAGGAGATCCCCGCCAACGACCGCTCGGTCGACGTGGTGGTCGTGGCGCAGGCGTTCCACTGGTTCGACCCCGAGCGCGCGCTCCCCGAGATCGCGCGCGTGCTGAAGCCGGGCGGCCACCTCGCGCTCGTGTGGAACAGCCGCGACGAGCGGATCCCGTGGGTGCGACGGATGGGCGACCTGCTGGGCCGCCAGGACCTCGACACCTCGTCGTCGGAGCACGTCGTGCACAGCGACCTCTTCGGCTTCGTCGAGGAGGCGACGTTCAAGCACTGGCAGGAGATCGACCGCGAGTCGATCATCGACATGGCGCGCTCCCGCTCCAGCTTCGCCGTCATGGACCCGGCGGAGCGCGAGGACCACCTCGCCGAGGTGCTGGCCTTCTACGACGACTACGGCCGCGGCATGGACGGGATGCGGATCCCCTACGTGACGCGCTGCTACCGCGCGGTCGTCGTCGACAGGGACGAGTCGACAACTTCCGAGGGCGACGCGCCGTCACAGGGGGGACCTGTCGTGAGCGACGGCACCGACGCCGACATGCTGCTCATCGACTTCCGCTGACCGACCACCTGGGGGACCCGTGCGCCGCACGACGCCACTGACGACTGCAGCGCTGCTGGGCGTGGCGCTGCTCACGCCCGCGACGGCGAGCGCCGCCGGCGAGACCTGCCGCGGGGAGGCGGCGACCATCGTGGGCACCGGGACGACCGTCACCGGTACGGCAGGGCGTGACGTCATCGTGACGGGACCGGCGGGCGTCGTCGACGCGCTCGGCGGCGACGACCTCGTCTGCGTGAGCGGCGGACCGGGCAACGCGAACCTGCTGAGCATCGATGCGGGCAGCGGCGACGACGTCGTCGACGCCACCGCCCTCACGCCCGGCTACTACGTCACGGTGGTCCTGGGCTCCGGGGCCGACGTGTTCGCCGGCGGGCGGTCCGACGAGACCGTGTTCGCCGGCGAGCGCACCACGCAGCCCGGCGGGTCCACGGCGCCGGGGCCCGACACCGACCGGGACACCGTCGACACGGGCGAGGCCGGCGACTTCGTGCACACCGGGTCGGCCGGCACCGTCAACCGCGACGTCGTCTCCCTCGGGCTCGGTGACGACGGCGTCTCGCTGGGATCGGTGCAGGTGGGCGCGGAAGCCTCGTTCGACGCCGGCGACGGCGTGGACCGGATGTACCTCGACGCCGGCGACAGCGACATCACCCTCGACATGGCGGCAGGCACCTTCACCACGCCGGCCGGCACCGGGCGGGCCACGGGCGTCGAGACCGTCGCCCTCACCGCCGGCACGAGCCGGGTGACCTACCGCGGCACCCCGGGCAACGACACGGTCGACGTCAGCCCCGCGGGGGGCACGCCCACGCTGGACATCGAGACCGGAGCCGGGCAGGACGCGATCGTCGTCGAGCCCGCGACCATCGCACCGGGCAGCCGGATCGACGGCGGCATCGGGCGCAACACGCTCACCGCGGCCAACCGGTCGGGGTCGATGGACCTCGACCTCGAGCAGGGCACCTTCGCGATCGACGGCCAGCGCAGCACCGTGGCGGGCATCCAGGACGCCACGTTCTACGTGCCCTGGGTGTCGATGGTCGGGGACGCCCGCGGCAACAACCTCGCCTTCTCCGGGTGCGTGGGCGACCTGGTCGGCGGTCGCGGCCGCGACCGGCTTCTCAACGTCTACGACAGCTTCTTCGAGTCCTACGTCTTCGACTGCCGCGCCCGTACCACGATGGTGGGCGGCCCCGGTGCCGACCGCCTCCGCGGCGGCCAGGCGGGCGACCGCCTCTCCGGCGACGGCGGCAACGACACCATCGAGGGTCGCGGCGGCCCGGACCGGATCCGCGGTGGCGACGGCCAGGACGCCCTGGACGGCGGCGAGGGCCGCGACCACGTCCGCGGCGACGGCGGGCGCGACTCCCTCGCCGGCCGGACCGGCGACGACACCCTGGTCGGGGGTGCCGGCAACGACGCCGCCGACGGGTCGACCGGTCGCGACCGCTGCGTCGCCGAGCGCGAGCGGGGCTGCGAGCGCTGAGCCCCTGCGGCACCTAGGGTCTGGTGCGTGGCGAGGTGGAGGTGGCGGCGTACGTCGCTGGGCGGCGAGGCCGACCGGGCCGCGTTCCGCACGCTGCACCACGCCTCGCTGGCCAGCCCGGCGCTGCGCGAGGGCCTGACCGTCGCCAGCGCCGAGCGCAGCGTCCGGCACCTGCGGGCGCTGCTCGACACCCCGGCCGCGGGTCTCGGCGACACCAGCGGGCTGCTGGCCTGGGACGGGCTCGGCAGCCACCACCGCAGCCAGCTCCCGGCCACGATCGCGCAGGTCGCGGAGACCGGGCGCACGATGATCGTCGACGAGCGGACGCTGCGCTGCGACGACGGTGGCTGCCAGGTGCGGCAGGCGGTGGTCAGCCCCTTGGTCGTCGAGGACACGCTCGTCGGGGCGCTGGTCGTGGGGGCGCCGCACACCACCGGCGGGCTCGTGCGGGCGGCCGACGAGGTGGCCTCGTGGGTCAGCGGACAGCTCGAGCTCGCCGAGCTCGACGCCTCGCGCACCCGGCTGATGGAGGCCGAGGTGCGCGCGCTGCGGGCGCAGATCAGCCCCCACTTCATCTACAACTCGCTCGGCGCCATCGCCAGCTTCGTGCGCACCGACCCCGACCGGGCGCGCGAGCTGCTGCTCGAGTTCGCCGACTTCACCCGCTACTCCTTCCGCCGCCACGGCGACTACACGACGCTGGCCGAGGAGCTGCGCTCGGTGGAGCGCTACCTCCTGCTCGAGCAGGCCCGCTTCGGCGACCGGCTGCAGGTGACCCTGCAGGTGGCGCCCGAGGTGCTGCCCGTGGCCGTGCCGTTCCTCTGCATCCAGCCGCTGGTGGAGAACGCGGTGCGCCACGGCCTCGAGGCCAGCGCCGACAAGGACGACGGCGTCGGGCGGCTCTCGATCACCGCGCGCGACGTCGGTCAGGAGTGCGTGATCGAGGTCGAGGACGACGGCACCGGCGAGGACCCCGAGCGGGTCCGCCGGGCCCTGGCCGGTGACGCGTCGATGGACTCGGTCGGGCTCGGCAACGTCGACGCGCGGCTGCGCAACGCCTACGGCGACGACTACGGTCTGGTCGTCGAGACCGCACCCGGCGCCGGCACCAAGGTGGTCGTCCGGGTGCCGAAGTTCGCCCCCGGAGTGCAGGTATGAAAACACCCCATGCGAGTCCTCGCTCCGCTGCGGCCCGCACAGGGACCCCGAGATGAGCCCATTGAGAGTCCTCGCCATCGACGACGAGCGCCCCGCGCTCGACGAGCTCACCTTCCTGCTCGGCCGCGACCCGCGCATCGGCGAGGTGCGCGGCACCGACTCCGCCACGGAGGCGCTGCGGGTGCTCCAGGCCGAGGAGGTCGACGCGGTCTTCCTCGACATCCAGATGCCCGGGCTCACCGGCCTCGACCTGGCCCAGGTCCTCTCCCGCTTCCGCACTCCCCCGCCCGTCGTCTTCGTCACCGCGCACGAGGAGCACGCGGTGGCCGCGTTCGAGCTGCGCGCGGTCGACTACGTCCTCAAGCCGGTCCGCGAGGAGCGCCTCGCCGAGGCCGTGCGCCGTGTGGTCGAGGCCGGCGGCCCGGCGCCGTCGGGCGACGTGCAGATCCCGGTCGAGCGAGGCGGCGTGACCCGCTTCGTCAACCGGTCCGACATCACCCACGTCGAGGCGCAGGGCGACTACGCCCGCCTCCACACCTCCGAGGGCTCCCACCTCGTCCGCACCCCGCTGTCCTCCCTCGCCGAGCAGTGGGCCGACGCGGGCTTCGTGCGGATCCACCGCTCGGTGCTGGTCGCGCTGCCCCACGTGGAGGAGGTGCGCAGCGAGGCCGGGCGCGTGAGCGTCGTGGTCGGCGGCGTCGAGCTGCTGGTCAGCCGGCGCCACACGCGCGACCTGCGCGCGCTGCTGACGAGGAGGGGACCGTGAGCCAGCCGCCCCCGCCCCGGGTGCGGGTCACCGGGCCGCCGCGCCGGCGCGCCCACGTCGTACGCACCGGGCGGGCCTCGGAGATCGACGCGGAGACCGAGCTCGGCGAGGTCTTCATGCGCTCGCTGCTGCGCGAGCAGCTCGCGCTCGCGCTGCGGGTGCTGCTGGTGCTCGGCGTGACGCTGGGCTCGCTGCCGCTGCTGTTCCACCTGGTGCCGGCGCTCGACGGGGCGCGGGTCGGGCAGATGCCGCTGGCGTGGGTGCTGCTGGGGGTGCTGGCGTACCCGTGGTTGGTGCTGCTCGGCTGGTGGTACGTCCGTCGCTCGGAGTCCAACGAGCGCGACTTCGCCGAGCTGGTGGGCACCGTGCTGCCCGAGGAGGACTGAGACGTGGGCACCGACGTCGTGCCCGGCGTGGTCGCGGTCGTGCTCGTCTCGCTGGCCACCCTCGCCATCGGCACGTGGGGCCTGCGGATCTCCCGCACCACCAGCGACTTCTTCGTCGCCTCCCGCACCGTGCGGCCGCGGCTCAACGCGAGCGCGATCGGCGGGGAGTACCTGTCGGCAGCGTCCTTCCTCGGCGTCGCCGGGCTGCTGCTCACCTTCGGCGCGGAGATGCTCTGGTACCCGATCGGCTGGACCGCGGGCTACCTCGTGCTGCTCGTGCTGGTCGCCGCGCCGCTGCGCAGGTCGGGGGCCTACACGCTGCCCGACTTCGCGGAGGCGCGGCTCGGCTCGCGCACCGTCCGCACCCTCTGCTCGGTGCTGGTCGTCGGCATCGGCTGGCTCTACCTGCTGCCGCAGTTCCAGGGAGCCGGGGTGACGCTGCGCGCCACGATCGGCGCGCCGCCGTGGGCGGGCTCGCTGGTGGTCGCGCTGGTGGTGCTGGCCTCGGTGAGCCCGGGCGGGATGCGGTCGATCACCTTCGTGCAGGCGTTCCAGTTCTGGCTCAAGCTCACCGCCCTGCTGGTGCCGGTCTTCGTGCTGCTCGCGGTCTGGGCCTCCGACGGCGCGGCGGACCCGACGGCCTCGGCGCCGACGTCGTGGTCGGTGCCGCTGGCCTCCCCCGGCGGCGGCATCGGGCTCTACACGACGTACTCGCTCATCATCGCCACGTTCCTCGGCACGATGGGCCTGCCGCACGTGGTCGTGCGGTTCTACACCAACCCCGACGGCCGCGCGGCCCGCCGCACCACGCTCGCCGTGCTCGTGCTGCTCGGCATCTTCTACGTGCTGCCGCCGGTCTACGCCGCCCTCGGCCGGGTCTACGCGCCCGACCTCGTGGCGGCCGGCTCCGACGTCCTGGTGCTCGAGCTCCCGAGCCTCGTGGTCGGCGGCCCGCTCGGCGCGGTGCTGACCGGGCTGGTGACCGCGGGGGCGTTCGCGGCCTTCCTGTCGACGAGCTCGGGGCTGACGATCGCGGTCGCGGGCGTGCTGTCGCAGGACGTCACCGGTCGGCGGTGGGGGTCCTTCCGCCTCGGCGGCGTCGCGGCCTTCCGCGTCGCGGCCGCCCTCGCGGTCGTCGTGCCGCTGCTGGCATCGCTCCCGGCGCAGGACGTCGCGCTCGCCCGCACCGTCGGCCTGGCCTTCGCGGTGACGGCCTCCACCTTCGCCCCGCTGCTGATGCTCGGCATCTGGTGGCGCGGGCTGACGCCCGCCGGGGCGGTGACCGGCCTGCTCGTCGGCGGGCTCGGCTCCGGCACCGCCGTCGCCTGGACCCTCGCCGCGCCTCCCGCCGACACCTGGCTCGCGGCCCTCCTCGGCCAGCCCGCCGCCTGGTCGGTGCCGGCCTCGGTGCTGGCGATGATCGTGGTCTCCCGGGCCACCCGGGGCACGGTGCCCGCCCACACCGGTCGCTTCATGGTGCGCCTGCACACCCCCGAGGCCGTCGAGCTGCAGCGCTAGGCCTGCCCCCCGACGCGCACCCGCACCTCGTTGCCGTCCGGGTCGGCGAGCTGGACCTCACCGGCACGGCGGCGTACGACGCTCGCGCCGAGGGCGACGAGGTCCTCGACGTCGGCGTCGAGGTCGTCGACCTCGAGCTCGAGGTACGTCCGGTCGGGGCGGTGCTTGGCGTTGAGCGGCTCGCCGCCCCAGGCGATCGTGAACCCGCCGCCGGGCGGTGAGATCGCGGTCTCGCCGTCCTCGTCGTGGACCAGCGGCCAGCCGAGTGCGCGGCTCCAGAACACGCCGAGGTCGCGGGTGCCGTCGGCGGCGAGCTCGCCGAGGAACCCGGTGCCGGCCAGCCAGCGGTTGCCCTCGGGGATGACGCACAGCTCGTCGCCGCCCGGGTCCGCGAGGACGACGTGCGGCTCGTCGGGCAGCTGGCCGACGTCGAGGTGGATCGCGCCGAGGGCGAGCGCTCGCTCCACGGTCTCGGCCTGGGTGCGGTCGTTGCTGGTCAGGTGCACGTGGAACGGGTTGGGGCCCTGCCGCGGTGCGTCGGTGGCCTCGAACCGGAGCCCGAGCGGGGAGTCGCCGGGCGGCACCCACGTGCCGTCGCGCTCGCGCCCCAGCAGGTCGGCCCAGAAGCGGGCGGCCGCCTCGGGCGCGGTCGAGCGGACGACGAGGGCGTGCAGCCGGGCAGCCATGGGGGCAGGCTAGGCACCCCTCGCGGCGCACGTCACGCGGTTATCGGCTCAGGCCCGTTCCTCGGCGACGCCGTTGCCCCCGTCGACGACGAGGCACTGGCCCGTGACGTAGGACGCGCCGGGTGAGCAGAGGAACGCGACGGCAGCCGCCACCTCCTCGGGCCTCGCGCTGCGGCCGAGCGGGGTGCGGCGGCCCTGGCGCACCTCGTCGTCGGTCTGGCTGCCGGTGGCGATCCACCCGGGGGCGACCGCGTTGGCGGTGATGCCGTCGCGGCCGTGGTCGACGGCGGTCGCGCGGGCCAGCCCGACCATGCCGGCCTTGGCCGCGGCGTAGGCCGCCTCGCCGCGCATCGCCATCACCGGGCCGGTCACCGAGGCGACCATCACCACCCGCCCCCACCGCCCCTCGCGCATGGCGGGCAGGGCCGCGCGCGTGGCCAGGAAGGCGGTGTCGAGGTTGCGGGCGAGCGCGGCCCGCCACTGCGGGTAGGTGAGCTCCTCCGGCGTGCCGGACTCCGCGCCCCCACTCGCTGCCACGTCGACGGCGGGCGCGCTGGTGCTCGTCATGCCCGCGTTGTTGACCAGCACGGTCGGCGCGCCGAGCTCCCGCACGACGCGGGCGTGCGCCTCGGCGACCGCCGCCTCGTCGGCCAGGTCGGCGACCACGCCGACCGCGCGGACGCCCCGGGCCGCCAGCTCCTCGGCGCGGTGGTGCGCCCGGTCGGTGGTGGCGCCCACGGCGACGGCCGCGCCCAGCTCGCCGAGCAGCGCGGCCGTGGCGAAGCCGATCCCGTCCGGCGCTCCCGCGCCGGTCACCCAGGCGACCCGTCCGGTGAGGTCGAACGGCGCAGGCGTCGAGGGCATGCGCGCACCCTGACCCGCGCCCGGCGGGCCGGTCAAGCGGCCGCGGTCAGGCCAGGATGCGGATCTCGGCCTCGCCGGCGTCGTCGTCGAGGCCGATGCGGGCGACCTCGGCGAAGCCCGCGCCACCGGAGAAGGACGCGCGGAGCAGGGTGAGGTGCGGGGCCGTCCACCAGGGACCGACGTGGGGGACCTCGAGGCCGGCCACCGCGTCGGGCAGCACCTCGCCGTCCGGAACGTCGAGCCGGCCGAGGACCACCTCGGGGCGGAAGCTGCGGCGGTCGAGGTAGAAGCGGTGCAGGGCCGCGACCTCGATGACGTTGCGGTAGATGTCACGCAGCGCGTCGACGTCGCCCTCGAGCTCGGCCGTGACGTCGTACGGCGCGGCCTCGGCGACCACGACCTTGCTGACGCGGAGCACGGGAGCGCGCCACTCGGCGGCCGCCGCCTCGAGGTCGGACCTCAGGTCGGCCGCGACGTCGGCGGTCACGTTGCCGAACTTGGCGATCTTCACGAACACCGACTCCGGTGTGGCGGCGACGAACGACGCCACCGGACCCGGCTGCTCGACGGGCCGACGTCGCCAGCGCGACAGCAGGCCGCCCCCGGTCTGCTCGGGGACGTCGGGGACGGTCGCTGCGACGAGGGCCGGAGCGACCTCGAACGCGGTCGCCCGGACCACGTCCTCGGGCGCCGCCACCACGGCGTGCAGCTGCATCGTCGACCTCTCCCGGCTGCGGTCCTGCAGGGCCCGCACCGTCCACGTTGGTGTGTGTCTCCCCTGCTGTTCGGCCGCGGAGGACGCGACCTGAGGGATCGGCGCCGCCGGAGGGGGCCGGCGTCCCGGGCCCGGACGCACG
>NZ_JBHLXH010000001.1:2368562-2429647 GCF_042432345.1 Nocardioides zeicaulis | reverse complement strand
ATGAGTACGTCAGACGGGACGGACGTTCTCCGCCTGCGGGCCCTTGGGGCCCTGCGTGACGTCGAACTCGACCTTCTGGTTCTCGTCGAGCGACTTGTAGCCGTTGGACTGGATGGCGGAGTAGTGGACGAAGACGTCCTCGCCGCCGCCGTCCTGGGCGATGAAGCCGAAGCCCTTCTCCGAGTTGAACCACTTGACGGTGCCCTGAGCCATGATCTTTTCCTCTTGTTCGGTGCCGGGGGCGACGTGCCGCCGGCCGCTGAAGACATCCATCCGAGCTGATGTCCAGCGAACCGAAGACCAGGAGCATGAGATACGAGCCGCACCATGTCGCGCGGCCAGGACGGCCGGGGCCGTCCCTTCAACACCACCACCCTACGCCAGGCACGGTCGCAGACCTGATTCCGCGCGGACGGGACCGGTCGGGTCGGCCCTCGCGCCACCCGAGCCGGACGTGGCACCCTGCGAGGATGAGCATCCTCGGGACCGGCAGCCACGGCGTCTTCCGACGCAAGCCCATCGACGCGATCGAGCCGGAGGACCCGGACGCCGAGGGTGGCCTCGACCGGGCGCTGGGGCTGTGGCAGCTCACCGCGCTGGGCGTCGGCGGCATCATCGGCGCGGGCGTGTTCTCCCTCGCCGGCGCCGTCGCCAAGGAGGACGCCGGTCCGGGCGTGCTCTTCTCCTTCCTCGTCGCCGGCATCGCCAGCGCCTGCGCCGCGCTGTCGTACGCCGAGTTCGCCGGGATGATCCCGAAGGCCGGGTCGGCCTACACCTACGGCTACGCCGTGCTCGGCGAGGGCGTGGGCTGGCTCATCGGCTGGGACCTGCTGCTGGAGTACACCGCGATCGTGGCGGTCGTCGGCATCGGCATCTCGGGCTACTTCGCGTTCCTCGTCGAGAAGATCGGCATCACCCTGCCCGAGTGGATGCTGGGCGCGCCCGGCAGCGACCCGACGCAGCCCGACCGGGTGGTCGACCTCTTCGCCGTCGTGCTGTGCCTGCTGATCGCCTTCGCGCTCACGCGCGGGGTGCGCAACGCCGCGCGCATCGAGTCGTTCCTGGTGTTCCTCAAGGTCGGCGTGGTGGCGCTGATCGTCGTGATCGGCGCCTTCTACGTCAACACCGACAACTACACGCCGTTCGTGCCGTTCGGGTGGAGCGGCGTCTTCTCCGGCGCCGCCGTCGTGTTCTTCGCCGTCTTCGGCTACGACGCGATGAGCACGGCCGCCGAGGAGTCGGCCGACGCGCGCAAGGCGCTCCCGAAGGCCATCCTCATCTCCCTGGCGATCTCGATGGTGCTCTACGTCCTGGCCTGCCTCGTGCTGACCGGCATGGTCAGGTACACGCAGGTCGACTCCGAGTCGGCCTTCGCCCAGGCCTTCGAGGACGTCGGCCTGCCGGGCATCGCCACCCTCATCTCGGTCGGCGCCATCCTCGGCATCGCGACGGTGATGTTCACCTTCATGTTCGCCGTCACCCGCGTCTGGTTCTCGATGGCCCGCGACGGCCTGCTGCCGAAGTGGTTCGCCGCCGTCGACCGCCGGCACAAGGTGCCGACCCGCGTGACGTGGATCGTCGGCGTCGGCTCGGCCCTCATCGCCGGCTTCACCCCCATCGCCGAGGCCGCCGAGCTGACCAACATCGGCATCCTGCTCGCCTTCGCCGTCGTCTGCGGGTCGGTGGTGGTCCTGCGCTACCGCTCACCCGAGATCGAGCGCGGGTTCCGCTGCCCCGGCATGCCCTTCATCCCGCTCCTCGGGGTCGCGTCGTCGATCTGGCTGACCACCTACCTCGCCCAGCTGACGTGGGAGCGGTTCGCGGTCTGGTTCCTCATCGGGCTCGCGGTCTACGCCACCTACGGCTACCGCCACTCGCTCGAGAACCCCGACAGCCCGCGTCACTCCGACGCGGGGGCCTGACCGGCAGCCGGCAGCCCGAGCTCCTCGAGGGCGGCCAGCTCCTCCCGGGTGACCCACGACGGGTTGCTCCCCGCTGGCATCCGCAGCACCTCGAGCAACGCGAGGGCGGGGTGGGCCAGGAGGCCGGGGCGCAGCACGGGCTGCTCCAGCGCGGCGAGCCGCACCGGCAGCCGGTCGTCGACGACCGGGCCGGTCACCCACCCTGCGGCGTGGATGCCAGCGGGGAGGTCACGCTGTGGCCCGCTGACCCACAGCAGGACCCGCTGGCCGCGGCGCACCAGCGCCGTGCGGTACGACGGCCGCACGCACCGGCTCGTCACGGCGGCGAACCCGTCCGCCGCGTGGGCCCGGGTCTCCGCCGACGCCCCGCTCGCCTTGACGAGCCAGGCGCCGAGGTCGGCGGAGGTGACGGCCCGGGGGCTCAGCGCAGACCGTCCGCCAGCTCGGCGAGCGCGTCGTCGAGGGAGACTCGCGGCGTCCAGCCCCAGCCCCGCGCCCGCTCGGCGAGGATCCGCCCGGTCCACGCGGGCCCGTCCTCCCACGTGGGCTCGAGGCCGAGCGCGGAGGTGACGGTGCCGACGTAGTCACGCTGCGTGGCGGGCCCGGCGGCCACGTTGACGGGAGTGCACGCACCCACGACGGGCCCGATCGAGGCGTCGTCGCCGACGGTCGCGATCGCACCGGTCGCGACGTCGGCGACGAGGGCGGCGAGGTCGTCGACGTGCACCCAGGCGAAGGACTTGTCCGCGATCGCGTGGCGGGCGGCCTCGTCGTCGCGGATGCGCGCGGGCTGGACGGTGTTCCACACCGAGCTCTCCCCCGCGCCGAGGATCGCGGGAGGGCGGACCAGCACGCGCGTGGTGCCGCCGAGGCGGGCGAGGGCGGCGTCGGTGTCGCGCTTGACCACGCCGTAGTCGTCGGCGTCGTCGGGCACCAGCGCGCCCGACTCGTCGACGTCGCCCACGCCGGGGCTGCGGTCGTAGACGCCCGCGGTGGAGACGTGGACGACCAGGGGGACGCCGGCGTCCGTGGCGGCCGACGCGATGGTCAGCGTCCCGTCGAGGCCGACCCGGCGCTGGTCGTCGCGCCCCGAGCCGAGCGGGTGCACGGTTGTGACGAGGGCGTCGGTGCCCGCGACGACCTCCGCCGCGAAGGCGGGGTCGGCGAAGTCGCCGACGTGCTCCTCGACGCCGGGGAGGTCGGGCGCGGTGCCCACCCGACGGACGACGGCGCGCACGGCGGCGCCCCGCTCCGCCAACGCCTGCACCACGTGGCTGCCCACGAGTCCGTTGGCTCCGGTCACGACGACGGTCGAGGAGGTCATGGCTCCCACTCTGTCAGGCGCCTGGTGGGTCCTGTGACGACTGTCGCGCCCGCATGGGCGCCGCGTGCGGGTACTGGGGGCCATGAGCGCCTACCATCGGACACGACGGCTGCCTGTTTCCGGCGTCAGGCGCCGTACGCAGCCGGGGCGCCGGTGGACCCGAGGACTGGTGCGTGTGATCACCCGAGCCCGAGCACTGGGCGACAGCCCGCTGTGGTGGACGGGTGTCGCGCTGCTCCTGGTCGTCCTCGGCGTCGACGTGCTGCTGGGCCGCCAGGTCAACGGCGCCTACGGCGGCGCGGCCGTGCTGGCCGCGGTCTACGCCGACCCCCGCCGCACGGCCTCCGTGGCCGGAGTCGGCCTGCTGCTCTCCGTCGCCTCGGGCACGTGGCACCACAACCTCGGTGAGCGCGACTGGGCCCTGCGGCTGGCCACCTGCGTGCTGATCAGCGCCCTCGCCCTGGTGAGCTCGTACGCCAACGAGAAGAGGCGCCGGCGCCTGCTCCACACGACCGCGCTCGCCCAGCGCGTGCTCGACTCGCTCGCCGTCGAGCTCACCGGCGCCCGCACGGTCAAGGAGGTCGCCGAGGGCTTCCTCGGCAACGCCATGGCGACGATGGGGGCGACCTCGGCGATGGTGATGTCGCTCGACGACGACGACGTGCTCCGCACGCTCACCTGGCACGGACGCGCGGGCTCGGCTGCCGACCAGTACAGCGAGGTCCCGCTCGCCAGCGACGTGCCGGGGGCGGTGGCGGTCCGCGAGCGCCGCGACATCCACTACCGCTCGCTGGCGGAGATCGTGGCCGGCTTCCCCGGCCTGGCCGGCTACTACACCGGCGAGCGCACCCTCCACCTGCTCCCGCTGCAGCGCGAGGACCGCGTCCACGGCCTGCTCGCCCTCACCTTCCCGCCCGACCTCTTCACCCCCCACGAGGACGGCTTCCTGCACTCGCTGGCCGGGGCGCTGACGGCCGCCGTCGAGCGCGCCCAGGAGCTCCAGCGCGCCGACGCCGCCCGCCAGCGCACGCTGCTGCTGGCCGAGATGTCGATGAGCCTGTCGCGGACCCTCGACACCGCCGCCACCGTCGCCGAGTGCGGCCGCATCCTGGTGCCGCGCTTCGCCGACTGGTGCTCGGTCCGGCTCGTGCGCGACGGCGTGCCGGGTCCGGCGTCCGTCACCGCCGGCGAGACCGGCTCGAGGGGCGAGGCGCTGCTCCACGTCTTCCCGGCCGCCCGGGTCCAGGCCTCGGGGCGCAGCCAGCTCTACCCCTACGTCCCGGCGCACCTCCTCGAGGCCGCAGCGATCGGGCCCGAGCACCGCGCCGCGCTGCGCGCGCTCGCCCCGACCAGCGCGGTGGTCGTGCCGCTGCGCGGACAAGACGGCGTGCTCGGGACGATGACGCTGGTCCAGGCGGGGTCGGCCCGCCACTACGACGCGGCCGACGTCGCGTTCCTGGAGGCGGCGGCGGACCGCGTGGCCGTCGCGCTGGAGACGGCCGCCGCCTTCGAGCAGCAGTCCGAGCTCCTCGCCGACGTGACCCTCGTCGCGGACGCCGCGCAGCGCGCCATCCTGGCTCCGCCGCCGCCCCGGGCCGGGCCGGTCGCCCTCGCAGCCCGCTACCGCTCCGCCAGCACCGCAGCCCAGGTCGGTGGCGACCTCTACGAGGTGGTCACGGGTCCGACGTCGGTGCGGCTGCTCGTCGGCGACGTCCGGGGCAAGGGGCTCGGGGCGGTCCGCACGGCCACGATCGTGCTCGGTGAGTTCCGCGCCGCCGCTGCGGGGACCGACGACGTGGCCCACGTCGCGAGCGAGATCGACCGACGGATCCTGCCGTACCTCCCCGACGGCGAGGACTTCGTCACCGCGCTGCTGGTCGACATCCGCGACGACGGGACGTTCGACGTCGTCTCGTGCGGCCACCCGCCGCCCGTCGTGCTCCCGGCGTCGGGCCTGGTCGTCCCGCTCGCGATGGAGCACTCGCCACCCCTCGGGCTCGGGATCGGCGTCGACCCGACCCCCCTCCACGGCCGTCTCGCACCCGGCGACCGGATGCTGCTGTTCACCGACGGCCTCATCGAGGCGCGCGCACCCGACGGCCGCTTCGTCGACCCCGAGCCGTTCCTCGCCGAGATGGGCGGCCGCGACCTCGACGGCGCGCTCGACGGCCTGCTCCAGTCGCTCACCAGGGCCACCGGGCACGCCCTGGAGGACGACCTGGCCCTCGTCCTGGCCTGCTACGACCCCGTCGACGACCCCGACCGGGTGCCCTCGGTCTCGGTGGTGCGTCCGGCCTGACGGACGTCGGCGAGCAGCACCCGCGCGACGACGCCCAGCCAGATCGGGGCGAAGACGAGGCTGGTCAGCACGTCGGTCGGGTGGTGCGCGCCCTGGTAGAGACGCGAGGGCACCACGACCAGCGGCACGAGGAACAGCGGCCACAGCCGGCTGCGCCAGCGGGGGACGTACGCGCCGAGCAGCAGCGCGGTGCCGGCGTAGACGACCACCGCGGTGGCGACGTGACCGGACGGGAAGCTGTGGTCGGGCACCAGGCCGGGGTCGAGGATCTTCACCGGCGGCCGGTCGCGCGGGACGAGCTGCGTGACGACGAGGTAGAGCGCGAGCGTCCCGGCGACGAGGACCGCGTAGTAGACCGCGGGGCGCCACGAGCGCTGCCAGCGCGAGACGACGCCCGCCAGCACCGCGGCCAGCGCCAGGCCGACGACGGTGTCGGCGATCTTGCTGCCGATGTCGGCCGCGACGTCGAGCCCGGAGGTGCGCTGGTCGGCGAACCACCGGTTCACGTCGTTGTCCCACGGGTCGACGGCGTCGGCCAGGGGGTGCGTCAGCAGCCACCCCACCGCGAGCACGCCGAGGGTGAGCAGCACCCAGGCGATGCCCAGCGTGCGGGCGGCGTCGCGCCGCGAGGTCGTCTCGTCCACGGCGGCAGCCTCGCACCTCCGCCGCCCGTTCTGCACCACCTGCCGGTGCGGCCTCGCCGCGACCGCTCGTCGCGCCGCACCGACCGCTGGGCGACCGGGGCCGTCCTCCGGCCGAACGGTGGCCCGCGCCCCCTCCCGCGCACCGACCCCGCGGTGCCACGGTGACGTCGGTCACACCCCGGTGACCCTGCCCGGAAGGACACCTGACGTGACAGACGCCCACGACCAGGCCGCCCGCCACGACCCCGTCTACGACGAGCTGTCGGCGCGGCCCGAGTTCGCGGAGCTGCGCTCGCGCTACCGCCGCTTCGTCATCCCCGCCACCGTGGCCTTCCTGGCCTGGTACGCCCTCTACGTCCTGATGTCGATGTTCGCCCACGACTTCATGAGCGCGAAGGTCGTCGGCAACATCAACGTCGCCCTGGTCTTCGGCCTGCTGCAGTTCGTCACGACGTTCGTCCTGGCCTACCTCTACAGCCGCTACAGCACCTCGCGCCTCGACCCGCTCGCCGCCCAGCTGGCCGACAGCTACTACGACGGACGGGAGCGCTGACATGGAAGGCCACCAGGTCCTCACCACCGCCCTCTTCCTCGGCGTCGTCGCCCTGACGGTCGGCATCACGATCTGGGCCAGCCGCAACTCCTCCGGCGCGGCGGACCACTACGCCGGCGGCCGCGGCTTCTCCGGCTTCCAGAACGGGCTCGCCATCGGCGGCGACTACATGTCGGCGGCGTCGTTCCTGGGGATCTCCGGCGCCATCGCGCTCTCGGGCTACGACGGCTTCCTCTACTCGATCGGGTTCCTCGTCGCGTGGCTGGTCGCGCTGCTCCTCGTCGCCGAGGTGCTCCGCAACTCAGGGCGCTACACGATGGCCGACCAGCTGGCCTACCGGATGAGGCAGAAGCCGGTGCGCATGGCCGCGGCCACCTCGACGGTGGTCGTGTCGATCTTCTACCTGCTCGCGCAGATGGTCGGCGCGGGTGCACTCGTCGCCCTCCTGCTCGGGGTCAGCAGCGACGGGCTGAAGAACCTGACCATCTTCTTCGTCGGCGCGCTGATGATCTTCTACGTCACCGTCGGCGGCATGAAGGGCACCACGTGGGTGCAGATCGTCAAGGCCGTGCTGCTCATGGCCGGCTCGGCGCTCATCGTCGTGCTCGTCCTGGCGAAGTTCGGCTTCAACCTCTCCGAGCTCCTCGGCACCGCCTCGCAGAACAGCGGCAAGGGCGCCGCCTTCCTCGAGCCTGGCCTGAAGTACGGCGTCTCGACCACGTCGAAGATCGACTTCATCTCCCTCGGCATCGCGCTCGTGCTCGGCACGGCCGGGCTGCCGCACATCCTCATCCGCTTCTACACCACCCCCACCTCGCGCGACGCCCGCAAGTCGGTGCTGTGGGCGATCGGCCTGATCGGCGTGTTCTACCTCTTCACGCTGATCCTCGGCTTCGGCGCCGCAGCGCTCCTCGACGAGGACGCGTACGCCGAGGTGGCCGCGTCGGGCGGCAACCTGGCCTCGCCGCTCCTGGCGGAGGCCGTGGGAGGCGGGTCGGGGTCGACCGGCGGCGCGGTGCTGCTGGCCGTGATCGCGGCGGTGGCCTTCGCGACGATCCTCGCGGTGGTGGCAGGGCTGACGCTGACGTCGTCGGTGTCGGTCGCGCACGACCTCTACAACTCCGTGTTCAAGAACGGCCAGGCCTCCGAGGCCGAGGAGATCCGGGTCTCGCGGATCGCCGCCGGCGTCATCGGCCTGATCGCGATCGTGCTGGCCATCCCGGCCCAGAAGCTCAACATCGCGTTCCTCGTCGCGCTGGCCTTCGCGGTCGCGGCCTCGGCCAACCTGCCGGCGATCATCTACAACATGTTCTGGCGGCGCTTCAACACCCGAGGGGCGCTCTGGAGCATCTACGGCGGCCTGGTCTCCTCGGTCGGCCTGGTGATCTTCAGCCCGATCGTCAGCGGCAAGGGCATCGACGCGGCCACCGGCAAGAACCTGTCGCTGCTCCCGGCCAGCGTCGACATCTCGTGGTTCCCGCTGGAGAACCCCGGCATCGTCTCCATCCCGCTCGGCTTCCTCCTCGGCTACCTCGGGACGATCACGTCGAAGGAGCCGTCCGCGGAGGAGAGGTACACCGAGCTCGAGGTCCGCGCCCTCACCGGCGCCGGAGCGGAGCAGGCCAGCACGCACTGAGCACGTCCCGTGACCCCCTCGCCGAGCCGGAGTAGGTTCGGCGAGGGGGTCACCCCCGTCCCGCACGAGCGCACATCCCAGGAGAGAGCCTTGTCCGAGCAGACCCTGTCCAACCTGTCCCGCGAGGACCGCCGGTTCGAGCCGCCCGCCGCCCTGGCCGCCGGGGCCAACGTGAAGGAGGAGGCCTACGCCCGCGCCGACGCCGACCGCGAGGCGTTCTGGGCCGAGGCCGCCGAGCGCCTCGAGTGGGGGCAGAAGTGGGACCAGGTCCTCGACTGGTCGAACCCGCCGTTCGCGAAGTGGTTCGTCGGTGGCACCCTCAACGCCTCGGTCAACTGCGTGGACCGGCACGTCGACGCCGGCAACGGCGACAAGGTGGCCCTCCACTGGGTCGGCGAGCCCGAGGACGACACCCGCGACATCACGTACGCCGAGCTCAAGGACCTCGTCTCCAAGGCCGCCAACGCGCTGACCGACCTCGGCGTGCAGAAGGGCGACCGGGTCGCGATCTACATGCCGATGATCCCCGAGGTCGTCGTGGCGATGCTCGCCTGCGCACGCCTGGGGGCGCCGCACACCGTCGTGTTCGGCGGCTTCTCCGCCGACGCCCTCGCCTCGCGCATCACCGACTGCGAGGCCCACGTCGTGATCACCTCCGACGGCGGCTACCGACGCGGCGCCGCGTCCGCGCTGAAGCCGGCCGTCGACGAGGCCGTCGCGAAGACCGGCGACCTGGTGCGGCACGTGCTCGTCGTGCGCCGCACCGGCCAGGACGTCGACTGGGACGACGCGCGCGACGTGTGGTGGCACGACGCGGTGGACGCCGCCTCGAGCGAGCACGAGCCCGAGATGCACGACTCCGAGCACCCGCTCTACGTCATGTACACCTCCGGCACCACCGGCAAGCCCAAGGGCATCCTGCATACCACCGGCGGCTACCTCACCGGCACGTCGTTCACGCACTGGGAGGTGTTCGACCTCAAGCCCGAGACCGACGTCTACTGGTGCACCGCCGACGTCGGCTGGGTGACCGGCCACTCCTACATGGTCTACGGCCCGCTCGCCAACGGCGCGACGCAGGTGATGTACGAGGGCACGCCCGAGAAGGGCCGTTGGTGGCAGATCGTCCAGGACTACGGCGTGACGATCTTCTACACCGCGCCCACCGCGATCCGGACCTTCATGAAGCAGGGCCGCGAGATCCCCGACTCCTACGACATGTCGTCGCTGCGGCTGCTCGGCTCGGTCGGCGAGCCGATCAACCCCGAGGCCTACGTCTGGTACCGCGAGGTGATCGGCGGCGACCGCTGCCCCATCGTCGACACGTGGTGGCAGACCGAGACGGGCCAGATCATGATCAGCCCGCTGCCCGGCGTCACCGCCGGCAAGCCGGGCTCGGCGATGAAGGCGCTGCCCGGCATCGCCGCCGACGTGGTCGACGACGAGGCCCGCTCGGTCGGCAACGGCAACGGCGGCTACCTCGTGCTCAAGGAGCCGTGGCCGGCGATGCTGCGCACGCTGTGGGGTGACGACCAGCGGTTCAAGGACACGTACTGGTCGCGCTGGGAGGGCCTCTACTTCGCCGGCGACGGCGCCAAGCTCGACGACGACGGCGACATCTGGCTGCTCGGCCGCGTCGACGACGTCATGAACGTCTCGGGCCACCGCCTGTCCACCACCGAGATCGAGTCGGCGCTCGTGTCGCACCCGAAGGTCGCCGAGGCGGCCGTGGTCGGCGCGGCCGACGACACCACCGGCCAGGCGGTCTGCGCGTTCGTCATCCTCCGCGACTCCGCCGGCGACGGCGGGGAGGACATCGTCGAGGAGCTGCGCAAGCACGTCGCCAAGGAGATCGGCGCGATCGCCAAGCCGCGCCAGATCATGGTCGTGCCCGAGCTGCCCAAGACCCGCTCGGGCAAGATCATGCGCCGCCTGCTCAAGGACGTCGCCGAGCACCGCGAGGTGGGCGACGTGACCACCCTCGCCGACTCCACGGTCATGGACCTGATCAAGGACAAGGAGTCCTCCGCCCCCGCCGAGGACTGAGCCCCGCGCACGCTACCTAGGGACGAAATGGTGGGCAGATCGGCCCTTCCGCCCACCATTTCGTCCCTAGATACCGGGGTGGGCACCCGGGGTGGACACCCGGGTCGGCGGCGGCCTAGCGGCCGGTCCAGACGGGCGGGCGCTTCTCGAGGAAGGCCCGCGCGCCCTCGCGGGCGTCGGCCGAGGTGCGGATGACCTGCATCAGCGGCTCCTGGGCGGCGATCGCCTCGTCGTAGGACATCGACCGGCTCTGCGTCCCGACCTGCTTGGACGCACGGGTGCCGAGGGGCGCGTTGGCGGCGATCACCGCGGCGAGCTCGAGCGCCGTCGCCAGGCCCTCCCCGGGCGGGACCACGCGGGACGCCAGCCCCCACCGCTCGGCCTCGGCGGCCGACATCCGGCGACCGGTGAGCAGCAGGTCCATCGCGACGTGGTGCGGCACCCGCTGGGGCAGGCGGATCGCACCGCCCCCTCCGGCGGCCAGGCCGCGGGTCACCTCGGGGAGCCCGAGCTCGGCGCCCTCCTCCATCACGACGAGGTCACAGGCGAGCACGAGCTCGAAGCCACCGCCGACGGTGATGCCGTGCACGACCGCGATGACCGGCTTGGCCGGCGGGAGGGTCGTCATGCCCATGGCGCCGCGCCGGTCGGTGACCGGTCGCTCGCCGGTCGTGCCGAACGCCCTGAGGTCCATCCCTGCGCTGAAGTTGGCGCCCCGGCCGTGCAGCACCGCGACCCTCAGCGCGTCGTCCTCCTCGAGCCGGTCGACGGCCGCCTCGATCGCGAGGGCCGTCGGGAGGTCGATCGCGTTGCGGACGTCGGGCCGGTTGAGCTCGATCCGCAGGACGGCGCCCTCGACGGACGTCTCGACGGTGTCGCTCATGCGAGCACCTCCAGACGGCCGGACTCGACGCCGATGACCTGGCCGGAGACCCAGGAGGCGAGGTCGGTGCACAGGAAGTAGACGACCCGGGCGATGTCGTCGGGCAGGCCCTGGCGTCCGAACGGCTGGAGGGGTGGTCGGTCGTTGCCGTAGCCAAAGGCGACCATGTCGTCGATGACCTCCGCGACGCCCGGTGTCGAGACGATGCCGGGGGCGACGCCGGTCACCCGGATGCCGCGGTCGCTCAGCTCGAGGGCCAGGCTCCTGGTCAGCCCGGTGACAGCGTGCTTGGATGCGGCGTACGCCATCGTGCCCTTCGACACCCGCAGCCCGGACGTCGAGACGACGTTGACGACGCTGCCGCCGGGCGCCATGCGGGACGCGACCTCGCGGGTCACCTGGAAGGTGCCGACGACGTTGACGTCGAGGATCCGGCGCAGGTGGTCGCTGCTCGCCCCCAGGGGGTCGCCGGTGGGGTCGAGGATCGCGGCGTTGTTGACCAGGACGTCGAGTGAACCACCCTCCGCCGCGGACGCGACCCCGGCGCGGACCGACTCCTCGTCGGCGATGTCCATCGTGATGCCGGTGACCCGGTGGTCCCTGCCGGCCGAGAGCGCGGCGGCGCGCTCCTCGGCCCCGTCCCGGTCGGCGATGACCACCCGGGCGCCGGCCTCGGCGAGCCGGGTCGCGATCGCAGCGCCGATGCCGCGGGCACCGCCCGTGACGAGCGCACCCCTGCCTGCGAGTGACGTGAGCTGGGCCAGTCCCAGGCTCGTGAGGTCGGGAGCGACGTAGGTGCTCATGGCAGTTCCTCTCCGGTGGTCAGCAGGATCTTTCCGATGTGCTCGGACGCCTCGAGGCGCGCATGGGCGCGCCAGGCGTCGGCCAGGGGCATCCGCGAGTCGACGACGGGGCGGACGCGGCCGTCCGCGACGGCCGGCATGACGTGCGCGGCGACCTCGGCGAGGATGCGCGCCTTCTCCTCGGCGGGGCGGGGGCGGACGAGGGAGCCCGTGACGACGGCACGCTTGCGCAGGACCTCGCGCAGGTCGAGCTCGGCGCTCGCCCCGGACTGCAGGCCGATCACCACGACGCGGCCGCCGGTGGCGACGGCCGCCAGGTTGGACGCGAGGTAGGACGCCCCGATGATGTCCAGGACGACGTCGACCCCCCGTCCGTCCGTGAGGTCGTGCACGGCGTCCACGAAGGACCCGGTGCGGTAGTCGATCGCCTCGTCCGCCCCCAGCTCGAGGCAGGCGTCGAGCTTGGCCCGTGACCCGGCGGTCACGATCACCCGCGCGCCCAGCAGCCTGGCCACCTGGATCGCGGTCGTCCCGATGCCGGAGCCGCCCCCGTGGACGAGCAGCGTCTCGCCCGCACGGAGGCCCGCGAGGCCGACCAGGTTGGACCACACCGTCGCCAGGGCCTCGGGGAGGGCGGCGGCGTCGACCAGGTCGACCGCGTCCGGGACGGCCAGCACGTGGTCGGCGTCGACGGCGACCCTCTCGGCGTAGCCGCCGTCGGTGAGGAGGGCGCACACCCGGTCGCCGACCGCCCAGCGCCGCACGTCGGACCCGGTCGCGGCGACGAGGCCGGCGACCTCCAGCCCGGGGAGCCTGGACGTCCCCGCCGAGGTCAGCGAGGTGCCGCGGCGCTGGACGGTGTCGGCGCGGTTGACGCCGGCGGCGATGACGTCGACGAGCACCTGGTGCGGCTCGACGCGGGGGTCGGGTACCTCGACGAGCTCGAGGGTCGCCTCGTCACCCCGGCCGGCGATCGTGATCGCCCGCATCAGCCCATCCTGCTGCCGCCGTTGACGTCGAACGTCGCGCCGTTGACGAACGCGGCCTCGTCGGAGAGCAGGAAGGCGGCCATCGCCCCGATGTCGGCGGGGGTGCCGAGGCGGCCGACCGGGATGGCCCTGCGCCAGCCCTCGTTGACCTCGGCGCTCACGCCGGCGGCCATGGGCGTCTCGATCCTGCCCGGGGTGATCGCGTTGGACGTGATGCCCGACGGTCCGTACTCGTGGGCCACCGTCCTGGTCAGGCCCAGCAGGGCCGCCTTGGTCGAGCCGTAGTGGGCTCCGGCGACGCGCGCACCGGTGTGGGCCGCCTGCGAGGAGAGGTTCACGATCCGCCCCCATCCACGTTCGACCATGGGCTCGAGCACGGCCTGCAGCCCGTGGAAGGCGCCGGTGAGGTTGATCGCGATCACCCGTTCCCACTCCTCGGGGGGGATCGCGGCGGTCAGCAGCTTCCTGCCGTCGTGCTTGGGCGAGATGCCGGCGTTGTTGACGAGCGCGTCGATGCCGCCGACCCAGGCGTCCGCCTCGGCGACGACGGCCGCCCAGTCCGCGGGAGAGGCGACGTCGGCGCGGACCGTGCGGAGCATGTCGGCGTGCGCGGTCCGCTCGGCTGCGAACGACGCCAGCAGCGCGTCGTCGACGTCGGTGGCGAGCACGTGCCACCCGGCCGCCAGCAGGCTGTCGGTGATCCCGGCTCCGATCCCGCCGGCCGACCCCGTCACGACCGCGGCGCGGGTGCGGGTCGTGGTGCTCATGCCTGCTCCTCGCGCGAGAGGGTGACGACGCCGTCGAGGGCCACGACACCGCCGGTGGCGGTGACGACGAGCGGGTTCACGTCGATGGACGCCACCTGCGGCGCGATCTCGACGAAGGTCCGCGAGAAGTCGCTGATCACCTGCGCCAGGCGCCGCTCGTCCACGACGGGCATGCCCCGGGCGCCGCGCAGCAGCGCGACGCCGCTCAGCCCGTCGACCATCCGGGCCGCCTCGGCCGGGTCGATCGGGGCCGGTCGCATCGCCACGTCGCGCAGCACCTCGGTGAAGACGCCCCCGAGCCCGACGAGGACGACCGGGCCGAACGTCGGGTCGTGGGTCGCCCCGAGGATCAGCTCCGCCCCGCCCTTCACCGACTCCTGGACCACGACCCGGCGCTCGGCCAGACCGAGCTCCTCGGCCAGCCCGAGCACCTCGAGAGCAGCCCGCTCGACGGCGTCGAGGTCGGCCAGGCCCAGCTTGACGCCGCCGACGTCGGACTTGTGCTCCACCTCGTCCGACAAGAGCTTGAGGACGACGGGCAGGCCGATCTCGCGGGCGGCGGCTCGCGCCTCCGCCGCGCTGCGCGCCTCGATCTCGCGGGTGACCGGGATGCCGGCGACCTGCAGCACCCGCTTGCTCGCCATCTCGTCGAGCATCGACGTGCCCGCGGCGCTCAGCTGCTCCTGCAGCGCCGTCAGCTCCGGCGACGAGGCCGGCGCCGACGGGACCGGCGCCTCGGCGAGCGCCCAGTCGGCCAGCGCCGCGGCGGCGCGCATGGCGCGGACGGGATCGCTGAACGTCGGGACGCCGGCGGCGGACAGCACGCGCCTCGGGTTGCCCGAGCCGCCCAACCACGCCACCAGCACCGGCTTGTCCGAGCCGGCAGCGACCTCGATGATCCGGTCGCAGAGCGCCGCCTCCTCCCGCTCGAGGTTGCCGAGCAGCACGACCGCGATGTCGGTCGAGGGGTTGTCCAGGCACAGCCGCAGGCCGTTGGTCAGGATCTCCTGGTCGGAGGCGATCGCACCGGTGGTGTCGATCGGGTTCGCGACGGGGGCGTGCGCCGGGAGGATGTCGGCCATCTTCTGCTGCCACACCGCGTCCCACTCGAAGACGTCGAGCCCGAGGTCCTCGGCGTAGTCGGTCATCAGCACGCCGGCCCCGCCGGAGATGGTCATGATGCTGACCCGGCGCCCCTTCGGCACCCGGTCGACGGAGAAGACGCGCCCGAGGTCGACCAGCTGCTCGACGTCCACCGCCCGCTGGGCGCCGTAGCGCTCGAGGATGCCGTCGAGCACCGCGTCCGAGCCGGCGAGCGAGCCCGTGTGGGACGCCGCAGCGACCGCACCGCGCTCGGAGCGGCCCACCTTCATCACCGCGACGGGCACGCGCTGCTGCTGGGCCTTGGCCAGCGCCGAGCAGAAGGCGCCTCCGTCGCGCACGCCCTCGACGTAGGCGAGGACCACGCGGGTGGACCCCTCGTCGACGTGGCCCTCGATGAGCTCACCGAGGGCGAGGTCGGCCTCGTTCCCGCTGCTGAAGAAGCGACCGATGCCCAGGCCCTCGCTCTGCGCCATGTTGAGCAGGAAGCCGCCCATCGCGCCGCTCTGCGAGACGAACGCGATCTTGTCGTCGCGCAGCGTGAAGCGGTCCTGGTCGAGCCCGGTCATGAAGGCGGTCGTCACGGAGGGTGCGGCCATCACGGCGCCCACGCAGTTCGGCCCGAGGATCCGGACGCCGGCCCTGGCCGCGACCGCGGCGAGCTCGGCCTGCTCGCGGGCACCGGCCTCACCGACCTCGGCGTAGCCGGCCGCGAAGACGATCGCGAACCTGATCCCCTTGGCGCCGCAGGACTCGACGGCAGCGTTGACGGCCGCCTTCGGCAGCACGATCACCGCCACGTCGGGGACGCCCGGGATGTCCTCGATCGAGGCGTACGCCGGCTCGCCCTGCACGGTGTCACGGTGGGGGTTGACCGGGTAGATGTCGCCCGTGAACCCGTACCTGCGCAGGTAGCGCTGGGTCCGGCCGGACGCCTTCGAGCCGTCGTCGGACGCCCCGACGATGGCGATGCTCGAGGCGTGCAGCATCAGGCTGACCACCTCGGCTGCGGTGCTTGCGGTGCTCACGACGCTCCCATCAGCTCGGCGCCCACGCGGGCGCGCAGTTCTGGGGTGGTCCCGAAGGACCGCTCCCACGACATCCCTCGCTGCAACCAGAGGTGCAGGTCGTGCTCCCAGGTGAAACCGATCCCTCCGTGCAGCTGCAGGGCAGCCGACCCGGCGAGGGAGGACGCCTCGTTGGCAGCCGCCTTCGCCGACCAGGCTGCGGTGGCGGCCGTGCGGTCGCCGGTGTCGATCCGGTGGGCGGCGTTCCACACCAAGGAGCGCGCCGCCTCCACCTGCACGACCACGTCGACCAGCCGGTGCCGGAGCACCTGGAACTCGGCCAGCGGTCGCCCGAACTGCTCCCGGGTCAGCAGGTGCTCCCGGGTCATCGCGACGAGCCGGTCGGCGAGCCCGACGAGCTGGGCGGCCGTGGCCACGGCCCCCGTCGTCCCCACCAGCCGGCCCGCGTCGACGTCGCGGGTGAGGAGGGTGGACCCGTCGAGGTCGTAGTCGCACTCCGCGAGCCGACGCGACGGGTCGGCACCGGGGAGCGTCCGGGCGCTGACCCGGTCAGGTCCGGCCAGGTGCACCTCGGCCCCCGAGCGCACGAGCGTCAGGTCGGCCGTGGCTCCGTCGTGCACGCGCGCCGAGGACGGGCGCGACGCCACCGCGACGACCACCTCGCCGGCAGCGAGACCGGGGAGCCACGCCTGCTGGAGGGCGTCGCTGGCGTACGTCTGCAGGAGCAGAGGGGCGATCACGGCGGTCTCGACGGCCGGCTCCGGCACGGCGGAGGTGCCGAGCTCGCCGAGCACCAGCACCAGGTCGGTCAGCCCGCCGCCCGAGCCGCCGTGCGCCTCGGGGACGACGGTCCCGGCGACGCCGAGGTCGGCCAGCTCGCGCCAGACGGCGTGGTCGTGGTCCGCACCGGTCGCCCACACCTCGCGCAGCCGGGACGCCGGGAACCTCGCGGCCAGGTAGCGACGGACCGCGTCGCGGAACGCGAGCTGGTCGTCGGAGAACGAGAAGTCCACTCAGCGCCCCTTCGGCAGTCCGAGCCAGCGCTCGGCGAGGATGTTGCGCTGGATCTCGTCAGACCCGGCGTAGATGTGGGCGGCCCGGCCCAGCCAGTAGCGGTGCACGAAGCCGTTGGTCGCCTGGGCGGGGTCGAGCAGCTCGGCGTCCTCGCCCATGAGCTCCAGGCCGAGCTCGTGCAGGCGGGTCTGCATCTGGCTCCACCACAGCTTGCCCATCGCGGACTGCACTCCCGGCCGCCTGCCCTGCGACAGCTCGGTCAGCGTCCGGAGCGTGACGTAGCGGTAGGCCTCGATCTCCTCGTGGGCCCGGCCGATCCGCTCCAGCACCCGAGGGTCTTGGCGACGGTCGTCGGGCACCATGTCGACGACCTCGCGCAGCAGCTGCTCGAAGTGCGCGGCGGTGTTGAGGTTGCTGCTCCGCTCGTTGGTGAGGGCGACCATGGCGACCCGCCACCCGTCGTGCAGGTCGCCGACGACGTTCGCCAGGGGGACGTCGACGTCGTCGAACCAGACCTCGGCGAAGGACGAGGCGTGGTTCATCTGCTTGATCGGCCGTACGTCGACCCCGGGGCTGTGGCGGTCGATCATCACGAAGCTGATGCCGCGGTGCCTGGGCGCGTCGGGGTCGGTCCGCACGAGCGCGAAGATCCAGTCCGCGAACCGTGAGTGCGAGGTCCAGATCTTCTGGCCGCTGACCCGGAGCCGGTCGCCGTCGACCACTCCCCGCGTCCGCAGCGCCGCCAGGTCGCTGCCGGCACCCGGCTCGCTGAAGCCCTGGCACCACAGGTCGTCGCACGACAGCATCCGCGACAGCCAGCGCTCGCGCTGCTCCGGCGTGCCGCACTCGATCAGCGTCGGGCCGGCCAGGCCGAGGGCCAGCCGGTTGAGCCGCTCGGGCGCGCCCGCCGCGAGGTACTCGTCGTAGAAGAGCGAGGTCTCGATCGGGCCGAGCCCGCGACCGCCGGACTCCGAGGGCCAGTGCACCGCGGCGAACCCGGCCTCGAACAGCGTGCGCTCCCACGCGCGGTGCTGCTCCAGGCCCTCGGGGGTGCCCGGGGGCGCGAGGCGCTCGGTGGGCACGTGCTCCTGCAGCCAGGCGCGGACCTCGGACCGGAAGGACGCCTGCTCGGGGGTGAGTGAGAGGTCCACGGACTACTGCGGACCGCTCGCGGACGGACCGACGGCCGCGCCGCCGAGCATCTCCTGCGCGAGCTGCTCGACGCCCGTGACGTCCGCCCTGTCCTCGGCGAAGCGGATCTCCCCCTGCCGCATCACGAGCACGCGGTCGGCGAACCGGAGCGGCTGGTCGATCGACTGCTCGACCAGCAGCACCCCCATCCCGTCGTCGGTACGGCGCTTGAGGAAGGTCAGGATCTCGGGCACGAGCGCGAGCGCGAGCCCCATGGACGGCTCGTCGCAGAGCATGAAGTCGGGCCGGGCGACCCAGGCCTGCACCAGCGCCAGCATCTGCTGCTGGCCACCGGAGAGGTCACGAGCGGGCTGCTTGCGCTTCTCGCCGAGGATCCCGAAGACGTCGAACGCCTCGTCGAAGATCTCCGTCTCCGGGCGGCGCCTGCCGCGGGGCAGGTTGATCTGACCGAGCCGGATGTTGTCCTCGACGGTGGTCTCGGGGAACACGCGGTGCCCCTGCATCACGAGCCGCACACCGTGGCGCGCGACGCGCTCGGGCGCCCACCCGTCGATCCGGGTGCCGCCCGCCGAGACGCTCCCGCCCTTCGGCTTGACCAGCCCGGCGACCGTGCTCAGGAGCGTGGTCTTGCCGGCGCCGTTCGGCCCGAGCAGCAGCACCAGCTGTCCGGGCTGCAGCTCCAGCGACACGTCGCGGAGCACCGTCATGCGGTCGTAGCCGGCGCTGAGTCCCTCAACCTGCAACATGTTCGACTCCGACGAAGAGGTGGGCGATGGTCTTGCTGTTGCGCAGCTCCGCCGGCGACCCCGACGCGATGACGCGCCCGCCGTCGACGACGGTGATCTGGTCGGCGATGTTCCACACCAGCTCGAGGTCGTGCTCCACGATGAGCACGGTGACCGAGGTCTTGGACGCGACGTCGCGCAGCAGCTGGCCGAACTCGAGGCGCTCGGCGTGCGAGAGGCCGGCGGCGGGCTCGTCGAGCGCCACGATGCTCGGTCCGGAGTGCAGGGCACGCAGCACCTCGAGGAAGCGACGCTGGCCGTGCGGGAGGACGCCGCTGTTGAGCGCGTCCCACTCCTCGGCGTAGGACGCCAGCGCCTCCTCGAACCACGGGATCTGCCGGTCCGAGACGCGGCCGCAGTCGATGTTCTCCCAGACGGACAGCGAGTTGAGCACCCGTGGCTGCTGGAACGTCCGGGCCAGGCCCAGCCGGGCCCGGCTGCTCGCGGCGAGCCGGGTCACGTCGCGACCCTCGAACTCGACCTTCCCGCTGTCGACCGTGATCAGCCCCGACACCGCGTTGAGCAGGGTCGTCTTGCCCGATCCGTTGGGCCCGACGATCGCGTGGACGGTCCCGCGGCGCACGGTCATCGAGGCACCGTCGAGCGCCTTGACCGAGCCGAAGCTGCGTCGCACCTCGTCGACGACGAGCAGCGGGGCGTCGCCACCGTCGTGTGCGGCCGCCTCCGCCGACGGCGCGGCGTCGAGGATCGGGCGGAGCGAGATCAGGCTGCGGTCGCGGTCGCTCCCCTTGGTCAGGTAACGCCGGACCAGGCGGTCCAGGCCCCCCGCGATGCCCTCGGGCACCACGAACATGACCGCCAGGACGATCGCACCGTAGATGAGCAGCCGGTAGTCGACGAGGCCGGACAGCAGGTGGTCCGGGACGACGTAGAGCAGCCCCACCCCGAGGATCGGTCCGAGCACCTTGCCCGGGCCGCCGACGATGACGACGAAGTAGAGCATCACCGACAGCGCGAGGGTGAACGACCCCGAGCCGACGTACTGGATGACGCCGACGTAGAGGACCCCGGCCACCGACGCCGCGAACGACGAGAGGGCGAAGGCCTGCAACCGGAGCTGGCCCGGACGCAGCCCGACCGTCACGGCCGCCTCGGGGCTCTCGCCGGCCAGCAGCATCGCGCGGCCGAGGGACGAGGAGCGGAGCACCGCGCCGGCGAACAGGGAGACGACGGCGACCGCCGTCACCACGATCGTGAGCCAGTTGAGCGACCCGAAGAGCGGCTCGGTCGGTCCGACCGGGAAGACGTTGACCCCGGTCAGCGCCTGCGTCTGGTCCTTGAACTTGAGGATGAGGTCGGGGAGGGCGAGCGCACCCGCCAGCGTCACGAACCCCAGGTAGTAGCCCTGCACCCGGAGCGACGGCAGCGCCATCAGCATCCCGGTGACCATGCCGGCGAGCAGGCCGTAGACCGCCGCGAGGGCGAGCGGCTCCTCCCAGACGCCGTTGGCCAGCGCCGCGACGTAGGCCGCGACACCCAGGACGGCGCCCTGTCCGAAGGACATCTGCTCGGCCTGCGAGCGGAGCACGTCGAGCCCGACGGCCGCGATCACGTAGACCGCGGCCAGCAGCATCGCCTGCTGCCAGAACACGTTGCCCATGAAGGTCGGCACCAGGGTCGCCAGCAGGACCAGCGCGGTCCCGGCCCACAGGTCCCGGCGCATCTCGCGGCGGATCAACCGTCGCGGCGCAGACCGCCGCTCGTTCGTCGCTGTCGTCGTCACGTCGTCCACCTCACCTACACCCGTCGGGCGTGCGGACGCCCGAAGATGCCTTGGGGCCGGAGCAGCAGCACCACGACGATCACGGCGAGCGCCGTCACCACCTGGAGGCCGCCGCCCAGACCGAACGAGACGTACATCATCAGGACACCGAACAGGGGTCCGGCGATGAGTGCGCCCTTGTTGTTGCCGATGCCGCCGATGACGGCGACGATGAAGCCGTAGATCACGTAGTTCGTCCCCCGGCTGCCGGAGATCTCGATGGCGCTGCCGCCGACGAACCCGGCCAGGGCCGTGATCGCCCCCGCGATGCCGAAGGCCAGCAGCTGGTAGCGCATGGCCGGGATCCCAGCGGCACGCGCCGCGTCGACGTCCTGGCTGAGCGCGTTGAGCGCCAGGCCGCTGAGGAAGGTGCGCTGGTACCAGCGCAGGGCGGCCCACACCGCGACGGCGCAGAGGACGAGCACGATGTACGAGCCCGGGACCCGGCTGTCGGGGAGCTCGACGGAGCCGAAGTAGTTGGGCACGTTGACCACCTGTGGCCCGATCCAGAGCAGGATCAGCGCCCCGAGCACGATGGAGGCCGCGATGGTGGTGGCCACCCAGGAGTGGTCACCACCTTCGCGCCTCATCGGCAGGAGGGTGATGAGGCCCTGGACCACGCCGACCAGGGCCGTGGCCGCGATGACCGCGACGAGCGTGAGGTACCACTGCAGCGAGGTCAGCCCGGCACCCTCGGGAAGCCAGCGATAGCTGAACACGCCGGCCACGACCAACAGGTGGCCCTGGGCGAAGTTGAGGACCCCTGACGCGTTGTAGGCCACGTTCAGGCTCATGGCGACCAGCGCGTACAGGGATCCGATCCCCACGCCTCTGATCACGATGACCAGGAACTCGTTCATCGCAGTGGACCTCTCATCTCGTCGTCGACGCGGTCGTCAGCAGCCGTCGAGGCGCTGGGAGATGCCCGGCGCGACCTCGGTGCCCGCGTTGACCAGCGTGAGCGAGCTGGTGTCCATCAGGAACCGGCTGTCCGCGCTGAGCTTGTACGCGTTCTGCACCAGCGGCTGGTCCGGCGCGGCGTCGGTCTCGTTCTCCTCGAGCCAGGCCGAGACCTTGTCGCCGTCGAGCGACTTCGAGCCCTCGATGCCGGCCTTGAGCAGCCACAGGGCGTCGCGGAACGAGGCGATGTTGTCGAACGCCGCACCGGTCGTCCGCTTCTCGCCGTAGGTCGACTTCACCTCGTCGATGAAGTCGGTGGCGACCTCGCGCACGTCCCCGGCGTCGCAGGCGCTGAACGCCGGCCAGGTGACCGACACCAGGTCCTCGTAGGCGTCCTCGCCGGCGACGGCGATCGCCTGGCCGGCGTAGGTGGTGGCGTAGCTGCCGACGATCGGGACGTCGAGGTTCGCGTCCCTCATCGCCTGGACGAGCAGCCCGGTGTCGTTGCCGGTCTGCGGGAAGGCGAGCACGACGTCCGGGTCGCCCTGCTTGAGCGCCAGCACCTGGGAGCTGAGGTCGGTGACCGGGATGTCGTACTCCTGGCCGGCGACCTCCTCGATGCCGCTCTCCTCGAGCGCCGCGTCGATCGCCGCGCGGCCCACCTTGCCCTGGGTGCCGGAGTAGCTGATGACCGCGGCCCGCTCGGCGTCGTAGCGGCTCGCGGCGTACTCCACCATCTTCTGGCCCTGGTACTCGGCGTTGAGCAGCATGCCGAAGGAGTACGGCGCGTTCTCGGGGGTGACCTTGCTCCCCGCGCCGTTGATGGAGGGGATGTTCGCCCGCGTCAGCGCGGGGAGGGTGGCGAGGGTCTCGTCGCTGGTCATCGGTCCGACCACGAGGTCGACCTTGTCCTCGTTGATCAGCCGGTTGACCGCGGTGACGGCCTTGGCCGGGTCGAGCTCGGTGTCGGCGAAGACCGCCTCGACCTGCCGGCCGTCGATGCCGCCGGCCTCGTTGATCTGCGCCACCGAGAGCTCGACGCCCATCCGGTCCCAGTCGGCCGTGCCGGCCGCCGGGCCCGTGATCCCGAGAGGAACACCGACCTTGATCGGGCCGGACGACCCGCCGTCGCCGCTGTCGCCACCGCACGCCGCGGTCGCGGTGAGCAGCAGTCCGACGGCGCCGAAGGCCACGCCGCGCTTGGAACGAGCGTTGATCCTCATGGTCAACCCTTTCTGGTAATCATTGCTATGAACGCGAACTTAAGCAGGGATACTGCCGGTGATCGTCGTCACAGTCAAGGAGCTTCTGGGAAGTTCGAGACACGATCCGGGGGCCGCCGCCGGCGGCGCTCCGGGAGGGGCCCACGACGCGTCAGCGCAGGGCGAGGGCGTTGGCCGGGGAGCCGATGCCGCCCGTGAGGTTCCAGGGCGCCGAGACCAGCAGGAAGTCCCAGCGGCCCTCGTCCGCGCAGTCCTGGGCGAGGGCGTCGAGCCACCACATCTCCCCCCACGGCATGCCGAGGCGGCACAGCGTGAGGTGGTGGAGCAGCTCCGGGCCGAGCGGCATCGACTCGACGCTGACGTTGTCGGCGACGGCTGCGCTGATCCCGTTGTCCCACAGGTACGCCGCCATCTCGGCGCCCGCCCGGAGGCCGGGTGAGTCGTGCCGGGTGCGGACGTCGTCGCGCTCCTCGGCGTCGGCGGCGAGGTAGCCGGTCCACCAGCCCGTGCGGAGCGCGAGCACGTCGCCCTCGCGCCACTCCACGCCCTGCGCGACCCGCGTCGCCTCGAGCTCCTCGACGGTGATCGGGCGCTCGGTGTGCCAGTGCAGCGTCTCGCCCTGGGTCGCGAGGTGGCGCTCGACGTCGAGCAGGATCCCGCGGCCCGCGATGCCACGCCTCGCCCAGCCCTCGATGCCGAGCCGGTGGGGCGGCTGGTGGTTGTAGGAGCCGATCTCGGGCTCGGCGATGTGCAGGAAGCCGTCCCACTGCGAGGAGCTCTGGGGGTAGAAGTTGTCGACCCAGTCGTCACGGTTGCCCATCCGGGTCTGGTAGACGTGGTGCGCGAACGGCCCACGGTCGAAGAGCGGCGGGTCGGGCAGCTCCATCGGGGCGTTGAGGCTGAACACCTTGCCGGACCGCACGGAGGTGGCGGCGAGGGCCACGGCTTCCGGCGTCTGGCGGTTCAGCGTCCCGAGGACGTCGTCGTCTCCGAAGACGCCCTTGGCGTCGCCGTTCGGCAGGTCGCGGTAGGCGGGAACGATCATGGGGAGCACTCCTGGGCAGGGGTGTCCGACGGCGCAGCCGTGCTCCCGTCCCGACGGGACGTCAGGAGGGACGGAGGGGCCGGTCGGGCGTGGTTCGGGTAGTCGCCGCGCGAGGGCGGCGGGGGATCACCGGACGGATGCGGGTGAGCGCTCCGGGATCGTCGGGGCACCGACGAGGTCGTTGTCCTCGAGGTAGGTGGCGTACGTCGCGAGGTGGCGTCGCATCGCCTCCTCCGCGGCCGCGGCGTCACGGGCGACGATCGCCTTCGCGACCTCGACGTGGTCGTGCACGCCGCGGTCGGCCGACTCGGCCTCGAAGACGTCGTAGCGGTAGTGGCCGGCGGCCGAGTCGTGGAGCGCCTTCAGGACCAGCTCGAACACCTTGTTGCCGCACGCCGCGGACAGCAGCGCGTGGAGCTCGGCGACCTGTCGGACGTCGGCGCGCCCGTCGGCGATCGCCCTGATCTCCTCCAGCTGCTCGTCGGTCGCGTTGAGCGCGGCCTGGTGGGCCACCCTCGGCTCGAGCAGGGCGCGGAACTCCGCGGACTCGCCCAGCGTCGTGTCGTTGAACCGGAAGAGCATCGCCATCGCGTCGCTGGCCTGCGAGATGTCGGTGTGCCGGACGAAGATCCCGCCGGTCGGACCGCGCCGGATCTCCACCAGTCCGTCGCGCTCGAGCACGCGCAGCGCCTCGCGGACCGTCACCCGTCCCAGGCCGTACTGCTCCATCAGCTCGATCTCGTTGGGCAGCCGGGTCCCGACGGGCAGGCGCTGGAAGAGGATCCGGTCGCGGATGTCGGTGATGATCACGTCCGACGCCTTGGGAATCCGCACTCGATTCGTGGCCATGCAGCTCGCTCCTAGTCACGCCGTACAACGCAGGGTCCTACCGCGTGGCACTCGCCGAGATCTCGTCCTGGGCGGCGGACTCATACGAGGAGGTCCACCGGGTAGGGGAATCGTACGCTGACACCGCCGTCGACCAGGACGTACTGACCGTTGACGTGCGAGGAGAGCTCGGTGGCCAGGAAGGCGTTGACGCCCGCGATGTCGCTGGGCTCGCCCAACCGCCCGGTCGGCGTGTTCGCGGCGAAGACGTCGCGCTGCTCGTCGCCGATGGCCGCGGCCATGCGGTCGGTCCAGATCACGCCCGGGGCGACCGCGTTGACCCGGATGCCCTTGGGCCCGAGCTCGACCGAGGAGGTCTTCACCAGGGACATCAGGGCGGCCTTGTGCGCGCCGTAGGCCCCGTGGTGCTGGGTCGCGTAGAGCGAGCTGATCGAGGCGACGAAGACGATGGTGCCGCCGCCGAGCTCGGCGAGCGCCTGGCCGCCGTACTCGATGAGGTAGACCGCGTGGCGCAGGTTGAGTCGCTCGCTGCGGGCCCACATCTCGTCGGTGTGCTCGTCGAGGTTGCCGAACGCGGCGATCCCGATGATGTCGACGATGGTGCGCAGCGGGCGCTCGGCCCGCGCCCCGGCCGCGACGATCTCCTGCATCCCCTCGCGCTCGCAGGCGTCGGCGACCAGGGGCGTGCCCCCCACCTCGGCGGCCACCGCCTCGGCCCGCTCCGCGTCGACGTCGACGCAGATCACGTGGGCGCCCAGCTGGCTCAGCGCGTGCACCGTCTGGCGACCGATGCCGGCGCCTGCGCCGATCACGATCGCGGTGCCGCCCACCAGGGAGGCCTTGGCCGCGTAGTCCGCGACGGGACTGTGGTCGATCACGCTCGTCCTTCTTCCTTCGATCACTGGTCTGGCTCCGTGTCAGTACGTCGTGCGGCCGCCGCTGGCGTCGAGGACCGAGGCGGTGGTGAAGCTGCACCTCGGGCTCGACGCCCAGCGGATGATCTCGGCCACTTCCTCGGGCTCGCCGATGCGGCCCATGGGGATCTTGGCGGCGAGGCGCTGGATGTGGTCCGGCGTCGTGCGCATCGCCAGCGGCGTGCGGATGACGCCCGGGGTCACGGCGTTGCAGATCACGCCGGTGCCGGCCAGCTCCTTGCCGAGGGACTTGGTCAACCCGATCGCGGCGGCCTTGGCCGAGGAGTAGGCGCTGCTGCCGGTGTTGCCCTCCTTGCCCGCGACGCTGGCGACGTTGACGATCCGGCCGTAGCCGGCCTCGAGCATCGTCGGCACGAAGGCCCGGCACATCAGGTAGGTGCCGAAGAGGTTGACCCGCCACATCTTCTCGAAGACCTCCGGCGGGGTGTCCCACAGCGTCATCGCGGCGGCGTTGATGCCCGCGTTGTTGACCAGGACGTCGACGCGCCCCTCCTCCTCGAGCACCCCTCGCGCGAGCGCGGCGACGGACTCCTCGGACGAGATGTCGACGACCTCGGCGCGCACGTCGTGCCCGGCGCCGGCCAGCTCGGCCACCGCCGCCTGCGAGGCCTCGGGGTCGAGGTCGACGACGACCACCTTCGCGCCGTCCTGGCACAGCAGGCGCGTGGTGGCCAGGCCGATACCGCTCGCTCCCCCGGTGACCACGGCGACCTGGCCCGCGAGCAGGCCCTCGGCGGCGCTCACGACCAGCTCCACTCGGGCTGCCGCTTCTCGAGGAAGGCGTCCATCGCCTCACGGGAGTCGTCGAAGTGGCTCAGCCGGTTGGTGTAGTCCCACTCGGTGCGGTACTGCCGCTCGATCTCGTCACCCTCGATCCGCACGAGCGACTCCTTGGCCAGGCGGATCGCGAGCGGGCTCTTGGTCGAGATCTCCGCGGCGAGGTCCTGCGCGACCCGGACCGCGGTGCCGTCGGGGACGACCTCCTCGACCGCGCCGAGGCGGTGCATGTCGGCGGCCGTGACGGGCCGGCCGGTGAACATCATCATCCGGGCCTTGTGGGGGCCCAGCAGCCGCATCGCCTTGCTCCCGCCGCCGAGCAGGCCGACGTTGATCTCGGTCAGGGCGAACGTCGCACGCTCGGAGGCGATGACGAGGTCGCAGACGCCGATCAGCCCGAACCCGGCACCGATGGCGGGTCGCTCGACGGCGGCGATCACGGGGACCGCCGCGTTGCGGACGACGCGCTGCGTCTCGCGCCACTGCCACCCCGGGTTGGTCAGCGCCTGCAGGGAGTCGCCGGCGGACCCCATGGCCCGGACCTCCTTGAGGTCGATCCCGCCGCAGAACGCCTTGTCGCCGGCGCCGGCCAGGACGACGGCACCGATCGTCCTGTCCTCGGCGATCCCGCCGAAGAACGTGGCGAGCTCGCGCTGCATCTCGAGGGTGATGGCGTTGACCGGCGGGCGGTCGAGCGTGACGGTGACGACGCGGTCCCGCTGCTCGACGGTGAGCGTGTTCATGCGTTCCTCTCTGCTGCGTCGGTGTTCAGGAGATGTCGTAGACCGAGGGGTCGAAGGCCGAGACCCGGTCGTAGTAGTCCTCGTTGCGGAAGGGCCAGTGCACGATCTGGCGCCCGTCCATCACGTAGTAGTTCTTGTCGGCCGGCGCCTCGCCGAGCCAGATCAGGTCGGCGTGGGCCGCGTCGACCTCGTCCTGGTAGTCGTCGAAGACCTCGCGGCGCAGCTCGAAGCTGCGCGCCCCCTGCTCGAGCAGGTGCACGACGCCCTGCGCGGCGTAGCGCGACCAGATCTCGCTCCAGGTCACGAAGGCGCCGGAGCGGGGCTGCGCGTTGGGGCCGTAGAAGACGAACAGGTTGGGGAACCCGGGCAGGGTCATGCCGAGGTAGGCCCGCGGGCCGTCCTTCGCCCACAGCTCCTGCAGGCTCGCGCCGTGGGAGCCGACGTACTCGGTGGGGTAGAGGTACTTGCTGACGTCGAAGCCGCTGGCGAAGACGATCGCGTCGACCTCGAGCCGGCGGCCGTCCCTGGTGACGATGGCGTCGGCCTCGATGTGGTCGATGCCCTCGGCGACCAGGTCGACGTCGGGACGCAGCAGCGCGTCGTACCACCCGCTGTCGACGACGAGCCTGCGCGCCAGCGGCGCGTAGTCGGGGGTGACCTTCGCGACCAGGTCGGGGCGCGCCGCGAGCTTCTCCTGGATGTATGCCGTGAGAGCAGCACGCAGGCCGTCGTTGCGCTCGCTGATCAGGCCGCCGCGGGCCTGCCACTCGCGGTCGTACTCCTGCGCGAGCTGCATGCCGTTGGTGGTGACCTGGGTGTGGAAGCAGTACCAGTTCCAGTAGCCGGGGACGTGGTCGAACAGCCAGCGGATCTCCGGCGTGATGACCGCGCGATAGCCCTCCATGGGGGCGATCCACTGCGGCGTGCGCTGGAGGACGTAGAGGTGCTCGGCGTGCTCGGCCAGCCAGGGCGTCAGCTGGACGCCGGTCGAGCCGTTGCCGATGACCGCGACGGTCTTGCCGGTCGGGTCGAAGGAGTGGTCCCACGCGGTGGTGTGGAAGAAGTCGCCCTGGAAGTCCTCCACGCCCGGGATGTCCGGCAGCCGCGGGGTGGAGAACTGACCGGCCGCGCTGATGATCACGTTCGCACGGGCCTGGCGCTCCGCGCCGTTCGGGCTCACGAGGGTGAGGACCCACGTCTTGGTCTCGTCGTCGAACTCGGCGCCCTCGAGCGAGGAGCTGAACTGCACGTGCGGGGTCACGCCGAAGAGGTCCGCGGTGTGCTGGACGTACTTCTTCACCTCGTTCGCAGCGGCGAAGTACTCCGACCACGGGTAGTTCTTGATGAACTTGAACTGGTAGAGGAAGCTGCTCGTGTCGACCCGCGCCTCCGGGTAGCTGTTCACCTGCCAGGTGCCACCGGCCGCGGCCTCGCGCTCGTAGACGTCGTAGGGGATGCCGAGGCGCTCGAGCTGGACGGCCGAGGCGATGCCGCTCGGACCGGCGCCGATGATGGCGACCCGGAAGCCCTCGGGGATCTCCGGCTTCTCCCCGTGCCAGCTGGCCTCGCGGGGGAACGGGTCGAAGGCGAGCTCCTCGCGCCCGTGCCTGAACGCGACGTCGTCGGGCTCGACGTCGGTCATCATCCGCATCATCGAGCGGAGGTCGTCGTCGCTCGGGACGACCAGCTCGTCGTCGCCGTGTCCCTGGCACAGGAGCTCGACCGCCTTGCGACGGATCGTGGCGTCGTGGCGCGGGTCCACGATCGGGGAGTGGAACGCCCCACCCCTGCGCGGCTCCTGGTTCACCTCCATGGCGGCGAGCTCGGGATCGTGCGTGGCCTGGTAGATCGCCATCCGCAGGACGCTCGGGTTCGCCTGCGCGACGGCGGCCTCGATCTGCTCCAGGTCGCGCTCGGGAGAGGACATCACGGCTCCGTTCGGTGCAAAGTTAACAATCATTGCGAAGATAACCGTGATCACGGTCACCGTCAACGACCCCGTCCCACCGACCGGGCCCACGAGGCGGCGCTCACTAGGGTGAGCGGGTGAGTCCCTCCCCCCGCGCGGACGTCGCCGTCATCGGCGGCTCCGGCTTCTACTCGTTCCTGCCGGACGCGGTCGAGCACGTCGTCGACACCCCGTACGGCGACCCGTCGGCGCCGGTCGCGATCGGCGAGGTCGCGGGCCGGTCGGTCGCCTTCCTGCCCCGCCACGGGCGCCACCACGACCACCCGCCGCACGGCATCCCCTACCGGGCCAACGCGTGGGCGCTGCGCTCGCTGGGCGTCCGGCAGGTCCTGGCGCCGTGCGCGGTGGGCGGCCTCCGCAGCACCGTCGCCCCCGGTGACCTCGTCGTGCCCGACCAGCTCGTCGACCGCACGTCGCGCCGGGTCGGCTCCTTCGTGGAGGCGGGCGCGGTGCACCTGCCCTTCGCCGATCCCTACTGCCCGGCCGTCTCGGCGGCGCTCGCCGGCGCCGATCCGGGCGTACGCCTCGGCGGCACGATGGTCGTCGTGGAGGGCCCGCGCTTCTCCACGCGTGCCGAGTCGCGCCACTACGCCCAGCAGGGGTGGGACCTCGTCAACATGACGGGTGCCCCCGAGGCGGCGCTCGCGCGCGAGATGGGTCAGTGCTACGCCGCCCTCGCCCTCGTCACCGACATGGACGCCGGCGCCGAGACGGGTGCGGGCGTCGGCCAGGACGAGGTGTTCGCGCTCTTCCGCGCCAACCTCGAGCGGCTGACCGGCCTGCTCACCGATGCCGTCGCCGCGCTGCCCGACCCCGGCGCCTGCGCGTGCGGGTCGTGGTGGGACGGCGTCGAGCTCACCTACGACGTCCCGGGCCGCGGGCGCGCATGAGGGTCCTGGTCACCGGCGCCGCCGGCTTCATCGGATCGGCGATCGCCCGGCAGCTCGGCGAGGCCGGTCACGAGGTGGTCGGCGCCGACCTGATGCTCGACTCGGCCCACGGCAGCAGCGAGCCGCCCCCCGGCGTGCACCGGCTCGACGTGCGCGACGCGGGATCACCGGAGTGGGCCGCGCTGCTGCGCGGCGTCGACGCCGTGTGCCACCAGGCCGCGGTGGTCGGGGCGGGCGTGCGCGTCGGCGACCTGCCGGCGTACGCCTCGCACAACGACCTCGGCACGGCCGCGCTGCTGGCGGCGATGCACGACGCGGGGGTCGACCGGCTGGTGCTGGCCTCCTCGATGGTCGTCTACGGCGAGGGCCGCTACGTCTGCACGGAGCACGGCGCGCAGCAGCCGCCCCCACGAGCGGTCGCTGCCCTGGAGGCGGGCGACTTCGAGAACCACTGCCCGGACTGCGGCCGCACCCTGACCTGGTCACTGGTCCCCGAGGACGCACGCCTCGACCCTCGCAGCAGCTACGCCGCCAGCAAGCTCGCGCAGGAGCACTACACCTCGTCATGGGTGCGCCAGGCCGGCGCGACGGCGGTGGCGCTGCGCTACCACAACGTCTACGGCCCCGGCATGCCGCGCGACACCCCCTACTCCGGGGTCGCGGCGATGTTCCGCTCCTCCCTCGAACGCGGGGAGCGCCCGCAGGTCTTCGAGGACGGCGGGCAGGCGCGCGACTTCGTCCACGTCGACGACGTGGCCCGGGCCAACGTGCTCGCGCTGGAGCGGGTGGTCTCGGAGCCGGGTGCGCACTACCGGGCCTACAACGTGTGCTCGGGCCGTCCCGTGACGATCCTCGAGGTCGCGCGGCGGGTCGCCGAGGGCACGGGCCGGGACCTCTCCCCCGAGGTGACGGGCGGGTTCCGAGCGGGCGACGTGCGGCACGTGGTCGCGTCCCCGGCGCTCGCGGCCAGCGAGCTCGGCTTCACCGCGTCGGTCACGCCCGACGTCGGGCTGCCGGCGTTCGCCACCGCTCCGCTACGGGCCTGAGGACTCACCAGCTCGTGTAGAGCACGTGCTGCACGAGCAGCGCCGTCGCGACCTGCAGGCCCAGGCCCCATCGACGCCAGCCGCCGGGCAGCAGGGCCAGGCTCAGCGTCAGCCACGGCACGAAGGGCAGCCAGATCCGCTCCACCTCGGCCTTGGACATCCGGCTGAGGTCGGCGACGAGCACCGACGCCAGTGCGGCCAGCCCGAGCACCGACAGCACCCGCTGCTCGCCCTCGTGACGGCGCGCTGCGACGGCGATGCCCGCACCGAGCAGCGGACCTCCCGAGACCAGCAGCGCCCCGAGGTTGCCCCACGTCCAGTACGCCGCCGGGCGGGTCGCGGCGATGCCGTCCCAGTAGCGCTCGACGAGCACCGGGTAGGCGTCCCACCAGGCGAAGCCCAGCGCCGCGAAGGTCAGCACGACGGCCAGCGCAGCCGAGGCGGCGACCGGCAGCGGCCCCCAGCTGCGCGCCAGCCACAGCACGGCGAGGCAGGGCAGCCCCAGCAGCGGGAGCCCGTAGGAGCTCATCACGCACCAGCCGAGCAGCAGGCCGGCGACCACGCCCCAGGCGACCAGCCCCCGTCCCGACGCCGAGGTGGCCGACGCGGCGAGCGCCGCGAGGCCCCACGCCGCGCACGCGGTGAAGACGGCGTCGGCCGAGACCGCGAGGTAGACGGCGGCGGGCGACAGCACGAGGAACGGCGCGGCCAGCCGGGCGCCGCGGTCGAGCCCGAGGCGGCGGAGCGCGAGCAGCGTCGCGGCCGGGATCGTCGCCGCCACCGCCACCACCGCGAGCGCCGCCGCGAGGTCGCCCCCGAGGCCGACGCGCACCAGGGCGACGAAGAACAGGACCGCGCCCGGCGGGTGGCCGGCCAGGTGGGTCGGCCACTGGCCGGGGCTGCCGTCGGGGATCCGCGCGACGTACTCGCGCAGCATCGCGTGGACGTCGTCGATCCCGCGTGCGGTGATGAGGTACTCGTGGTGGTTCGTCATCACCCGGGTCAGGCCGGACGTGCTGTCGACCAGCGCGAGGCCGAGCATCCACACCAGCGCCACGACGTAGGACGCCGCGAGCAGGCGACGCCACGACCACCGCAGCGCCCACACCTCCGCCCGCGCGACGCCCACACCGGCGACGAGCAGCGCGGGGAGGGTGCCGATCCCCAGCTTGACCTGCCAGTAGCCGTGGGTCGGCGGCGCGCCCAGCATGTCGCTGCGGGCGTCGACGTCCCACCCGGTGACGACGGGGACCAGGAACGCGGCGCCGAGGACGGCCAGCGCCAGGGCCAGCCCGACCGCAGGCGCTCGCGTGCGGCCCGCCCCTGGATGCATGTCCCGAGCCTAGGGGCGCACGTGCGGTGCGGCCCGCCAGCGACCCGGCCGTCACACTTCCGTAAGCCCGAAGGGGGGTCCGCCGAGAGGTGGCGCGTGGCTATGTTCCGGGACATGCCCCCTGAGACCGTGTGCGACCTGGTGCTCCCGTGCCGGGACGAGGCGCCCGCACTGCCCGCCCTGCTGGCGCGGGTCCCCCCGCAGTTCGCCGTCGTGGTGGTCGACAACGGCTCGCGCGACGACACCGCGTCGGTCGCCCGGCGCCTCGGTGCCCGGGTCGTCACCGAGCCGGTGCCGGGTTACGGCGCAGCGGTCCACACGGGGCTGCTCGCGGCCACCCACGACCACGTCGCGGTGATGGACGGCGACGGCTCCTTCGACCCCGCCGAGCTGCTGCCGCTGCTGGCCGAGGTGCAGCAGGACCGTGCCGACATCGCCGTGGGCCGGCGCCGCCCCACCGGGCGCGGCACGTGGCCGTGGCACGCCCGGCTCGGCAACGCCCTGGTCGTGGCCTGGCTGCGACGGGCGATCGGGATGGACGCCCACGACATCGCCCCGATGCGGGTGTGCCGTCGCCAGGCCCTGCTCGACCTCGACCTGCAGGACCGGCGCTTCGGCTACCCCGTCGAGCTGCTCCAGGCCGTCACCCGGGCCGGGTGGCGCGTCGTCGAGCGCGACGTCGCCTACCACCCCCGCGCCGCCGGGACGCGGTCGAAGGTCTCGGGCTCGGTGCGGGGCACCGCCCGGACCGCGCGCGACTTCGCGAAGGTGCTGCGATGAAGGTGCTGCTCGTGGCGAAGGCGCCCGTGGCCGGGCAGGTCAAGACCCGCCTCGGCGCGGTCATCGGCGCGGAGCCGGCCGCCGGGCTCGCCGCGGCCGCGCTGCTCGACACGATCGAGGCCTGTCGCGAGGCGGGCGCCGAGGGGCACCTCAGCCTCGCCGGCGACCTGCGCGACGCCGTCCGGGGAGGCGCCATCGCCGCCGCGCTCGACGGCTGGACCGTCACCCCCCAGCAGGGTGACGGGTTCGCCGAACGCCTGGTGCGCGCGCACGCCGACGCCGGACCCGGCGTCGTCGTCCAGATCGGCATGGACACCCCGCACGTCACGGCCGCCGCGCTCGCCGAGGTCGCCGACGGACTGGCCACCCACGACGCCGTGCTGGCGCCCGCCGAGGACGGCGGGTGGTGGGCGCTCGGTCGCCGTGATCCCCGGGTGGTCCGGCACGTCGCCCGGGTGGTGATGTCGACGTCCGAGACCTGCACCGACACCCGGCACGCGCTCGAGCTGGCCGGGTGCACCGTGGGGCGGGCGTCGACGATGACCGACGTCGACACCGTCGAGGACGCCGACGTCGTCGCCGCGCTCGCGCCCCACACCCGCTTCGCCCGCGCCTGGCGCTCGGCCCGACCGCGAGGTGTCGCATGATCGAGAGGTCGTTCAGCGAGGTCTTCGCGGGCGCCCTGCACGGGGTGCCCACCGTCGTGGTGCGCCACGGCGAGGAGCCGACGGCCCTGCCGGTCGACCTCTGGAGCCGTACGGCGGACGGCCACGACCTGGCGCTCGTCGGTCTGTGCTGCGGTCCCACCCTCGACGTCGGCTGCGGGCCGGGTCGGCTGACGGCCGCCCTCGCGGCGGCCGGTCACGTCGCGCTCGGGATCGACGTCGTCGAGGCCGCCGTCGCACTCACGCGAGAGCGGGGTGCGTCCGCGGTGCGGCGCGACGTGTTCGCCCGCGTCCCCGGCGAGGGCCGGTGGGCCACGGCGCTGCTCGCCGACGGCAACATCGGCATCGGTGGCGACCCGGTCGCGCTGCTGCACCGCCTGCGCCGCCTGCTGGCCCCGGGCGGTCGTGTCGTGGTCGAGGTCGAGGGCCCGGGGGTCGGGACGGCCCGGGGCTGGGCCTCGCTCGAGGCGCCGGGCCACCGCAGCCGTCCCTTCCGCTGGGCCACGCTGGGCGTCGACGACCTCGCGGGCGTGGCGCGGTCGGCCGGTCTCGACGTGCTGGAGGTCCACCGCCTCGGTGAGCGTCACGCCGCCGTGCTCTCCGAGCCGACCGGCGCGCCCTCGTGGTGATGCCGCGGCTCCGGCCGCCGACCCCCGGCTCCTTCACCTCGCGCCTGCGCAGCCCCGCCGTCGCGGCGCGGGTCGGGGTCTGGCTGGGCCTCGCCTTCGCGACCTGCTTCCTCACCGGGCTCGTCAGCCACTACGCGCAGCTGCCGACGCACCCGGTCCCCTTCCCGACCAGCCCGAGCTGGGGCTACCGGCTGACCCAGGGGGTGCACGTCACGACGGGCGTCGCCGCGATCCCCCTGCTGCTCGTCAAGCTGTGGTCGGTGCTGCCGAAGCTGTTCGAGGCGCCGCCCCTCGGCGACCCCCGCAGGCTGCTGCTCGTCGCCCTCGAGCGCGGGTCGGTCGCGGTGCTCGTCGCGGCGTCGGTCTTCCAGCTCGCGACCGGCCTCCTCAACGCCGCCCAGTGGTACCCCTGGACCGCCTTCTCGTTCCGCACCACCCACTACGCCCTCGCCTGGATCTCGGTCGGCGCGCTCCTGGTGCACGTGGCGGTCAAGCTCCCGCTCGTGCGCGCGGTGCTCGGCAGCGAAATCGACGACACCACGCACGACCGCCCGAGCGCGCGCGACGCGGGCGTCCTCTCGCGCCGCGCCCTCGTGCGGACGACGCTCGCCGCGTCCGGCGTCGCCGTCCTCGCGACGGTCGGCGGGACGGTGCCCTGGCTGCGACGGGTCTCGGTGTTCGCCACCCGCACCGGCGAGGGTCCCGGCGGCGTGCCGATCAACAGGTCGGCGTCGGCCGCCGGCGTCGAGGAGTCGGCCACCTCGGCCGACTGGCGCCTCGAGGTCGTCGAGGACGGCGGCGTGCTCGCCGCGCTGTCCCTGGACGACCTGCGCGCGATGCCCCAGCACACCGTCGACCTGCCCATCGCCTGCGTCGAGGGGTGGAGCGCCCAGGGCACCTGGTCCGGCGTCCGCCTCGTCGACCTGCTCCGCACGGCCGGTGTCGCCGGCGGGCGTGACGTCGCCGTCACCTCCCTGCAGCAGGCGGGGGCGTTCCGGCGGACGACCCTCCCGGCGAACTTCGCCGACGACGAGCGGACCCTGGTGGCGCTCGACCTGGCCGGCGAGCCGCTCGCGCTCGACCACGGCTTCCCGTGCCGCCTCATCGCCCCCGACCGTCCGGGCGTCCTGCAGACCAAGTGGCTCTCCCGGCTGGAGGTGGGCGCATGAGGACCCGGGTGGTCGTCGGTGCCGCGGGGGTCGCCCTCGGCCTCTACGGGCTCGGGCTCCTGCTCTCCCGGCAGGACCCGCGCCAGTGGCTCGAGGTCGCCCTGTGGCTCGCTGCGGGGGTGGTCGCCCATGACGTCGTCCTCTCCGCGCTGGTCGTCGGGGCCTGCCTGCTCGGCTCACGGCTCCTGCCGCTCCCGTGGCGCGCCCCGGCAGTCGTCGCCCTCGTCGTCTGGGGAACCCTCACCGTTATCGCCGTGCCCGTGCTGGCCGGCGGCGGCGTCCGCGCGGACAACCCGACGCTGCTCGACCGGCCCTACGTCGCGACCTGGTGGGCCGCCAGTGCCATCGTGGTCCTGCTGGTGGCGGCCGCCGGCCTGCTCCGGGCCCGCACCGCGCGTGACGAGGGGTGAGGACGATGGCGAGGATCCTGGTGGTCGACGACGACGCCACGGTGCGTGAGGTCGTCGTGGACTACCTGCGCGCCGCCGGCCACGACGTGCGCGAGGCGGTCGACGGCGCGGGCGCCCTCGACGAGATGGCCGCCCACCCCAGCGACCTGGTCGTCCTGGACGTGATGATGCCGGGGATCGACGGCCTGGAGGTGTGCCGGCGGCTGCGGCAGGCCTCCGAGGTGCCCGTCGTGCTGCTCACCGCCCTGGGCGAGGAGCAGGACCGCGTGGTCGGGCTCGAGACCGGTGCCGACGACTACGTCACCAAGCCCTTCAGCCCCCGAGAGCTGGTCCTGCGGGTCGACTCGATCCTGCGCCGCACGTCGGGCAGCGCGACGTCCGACGTGCCGCCGGTGCTCGTCGACGGCGACCTGGTCCTCGACCGCGGGCGCCGGCTCGTGACGCTCGCGGGGCGGGAGACGCCGCTGACCGCCCGTGAGCTCGACCTGCTGTCCTTCCTCGCCGCCCACCCGGGCGTCGCGTTCTCCCGCGACGAGCTGCTCCGGCACGTGTGGGGCTGGTCCTTCGGCGACCAGTCGACCGTCACGGTGCACGTGCGGCGGCTGCGGGAGAAGGTGGAGGTCGACCCCACGGCGCCGACGCGCCTGCTCACCGTGTGGGGGGTCGGCTACCGCTGGGAGGCCAGTGCGCCATGAGCGACCTCGCCGAGATCTGGCTGGTGGCGGTGAGCAGCGGCGTCTGCGTCGGTCTGCTCGGCCTGGCGGCCGGCTGGCTGCTGCGACGGCGGTCGCTGCGGTGGCAGCTGTCCATCGTCGCGGTGGTGACGACGCTGACGATCCTCATCGGCGTGCAGGCGATCTCCCGGAGGATGCTGATCTCCGACCACGACCGCTCGGTGACGTTGATCGTGACCGGCGCCGCGGCGGTGGTCTCGCTGGCGGTCGCGCTCGCGCTGTCCTCCGCCCTCGTGCGGTGGTCGCGCTCGCTCCGCGACGACGTACGCCGGGTCGGTGCCGGCGACGCCGCGGTCACGGGGCCGCGCGGGCCGGCCGAGTTCCACGAGCTGGCCGACGAGCTCGCAGCCGCGCACCAGCGCCTGGCCGAGGCCCGCGCGCGCGAGCGGCGGCTGGAGGAGTCGCGGCGCGAGCTCGTCTCCTGGGTGTCGCACGACCTCCGCACGCCCCTAGCCGGCATCCGGGTGATGGCGGAGGCGCTCGAGGACCGGATCGCCACCGACCCGGCCCGCTACCACCGTCAGATCCGCGGCGAGGTCGAGCGGATGGTGCGGATGGTCGACGACCTCTTCGAGCTGTCCCGCATCCACTCCGGCCAGCTCGTCGTCCACCCGCAGCCGCTCGCCGTGGGCGACCTGGTCAGCGAGGCCATCGCCGCCGCCGACCCCCTCGCCCGCGCACGCGGCGTCGGCCTCGGCGGGGAGGTCCCCCAGGGCCTCGAGGTCGCTGCCGACCCGGCCGGGCTGGCCCGCGTCCTGGCCAACCTCATCGTCAACGCGATCCGCCACACCCCTGCCGACGGCACGGTGCACGTGAGCGCGCGTCCCGTCGGCGGCGGCGTCGAGCTCGCCGTCACCGACGGCTGCGGCGGCATCCCCGAGGACGCGCGCGAGCGGCTCTTCGACGTGGGCTACCGGGGCACCAGCGCACGGACGCCCGACGACCCGCTGCACGACGTGCACACCTCTCGCGCGGGGCTGGGCCTCGCGATCGTCAAGGGCATCGTGGACGCCCACCGCGGCGAGGTGGGGGTCGACAACGTCGGGTCCGCGACGTCCCCGGACGTCGGGTGCCGGTTCAGGGTCGTGCTGCCGGGGGCGTGAGGCTGCCTCAGTCGGCGTCGGCGGTCTCCGGCTCGGGGATCCGGCCGTGGGTGCTGACGAGCAGCAGCACGACACCGACGACGGCCGCGACGAGCGAGGCCAGCAGGATCGAGATCTTGGCCTCCTGGGTCAGCAGGTCGGAGCCGGGGAACGACAGCCCGGCGATGAAGATCGACACCGTGAAGCCGATGCCACCGACGGCGCCGAGGCCCAGCACCATCGGCCAGGTGGTGTCCTCGGGGAGCTTGCCGAGACCGGTGCGCACGGCGACGAACGACGCCAGCACGATGCCGACCGGCTTGCCCAGCACCAGCCCGAGCATGATCCCGAGACCGACGGGCTCGGTGAAGACCTGGCCGATCGCGCCGAGCTCGACACCGGCGTTGGCGAGCGCGAACACCGGCAGCACGACGTACGCCGACAGCGGGTGCAGCGAGCTCTGCAGCCGCTCCACCACCGACACCGACTCCTTGAGCAGGAACCGCAGCTTGGCCAGCTCGTCGGGGTCGAGGACGTTGTCGCGCAGCGCCTCGCGGGCGTGGCCGCGCGCCACCTCCTCGCGCAGGAGCGGGGTCGCCGGCGCCAGCAGCCCGATCGCGACGCCCGCGAGCGTGGCGTGCACGCCCGACTCCAGCAGGGCGAACCACGTGCCGACGCCGAGCACGGCGTAGACCACGATCGTCCAGACCCGCAGCATCCGCGCGACGACCATCGCGGCGAGCAGGCCGAGGGCGACGGCGAGCCAGCCGAGCGAGAGGTCGGAGGTGTAGAAGACCGCGATCACCAGGATGGCGCCGATGTCGTCGACGATCGCCAGCGTCAGCAGGAACAGCCGCGCCGACGACGGGATCCGGCGTCCCAGGATGCCGAGGACGCCGACCGCGAACGCGATGTCGGTGGCCATCGGGATGCCCCACCCGTCGGCGCCGTGGCTGCCCGGAGGGTTGAGCGCGAGGTAGATGCCGGCCGGGACGACCATCCCGCCGATCGCCGCGACGATCGGCAGCGCCGCGGTGCGGGGGTCGCGGAGGTCGCCGTTGACCAGCTCGTACTTGATCTCGAGGCCGACGACGAAGAAGAAGATCACCATCAGGGCGTCGTTGACCCAGTGCTGGAGCGACTCGTCGAGGTGCAGCGGCCCGACGTCGAGACTCAGGTGGGCGTGCCAGAGGGTGTCGTACGACGACGCCCACGGGCTGTTGGCCCACACCAGCGCGATGGCCGCGGCCGCCAGCAGCAGCAGGGAACCGGCCGCCTCGACCCGCAGGAACTCGCGCACGGGGCGGGCGACCAGCCGGGCGAGCGGCTTGTTGCTCGCGATGTAGGACGGCCCGGTCTCCCACAGCTCGTCGATGCTGCCGGAGTCGTCGTCGTGCGGGTTGTGCGGGCGCGAGGCCATGGTGGTCTCACCTTCCGGGGTGGTCGAAGCGACGTTCCGCAGCCATCGCCACGGGCCGACCAGACTTCCCGGCTCACCTGAGGCACCAGTCTAGACGGTCACGTTGGTAGGGTCGCAGCCGTCAGCAGCACCCCTCGACGAAGGACCGAACTCCATGGCCAACGCACCGATCAAGGACACCGAGCCGACGATCGGCAAGCTCGTCATGGACGCGCAGCGCGACATCTCCAGCCTGGTCTCGAAGGAGATCCAGCTCGCGAAGTCGGAGCTGAAGGTCAGCGTCAAGCACGGAGGGGTCGGCATCGGCCTCTTCGCCGGCGCGGCGTTCCTCGGCCTCCTGGCCGTGATCATGCTGTCGGTCTCGATCGCCTACTTCATCCACTGGAACGGCCAGGGCCTCGACCTGCACTGGGCGTTCCTGATCGTCTTCGCCCTCTACCTCCTGCTCGCCGGGCTGCTGGCCTTCGTCGGCCTCCGCCAGGTCAAGCGGGTCAAGGCGCCCGAGCGCGCGATCAAGCAGGGCAAGCAGATCCCGCAGGCCCTCAAGGGCAAGGGCTGAGCCTCAGCGCACGCAGGTGCCGGTGTCGACCGGCGACTCGTTGGTGATGCCCTGCGCCGCGGACTCCGCGACCTGGCTCGCGGTGAGGGCGTAGCCGGTGTCGCGGTCGCTCACCGAGGCGGCGAACACCATGCCGGCCACGTCGCCGGCCGAGGTGAGCACGGGTCCACCGGAGTTGCCCGGGCGGATCAGCGCGCGCAGCGAGTAGACCTGGCGGATCACGGTGCCCTCGCCGTAGATGTCGGGCGAGCGCAGCCGCTGCTGGGAGCGGATCCGGCCGGAGCGCACGTCGTACGGGCCGTCCTCCGGGTAGCCCACGACGGCGATGTCGTCCTCGGGCTCGGCGGTGAGGTCGAGCTTGAGGCTGGGCACACCGGGGTCGGGCAGCGCCAGCACGGCGATGTCGAGGTCGGGGTCGTAGAGCACCACGCTGGCCACCACGCTGGTGCCGGCCACCTCGACCTCCGGGCGGGTCACCCCGGCGACGACGTGGGCGTTGGTCATCAGCCTGCCGGGTGAGAAGAAGAAGCCGGTGCCCTCGACGCCGCCACCGCAGCCGTTGGCGCCGCGGACCTTCGCCACGCTCGGCTGGGCCGCGACGACGTCGGGGTCGGTGAGCATGCGCGGGTCGCCCGGCTTGACGGCCACGATCCGCTCGGGCGCGAACGGCTCGAGGTAGCGGGGGAAGAACGTCGTCCCGACGACGTTGTTGAACGCCTGCAACACCTTGCTCGCGTCGGGCGGCAGGGTCTCGTCGACCTTGGCGAGCACGGTGGAGTCGCGCACCAGCGGGGTGATCGCACCGATCCGGGTGCCGGACACGGCGACGCCGAGGGCCCACGCCACGAGCAGCACCGCGACCGCGCTGAGCGCCGAGCCCCCGACCGCGTCGAGCGCACGGACCGGCTGCCAGGTGATCCGGTCGCGGATGCGGGCGCCGACGAACTGGAGCACCGCCTGGCCGAGCGAGGCGGAGATGATGACGATGAAGAGGGCGCCGAGGGAGACCCACAGCGAGGGTGCGGCGTCGCCCAGCGCGAGCGGCGCCGCCCAGATGCCGCCGAGGCCGCCGAGGAGCAGGCCCGCGGTGGCGAACGCACCGGTGACGAAGCCCTGCCAGTAGCCGGACAGCGCGTAGATCCCCACGAGCGCCAGGAGGCACCAGTCGAGGACGTTCATCGGCCGCTACTCCTCGAGCTTGGTGTTCGGCGCCAGGTCGGTGCCGCTGGGGACACCTTGCAGCATGTGGTCCGGCAGGTCACGCACCCGCGCCCGGTCCCACGTCTCGGCCCAGCCGAGGTAGGCGAAGAGCCGGGCCACGATGCCTGCGGTGAACCCCCACAGGATGACGTCCTTGTCGGGTCCGATGAGGAACCCCGGCCCGACCCAGCCGCTGGGGTGCCGCACGTTGATGCGGTGCTCGGGGTCGAGCAGGTCGGCGATGGCGACGCGGTGGATCGCGTGCACCTCGTCGGGGCTCGCGATCCGCACCTCTCCGCGCTCGCGCCAGTAGCCCAGGACGGGGGTGACCGCGAAGTTGCTGGGCGGCAGCCACAGCTCGGGCAGCTCGCCGAAGACCTCCACCTCCGACGACTGGAGGCCGACCTCCTCCAGCGCCTCGCGCAGCGCCGCCTCGCGGGGGGTCTCCCCCACGTCGATCGACCCTCCGGGGAACGACACCTGCCCGGGGTGGGAGCGCATGTGGTGGGCGCGCTCGGTGAGCAGCAGCTCGCCGCGGTGGGCGAGGTCGTCGGGACCCGACGGGTCGTCGTCGCGGTCGGCGAAGAGCATCAGCACCGCCCCGCGCCGGGCGTCGCTGCCCTCGGGCGGCATGAAGCGGGTGAGCTCGTGCACGGTGATGGTGGACGCCGCCTCGACCACCGGTGCGAGCCAGGCGGGGAGCGTGCTCACAGCGTGATGCCCAGCTGGTCGGCGACGAGCTGCTCGACCTCGTCGACGGAGTCGACGCCGCCCGAGCTCTGTCCCACGACGGTGCCGTTGGCATCGATGAACACGAAGGCCGGCATGCCGCGGCGCCCGATCGCGAACGCCTCCTGCGTCATCAGCTCGCCGCCCGGGTCGGCGAGCGAGGGGTAGGTGATCCCCGTCCGCTCGGCCAGGGCGAGCGCGCCCTCGGGGTGGACGTCGTTGAAGTCGATGCCGAGGACGGCCACCTGGTCGCCGTGCTGTTGGTGGAACTTCTCCAGCGCCGGCATCTCCTCCTCGCACGGCCCGCAGTTGAACTGCCACAGGTTGATGAGCATCGGACCGCGCAGCCCGGACAGGTCGACGTCGGGACCGCCGCCCAGGCAGGGCAGCGTGACGTCGGGCAGGCCGTCGGCGACGGCCCCGCCCGCACCGGGCGCACAGTCCTCCATGCCGATGCGCGCCTTGACCTCGCGGAGCGCGGGGGTGTCCACGTCGACGTCCGGCGGGCGTACGTTGATGCCGCCCTGCGCGGTGCAGGCGCTCAGCGCGGCGACCATCGCCACCGCGCCGGCCAACCGCCTCACGCAGGCCCCTGCGTCGTGACGAGCTTCTCCGCCTCCACCGGGTCGGTGGGGCCGGCGCCGAACGACGGGCACAGCCGCGCCAGCGGGCAGGCGCCGCACGCGGGCTTCTTGGCGTGGCAGCGGCGGCGGCCGTGCCAGATGAGGTGGTGGGACAGCATCGTCCAGTCGCGCCTGGGGAACAGCGCGCCGACGGCGTGCTCGACCTTGACCGGGTCGGTCTCCTCGGTCCAGCCGAAGCGGCGCGCGAGCCGGCCGAAGTGGGTGTCGACGGTGATGCCGGGCAGGTCGAAGGCGTTGCCCAGGACGACGTTGGCCGTCTTGCGCCCGACGCCGGGCAGCTTCACCAGGTCGTCGAGGCGCCCGGGTACCTGGCCGTCGAAGTCGTCGACGAGCGCCTGGCTCAGCCGGAGCACCGAGTCGGTCTTCTGCCGGAAGAAGCCCAGCGGGCCCAGGAGCTGCTCGAGGTGCTCGCGCGGAGCCGCGGCCATCGCCTCGGGCGTGGGGTAGGCCGCGAACAGCGCCGGGCTGGCGGCGTTGACGCGCCGGTCGGTGGTCTGCGCGGAGATGACGGTGACGACCAGGCACTCGAAGGCGTTGGTGAAGTCGAGCTCGGCCCGCGCGTCGGGATAGGTCGCGGCGAGGATCCGGTCCATCTTGCGGGCCCGTCGCACCAGCGACGTGTCGGGCTTGGGGACGTCGGTCGCGGCAGGCACGCGCCCAGCCTACGGTCCGCCTCCGACACCGCCGATCCGGGCGCAGGACCCGCACGGGCGGGTGCATTCGCACTTGTGACTCAGACCACGGCTAGGATCGTGCCCGATCCCTGAGGGCCCGTCCAACGAGCCCGCACCGGACCTGGCACGGGACGCACCGACTTGGAGGACTGACGTGGACAACGACGTGCTTCGGCAGGCACCGCTGTTCAGCTCGCTGGACGACGAGGCGGCCACCGCCCTCGGTGGTTCCATGGCGGAGACGACCCTGCGCCGCGGCGACGTGCTGTTCCACGAGGGCGACTCCGGCGACAAGCTCTACATCGTCACCGAGGGCAAGGTGAAGCTGGGCCGCTCCTCCTCCGACGGCCGCGAGAACCTGCTGGCGATCATGGGTCCCGGCCAGATGTTCGGCGAGCTCTCCCTCTTCGACCCGGGCCCGCGCTCGGCGACCGTCACGGCCGTCACCGACGCCTCGTTCGCCTCGCTGTCCCACGACGACCTGCTCCGCTGGCTCGAGGGCCGCCCGCAGGTCGCCCGAGGCCTGCTCTCCCAGCTCGCCTCGCGCCTGCGCAAGTCCAACGACGTCGTCGCCGACCTCGTCTTCTCCGACGTCCCCGGCCGCGTCGCCAAGGCGCTGCTCGACCTCGCCGACCGCTTCGGTCGCACCGCCGACGACGGCGTCCACGTGCACCACGACCTCACCCAGGAGGAGCTCGCCCAGCTGGTCGGCGCCTCCCGCGAGACGGTCAACAAGGCGCTCGCCGACTTCGCCTCGCGCGGCTGGCTGCGCCTGGAGCCCCGCTCCGTGGTCATCATGGACCTCGAGCGGCTCTCGCGCCGCGCGCGCTGAGTCTTTCTCGCTCCTCCTGACACCCGAGCAGGCACCTGCCTGCGTCATGGGTGGTGAAGGGGGTGCGGAGTGAGCACTGACGACGAGGCGGGGTTCACCGACTTCGTGGCGGCACGCCAGGCGGCGCTGTCGCGCACGGCGTACCTGCTGACCGGCGACCACCACCTCGCCCAGGACCTGGTGCAGGCGGCGCTGATGAAGGCGGCGCGGCACTGGCGGCGCATCCACACCTCGCCCGAGGCGTACGTCCGGCGCGCGATGTACCACCAGAACATCTCCTGGTGGCGCCGACGTCGCTTCACCGAGAGCGGGCTGGGCGGCCTCGACCGTGCTGCTCCGACCGCCGACGCCGACCTGCGGCTGAGCCTCGACCAGGCCCTGGCCCGGCTGACCCACAAGCAGCGCACCGTGCTGGTGCTGCGCTTCTACGAGGACCTCACCGAGGTCGAGACGGCCCGCGCGCTGTCGCTCTCGACCAGCACCGTGAAGTCGACCACCCGGCAGGCGCTCGCCCGGCTGCGCACGCTCGCGCCCGAGCTCGCCGAGCTGATCGGAGCAGACGCATGAGCCCCCACGACCAGGACCTCCGCACCACCCTCCACCGGCTCGCCGACGCGAGCGAGCCGCTCCCCGTCGACGACGACCTCTGGGGCCGAGCCCGGGCCGCGCAGCGTCGCAGCCGGGTCGTGCTCGCCGCCGCCGTCGTCGCCGTCGTCGTGGCCGTCGGGGGCGGCGTCGCGCTCTGGCCGACCGGTGACCGCGAGGCGCGTACGGCCGCGCAGGAGGTGCCGGGTGGCGCGATCCCCAGCCGGATCGAGGACCCCGGTGACCTGGAGTCCGAGAGCAACCTCTCGCTCGGCCGGGCGTCGGCGGCCTTCATCTCGGAGAGCAGCGAGCCGGTCGTCATCACCGCTGCCGACGGCCTACCGCACCAGCTCGGCCTGGCGGGTTGGGTGGCGAACGGTTCGGACCCTGACGAGATCCAGGTGAACCAGTCTCTCGCGCTCTCGCCGGACGGGCGGCGCCTCGCGTGGCAGGCTGCAGACGACCAGGACGGACGGGCGACGGTCGGGGTGCTCGACCTCGCCTCGGGCGAGACGAGCACCTTCCACCCCCTGCCGCCGAGAGCGGGCCTACGGCTGCGCGAGATGTCGTGGTCGCCTGACTCCGCGTGGCTCGTCTTCATCGCCGACGACTCGCCCGAGGTGTGGGTGGGGCGCCTCCGGCCGGGGTCGGACCACGACAACCGGGCGAACCAGCTGGTGGGCAACGTCGCATCCGTCGCCGTCGACCCCTCGGGCACGATCGTCCTGAGCCGGGCGTCCGGCGCACTCGAACGCATCCATCCCGCAGGCGACATCGCCACGATCGCGAGCCGGACGGACCTCGACGAGCTCGCCGTCGGTGCCGGACTGTTCTCCCCCGACGGGCGCTACCTCGCCATGCGTTCGTCGCTCGGTCCGGCGTCGTTCACCTTCGACACCAAGAAGCGGGTGCTCAGGGATCACCCGTTCCCGGACGGCACCTTCTCGGACGCCTTCGTCCTGCCGCAGGGCTGGGTGGACGACCGGCTGCAGCTGCTCCTGGTGCAGACGGTGAGCGACCGTGAGGTCGCCGAGCTGGTCGTCACCACGCCTTCGGTCGATGCGACCAGCACCTGGCGTCGCTCCGTCGGCCAGGTAAACGGCAGCATCGCCGGCACCTTGAGCCTCGCGGTCGACCTCGTGCCGGACCTCGACGGCACGTCGTCGCAGGAGCTCACCCACGACTTCGGTGACACGAGCGGGAGCACCCGTACGTTCCTCGGGGTCGAGCTCTCGCTCGCGATCGGCCTCGGGGTGGCCGCGGCGATCGCGCTCCTGATGGCGCTGCGGTGGCTCTGGCGGCGCCTCCTCGGGTAGTCCACCGGCTTCCAGTCGCCGCGGCCCCGCTCGGGCAGCCACCTGCCGGTGGACTACCCCGGCGGGACAGCCACTTCCCGGTGGACTACCAGAGTGGGGGTAGTCCAGTGACAAAACGTCGTCGGACGGGCCGTTCCACGACGTTCTGCCGCTGGAGTACCCCGACCGGACAGCGGTCTCCCACTGGACCACCCACGGACCGTGGTGACGCTCAGCGCGGTGACGTCCCAGGCGTGCAGCCCGATCTCGGCGATGTGCCAGTCGGTGCCGGCCGCCTGGTCGTCGTGCTGGCGGTGGGCTCCTGGCTGCCGCCCGGCTCACGACTGGCGGCCGCGCTCGTGCTGGTCGGGATGGTGGGCGCGTGCGGCAACGCCGCCTACGGCTGGGACGCCATCCACGTCTCGCTCGGTGACGCCCCGCTCGTCGACCAGCCGGGGGCGGCCGCCCTCATCAAGCCGATCGGACTCTTCTTCCCGCTGTCCCTGGCCCTGGTGGCGTGGGCGCTGGCACGGCTGGGCCACCGCTGGCAGGCGGCGCTCGTGCTCGTCGCGACCCTTGCGTGGCCGGTCGCCCACATCGGCAACGTCGCCACGCTGGCCGTGCTGGTCAACGTCGCGCTCGTCGTCGCCCTCGGCAGCCTGGTGTGGGACCGGTCGACCCAGAGGTCAGCTCAGAGGTCCTCGAGGTAGGCCAGCTGCGCGCGGACCGACAGCTCGGCGGCGCCCCACAGGACCGGGTCGACATCGGCGTAGACGACCTCGACGACCGCGCGCGGCAGGTCGTCGTGCGCGACGGGCCCGCGCTCGCGGAGGTCGCAGACGGCCTGACGGACCTGCTCGAGACGCTGCTGGCGGTGCGCGAGGTAGCCGTCGAGGGCGCCGAGGGCGCCGTCGATCACGGGGCCGTGGCCGGGCCACACGGTGGTGATGCCCTCCGCCCCGCACAGCGCGTGGAGCCGCTGGAGGGAGGAGAGGTACGCCCCGAGCTGGCCGTCGGGGTGCGCCACGACGGTGGTGCCACGGCCCAGCACGGTGTCACCGGTGAGGACCGCGCGGTCCTGCGGAACCACGAAGGACAGGGAGTCGGCCGTGTGGCCGGGGGTCGCCACGACGTGCACCTCGAGCCCGCCGACGCCGACCACGTCGCCCTCGCCGAGGCCCTCCCCGCCGAGCCGGTGGGCCGGGTCGAGGGCGCGGACGCCGCAGCGGTGGCGCTCGGCGTACTCCCGCGCGGCCTCGCTGTGGTCGTGGTGGTGGTGCGTCAGCAGCACGACGGACACGTCGCCGGCCACCGCGTCGATCGCGTCGAGGTGCGCGGCGATCGACGGGCCGGGGTCGACGACGACCGACCGGCTCGAGCCGGGGTCGCGCAGCACCCAGGTGTTGGTGCCGTCGAGCGTCATCGTGCCGGCGTTGGGGGCCAGCACGCAGGTGCCGGTCTCGCCGAAGGAGCCGCCGGTCCAGCCGCTCACCGCGCGGCCATCAGCTCGGCGTAGAAGGGCGGCGTGGACAGGATGAACTCCTCGCCGTCGGCGACGACCTCCGGCATGAACATCTCGACCGTGCGGCCCTGCGCGGCAGCCAGGACGGCGTCGGGTCCGGCGTGCTGGGCGACGTCGAGGCAGGTCAGCCAGGTCGGCGGCAGCATCAGCATCTCCTGCCGCTCGACCTGCTCGACGGCGTCGGCCGCCGGCAGCCAGGTGACCGACGACGACTCGGTCGACACGTCGCGGGTGACCTGCCCCTCGGGCAGGCGGGCGACGAAGAACCAGGTGCGGTAGCGGCGCGGCTCGAAGACCGGCGTCAGCCAACCGGACCACGCGCCGAGCAGGTCGGTGCGCAGCACGAGCGAGCGCCGCTCGAGGAACGCCGTCAGGGACAGCTCGCGCGACTCCAGCGCGACCCGGTCGGCCTCCCAGTCCTCGCCCGTGGTGTCGGCGACGACCGCGTCGGGGCCGGGACCGGCGAGCAGGACGCCGGACTCCTCGAACGTCTCGCGCGCCGCTGCGCAGACCAGCGCCCGCGCCCGCGCCTCGTCGCAGCCGAGCCGCTGCGACCACTCCGCCGGCGGCGGCCCGGCCCACAGGCCGCGGTCGACGAGCTCGTCGTCGAAGTCGCGCGGGTCGACGCCGCCCCCGGGGAAGACGCACATCCCCCCGGCGAACGCCATCGAGGTCTGCCGGCGCAGGAGGTAGACCTCGGGCCCGGCCACGCCGGGGCGCATCAGCACGACCGTGGCCGCGTCGCGTGGCTCGGCCGGGCTCGCCGACCCCCCGGCGTACGCCCTGGCCTGGGCCACGAGCGCGTCGGGCAGCGGCAGCCGCTCCATGCTCGGCACGCCGGCCTCAGACCTCGACGATGATCTCGACCTCGACGGGGACGTCGAGCGGCAGCACCGGGACGCCGACCGCCGAGCGGGCGTGCTTGCCGGCCTCGCCGAACACCTCGCCGAGCAGCTCCGAGGCGCCGTTGGCGACCTTGGGCTGACCGGTGAAGTCGGGCGTGGAGGCGACGAACACGACGACCTTGACCACGCGCTTGACGTGGTCGAGCGAGCCGATCTCGGCCTTGACCGCGGCGAGCGCGTTGAGCGCGCACTGCCGGGCGCACTCGTAGCCCTGCTCCTCGGTGACCTCGCCGCCGACCTTGCCGACGGCGATCATCTCGCCGTCGCGCGCCGGCAGCTGGCCGGCGGTGAAGACGAGGTTCCCGGTGCGGGCGGTGGGCTGGTAGGCCGCGACGGGCGGGACGACCTCGGGGACGGTGAGCCCCAGGTCGGCGAGGCGCTGCTCTGCCCCCACGGTGGACTCCGCCATGTCAGGCCCCCTGTCCGGGACGCTTGAGGAAGGCCACCAGACCGCCCTGGGCGTTGGTGTGGATGGCCACCAGCTCCCAGCCGTCCTGGCCGAAGTTGTTGAGCATCAGCGCTTCGTTGTGGAGCGGAATCGGCGCCACCTGGTATTCCCACTTGGTCATGGCTCGCACCCTACTCGGGGAGGACCGGCGTCCTTCCCGGGGCGGACGCGGCGGGTGCGCGGGCGGTCTACCGTTCGCTCCATGCCGACCACGACCGCGACGACCCGGGACCACCGGCCGTGGCGGCTCGGCCCCCGGGGTCGCGCGTGGTTCGACCGGCTGCTGGTCGCCGCGCTCGTGGTGCTCGCGCTCGGGCACCTCGTGTCCGGCCAGCCGGCCGCCCTGGTCCTCGCCGCGCTCGAGCCGCTGCCGCTGCTGTGGCGCCGGAGCCGGCCGTTCGCGGTGCTCCTCGCCGTGGCGGGCCTGTCCGCGTTGCAGGCGGTGGCGGTCGACACCCCGACGACGGGCCAGCTCGCCTTCCCGGTCGCCGTCTACTCGGTGGCGCGGTGGGCGCCGCGCTGGCAGGGCGTCGCGGCGCTGCTGGTCGGGTACGCCGGCGCGGTGGTCGCCGCCGTCAGGTGGCTCGTCGGCTTCGGCACCGTCGACCTCGCGCTCGGCAACGTCGCCCCCTACACCGTGACGATCGGGGCGATCGTGACCGCCGCGTGGGCGCTGGGCGCGGCAGCGCAGGAGCGCGAGAACTACGTCGCCGCGCTGGTCGCGCGCGCCGAGCAGGCCGAGCGCACCGCCGAGCGCGAGGTCGAGCTCGCCGCCCGCGACGAGCGCTCGCGGATCGCCCGCGAGATGCACGACGTCGTCGCCCACGGCCTGTCGGTGATCGTGGTGCAGGCCGACGGCGCGCGCTACGCCGCGGCCAGGGACCCGGACGTCGCGGTCGACACCCTCGGCACGATCGCGACCACCGGTCGCGAGTCGCTCACCGAGATGCGGCGGCTGCTCGGCCTGCTGCGCGACGGCGACACGGGCGTGGCCCCGCAGCCCGGCCTCGGCGACGTGCGGCACCTCGTCGAGGAGGCCCGCGCCGCCGGGACGGTGGTCGAGGCGGACCTCCCCGACCCGGTGCCCGACGTGCCCGACGGCGTCGCGCTCGCGGCGTACCGGATCGTGCAGGAGGCGCTGACCAACGTGCGCAAGCACGCCGGCCCCTCGGCGCGCGTGCGGGTCAGGGTGTCGGTCGGCCGCGGCGTCGAGGTCGAGGTCCGCGACGACGGGCGCGGCGCCGCGGCGCCGGCCGGCGACGGGCCCGGCCTCGGACTGGTCGGGATGCGCGAGCGCGCCGCCGTGCACGGCGGGACGGTCGAGGCCGGCCCCGCGGCCGGCGGCGGGTTCGCGGTGTCTGCGAGGCTGCCCCTGTGAGCGAGCCGGTCCGGGTCTTCCTCGTCGACGACCAGCAGATGGTGCGCGCCGGCTTCCGGATGCTGGTCGACAGCCAGGACGACATGGTCGTGGTCGGCGAGGCAGGGGACGGCGGCGAGGCCCTGGAGCAGCTCGCCGTGACCGCCGCCGACGTGGTGCTGATGGACGTGCGGATGCCGCGCCTGGACGGCGTCGAGACCACGCGCCGGCTGCTGGCGCGCGACGACGCGCCCCGGGTGATCGTGCTGACCACCTTCGACCTCGACGAGTACGCCTTCGCCGCCATCCGCGCCGGCGCCTCGGCCTTCCTGCTCAAGGACGCCGCACCGCCCGACCTGCTGGGGGCGATCCGCGCCGTCCGCGCCGGCGACGCGGTGGTGGCGCCGAGCACCACCCGCCGGCTGCTCGACCACTTCGCGGCGCTCCCCGACCCAGCCGCCGCCGCGCCCCGCGACGAACGTCTCGGCGGCCTCACCGAGCGGGAGGTCGAGGTGCTGACCCTGATCGCGCGCGGCCTGAGCAACACCGAGATCGCTGCCGACCTCGTCGTCGCCGAGACGACCGTCAAGACCCACGTCGGCCGGATCCTCGCCAAGACCGGCTCCCGCGACCGGGTCCAGCTCGTGGTCCTCGGCTACGAGTCGGGGCTCGTGCGTCCGTAGGCGACCCGGTCGAGCCACTGCGCGAGAAGCGCGCGCTCCGCCGCGCTCAGGACGTCGAGCCCCGGGACGAGCGCGCGCAGCGCGACTGCGGCGGCGACCGCGGGGTCCCCCGCGGGACCGGAGTCCGCCCGGTCCTTAGCCCCGGGGACCAGGACCGCCGCCAGCGCCGCCTCCATCATCGCCTCGGCCAGCCCGGGGTCGCGGTCGTCGGGCGGGGTCGACAGCAGCGCCTGGATCGCGCCGGTCGCGGTGGCGTGGACGAGGTCGACCGCGCGCGGCTCGGGCACCTGCAGCAGGCCGGCGGCGGCCAGCCGATGGACCCGCGCGGCCAGCACGTCGCGACCGGCCCGCACGGCCGCGGACGAGGTGCCGCGCTCGACCATCATGGCGAAGACCGCCGGGTGGGCCAGGCCGAACTCGACCTGGCGCCGCCAGCCCGAGCGGAAGTCCTCCAGCAGGTGGTCACCGGCGGCCTGCGCCGCCGCCAGCCCGGCCGTCTTGGCCGTGACGAAGGTGTGCAGGACGTGCTCGGCGACCGCCTCCAGCAGCCCGTCCTTGTCGCCGAACAGCCGGTAGATGGTGGGCGCCTGGACCCCGGCGCGCTCGGCCACGCCGCGGGTGGTCATCGCGGCAGCACCGCCCTCGCCGAGCAGCTCGGCCGCGGCCTCGACGATGGCCTGCCGGGTGTCGGTCCGCTCGCTCACGGACCAACGATAACGCGTCCTTGCTATCAGCGGTTCCGCATGAGACGCTCGTGCTGTTATCACCGCTAACACGAAGGACGGATCCATGATCATCATCACCGGCGCCACCGGCGCCCTCAACGGCGCGACCGCCGACCACCTGCTCCAGCACCTGTCCCCCAGCGAGCTCGTCGTCGTCACCCGCGACGTCTCGCGCGCCGCGCGGTTCGCCGCGCTCGGCGTCGAGGTCCGCCAGGGCGACTACGCCGACCCCGGGTCCCTCCCGGCGGCCTACGACGGCGCCGACCAGCTGCTCCTGGTCTCCTCGAGCGACCCCGCCGGCGACCACGTCGCCCTCCACCGCAACGCCATCGAGGCCGCCGCGTCGGTCGGCGTCGGCCGGATCCTCTACACCAGCCACCAGGGGGCGGCCCCGGACAACCCGTTCCTGCCGGGCGCGACCCACTTCGCGACCGAGCAGCTGCTCGCCGACTGCGGCGTCGCCTGGACCTCCCTGCGCAACGGCTTCTACGCCCACAGCCTGCAGTGGCTGGCCGGGCCGTGGCGCGAGACCGGCGTCATCGCCGTGCCGGGCGACGGCCCCGTGTCGTGGACCGCGCGTGAGGACGCGGCCGAGGCGGCCGCGGCGATCCTGCTCTCCGACGGAGCACACGACGGAGCCGTCACGCTCACCGCTCCCGCCGCGCCGACCTTCGCCGAGCTCGCCGACACCGCCTCCGAGGTCTCCGGGCGCACCGTCACGTGCCGGGTGCTGGGGGAGGACGAGTGGCTGGCCGCGCAGGCCGAGGCCGGCGTGCCGGAGCAGATGGCCGGGTTCGTCCTCGGGTTCCACCGGGCCGCGCGCGCGGGCTTCTTCGCCGGCACCGATCCGCTGCTCGGCGAGCTGCTCGGCCGCGCCCCGCGGACCGCGCGCGACGCCCTCGCCGCCCCGGCCTGACCCGGCCGCCCCGGCCTGACCGGGTCGCCGTCCTCCCCCGGTCGTACGCCGACCCTCCCGGTCGGCCCGCGGGCGTACGCCGGGTCCGTGCCGCAGGGGGACGATCCGGGGGCCGCCGGCCACGAGCGTTGTCCCCATGACGACGACACTCCAGACGACGGGCACGGCCGCCAGCACGCGCGGCCTCACGCGGACCTACGGCGACGGCGAGGGGGCGGTGCACGCGCTGCGCGGCATCGACCTCGACGTCCCGGCCGGCCGCTTCACCGCGATCATGGGCCCGAGCGGTTCCGGCAAGTCCACCCTCATGCACTGCCTCGCCGGCCTCGACGTCGCGAGCAGCGGCACGGTGAGCGTCGCGGGGCGCGACCTCGCGGGCCTCGACGACACGGCGCTGACGCTGTTCCGGCGCGAGCACATCGGCTTCGTGTTCCAGGCCTTCAACCTGCTCCCGATGCTCACCGCCGGGCAGAACATCCTGCTCCCGCTCGAGCTGGCCGGGCGCGAGGTCGACCGCGATCGCTACGACGAGGTGGTCCGCGTGCTCGGCATCGCCGACCGGCTCGGTCACCTGCCGAGCCAGCTCTCGGGTGGCCAGCAGCAGCGGGTGGCGATCGCCCGGGCCCTGGTCACGCAGCCCGACATCGTCTTCGCCGACGAGCCCACCGGCAACCTCGACAGCGAGGCCAGCGCGGAGGTGCTCGGCCACCTCCGCCGCTCGGTGCGCGAGCTCGGGATGACGGTGGTCATGGTGACCCACGAGCTCGACGCGGCGGCGTACGCCGACGACGTGGTGGTGATCCACGACGGCACCGTCACCGCCCACCTGACCGCGCCCGGGCAGGACGCGCTCGTGGCCGCGCTGCGCGGGCGGGGCGCCTGATGCGCACGGTGCTGGCCGCCTCCCTGCGGCACCACACCCGGCGCTACGTCGCTGCCGCGCTCGCCGTCGTCATCGGCGTCGCGTTCGTCGTCGTCACCGGCATGCTCACCGGTGCCACCCGCACCGGCCTCACCGCCGACGTGGGGGCGCCGGTCGCGGCGGTCGACCGCGTCGTCACCGTCGACGACACCCGGCAGGTGGACCGCCTGCTCGACCAGGCCGACGTGCCGGCCCTCGCGCTCGGCTACGCCATGGAGCCCGTCACCCGCGACGGCGTGCAGCTCACGGCGTCGGCCGACGTCGCCGAGGCCTCGCTCGACCCCGACCTGCAGTGGCAGGACCTGCGCGCCGGCCGCTTCCCGGACCGGCCGGGCGAGGTGGTGGTCGACGTCAACGCCGCCAAGAGCACGGACGTGCGGATCGGCGACGTGCTGCGCGTGGGCTCCGGGCGGGCCGCGACGGAGGTCGAGGTCGTCGGCACCGTCGACAGCCCGGCGGCGCTCGGCGCCTCGCTCTACGTCCCGTGGCAGGACCTGCGGCGCTTCCGCGCGACGCTCTACGTCGACGCGGTCGCGTGGGGCGGATCAGACGCGCAGGCCCGGGCGCTGGCCCCGGCCGCGACGGTCGACGCGGCGGACGCGTGGGTGGCCGAGCGCCAGGCCGAGATCACCCGCGGCGTCGACGTGCTGTCCGTCATGGCGCTGGTGTTCGTCGCGATCGCGCTCTTCGTCGGCGTGATGGTCATCGCCAACACCTTCGCCATCCTCTTCGCCCAGCGCCGACGCGACTTCGCCCTGCTCCGGTGCGTCGGGGTGACCCGCGGGCAGCTCCGGCGTGCCGTGCGCCTCGAGGCCCTCGCGCTGGGGCTCGTCGCCTCCGCCGTCGGCGTCGTCGCCGGCGCGGTCGTCGGCGCGGGTCTCGTGGCGCTGGTGCGCCACTGGTTCGCCGACATGGGCCCCGCCGCGCTCGACCCCACCTGGACCGCGGGCGGCTTCGCCGTCGGGGTCGTCGTCACGCTCCTCGCGGCGTGGCTGCCGACCCGCTCCGCGACCCGGGTGGCGCCGCTCGCCGCGCTGCGTCCCGACACCGGCGTCGACCTGCGCTCCGCCGCGGGGCGGCTGCGGCTCGTGTCCGCCGTCGTGCTGCTCGCGGGCGGCGCCGCGCTGCTCGCGCTCGCCGTGTCGTCGCACGCGGTGCCGGTCATGCTGGCGGGCGGGACCGTGACCTTCGTCGGGGTGCTGCTGGTCGGTCCGGTCCTCGTGCCGTGGCTGATCCGGCTCGTCGGCCGCCTGGTCGGCACCGGGCCGGTGCGGAGGCTGGCGACCGGCAACGCGGTGCGCAACCCGCGGCGTACGGCGACCACCGCCGCCTCCCTGCTGGTCGGCGTCACCCTCACCACGGCCGTGCTCACCGGGCTCGCGTCGTCGCGCACCGGCATCGACGAGGAGATGGATCGGGAGTACCCCGTCGACTTCTCCGTCACGACCGTCGACCGCCCCCTGGCCGCCGACCTGCGGGCGCGCGCGGAGGCGCTGCCCGACGTGGCGTCGGTCGAGCTCCTCGACGGCACCACGGCCACGCTGGGCGGCGTCGAGGTGCCCCTGCTCGGCACCGACGGGCGACCGGGGACGGTCCGTGGGCCCGCCGACCTGTCGCCCGCCGACGGCGTCGTCCTCCTGCCCCACGACGTGATCGACGAGCTGCCGCGGCGCGTCGCGGACGCCGTGTGGAAGGACCGCGAGGTGGTGGTGATCGTCGCGGGCCGCGAGCGCACCCTGCAGGTCAGGCCCTCGACCGGGTGGGGCCGGGCCGGCATCGTCTCGGCGACCACGCTGCTCGCGCTCGATCCCTCACCCGTGCCGGGCGCCCTGTGGGTGCGGGCCGGCGGTGGCGCGGACGCCGAGGACCTGCGCGGTGACCTGGCCGCGCTCGCCGGGGCGAGCGGCGCGGGCCTCGACGGCGGCTACACCCAGCGTGCGTGGGTCGACCTGCAGGTCGACATCCTGACCGGCGCGGTCGTCGGGCTGCTGGCGATCGCGATCGTCATCGCGCTGGTCGGCATCGCCAACACGCTCGGCCTGTCGGTGCTCGAGCGCAGCCGGGAGAACGCCCTGCTGCGGGCGATGGGACTGACCCGCCAGCAGCTGCGCCGGGCGATGGCCGCCGAGGGGCTGCTGCTCTCGGCGGTCGCCACCGCGATGGGCGTCGCGCTCGGCCTGACGTTCGCGTGGGTGGGCGTCCAGGTCCTCATCGCCTCGGTGGTCGACGACGTGGGGCTCACCGTCCCGGTGCTGCAGGTGGGCACGGTCGCGGTCGTCGCCGCGCTCGCCGGGCTCGGTGCCTGCGTGCTTCCGGCCCGACGGGCGGCACGCGTCGCCCCGGCAGCCGGGCTGGCGCTCGACTGAGGCGGGTGGGCGCGGGTCAGGACTCGAGGTTCTCCCGCGCCCACGAGCCGATCTCGCGCAGGACGGGCAGCAGCGCCAGGCCCGACTCGCTGAGCTCGTAGGTGACCGCGACGGGCGGCCCCTCCTCGACGCGGCGGACGACCAGCCCGGCACCGGCCAGCTCGGAGAGCCGGTCGGACAGCATCGAGTCGCTGATCCCGAGCACGCGCTTGAGCTCGGCGAAGCCGGCGGGGCCGGAGCCGAGGACGGAGATGAGCATCGCGTTCCAGCGCTTGCCGAGGAACTGGAAGGCCCGCGACAGCGCACCGTCGCACTGGCGCACCTCGTGCCCTGCGGGGACCACGTCGCGGGTGCCGGTTGCCATGTGACCCACCTTACCTCTGCTTCGGTCTTGACGGTAACTTCTGATTCAGTAGTAGCATTGGAGATGCAAGCAACCCTCGACTTCAGGAGCATCCCGATGACCGTCACGACCCTCGAGTCCCTCGACTCCGACGCCCGCGCCCTGCTCTTCACCGAGGCGCGCACGGCCAACTCGTTCTCCGACCAGCCGGTCACCGACGAAGAGCTCGCCGGCATCTGGGAGCTGACCCGCTTCGCCCCCACCATGGCCAACAGCCAGCCGCTGCGTGTGCTCTACGTCCGCACCGACGAGGGCAGGGCGCGCCTGCTCCCCCACGTCAACGAGGGCAGCAACCGCGACAAGGCCGCCAGCGCTCCCGCGATCGCGGTGCTGGCCTACGACGCCGACTTCCACCACCAGTTCCCGGTGACCTTCCCCGACCGCGCGGAGATGTTCCTGGAGAGCTTCGGCGCCATGCCTGCGGAGGTCCGCGAGCCGATCTCCAAGTACAGCGCCGCCCTGGCCACCGGTCAGTTCTTCCTCGCCGTCCGCGCGCACGGCCTCGCCGCCGGCCCGATGGGTGGCTTCGACGCCGCCGGCATCGACGCGGAGTTCTTCGCCGGCACCTCGTGGAGGAGCCACCTCGTGGTCAACCTCGGCCACCCCGGCACCGACCCGTGGTTCCCGCGCCTGCCGCGCGTCGACGTGCGCGACGCGGTCAGCTGGGCCTGATCCGGCCGATCCGGCCCGATCCTCTGGCCTGAACCCTCTGGCCCCCACGCCGTTCGAGGTGTGCTGCAGGTCCTGCGCCGATCGCTAGATTGCGCCGCATGGAGCGCACCGAGGCGGCCGAGAGCCGGGAGAACAAGGACGGCCTCGACCCGTTCGAGCGGTTCGTGGAGCTGTCGACCCGGGCGATCAGCCGGGCGCCGTTCTTCGCGGTGGTCGTGGCGGTCGTGGTCGTCTGGGCGGCGAGCTACCCGCTGTGGACGTCGACCACCAAGTGGGAGCTGGCGATCCACACCTTCGGCGGGGTGCTCTCGCTGCTCCTGCTGGTCCTGCTGGAGAACGCCGGGCGCCGCAACACCGAGGCGATGCAGGAGAAGCTCAACGTCCTCGCCGAGGCGCTGGCCGCGCTGATGGACTCCCGCGCCGCCGACGACCCCGACCTCCGCGAGGCCGCCGAGAACCTCCGCGAGGCCGTCGGCCTGGAGGAGCGCCACTGACCCGAGCAGGTCAGGCGGCCAGCAGCCGCAGCGTCTCCTCGCGGGTCGGCGCGACGGTGGCGTCGGTGCCGGCCCACGCGCCGGCCACCGGGTGCACCATCACCTCGTCGACGCCGTAGGTCTCGGCGAGCTCGGCGAGCTGGGCGCGCGCCTGCTCGGGCGCGCCGACCACCCAGCGCGCGCTCATCGCCTGGCCGAAGGACGTCTGGTCGGGCGTCATCTCGACCGCCTCCGCCTCCTCGACGAGGCGCTGCGGGAGCAGCGGGGCGCCGGTGCGGAGCGCGAGCATCTGCTGCACGTTGGGCAGCGCGAGGCGGCGCGCCTCCTCCTCGGTCGGCGCCACGACGACGTTGACGGTGAGGAAGGTGCGCGGCTCCGGGTGCTCCGGCGAGGGCCGGTAGGAGGAGCGGTAGAGCTCGATCGCCTCGCCGGTGCCTTGGCCTGCGAAGTGGTGCGCGAAGACGTACGGCAGGCCCTTCTCGGCGGCCAGGCGCGCGGAGTAGTCGGACGAGCCGAGCAGCCACACCTGGGCCAGGCTCGTGGCGCTCGGCGTCGCGCGCAGCGGCTGGCGGCGCGGCCCGACCTGCAGCTCGACGCCCTCGGTCGACATCAGCGTGATGATGTCGTCGACGTACTCCGGGAAGCGGGTGACCGCCTCGTCGGCGGACTCGGCGTTGCTGCCGCGCAGGACGTAGCGGGTGAGCGGGTCGGTGCCGGGGGCGCGGCCGATGCCGAGGTCGATGCGGCCCGGGAACGCCGCCTCGAGGAGCGCGAACTGCTCGGCGACCACCAGCGGTGCGTGGTTGGGCAGCATCACGCCGCCTGAGCCGACGCGGATGCGCTCGGTGGCAGAGGCGAGCATCGCGATGAGGACCGGCGGGTTGGTCGCCGCGACCGCCGGCATGTTGTGGTGCTCGGCGACCCAGTAGCGGCGGTAGCCGTGCTCGTCGGCGACCTGGGCGAGCCGCCGCGAGGCGGCGATCGCGTCGCCGGTCGTCTGGTCGCTGCGGACCGGGACGAGGTCGAGGACGGACAGGGCGAGCGGGGACGGCTGAGCAGGTGAGGTCACTGTCTGCACAGCGTCCTCGGGGCCGTGGGTATTCCGATTGACCTCGGCTGCGGGTCAGGTCATACCGTCGTCGGGGTGAGCACGACCACGACGCCGCGCGAGCGGATCCTCTCCCCCGCCTACGCCGCGACGACGGTGGCGATGTTCGGCCTGATCGCCTTCGTGGCGTTCGAGGCGATGGCGGTCGCGACGGTGATGCCGACCGTGGCGCGCGACCTCGACGGCCTCGGCCTGTACGCCCTCGCCTTCGCCGCGCCGCTGGCCAGCGGCGTCGTCGGCATGGTCGCCGCCGGTGCGTGGAGCGACCGGAGCGGCCCCGTCGTGCCGTTGCTGGCCTCGCTGGCGCTCTTCTCCACCGGCCTGCTGGTGTGCGGGGCGGCGCCGACCATGGACGTGCTGCTCGTCGGCCGGGTGCTGCAGGGGCTCGGCGGCGGGGCGCTCACGGTCGGCCTCTACGTCGTCGTCGGCCTCGTCTACCCCGCGACGCTGCGGCCCGCGGTGTTTGCCTCCTTCGCCGCCGCGTGGGTGCTGCCTGCCCTCTTCGGTCCGGGCCTGGCGGCGTTCGTCGCGACCACCTGGAGCTGGCGATGGGTGTTCCTCGGGGCCGTCGCGCTCGTCGCCCTGGCGCTGGCCCTCCTCGCCCCGGCCCTGCGACGCCTCGAGCCGCACGCCGAGGCCAACGAGACTCCGGGCAGCCGCATCTGGTGGGCCGTCCTGGGTGCGGTCGCGGTGCTCGTGCTCGAGCTGCTGGGCTCGGCGAGCGGCCTGCCCGCGCTCGGCGCCCTGGTCGCACTCGCGCTCGTGTGGCTGGCGCTCGGCCGGCTCCTCCCGGCGGGCAGCCGTCGGCTCGCGCCGGGCCTGCCGGCCGTGATCGCGACCCGCGGCCTGCTCAGCGCCGTCTTCTTCTGCGCCGAGGCCTACATCGTCTACGTGCTCCAGGACCACTGGGACGTCGGTCCCGGCCGCGCCGGCATCGCCCTCACCTGCGTCGGCGTGGTGTGGGCGGCGTCCAGCCAGCTCCAGTCCCGCCTCGGCGAGCGGGTGTCGCACCAGCGGGCGATGCTCCTCGGCTCGACGGTGGTGCTCGTCGGCGTGGGCGCCCTCGCGCTCACGGTACTGACCGTCGACGGCGGCACCCGGCCGTCCGCCGTGCTGCCGGCGGCGGCGTACGTCCTCGCAGGCGCGGGGATGGGGTTCGCCTACCCGCGCACCGGCGTGGCGATGCTCGAGGCCTCGACCGACCGCGACCGCGGCTTCAACTCCTCGGCGCTCTCGGTCGCCGACTCGCTGGGCGCGGCTCTCGCGCTGTCGTCGGCGGGGGCGCTGTTCGCCGCGGCCGACCGGTCGGGCCACGACCCGTTCCTCGCGGTGTTCGCGGCGGCGGCGGCGCTCGGCGTGGTGGGCGTCGTGGCGGCGGCCCGGACGCGTACGCCCTGAACGCACGCCCGGCCGGCCCCACGGGGGTCGGGGCCGGCCGGACGGGTCGAGCGAGCGAGGCTCAGGAGGCCTGCTCGAGCGTGGGGTAGTCGGTGTAGCCCTCGGCGCCGCCACCGTAGAAGGTGTCGGGGTCGGGCTCGTTGAGCTCGGCCCCGGTGCGCCAGCGCTCGGCGAGGTCGGGGTTCGCGAGGAACGGCCGGCCCACGACGACCGCGTCGGCCAGACCGGTCCCGAGGAGCTTCTCGACCGAGTCGAGCGTCGTGACGTCGCCGAAGCCGTCGTTGAGCAGGACCACGCCGTCGAAGCGCTCGCGCAGGTCGCGCACGAGGGACTCGAGCGGCTCGAGCGGGCTGGCGAGGATGCTCAGGTAGGCCAGGCCCAGCGGCGACACGGCGTCGACGACCGCGCGGTAGGTCTCGGCGAGGTCGGCGTTGATCTCCTCGCCGATGCCGTTGAACCGGTGGGCCGGGCTCAGGCGCAGGCCGACGCGCTCGGCGCCGATCGCCTCGGCGACCGCGGTGACGACCTCGACGACGAAGCGCGCCCGGTTCTCCGGCGAGCCGCCGTAGACGTCGTCGCGCTGGTTGACCGTCGGGTCGAGGAACTGGTGGCCGAGGTAGCCGTTGGCGGCGTGCACCTCGACGCCGTCGAGGCCGGCCGCGACAGCGTTGCGGGCGCCGGCGACGTAGTCGGCCACGAGGCCGGCGACCTCGTCGGTGGTGACCGCACGCGGGACGTCGTGGGGCTTCGAGCCGTCGGCGGTCACCATCTCGCCCGGCGCCTGCACGGCGCTCGGGGCGACGGTCTCGGCGCCGTCCTTGTTGTCGGCGTGCGCGATCCGGCCGGCGTGCATCAGCTGGGCGACGATCACGCCGTCGCGCGCGTGCACCGCGTCGGCAACGGCACGCCAGCCGGCGACCTGCTCGTCGGTGTAGAGGCCCGGCACGTCGAGGTAGCCCTGGCCGACCTGGCTCGGGGCGATGCCCTCGGTGATGATCAGACCGGCGCCGGCGCGCTGCCCGTAGTACTCGGCGTTGAGGCCGGTCGGGGCGTGGCCCTCACCCGCGCGGTTGCGGGTCAGCGGGGCCATGACGAAGCGCTGCGGCAGCTTCCAGGGGCCGACGGCGAGGGGCTCGAATGCGAGGCTCATGGGATCCGGTTCCTCCAGGTGGTTGAGGTCTGTACGACCTCCTCAGCCACCGGCGGGCCGCCGATGTTCCCCGACGAGAGCCACCTCACACCGCCCCCACCCGGCCGGGTGACCGGCGTACTTCGAGGTCGGAGCCGCCGCTTCGTACGCGAAGCTTCCGCCTCGAAGCG
>NZ_JBHLXH010000001.1:2358325-2368515 GCF_042432345.1 Nocardioides zeicaulis | reverse complement strand
GAAGTCGCCACCCACCAGGCACCCGGTCAGCGGCGGCGCAGCGAGGCGTCGGTGAGCGCGGGAGGGGCGTAGCCCTTGTCGGCCTCGTTGATCGTCGTGCCCGGGGGCACGATCTCGTCGATCCGGTCGAGCACGTCGGCGGGCAGGGTGACCTCCTCCACCCCGAGCTGCGACTCGAGCTGCTCCATCGTGCGCGGCCCGATGATCGCCGACGACACGGCCGGGTGGGCGAGCACGAAGCCGAGGGCGAGCTGGATCATCGTCAGCCCCGCCTCGTCGGCGAGCTCCTGGAGCCGGAAGACCGCCTCCAGCTTGACCTTGTTGTCCGGGTGCTCGGGGTCGTGCCGCGCGGGCTGCCGGTCGAGGCGGCTCGACCGCGCCGCGGGCTCCTCGCCGCGGCGGTAGCGGCCCGAGAGCCAGCCGCCGGCCAGCGGGCTCCACGGCAGCACGCCGAGGCCGTACCTCTGCGCGGTCGGCAGGATGTCGCGCTCGACCTCGCGGGCCAGGATCGAGTACGGCGGCTGCTCGGCCACCGGGCGCTCTCGACCCCGCTTCTCCGCCACCCACTGCGCCTCGACGACCTGCGAGGGCAGGAACGTCGAGGTGCCGATGTAGCGGACCTTGCCCTGGCGCACGAGGTCGGTCAGCGCGCCGAGCGTCTCGTCGACATCGACCTCCGGGCTGGGGCGGTGCACCTGGTAGAGGTCGATGTGGTCGACCTGCAGGCGCCGCAGCGAGGCCTCGACCTCGCGGATGATCCAGCGGCGGGAGTTGCCGGCCTGGTTGGGGTCCTCGTCGTGCATGTTCCCGTGGAACTTGGTGGCGAGGAAGACGTCGTCGCGGTCGCCGCGCGCCTTGAGCGCCTTGCCGACGATCTCCTCCGACTCACCGCGCGCGTAGACGTCGGCGGTGTCGATGACGTTGATGCCGGCGTCGAGGGCGCGGTGGATGATCGCGATGGAGGCGTCGTGGTCGGGGTTGCCCCAGGCGCCGAACATCATCGCGCCGAGGGTCAGCGGGCTGACCCGGACGCCGGTCCGGCCGAGGGGGCGGTGGTGCTCGAAGCTCATGGGGTCTCCTTCACGCGGGGCGTACGGACGGGGCGCGGGGCCCACGCTCCTGTCTACTCCCCCGGCGACAACCCGGCCCGGCCGCACCTCGCACCCGCATCTCGTGCTGCGCACCCGCAGTCTCGGGTGCACAGCACGAGAGTCCCCGAATATCCGGGGACTCTCGAGGTGGTACGACGACGAGGCGGGCGTCAGTGCAGCTCGGGCTGCGTCTTCTCCCGGACCTCGTCCTCGCTCACACCGGGGGCGAGCTCGACGAGCTTGAGCACGCGGTCGCCGAGGGTGCCGGAGGGGGCGACCTCGCCGGTCGCGGGGTCGACGACGTCGATGACCGCGAGGTCGGTGATGATCCGCTGCACCACGCGCTTGCCCGTGTAGGGCAGGTCGCACTCGTCGAGGATCTTCAGCGAGCCGTCCTTGGCGGTGTGCTCCATCAGCACGATCACGCGCTTGGCGCCGTGGACCAGGTCCATCGCGCCGCCCATGCCCTTGACCATCTTGCCGGGGATCATCCAGTTGGCGATGTCGCCGGCGGCCGAGACCTGCATCGCACCGAGGATCGCGGCGTCGATCTTGCCGCCGCGGATCATCCCGAACGACTGCGCGGAGTCGAAGAACGACGCGCCCTTGCGCAGCGTCACCGTCTCCTTGCCCGCGTTGATGAGGTCGGGGTCCTCCTCGCCCTCGAACGGGTACGCCCCCACGCCGAGGATGCCGTTCTCCGACTGGAGCACCAGCTCGACGTCGTCGGCGACGTAGTTGGGCACCAGCGTCGGCAGCCCGATCCCGAGGTTGACGTAGGAGCCGTCCTGCAGCTCCGAGGCAGCCCGCGCCGCCATCTCCTCACGCGTCCAGCCCTTGCCCTGTGCCATCCGGATCAGCCTCCCAGTCCGTGCGTCGCGGCGTCGTCGACCAGCGCGTCCGCCGCCGAGCCCTGGCCGGTGTCGGGGCGCGGTCGCGTGGTGACCTTCTCGATGCGCTTGTCGGCGGCCTGCTCGGGCGTCAGCTCGACGACCCGCTGCACGAAGACGCCGGGGGTGTGCACCTGGTTGGGGTCGAGCTCGCCCGGCTCCACGAGGTGCTCGACCTCGGCGATGGTGACCCGCCCGCACATCGCGGCCAGCGGGTTGAAGTTCCGCGCGGAGTCGCGGAAGACGAGGTTGCCGTGGCGGTCGCCCTTCCAGGCGCGCACCAGCCCGAAGTCGGCGACGATGGCCTCCTCGAGGACGTACTCCTTCTCGCCCTCGGCCGTGCTGAAGACCTTGGTCTCCTTCGGCGGCGAGGCGACGACGACGTTGCCCTCGGAGTCGTAGCGCCACGGCAGGCCGCCCTCGGCGACCTGGGTGCCGACGCCGGTCGCGGTGTAGAAGGCCGGGATGCCCGAGCCGCCGGCCCGCATCCGCTCGGCCAGGGTGCCCTGCGGGGTCAGCTCCACCTCGAGCTCGCCGGCGAGGTACTGGCGGGCGAACTCCTTGTTCTCCCCCACGTAGGAGGAGATCATCCGGCGCAGCCGCTTGGCGAGCAGCAGCCGCCCCAGGCCCCAGTCGTCCACGCCGCAGTTGTTCGACACGGCCTGGAGGTCGCTCGTGCCGGCCTCCAGCAGTGCGTCGACGAGGACCGACGGGATGCCGCACAGCCCGAAGCCTCCGACGGCGATCGTGGCGCCGTCCGGGATGTCGGCGACGGCCTCGGCCGCCGAGGTGACCACTTTGTCCATGCCCGGCACCCTAACGGTCGTGTGACAGCCGCCACTGTGTGCCCCGGGACCGCACGTCCGGGCGTCCGGAGCGGGTGGAGCCACCCCCTACGCTGGCCACGTGACCGACTGGCCGAAGGTGCGCCTGCACGTGGTGACCGGCAAGGGCGGCACCGGCAAGTCGACGGTGGCCGCGGCGCTCGCGATGGGCCTGGCCACCTCCGGGCGCAACGTGCTGCTGTGCGAGGTCGAGGGCCGCCAGGGCATCGCCCGGATGTTCGACGTCGACCCGCTGCCCTACGAGGAGCGCCGCGTCGCCAAGGGCGCCCCCGACGACTCCGGTCGCGCCGGGCAGGTGCACGCGCTCCACATCGACCCGGAGTCCGCGCTGCTGGAGTACCTCGCGATGTACTACCGCCTCGGTCGCGCCGGCAAGGCGCTCGACCGCTTCGGCGCGATCGACTTCGCCACCACGATCGCGCCCGGCGTGCGTGACGTGCTGCTCACCGGCAAGGTCTACGAGGCCGTGCAGCGCCCTCGCGGCGGCCGGCGCAAGGAGCAGATCACCTACGACGCGGTGGTGCTCGACGCCCCGCCGACCGGGCGGATCTCGCAGTTCCTCGGCGTGAACTCCGAGCTCGCCGGCCTGGCCAGGGTGGGGCCGATCAAGAACCAGGCCGACAACATCATGGAGCTGCTCCGCTCCCCCCGCACCGCGGTCCACCTCGTGACGATCCTCGAGGAGATGCCGGTGCAGGAGACCTCCGACGGCATCGCCGAGCTGCGGGCGGCCGGCCTCCCGGTCGGCGGGGTCGTGGTCAACCTGGTCCGCCCGCGCGACCTGGGCGCCGGCGCGCTCGCGCAGGTGCGCGACGAGCGCGTCGACCCGACCGCCGTCGCCTCGGACCTCACCCGCGCCAAGGTCGACGTCGACGCCGGGCTGGTGGAGTCGCTCCTCGACGAGGGCCGCGACCACGCCGTACGACGACGGCTCGAGGACCAGCAGCGCGCCCTGGTCGCCCAGGAGGGCGTGCCCACCTACGAGCTGCCGCGCATCGCGGGCGGCATCGACCGGGGGGCGCTCGTCGAGCTCGCCCAGCTGCTCCGGAAGCAGGGCCTCGCATGAGCACCCCCGTGCTGGACGTCGACGCGCTGCTCGACGACCCGGGCACCAGCATCATCGTGTGCTGCGGGTCGGGCGGCGTCGGCAAGACCACCACGTCGGCCGCGCTGGCGTTGCGGGCGGCCGAGCGGGGGCGCAAGGTCGTGGTGCTGACCATCGACCCGGCCCGGCGGCTGGCGCAGGCGATGGGCATCGAGCAGCTCGACAACACACCGCGACCCGTCGGCGGCGTACGCCCGCAGCGGGGGCGGTCGGGCGGCTCGCTCGACGCGATGATGCTCGACATGAAGCGCACCTTCGACGAGGTGGTCGAGAGCCAGGCCGGCCCCGAGAAGGCCCGCCAGATCCTGGAGAACCCGTTCTACGTCGCGCTGTCGACGTCGTTCTCCGGCACGCAGGAGTACATGGCGATGGAGAAGCTCGGCCAGCTCCACCGCCAGGCGCAGGCCGACGGCACCTACGACCTCATCGTCGTCGACACGCCGCCCTCGCGCTCCGCGCTGGACTTCCTCGACGCACCCGAGCGGCTGTCCGGCTTCCTCGACGGCCGCCTCATCCGGCTGCTGCTCGCCCCGGCGAAGGGACCGGCGCGCCTGATGACGGCGGGGTTCTCGGTGATCACCGGCGCGCTCACCAAGATCCTCGGCGGGCAGATGCTGCGCGACGTCCAGACGTTCGTCGCGGCGCTCGACACGCTCTTCGGCAGCTTCCGCCAGCGCGCGGACAAGACGTTCGCGCTGCTGCAGACCGACCGGACGGCGTTCGTCGTGGTCGCGGCGCCGGAGCCCGACGCGCTGCGCGAGGCGGCGTACTTCGTCGACCGGCTGACCGACGACGCCATGCCCCTCGCGGGGCTGGTGGTCAACCGGGTCACGCCCGACCCCCGCTCCGCGCTGTCGGCGGAGGAGGCGATCGCTGCGGCCGACCGGCTGAGCGCCGGCGACTCGGCCTCGCTCACCGCGGGCCTGCTGCGGCTGCACGCCGACCGGGTCCGCATCATCGAGCGGGAACGGCACCTCCGCGAGCGGTTCGCCGCATCGCACCCGATGGTGGCGACGGCGGCGGTGCCGGCCCTGGCCGGCGACGTGCACGACCTCGACGGCCTGCGCACGATCGGCCAGCGGCTGGCCCGTCAGGACTGACGGGCCGTCACGTCTCAGACGGTGACGCCGGGGCCCTCGACCTTGGTGCGGGCGGTCTCCAGGATGGTGCGCCAGGACGAACCCGGGCGGCGGCGGAGCAGCGCGCGGCGCTCACGCTCGGTCATCCCGCCCCAGACACCCCACTCGATCTGGTTGTCCAGCGCCTCGGCCAGGCACTCGGTGCGCACGGGGCACCCCGCGCAGACCTGCTTGGCCTTGTTCTGCTCGGCACCTCGCACGAACAGAGCGTCCGGCGTGTCACCCTTGCATGCGGCGTTTGCTGCCCAGTCCTCAACCCACATGGTGATTCCCCACAGTTTCTTGATGAGCCGACTGGCCGCCCCCATAGCGGCCATCCCTGACTCTTGAAGAAAAGTAAACGAATCCTGCGGTGTCCCGGCAGGGCCAGGTGGTTCAAATCGCATAGTCCGATGTGACTAGGTCCCAGCGCGCGTGGAATTCAGGTGGTATGGCCCGGGGCCCGTACCCTTGACCCCATGCCGTCGAGCCCCGAGCGCCCCCACGGACGCCCCCAGACCGGCCGGATCGCCTCCCACCTCGCGGTGATGGGCGCCGTCGCCGTGGTCATGGGCGTCCTCACCGCCTGTCTCGCCATCCCGTTCGCCGGGCTGGTCGGGGTCGCGGCCAAGGACGTCTCGAAGGGCATGGTCAACCTCCCGGAGTCGCTGGAGGCCAAGGACCTGTCGCAGAAGACGCGCATCTACGACGTCAACGGCAACCTCATCGCCTCGCTCTACGACCAGAACCGGATCAACGTCCCGCTGAGCCAGATCTCGCGGCCGATGGTCAAGGCGATCGTCGCCATCGAGGACTACCGCTACTACGACCACGGCGCCCTCGACCTCAAGGGCACGCTGCGCGCCTTCATCACCAACCAGGCCAACGGCGGGTCGGTGCAGGGCGGCTCCTCGATCACCCAGCAGATGGTCAAGCAGACCCTGCTCTACCAGGCGGAGACCGAGGAGGAGCGCAAGGCCGCCACCGAGGAGACCTACGCCCGCAAGATCCGCGAGCTGCGCTATGCCATCGCGTTCGAGAAGAACCACACCAAGGACTGGATCCTCGAGCGCTACCTCAACATCGCCTACTTCGGCGACGGCGCCTTCGGCGTGCAGTCCGCCGCCCGCCACTTCTTCTCCAAGAACGCCAAGGACCTCAACCTGCTCGAGGCGGCCACGCTCGCCGGGCTGGTGAAGAACCCCGTCGGCTACGACCCGATCGACAACCCCGAGCGCGCCGAGAGCCGCCGCAACGTCGTCCTCGACCGGCTCGCCCAGCTCGGCGTGCTCACCGAGAAGAAGGCCGAGCGGCTCAAGAAGCGGCCGATCGCCAAGACGCTCCAGATCGAGACCGCGCCCAACGGCTGCCAGCAGTCGCAGGCGCCGTTCTTCTGCGACTACGTCGTCAACTGGCTGCTCAAGGACCCGGTCCTCGGCGACACGGTCAAGGAGCGCCGCCGCACGCTCAACAACGGTGGCCTCATCATCAAGACCACGGTCGACCTCGACATGCAGAAGGCCGCCGACCAGTCGGTCGCCAGCCACGTGTTCCCGACCGACCAGGCGATCGGTGGCCTGGCGATGGTCGAGCCCGGCACGGGCGACGTGCGGGCGCTGGCGCAGTCGCGCCCGATGGGCAAGGACAAGGCGGCCGGCCAGACCTACCTCAACTACGTCGTGCCCAAGAAGTACGGCGACGCCAACGGCTTCCAGGCCGGTTCGACGTTCAAGGCGTTCGTCCTCGCCTCCGCGATCAACCAGGGCATCCCGCTCAGCACCAGCATCAGCTCGCCGCAGACGATGCACTTCGACGACTCCGACTTCCAGACCTGCGACGGCCCCTACGCGGGTGACGGCAACGGCTGGGACCCGCAGAACTCCACCGGCTACGGCACCTACAACCTCTACACCGGCACCCAGAACTCGGTGAACACCTTCTTCGCCCAGCTCGAGACCCGCACCGGGATGTGCGAGCCGCTGGCGCTGGCCAAGGCGATGGGTGTCGACGTGCCGCAGGCGCAGCAGGTGCCGTCGTGGATCCTCGGCGTCTCCGACGTCGACCCGCTGACGATGGCCCAGGCCTACGCCACCTTCGCCGCCCGCGGCCTGCACTGCGACCCACGCCCGGTGACCGCGGTCCTCGACTCCGACGGCCAGCCGCTCAAGGAGTTCGGCCCGCAGTGCGAGCAGGTCATGCCGGGCGCCACCGCCGACGCGGTCAACGACATCCTGCGCGGGGTCATGGAGGGCGGCTTCGGCTCCGCGCTCCAGATCGACAAGCCCTCGGCCGGCAAGACCGGCACGACCAACGACGGCCGGTCCGTGTGGTTCGTCGGCTACACCCCCAAGCTCGCGGCCGCGGCGATGATCGCCGGCGCCAACGGCGAGGGCCAGTGGCTCGAGCTGGAGGGCCAGAACATCGGCGGGCGCTACATCTACTCCGCCTCCGGCTCCGGGTTCGCCGGCCCGGTGTGGGGCGACGCGATGTCGGCCATCCAGGACGAGATCCCCTACGAGGACTTCCAGCGCCCGGCCGGCGACGAGATCGCCGGCGTCCTGACCGGTGTCCCCGACGTGTCGGGGCAGACCGTCGAGGCCGCCACCTCGCAGCTGGAGGCGGCGGGCTTCGTGGTGGCCGACGGCGGTGAGGTCAACTCCTCGACCGGGCAGGGCCTGGTCGCCTCCACCTCGCCCGAGCCCGGCACCTCCCTCAGCAGCGGCGACACCGTCACCCTCTACACCTCGACCGGCTACGTCCCGCCGGCCGGCGGCGGCAAGGGCAAGGGCGGCGGCAAGGGCAAGGGCCGCGGCGGACGGGGCTGAGGCCTCGACCGACCCGGCCGGCGGTCAGCCGAGCTGCTTGCGCACCTCGGCCGCCACCGCGCCGCCGTCGGCGCGACCCTTGACCTGCGGGGTCACCACGCCCATCACCTTGCCCATCGCGCGCATGCCCTCGCCGGCGGCGCCGGTCTGCTCGATGGCGGCGGCGACGAGGTCGGCGATCTCGGCCTCGCCGAGCTGGGCGGGCAGGTACTCGGCGATGACCTCGCCCTCCGCGGCCTCCTTGGCCGCCATCTCGGCCCGGCCACCGTCGGTGAAGGCGACGGCCGCCTCGCGGCGACGCTTGGCCTCGGTGGACAGCACGCCGATGATGTCGTCGTCGGAGAGCTCGCGGGCCTCCTTGCCGGCGACCTCGGCGTTGGTGATGGCGGTCAGCACCATCCGCAGCGTCGAGGAGCGCAGCTCGTCACGCGCCTTCATGGCGGTGGTGAGGTCGGCGCGGAGACGGTCCTTGAGAGCACTCATGGGTCCATTGTGGCAGCCTTGCCGCATGCGCCTCCTCCCCGTTCTCGCCCGCACGGCGACCCTGGGAGCCGCTGCCGGCGCCGGGCTGACGGCGTACGCCGCGTGGGAGGCCCGCCAGTACACCCTGCGCCGGGTCGAGGTGCCGCTGCTGCCCGCCGGCCACGCCCCGCTGAAGGTGCTCCACCTCAGTGACATCCACATGGCACCCGGCCAGCACGCGAAGCAGGAGTGGCTGCGTGGCCTCGCGGCCCTCGAGCCCGACCTGGTCGTCGACACCGGCGACAACCTCGCCCACATGCGCGCCGTGCCGGTGGTGGCCGAGGCCCTCGGCGGGCTGCTCGACGTGCCGGGCGTCTACGTGCTGGGCTCCAACGACTACTACGCGCCCGGCTTCCGCAACCCGCTGCGCTACCTCCTGCCCGACACCGGGCGCCGCAACACCTCCACCCCGCAGCTGCCGTGGCCGGAGCTCAAGGAGCGCTTCGACCGTGCCGGCTGGCTCGACCTCACCAACGGCTTCGGCACGCTCAGCATCGGCGGCACCCGCTTCGCGTTCGTCGGCGTCGACGACCCGCACCTGCGCTACGACGACCTGGCGCGCGTCGCCGGACCGGCCGACGCCTCGGCCGACGTGCGGCTCGCGGTCACCCACGCGCCGTACCTCCGGGTCCTCGACCGGTTCGCCGGCGACGGCTACGACGCGGTCATCGCCGGCCACACCCACGGCGGCCAGGTCTGCCTCCCCGGCGGCCGGGCGCTGACCACCAACTGCGACATCGAGCCCGCACGGGCCCGCGGCCTGCACCGCCACCCGGCGGGATCGGCGCCCGGCGACCCGGGCTCGGCCTGGCTGCACGTCTCCGCCGGCCTCGGCACCAACCCCTACGTCCGGCTCCGGGTCGCCTGCCGTCCCGAGGCGACGCTGCTGACGCTCACCGGCCCGACGGCCGCCCCCTCCACCGCCACGTCCACCGCCACGTCCACCGCCACGTCCACCTCCACGTCCACCTCCACGTCCACCTCGAGCTGAGGAGACCCATGCCGCTCGTCCGCGTCACCAACTTCGCGATCTCCCTCGACGGCTACGGCGCCGGCGAGCCGCAGTCGCTCGAGGCGCCGTTCGGCCACGCCGGGATGAAGCTCCACGAGTGGCGCTTCGCCACCTGGCGGCCCGGGGCGCCGAACGGCGTGGACGCCCTCTTCGGCCGGCAGTACGACGTCGGCTTCGGCGCCGAGATCATGGGCGCGAACAAGTTCGGGCCTCCCGGGTGGCAGGACGACCCCGACTGGCGCGGCTGGTGGGGCGAGGACCCGCCGTTCCACACCCCCACCTACGTCCTGACCCACCGTCCGCGCGAGCCGCTGGAGATGGAGGGCGGCACCACCTTCCACTTCCTGTCGACCTCGCCGGCCGACGCGCTGGCGATCGCTCAGGAGGCCGCCGGCGACCTCGACGTGCGGATCGGGGGCGGCGCGACGACCGTGCGCACCTTCGTGGCCGCCGGGCTCGTCGACCACCTCCACCTCGCGATGGTCCCCCTCGTGCTGGGGCGCGGCACCCTGCTCTGGGAGGGGCTCGAGGGACTCGAGGAACAGTTCCACATCGAGTCCGTCGTGGCGCCCAGCGGCGTCGTGCACCTCAGCCTGACCCGTCGCTCCCCCGACGCCTGAGGGGCGATTTCGGGGCGGCCTTGCTGCTCCGGTATGCTCGCCCGCGTTGCCCTGATCGACTCGTCGGCCGGGGCGGCGGGCTGTGGCGCAGCTTGGTAGCGCGCCTCGTTCGGGACGAGGAGGCCGCAGGTTCAAATCCTGTCAGCCCGACACCACCGGATC
>NZ_JBHLXH010000001.1:2315476-2358270 GCF_042432345.1 Nocardioides zeicaulis | reverse complement strand
GGCGTGGCTAGGCTCCGCGAGGTGACGACGGCGACGGTGGTGGGCTCGGGCCCGAACGGCCTGGCGGCGGCGGTGACGCTGGCCGCCGCCGGTCTCGAGGTCACGGTCCTGGAGGCCGCCGACGTGCCGGGCGGCGGCACGCGGTCCGTCGAGGCCACGCTGCCGGGGCTGCTCCACGACGAGTGCGCGGGCTTCCACCCGTTGGCGGTCGGCTCGGAGCTCGCCCGGACCTTCGACCTCGCCGCCCACGGGCTGCGGTGGGCGTGGCCCGAGGTCCAGTACGCCCACCCGCTCGACGACGGAGGGGGTGCGGCCGCGGTCCGGTCGGTCAGGGGGACGGCTGCTGCCCTCGGACCGGACGCACGGGCGTGGGAGCGGCTGTTCGGGCACCTCACCCGCCGCTTCGAGGCGGTCACCGACGACCTCCTGCGACCCGTGCTGCACGTGCCGCGGCACCCGGTCGGCCTCGTCGGGTTCGGCGCACGGGCCGGCCTCCCCGCCACCGTGCTGGCGCGCCGGTTCGCCGCCGAGCCGGCACGCGCCCTGTGGGCCGGGGTCGCAGCGCACGCCTTCCGCCCCCTCGACACCCTGGCCTCGTCCGCCATCGGGCTCGCCCTCGGCACGGCGGCGCACCACGCCGGCTGGCCGGTGGCGGTGGGCGGGTCGCGCGCGATCGCCGACGCGTACCTCTCGCTCCTCGCGGGGCTCGGCGGCCGGGTGGAGACGGGTGTCCGGGTGAGGTCGTACGCCGACTGTGCCGCCGACGTGGTCATGCTCGACACCTCGCCGCTCGCGGCGGTGGAGATCCTCGGCGACCGGATGCCGGCGCGCGTGCGCGCGGCCTACCGGCGCCACCGCCACGGTCCCGGCGCCTTCCAGGTCGCCCTGGCGGTCGAGGGAGGTGTCCCGTGGGCCTACGAGCCCGCGCGGCGCGCCGGCACCGTCCACGTCGGCGGGACCGCAGCGGAGGTCGCGGAGGCCGAGCGGCAGACCTGGCGGGGCCGGCTCGCCGAGCGTCCCTTCGTCCTCGTCGGCCAGCAGCACCTCGCCGACCCCTCCCGCTCGCGCGACGGCGTCCACCCCGTCGACGCCTACGCCCACGTCCCGGCCGGCTTCGACGGTGACGCCACCGACCTGCTGCTCGGCCAGCTCGAGAGGTTCGCCCCCGGACTGCGGGAGCGGATCGTCGCCGTCGCTCCCCGCTCCCCCCACGACCTCCAGGCCGCCAACGCCAACCTGGTCGGCGGCGACATCGTCGGCGGTGCCAACACCGCCCGCCAGCTGCTCCTCCGGCCTCGGGTCGCGCTCGACCCGTACGCCACCGGCGCGCCCGGGGTCTTCCTGTGCTCGGCCGCCACCCCGCCCGGTGCCGGCGCGCACGGCCTGTGCGGCCTCCGCGCCGCCCAGTCCGCGCTCCGCACGCTGGGCCACGGCGCGACCCACGACTGAGCGGCCCGCCGTGTGGCACGCTGCCCCCATGGCCGATCGCGAGCAGCCCGAGGACGGACCGTCGCTGGAGATGCCGTCCCTCTCGCTGCGCCGTCGCCGGCGCACCGAGGCTGCCGCCGAGCCCCCGGCCGACCCCGGGCCCACCGTGGTCCCGTCGCCGCCGTCAGCCGACGAGGCGGACGACCCGGCGCCGGCGCCGCGGCGCGCGCCCCGGTCGTACGACGTCCGGATCCCCGGGCTCGTCGCGGCCCTCGCCACCGGCCTCGTGGTCGGGCTCGCCGCAGCGCTCCTCGGCTGGCTGCTCGGAGCCGGCTGCGACGCGGTGCGCGGCACGTCGTCGTGCGGTGGCGCGATCGGGCTGCCCGCCCTGCTGGCGTCGCTCGTGCTGCTCGCCTGGCTCGGCGGGCTGCTCCTGCGGGTGCTCGGCGTCGCGGACGCCGGGTCCACCAGCATCCTCGCGGTCGCCGTGGGCGCGGTGGTCGTCCTCGTGGTCCTGCTCGGCTCGCTCGACCAGTGGTGGGTCGTGCTGGCGCTGCCGGTGACGGTCGCGGTGGCGTACGCCGCCGCCTGGTGGGTCACCGCGGTCCTCGCGGCGACCCACGCCGACACCGACGTCGACGCCGGTCAGCCGCGCGACGTGCGCTGAACCGCTGGGATCAGCGCGAGGCCGCGATGATCTCGGCGATCTGGACCGTGTTGAGCGCGGCGCCCTTGCGGAGGTTGTCGCTGCTGATGAACAGCGCCAGGCCGCGGTCGTCGGGGACGCCGGGGTCCTGACGGAGCCGCCCGACGTAGGACGGGTCCTTGCCGGCCGCCTTGAGCGGGGTGGGGACCTCGTCGAGCTCGACCCCGGCGGCACCGGCGAGGACCTCGCGGGCGCGGGCGGGGGTCATCGACCGCTCGAACTCGGCGTTGACCGCGAGCGAGTGGCCGGTGAAGACCGGGACCCGCACGCAGATGCCGGAGACCAGCAGGTCGGGCAGGCCGAGGATCTTGCGCGACTCGTGGCGGAGCTTCTGCTCCTCGTCGGTCTCGTTGAGCCCGTCGTCGACGACCGAGCCGGCCATGGGGAGCACGTTGTAGGCGATCGGCTCGACGTACTTCACCGGCTCGGGGAAGGCGATCGCCGAGCCGTCGTAGGCCAGCTCGCGCGCCTTGTCGCCCGCCCCGGCCACGCCGTTGGCGAGCTCGTCGACGCCGGCCACGCCCGACCCGGAGACGGCCTGGTAGGTGGAGACGACCAGACGGGTCAGGCCGGCCTCGTCGTGCAGCGGCTTGAGCACCGGCATCGCGGCCATGGTGGTGCAGTTGGGGTTGGCGATGATGCCGCGCCCGGCCTCGATCACACCGGCCATCGCGTCGGGGTTGACCTCGGAGACGACCAGCGGGATCGCGGGGTCCTTGCGGAAGGCCGAGGAGTTGTCGACGACGATCACGCCGGCGTCGACGAACCGCGGCACCAGGGCGCGCGACGTCGTGGCGCCGGCGGAGAACAGCGCGATGTCGAGGCCCGTGGGGTCGGCGGTCTCGGCGTCCTCGACGGTGATCTCCCGGTCGCCGAACGGCAGGACCGTGCCGGCGGAGCGGGAGGAGGCGAAGAACCGGACCTGGTCGGCCGGGAACTCGCGCTCCAGCAGGATCTGCCGCATCGCGACGCCGACCTGCCCGGTGGCTCCGACGATGCCGATGTTGACCTTCGTCATCGTCCGGTGCCCCCGTAGACGACGGCCTCGACCTCGTCGGCGTCGAGGTCGAACGCGGTGTGCGTGGCACGTACGGCGTCGGGGACCGCGTGCTCGTCGACGACGACCGAGATGCGGATCTCGGACGTGGAGATCATCCCGATGTTGACGCCGGCGGAGGCGAGGGCGCCGAAGAACTTCGAGGTGATGCCGGGGTGGGAGCGCATGCCCGCACCGATGAGCGAGACCTTGCCGATCTTGTCGTCGTAGAGCAGCTTGTCGTAGCCGACCTCACCCTGGATGCGGGCGAGCGCGGTCATCGCGGTCTGGCCGTCGGTGCGCGGCAGCGTGAAGGAGATGTCGGTCAGGCTCGTCGCGGCGGCGGAGATGTTCTGCACGATCATGTCGAGGTTGATCTGGGCGTCGGCCAGCGCCTCGAAGATGCGGGCGGCCTCGCCCACCTTGTCGGGCACGCCGACGACGGTGATCTTGGCCTCGCTGACGTCGTGCGCGACTCCGGCGATGATGGGCTGTTCCATGGTCTCTTCCTCGGGTGCGTCGGGCTGGGGGTCGCTGGTGACCCAGGTGCCCTCGAGCTTGCTGAACGACGAGCGGACGTGGATCGGGATGCCGTAGCGGCGGCCGTACTCCACGCAGCGCAGGTGCAGGATCTTCGAGCCGCAGGCGGCGAGCTCGAGCATCTCCTCGTAGGAGACGGTGTCGAGCTTGCGCGCGGCCGGCACGATCCGCGGGTCGGCGGTGAAGACGCCGTCGACGTCGGTGTAGATCTCGCAGACGTCGGCCTCGAGCGCCGCCGCGAGCGCGACCGCGGTCGTGTCGGACCCGCCGCGGCCGAGGGTGGTGATTTCCTTGGTGTCCGCCGAGACGCCCTGGAAGCCCGCCACGATGACGATGTGGCCCTCGCCGATCGCCTGGGTGACGCGCCCGGGGGTGACGTCGATGATCTTCGCCTTGCCGTGCTGGGCGTCGGTGATCACCCCGGCCTGCGAGCCGGTGAACGAGCGCGCCGTGAATCCGAGGTCGCTGATCGCCATCGCCACGAGGGCCATGGAGATGCGCTCGCCGGCGGACTGGAGCATGTCGAGCTCGCGGGCAGGCGGGAGCGGCGTCACGGCGGCGGCCAGGTCGAGCAGGTCGTCGGTCGTGTCGCCCATGGCGGACACGGCGACGACGACGTCGTGGCCGGCCTTCTTGGTGTCCACGATGCGCCGGGCGACGCGCTTGATGGCGTCGGCGTCGGCGAGCGAGGAGCCGCCGTACTTCTGCACGACAATGCCCACGGTGGGTCCCTCGGCAATCCGGGTCGGGTCGGGTGGTGGTCGCCCGCAGGCGCCGTTGCCGCAGGTCCGGGGGTGATTCTACGGCTGCTGGCCGACGCGTCCCTCGAGCATCTCATCCGCGACCGCGACGGCCTCGGCGTTGGCCTCGAAGTCGGTGTCGAAGCGGTCGTGCGCGACCACGGTGAGCAGCGCGTTGAGCGCGGCGCCGGCGAGGTTGCCCCAGTTGTTGACGTAGGAGAACTGCCACCACCACAGCGCCTCGTCGACGTTGCCCGAGCGGAAGTGGCGCAGCCCGTTCTCCAGGTCGATCGCGATCGAGGCCATGTCGTCGGAGAGCCGGGACTCGACGACCTCGGGGATGTAGGGGTCGAACACGAACGTGTACGCGTCGATGCCGCCGAGCATCTCGGCCAGCCGCAGCCGCAGCTCGTCGATGTCGGCCTCGGGACCGACGTCGGGCTGGTACTCCTCGCGGGGCGTGAAGTCGGTCTGCGCGCCCAGCCGGGCGCCGGCCAGCAGGACCTGGCTGATCTCCAGCAGCAGCAGCGACACCGCCTGCGCACCGTTGCCCTCGCGGGCAATCTCGCGCAGCGCGAGCAGGAAGCTCTCCACGGAGTCGGCGATCTGCTCGCCGAAACGAGTCTCCTCGATCTCGGTCATTCTGCTGATCTCCTTCCGGCGAAAGCACGTCCGAGCGTGACCTCGTCGGCGTACTCGAGGTCACCACCCACAGGCAGTCCACTCGCCAGCCGGGTCACGCGCAAGCCCATCGGCAGGAGCAGGCGTGTGAGGTACGTCGCGGTGGCCTCGCCCTCGAGGTTGGGATCGGTGGCGAGGATGACCTCGGTGACCTCGCCGCTGGCCAGGCGTGGCATCAGCTCCTTGACGTGGAGCTGGTCGGGACCGATGCCGTCGATCGGCGAGATCGCCCCGCCGAGCACGTGGTAGCGGCCACGGAACTCGCGGGTGCGCTCGATCGCGACGACGTCCTTGTACTCCTCGACCACGCACAGCACCGCCGGGTCGCGCCGCGGGTCGCGGCAGATCCGGCACTGCTCGTCCTCGCTGACGTTGAAGCACACGGAGCAGAACTTCACCCGTGCCTTCACCTCGATCAGCACGTCGGCGAGCCGGCGCACGTCGGTGGGCTCGGCCTGCAGGAGGTGGAAGGCGATGCGCTGCGCGCTCTTGGGACCGACGCCGGGCAACCGGCCGAGCTCGTCGATCAGGTCCTGGACGACACCCTCGTACAACGACGCCTCGCCTCAGCCCAGCGAGGGCGGCGGGAAGCCGAGGCCGCCGCCCGCCCCGCCACCCGTAGCGCCGTCGGCGCCGCCGCCGAGGCCGCCGAGGCCGTCGGTGAGCGGGCCGAGGGAGTCACTCGCGAGCGCCTCGGACTTGGCCCGGGCGTCGCGGTAGGCCGCGACGATCAGGTCGGAGAGGTCCGACAGGTCGTCGGGGTCGGTGCCGTTGAACTCGCCCGCGCGGATGGTGACGCCGACCAGCTCGCCGACACCGTTGGCGGTGACGCTCACGGCGCCGCCTGCGACGGTGCCCTCGACGGTCTGGCGGGCGAGGGCGGTCTGGGCCTCCTCGAGCTGCTGCTGCATCTGCTGGGCCTGCTGGAGCAGGGCGTTCATGTCGAAGCCGCCGCCGCCGAGGGCGTCGAAGGGGTTCTGGGTCATCGGTTCTCCCGTGGGTGGGGTGTGCGGACGTCGGGGGTGGCCGGCAGGCCAGTCAGTCGTTGCGGATCTCCTCGATCAGCCGGGCGCCGAGCGTCTGGCTGAGCAGGGACTCGGTGTCGAGGGCGGCCGACTCGGCGTCGGGGTCGTCGGGGTCCGCGTCGTCGTCGGGCGAGCGCACCGGCTCGGCCGGGCGGCTCGCCCCGCCACCGGAGCGGGCCGCCTCGAACGCCTCGCGGGCGGGAGCGGCGGACACGACGGGCTTCGCGGGCGCTGCGGAAGCGGGCTCGGCAGGCGCGGCGTCGCCGGTGACCCACGCGGGCGGAGCGCCCGGCGCGTCCTGACCAGGCTGGCCGGGCTGGCCGGGCTGGCCGGGCTGGCCGGGCGGGCCGGGCGGGCCCTCCGGGGCCGGCACGGCCGGTGCGGGCTGCTGGGGGGCGGTCGAGGCCTGGCGGACCACCGGCTCCTGGGCGCTCGCGCCGCTGGGGTCGACGATCGACTCCACGCGCCAGTCCATGCCCACCACGTCGATGGCCGCCTGGCGGAGGATCTCGTCGCAGCCGCCGTTGACGAAGGAGTCGCGGGCGCCGGCGTTGGCGAAGCCGACGGTCAGGCGGGTGCCGTCGACGTCGACCACGTGGGCGTGCTGCGAGAGCACCATCCAGGCCAGCCGGCGCCGGTTCTTGGTCTGGTCGAGGATGTCGGGCCACAACCGGCGGACGTCGACCAGGCTCAGACCGCCACGCGGGCCGCCGGGCTGGGCGGCCACCGGCTGCTCGGCGGCGGGACGGTCGCTCGCGGCCGGTGCCGGCGGCGGCGCGGGGTCCTCGACCGTGGGGCGCGGCGGGGCGGACGCGGCGGCCGGCTCCGCGGTGGTGGCCGGTGCCGCGGTCGGGATGGGCGGCGGGGGCGGCGGGGGCGGCGGGCCGTCCTCGCGCACCGATGCGGACGTCGGGACGGGCGGCGGGGGCGCGGGCTCGTCGCGGTGGGCGGGCGCCTCGGCCGGCGGGGCGGCAGGTGCGGCGGCGGACTGCGGCGGGGCGGCAGGCGGCGCGGCGGACTGCGCCTGCGGGGTGGGCTGCTGCGCCGGCTCCTGGACCGCGGGCGCGGCGGAGGCGGGGACGGCAGCGGCGCGGGCGGCGGCTGCCGGGGTGGCGGGCCCGGCCATCTCGAGGCGACGCTCGAGCCGCTCGAGGCGGGCCATCACGCCGTCGGAGGTGTGGTCGGCGCCGGGCAGCAGCACCCGGGCGCAGAGCAGCTCGAGGAGCAGCCGCGGCGCGGTGGCGCCGCGCATCTCGGTCAGCCCGGCGGCGACGATGTCGGCGGCCCGGCTGAGCTCGATGGCCCCGAACCGGGCGGCCTGGGCGACCAGGCGCTCCCCCGCGTCCTCGGCGACGTCGATCAGGCCGGTCGCCGGGGCGTCGGGAACGGCGGTGACGATGACGAGGTCGCGCAGCCGCCGCAGGAGGTCCTCGGTGAAGCGACGCGGGTCCTGCCCGGTCTCGACGACCTTGTCGACGACGGAGAACACGCTGCCGCCGTCGCGTGAGGCGAACGCCTCGACCACCTCGTCGAGCAGGGAGTCGGGGGTGAAGCCGAGCAGGTCGGTGGCGAGCTTGTGGGTGACGCCGGCGGGCCCGGCACCGCCGAGCAGCTGGTCGAGCACCGACAGGGTGTCGCGGGCGGACCCGGCGCCGGCGCGCACCACGAGCGGCAGCGCGGCGGACTCGATGGCCACGCCCTCCTCGGCAGCGAGCTGCGAGAGGTAGTCGCTGAGCAGGCGCGGCGGGATCAGCCGGAACGGGTAGTGGTGGGTGCGCGAGCGGATGGTCGGCAGCACCTTGTCGGGCTCGGTGGTGGCGAAGATGAACCGCAGGTGGGGCGGGGGTTCCTCGACGAGCTTGAGCAGGGCGTTGAAGCCCTGCGTGGTGACCATGTGGGCCTCGTCGATGATGTAGACCTTGTAGCGGTCGCGCACCGGCGCGAAGAACGCCTTCTCCCGCAGGTCGCGGGCGTCGTCGACGCCGCCGTGGGAGGCCGCGTCGATCTCGATGACGTCGATCGACCCCGGCCCGCCGCGGGCCAGGTCGCGGCAGCTGTCGCACTCGCCGCACGGGTCGGAGATCGGCGCCCGGGCGCAGTTGAGCGCCCGCGCCAGGATCCGCGCCGAGGTGGTCTTGCCGCAGCCGCGCGGGCCGGAGAAGAGGTACGCGTGGTTGACCCGGTTGGCCGCCAGCGCCGCCCGCAACGGCTCGGTCACGTGGTCCTGCCCGATGACCTCCTGGAAGGTCTCGGGCCGGTAGCGGCGATAGAGCGCGAGCGGTGACTCCACGTCGTGAACCCTAACCGTGCCCACCCACACCGACCACCGCGCGTACGCCGGTCCCGTCAGGCCCCGGACCACCGCCCCACGTGAGGGTGGCGGCATCCGACATCCGCCCGACCCCGACACATGTCGTACGCCGCCAGGGTCGGCGCCGCCCGGGCGAGCGTGGCGGGAAACGACATCCGCCCAGCCCCCACGCCTGTCGTACGCCGCCAGGGTCGGCGTGCGCCACCGGGGCAAGACATGGAAAGGCCCCCCACGCACCCGTCAGAGCTCACTGACCCTTGCTGCCTTCCGGCCCTGGGGGATTGGGCGAGGTGACGCCGCGTGGGGGGTTGCCGGGGAGTCTAGGCGAGCCGGGACGGGCGCCCCAAACCCGGGTCCGGGCAGGCGATTTCACCGGCCACCGAGGCGACCGGTACTCTCCTCGGCGGAGGTATCGCCTAGTGGCCTATGGCGCTCGCTTGGAAAGCGGGTTGGGTTAACAGCCCTCGGGGGTTCGAATCCCCCTACCTCCGCCGACGCGAGAGCCCCGCACCTGCTGGTGCGGGGCTCTCGTCGTGCCGGGGGCCGTACGCCGGTCAGCGCAGGGCGGCCTTGAGGCCGTAGCGCCACTCCTCGGAGATCAGCAGGCTGCCCTCGTCGAGGCGACGCTCGACGGCGTCGACGAGCATCGCCGAGGCGCCCTCGGGGTAGACCCGGTCCCACGACAGCTCGGCGCGGTGCTCGTAGACGTGGTGGATGACCGCGGTCATCAGGTGCTTGTCGACGGGCGGGGCGAGGAAGTTGCTCCCGGCCAGGAAGGTCTCGGAGCGGTCGGAGCCGAAGCGCAGCGTCACGCACGGCACCTCCAGCACGTTGGCCTCCTCCACGATGCTGCCGGAGTCGGTGACGATCACCGCGCACATCGACATCGCCGCGACCACGTCGAGGTAGCTGTCCCACACCGGCGTGGAGATGAGGGCGTCGCCGAAGCGGGCCTCGAGGTCCTCCAGCCACTGGCGGCGGCCGAAGTTGTCGATCGCGGCCTCGGTGCCGAGCAACCGGATGAACAGGACGTGGTGGCCCTGCTCGAGCAGGTCCTCCATCGCGTCCATCAGCAGGTTGAACCGGTCGCGGTTGGTGGTGTTCTCGCGGCGGTGCACGCAGAAGCGCAGGAACGAGCCGTCGCCCATCTGCGGGAAGCGCTGCAGCACCTGGTTCTTGTCGCTGCCCGCGACCGCCTGCCCGAGGGCGTCGACCACGGAGTTGCCGACGACGTCGATCGCGGCGGGCGCGAAGCCCTCGTCGAGGAGGAACTCGCGGTTGAGCTCGACCGGAGCGGCGTGCAGGTCGGAGCCGGCGTCGCACACGCGGGTGTTGAACTGCTCGGGCGAGGGCTCGCGGCTGCCGCGCGACCAGCTCGCGCGGTCGACCGACTGCGCGCGGAACGACGCCCAGTCGAGGTCGGCCCCCTGCTCCATCCAGCCCCGCAGCACCTCCGGCTTCGGCGACAGGGTGCGCAGGCCCGCCTCGACGTGCACCAGCGCCTGGCGCTCGCCGAAGGTGGCCAGCGAGCCCGCCATCGCGGTGGTGGTGTCACCGTGGACGTAGGTGATCGGGAAGCCGCCGCGCTCGGCGAAGCCACGGAGGTAGAGGGCGAGCTTGGCGGTGATGCCGGAGACGAGGTCGTTCACACCGCCGCGGACCTCGAGGTTGATGTCCTCGCGCACGCCGAACTCGTCGAGCATCGACTGCGACAGGTTGTGGTCGTAGTGCTGGCCGGTGTGGCACAGCACGACGTCGTGGCCGCGCTCGCGCAGATCGTGGTAGATCGGCGCCTGCTTGATGATGTCGGGCTTGGTGCCGACGACGACGATGTGCTGGGCGTTCTCGTGGGACATGGGTTCCTTCGGCGGTGGGTCAGAGCAGGTCCTCGCGGGTGCTGGCCGCGAGGAGGGAGCGCAGGCGCTCGAGGGTGGGGGTGTCGAGCGCCTTGGCCTTGTCGAGGACGTAGACGGCGTCCTCGTGGGTGACCACGATGAGGCCGCGGGCGCCGAGGGTGACCACCGGGCGGCCGTCCATGCTCGCCACGAGGGTGTCCTCGGCGTCGAGCTGGAGCGCCGGGCCGATCGAGGTGACCCGCTGGTCGTGGAGCACCCGCTCGAGGCGGGTCCACGTGCCGACGTCGGTCCAGCCGAGCTGGCGCGGCACCACGAGGCACTGCATGCCGGCCCACATCAGCGGGTAGATCTCGTGGCCGCCGATCGCCGCGCCGCGGTAGCCCTGGCCGGGCTCGCCGGTCCTGGCGAAGCGCTCGATCGAGTCGAAGATCAGCGGCAGCGCGGTGCGGTAGGCGTCGCAGGCGGCCCCGACGCGCACGCCGTAGCAGGCGGTGTTCCAGTAGAGCCGGCCGCTCTCGCCCAGCTCCTCGACCAGCTCGAGCTCGGGCTTCTCGTGGAACGACTCGATGACCTGGACGGTGTCGTCGCCGCCCTTGGTGTGGATGTAGCCCAGGCTCGGGTCGTAGCGGGTCGGCTCGGCACCGAGCACGACCATCGACCCCGGCGTCCGGCCAAGCTGCTCGAGCATGTCGCGCGAGGCGGCGTTGAAGGCCTCCTCCTCGTTGATCAGGTGGTCCGAGGGGGCGATCAGCGCGGGGGCGTTGCCGTACTTGTGCGCGAGCGTGGCGATGCTGAGCCCGAACGCCGTCGCGGGGCCGGCGGGGTCCTCCTCGAGGATCAGGTTCTCCGCCGGCACCGGGCCGAGGTTGGCCCGCGCCGCGTCGGCGAACCGGGCGCGGGTCGAGACGTGGATCCGGGAGGGGTCGACCAGCTGGCTGAGCCGCTCGATGGTGCCGGTCAGCAGCGGGCGGTCGCGCACCACGGGCTGGAACTGCTTGGGCGCGCGGTCCCTGCTGATCGGCCAGAGCCGCGATCCCTGGCCGCCGGCCAGGATGACGGCGACGGGCTCGTCGCTGGAGTCGGTCATGTGGTGATTCCATCACGTCGCGGCACACCCCTGGTGGCGAACGGTGGGCGGTGGGGCGTCACCGGGGCGTCGGGCACGCGACGACGGGCGCGGTCAGCGACGCCGCAGCAGCGGGCGCAGCATGGCCGCCAGCGCGAGCAGCGAGCCCGCCACCAGCCCCGACCAGAGCAGCATCGCGCGCGGCGTGCCGAAGAGGTCCACCCGCTCGGGCGCGGGCGGCGCCTGCGCGTCGGCCCGCACGGCCGGCTCGGTGGTCTCCACCTTGCCCTTGCGGCCCGGGCGCAGCTCGCGGGTCAGCGCGTCGCCGGCCTGCACCACGCCGGCGCCGGTCCAGGGGTCGCGGTAGCTCCCCTCGGCGGGCAGGCCGCCCGACTCGGTCGTCTGCTCGAGCCGCGCGACGAGCTGGGCGGCGGTCTCGCGCGGGAAGCGCTGGCGCAGCAGGGCCAGCACGCCGCTCACCTCGGCCGCGGCCCACGACGTGGCGACGTCGACGGTGCCGCAGCGCTGGCCGTTGGCGTTGACCGACAGCGCCCCCACGGTGGGCGCCGCGACGTCGGTGTCGGCGTTGGGCACGACGTACTGGGCGGGCGAGTCGCCATTGGGCGGGAGCGCGGTGACCGCGACGACACCGGGGTAGTCGGCGGGGAAGACGGACGCGTCGTTGCCCTCGGTGCCCTCCGACGTCGACGAGCCGTCGGGGTCGACCACCTTGTTGCCCGCGGACGCCACGACGACCGCGCCGGTCGCCACGAGCTTGGCGACGGCGTCCTCGAGCGCAGGGTCGGCGCGCGTGACGGCGAGGGAGATGTTGACGACGTCGAAGCCGCCGGGCACCGCGAGCAGGCGGTCGATCCCGGCGACGATCGCACCGGAGCTCAGCGGCTTCTCGCCCTGGCTCGTGTCGGCGCCGTCCTTGTCGTAGACCTTGACGTCGACCACGGTCGCGTCGGGCGCGACGCCGTCGGGCCCGGCGATCAGGCCGGCGACGATGGTGCCGTGGCCCGACAGCACGGCGCCGGACGCCCCGTCGACCGGGCCGAGGTGCTCGACCGCGAGGCCGGGCACGTCGGCCACCCCGCTGTCGACGACGGCGACCCGCACGCCGCGACCGGTCGCCAGGCGCTGGGCGTCGTCGACGTGCATGCGGTCGAAGACCGCGTTGTCCTTGGTCGTGGTGTCGGCGAGCTGCTCGGAGCCGGGGATCTGGTCGCTCTGGCAGGGGGCGTCCTCGTCGGCCGCGTGCGCGGGCGCTGCCACGAGCGCGGCCCCGGGCAGCACCGCCGCCGCCACGACGCCCGACGCGAGCACGGTGCGCAGGCGGGCGCTCACGACCCGGCTTCCGCGGCGTCGTCCTCCGGCGGCGGGGCGTCCTCCGGCACCCGCCGGGCGGAGTTCGTCGAGAGCGGGACGCCCGACTCGAAGAAGCCCACCCACGCGCTCGGCACCAGCGGCGGGTCGACGTCTCCGTAGCCGATGAAGTCGGGCACCTCGGAGCCGACCAGGCGGTACTTCTCGCCCTTGGTGTCGATGACGAAGGCGGTGCCGCCGTCGGCGGCCTCCCACGACCCGGAGAGGACGTAGGCGCCGGCGCTGGGCTCGACGACCACCTCGTGCTCACCGCGCGGCACGTCGGGGGCCGCGTCGCCGGTGGGGTTGGTCGCGAGGCTGACCTCGGGGTCGCCGCCGCCCGCACCGGGGTGGAGCTCGGCGCACAGCGCGCCGCCGGTGACCGCGACGGGCATGCTGCCGGGCCACTCGGGCGGGGTGCCGGGGTCGTCGAAGCTCGCCGACGGCGACTCGGGGATCTCGGTCTGCTCCTTCACCACCGCGGCGTAGACCTGGCCCGCGAAGGCGCTGAGCTCCTGCGGTCCCTCGTCACCGAGCAGGAAGTAGTCGCCCGACGGCGCGTGCAGCAGGTCGCCGATGGAGTACGCCGACAGGTCGGTGCCCGAGCCTGTGTAGCGCACCGGCGCGCCCCGGTCGGCGATGCCGAACGACGCCTCGTCGAGGGGGTCGCCGGCGGGGAAGAGGTTGAGCCAGTCGGCGTCGACCTCGACGGGCGTGGCGCCGAAGCCGAGCCGCTGACCGAGGGTCGAGGCGTCGGTCTCGTCGGTGGGCATCGGGAAGCGGTACGCCCGGCCCTGGTCGTTGCCGACCGACGGGGAGGTCGCGACCAGCCAGCGCTCGCCCTCGCTGGAGACGAGGAAGGCCGAGCCGATGAGGTCCTCGACCGACGGCCGGACCTGGATGGCGACCTTGATGCCGGCGTCGGCGCCGGTGCACGCGGTCCAGCCGTCGTCGACCAGCTCGTCGGACGACGGCAGCCCCGCGGGCGCGCCCTCGATGCCGAGGTCGGGCCCGAGCCGCTCGCCGCGGATGTACTTGTCGCGCACGGTGGAGGGCGTCAGCTGGGCGTCGCCGAGGAGCAGCTGGGCGGAGACGTAGTTGGGCACCCGCTGCAGCACCTCGTCGTCGTTGAGGACGACGTACTGCTCGCCGGTGTCCTTGGAGATCACGAAGCTGCCCTTCTCCAGCCACTGGGCGGGAGGGCGGCCGAGGAGGAAGCCGGCGATCGCGGCACCCGCGAGGAGCAGCACCGACAGCGCCACGCCGCCGATCAGCACCCGGCCGGGCCGCACGGGCTCGACCTCGCGGCCGCCGGGGGCGCCGGAGACGAACGCCGTCACGAGCCGGCGCCTGCTGAAGGCGTGCGCCTCGACGAGGTCCTTCTTGGTGGCCACCGGGTCAGCCCGCCACGGCGGAGACGAAGCCGGCGGCGAGCACCATCAGCGGGAGCAGCGCGAGCAGGGTGATGGTCTCGACGACGTCGCCCAGCCGGCCGCGGCGCACCGACGGCGAGGCCGGCACGAGGGTGAGGCCGAGCAGGACCGCACCGACCGCCGCGAGGCCGATGGCGGCGCCGGCGCGCCAGCCGTCGTGGATCAGCAGCATCGACAGGGCCACCGAGACCAGGCCGAGGATGCCCGAGGCCAGGCCGGCCAGGACCTCCGAGCCGGTGCGGTACTGGCGGGTGCGGAACATGACGGCCAGGCAGCACACGCCGGCCAGGACGGTGCCGAAGACGCCGCGGTCGACCGCGAAGGGAGCGAGCAGGACCAGCAGCGTGCCGACCGTGGCCGAGACGGCGAGCAGGATCTCGTGCCCGACACGGGCGTCGTCGGCGACCTCGTCGGGGTCGATGTCGTCGGGGTCGGCGGTGATGTCGTGGAGGGAGTAGAGCTGGTCGACCTTGGTGCCGGTGACGCCGAGGGCCAGCCACGGGAACACGCTGCCGGCGAGCACGACGAGGGTGAGCAGCACGGTCAGGACCGCACCCGGCTCGACGTCGGCGACCCGGATGACCAGCGAGCTGGCGACCAGCACGGCGCCGACCACGATCGCCGGGATGACGAGGGGCCGGCCCTCCTGCAGGCCGACCACGGCGACCACGCCGGCGGCGAGCATCGCCAGGCCGGCGAAGAGGAGGGCGTGGGTGAAGAAGAGGTCGTGCAGCGGCCAGCTCCACGCGGGCAGGTCGCCGGGGGCGAGCAGCAGCCCGGCCACGGCTGCGTAGACCGCACCCAGCAGCGAGACCGCGACGCCCGCCTCGGGCTCGTCCTGGGCGCGCGCCAGCACGATGCCGCCCACGACCAGCAGCGCGGCGATGACGCCGGCGGCGACGCCGCCCAGGACGCTCTCGCCCTTGAGCAGCAGCGCGAGGGCGCCGAGGCCGAGCAGGATGCTGCCCGCGCCGAGCGCCGTACGCCGCCCCGCGGCCGGCTCCCACGGCTTGAGCTCGTTCTCGACCACGTCGGCCATCGCCTCGACGACGTCGTCGTAGACCCGGGGGGCGGGCTCGTCGACACCGGCGCTGACCGTGAGCAGGCCGCCGTCCTCGATGCCCTGCATCGTCAGGCCGGCGTTGTTGGCCAGGACGCGGCCCTCCTGGGTCACCAGGCGGTAGCCGCCGTAGACGGTGGAGGCGTCGAGCAGGCCGACCGAGCGCGCCAGCTCGGGCACGAGCTCGGCGACCGGGATCGCGCCCGGCAGGACGAGGTCGACCCGCCTCGAGCCCGAGGCGATGGTCACCCGCACCAGGCCCGAGGTGACCGAGGAGCCCTGACTCATTCTTCCCCCTGAGAGTGCTTCCACTGCGCCCGCCCGAGGGCGACGGCGCGTCGAACGGGGAGCAGCCTAGGACAACGGGTGCTCCACACGCGGCGAGGCCGGTCGCCCCCGGAGGGACGACCGGCCTCGACGAGACGTGCCGTGCTCAGAAGCGGTTGGCACCGCGAGCGTCGGCGGCCTTGTACTCGGCGTTGGACGCGTCGACGCCCTGGCTCGCCTGCTGCAGCAGGAGGGTCATCTCCTGCATGGCCTGGTCCCACTTGGCCTTGGCCTGGTCGTAGGCCATCTTGGCGTTACCGTTCCAGTCGCTGCGCAGCGGGTTGAGCTCGCTCTCGAGCTGGTCGAGGCGGGCCTCGATGTCCTTGGCGGCCTTCATCACGTCGGCGGCACCGGCGTCGAGGCTGCCGTGCTGGACCTTGATTCCGTCGAAAGTCATGTCGATCTCCTAGATCAGTGAGGGGCGTCGGCCGGTCAGCCGAGGCGGCCCTGGAGGTTGGCGTGGGCGGCGGACTGGCTCTCGTCGGTGGAGACGTTGTCGCGCTCGGTCTCCTTCATCGACGCCGACAGCTGGTCGAGGGCCTTGAGGATGGTCTCCTGCTTCTCGTTCCACGCGATCATGAGGTTGTTGAACGCGGTGGCACCCTGGCCGCCCCATCCGCCCATCATCGTCTGGATGTTGCCGGACAGGACGCCGCACTTGTTCTTCACGTCGCCGCGGGCCTGGTCGACGTGGTCGGCCGCCTTGGAGAGCGCCTTCTCTGTCTGGCCGTACATGTCGCTCATCGAGATTCCTTCTCCCTCGGCGGTCGGACCGACCGAGTTTCTGGTGGTGGTTGATCGTGCACTGGTGGTGATCCGGTGCTCGGGGAGACGTCCCGACCCCCCGCGCTGACGTGCATCTACCCGGGCGGATCGGGCCTAAACATCACGACGTCAATTCCCACAGCCTGCGGAAGACGCCGGCCGCGACGACCGCGGCCGCGAAGGCGAGGCTGCCGCACAGGGACTCCGCGACCTCGGCCCGGCGCGACCACCAGACCGAGCGCCAGCCGCGGCCCGTGGCGACGGCGGCGGCCAGCGCGACGACGCCCAGGCCGATCGCGCACCAGAAGAACGTGTCGAGCTGGTCGGCGCCGGGGCCGGCCGCGAGGAACGCCGCCAGCCACGCCAGCGCCGACAGCCCGGCCAGCCGCAGCAGGTTGCGGGCGGCCGCGTGGCGGTAGGAACGGGCGGCCAGGAGCAGCGAGAGCCCGGCGAAGAGGACCAGGCAGCGGGCGCCGATGCGGTCCAGGTCGATGGTCGCGCGCTGCAGCAGCAGCGGCGCGGCGGTCGCGGTCACGACCAGGACCGCCACCGCCGAGGCGGTCACCGTGCGCGAGGCCCGCCCCACCAGCCGCTCCATCGCCTCGCCCGCGACGACGATGCGCCCGCGCTTGCCCTTGCGTTGGCTGTCGCGGGCCGACCACGCGGTCACCGCGAGCCGCTCGAGGTCGAGCAGCGCCTCGTCGGGCACGTCGATGGCGAGCGAGGGCGCGAACCGGGCGGCCATCATCGCGAGGAAGAGCAGCAGGGTCCACGCGACGCGGGCGTCCCAGCCGAGCAGCGCGGTGGCGCCGCAGCAGGCGAAGACGGTGAGCCCGGTGGCGATCCACACGGTGGCCACCTCGTCGGCACCCGATCCCAGGGCCCGCCCGATGCCGGCCACGACGGCGGCGGCGATGGCGGTCGACCCGACGACGGCGGGGAGCAGGTGGGCGCCCGGCTCGTAGATGGCGGCGAGGGCCGCGGCGGCGGCGAACGCCGGGGCGGCGGCCGCGCGCTGGCGCAGGTGACGGCCGCCGGGGAGCACGCCGAGGAGCGAGCAGCCCAGCAGCAGCCCGACCGCCACCGTGCGCACGGTGTCCTCGCCCAGGCGGGCGGCGTACCAGCCGGCGAGGACGGCCACGCCGGCGGCGACCGCGGCGATCATCGAGGCCAGCGCCGGGGTCTCGGGGGCGTTCTTGGCCTTCTCCAGCAGGGTGACCTTGCGGGGCCGGTGCACGCCGGTCGTGGCGACGAGGACGTCCCCGGACTGCACGCCCGCGTCGGCGAGGGCGACGGAGGCGTTGAGCCGCTCCCCGAGCGCGGTCTGCAGCAGCGGGATGCCGCTGACGTCGGCCTGCTGGGCGTACTCGCGTGCCACGTCGACCGAGGTCGCGCCGGCGGGCACGACGAGGTCGAGCACGCCGGCGGGGCCGTGCACGCTCACGGCGATGGTCGCGTCAGCAGGGCTGGACATGGCGACGTCCGACACGGGTCCCCCTTCACGTGCCTCGGGCGGGCGCTCCTGCGCTGCAGGGTAGTCGCGGCGCCTGCGGGAGCACACCTATCATCGTCGCGACTTCATCGGGTGCGGCACTGGGGGACGAGTTGAGCACGACACTGCGAGGCGGCCAGAGGCTCGACGAGCCGGAGATGCCCGGCGGCCAGATCGTCCTGCAGCCCCCGCCGGAGCTCCAGGAGGGCGAGGGCGCCGGCGGCGTGCTGATGAACGCCATCCCGATGCTCGGCAGCCTCGGCTCGATCGTCCTCGTGGCCACGATGGGCGGGGCCAACAAGAGCCGCAGCTTCCTCGCCGCGGGCATGTTCCTCTTCGCCACGCTCGGCTTCATCGTCGTGCAGATCGACCGGCAGCGGAAGCAGCGAGCGCAGCAGGTGACCGGCTCGCGCACCGAGTACCTGCGCTACCTCAGCAACATCCGCAAGGTCGCCCGCGAGGCCGCCGACCAGCAGCGCCGGGCGCTCAACTGGCACCACCCCGAGCCGGACGCGCTGCCCTCCCTCGCCGAGGACCGCACGCGCCTGTGGGAGCACACCGCCTCCGACGACCACTTCCTCCACGTGCGCTACGGCCTGTGCTCGCAGCCGCTGTCGCTGGAGCTGGTGCCGCCGGAGAGCGCCCCCGTCGACCAGGTCGACCCGGCCGCCGCGTCCGCCCTCCACCGCCTGCTCGTGGTGCACCGCATCCAGCCCAACCTGCCGGCCTCGATCGACCTGCGCGCCTTCGACCGCATCGAGCTGTGCGGCGACGCCGAGGAGGTCCGCTCGACCGCGCGCGCCATGATCTGCTCGGCCACCGCGTTCCAGAACCCCGACCAGCTCGTCGTGGCGGTGCTGAGCTCGGAGCAGAACCTCACGCACTGGGACTGGGTCAAGTGGCTCCCCCACGCCCAGAGCAGCCGCGAGGCCGACGCCGTCGGCCCGATGCGCCTGGTCTCGACCTCCCTCGACGACCTCGGCGCGCTGCTGCCGCCCGACCTCAGCGACCGCCCGCGCTTCGGCGCCGACGAGCGCGCGGCGACGCCCCACATCCTGCTGGTCATCGACGGCGGCCACCTGCCGCCGGGCAACCACATCGTCCCGCCCGACGGGCTCCACGGCGTCACGCTGCTCGACCTGCCGAGCCGCTGGGACGAGCTCGAGGACTCCACCCGGCTGCGCCTGGAGTTCGTCGACGGCCCCGACGAGCTCGGCAAGCGCCCGGTCCGCGCGCTGCGCCTGCGCGGCGAGCCGGTCAAGGCGCTGGCCGACCAGTGCGACCTCGCCACCGCCGAGGCGTACGCCCGCCGCATCGCGCCGCTGAAGACCGCGAGCGCGGAGGCGGCCTCCTCGGGCGGCACGGTCGACATCACCTCGACCACGCCCGACCACATGGAGCTGCTCGGCCTCGGCGACATCTTCTCCTACGACCCCGCCACCGCCTGGCGCCCGCGACCGGCGCGCGACCGGCTGCGCGTGCCGATCGGCATCGGCGACTCCGGCGGGATGGTCCACCTCGACATCAAGGAGTCCGCCCAGCAGGGCATGGGCCCCCACGGCCTGGTGATCGGCGCGACCGGCTCGGGCAAGTCGGAGTTCCTGCGCACCCTCGTCCTCGGCCTGGTGATGACGCACTCCTCCGAGCAGCTCAACCTCGTGCTCGTCGACTTCAAGGGTGGCGCGACCTTCGCCGGCATGGCCGACATGCCGCACGTGTCGGCGGTGATCACCAACCTCGCCAACGAGCTCACCCTCGTCGACCGCATGCAGGACGCCCTGTCCGGCGAGATGACGCGGCGCCAGGAGCTGCTGCGCGACGCCGGCAACTACGCCTCGGTGCGCGACTACGAGAAGGCTCGCGCCAACGGCGAGCCGCTCGAGCCGATGCCGTCGCTGTTCATCGTCGTCGACGAGTTCTCCGAGATGCTCTCGGCCAAGCCGGAGTTCATCGACCTCTTCGTCGCGATCGGCCGCCTCGGCCGCTCGCTCGGCCTCCACCTGCTGCTCGCCTCGCAGCGCCTGGAGGAGGGCCGCCTGCGCGGCCTGGAGTCGCACCTGTCCTACCGCGTCGGCCTGCGCACCTTCTCCGCCGGCGAGTCGCGCGCGGTGCTCGGCGTCCCCGACGCCTACGAGCTGCCCGCGGTCCCCGGCCTGGGCTACCTCAAGCCCGACCAGTCCACGCTGCTGCGCTTCAAGGCGGCCTACGTCTCGGGCCCGCCGTCGAGCCGCACCCGCGTGCGCCGCGACGAGGGCGGCGCGATCCGCGGGATCCTGCCGTTCACCATCTCCGAGGTGCAGTCCCTCGAGCAGGTCACCGAGGACACCGAGGTCGCCGCCCCGGTGGTGCAGCAGCAGGGCGAGCAGCCCTCGCTGCTCGACATCGCCGTGGAGCGGATGATCGGCAAGGGCCCGGAGGCCCACCAGGTCTGGCTGCCGCCGCTCGACGTCCCCGACACCCTCGACGAGCTCATGCCCGACCTCACCGAGCATCCCGAGCTCGGGCTCACCTCGCAGCAGTGGCGCAACGTGCCCGGCCTGGTCATCCCGCTCGGCACCGTCGACCGCCCGCGCGAGCAGCGCCGCGACACCATGACGCTCAACCTCACCGGCGCCGCCGGCCACGTCGCGGTCGTCGGCGGCCCGCGCTCGGGCAAGAGCACGCTGCTGCGCAGCATCGTGACCAGTATGGCGCTGGTGACCACGCCGCTGGAGTCGCAGTTCTTCGTGCTCGACTTCGGTGGCGGCACCTTCGCCCCGATGACCCGCCTGCCGCACGTCTCCGGCGTCGCGACGCGCTCGGAGCCCGACGTGGTGCGCCGCGTGATGGCCGAGGTCGAGGGGATCGTCGACCGGCGCGAGGCGTACTTCCGCGAGAACGGCATCGACTCGATCGAGACCTACCGCTCGCGCCGCGCCCAGGGCCGCGCCGACGACGGCTGGGGCGACGTGTTCCTGGTCATCGACGGCTGGAGCACGCTGCGCGCGGAGTTCGACGACCTCGAGATGGAGATCCAGCAGCTGGCCGCCCGCGGCCTGACCTTCGGCCTCCACATCGTCACCGCCTCGACGCGCTGGGCCGACTTCCGCGCCGCGATGCGCGACGTCTTCGGCTCCAAGCTCGAGCTGCGCCTGGGCGACCCGCTCGACTCCGAGGTCGACCGCAAGGTCGCGGCGCTCGTGCCGACCGGCCGGCCCGGTCGCGGCCTGGTGCCCTCCAAGCTGCACTTCCTCGGCGCGCTGCCCCGCATCGACGGCAAGGGCGACGCCGACAGCCTCGGCGACGGGGTCGACCACCTCATCGACACGATGGTCGCCGCCTGGCACGGCCCGCAGGGCCCCAAGCTGCGGCTGCTGCCGGAGAAGGTCACCCTCGAGGCGGTCCGCGAGGACGCCGTGCGCCGGCAGCTGCCGCCCAAGCACGTCCTGCTCGGCATCAACGAGAAGGAGCTCGCGCCGGTCGGCCTCGACGTCGACGCCGAGCCGCACATGCTGATCTTCGGCGACGGCCAGTCCGGCAAGAGCGCGCTGCTGCGGGCGTACGTCCACGAGATCATGCGCACGCGCACGCCCAAGGAGGCGCAGATCGTGCTCGTGGACTACCGCCGATCGCTGCTCGGCGAGGTGCCCGACGAGTACCTGCTCAACTACCTCACCTCCGCCACGCAGGCCACGCCCACCCTCAAGGACATCGCCAGCTACCTCGAGGGCCGCATCCCGGGCCCCGACGTGACGCCCGAGCAGCTGCGCAACCGCTCGTGGTGGACCGGCGCGGAGGTCTTCGTGGTCGTCGACGACTACGACCTCGTCGCCACGCAGCAGTCGTCGCCGGTGTCGTCGCTGCAGCCGCTGATGGCCCAGGCGCGCGACGTCGGCCTGCACGTGGTCGTCGCACGGCGTACGGGCGGTGCGTCCCGCGCGCTCTACGAGCCCGTCATCCAGTCGCTGCGCGACCTCGCCATGCCCGGCGTCATGCTGTCGGGCCCGCGCGACGAGGGCGTGCTGATCGGCAACCTGCGCCCGCAGCCCGCCCCCGAGGGCCGGGCCCGTGTCGTCACGCGCGACGGCGGCACCCAGACCGCCCAGCTGGCCTGGCTCGACCCGACCATGTGAGGCCCGTTCCGTCGCCCGCGGACGGTGCGTGAGGGGGAGGACGAGGTCAGCGGCGGCCGCTGTTGAACATCCCGCGCGCGATCTCGCGGGCGGCGGTGCGCATGAAGTCCTTGAACGCCGTCGACTTCACGACCGTCTCGACCATGGAGTCCTTCGGCTTCGCGGCCCTGGACGCCTTGGTGGTGGCCTTCTCGGTGACGCGCTCGTTCTTCTGCTCGCGCGCCATCTCCTTGACCTTCGCGTCCTCGGCGGCCTTGCGGGCGCCCTCCTCGAGCTTCTTGGCCAGCAGCTCGCGCGCGGACTCGCGGTCGACGCCCTCGGCGTACTTGGTGGCGAGCGGCGACGCCTTCACGGCGGCCTCCATCGCCGACGTGTCGGCCGCACCCATCAGCGACTCGGGAGCGCGGAGGCGGGTCCAGGCGACGGGGGTCGGGGCGCCGCGCTCGTTCATCACCGTCACGACCGCCTCGCCGATCCCGAGCGAGGTGATGACCTCGCCGAGGTCGTCGTAGGCGCTGGTGGGGTAGGTGTTGACGGTCGCCTTGAGCGCCTTCGCGTCGTTGGGCGTGTGCGCGCGCAGCTGGTGCTGCACGCGCGAGCCGAGCTGGGCGAGCACGTCGTCGGGGACGTCGGTGGGCGACTGGGTCACGAAGAAGACGCCGACGCCCTTGGAGCGGATCAGCCGCACGGTCTGCGCGATCTGGTCGAGGAAGGCGTCGGAGGCGTCGTTGAAGAGCAGGTGCGCCTCGTCGAAGAAGAAGACCAGCTTGGGCTTGTCGAGGTCGCCCTCCTCCGGCAGGTCGTGGAAGAGGTCGGCCAGCAGCCACATCAGGAAGGTCGAGAAGATCGCCGGGCGGTCCTGCAGGTTCGGCAGCTCGAGCAGGCTGATCACGCCGCGGCCGTCGTCGGTGGTGCGCAGGAAGTCCTTGGTCTCGAACTCGGGCTCGCCGAAGAACACGCCGGCACCCTGGGCCTCGAAGGAGACGAGCTCGCGCAGGATGACGCCGGCCGTCTGCGGCGAGAGCCCGCCGATCGACTTGAGCTCGGCCTTCCCGGCGGCGTCGCCGGTGAGGTACTGCAGCACGGCGCGCAGGTCGGCGAGGTCGAGCAGCGGCAGGCCGTGGGAGTCGCAGTAGTAGAAGACGAGGCCGAGCGAGGACTCCTGCGTCTCGTTGAGGCCCAGCACCTTCGCGAGCAGCGTCGGGCCGAACGCCGACATCGTGACCCGCACCGGCACGCCGACGCCCTGGCCGCCGATCGCGTAGAGCTCCGTCGGGAAGCCGGTCGCGGTCCACGTCTGGCCGACGCTGGCCGTGCGCGCCGTGAGCTTGTCGCTCGGCTCGCCCGGCGCGCTCAGCCCCGACAGGTCTCCCTTGATGTCCGCGGCGAACACCGGTACGCCGTTGGCGCTGAGCTGCTCGGCCAGCAGCTGGAGGGTCTTGGTCTTGCCCGTGCCGGTCGCGCCGGCGACCAGGCCGTGGCGGTTGAGCATCCCGAGCGGGATCTTGATGTGCACGTCGCTGAGGTGGTCGGCGTCGAGCATCAGCCCGCCCAGCTCGAGGGCCGGGCCCTCGAAGGCGTAGCCCGGCGCGACCGCCGCCGAGATCGGGTCCGTCGGCGCCTCGGGCGCGGGCGGCGCGGCCGGCGCGGTGACGGCCTCCCCCGCTGCGGCGTCCGCGGGTGCGACCTCGGCAGGCGTGCCGTCGGTGGGCGTCGGCTCGGCGGCCGGGATCTCGCTCATGTCGGCGAGCCTAGTCAGCCCGGCGGCCACCGACGAGGGCGTCGTTATGATCGCCGCGTGATCTTCAAGCGGGTGGGCGTCGGCCGGCCCTACCCCGACCACGGGCTGACCTCGCGCGCCTGGGCCGACCTGCCGCCCCGCCAGGTCCGGCTCGACGAGCTGGTGACCACCAAGGACACCCTGCAGCTCGACGCGCTGCTCGACGAGGACTCCACGTTCTACGGCGACCTGTTCGCCCACGTCGTGTCGTGGCGCGGCGACCTCTACCTCGAGGACGGGCTCCACCGCGCCCTCCGCGCGGCGCTGCAGCAGCGCAGCGTGCTCCACGCCCGGGTGCACCACGCCGACGAGGCCGGGGCGGCGCAGTGAGCGGCGCCCTGCGGACGGCGCTGACCCTGGCCGGGCTCGCGCTCCTCGTCGTGGTGGGCGCGCTGTGGGGCTGGTCCGCCCTGACCGCGCCGTTCCCGAAGGAGCAGCCGGTGGCGATCTGCGAGGACACCACGGTCCCCGCCGGGGGCGAGGTACGCCGCGACCAGGTCGTGGTGAGCGTCTTCAACGGCAGCCGCCGCAGCGGCCTGGCCGGCTCGACGAGCGCGCTGCTGGAGGAGCGCGGCTTCGTGGCCGGCGACGTGGGCGACGCACCCAGCGAGACCGCCACCACGCAGATCTGGTCGTCCGACCCGACCAACCCGGCCGTCGACCTGGTCCGCCGCCAGTTCAAGAGGGCCAAGGTCGTCCCGGGCGACTCGCTCGGCGACGGCATCACGGTCGTGGTGGGCGAGAAGTTCCAGGCGCTGCGCAAGAAGCAGGTCGAGTCGGTCACGGCCCGGGCCGACGCGACGTACTGCCGCGCCACCGGCTCGGAGTGACCGGGCGCTGACCGGCGGCGGTCAGCCGTCCTCGCGGGCGCCCCGCTCGGGCACCCACCGGGCGAGCCGGCCGTTCTGCGACACCTGCCGCAGCCGGGCCTCGGTGCCCTCGCGCTGCTTGCGCGGGGTGACCACCACGAGGTCGTCGCCCGAGCGCAGGACCGTGCGCCGCTCCGGCACCAGCACCTCGCCCGCGCGGATGACGAGGGAGACCGACGCCCCTGCCGGGAGGCGCAGCTCGCCCACCTCGACGCCGTGCATCTTGGAGGTCGGCGCGATCGTCACCTGCAGCAGGTCGGCGGCGACACGCTCGAGGGGCGCGGCCTCGACGTCGAGGCCGCGCGGCTCGGAGCGGCGCGCGACCCCCAGCAGCCGGGCGACCAGCGGGAGCGTGGGCCCCGTCAGCAGGGTGTAGACCACGACCATCACGAAGACGATGTCGAACAGGTCGTCGGCCCCGTCGACGCCCTCGGCGAGCGGGATCGTGGCGAGCACGATCGGGACCGCGCCGCGCAGGCCCGCCCAGGAGATGAAGGCGAGGTCGCGCACCCCCATCCGCTGGACCACGCTGCTGGCCACCACCGACAGGGGCCGCGCCACGAGGGTGAGCACCAGCCCGGTCACCAGCGCCTGCGCGACCGTCGCGAGGTCGATCCGGCCCGGGGAGAGCAGCAGGCCGAGCATCACGAACAGCCCGATCTGCGCGAGCCACGCGATGCCCTCGGCGAAGGAGCGCGTGGCCACGCGGTGCGGCAGCTCGCTGTTGCCGAGGATGAGCGCGGCGACGTAGATCGCGGCGAAGCCGGAGGCGTGGACGGCCGACGCGGCGCCGTAGGCGGTGAACGCCAGGCTCAGCACGGCGAGCGGGTAGAGCCCGGAGGAGGGCAGGGCGACGCGCCGCATCAGCCATGCGCCCGCCACGCCGCAGGCAACGCCGATCAGTCCGCCGGCCAGCAGCTCGAAGACGATGGTCCCGGCCACGCCCAGCAGGCCCGCGTCGCCCGCGGCACCGGTGGAGATGACGCCGACCAGCACGACCGTCGGCGCGTCGTTGAGCCCGGACTCGGCCTCCAGCGCGCCCGTGAGCCGCTTGGGCAGCGGCACGACGCGCAGCACCGAGAACACCGCCGCCGCGTCGGTCGGCGAGCAGATCGCACCCAGCAGGATCGCCAGCTCCCACGGCAGGCCGAGCAGCAGGTGGGAGCCCACGGCCACGACGGCGACCGAGACCGCGACCCCGAGCGTCGCCAGCGACACCCCGAGCCGGATGCTCGGCCGCATCTGCCGCCAGTCGGTCGTGAGCCCGCCCTCGGCGAGGATGATCGCGAGCGCGCCGAAGCCGAGCGCGTGCGCGAGCTGGGCGTCGTCGAAGGGGATGGCGAACGGGCCGCCCTCACCGAGGAAGACGCCGATCAGCAGGTAGATCAGCAGCGACGGGAGCCCCGCGCCCGCGGAGACGCGCACGGCGAGGATCGCCGCCAACGTCACGACCGCGCCGACCAGCACGAACGTGTCGAGCTGGTGGACGTCGAACGTCACGGACACCTCGTGCCATCGCCGGGGAACAGGTCGTGGCGCGATCCTATCGGCCCCGGGAGCCCCCGCCGTCCGCGTCCCGCCCGCTGGGGCGGGCGTCCCACGCTCGACGCCCGGTGGCGACCGCACCCGGCCGCTGCGGGATGATCTGTGGCGCACGACGACGTTTGGGACCACCCCCGAACGGGTAGGCCGGAGCCGGAGAAAGGGTGTGATCGATGTACGGCGACACCGCCGCCGGGCGCAAGCGCGTCACGCAGCTGCGCGAGCAGGCCGGTGACGTCCGTGCCCTCGCCGCCCGTCTCGTCGCGCAGGCCGAGGCCGTGCCGTGGCACGGCAAGGCCGCCGAGGCGATGCGCGAGCGGATCCGCGAGCGGGCCGGCCACCTGCGCGCCGTGGCCGCCCAGCACGAGGTCGCCGCCGAGTCGCTCGCCCGCCACCTCGGTGAGGTCGACACCCGCAAGGACGCGATCGCCACGCGGGCGCGCAAGGCCACCTCGCTCGTGGAGGACGCCCGCACCCGCGCCTCCGAGGCCACGCCCCTCGCCGACGGCTCGCCCGCGCCGCCCGACGGCGCCGACGCGGTGCTGCTCGGCTTCGACCCGCCCCCGGCCGGCCACCGCGACTGGCTGACCGTCGAGCTCCCGGGACTCTGACATGGTGACCATCGACCTGACCACGCCGCCCCCTCCCGCGGCGACCTTCCTCGACCAGATGGCACGCCGGCTGGCCCTCACGCTCCCCGAGCTGCGGGTGGTGGCCGAGCTCGCCGGCGACGCGCCCCTCCCCTTCGACCTCCCCGGGGCCGACGCGGGCGCCGGTGCTCCTGCCGGCGCGTTGTCGGGCCGGCTCGGGCAGAGCCGCGGCTCCGTCGAGGACGAGGCCTACGCCGAGGCCCTGTCCGGGCTGCACGACCCCCACGAGACGCTGCGACGCCGCGGCCTCGTCGACGACGACGGCGCCGACCCGGGCCTCGTCGGCGCCGTCGGGCTGCTCGCGACGCCGCGGCTCGCCCTCGACATCGACGTGGCGGCCGGCTCGACGCAGGTCAAGGCCTGGCACCGCCAGAGCGGCGGCGCCGTCGCCAGCCTCTCCACCTGCGACGGCATCGTGTTCGAGCTCGCATGGTTCCCCGTCGACCAGTGGACCGCCGAGCTGGCCCGGGTCACGGCCGTCCCCGAGGACCTCGCCCTCTCCGCGTCGTCCGTGCCCGCGCTGCTCGACGTCCCCTACGCCGTGGCCGACTCCGTGGGCGAGGCGCTGCGCGCAGGGCGCTCCGACCTCGTGCCGGTGCTCGTCGCCCAGGCCGACGGCGACGTGGTGGCCGACGGTGGCCCCGTCGGCGAGGTCGAGGCGGCCGCCGCGATCTCCGCGGTCCACGCGGAGGGTCGCGGCCGGCTCCGGATCCTCGCCGCCGAGGTGGGCCAGCACGCCACCACCTCCGTGGGCGTCGTGTCCTGGGTGCTGCTGCGCGACGGCTGGCACTCCCTCACCCCCCACCACGACGACGGCGCCCGCGTCACCGTGCGCCTCGTCGACCCCGACGACCTCGCCACCGAGCTCGCCCCCGTGCTCGCCCAGGTGACCGCGTGACCCTCCGTCCCACCCGTCCCACCCCTCACCCCGCCCTCCACCCCACCCCGTACCTCCCCACCCCCGCCCCCGATGCCCCAGGGACCCCTGCATGAGCGACCTCGAGATCCCCCGGCGCCCTGACGCCGACGGACCCGGCGCGGCCGGGTCCGGCACTCCCGCCCCGCCGTCGGCGTCCGCCTCGGTCGCCGCGGACAAGTACGAGCAGATGCTGGCGCTGGCCGACCTGTTCGACTCCACCGGCAACGAGATGCGCTCCCGCGCCCGCCTCGGCGCGGAGATCCTCACCGACGACGACGTCGTCGACACCGGCGAGCTGTCCCGCGCCACCTGGGGGCAGGCCGAGGAGGACGTCCGGGCCGCGACGACGGGCAAGCACGGCCTGCTGACCCGCTCGGTGGAGCTCGACGCCGACGCCCTCGTCGTACGCGCGACGGTGCTGACCTACCGGTGGATCGACGAGCTCCAGCAGGCCGCCTACCAGACGCTCGGCTCGATCGCCGGGCGCGCGATCGGCTATCTCGCACCCGAGGTCGCCCTCGGCGGCGCGATCGTCAACGCCGGGCTGATCGAGACCGACGCGCTCGACCGCGACGGCGTCACGGCCTACCTCAGCGAGCTGGCCGAGAGCAACCCCGACCTGATGGACCACCTCTCCGGCGGCGGCGGGCTGCTCGACGGCCTCCACATGCGCTCGCTGCTGACGGCCGGCGCGCTCGCCTCCGACCGCGGCGCCCACGCCGCCCGCGGCGGGCTGCGCGCGATCGGCGTGGACCCCTTCCCCACCGACGCGGTGTCGGCCTTCCGCGACTCGGCCGGCTCGTTCGTCGAGACCGAGGAGCCCTCCCCCGAGGTCGCGTCCGGCAGCGGCCGTGCCCCGCGCTCCCTCGAGGAGCTGATGGCGACGCTGGTCGCCGAGGACCGCCGGATCAGCGTGCAGCGCGTCGGCGCCGGCCGCTACATCGCCTACCTGCCCGGCACCCCCGGTCCCGACACCGGCCGCCTGCGCCTGGTCGGCGCCGACCCGTCGACCTCGGCCGCGCAGGTGGTGCGCGCGATCGAGAAGGCGCTCGCGGACGAGGACGACGACCCCCGCGTCATGCTGGTGGGCGTCGCCGCCGGCGGCTCCCTCGCCGCCGAGATCGCGGCCGGCTCTGGCTCGGAGCGCTTCGTCGTCGACCAGGTCGTCACGGCGGGCTCCCCGTCGGCCCAGGTCCCGCGGATCCCCGCGTCCACGCGCGTGCTGTCGCTGGAGGACCGCTCCGACCCCGTCGTGCTGCTCGGTTCGCTGATCAACGCCGGCGTCCCCCACCGCCTGACGGTGGTCTTCGACGGCGGGGAGACCCGCGACGGCCACCCGTACGTCGCCGGGGCCCGCGCCGCCGACGGTGCCGGCCACCCCGAGCTGCGGGCGGAGATCGCCCGCCTCCAGCAGCTCGGCTACCTCGCCGGCTGACCCACCTGCCACCAGGCCCCGCCCCCGCCCTCGGTATCTAGGGGCGCGGCGGGCGGGGCGGGGCGACGGAGGAGCGGGCGTCAGAGGATGCCGTGGACGAACTCGCCGAGCTGGGCGAGGTTGCGGCACTCGAGCATGGGCAGCAGCTCGCCGTAGCGGTCGGCGGCGCTGTCGCCGGTGCCCCAGTGGCGCGGGTGCTCGGGGTTGAGCCACCAGGCGTGACGCGACCGGTCGACCAGGTCGCCAAGCACGGGCAGGGCGAGGCTGCTGTGGTTGGACCGGGCGTCGCCGAGCACGAGCAGCGAGGTGCGCGGGCCCACCGCGTCGCCGTGCTCCTCGGCGAACCGCGTGAGGGCGCGGCCGTAGTTGGTGCGGCCCCACATCGACGCCTGGGCGATGCTCGCGGCGAGACCCTCCATCACCTCGACCACGTCGGCCCCCGGCCGGAAGCGGTCGCTGACCTCGACCACGTCGTCGACGAAGGTGAAGGCACGCACGCCGCCGAAGGCCTCGCGCAGCGCGTAGACCAGCAGCAGGGTGAACTGCGCGAAGCTCGCCACCGAGCCGCTGACGTCGCACAGCACCACGAGGTCGGTGCGGTGCGGGCGGCGCGGCCGGTGGTGGGTGGTCAGCGGCACGCCGCCGGTGGCGATCGAGGCGCGCACGGTGCGGCGTACGTCGAGCGGGCCGCGCCGCCGCGCGTGCTGCTCCTTGGCCAGCCGGGCGGCGAGGCGACGGGCGAGGGGGTAGACCTCGCGGCGCATCTCCTCGAGGTCGCTGCGACGCGCGGCGAGGAAGTCGAGGCGGTCGATGGTGGGACGCACGGTGGACCGCACCACGTGGGCGGCCCCTTTCTCCTCCGCGATCCGCCGGCGGGCGTCGCCCTCGACGAGGCGCGTGAAGTCCCCGACGCGGCGGCCGGCGACCTGCTGCGCGCGCTCGGCGTCGAGACCCTGCGCGAGGAGCCCACGCACCAGCAGGTCGAGCAGCTCGGCCGGCGCGACGCGCTGGAGCGCGGTGTAGGCCGACCAGCTCGACAGGCCGGGTCCGCGGCCCGGCATGGCGCCGAAGCGGCCGACCGCCTCCGCAGCGAGGTCCTGGAGCGCCTCGCCCTCGCCCGCCTCGAGCGCCTCGGCCAGCGCGTCGCGGAAGCGGGCGAGGTCGGCACCGGTGTCACGCACGGGCGACGCCGACGGCTCGGCGGCCGCCGACGCGCCGTCACCGGCCGCGGCCCGCACGCCCTCGCCCACCAGGCGCGGGTAGTAGACGTCGAAGACGGCGTCGAAGGTGACCCGCTGCGGGTGCCGCTTGACCAGGGTCGCGGCATAGGCCGCCCGCACGGTCTCACGGTCGTGCCAGCTGACCCGCTCCAGCGCGGCGATGGCGTCGAGCCCCTCGGCGAGCGACACCGACAGCCCCGCGGAGCGCAGCGCCTCCACGAAGTCGAGGTGGGTGTCGAGCAGGCTCACGCGCCCCTCCCGGTCACCGCGAGGCCAGCTTGAGCTCGCGCACCGCCCGCTCCTGGTCGGAGGCGTGCTTGAGCAGCACCCCGAGCGTGCGCGCGACGGTGGCCTCGTCGAGGTCGCCGACCTGTAGCGCGACCAGCGTCCGGGCCCAGTCGACGGACTCCGCGAGGGACGGCGCCTTCTTCAGCTCCAGCTCGCGCAGGCGCACCACGACGTCGACCAGCTGCGCCGCGACCCGGTCGTCGAGGCCCGGCACCTGCCCCAGGACGATCTCGCGCTCGCGCTCGGCGTCGGGGTAGCCCAGGTGCAGGAACAGGCAGCGGCGCTTGACCGCCTCCGACAGCTCGCGCGTGGCGTTGGAGGTGAGGACGACGAAGGGACGCCGCGTCGCAGTGACCGTGCCGAGCTCGGGGATGGTGACCTGGAAGTCGCTGAGCACCTCCAGCAGCAGTCCCTCCACCTCGACGTCGGTCTTGTCGACCTCGTCGACCAGCAGCACCGTCGGGTCCTCGCGCCGGATCGCGCCGAGGAGCGGGCGGGTGAGCAGGAACTCCTCGCTGAAGATGTCGTCGTGGGTCTCGCTCCACGACGCGTCCCCGCCGCTGGCCTGGATCCGCAGCAGCTGCTTCTTGTAGTTCCACTCGTAGAGCGCCCGCGCCTCGTCGAGGCCCTCGTAGCACTGCAGCCGCACCAGCTCCGCGCCCGTCGCGCGGGCGACCGCCTTGGCCAGCTCGGTCTTGCCGACGCCCGCGGGCCCCTCGACCAGCAGGGGCTTCTCGAGCGCGCCCGCGAGGTACGCCGTCAGCGCCGTGGCGTCGTCGGCGAGGTAGCCCACCGCCGCCAGGCGGGCGGAGGCGTCGGCACCGGACTCGAACCAGGTCGTCACGCCAGCGACCCTATCCGTGGGGGCGCACGCGCGTCCGCGTGCACACCGTCTCTGGTGAGTCCACCGCGGAGCGGTGGACTCAGCAGAGAGGGCGGGATTCGAACCCGCGGTAGGTCTCCCTACGACCGCTTTCAAGGCGGTTCCGATCGGCCGCTCCGGCACCTCTCCTCGCACGGCGCCGGGACGCCGTACAGCAGCGGACTCTACCGGCCGCTCCCGGCGGCCGACCCGTGCGCACCGACACGCGGGCGCGCGTGGGAAAATCGGCTCCGTGCCGACCGACTCGACGACCGTCTACCGCCTCGCCCCCGCCGTCGCGGCCCGCCTGCTGGGCCTGGTGCTGGTCGCGGTGGCGGTGCTGATCCTGGCCTGCACGCTCGCGATAGCCGTGATCGACCTCCACACCGTCCTGCTGCTGGTGCCGGTGGGGCTGACCGTCGTGGTGCTGGCGGCGACGTGGTGGCTCTGGCGCGAGAAGGGGTGGGTGGCCCGGTTGACCGCCGAGGGCTACCGGGTCCAGTGGGTCCGCGGGGTCGGCACGGCCGCCGGCCGGTGGAAGGACGTCGAGGACGCCGTGACCACCACGGTCGCCGACGCGCCCGTCCTCGTGCTGCGGCTGCGCGACGGCCGCACGACCACGATCCCGGTCGAGATGCTGGCCGTGGACCGCGAGTCGTTCGTCCGCGACGTCCAGCAGCACCTGCAGCGCGGACACGGTCTGCGCAAGTTGTGACCAGATTCGGCGCAGCGGCGCCGAGCCTTGTACCCTTCACAGCGCCCGGCCTGCGCCGGGCATGGAGGCGTCGCCTAGTCCGGTCTATGGCGCCCGCCTGCTAAGCGGGTTTGGGGCTAAAACCCCATCGAGGGTTCAAATCCCTCCGCCTCCGCCCCGTGATCGGCCCCCTGCCCGCAGGGGGCCGATCCGCGTGCGCGCGCCCGCTTCTGCAAGATCGTGCAATGCACAGACCTGCAGACGCATGCCCATGACGCGGTCCGACGACCTGCGCGATGATGGGACGGTCATCCCCTGTGACACATGACAACGAGGTGAAAGCCAACATGACCCCAGTCCGCCGCATCGCAGCCGCTGTCCTCGTGGCCGCCCTGGGCACCGGAATCGTCGGTCTCGGGACCGCTCCCGCCAACGCCGACTACAGCTGGGGCACGAAGATCAAGGTTCCCCGCTGACCGACGTGCCATGATGGGCACGCAGTGAAGAGCCGAGACACGGACCCCCTCAACCCCCCACGAGTCTGGTCCGACTGGCCTCCCCCACAGGCCCGTCTCGGCATTCGAGGGCAGCAGCTCACCCGAGCTGCTGCCCTCGATCCTTGTCCGGACGCCGCGGGCCCGGGCTGAGCCTCAGGTCGTCGACTCGTCGGCCTCGCGGCCGGAGATCCCCCGCTTGCCCATCTCGTAGCCGAGCTGGAAGCGGGTCTCGACCTCGAACTCGCTCTTGAGGTCGGCGACGTAGGCGGCGTACGTGCGCGGGCTGACGCCGAGCCGCTTGGCGCCCGCCGGGTCGGCACGGCCCTCGAGCAGCATCCGGATCGTCATCGCCCGCTGCTCGGCCGCGATGTCGCGCATCAGGGAGCTCTCGCTGCTGGTGAAGGGCCGCGCGCGCTCCCAGTGCCGCTCGAACATGTCGACGAGGTAGCCGACCATCGAGCGCTCGCTGATCACCATCGCGACGTCGAGGCCCTCGTGGCTCGGGATGACCGCGATCCGGCGGTCGACGACGATCAAGCGGTTGAAGAACTCGTCGAGGGTGCGCACCTCCGCGCCCGCGGCGGTCACGGCGGCGACGTACTTGCGGGTGTCGGTGCCGCGGCGCGCGGCGTGCTGGTAGAGCGTGCGCATCCGGACGCCCCGCTTGAGCAGCGCGATCTCGCGCGCCGAGACCTCCGCGAGCTGCTTGACCCCGCGCCGGTCCTGCGGCTGCGCGCTGAGCAGCTCCTCCTCGGAGTCGGCGACCATCGACTCGAGGAAGGTGCGGATCGTCGTGGCCCCCCGGATCTCGGTGAACGGTCCCCCGACGGCGCTCGGTGAGCGGCGCCAGGCGTGGGAGAGGGAGCTGAAGGCCTGGGCCCAGTGCGCGGACTCCGCGATCAGCTGGGCGCCCTGCTGGCCGAGCGGGGCGACCACGCGGGCCTGCACCGCTGCCGGGTCCACGGCGCGCCACGACGTGCCGTCGTCGCTGCGGACGACGAGGCCGACCTCGACGAGGAGCTCGAAGGCCTCGTGCAGCTCACCCCGCCTGCCGATGCGGCGGTCGGTGGCGCTGATGCCACCGGAGGTCACGATCTCCTCGTAGAGCGGCGCAGACCTCTCCTCGAAGACGGCGCGCTCGTGCTGCCCCAAGGGCATGACTCACCTCCACTCCCCCCGCTGACCCCTGGGGAGGATGGTGCCACACGGGTCCCACTGGTCTCCCGGGAACGACAGCGACCCGGCCCCTGACGGGGACGGGTCGCTGGGCGTCGGGACGGCTCAGGCGTCCAGGCGCGCCTTGAGCGTGTCGAGCTCGCTCCACAGCACGGCCGGCAGGTCGTCGCCGAACTTCGCGAACCACTCCTCGATCTGCGGGATCTCGGCCTTCCACTCGTCGGCGTCGACCGCGAGCGCCTGGGCGAGCTGCTCGTCGGTGACGTCGAGGCCCTCGATGTCGAGGGAGCCAGGGGCCGGGACGTGCCCGATCGGGGTCTCGACCGCGGCGGCCTGGCCGTCGATGCGCTCGATGACCCACTTCAGCACGCGGCTGTTCTCGCCGAAGCCCGGCCAGAGGAAGCCGCCCTCGTCGTCGCGGCGGAACCAGTTGACGTAGAAGATCTTCGGCAGCTTGGCCGCGTCGTGGTCCTTGCCCATGGCGATCCAGTGGCTGAAGTAGTCGCCGGCGTTGTAGCCGATGAAGGGCAGCATCGCCATCGGGTCGCGGCGCACCACGCCGACGGCGCCCACGGCGGCCGCGGTGGTCTCCGAGGAGAGCGTGGCACCCATGAAGGTGCCGTGGTTCCAGTCACGTGCCTCGGTGACGAGCGGGATCGTCGTCTTGCGACGGCCGCCGAAGAGGATCGCGTCGATCGGCACACCGCGCGGGTCGTCGTACTCGGCGGCGAGGATCGAGCACTGCTTGATGGGGGTGCAGTAGCGGCTGTTGGCGTGGCTGGAGAGCTCGTCGGACTCCGGCGTCCAGGGCTCGCCCTTCCAGCTGGTGGCCTGGGCCGGGGTGTTCTCCAGGCCCTCCCACCACACGTTGCCGTCGGGGGTCAGTGCGACATTGGTGAACACCGAGTTGCCCTTGCGGATGGTCTCCATCGCGTAGGGGTTGGTGTGCTCGTTGGTGCCGGGCGCGACACCGAAGAAGCCGTACTCGGGGTTGACCGCCCACAGGCGGCCGTCCTCACCGACGCGCATCCAGGCGATGTCGTCGCCGATGGCCTCGACGTTCCAGCCGGGGATGGTGGGCTTAAGCATCGCCAGGTTGGTCTTGCCGCAGGCGCTCGGGAAGGCCGCGGCGACGTACTTGGTCACGCCCTGAGGCGAGGTGAGCTTGAGGATGAGCATGTGCTCGGCCAGCCAGCCCTCGTCGCGCGCCATCACCGAGGCGATCCGCAGCGCGTAGCACTTCTTGCCGAGGAGGGCGTTGCCGCCGTAGCCGGAGCCGAAGGACCAGATCATCCGCTCCTCGGGGAACTGGACGATGTACTTGGTGTCGTTGCACGGCCACGCGACGTCGTCCTGGCCCGGCTCGAGCGGCATGCCCACCGAGTGGAGGGCCGGCACCCACTGCGGGTCCTGGCCGGCGTCGGCGAGCTCCTCGATCCGGCGCAGCACCTCGGTGCCCATGCGGGCCATGACGCGCATCGAGACGGTGACGTAGGCCGAGTCGGTGACCTCGACGCCGAACATCGGCTTCTCGGCGTCCAGGTGCCCCATCACGAACGGGATGACGTACATCGTGCGGCCCTTCATGCAGCCGGCGTAGAGCCCGCGCATGAGGTCCTTCATCTTCTCCGGCGCCATCCAGTTGTTGGTGGGGCCGGCGTCGCGCTCCTCGACCGAGCAGATGTAGGTGCGGTCCTCGACACGCGCCACGTCGGTGGGGTCGGAGGCGGCGTGGAACGAGTTCGGCATCACCTCGGGGTTGAGCCGGGTGAAGGTGCCGGTCGCCTCGAGGGCTGCGGTGAGCTGCTCCCACTCCTCGTCGGAGCCGGTGCACCAGTGGACGTGGTCGGGCTGGGTGAGCTCGGCGACCTCCGCGACCCAGGCCAGGATGCCTGCGTGCGTGGTGGGCGCGGTGCCCTCGTGCTCGGGCGTCTGCGTGTCGATCGTTGCGGTCATGACCGGATCCTTCAGCGTTCGTCGCGGGTGGTTCGCGCGGCCTCGTTGTCGGCGACTTGCGCCGGACGCTAACCGGTGCCGTGAGGGCCACCTATTGGATCGATCACAGACGTGTGACCTGCGTCTCGATGGCCCGGAAACCCCTATTCCTTGGGCTTTTTCGAGGCGCAAGTGGGTTCTTCCGAGGCCCGGTTGGGTCCTTGCGAGACCTCTCGGGACGGGGGTCAGACGGCGCGCGAAGAGGCGGGCGCCGAGGGCGCCAGGAACTCGGCGACGAAGGCGTCGTAGGCCGCCGGGCGCCCGACGAGGTAGCCCTGCGCGAGGTCGACGCCCTCCTCCTCGCAGACCCGCAGGATCGCCGGGTCGGAGACGAACTCGGCGACGGTCCGCTTGCCGAGGTCGCGGGCGATCCCGACGATCGAGCGCATGATCGTGCGGTCGACCGACGACTCGTGGACGTGGGCGACGAACTCGCCGTCGATCTTCACGTAGTCGAAGAAGAGGTGCTTGAGGTAGTAGAAGGACCCGAAGCCGGCGCCGAAGTCGTCGAGGGCGAACGCGCAGCCCAGGCTCGTCATCCGGGCCGCGAAGTCACGCGCCAGCGCCACGTCGGCGACTGCGGCGGTCTCGGTGATCTCCAGGATCAGCGCGGCCGGGTCGACCTCGTGGCGCGCGAGCGCGTCGATGATCGCGCGCTCGATCTCGGGCTTGCCGATCGAGTGGCCGGACAGGTTGACCTCGAGACGGAAGTCGGGGTCGTGGTCGCGACGCAGCCGGGCGAGCAGCTCGAGGCTGTGGTCGACCACCCAGGCGTCCACCTGCGGCATCAGCCCGGCGCGCTCGGCGATGTAGACGAAGCGCGACGGCGGCACCAGCTCGTCGTCCTCGCGCAGGCGCAACAGCACCTCCGCCGAGCTGATGCGGCCGGTGGCGATGTCCATGATCGGCTGGAGGTGCAGCTCGAAGCGGTCGTGCTCGAGCGCCTCCTCGATGCGGCTCTGCCAGTGCAGCCGGGCCGCGGCGCGCGGGCCGCGCAGGTCGCCCTCGGAGAGGACGGTGACCTGGTTGCGCCCGGCCTCCTTGGCGTCGTACATCGTCATGTCGGCCAGCGCGAGGACGTCGGAGGCGTGCTCGGACGCGGCGCGGAAGGTGACCGCGCCGACGCTGGCGGTGACGCGGCGGGCGACACCGTCGAGGGTGGCGGCGTGCCCGGCGATGCGCTCCACCACGAGCTCGGCCACGCGGCGTGCGCCGTCCTGGTCGGCGTCGGGCAGCAGGACGGCGAACTCGTCGCCGCCGAGGCGGGCGACCACGTCGGTGCTGCGGATCGAGCGGCGCAGGAGGCCGGCGATGGTGATGAGGAGCTGGTCACCGGCGTTGTGCCCGAGCGTGTCGTTGACCTGCTTGAAGTTGTCGAGGTCGAGCAGCAGCAGCGCACCGGACTCGCCGAGGCGCTGGCAGCGCTCGAGGTGTCGCTCGAGCTCGCTCTCGAACCGGCGGCGGTTGGCCAGCCCCGTGAGCACGTCGTGGTCGGCGAGGTGGGCCAGGCGGTCGAGGTAGCGGCGCCGGTCGGAGATGTCGACGACGTTGACCATGGTCATCCGGCCGAGCTCGGGATCGGGCACCACGGTGCTGCTCAGCGCGACGTGGACGTCGTTGCCGCCGGAGTCGCGCAGCCGGCACTCGGTCTCCATCGACTCACCGCGCGCGACCTGCGCGACGCGGCCGAGGTGGTCGGCGATGCGGTCCTCGCCCGGCGTCTCGAAGGCGCCGAGGTGGTGCCCGACCATGTCGGGCGGGTCGAGCCCGACGATGACGGCCATGGAGATGTTCACCCGCACGACCGTGCCGGTGGAGTCGAGGAGGGCCACGCCGTGCGGGGCGTCCTCGAAGAGCCGCTCGACGCGCGCCGTGGCGGTGCGGGCCCGGCGGGTCTGCCGCGCCAGGTCGAGCACGATGCGCTGCAGGACGGGTGCGACGATCGCCGCGACCGCGGCCCACATGACCGTGCGGCGCCAGTCGCCGACCACGTAGTCGGGCGGACCGACGACGACGACCGGCAGGGCCAGCGTGACCACCGAGAGACCGCTGGCGACCCAGAGCTGACGGGGCGTGCCGGTGAGCGCGAGCCAGAGGACGGGCAGCAGGAGCAGCACCGTCATCCCCGACGACGAGCCCCCGCGAGCCGCGCCGGCGGCGTCGTTGATGAGTCCGGCGTAAGGGAACAGGAGGTACGCCGCGAGCGGCGCGAGCCAGGTCGTCCCGCCCCGCCGCCGGCTGGCGACGAAGACCGCGGCGGACGCGGCCAGGCAGAGCGCGGCGAGGCCGGCCACCCACCACGGACGCTCGTAGGGCGGGAGGAGCACCGTGAGCAGGCCCAGGCCGGCGACCACGCCGAAGGGCAGCGCGAGCGCGGTCGTGCCCCGCACGAGGTCGGCACGCTCCGCCCTCGGACGGTCCTCAGGCTGGTCACTGGTCACCACAGCAGGGTAACGACGCCGCGCGGTCGGCGGAGCGGAATCAGTCCTCCTGCTCGAGGTCGGCCGCGACCCTGCGGTGGGCCTCCCAGATCTCCTCCGGCATCCGGTCGAACTGGGCCAGGTGCTCCTCGCGGAAGCCCATCTCCTGCTGCCACCGCTCCTTGTCGATGGACAGGATCCGCTGGAGGTCCTCGGCCGGCACGTCCATGCCGGTCAGGTCGAGCTCGTCCTCGGTGGGCACGATGCCGACGGCCGTGCGCCGGCCCTGCACCTCGCCGTCACGCAGCCGGAGCAGCCACAGCAGCGGGCGCAGGTTGTCGCGGTAGCCGGGCCACAGGAAGTGGCCGTCCTCGGCGTCGCGCTGGAACCAGTTGACGTGGGCGAAGATCGGCTGGTCGGTCGCGGCGCCGACCACGTCGAGGTAGTGCCGGGCGTAGTCGCCCTCGCCGTAGGCCATGAACGGGCGGTTGGACATCGGGTCGTAGCGCAGCACCCCCTCCTTGCCCTCCGCCGCCGACGTCGCCTCGGCACCCAGGGTGAGGCCGTCGTAGACGCCCTCGGCGAGGTCGGTGATCGCCCGGATCAGCGGCTCGCGGTCGCGCGTGCGGCCGCCGAAGATGATCGCATCGATCGGCACTCCTGCGGGAGCGTCGTAGTCGGGAGCGATGTTGGGGACGTTGGCCAGGGTCGTGGTGAACCGGCTGTTGGGGTGCGCCCACGGGGCCGTGTCGTCGTCCTTGCGGTCCGCGACGGGCGAGCCCGTCCAGTCGAGCCAGCCGCGGCGGTCCCGCGGCTTCTCCTCCGTGCGCCCCTCCCACCACACCTCGCCGGTCGTCGGGTTGTGGGCGACGTTGGTGAAGATGCAGTCGGTGCCCTCGCCGACGGAGGCGAGTGCGTTGGGGTTGGTGCGCTCGTTGGTGTCCTTGGCGACGCCGAAGACGCCGTACTCCGGGTTCATGCCCATCAACCGGCCGGTGTCCTCGTCGACCCACAGCCACGCGATGTCGTCGCCGTAGAACGACACGTGGTAGCGCTCGCCGAGCGCGTCGGGGGCGGCCATCATCGCCAGGTTGGTCTTGCCCGAGGCGCTCGGGAAGCCACCGCAGACGTGGTAGGTCCGGCCCGTCTCCTTATCGTGGATCCCGATGAGCATGTACTGCTCGGCGAGGAACTTCCGGCTCGCCCAGCCGTCGTAGGCCCCCTGACGCAGGCCGTGGGCGATCTTCCCGAGCAGCGCGTTGCCGCCGTAGGAGGAGCCGAAGTGGAGGATCGTGCGCTCGTCGGCGACCGTGACGAACCAGCGCTGGTCGTCGGCCGTGCCCTGGCCGAGGTGCTCGAGGTCGCCGGTGACGTGGACCGCCCGGACGAAGGAGTCGGGGTCCTCGAGGTCGTTGACGTGCTGCACGCCGACGCGCGCCATCCTGATCATGTGGAGCACGACGGTGCGGGTGTCGGTGAGCTCGACCCCGGCCGCCCACGGGGCGAGCGGGTTGCCGGGCGGGGCCATCAGGTAGGGGACGACGTACATCGTCCTCCCCTCCGACGCGCCGCGCATCCGCTCGTGGAGGAGCGGCTTCATCTCCGACGTGGGGCGCCAGTTGTTGTAGACGCCGCGGTCCTTCTCGTCGCTCGTGGCGACGACGGTGCGCTCCTCGGAGCGGGCGGTGTCCTTGTGGTAGCTGCGGGAGTAGTAGCGGCCCTCGCCGACCTCCTCGAGCTCGCCGGCGGCCACCGCCTCCTCGAGCAGGCGGGCGTCGTCGGAGGCGTTGATCACCTCGACGCGCGCGGCTCCGGTGAGCTCGGCGTACTCCACCACGAACGCGCGCACGCGGGGGTTCGTGAGCCCGGCCTCGTCCATGACTGCCTCGAGATCTGCCATCGCGGTGCCTCTCCTTCTGCGGCGGAGCGACCCGCCGCGGTGCGGGTGCTAGGCACCCTAGGGCACGTCACGGAGGCCGTGACCGACTGAGGGGTGGGCCTGATTTCGCCGCTCCGGAGTGCGTCGGCTATCCTCGTCGAGTCCACGCAACGCACCGCGCTGCCGACGACATGCGCCTGTAGCTCAACGGATAGAGCATCTGACTACGGATCAGAAGGTTTGGGGTTCGAATCCCTACAGGCGCGCAGGACACGGAAGGGCCCCGACCTCAGGTCGGGGCCCTTCTGGCATCTCCGGCCCGGCTCAGGAGGCGCAGACCAGGTCCTCGACGGAGTCGCTCACCTCGGCGACCACGTCCAGGCTCGTGGGCAGCGCGGTGACCGTGACGACCGCCCACCGGCCGTCCGCGGTGGCGAGGTTGCGGGTCTCGAACCCCTGGATGTCGCCGCCGTGGCCCCACGCGGTCACCCCGCAGCCGAGGTGGTGCGAGGCCAGCCCGAGGCCGTAGCGCCAGCCGGGGTCGGCGTCGAAGCCGGGAGCCCGGACGCCTCGCATCATCTGCTGCAGCAGGTCGCCCGGCAGCAGCTCGCCGCCGAGCAGTCCCTGCATGAAGCGGCCCAGGTCGGCCGGCGTCGACACGAGCTGACCGGCCGCCCAGCCCAGGGATGGGTCCATCACCGTGCTGTCCTGCCAGGGCTCCCCCGGGGCGTCGGCCAGGTAGCCGCGGGGGTGCGGGCCGCGCAGCCGCTGCTCCCCGACGCCGGGCCAGTACGTGTCGCGGAGGCGGAGCGGTCGGACGACCCGGCGGGTGATCTCCTCCGAGACGGGGCGTCCGGTGACCCTCTGCACGAGCAGGCCGAGGACGACGTAGTTGGTGTTGCTGTACTCCCACCGGGACCCCGGACGGAAGTGCGGCGGCTCGGCGAGCGCGGCGTCGAGCAGCTCGCGGGGCTCGAAGTAGGTGTGCCTCACCGCCGACAGCGAGCCACCGGCGGCGACGACCAGCGAGTCGTAGTCGGGCAGCCCGCTGCGCTGCTGCAGCAGCTCGCGGACGGTGATGTCGCGCCCGTCGTTGCCGGACCCGCGGACCACACCGGGCAGGTAGCGCTCGACGGGTGCGTCGAGGTCCACCAGGCCCTCCTCGACCAGCTGCAGGACCACCGTGGCGGTGAACATCTTGGTGTTGCTCGCGATGCGGACCCGCGAGCGCGGGTCGACGGGTGCGTCGGTGCCGATCCGGGCGGTGCCGGCGACGTAAGTGCGCACGCGGCCGCGGGCGTCGCGGACCGTCGCGATCGCGCCGGGCACGCCGGTGTCGGCCACGAGCCGGTCCAGCCGCTCCTGGACGGTGGCATCCCCCTCGGGGGAGGTCCTGACCTCCTCGCTCGCGGCGGGGCGGGCTGTGGCGGCAGTGGTGGGGACGGACAGTGCGGCGGTGCCGAGGCAGGCGGCGGTCAGCAGGTGGGTGAGGCGACGGGACACGGGGTCCTCCTTCGGTTGCGGGTGTTCGGAGCGACGGCCGCCGGGTCGGCGGCCCCGGACGTGGATCTGAGCTGGTGGTCTCAGGCGGTGGCGGGCAGCGGGGTGACGCGCCGGGCGGGCGGGGCAGGGACACGGGTCACGGCGGTGACCGCCGCCACCGACGTCCCCACGGAGAGGAGCAACGCGGCGAGCGACAGCCCCGCCCAGGTGAGGACGGGGAGCGCCGGAGCGGCGAGCCCGCCGAGCAGGCCGAGCTGCATGGCGACGACGGCGGGCAGGACGGTGAGGGTGCCCACCAGCCACGCGAGACCGGCGCAGACCAGCGCCTCGGTCGCCAGCATCCGCACGAGCTGCCGCCGCGTGGCGCCGGTCCGGTGGAGCAGCGCCAGCTCCTCGCGCCGGTTGCGGACGGAGAGCACAAGGGCGTTCGCCGCACCCAGCGCCACGAAGGACAGCAGGAGGAGCAGCAGCACCGTCGAGAGACGCTGGCCGGCGGCGTCCGGGCTGCTCGCCGCGGCCGTCCAGGTGCTCGCCTCGACGACCTGCCACCGCGGGCCGAGCGTCGCCGCCAGGGCGTCGCGCAGCCGGGCGGGGGCGGTGCCGGCGTCGGCGCGGACCAGCACGTCGCGCACCGGGACGGCGACGCCGGTGGCCGCGGCGGTGGCCGGACCGACGACGTAGGGGCCGAGCCCGAGGCCGCGGTCGTACGTCGCGACGACCCGCACGACGCGGTCCGCGCCGCCCGCGCGCAGCGTCAGGCGCTGGCCGAGGTGGGCGCCCGCCTCGAGCGCGGCGTCGCGGCTCAGCGCGATGGTGCCCGGGCGCGCCAGGGCGGCGGCCGACCCGGCGCGGAGGCCGGGATCCACGAGCGAGCCCCACGCAGCGGGGTCCACGACGAGCAGCTGCGCGGCCTCCCAGCCCAGCGCGCCGGGCAGCTCGTCGTCGGTCCGGACGCGGGCAGGGACCGCGCCGAGCGTGGTGGCCCGGGCGACGCCCGGCTGGTCGCGGATCACGTCGACGGCCTGCGGGGTCGCGCCGGAGCGGGGAGTGGCCACCACGTCCGCACCGACCGCGGCCGTGAGCTGGTCGTGCGCGGCCCGCTCGATCGTCCGGTCGGCG
>NZ_JBHLXH010000001.1:2310596-2315460 GCF_042432345.1 Nocardioides zeicaulis | reverse complement strand
GGCGCCCGCCGACATCGTGCCGAGGCTGATCACCAGGCCGAGCGGGACCACGACCGCCGTCATCCGGCGGGAGAAGCCGTGCACGTTGGCCAGCGCGAGGCGCGTGCTGGGGCTCCCGCCTCCCGTGAGCCGGCGGCCGACGCCGAACGCGGCGCGCACGAGCGCCGGGCCGGCGCAGGCGGACGCCCCGACGAGCAGCAGCGCCGACGTACCGGCCGCCGCCGCTCCGGCGGTTCCGGGCACGAGCAGGGGGGTGAGCGCCGAGGCGAGGCCGCTGAGGGCGAGGCCGACCGCGGAGGCCTTGCGCAGCCTGCCGATGCCGTCGGCCTCGACGGCGCTCGAGCGCACCGCGGCCGTCGGCGGGGTGGCCAGCACCTCGCGCGTGGCGAACCGCCCGGCGAGGGCCGCCACCGGAAGGACCAGCAGGACGGCGACGACGACGGGCAGCGGCGACAGGCTCGTCTCGAACCCGGCGGGGACCATGCCCGCGTGCTCGAGCAGGGGCGTCAGCAGGCGCGGTCCCCACAGCGCCGGGACCGCCCCGAGCGGGACCGCGGCGAGCGTCACGGCGGCGGTCTCGAGGGAGACCAGCCGGCGCACCTGTCCCGCGGTCGCGCCGACGGCGCGGAGGAGGGCGAGCTCGCGGCGACGCTGCCTGAGCGCGAGGCTCACCGTCGAGGTGACGACCAGGAGCGTGACGACGAGAGCCGTCCCGGCGAACGAGGAGGCAAGGGCGACGAGCGCCCCGCCTCCCTCGGCCCGGACGCCGGACTCCACGAGCGCACCGGTCAGGCTGGTGACCGCGCCGGCCGCGGCGAGCACGACGAAGGTCCCGCCGAGGTCGGCCCGGTGGGCGCGGGCGGACGCGAGCGCGAGCGCGCGCAGGTCGGAGGGGTACGTCGTCGCGCTCACCGGCCCAGCTCCAGCAGCCGTGCCGCGACCTGCTCGTCGCTGGGGGCGTGCATCCGGTCGGCGACCCGGCCGTCGGCCAGCAGCACCACCTCGCCGGTGGCGGCGGCGACGCCGGCGTCGTGGGTGACCACGACGAGCGTCTGGCCGAACTCGCGGGCGACGTCGAGGAAGAGGTGGAGCACCTGGCGGCCGGTCCGGGCGTCCAGGGCGCCGGTCGGCTCGTCGGCGAACACGATGGAGGGCCGCGCGACGAGCGCGCGGGCGATCGCGACGCGCTGCGCCTGGCCACCGGACAGCTCACCCGGGAGCCGGTGCTCCAGCCCGGCGAGCCCGAGGCGGTCGACCAGGTGGGCGCTCCACCCGGCGTCCGGGCGGCGGGAGGCGAGCACGAGCGGCAGCGCGATGTTGGACGCGACGTCGAGGTGCGGGACGAGGTTGTAGCCCTGGAAGACGAACCCGACCTGCTCGCGGCGGAAGCGGGTCAGCGCGTCGGGGCTCATCGCGTCGAGCGCGTGCCCCGCGACGCGGACCGAGCCGCTGGTGGCGGTGTCGAGGCCTGCCGCGACGCTGACGAGGGTGGACTTGCCGGAGCCGGAGGGCCCCATGACGGCGGTGACGGACCCTGTCAGGAGCTCGAGGTCCACGCCGCGCAGGGCGGGCACGGGAGCCACACCACCGTAGGTCTTGTGGACGCCGGTCAGGGACACGGCGACCCGGGCCGGGTCGCGCGGGGCCGGGTCGTGCGGGGCCGGGTCGTGCGGGGCCGGGTCGTGCGGGGCCGGGTCGTGCGGGGCCGGGGCAGGTGCGGGGAGGTCGCGGGTGGTGGACATGTCGTCCACGCTAGGAAGCGCGGACGTCGTCCGGCAGCGCCGCAGGATGCAACTTCCGCGTCTGCATCCTTTGATGCAGGCCGGGGTCGTCCGGTCAGCCGCCGACCTCCACGAGGCCGTTCTGGTAGGCCCAGACGGCCACCTGGAGCCGCGAGCTCACGCCCAGCTTGGGCAGGATCCGCGCGAGGTGCGACTTGACCGTCGAGGTCTCGACGATGAGCGCGCGGGCGATGTCGTCGTTCGACCTCCCCTCGGCCAGCAGCAGGACGATGTCGAGCTCGCGGGGCGTGAGCAGGTCGCTCCCCCGCGCCGCGGTGACCGGCTGCGTGCGGCGGCGGCTGACGAGCTCGCCCAGCACGCGCTTGGTGAGGCTGTCGGCGATGGTGCCGTGCCCGGCGGCCACCGCGCGGACGGCGTCGGCCACGACGTGCGGCTCGGCGTCCTTGAGCAGGAAGCCGGAGACGCCGGCCTCGAGCGCCCCGAAGAGGTACTCGTCGATGTCGAAGGTGGTCAGGACGAGGACGGGCACCTTGTCCTCGACGTCGGGTCCGCAGAGCTGGCGGGCGGCGGTGATGCCGTCCATGCGAGGCATCCGGATGTCGAGGCACACGACGTCGGGGCGCAGGTCACGCGCGACGGCCACCGCCTGCTCGCCGTCGGCCACCGAGGCGACCACCTCGATGTCGTCCTCCAGGCCCAGCATCATGGTCAGCCCGGCCAGCACCATCGGCTGGTCGTCGGCCACCACGACCCGGATCGTGCGTGCGTTCACGTCGTCGTTCCTTCCACGGACGGGGCAGCCAGGCGGGGGCCGTCGTCGATCGGGATGGCCAGGGTCACCCGCCACGTGCCGTCGACCTCGCCGTGCTCGAGCCTGCACCCGGTGAGCTCGGCCCGCTCCCGCATGCCCACCAGGCCGAACCCGGCCCGCGACGGGGACGGACGCCGGGCTGCGGGCGCGAGGTCGTTGACGACCGTGAGGCGCAGGGCGTCGGCCGAGGTGGTGTCGACCTCGACCCGGCACTCCTGGCCGGGCGCGTGCCGCGCCGCGTTGGTGAGCGCCTCCTGCACGGTGCGGTAGGCCGCGAGCTGTACGAGGGGCCCCACGTCGTCCTGTCCCGGGCGGTCGGCCGGGCCGGACCTGATGAGGTGCACCGGCTCACCCCGCTCCCGGGCCGCCTCCACGAGGGCGGGGATCCCGTCGAGGGACTCGCGGGTCGGGGCCACCGTCGGGTCCTGACCCGTGGAGCGCAGCATGCCCACGAGGCCGCGCATGTCGCGCAGCATGCTGGTGGTCTGCTCACGCACCTGCTCGATCGCCTCCTTGGCGGCCGCCGGGTCGCGGTCGACCTGCTTGCTGATCGCGGCCGACATCACGGCGATGCCGGTGAGGTGGTGCGCGGCGATGTCGTGGAGCTCGCGGGCCATCGCCGTCCGCTCGCGCGCCACGGCGGCCTCGACCATGGCCGTACGCTCGCCGGTCTCGGCGCGCAGCTGCTCGGCGCGGGCCGCGCGGGTCTCGCGCCGGGTGCCGACCACGACCCCCACCAGGGCGCCCAGCCCGGCGACGCCGAGGCCCTGCACCACCGCGCCCGCGACCGCCTGCCCCGCCGGTGCGCCGGCCCCGCGCTGGGCGAGCAGCTCACCGGTCGCGACCAGCACCGCTGCGACGGCGAGGGATCCGCCGCCGCGCGCGTCGACGCGCCGGCTCGCCACCCGGTAGGCCGCGACGAGCACCGCGACGCTGGTGGCCCCGATCGCGGGACCGAGACCGACCAGCGCCCCGAGGGGCGCGGCCACGGCGGTGACGACCAGCGCCAGCGGCGCCCGGTCGCGGAGGAGCAGCAGGACCGCCTGCGCGAGGACGAGCAGCTCGCCGACGAGCCACGGTGCCCCGCCGAGCCGCGGGGCACCGGCGAGGTCCTCGGGGAACGAGGACCTCGCGGCCGCCACGAAGGAGAGCAGCGCCGTGGCCACGACCGCGGTGGCGACGGAGACCTGCGTGCTCCGGCGTCCCATGGCGTCAGGCTAGCGCCGCGCCAGCCTCAGATGACGAGGCCGAGCAGCAGCACGAACACCAGGCCGGAGACCGAGAGCACGGTCTCCATGAGCGACCAGGACTTGAGGGTCTGGCCCACGCTGAGCCCGAAGTACTCCTTCACCAGCCAGAAGCCGGCGTCGTTGACGTGGGAGAAGAACACCGACCCGGCGCCGACGGCGAGGACCACCAGCGAGGTCTCGCCGGACGAGAGGCCGTCGACGAGCCCGACCATGAGCGAGGAGGCGGTGATGGTGGCGACGGTCGCCGAGCCGGTCGCGAGGCGGATCAGGACGGCGAGCACCCAGGCCAGGAGCAGGACGGAGACGTTGGCGTCGTCGGCCCACTCCGCGAGCAGGGTGCCGAGGCCGGTGTCGACGAGCACCTGCTTGAAGCCACCTCCGGCGGCGACGATGAGGAGGATGCCGGCGATCGGGGCGAGCGACTCGCCGGTGACCTTCGAGACCGCCGCGCGGTCCATGCCGGAGGCCTTGCCGAGGGTGAACATCGCGACGACGAGGGCGATCGACAGCGCGAAGATCGGCTCGCCGAGCAGGTCGAGCACGCGGCGGACGGGCTGGGTCTTGTCCTCGACGGCGATGTCGGCGACCGCCTTGCCCATCATCAGCACCACGGGGAGCAGGACGGTGGCGAGGGTGACGCCGAAGGAGGGGCGCCGGCCGGTCGCGTCCTCCCGCGCACCGGCGTCGTACGTCGCCGGGGCGGGCACGTCGACCCACTGCCCGGCGAGCCGGCCGAAGAGCGGGCCCGCGACGACGACGGTCGGGACGGCGACGAGCACGCCGAGGGCGAGCGTGGTGCCGAGGTCGGCACCGAGGGCGCCGATCGCGACGAGCGGACCGGGGTGCGGGGGCACCAGGCCGTGCATCGCGGAGAGGCCGGCGAGGGCGGGGATGCCGACGGTGATGATCGAGAGCTGCGCACGACGCGCGACCAGGTAGATCACCGGCATGAGCAGCACGAGGCCGATCTCGAAGAACATCGGCAGGCCGATGATCGCGCCGACCAGGGCCATCGCCCACGGCAGCATCCGCGGGGAGGCATGGCCCACGATCGTGTCGAC
>NZ_JBHLXH010000001.1:2256883-2310559 GCF_042432345.1 Nocardioides zeicaulis | reverse complement strand
GTCGGCGAGCAGCTTGGCGAACATCGCGCCCAGCACGATCAGGACGCCGACACCGGCGGCGGTCGACCCGAAGCCGGCGGAGAAGGACGGCAGCACCCCGGTGCCGGTGTCGGGGTCGGCGAGGATGTTGACCCCCGCGACGGCGCCGACGGTGAACGCGCCGGCCACCAGGGCCAGGAAGGGGTGGACCTTCACGACGGTGATCAGGACGACGATCACGGCGATCGCTACCAGCGCGGCGGTGATGAGCTGCCAGCCGTCGGCGACGGGCTGCACCAGCTCCGTGGCCGCGAGCGGCAACAGGGACGTGGACATCACGGGTTCTCCTCGGTGGGGGTGGGCGGCTCGAGCTCGGAGAGCTCCGACAGCTCCGAGAGCTCCGAGACGGACGCTGCGACGATCGCGTCGACGCCTTGGTCGACGTCGACGACGACACCGCGCTCGTCGGCCTCGAGCGGCTCGAGCGTGGCGAACTGGGAGGCCAGCAACGAGGCCGGCATGAAGTGGCCGGGGCGTGCGGCCTGGCGGGCGGTGATCACGGCGTGGCTGCCCTCGAGGTGCACGAAGGCCACGCCGGGGGCGTGCGCACGGAGCTGGTCGCGGTAGGCGCGCTTGAGCGCCGAGCAGCTCATCACCCCGCCCCCGTCGGCGTGGTCGGCGAGCCACTGCCCGATGACCTCGAGCCACGGTCGGCGGTCGTCGTCGTCGAGGGCGTGGCCGGCCGACATCTTCGCGATGTTGGCGGGCGGGTGCAGGTCGTCGGCGTCCTCGAACGGGACGCCGAGGCGCTGGGCGAGCGCGGCGCCGACGGTGGACTTGCCGGAGCCGGAGACGCCCATCACCACGACCAGGGATTCGGCAGCCATGTCGGGCATCCTCACACCAATGATCTGATCATTACAAGAGCTTGATCGAGATTCACCCGCCCTTCCGCTCGCGATCTCACTGAGAGATGATGATTCGGTGCCCGTCTCGCCGTCGTCCGTGCCCGTTCCCGCCGGGCAGCACGCCAGCGTGCTCGACGCGCTCGGCGGCCGCATCGCCGCCGGCGCCCTCGCCCACGGGCAGGTGCTCACCCTCGACGCCGTCTGCGCGGAGTACGCCGTCTCGCGCAGCGTGGCGCGCGAGGCCGTCCGGGTGCTGGAGTCGATGGGCCTGGTCGCCTCCCGGCGACGGGTGGGCATCACCATCCAGCCCCGTACCCGCTGGAACGTCTTCGACCCGCGCGTGATCCGCTGGCGCCTCGACGAGGGCGACCGGACCGAGCAGCTGCTGTCCCTCTCCGAGCTGCGTCGCGGCGTGGAGCCGGCGGCGGCGGCGCTCGCCGCGCAGCGCGCCGACGCCACCCAGTGCCGGGTGCTCGCGGCGGCCGCCTCCGACATGGTCGTCCACGGCCGCGCCGGCGACCTCGAGGCCTACCTCCAGGCCGACACGATCTTCCACCGCGTGCTGCTCGAGGCCAGCGGCAACGAGATGCTGCGCTCGCTGCACGGCGTGGTCGCCGAGGTGCTCAGCGGCCGCACCCACCACGGGATGATGCCCGCCCGGCCGAACCCGGAGGCGATCGCGCTGCACGACGAGGTCGCGCGCGCCGTGCGCCTCGGCGACGCCACCGCGGCCGAGCAGGCGATGCGCGCGATCATCGACGAGGCCGCCGAGGCGCTCGAGGACGAGCAGTCCTGAGGACCCGCCCCCAGGGGTCGCACGTCAAGACCTTGTTGGCGCGCGACGGACGGATCTGCCGAGGTGCGGATCTCTGACGACCGGATCGATCGTGCGTGACGCACGTGCGGCGGACGTTGCCCCGCGTCGGCTTCCGGACGGGCCAGGACCGCCGCACGTGTACGTGCGCGGGTCAGTCACGCCGGCGGTCGTGCAGGACGTCATGGAACGTGGGCGCTGGGGCGGCCATGGGCCATGACGTCCTCGGAGTCGGTACATCCGGATCTGCCGATGTCCGGATCTCCGGCGGTCCGAATCGGCCGCTCGGTACGCATGTGCGGCGGATGGAGCTGCGCTCTGGCTGCCGGACGGGCCGGAACCGCCGCACGTGCGCAGGCGCGCGCCGTCGCCACGTAGGCAGATGTCCAGGGCGTCATGAGTTCTCACGGTTCGTGCCGGCACTTCTCATGACGTCATGGAGGGCGGTCGCTGGGACACCCGCCTGCCAGGACGTCCTCGGACTCAGGTCGTCCGGATCTGCCGCGATGAGCGCGCAGCCTTCACGATCGACGCGAGAGGAAGCTCCCGGAGGCTCGACCCTCATGGGGCTCGCCGGCTTGCGGTCGATCCAGGGCCTGACCACCTCGACCACGTAGGCCAGCTCGCCACGGTCCAGCCGGCGTCCCTCGCGGTGGCGTGCCAGGTCCCAGGCAGTTGCGACAGCAGCTCGCGGTGGCGTGCTGAGCGAGGAAGACAGGATGGTTGCGGTACGGCGCGTGAACGGTCGCGCGCTCGCGCGGTCGATCCGATCATCGATCTCGGCTGGGTCGGACGCACCCCCGGACTAGGCACGCTGGCGGTAGCCGGCGACCAGGCCAGGGGCGCATCCGGCCGGGTCGCCACCGTGTCGCGCTGTCATCCGAGCCGAGCGCGAAGCCAGCGGTTGGTGCCGGGCGCCAAGCCCTTGGCCTTCGGCAAGTCGCCAACAGGTGCAACCACGAGGGCCACACCAGGCGGGAGCGACCACTTCAACGCGTGGTAGACCGCCGAGAGCGTCTCGTCGGCGTCCACGAACGCCAGCCCGCCGGCCGCAACCACGACCTCCCGCCACGGCCCGGCCAGATCTGTCGACGAGTCGACGTCTCGGAGGTCGGCGGACGTCCACGCGACGTACACGGTCATCCCGCCAGTGTGCCCCGTGCGTGAAGGTCGTGCCTTGCAGCCGGCGGGGACGAGCGCGGCACCACACCACAAGGGCTTGGGGCTCGGCCACCTACCGCCCTTGCTCGGCCGTGTCGGCGATGAGGGGCGCGTCGGATGGGTACCGGTCCTGCATGGAGACCGTACGCGTCGGGCTCGTCGCTGATCCCGCCAAGCCCACCGACATCGCCCTCCGCAACCAGGACCTCAGTGCCGGGGACGGCCGACCCGCGTGGGACATCGAGGTGGTCAGCGAACCGTTCACCATGGCGTCCGAGCAGTCAGACACGGCCATGAGCCGACTCTCGGACCTCGCGCACGACCACGCCTGGGACCTCGTCATCGGCGTCACGGAGCTGCCGCTGCACGATGGCGAGGGGCGCTACCTGACGGTCGAGAGCGATCCCCGGCAGCGCACCGCGGTGCTGTCGCTGCCTGCGCTGGGTGGGCTGGGCATGCACCGACGCAGCAGGCGCGCGCTGCGCCACCTCATCAGCGGCATGGCTGACTCCGCGTCCGGGACCGACCACCGCGTCCCGCTGCCCCGCCGCACCGGACGGCTGCGCGTCCTCCTTGGCATGGTGCTGGCGAACCGGCCCTGGCTGCTCGTACCAGGCCTGAAGTCGGCCCTGGTGGCGGCGCTCACCACGGGCGCCATCGCCACCATCAATTCGACCGTCTGGCTGCTGGCCGGCTCGCTGCCGACGTGGCGGCTGGTGGTCGCGATGCTCGCCTCCATCGCCCTCGTCGTCGGGTGGCTCGTGGTCGACGGCGAGCTGTGGGACCGACCCGAGGACGACTCCGAACGAGCGCGGGAGAGGTCGCGCCTCTACAACGCCTCCACCGTGGTGAGCCTGACTGTCGGCGCCATCATCTGCTACGCCGCGCTCTACGTCATGAACCTCGCGTGGGCGATGTTCGTCCTCGATCCCTCGGTCATGGGGGGCTACCTCGGCATGTCGTTCGGGTACGCCGACCTCTTCGTGCTCACCTGGTTCGTCGCGTCAGCGGCGACCGTGGGCGGGGCGCTGGGCAGCGGACTGGAGTCGGACGAGGCGATCCGCGCCGCGGCGTACAGCAAGCGCGAGGAGGAGCGACGCACGCGGCTCGCACGGGAGGAGGAGGCGAGGCCCGGTCACTGACCCAGGTTGGTCACCAAGTTGATCGCGACCGCCATGACCCCGGTGCCGAAGGCGTACGACAGCAGCGCATGCCCCAGTGCGACGCGTCTGACGTGGGTTGCTGTGGGTTCGGTCTCGGAGACGCCGAACGCCATGCCGATGGTGAAGGCCATGTAGGCGAAGTCGCTGTAGGTCGGCGGGTCGTCCTGCTTGAAGTCGATCCCGCCCAGATCGGGCTCGTCGACGTAGTACATGCGTGCGTACTTGAAGGCGTACACGGTGTTCACCAGGGCCCACGACAGGGCCACGCTGAGCACGCTCAGGATCACCGACGCCACTGCGGTGGCGTCGCGATGCCCGCTCGACTGCACCAGTGCGACGACCACCACGGCGAGGCTGGCCGCAGCCGCGGCGATGAGCCAGACGTCGGTCGACCTCGTGGTGCGCTCCTGCTCCGCGAGGCGCTCCGTCCCCGCGCGATCCTGCGGCCAGCTCATCCGCCACACCCAGGTCAGCAGGATCGAGACGGTCACGGTCCAGCTGACCAACGGCATGAGCCGGGGCGTCGCGACCAGTCCAACGACCGTGGCTGCGAGTAGCCCCACGGCCAGGCTGGTCAGGGCACGCCGGGCTGAGAGAAGCCGATCCGTGCGTATGGCGTCGCCGTCAATTGGCTCCCCGACGCTCCTCACGCCGTGCTCTGTCGCCGGCGTCTGGTCAGGCGAGCGACCGCGACGACGCCGGCGACCCACGGAGCACCCACGATGAACGGATCCATCCAGTGGTGCTTGACGTCCGCGCGGTTGTGCCCGAGGCGGGAGCGCACGCCGTGATGCGTGAACTCGGCGCGCACCCCCGTCTGGGTGATCGGGTTGTCCGGTCGGGTCGTCAGGAAGGAGCGCAGCGTGCTCTCGACCGTGTCGACCCGGTCCGCGGCGATGAGCAGCAGCCAGTGCGCGGCCTGGCCCTCGCTGTAGTGGGCGTAGGAAAGCTTGCGGATCGCGCCTGACAAGCCCTTCGGCGGACACGTGGTGCCGAACACCGGCGGAAGCTGGGTGTGCTCCACCGAGCGTTCACGCGGCCATGCCTCCGGCTGCCGGTCGGGGTGCCGCCAGTGCGCGCCCGCGAACGACGGGTCGAACCGCTCCCGTGGCACCGACGGGCGGTCCGCGGGGTCGAGGTCGGCGCCCCACCCCGGGATTCGCTGCCGCAGCTCGTCGCTGCTCTCGGCGATGGGGGGCTTCTCTGGGGTGTAGGTCATGGGCTCCTCCCTGGAGTCACGCGGCGTCAGGTACGACGACCGGCTTGATGCAGCCGTCGAGCTTGGCCGAGAACATGTGGTAGCCCTCGGCGATGTGCTCGAGCGGCACCTGGTGTGTGATCACGTCGCTGGGCTTGAAGTGACCGTTGCGGATGTGCTCGAAGAGCCGCGGCCATTGCCGCTTGACCGGGCACTGGTTCATCCGCAGGGTCAGCCCCTTGTTCATCGCATCACCGAACTTGACCGCGCTGAAGAGCGGACCATAGGCGCCGACGACCGAGACCGTGCCCCCCTTCCGCACGGTGTCGATCGCCCAGTTCAGGGCGACGGGCGACCCACCCTGGAGCTTGAGCTTGGCCGATGTCACCTGCTGCAGGAAGTTGCCATCGGCCTCGGCACCGACCGCGTCGATCACCACATCGGCGCCGAGGCCGTCCGTCAGGTGCTTGAGGTGGCGCACCACGTCGCCGTGCTCGGTGAAGCAGATGGTCTCGGCATGGGCGAAGTCGCGCGCCTTCTCCAGCCGGTAGTCGAGGTGGTCCACGACGATCACCCGACCCGCACCCATGAACCACGCCGACCTCGCCGCGAACAGGCCCACCGGCCCCGCGCCGTACACCACCACGACGTCGCCCTCGACGATGTCCCCGATCTGGGCGCCGAAGTACCCCGTGGGCAGGGCATCGGTGCAGAGCAGGGCGTCGTCGTCGTCCATCCAGTCCGGGATCAGCCCAGGCCCGACGTCGGCGAACGGCACCCGGACGAACTCGGCCTGCCCGCCGTCGTACCCACCGCAGGTGTGCGAGTAGCCGTAGATGCCGCCGACCGCGGTGGCGTTGGGGTTGACGTTGTGGCAGTTGGAGTAGAGCCCGCGGGCGCAGAAGAAGCACGTCCCGCAGAACACGTTGAACGGCACCATCACCCGGTCACCGGGTCGGACGTTCTCCACCGAGGAGCCCACCTGGTGGACCTCGCCGATGAACTCGTGGCCGAACGTCATCCCGACGCGGGTGTCAGGCATCATGCCGTGGTACAGGTGCAAAGTCGGACCCGCATATCGCCGCCCTCGTCACCTTGACGATCGCGTCGTTGGGGTGCTCGATCGCCGGGATGTCCTTGTCATCGACGCGGACCCGGTAGGGCCCGCGGTAGACCATCGCTCGCATGTGCTTCCTTCCCAGACTTGGGTTCTGGTGATCCTTGTGTGGTCAGGCTCCGGGCACGAAGACGGCGCGGACGCAGCCGTCCTCCTTCTCCTTGAACATCTGGTAGCCCTTGGCCCCCTCCTCCAGGGACATCACATGAGTGGCCAGGTGCTCGGTCCTGACCTCGTCACGACTCATCCGGTCGAGGATCTCGGGGATGTAGCGGTGCCCGTGCTGCTGAGCGCCGCGCAGGGTCAGGGCCTTGTTCATGACCGCGCCCAGGGGGAACTTGTCAACCACGCCCGCGAAGACGCCGAGGGTGAAGACCGTGCCACCCTTGCGGCAGGAGTAGATCGCCTCGCGGACCGCCGTGGGACGGTCGGTCTGCAGCCGCATCTGCTGCTTGACCTGGTCGTAGATGTGCTGGGGCCCGGGGCTGTGCGCCTCCATGCCCACGGCCTCGATGCAGACGTCGGGTCCACGACCGCCGCTCATCTCGCGCAGTTCTGCGGGGATGTCCGTCTTCTCGTAGTCGAGCGTCTCGGCCCCGATGTGCGTGCGTACCTGCTCGAGGCGGTTGTCCAACCTGTCGATGACCACCACCCGTTCGGCTCCCATCAGCATCGCGGCCCGGGCGGCCATCTGGCCGACGCCTCCTGCTCCCCAGACAGCGACCACGTCGCCCGCCTGGACGCCTGCCTGGTGGGCACCCGTCCAGCCGGTCGGTGCAGCGTCGGAGGCGAAGAGGGCACGTTGGTCGGACACTCCGTCGGGGATGGCGAAGGCGCCCTGGTCGGCGTACGGCACCCGGATGTACTGGGCGTGGCTGCCCGCCCAGCCGCCCATGGCGTGGGAGTACCCATAGCACCCGCCGATGGACTGGCCCCAGAGGGCCTCAGTGAGCCCGGGGTTGGGATTGCCGTTGTCGCACAGCGAGAACAGGCCCTGGCGGCAGTACCAGCACTGTCCGCAGCTGGTGAAGGAGACCACCACGACGCGGTCCCCGACATGGTGCTTGGTCACGCTGGAGCCCGTCTCGACGACGGTCCCCATGAACTCGTGCCCGAGGACGTCACCCGCGCGCATGGCCGGGATGTAGCCGCCGACCAAGTGCAGGTCGGAGCCGCACGTGGCGCTGAGCCCGACCTCGAGGATGAGGTCGTGGTCGTTGAGGATGCTGGGGTCCGGTACGTCCTCGACGCCGATCTCGTTGACCCCGCGCCAGGTCACCGCCCTCATCGCACACCTGCCGCGGGAGCGTCCTTGGTCCAGGACTCCAGGAGGGCGCCGCCGGGCGTCGCGGTGCGCTTGCCGTGCGGTGCCGGGTCGACCGCCAGGACCTCCCCGACCTCGATGAGCTGTTTGGCGCGACGCAGTGCCGAGCGGAGCTCGGCCTCCGCGTCGCTCCCGCTCAGCCGGCTGGCGGCACCGCTGCGTCCCGACCGGTCGATCAGGCGGGCGTACAGCTCCGTGCCCTTGTCGGCGGGAGCCGGGCGCACGTCGACCTCGATGCGGTCGCCGAGCTCGGCCAGGGGCGCAGGCAGCGAGGCCGGGTCGAGCTCGTCCGGCTGGCAGAGCACGGTCACGGCCAGCCACCCCGACGTGGGACTGCTGGCGCCGGCCGGGGAGGAGCTCGATGGCCCCAGCGTGGAGCGCAGCTGATCGACGAGGGCACCGCCGGCACGTGCGGCCCGGGCTGCCACGTGCGGGCTCATCGCCGGCCCCCTGCCGCGGCGGTGGACTCGGCCTGGGCGAACTCCTGCACGATGCGTTCGCAGAAGGCGGGCAGGTCGTCGGGTGACCTGCTCGTCGTGATGTTGCCGTCGGTGACGACCTCCTCGTCGACCACCTCGGCCCCGGCGTTGCGCAGGTCCGTACGGATGCTCGGCCACGACGTCAGCCGCCGGCCGCGGGCGACGTCAGCCTCGATGAGGCTCCACGGACCGTGGCAGATCGAGGCGACCGGCTTGTCCGAGTCGACGAAGACTCGGACGAACCGGACCGCCGCAGGCTCCATCCGTAGCTTGTCAGGGTTCACCGTCCCTCCGGGCAGGAGAAGCGCGTCGTAGTCGTCGGGCGAGACCTCCTGGACGAGCCGGTCGACCGAGAAGGTGCCGGCGTCCTCGAGATCGTGGTCACGCGCCTGGATCTCGCCGTCCGAGACGGAGACCACCTCGGTGAACGCTCCCGCGTCCTCGAGGGCGCGTCGTGGCTCTTCCAGCTCCACCCGCTCGACGCCGTCGGCGGCCAAGATGGCGACCCGGCGTCCTTCCAGTGACGTGCTCATGTCACACCGCCGCGGGGTGGAGGACGACCTTGGTCCACCCGTCGTCGCGGTTGTCGAAGTGCTCGTAGGCCTTCGGCGCTTCGTCGAGGGGGAGCTCGTGGCTCACGATGAACGACGGCTCCGCCTTCCCCGCAGCGATCAGGTCGCGCAGCTGCCGGTTGTACTTCTTCACCGGCGCCTGACCGGTGCCGAGGCGCTGCCCCTTGAACCAGAACATGCCGAAGTCGAAGGCGAGCTTGCCCTGCTTGGCCAGCTCGTCGCTTGCGCCGGGGTCCTGAGGGACGAACACGCCCACGGTGCCGATCGTCCCAGTGAACCGCACCGATGCGACCAGCCGGTTCATCGTGAGGTTGGCCCGCTCCTGACCGTCAGGTTCGTGGGCCTGGTAGCCGACGCACTCGCAGCCGTTGTCGGCGCCCAAGCCCATGGTCTGCTCGAGGACCGCCTCCACAGGATCGACCTTCGAGTCGTCGATGGCCATCGCGCCGATGGACTCCGCGAGGCGGAGCCGGTCCGGCTGCCGGTCCACGACCATCACCTTGCTCGCCCCGCGGATGGTCGCCGACAGGGCGGCCATCAGCCCGACCGGGCCGGCGCCGTAGATGACGGTCTGGTCGCCGGGCTTCACCCCGGCCATCTCGGTGGCATGGAAGCCGGTCGGGAAGATGTCGGCAAGCATCACGTAGTCGGTCTGGCGATCCTCCGCGTCCTCGCCGAGCCGGAGGCAGTTGAAGTCACCCCACGGAACCCGCAGCAGTTCGGCCTGTCCCCCACCGTATGGACCCATGTCCGCGAAACCGTAGGCAGCACCCGCCATCTGCGGGTCGGGCTGCGCGGTCAGGCAGTAGTTCGTGAGCTGGCGCTCGCAGTTCTTGCAGTGGCCACAGGCAATGTTGAACGGCAGCACCACGTAGTCACCCACCTCTACCTTGTCGACACCATCGCCGACCTCGACCACCTCGCCCAGGTTCTCGTGCCCGAACCAGCGACCGGTCTCGAAGTCGGTGCGCCCCTCGTACATGTGCAGGTCCGAGCCGCAGATGTTCGCCGACGTGATCCGGACCAGGACATCCGTCGGCCGCTCGATCCGCGCGTCCGGCACGTCCTTGACGCTGACCTTCCGAGGGCCCTCGTACACCACTGCCTTCATGCTGTCCTCCCTTGTCGGACCGTCCCACCGCCCCGAACGTTCGGTGTGGTCTCCATTGAACGAAGGCACCCGGCCGGGCGGTATTGGCAGAAATGCCGACGGCGGTCGGGCCCCTCGCAACGCCCTGCGTGGGGCCGCTCCAATCCACCGCGAGAAGTCACGCACAATTGCGTTATGCGACTCCCCATTGGGTACTGAACCGGGGTCCTCAGTCCGGGGCGGTCCGGTCCGGCCGATCGCGAACACGTGGCCGGGTGTCCCCGTACGCCTGTGATCTCGCATCGCTGGAGGGAGCCGCATGCGGGACGAGTCAGCAATCACCCAGATGGGCGAGATCGCGGCCTCGACCGTCTCGATCGAGGAGCGCGCACAGGGGCTGCTCGAGCTGCTCGACCACTGGCTTCCGGTCGACGCCACCTGGATGGCCCTCTCAGACCCGGCGTCGAACGACTACACGACCGTCGGGAGCACGGGGCTCGCACCAGGCGTCCTCGACTACCTAGACCGGCCATCTGTGGCGCAGGAGATCCGAGACGCAGGCATCAACGTGAGACGTCCACCTGTGAGCTTGGCGGAACTGCCCTTCGCTGCAGACGAGCTACCCACGTGGGCCGAATGCCTCACCCCCGCAGGCTTTCGGGAGGGTCTCGGCGTGCCACTGTTCGAAGCAGGTGGTCCCTACCTGGGGATGCTCACGCTTCTCTTCGGCAGCAGGGACACGCCATCGGACAAGCTCCGGGACCGACTCATGCGGCTCTCGCCCATGATCGCTCGGGGTGTGTCGCCCATGCGATCGTTGGCAGCGACCGCTCGCCTGGTCCGAGGCGCGTCCGCCGGCGCTGTCCTGTACCGCGACGGCCCCACGTGCCCGCTCCCAGGACTCGACGACCACGCGATCCTGGTCCCGGAGTCGCCCGTCGTGGCGATCGCCCGAGAGGCGCTCCTGGCCGGCCAGCTGTACAAGTCGTTCGTGTGGCCGGCCGAGGCTGACGCTGGGGCGAATCGTCATCTCCGGGTAACAGTGCTGGCAGCCACCGACGCCTCCCCTGTCGTGCTGGGCACGTTGTTGGTCGGGCCCGGTGATAAGTGCAGGGGCCTCACACCGCGCGAGCTCCAGGTGCTGGGCCTCCTGATGGACGGCCGCTCGAACCAGCAGATCGCGACACAGCTCGCCGTCGCCGCCCGCACCGTGGCCGCTCACGTCGAGCACATCCTCTACAAGCTCGAGACTCCGACCAGGACCATGGCGGCCGTACGGGCCGAACGAGAGGGTTGCTACGTTCCGCCACAGGCTCCCAACAACGTACCGCAGACCATCTGACCGGCCGGCAGGCGAGATGGCGCGAGGCGTGGACGACCTGGGCGCGAGAGACGGGCTACACGTCGGCGGCCGTCGTCGATGAGCACACACTGGGCCCGGGGCCGCAGCGGGTGCCCGTTGCACTGCTCGAATCGTTGCTGTCAGAAGCCCGCTTGGGCTTCTGGCCTGTGGAAACGCTGCAAGTCACCGCGAGCATCGCGCTGGAGCACTTGTCCCGATTCGGCCCGATGTGGCGACTTCTGCAGGGGTTCTCGGTCCATAGACGTGTCACGGTTCAACGCCGGAAGCTCCGCCGCCGACGCGGACCGAGCGGCCAACGCGTTAGGCCGGCTATCTGACTCCCGGGTGCTGCCGTCGCGTTCGTACGCACCAGTGTGCGGATCTGCCGATGTCCGGATCTCCGGCGGTCCGAATCGGCCGCTCGGTACGCATGTGCGGCGGATGTAGCTGCGCTCTGGCTGCCGGACGGGCCGGAACCGCCGCACGTGCGCAGGCGCGCGCCGTCGCCACGTAGGCAGATGTCCAGGGCGTCATGAGTTCTCACGGTTCGTGCCGGCACTTCTCATGACGTCATGGAGGGCGGTCGCTGGGACACCCGCCTGCCAGGACGTCCTCGGACTCAGGTCGTCCGGATCTGCAGCGATGAGTGCGTGGCAGGTGTCGACAACGTGCTGAGGAACAGCCCTAGGCTGGTGCCGTGCCGCCGATCGACGACGCCTCCCGCCCGCGCGTCGCGGGATCCGTCGACCTGACGCCCCGCCAGCGGATGGCCGGTGACCACCTGCGGATGATCCACGACCACTTCCGCGGCCAGCTCGCCGCGCTGACCCGCGCGGTCGGGTCGCTGCTCGACGGGTCGGGCGACGCCGGTGCGGTCCGCGCCGAGGTCCACGCCCTCGCACCCGCCCTCTCGGCGCAGCAGGTCGCCGGGCTGTGCGGCCAGGTCTGCCGGTTCCTGACGATGCACCACGGCATCGAGGACCGGAACCTGTTCCCGGCGGTCGCAGTGCTGGAGGAGTACGCGCCCGTCGTGGCGCGGCTCGCCGAGGAGCACCTGGTGGTGCACGCCCACCTCGAGCGCGTCGACGACCTCGCGGTCGCCGTGGCCGCCGATCCCACGCGTGCCGACGAGCTGCTGCAGGCCGTGTCCGACCTCCGCGCCGACCTCGAGTCGCACTTCGCCTACGAGGAGGTCGAGATGACCGAGCCCCTCGGCCTGCTCGGCCTCGGCGTGTGAGCCCCGACAGCAGGTTCCGCGTTCTGCCCTGAGCGGAACGGCTGGGCACCGTGCCGCGCCCTGACTAGCGTCGGGCCATGGGCCAGATCCTGCCGTTCCCGGACCACTCCTCCCCCGCCCCCGAGTCCCGCGCCCCCGAGCCGCTCTGGCGCGAGCTGGTCGGCCGCGAGCTGCACCGCGAGCGCACCCGCCGCGGCGAGCGCCTGGTCGACGTCGCCGGGCGGGCCGGGGTCTCGGTGCAGTACCTCTCCGAGGTCGAGCGCGGCCTCAAGGACCCCTCCTCGGAGATGCTGCAGGCGATCGCCGGTGCGCTCGACCTCGGCACCCGCGAGCTGGCCACGCGGGCGGCGCGCCCCGAGGCGCTCGCCCTGGCCGCCTGACCCGCCCCCGGCTCAGCCCAGCACCGGCTGGTCGTGGAGCACCGTGTCGACGACGCCGTAGTCGACCGCCGCCTGGCCCGGGAGCACGAGGGTGCGGTCGGTGTCCTGGCGCACCTGCTCCGCCGTGCGCCCGGTGTGCCGCGCGAGGAGCTCCTCGAGCTCGAGCCGGACCCGCGCCACCTCCTCGGCCTCCAGGATCAGGTCGGGCACGGTGCCCCGCCCCTGGGTGGCGGGCTGGTGCAGCACGACCCGGCCGTGCGGCAGGATCGCCCGCCGGCCCGGGGCGCCACCGGCGAGCAGCACAGCCGCGGTCCACGTCGCCTGCCCCACGCAGACCGTCTCGACCTCGGGCCGGACGAACTGCATCGCGTCGTAGATCGCGAGCATCGCCGAGATCGAGCCGCCCGGGGAGTTGATGTAGAGGCTGACCGGCAGCTCGGGGTTCTCCGAGGCCAGGTGCAGCAGCTGGGCGATCACGGCGTTGGCGACCCCGTCGTCGATCTCGGTGCCGAGGTAGACGATGCGCTCGGAGAGCAGCCGGGAGTAGAGGTCGAGGGTGCGCTCGCCGCGCGGCGTCTGCTGGACGACGTAGGGGATCGTGTAGCTGCTCATCGCGCACCCGCCAGTCCGACCGCGTGCCGGTGCCCGGGCGTGACGTCGTCGACGTCGGTGATCACCCGGTCGACGAAGCCGTAGGCGAGCGCCTCCTCGGCGGAGAACCAGCGGTCGCGGCGCGAGTCGCGCTCGACGGTGTCGCGGTCCTGGCCGGTGTGCTCGGCGACGAGCGCCAGCACGGTGTCGCGGGTGTGGCGCAGGTCGTCGGCCTGGATCTCGATGTCGACGGCCGTGCCGCCGATGCCGGCCGAGCCCTGGTGCAGCAGCACCCGCGCGTGCGGCAGGGCGTACCTCTTGCCCGGCGTGCCGGCCGACAGCAGGAACTGCCCGGCGCTGGCGGCCATGCCCATCGCGACGGTGCTGACGTCGTTGGGCACCAGCCGCATGACGTCGTGGATGGCGAGCATCGCCGAGACGGATCCGCCGGGGCTGTTGATCCAGAGGCTGATGTCGGCGCGCGGGTCCTCGGCGGACAGGAGCAGCAGCTGGTGCACGAGGCGGTTGCCGTTGGCCTGCTCGAGCTCCTCGCCGAGCACGATGATCCGCTGGTGCATGAGCCGGCGGACCAGCTCGTCCTCGATGCGTTCGGTGGTGTGGGTGGTCATGCCTCCAGCGTGGGTCGCCGGGGCCCGGCGCCACAGGGTGTTCCGCCGGTGGCGGATCCGCCGCGAGCGGATCCGGCGGCGTCGCGCTCAGCTCGCGAGGTCGCGGGCGAGCAGGAGGTAGACCGCCGCCGTCCAGGTGTAGGCGCGGTCGCGCAGGCCGGTGCCCTCCACCGCGTCGAAGTTCTCCGCGAAGCCGGACCGCTCGCACAGTGCGAGGAACCGCCGTGACACCTCGTCGGCCAGCGCGTGCTCGCCGCAGCGGCGCAGTCCGTCGACCACGAGCGCGGTCGACGGGGCCCAGATCGGCCCGCGCCAGTAGCCGTCCGGCTGGTAGTCGGGCGAGGTCACCGGCTCGGTGGCCAGGCCGTGGGGCGTGAGGTGCTGCCGGACCCGGTCGACGAGGAGGGTCCGTACGTCGTCGGGCAGCCGCTCGCCGAGCAGGAGCGGCATCAGCGTGAGCAGGCTCGAGGTGCCGCCCGCCCGGCCCGACACCGCGCCCACGGCGACGAAGCCGTCGGGGGTCCACAGGGTGGTGAGCAGCGCGTCGAGGACCGCCCGCGACTCCCGCGCCCACCGCTCGTCGGGCCGCCCGAGCTCGCGTCCCAGCGCGTCGAGCACGTCGAGCTGCACCACCAGGAAGGCCGCGAGGTCGGGTGACTCCGCGACCCGGTCGACGTCGAAGGCGGTGGAGTTGTCCCAGCCGCTGTCGTTGCCGTGCTGGTAGTGCGGGAGGACGTGGCCGGGCACGCGGCGGTGGTCCAGCCAGTACGACGTCCACCGGGCGAGGCGGTCGTTGACCAGCTCGAGCTCCGCGCGGGTCGGCTCGCGCGCCAGGCTCGCCCGCAGCGCGGCGAAGGCCCAGCCGTGGACCGGCGGCTTGACGAAGTTGTGCAGGACCTCGGAGTGGGTGACGGAGTCGGGCAGCGCGCCGGCCTCGTCCTGGTGGTCGAACGGCGCGAGCCACTGGTCGAGGGCGAGGTCGGGACGAGCCGGCGCCAGGGCGAGCGCGTTGAAGCAGTGGTCCCACGACCACACCTTGTCCATCCAGTGCATCGACATCAGCACCGACTCGCGCGTCACCAGGCCGTCGGGTGCCACCGTCGAGGCCCAGAGGACGTAGGCGGCCAGCCGCGCCGCCGGCGCGGCGCCGGTCCGCGGCGCGAGGCCGTCGGCGTACGCCTCGAACTCGGCACGGCGCGCCGCCACCACGTCGTCGAACGACCCGCCACCGAAGGCTGGCGCGCTGCTGGTGGACTCGACCAGCTCGGCCTCCCACTCGGCCCGGTCGTCGCCGAGGAGCAGCGACCGCTCCGCCCGCCCGAGCGCCTCGACGCCGGTCGCGGCCAGCGTCCCCTCGGTCATCCGCACGCGGTAGCGCCGCCCGGTCTCGTAGGACGTCAGGACGTGGGCCCCGTCGACCGGGTCGAGGTAGAGGTACGCCCCGGTGAACGGCGTGAGCTCGCCCGCGGCCTCGGTCAGCCGCATCGCCAGGCCGCGGCCGCGCAGGCGGACCCGGTGCGGGCCGTCGAAGACGGCGCGGACGACGCCGCCTCCCGGCGCGGACCAGGTCAGCACCGACGGCGTGGCGTGCCACGCTGCGTCGACCGGCTGACCGTCGCGCGCCGGCTGCAGCGCCAGCACGGCGTGCATCCCGTTGACGTGCGAGACGAGGTGGACGTCCTCGGCGCTCGTGTGGAGGCCGACGACGGGCGACAGGTCGAGCCACGACCCGGAGACCGAGAACGGCACCTGCTGGAGGTCGAACGCGTCCGGCTGGTCGACGGCCCGGGCAGTCATGGGCCGATGCTAGGGCTCACCAGCCGGCGAGGGCCGCGAAGCGCTCTCCGATCAGCCGGTGCGTCTCGGCGTCGGGGTGCAGGTGGTCGGGCAGCGGCAGCCGCTCGGCGTCCGCGGGGCCGTAGAGGTCGCGGCCGTCGACGTAGGACAGGTGGGGGTCGGCCCGCCGCTCGACGACCTCGGCGAGCACCTCGCGCACGACCTCGAGGGTCAGCGCCCCGCGCGCGACGGAGGCCGGGTCACCGGCGGCGACGAACGCGACACGCCCCTCGGCCATCGCAGCCGTGTCGGGCGCCGACGGCCCGGGGGTGGTCTCGTGGATGCCGCAGAAGATCGGGGACACCACCCGGAGCGGGGTGTCGGGGTGGCCGTCGCGGATGGTGTCGAGCCAGCCGTGCACGGCCGGACCCAGGCCGCGGGTGCGCATCACGTCGCCGTTGACGAGGTTGATGCCGAGCTTGACGCTGATCCGCTCGGCGGGGGTGTCACGGATGGTGCGCGCGACGAACGGGTCGAGCATCGCGCCGCCCCCGAACCCGAGGTTGAGCAGGTCGAGCCCGGCCAGCCGCGCGGCCACCGCCGGCCAGGTGCCGGTCGGGTGCGCGGCGTTGGAGCCGTGGCTGATCGAGCTGCCGTGGTGCACCCAGCGGGGCCGGTCGTCGGCCAGCGGCGCGAGGGCGGCGTCGGCGCGCACGGCGACGACCTCGGTCTGCTCGTCGTGCGGCAACCACACCTCCAGCGCCTTCTCGCCGGCGGGGAGGGTGAGCGACAGCGTGGTCGGCGCCCCGGCCTCGAAGGTGTGCGCGCCGGTCATCATGTCGACGGTCAGCACGTGGCCGCCGGGTGCGCTGAGCTGCTCGACCAGCGCGCCGTCGACGACGACGTCGTAGCGGCCGTCGGGGCGCGGCGGGGCGCCGGCGTACTGACGCTTCGTGGGCAGCACGTCGAGCTCGAGGCGCGTCGCGGACGTGCGCGTCGCGAGCCGTACGCCGGAGGGCTGGGCCTCCACGAGCCGCAGCTGCGGGTCGTCGGTCTGCGCCCGCGCCCAGCCCGGCAGCCGGTGGGGCAGCAGGCCGGTCGCGGTGGGCTCGAGCTCGACGGCACCGCGCAGCAGGGCGGCGACGTCGGGGACGGTGGTCAGGTCGGTGGAGGTGGTCACGGGGTCTCCCAGGATCGGATGAGGGTGTCGAGGCCGACGAGCACGCGCTGCCAGGTCTCGTCGGAGGTGGGGGCGCCGGGGACGTGCCCGAAGGCGCCGGCCGCGTCGAGCGCGGCGTAGCCGTGGAAGGTGGCGCCGAGCAGGCGCACGGCGTGGGTCGCGGCCTCGTCGGTGAGGTCGTAGGCGCGGAGGACCGCGCGGACCAGCTCGGCGTGCCGCGGGCCGGCGCTGGCGGCCGCGGCCTCCCGGTCGAGCGGGAGGCGGGTGGCGGCGTAGCGCCCGGGGTGCTCGCGGGCGTAGGAGCGCCAGACGTCACCGAGCGCCGCCAACGCGGCGCGGCCGCTGACCCCGGCCACCGCGGCCGACGCGAGGTCGGCGGTCTCGGCCAGGGCGAGCAGCGCCACGCGGGTGCGGACGTCGGCGGCGCTGCGCACGTGGGCGTAGAGGCTCGGCACCGCGACCCCGAACCGGCGGGCGAGCGCGGCCAGGGTGACGGCGTCGAGGCCGACCTCGTCGGCGAGGTCGGCGGCGGCACGGGTGACCGCGTCGCTGCTCAGTCCGGCTCGGGGCACGGCTCCTCCTTCGTCGATGAGGCTTCAACCTAAGGGCATTAGTTTCCGAGACCAAACCAGCGGTCGTGAGGCGGGTTCCTGGCGTCCGGAAGACTCCTCAGCCACCGCTCGGAGGAATGCATCCCCCAGGCCCGTTGACTTTAGTTCGAGTCTCGTACTTAATAGGTCGGGTGACCCTCGTGCTCGGCCTCGACTCCTCCACCCAGTCGACCAAGGCAGTCCTCGTCGACGCCGCGGACGGCCGCGTGGTCGACTCCCGCACCGCACCGCACCCGCCCGGGACGGAGGTCGACCCGGCCGCGTGGCTGCGGGCCGCCGACGCGGTGACCGAGGGGCTGCTCGAGCGGGTCGACGCGGTCGCCGTGGCCGGGCAGCAGCACGGCATGGTCGCGCTCGGCGAGGACGGCGTGCCGGTGCGCGACGCGCTGCTGTGGAACGACACCCGCTCGGCCGGCGCCGCGCAGGACCTGGTCGAGGAGATGGGCGGGCCCCAGGCCTGCGCCGACGCCGTCGGCAGCGTGCTCGTCGCCTCCTTCACCGCCGCGAAGCTGCGCTGGGTCCGCGACCACGAGCCCGACCTCGCCGCGCGCGTCCGGTCGGTGCTCCTCCCCCACGACCACGTCTCGCGCCACCTCAGCGCCCCGGGCACCGAGGCGTTCACCGACCGGGGCGACGCCTCCGGCACCGGCTACTTCGCCACCCGCACCGGGGAGTGGCGCCCCGACCTCGCCGCGCAGGCGATCGGCCACGAGGTCGCCCTCCCGCGCGTCGTCGCACCCGGCGCCGTCGCAGCGCAGACCGCCACGGGCGCGGTCGTCGCCGGCGGCACCGGCGACAACATGGGCGCCGCGCTCGGCATGTCGCTCGAGCCCGGCGACGTGCTGGTCTCGGTCGGCACCTCAGGCGTGGCCTCCGCCATCAGCGGCACCCCGGTGGCCGACGGCACCGGCACGGTGACCGGCTTCGCCGACGCCAGCGGCGGCTTCCTGCCGATGGTCACCACGATGAACGCCGCCGGCATCCTCGACCTCCAGGCCCGCTGGCTCGGCGTCGACCACGCCGGCCTCGCCGACCTCGCGCTCGCCGCCGCACCCGGCGCGGGCGGGGTCACCTTCCTGCCCTACTACGGCGGCGAGCGCAGCCCGAACCGCCCCTCGGCGGTCGGCACCTGGACCGGGCTGCGGCCCGCCACCACCCGCGAGGACCTCGCTCGCGCGGCCTACGAGGCGCTCTTGTGCTCGCTCGCCGACGCCGTCGACCGGCTCGTGGCCGCCACCGGCGAGGAGCCGCGCCGGGTGCTGATGGTGGGCGGCGCGACGAGGAGCGCCGCGCTGCGCGCCCTCGCTCCCGCCGTGCTCGGCCGTCCGGTCACGCTGCCGCCGGAGGGTGAGTACGTCGCCCTCGGCGCCGCCCGGCAGGCCGCCTGGGCGCTGGCCGGCACCGACGCCCCGCCGGCGTGGTCGCCCGGCGACACCACGGTCCTCGAGGCCGACCCGACACCGCAGGTGCGCGAGGCCTACGCCGACCTGCGCGCCCGCACCGCCGCCTGGACGCCCGACGCGTCCGCCTGAACCTCCCCTCCCACCCGAGTTCCCGCACCACCACGGAAGGCACACCGATGAGCATCGACATCCCCACCCCCACCCCCGAGGACAAGTTCTCCTTCGGCCTCTGGACCGTCGGCTGGCAGGGCGTGGACCCCTTCGGCGGCGCCACCCGCCCGCCCATGGACACCGTCCACGCGCTCGAGAAGCTGGCCGGGCTCGGCGCCTACGGCGTGAACTTCCACGACGACGACGTCATCCCCTTCGGCAGCGACGACGCCACCCGCGACAAGATCATCGCCCGCTTCAAGCAGGGCCTGGAGGACACCGGCCTGGTCGTCACCACCGCGACCACCAACCTCTTCAGCCACCCGGTCTTCAAGGCCGGCGGCTTCACCAACAACAACCGCGACATCCGCCGCTTCGCGCTGCGCAAGGTGATGCGCAACATCGACCTGGCCGCCGAGCTCGGCGCCAAGGTCTACGTCGCGTGGGGCGGCCGCGAGGGTGCGGAGTACGGCGCCTCGCAGGACACCGCGGTCGCGCTCGACCGGATGAAGGAGGCCTTCGACCTCCTCGGCGACTACGTCACGGAGAAGGGCTACGACCTGCGCTTCGCCATCGAGCCCAAGCCCAACGAGCCCCGCGGCGACATCCTGCTCCCGACCATCGGGCACGCGCTCGCCTTCATCAACCAGCTCGAGCGCCCCGAGCTGGTCGGCGTGAACCCCGAGATCGGGCACGAGGAGATGGCCGGCATGAACGCGGCGGCCGGCTACGCCCAGGCTCTGTGGCAGGGCAAGCTCTACCACATCGACCTCAACGGCCAGAACGGCCCGAAGTACGACCAGGACCTGCGCTTCGGCGCCGGCAACGTGCGTGGCGCGTTCTGGATCGTCGACGTGCTCCTCGCCGGCGGCTACGACGGCCCGGTGCACTTCGACTACAAGCCCTCGCGGATCGAGGACGAGGACGGCGTGTGGGTCAGCGCGGCGGCCAACATGCGCAACTACCTCATCCTGCGCGAGAAGGTGAAGGCGTTCCGCGCCGACCCCGAGGTGCAGGCCGCGCTCGAGGCCGCCCGCCTGCCCGAGCTCGCGCAGACCACCCTGGGCGAGGGCGAGGGCTGGGAGCAGCTCCTCGAGTGGCAGCTGCCCGACCCGGAGGCCCTGGCCACCATTGGCGCGGCCACTGAGCACCTCGACCAGCTGGCGCTCGAGCACCTCTACGGCGTCCGCTGAGCATCCAGCGACCCGGCGCGGGGACCGAGGGGCTGCGGCGGGCCAACACCGCCGCGGTCCTGAGGGCCCTGCGCCGCTCGGGCCCGTCGTCGCGGGCCGCGCTGGCGCAGCAGACCGGGCTGGCCAAGGCCACGGTCGGCGTGATCGTGGCCGACCTCGAGGCGGCTGGCGCCGTGGCGGAGGAGGACCCGACCCAGGGGGCGCGCGGGCGGCCCGGCCGCCCGGTCGCCCTGCGCGGTGACCGCTTCGTGACGCTGGGCCTCGAGCTCAACGTCGACTACGTGTCGGCCGTCGTCCTCGACCTCGCCGGCGCCCCGCGGCTCGCGGAGACGCGGCCGGCCCGGGGCACCAGCGACGTCGACGGCCTGCTCGACCTGGCGCGCGGCGCCCTCGAGGACGCGGCCGGCGGCTGCACGGTCGTCGGCGCCGGGCTCGCGGTGCCGGCCCTCGTGCGCGGGGACGACCGCACGGTCGCGTGGGCGCCCAACCTGCGCACCGAGGGCTCCGCCCTGGCCGAGGCGCTCGAGGACCTCGTGCCCGGCGGGCGCGTCGCGATCAGCAACGACGCCAACTGCGCGGCGTACGCCGAGGCGCACCACGGCGCGGCCACCGGCGTCGGGCACGCGCTCTACCTCACCGGCACCGTCGGGATCGGCGCCGGCATCGTGCAGGACGGCGAGGTGATGCGCGGCGGGTCCGGGTTCGCGGGCGAGGTCGGCCACATGCCGATCGGCGACTCGACCGCCCGGTGCGGGTGCGGGCGTCGCGGGTGCTGGGAGGCCTCGGTCGGCCTCCACGCCATGCTCGCGGCGGTCGACATGCCCGAGCTCGACACCCCGCTCGCCAGCGCCGAGGCGGTCGCCGCGCGGGCGGCCGACGACCTCTCGGTCCGCTCCGGCCTGGCCCGGGTCGGCCGCGACCTCGGCCTCGGCATCGCGATGCTCAGCAGCGTGCTGGACCCCGAGGTCGTCGTGCTCGGCGGCTACTTCGCCCGGCTCGGCGAGCTGGTCCTGGAGCCGGCCCGCCACACCCTCGACGGACGGCTCGCCTCGGCCGTGCAGACCCGTCCCGAGCTGCGGCTGAGCACGCTCGGCACCGGTGCCGCGGCGCTCGGGGCGGCCGAGCTCGCACTGGGTCCGGTCTTCTCCGGCGAGCTCGACCTGCTGTCGTTGGACTGACCCGGGGGCCCCGGGGCGGTCCGGACGCCTCAGCCGGCCAGGCGGCCGCGGACGTCGACCAGCGCCGATCCGAGGGCCGCGACGGGGTCGACGAACAGGGGCTCGAGGGCGATCTCGGCGGCCCCGAGGAGCGGTGAGTCGGAGCCGAGCCCGGGCATCGCCAGGGTCACCGACTCCAGCGGCGCGGGCAGCGCGCGGTCGGCGAGGCCGGCGGAGATCTCGGCGCCGACGAGGCGGTAGAGCGAGCGGAAGTACCCCCCGAGGACGACGGTCCTGGGGTTGAAGGTGTTCACGATGCTGGCCAGGCCGTGGCCCAGCGCGGTGCCGGTCTCGCGCAGCTCGCGGGAGGGCTGGGCGAAGCCGTCGAGCACCTCGTCGAGCTGGGCGACCTTGTCGGCCGGGCAGTGGATCGCCTCGGCGATGGCATGCGCGCCGACCTCGGTCTCCCAGCAGCCGCGGTTGCCGCAGTGGCAGGGGCGGCCCTCGGGGTTGAAGCGCAGGTGCCCGATCTCGCCGGCGTACCCGCCCGCACCCTCGAGCCGGTGGCCGCCGGCGATGACGCCGGCACCGACACCGACGTTGCCCGAGACGTAGATGAGGTCGTCGACACCGACGCCGGCACCGCGGATGTGCTCGGCCAGCGCGCCGAGGTCGGCGTCGTTGGCCAGCTGGACCGGCACGTCGAGGCCGAGCGCGGCGAGCACGATGCCGCCGAAGGACACGTCGTGCCACTCGAGGTTGGGCGCGAGGCGGATCAGGCCGTCGCTGCGCCGCACGAGGCCGGGCACGCTGATCCCGATGCCGACCAGGGGTGCGGCGGCGGGGGCGTCCGCGACGACGCGGCGGATCAGCGCGGCGACCGAGGCGCCGACCTGCCAGGCCTCACCGTCGCTGTGGACGGGCGCCTGGGCGCGCTGGAGGATGCGGCCGCCGAGCCCGATCCGCGCCACCACGGCCCGGTCGACACCGAGGTCGACCGCGATGACGAACGGCCCCTCGGCGGCGATCGCCACCCCTGCCGAGGGGCGTCCGGCTCCCTGCCGCACGCCCCCGACGGGGGTCGCCCGCTCGGAGATGCCGAGCGTCTCGAGCTCGCCGACCAGGGCCGCGATGGTGCTGCGGTTGAGCCCCATCAGGCTGGTGAGCTCGGCCCGGGAGATCTGTCCGGCGCCGTGGACGTGACGGAGCAGCGTCCCGAGGTTGTGGCGCCGGACGGCCTCCTGGTTGGTCCCGAGGCCCGAGCGCCGCTGCTGCGGGCTCATGGTGGTGACCTAGACGCCGGCCGAGGAACGGCGTCGACGCGAGATCGCATCGACGCTCGCGGCGAGCAGCAGGACGCCGCCGGTGACCACGAAGTTGATGTAGGCCGCCTGGTTGAGCAGGCCCAGGCCGTTGGAGATGGTCGCGATCACCAGGCCGCCGATGACGGCGTCGATCGCGCGACCCCGGCCACCGAAGAGGCTGGTGCCACCGATGACCGCGGCCGCGACGGCGTACAGCAGGACGTTGTTGCCGCCCGAGCCGGGCGAGACCTTGCCGGTGTAGGACGCGGACAGCAGGCCGGCGAGTGCCGCCATCGAGGAGCAGATGACAAAGGCGGAGATGCGCACCCGGCGCACGTTGATGCCGGCGCGGCGGGCCGCCTCGGCGTTGCCGCCGACGGCGTAGAGGTGACGACCGAAGCGGGTCTTGGTCAGCACGTAGGTCCAGAAGAGCAGCAGCGCGATGACGACCGGGGCGGCCCACGGGATGCCGCTGATGTCGAAGATCGGGTTGGGCGAGCGGTTGGCGTTGAGCAGGGCGGTGACACCCAGCACGATGACGCCGAGCACCACGATGCGGATCACGACGAGCGCGATCGGGGGGTGCACGAGGCCCTTCGCCGCGAGCGACCGGTAGCGGTAGAGCGAGAGCGCGGCGAAGCCCAGGACGATCACGATCGCGGCGATCCACCCGGCGGTCGCCGGCACGTTCTTGATCGACAGCCCGCGCAGCACCGGGTCGTCGAAGCGCAGCGAGCCGCCCGAGCCGATGAGCTTGAGCGGCACGGCCTGGAGGCCGAGGAGGAACGCCAGGGTCACCACGAACGACGGGATGCCGAGCAGCGAGACCAGCGCGCCGATGACCAGGCCGATCACCGCACCGAACGCGACGCCCGCGAGCGTGGCGAGCAGCCAGTTCCAGTCGTGGTCGATGAGCATGAGGGCGGTGATCGTGGCGCACGCGCCACCCGCGACGCCCGCGGAGAGGTCGATCTCGCCCAGCAGCAGCACGAACACGATGCCCATCGCCAGCACCATGATCGAGCTGGCCTGCACGACCAGGTTGGCGAGGTTGTAGGTGGTCAGGAACCGGTCGTTGAGCGAGGCGAAGATGACGACGAGGACGACCAGGCCGAGGATGGCGGGCAACGAGCCCATGTCGCCGCCGCGCAGGCGGTTGACGTAGTCGCGCGCGGCGTCGCCGAGGCCGCTGGCCTGGCGGTTGTCGTTGTCGAACCCGCCGGCCGCCGGGGCGGACGCGGTGTCGGTGGAAGCAGTCATGGTGGGGTCTCCGGTCCTTCTCAGACGGTCGCGTTCGCGGTGCTCTCGGAGATCCCGAGGTCCCCGGAGCGTCCGGCGGTGATGAGCTCGACGATCTGGCCGTGGGTGACGTCCTTCGCGGGGACGTCGGCGGCCACGCGACCGAGGTAGAGCGCGGTGATCCGGTCGGCGACCTCGAGGACGTCGCCCATGTTGTGCGAGATCAGCACCACGCCGAGGCCGCGGTCGGCGAGGCGGCGCACGAGGTCGAGGACCTGGCGCGTCTGCGCGACACCGAGGGCGGCGGTGGGCTCGTCGAGGAGCACGACCTTGGAGTTCCACAGCACCGCCTTGGCGATGGCGACCGTCTGGCGCTGGCCGCCGGAGAGGCTGGCCACGCTCTGGCGCACCGACTTCACGGTGCGCACCGAGAGCGAGGCGAGCGTCTCGCGGGCCCGCGTCTCCATGGTGACCTCGTCGAGGCCGAAGCGGGTGGTCTCCTCGCGGCCGAGGAACATGTTCTCGACGATGTCGAGGTTGTCGCAGAGCGCGAGGTCCTGGTAGACGACCTCGACGCCGAGGGCCGCCACGTCGCGCGGTCCGTGGACCTCGACCGGCTTGCCCTCGAAGTGGTACTCGCCGCTGTCGCGGCCGTAGATGCCGGCGACGATCTTGACCAGCGTCGACTTGCCGGCGCCGTTGTCGCCGACCAGGGCCGTGACCTGCCCGGGGTAGACGGCGAAGTCCACGTCGTGCAGGACGTGCACGACGCCGAAGCTCTTGTTGACCCCGCGGAGCTCGAGCAGGGGCTGAACCATGGATCCACTTCCGATCGCGAAGAATTTGTTGTGCGGGAGGACAAGGGCGACGCCCGGGCCGGGACCCGGCCCGGGCGTCACTCTGGTGTCAGGCGACCAGCCGACCGAGGTCGGAGGTCAGGAGATGCCGGCGTCCTTGCAGAGGTCGGCGAACTTGCCCGTGCACACGTCCTCGGCCTTCTGGCCGCCGTCGTCGATCACGTCGCCCACGTTGTCCTTGGTGATGGACTGCGGGTCGAGCAGGATCGAGGGGACCTCGCTGTTGTCCGAGGAGTCGACGGTGGTGCCGGTGGTCTCGGCCTCGTCGCCGTTGGCCAGCGCGATGGCGACCTTGGCGAGCGCGGCGGCCTCCTGCGTGGCGGACTTGTAGACCGTCATGCACTGGGTGCCGGCGAGGACGTTCTGCAGGCCCTCGACGGTGGCGTCCTGGCCGGTGACCGGGACCTTGCCGGCCTGGCCGGCGCCCTCGAGGATGCTGATCGCGGCGCCGCCGAGACCGTCGTTGGCCGCCAGCACGCCGTCGACCTTGCCGTCGGCGGCGGTGTAGAGCTGCTGGAAGATCGTCGCGGCCTGCTCGTTGTCCCAGTCCGGGACGGCCTGCTCGCCGACGACCTTGTAGTTGCTCATCTCGTCGAGCACGCTGTGGGCGCCCTCGGCGAAGAGGGTGGCGTTGTTGTCGGTGGGCGAACCGTTGAGGTAGACGATGTTCGCGTCCTTGTCACCGAGGCAGTCCGCGAGGCCCTGGCCCTGCAGCTCGCCGACCTTGGTGTTGTCGAACGAGACGTAGTACTCGGCCGAGCCGCCCAGCGTGAGCCGGTCGTAGTCGATGGTGGCCACGCCCTGCGCCTTGGCCTTCTCCTCGATCGCCGCACCCGACTCGGAGTCGAGGTTGACGATCGCGAGGACCGTGACGCCGTCACCGATCATCGAGTCGGCGATCGTGGTCATCTTCTCCGCGTCGCCCTCGGCGTTCTGGATCTCGTAGTCCACGCCGGCCTCCTTGAAGGCCGCCTCGAGCGCGGGACGGTCCGCGCTCTCCCAGCGCACCGAGGACTCGGTGTCGGGGAGGATGACGCCGATCTTGCCGGCCTTGGCGTCGCTGCCGCTGTCGCCGCTGCCGCCGTCCCCGGAGTCCGAGTCACTGCCGCACGCCGACAGGGACATGGCCGCACCCAGAAGGGTGACGAGGACCAAGTGGTGCTTCCGCTTCACACGAACCGCCTCCTAGCGATTTCGAATCGCACGTCGGCTGGTCCTGGACGCCAAGCCGTCGTACATATGTTGTTCGGGACAACATATGGAGTGACCGTAGTCACGTAAAGGGGCCTGCCGCGCCGTTGCCAGTTCGTTATCAACCGTGACGGTCGCCACGCGTGGCCGGACGACCGCGCGGACTGGACCAGTGCCGTCTCGCGCCGTCGCCGGGCGGGCACGGGCGCGGAGTTGTCCGGGCACGACGGAGCCCGGGCCGGGAAGGGGATGCCCGGCCCGGGCTCGCCGGGAGGGGGTGGGTCCACGGGACGGGCCCACCGGGGGTCAGCGTGCGGAGACGTGCTCCGTGCCGGACGTGGCCTCGGCGGCCGAGACCTCGTCGTCGGCGCCGTCGGAGACCAGGGCGCCGCTGGTGCCCTGGAGGTGGGCACGGACGAACCACTGGAACTGCTCGAGGTCGGCGGTCTGCCCGATCAGGATGTCCTCGGTCACCGGGTCGTCACCCACGGCCTCGATCGCGGCGCGGTGGTCCTCGATCACGCCCGTGTAGACGAGGTCGAGGGCCGCGAGGTGGGCGGCGGTGTCGGCACGGTCGAGGGAGTAGTCGTCCCACGTCCGCGCGGCCACGAGGGCGCCGGGCAGGCCGTTGGGGGGCACGCCGAGCGTCGACATCCGCTCGGCGAGGGTGTCGACCATCTCGCGCACGCCGTCGATCTGCGGGTCGAGCATCTCGTGGACGCCGATGAAGTGGGGGCCGACGACGTTCCAGTGCGCGTGCTTGAGCGTCAGCTGGAGGTCGTTGAGGGCGTGGACGCGCATCTGGAGCGCGTCCGCGACCGCGTGACCGGTCGTCGTGCTGAGTCCGGGGACCGTCAGCGGGGCGTCGGAGCCGCTCGTGACGGAGCTGGTGCGGTTCGTGTCTGCCATGACCCCCAACATAGGACAAACCTTGGACGAACTCACGGGTGCCCGCCCGGAGGGAGGGGGTCGGGCGTGCCTCAGTCGCCTGCCGCGCGGCCCACCCGGAGCGGCAGCACCAGGAGCAGGCCGACGAGCACCACGACGGCGGCCACCGCGGCCACCTCGGCGACCTGCCGGTCGTAGACGACGTCCACCACGAGGAACGTGATGCCTCCCAGCAGCCCCCCGATCAGCCACAGGGTGACCTGGGTCAGCCGGTGGCCGGCCTGCACGAGCTCGGGCTTGACGTTGTCGCGGAACACCCGGCGGTGGATGGCGACCGGCGCCAGGGTGACGCCGACCGTGGTGAAGGCCAGCGCGAGGAGGCCGACGTACCAGGCCCGCTGGAAGCCGTCGAGCGCGCTGAAGCGCGACTGGAACGGCAGCGTGGCCAGGAAGCCGGCCAACAGCTGCACCCCGGTCTGGCTCACGCGCAGCTCCTGGAGCAGCTCGAGCCAGTTCCGGTCGGCCCGCTCCTGGGGCGACTCGTCCCGGCTGTCCGTCGCCGGCCCGCGCTGCCCACTCGTCGCTGCGTCAGACGATCCGTCCGTCATGGCGGGACGCTATCGCCGCCGGCGGCGGTCCACACCCCCGGACGGGTGGTGTGGTGCCCCCACCCCGGTGGCACGGTGGGGGCATGGCGCAGAAGCGGAAGGATCCCGGGCCCTCGGTCAAGGACCCCGAGGTGTACGAGGCGCTCCGCGACGAGGGTGCGAGCAAGGAGAAGGCCGCCCGCATCGCGAACGCCTCCGCCGCCCAGGGTCGCTCGAAGGTCGGGGAGCGCGGCGGCGAGGCCGCCGACTACGAGGACCGCACGGTCGAGGAGCTGCGCAAGCGCGCCGCCGAGCTCGACATCGAGGGCCGCTCGTCGATGAACAAGGACGAGCTCATCGACGCCCTGCGCCACCACTGACCGAAGCACCACCGACCGAGCAGCACCGACAACCCGAGGAGCACCAGATGGGTCTGGACGACAAGATCGGCAACAAGGGCGAGGAGCTCAAGGGCAAGGCCAAGGAGACCACCGGCGCCGCCACCGGCGACGAGCAGATGGAGGCCGAGGGCAAGGGCGACCAGGCCGGCGCCAACATCAAGCAGGCCGGCGAGAAGATCAAGGACGTCTTCAAGGGCTGACCTGGAGGCTGACACGGGGGCTTCGACCGCAACGCGGTCGGGGATGGGCCGGCACTGCACGTCACGCACATGCAGGCCGGCCCTTCCCGTGCCCGGAGGCTGTGCGAGGCCTCAGGCCTCGGGGTCCATGAGCGCGAGCGCGCGCAGCCACATCCGGTCGGAGTCGACCGCGGACGCCGCAGGCTGCGGCAGGTGCTCGTCGAGCAGCTGCTCCACGTGGTCGGGCACCGTCGCACCGGCGGCGGCTGCCACGTCGGCGATGACCCGGGCGGCCGCGAGCACCACCGGGCGGTGGGTGCTGACGACCGACTCGAAGGTGCGGGCGTCACCCGGGCGCGAGGGCACCTCCCACGCCGCGAGGACCGCGCCGCGCGCGGGCGTGAGCGTCACGACCGTCCACTCGCGGCGCATGGGCGAGTCCAGCGGGAGCTGGCACCGCGCCGGTGAGGCACCGGGGTCGGCCTCCGGTCCGGTCGGCTGGCCGTCGAAGTCGGCCAGCACCGCCGACCACGAGGCCGTGCGCGCCAGCTCGTCCCAGCGGTGTCGCGAGCCGGCGTAGTTGTGCCCGCGCTGGAAGGCACCCAGCACCACGGGACGGTCGGCGCGGGACAGCGCCTCGTCCTCGATGGCGTACGACGCGGCGACGAGCGCGCGACGGCCGAACCGTTGCGGGCGCAGGTCGGGGAACCGCTCCACCAGGGCCGCGTGCACCGAGTCGGCGCCGACGTGGGCGCGTCGCTGCGAGACCGAGGCGATCGCGGCCTGCAGCGGCACGCCCGACGCGCGTACCTCCAGCACCTGGCGCACGAGCTCGACGTCGCTGTCGGAGAAGCGCCGGTGGCCCGACGGCGACCGCTCCCCCGCAGGAAAGCCGAAGCGGTTCTCCCAGGTGCGCAGCTGGGTGGGCGTCACACCCGTGCGGGCTGCCAGCACCCCGATGCTGAAGCCGTCCTCCACCGACATCTGCGAACCTCCTCGGCCGCACCCCTTGTCAAAGGTGCGGAGATAACTTATACATGAGTGTAGAGGTTTTCGCCTCGATCCTCACCTCAGGAGGCCCTCATGGGCAGCATGATCTTCATCAGCACCATGGCCATCATCGTCGCGATCGTGGGGTGTGCCGTCATCTGGCGGATGGATGCACTCCGCGCCGACGAGATCGAGCGCCCCGCGGCTCCCCCCGCGCCGCGGCCGGCGCTCGACCGGGGGGCGTCGCCCGCCCCCGCCCAGCGGCAGCTCCCTGGGCGCTGATCCGGTCCCCCGCCGCGCGACGACTCCCCCTCCTGGCGCGGCGGGGGCCCGACGGTCGGTGAGCGATCCGTCCGCCCGACGCATGAACTACGCCCGGCCGGGTACCCCACCACGTGCCGACACGTGACCCCGACGACCTCGACCCCGCCGACCAGCACGGGCGCGGCCTGATGGTGGGCGGTGCGGTCCTGGGGATCCTCGTCGTCCTCGGCGCGATGCTGCTCGTCTACGTGCTCTCGCGCTGACGACGCCACGCCGCGCTGTCGGTCGCCGCTCATAGGGTGGCGCCGTGACCCTGCACCTCCACACCTCCGAGCGCACCGACGCGCTGGCCGAGGGGCTCGCCGCGCTGCTGGCGGCGCCGCTGGCCGACCCGTTCGCGCGCGAGGTCGTGGTGGTGCCGGCCCGCGGGGTGGAGCGCTGGCTCACCCAGCGCCTGTCCCACCGTCTCGGCATCGGCGAGCGCGGTGGCGACGGCGTGTGCGCCGGGGTCGACTTCGTCTCACCCCACTCGCTGGTCGCGATGCTGCTCGACCGCGATGCCGACGACCCGTGGAGCCCCGACAGCCTCGCCTGGCCGCTGCTCGGCGTCGTCGACGACGTCCTGGGCGAGCCGGGGTTCGAGGACCTGTCGCGACACCTCGGCCACGGGGACCCGCGTGACGAGCGCAGCGCCCGACGCTACGCCGTCGCGCGCCGGATCGCGGGCCTCTTCTCCTCCTACGCCACCCAGCGCCCGCAGCTGGTGCGTGAGTGGCGCGACGGCCGGGACACCGACGGCGCGGGCGGCGACCTCGCGCCCGACCTGCGGTGGCAGGCGGCGCTGTGGCGCCGGCTGGTGGAGCGGGTGGAGGCTCCCGCACCCGAACTCCGCCACGCCACGACCCTCGAGCGGCTGCACACGGGCGGGGCCGACCTCGACCTGCCCGACCGCCTGTCGCTGTTCGGCCACACCCGCCTCCCGGTCACCGAGGTCGAGCTGCTGCGCGCCCTGGCCGCGCACCGCGACGTCCACCTCTGGCTGCCGCAGCCCTCACCCGCGCTGTGGGAGGCGCTCGCGCCCACGGCCGCCGCCGGCCCCGTCCCGCGGGTTGACGACGACTCGGCCGCCCTCGTGCAGCACCCCCTCCTCGCCTCGCTCGGACGTGACGCGCGTGAGCTGAGGCGCACGCTCGGCACCCTCGACGTGGCGCACGTCCCCGCGCCACCGCCGGCCCCCGACACGCTCCTGGGCTGGCTCCAGTCCGATCTGCGGGCCAACCGATCCCCCTCCGCCGACACCCTCGCGGCGCGGGTGCGCACCCCCGGCGACCGCTCGGTGCAGGTGCACGCCTGCCACGGCACGGCACGCCAGGTCGACGTGCTGCGCGAGGTGCTGGTGGGCCTGCTCGCGGACGACCCCACGCTCGAGCCGCGCGACATCCTCGTGATGTGCCCCGACATCGAGACCTATGCACCCCTCATCTCGGCGGGCTTCGGCCTCGCGGACGTCGCCGACGAGGCCGCCGGGCACCCGGCCCACCGCCTGCGGGTCCGGCTGGCCGACCGGTCGCCGGGGGCGACCAACCCGCTCCTCGGGGTCGCCGCCGACCTCGTCGAGCTGGCCGCCGGGCGGATGAGCGCCACGGCGGTGCTCGACCTCGCGTCCTCCGAGCCGGTCCGTGCGCGCTTCGGCTTCACCGACGACCACCTCGAGCGGATGACCCGCTGGGTCGACCAGGCCGCCATCCGCTGGGGCTACGACCGCGACCACCGCGCGGCGTTCGGGCTCGACCTCGACGCCAACACGTGGTTGGTCGGCCTGCAGCGGGTGCTGCTCGGTGCGGCCATGTCGGGCGAGGGGCACCGCGTCGTGCGCTCCACGCTGCCCCTCGACGACGTCGGCGACGGGCACCTCGAGCTGGTGGGCGCGTTCGTGGAGATGGTCGACCGGCTCCACACCTTCGTCCGCTCCGCCGGGGAGGCGGTGTCCGTGGACGACTGGACACGCGCCCTCGGCGCCGCCGTGCACGGTCTCACCGCCAGCAGCGCCGACGACGCCTGGCGGGTCGCCCAGCTCGACCGCGAGCTGTCCCGCATCTCGACCGGCGTCGGCGACCACGAGACGCGCCTGCGGCACGCCGACGTGCGCGCGCTGCTCAGGCACCGCCTCCGCGGGCGCCCCACCCGCAGCAACTTCCGCACCGGCACCCTGACCGTGTGCACGATGGTGCCGATGCGCTCGGTCCCCCACCGGGTCGTGTGCCTGGTCGGCCTCGACGACGGCTTCTTCCCGCGCCTGGAGTCGGTGGACGGCGACGACGTGCTCGCCCGCCGGCCGATGACCGGCGAGCGCGACGTCCGGTCCGAGGACCGCCAGCTCCTCCTCGACGCGATCGGCGCCGCCTCGGAGACCCTCGTGGTGACCTACGCAGGGCGCGGCGAGCACACCAACGACGACCGGCCGCCGGCCGTCCCCCTGGGCGAGCTGCTCGACGCCCTCGACCGCACCAGCAGCGCGCCGGTGCGCGACGACGTGGTCGTCCACCACCCGCTCCAGCCCTTCGACGAGGCCAACCTCGTGGCCGGCGCGCTAATCCACGACACCGTCCTCCCCTTCTCCTTCGACCGCAGCGCGCTGGCGGGTGCGCGGGCGGCGCGGGCCCCCGAGCCGGCGCCTCGGGCGCTCGTCCCGGGGCCGCTCCCCGCGGGAGAGGTGTCCGCGGAGGTGTCGCTCGGCGACCTCCACGACTTCTTCGCCCACCCGGTCCGCGGCTTCCTGCGCCAGCGCCTGCGCGTGAGCACGCCCTACGACATCGAGGAGACCAAGGACGGCGTGCCGATCACGCTCGACGGACTCGAGCGCTGGGACGTCGGCGACCGGCTCGTCCGCGACGTCCTGGCCGGCGGCGACCCGCAGGCGGCGATGCTCGCCGAGCAGCTGCGCGGGCTGCTGCCGCCGGAGGACCTCGGCACCGCGATGCTCACCGACATCGTCGCCAAGGTGCGCCCGCTCGTGGAGGCGGCCCTGCCCCTGCGCACCGGAGCGAACCGCACCCTCGACGTCGACATCGACCTCGGCGACCGGCGGCTCACCGGCACGGTCGGCGGGGTCTTCGGCAACAACCTGGTCGCGGTCAGCTACTCCACCCTCGCCGCCAAGCACCGGCTCGCCGCCTGGCTCGACGCGCTCGCCCTCGCGGCCGGGCACCCCGACGAGAACTGGACCGCCCACACGATCGGCCGGTGGGGCCGCTCGGGCCGCCGGGCCCTGGTCTCCCCGATGCCCGACGACGAGGCCCGGACCCACCTGCGCGACCTCGTCGACGTGATGGAGCGCGGCCAGCGCGAGCCGCTGCCGCTGCCGGTCCGCACGAGCCTGGCGTTCGCCGAGGAGTTCCGGATCGGCGAGCAGGCGGGCGGCGGCAACGTCGACCCCGATGCCAAGGCGCGCGCGGAGTGGGTCACGCCGCGCTTCGACGAGGGTGGCTTCCCGAAGGAGGACGTCGACCAGTGGCACGTGCGCGCCTGGGGCGAGGCCGCCCCCTACGACCTGCTCGCGGCGCCGCTGCTGCCCGGCGAGGAGGGCCCGGCGCCCCACCGGCTGGGCCACTACGCGCTGCGGGTCTGGTCGCCGCTGCTCGACCGCGAGCTGGTGCGGGGGATCTGAGGTGACGCCGATGGAGACCTTCGACGTGTGCGGCCCGCTGCCCACCGGCACGACCCTGCTCGAGGCGAGCGCCGGCACCGGCAAGACCTGGACGATCGCCGCCCTCGTCACCCGCTACCTCGCGGAGGGCCAGGTGACCCTCGACGAGCTGCTCGTCGTCACCTTCACCCGCGCCGCCAGCCAGGAGCTGCGCGACCGGGTGCGCCGCCAGCTCGACGAGGCCGCAGCGGTGCTCGCCGACCCGTCGCTCGCCGACCCGGCCGACCAGCTTCACGGCTGGCTGCTCGACGTCGACCCCGCCGGCCGGGCGCTGCGGCTCGAGCGGCTCACGGTCGCGCTGACGTCCTTCGACGCGGCGACGATCGCCACGATCCACCAGTTCTGCCAGCTGGTGCTCCGCAGCCTCGGCGTGGCCGGCGACACAGACACCGGGGCGACGCTGGTCGAGGACCTCGAGCAGCTCACCGAGGAGGTCGTCGACGACCTCTACCTCCGGGCCTTCGCCCGCCTGCCGCAGGCTCCGTGGTCGCGTGAGGAGGCCGGCACGATCGCCCGCGCGGTGGTCGGCGACCCCCGTGCCCGCGTCGCACCCCAGGAGGCGCTGAGCGACGACCCCGACGGCGACCCGGCCGCACGGGTGCGGTTCGCGTGCGACGTCCTCGACGAGGTCGACCGGCGCAAGCGGCGCCTCGGTGTCCTGTCCTACGACGACCTCCTCGGCCAGCTCGCCGACGCGCTCGCCCCCGTCGACGCCCCCGCCCGCACCCGCATGCAGCAGCGGTGGAAGGTCGCGCTGATCGACGAGTTCCAGGACACCGACCCGGTGCAGTGGCAGGTCTTCGAGCGCGCCTTCCACGGCGTCGCCACGCTCGTGCTGATCGGCGACCCCAAGCAGGCGATCTACGCCTTCCGCGGCGGCGACGTCGTGACCTACCTCCGGGCCGCCGAGCAGGCCACCACCCGGCAGACGCTCGGCGTCAGCTGGCGCGCCGACCGGCCGCTGCTCGAGGCGCTCGGCGTCCTCGTCGGCGGAGCCGCGCTCGGCGACGAGCAGATCACCGTCCACCCCGTCACCGCCCACCACACCGGGCCGCGGCTCGAGGGAGCGGGGCCACCGTTCCGTCTGAGGGTGGTGCGCCACGTGGAGCTCGGGCGCCGCAAGCCGCGCATCGCGGACTGGCGCGAGCACGTCCTGACCGACCTGGCCGCCGACGTCAAGCGGCTCCTCACCAGCGACGCCACGGTCGGGCCCGAGGGTGCTCGCCGTCCGCTCGAGCCCCGCGACGTCGCCGTGCTCGCCGCTCGGCGTGCCGACCTGCTCGCCGCGCAGGAGGCGCTGGCCGCGGTCGGCGTCCCCGCCGTGCTCAACGCGGGCGGGTCCGTCTTCCGCACCGCTGCCGCCACCCAGTGGCTGACGCTGCTCGAGGCGCTCGAGCAGCCGCACCGCGCCGACCGGGTGCGCGCCGCCGCGCTCACCGACTTCCTCGGCGTCACCGCCGAGGAGCTGCAGGCCGAGCCCGACCCCACCGACGCCCTCAGCGAGCAGGTGCGTCGCCTCGCCGACGTCCTCTCCGCGCGCGGGGTCGCCGCGGTGCTGGAGAGCGCCGTGCTCGGCGGCCTCACCGCGCGGGTGCTGAGTCGCGTCGGGGGCGAGCGCACCCTGACCGACCTGCGCCACGTCGGCGAGGAGCTCCACAAGGTCGCGGTCGACGAGCGCCTCGGCGTGGTCGGCCTGCTCGGCTGGCTGCGCACCCAGGTCGCCGACGACAAGGTCGAGGTCGCCTCCGAGCGCACCCGTCGCCTCGACTCCGACGCCGCCGCCGTCCAGCTGGTGACGATCCACGGCAGCAAGGGCCTGGAGTACCCCGTGGTCTACCTCCCGACCCTGTGGGACCGCTGGGTGCGCGACGAGGACGTGCCGCTGTTCCACGACGCCGACGGCGAGCGCTGTCGCGACGTCGGCGGACGCAGCCGCTGGCGCGACGCCGCGGTCGCGGCCAGCCGCCACGAGGACGCCGGCGAGTCGCTGCGCCTGCTCTACGTCGCGCTCACCCGGGCCCGCTCGCAGGTCGTCGCCTGGTACTGCCCGACGGCCAACAACACCGCCGCCGCCCCGCTGCACCGGATGCTGTTCGGCCGCGCGCCCGGCCACGCCCGGGTCAACGACGAGCAGCCCGTCGTCGACGACGACGAGGTCGTCGAGATCCTGGGCCGCTGGAGGGCTGCCGGGGGTCCGCAGCCCGAGCTGGCCGTCCCCGGCCACGTCGACACCACCCCGATCGACCGCGACCTGCCGCCGCTCGCGGCCCGCACCTTCGACCGCTCGGTCGACACCACGTGGCGCCGCACCTCCTACTCCTCGCTCGCCGCCGCCGGTGCGGCCCACTCGGGGGCGCCCGACCGGGCCCTCTCCGAGCCCGACGACGCCCCCGACCTCGACGACACCGAGCCGCCGGCCTGGGACGAGGACCTCCCGACGCCCGAGCCCGACCTCGCGCTGACGGCGGTCCCCTCGCCGATGGCCGACCTCCCCGTCGGCGCCGCGTTCGGGTCGCTGGTCCACGAGGTGCTCGAGCACACCGACCCCGCTGCCGCGGACCTCCGCGCCGAGCTGCTCGCGCAGGTCGAGGAGCGCCGCGCGTGGTGGGCGGTCGACGTCGACGCCGAGGCGCTGGCGGACGCGCTCGTCGCCGTGTGCGACTCGCCGCTCGGACCGCTCGCGGGCGGGCTGACGCTGCGCGACGTACGCCTCCCCGACCGGTTGCGCGAGCTCGACTTCGAGCTGCCGCTCGCCGGCGGCGACCTGGCGGGCAGCGACACGGTCGAGGTGCTGCTGGGCGACCTCGCCCCGCTGCTCCGCGACCACCTCCCCGCCGGCGACCCGCTGCTCGCCTTCGCCGGCACGCTGGAGGCCGACCCCGACCTGGCCGGCCAGCGCCTCCTGGGCTACCTCACCGGCTCGATCGACGTCGTCGTCCGGGTCCCGGTGGGCGGTCGCACCCGCTTCCTGACCATCGACTACAAGACCAACTGGCTGGGCGACCGCGCGCTGCCGGCCACGGCGTGGGACTACCGCCCCGAGGTGCTGGACGAGGCGATGGGCCACTCCGACTACCCCCTCCAGGCGCTCCTCTACACCGTCGTGCTCCACCGCTACCTCCGCTGGCGCCTGCCGGACTACGACCCCGGCTCCCACCTCGGCGGCGTGCTCTACCTCTACCTCCGCGGCATGTGCGGCCCCGACACCCCGACGGTCGACGGCCGGCCGTGCGGCGTCTTCTCCTGGCAGCCTCCGGTCACGCTGGTCACCGCGCTGTCCGACCTGCTCGACGGCGTCGGTGCGGGGGTGGCGCGATGAGCGACGTCTTCGAGCCCGTCGACGCCACCGACGCCCGGCTCGCGCTCGGCGCCACCGGCCTGCTCCGCGAGCTCAACGTGGCGGGGGTGCTGACCAGCGCCGACGTCCACGTCGCGACCGCGCTCGGGCGGCTCGGTCGCGAGCCCGACGAGCGGGTCCTCCTCGCCGTCGCGCTGGCCGTGCGGGCGGTCCGCGGCGGGTCGGTGTGCCTCGACCTCTCCACGGTCGCCGATCCCCCCGACCTCCCGTGGCCCGACACCGCGGAGTGGACCGCCGCGGTGGCGGCGAGCCCGCTCGTCGAGACCGGGCTGGTGCGCTGGGAGAACGACCTGCTCTACCTCGACCGCTACCACGAGCAGGAGACGCAGGTCGTCGACGACCTGCTCGCGCGCGCCGCGTCCACGCCGCCCCACGACCCCGCGCTGATGGCGGCGTCGATGGAGCGCCTGGTCGCCGCGATGCAGCGGGCCCGGCCCGGCACGACCTACGACGAGCAGGTCGCGGCGTGCGAGGCGGCGGCCGGGCGCTGGACGACGGTCCTCACCGGCGGGCCCGGCACGGGCAAGACCACGACCGTGGCCAGCCTGCTGGTCGGGCTCCTCGACCAGCACGCGGGCGGCCTGCGGATCGCGCTCGCCGCCCCGACCGGCAAGGCCGCGGCGCGGCTGCAGCAGGCGGTGCACCAGGAGGCCGAGGCGTTCGACCAGACCGACCGGGACCGCCTGGCCGGGGTCACCGCCTCCACCCTCCACCGGCTGCTGCGACCCGACCCGGGCAACTCCACGCGCTTCCGCCACCACCGCGGCAACCGCCTCCCGCACGACGTCGTGGTGGTCGACGAGTCGTCGATGATGTCGCTCACCCAGACCGCCCGGCTCCTCGAGGCCGTGCGTCCCGATGCCCGCCTGGTCCTGGTCGGCGACCCGCACCAGCTGTCCTCGGTCGAGGCCGGCGCGGTGCTCAGCGACGTGGTGCGCGGCTTCGCCGGTCGGGCCGACTCCCCCGTCGCCGAGCTGCGCACCACCCATCGCTTCGGCGAGCACATCGGCGCGCTGGCCGAGTGCCTGCGCACCGGCGACGCCGACGGGGCGATGGCCGTGCTCACGGCCGGCCACGAGGCGGTCGAGTGGGTCGACGAGGCCGATCCCGCGCCCCGGATCCGCTCCACCGCCCTGGCCTCGGCCCTCGCCGTCCGCGACGCCGCCCAGCACGGCGACGTCGCCGGTGCGCTGCGCGCGCTCGACCACCACCGCCTGCTGTGCGCGCACCGCGACGGCCCCTACGGCGTACGCCACTGGAACCGCCGCATCGAGCAGTGGCTCACCGCCGAGACCGGCGACCCGCTCTTCGAGCGCGCCTACGTCGGTCGCCCGCTGCTCGTCACCGCCAACGACCACCAGCTCGGTGTCTACAACGGCGACAGCGGCGTCGTGGTCGCCACGGCCGCGGGACCGCGCGCGGTGATCGCGGCCAGCGACGGCCCGCGCGACCTCGCCCCCTCCCGCCTCGGCGACGTCGAGACGATGCACGCGATGACGATCCACAAGTCGCAGGGCTCGCAGGCCGACGTCGTGACCGTGCTGCTGCCCGACGAGGACTCCCGCCTGCTCTCGCGCGAGCTGTTCTACACCGCCGTCACCCGGGCCCGGACCCGCGTCCGGGTGGTGGGGTCCGAGGCGGCCGTCCGGGCGGCGATCGGCCGACGGGTGCAGCGTGCGAGCGGGCTCGCCGTACGCCTCGCCGAGGCGCCGTGAGCACGGTGTCCTCGGGTCGGGACGACGAAACCCCGGCGACACACGGAGCCGATAGCCTCCTTCCATGCCGTACCTGATGCGCGTCGAGCTGCCCGATGTCCCCGGGTCGCTCGGGCGCGTCGCCAGCGCGATCGGTGAGGCCGGCGGCGACATCGAGGCCATCGAGATCGTCGAGAAGCTCGACGGATTCGCGGTCGACGACGTGCTGCTCGAGATCCCGCCCGGCACGATGCCCGACTCGGTGGTCTCGGCGTGCAGCACCCTCGACGGCGTCAGCGTGCTGTGGATCAACCGGTACGCCGCCGGCGGCAACCTCTTCCTCGACCTCGAGGTCGTCGAGGCCCTCACCGAGGACCCGGCGTCCGCCCGCGACCGGCTCATCGACCTGCTCCCGGTCGCCTTCCGCGTCGACTGGGCCGCCTGCGTGCGCCCCGGCGCCGACGGCGTGCGCGTGATGCACGCGACCGACGCGGCGCCCGACGCCTTCGACATCGACCTCGTCGCGTCCCCGGTGCGGCTGCCCGGAGACGACACCTACGTCGAGTGCGCCGCGCCCCTCGGCGACGACGTCGTGCTGATGGGACGCCGCGGCGGCCCGGAGTTCCTCGACTCCGAGCTCGCCCGCCTCGAGCACCTGCTCGGCCTGGCCGTCACCATCAGCGGCCGCTGACCCCCGCCCGCCCGGGCGGTGAGCCACGCACGTTCTGAGCCCCCGGAACCTGCCTCGCTCACCGCCACCCCCGACGTACGGCGTCAGCGGTGGCCCAGCCACCTTTCCGGCCGCCGAAACGTGGCTCAGCCACCGCCACCCCCTGGCGTACGTCTGTGGGCGGTGAGCCACGCACGCTCTCAGCCCCCAGAACCTGCCTCGCTCACCGCGACCCCCGACGTACGCCGCCCAGCGGTGAGCCACGTACGTTCTGAGCCCCCGGAACCTGCCTCACTCACCGCGGGCGGAGGGGGTGGAGGGGGCAGTAGCGGCTGGTTGAATGGCGCCATGGTCTTCTCGGGCGCGCCGGAGCTGCGTCGGTCCGACCTGCTCGCGGTGGTCTCGGTGCTCGACGTGGACACCGTGCTGGAACGGGCGGCCACGATCGGCGCCGCCCGGGCGGGCGCCGGGGCGGCCGTGGTCGCGGTCGTCGACGAGCGCGCGGCGGGCGAGGGCGAGGAGGCGGAGCCGGACGACGCGCCTCGGATCACCGCGCAGGGCACCGACCGCGCTACCGCGCGTGCGGTGCGCGAGCGACTCGGCGCCGCCGGCCTCCACGGCTCCCCCGGCCAGCGCCCCGACCACGACGTGGCACGCCTGCACGACCCGGTCTCCGGCACGGAGGTGCTGCGGGTGCCGGTGGTGGTCGACGGCCGGCTGTTCGCCGACCTGCTCCTGCTCGACCCTCCCGGCGAGCGCTTCGCCGACGCCGACGTGGAGAGCATCTCGGTGCTCGGCACGGTCACCGGTGTCGCGGTGCGCAACGCGCTGAGCTACCACCTCAACGAGCGCCGGCGCGAGGCCGCCGAGCTGACCGCGGCCGTGGACCAGTCGGTGCGACCGCCGTTCGCGCTCACCGACACGCTCGCGCAGGTCGCCCGCGGCGCCCTGCGGATCTCCGGGGCGCGGAGCGTCGCGGTGGTGTCCGCCGGACCGCACGACGCGGACGTCTCGGCGTCCGCGGGGCAGGTCGGCGACGAGCTCGGCGGCCTCGTTGACGACCTCGCCGACCAGGTGCGGGCCGCCCAGGCCGGCGGCCACGAGCTCGTGGCGACCTCAGGCGGTCGCCGCGTCTGGGGCGTCCCCCTGAGCTCCGACCACGGCTTCTCGGGCGTGGTGCTGATGTGGTTCGACCCGTCGCGCGGCCGCGCCACGGCCGAGGACCGCACCCTGCTCACCTCGTTCGTGCGCCACGGCGCGCTCGTCCTGGACCACGTGGCGCTGCAGCAGGAGCGGCAGCACGCGGTGCTCGCGGCCGACCGCGACCGCATCGCGCGCGACCTCCACGACGTCGTCATCCAGCGGCTCTACGCCACCGCGCTCCGGCTGCGCGCCGGCGCCCGGGCCGAGCGGCAGGGTCACGGCGACGGCGAGCACGTGACGGAGGCGATCCGCGAGATCGGCGACTCGATCCGCGAGATCCGCGGCGCCATCTTCGCGCTCGAGCGGGGCCGCTCCGCCTCGCTGCGCAGCGACGTGCTGGCGCTGGCCCGCGAGTACGAGTCCGCCCTGGGCTTCGTCCCCGTCGTCCGGTCGTGGGGCGCCGTCGACTCGCTGGTCGGCCAGGACCTCGCCGACCAGGCCACGGTCGTGCTCCGCGAGCTGCTGTCGAACTGTGCCCGCCACGCCGGCGCGGGCCGCTGCGAGGTCGACGTGTCGGTCGAGGCGGGCTGGTTCGGCCTGCAGGTCAGCGACGACGGCCGGGGGATGTCCGCGGACCGGGTGGCGGGCAACGGGCTGCGCAACCTCCGCACCCGTGCGGAGGACCTCGGCGGCGTGCTGGTCGTCGAGCCGGCCGAGCCGCGCGGCACGCTGCTGCGCTGGCGGGTGCCGCTGGCGCCTCACGACGAGGCGGGGCGCTCCTCCGCCTCGTCCTCGGCGGAAGGGGTCGCCGGCGCCTGAACCGGCGCCGGCGCCGCGGGCGACCAGAACGTGTCGGCGGCCAGCGCCAGCAGCACCCACGACACGCCCGCGGCCACCAGGTAGCGCACGAGCGCGACGTCCACCGGCACCGACCCCATGACGGCACCGGCCAGGGCCGGGGAGGTGAGCAGCGCGGCGACCACCAGCATCGTGCCGGACACGGGCCTCATGCGGTCACCGCCAGACGGTCACCGCTGACCGTGCCGACGGACCGGACCGACCCGGCCCCGGCGAGCTCGGAGTAGGACAGGACCGGCGTCGACGTGAGCACCGGGGCCACCATGCGGCGCACGGCGGCCCGCAGCTGGGGCGCGCACACCACGACCGGGCGCAGCCCCCGCTCCTCGGCCGCGGTCCGGAGGTCGGCCAGCTCGCCGATGACGCCCTGGCCGGTGAGCGGGTCGAGCGCGACGACCGGCCCCTGGTCACCGGGGCGCACCGCCTCGAGCATCCGCTGCTCCAGCATCGGCTCGAAGCTGATCACGTGGACGGCGCCCTCCACGAGGTGCGGGGCCACGATGGCCGGGCCGAGCGAGGAGCGGGCCGCCTCGACGAGCGCGTCCGGGTCCTTGGTGACCTGGGCCTTGAGCGAGAGCGCCTCGAAGATCCGGACGAGGTCACGCACGGCGACGCCCTCCATGAGCAGGCCCTGCAGCACGCGCTGCACCTCGCCCAGGCTGAGCTGGGCCGGCGTGAGCTCCTCCACCACGACGGGGTGGCTGCGGCGGACCAGCTCGGTGAGCATCTTGACGTCCTCGCGGCCGAGCAGGCGGGCGGCGTGCTGGCCGACGACCTCGGCGAGGTGGGTGGTGATCACCGAGGCGCGGTCCACGACGGTCGCGCCGTTGAGCTCGGCCTGCACGCGCAGCTCGGCCGGGATCCACGAGGCCTCGAGCCCGAAGACGGGCTCACGGGTGGGCTGCCCGGGGATCGCGGTGAGGTTGTCACCGATGGCCAGGACGGTGCCGCGCGGCGCCTCGCCGCGGGCGACCTCGATGCCGAAGAGCTTGATGGCGTACGTGCTGACCGGCAGGTCGATGTTGTCGCGGGTGCGCACCGGCGGGACGATGATGCCGAGCTCGCCCGCGATCTTGCGGCGCAGCGCCTTGACCCGGTCGAGCAGGTCACCGCCGCTGGCGGCGTCGACGAGGTCGATGATGTCGGGCGAGAGCTCGAGGCCGAGCGGGTCGACCTGGATCTCGGCGGCCAGCAGCTCGGGGGTGTCGGGCGGCGCGGAGAGCGCCTGCTCGACCGCCACCGCGGCCGGGTCCTCCGCGGGGGCCTGCTGCACGCGGCTCGAGGCGAGCAGCATGATGCCGCCCGCGGTGATGAAGGGGAGCTTGGGCAGGCCCGGGATCAGGCAGATGGCCAGCGCGCCGAAGCCGGCGATCTGCAGCGGCATCTTGTTGCTGGTCAGCTGCTTGAGGATGTCCGAGCCCATGTCGCCGTCGCCGCTGTTGCGGGTGACGATGAGGCCGGTCGCGGTGGAGAGCAGCAGCGCGGGGATCTGGGAGACCAGGCCGTCACCGACCGACAGCAGGCTGTAGGTCGTGATCGCGTCGCCGAAGGAGAGGCCCTTCTGCGCCATGCCGACCGCGAAGCCGCCCACGAGGTTGACCATCGTGATGATGATGGCGGCGATCGCGTCGCCCTTGACGAACTTCGACGCACCGTCCATCGAGCCGTAGAAGTCGGCCTCGGCGTGCACCTCGTGGCGACGCTTGCGGGCCTCGTCCTCGTCGATCAGGCCCGAGTTGAGGTCGGCGTCGATGGCCATCTGCTTGCCGGGCATCGCGTCGAGGGTGAAGCGGGCGCCGACCTCGGCGACGCGCTCGGCACCCTTGGTGATGACGACGAACTGGATGACGAGCAGGATCGCGAAGACGATGAGGCCGACGATGAGCGAGCCGCCGACCACGAAGTGGCCGAACGTGTCGATCACCTTGCCGGCGAAGCCGTCGAGCAGGACCAGGCGGGTCGCGCTGACGTTGAGCGCCAGCCGGAACAGCGTCAGCACCAGCACCACGGCCGGGAACGCGTTGAAGTCGAGGGGCCGGTTGACGAACATCGCCACCAGCAGGACCAGCAGCGCGCTGGTGATGTTGAGCGCGATCAGCAGGTCGAGCACCATCGCAGGGAGCGGCACGACGAGCATCACGACGATGAGCACGATGCCGGCCGGTACTCCCAGCTGGAGCAGTCGCTTCGGGGCCACGTGGTGCCTTTCGGAGGTCGCCGGCGCGTCGCCGGTCAGGGGCGCCCTCCATGGCACCGGGGTGACGCCGTCCTGGCGTCAGGGTCCTCATCGGCTCGCGGCGAGCACTCCTGAGGGGTTCGGCGCGGAGTTCGGCGAGGAGCTCACCGGGGCGCCTGCGGCGGGCTTGGCGGGCGTACGCCGGCGACGGCCCGCGGACGGCACGGCCGGGAGGTCGCTCTCGCGGCGCGGGCTGCGGTGCTCGCCGCCGCGGACGCCGGCCGAGCGGCGCGAGATCACGAACGCCAGGACCTGCGCGACGGCGGCGTAGAGCTCCGGCGGGATCTCCTGCCCGACCACGGTCGCCCGGTGCAGGGCGCGGGCCAGCGGGATGTCGCGCACCAGCGGCACGCCGTGCTCGGCGGCCTGCTCGCGGATCTTGAGCGCGACCGCGCCGGCCCCGCGGGCCACCACCTTCGGAGCACCTCGCTCGGCGTCGTAGCGCAGCGCGACCGCGACGTGGGTGGGGTTGACCAGCACGACGTCCGCGCTGGGCACGTCGGCCATCATCCGGTTGCGTGCGGCGGCCAGCTGGCGGGAGCGGATCGCGCCCTTGAGCTGCGGGTCGCCCTCGGACTGCTTGTGCTCCTGCTTGACCTCGTGCTTGCTCATCCGCGTCTGCTTGCCCATCCGCCGGCGGACCATGGCGTAGTCGAAGAACCCCATCACCAGCCCGGCGAGCGCGACGCTGCGCACCAGCGAGAGCACCTCGTCACGCACGGTCTCCAGGACGGCGGCGATCGGGACGAGGCCCCCGATCATCGGCATCAGCGCGGTCACCGCGCCGTAGACCACGAACCCGACGACGGCGCTCTTGATGAGCATCTTGGCGCCCTCCCACAGCGCCTGCGGGCCGAACGCGCGCTTGAAGCCCTGGAGCAGGTTGAGCTTCTTCAGCGACGGCTTCACGCTCTTGGTGGCGAGGAAGAAACCGCCCTGGGCGAGTGCGGCGCTGACGCCGACGAGCATGACGGCGGAGCCGAGCGCGACGAGCGTGACGACCACGTGCCGGGCACCGCGCCCGAGCAGCAGCATCGCGTCGGAGACCTCGACGTGGCCCCGCAGGCTGAAGCACTCGCGCATCATCTCCGCGAGCGCGGTCAGCTCGCGCCCGAGCAGCGAGGGCAGCACCATGCCGACCAGCAGCAGGGTGGCCCAGCCGCCCAGCTCCTGGGTGCGGGGGACCTGGCCCTCCTTGCGCGACTGCTTGCGCTTCTTGGGTGTGGCCTTCTCTGTCTTCTCGTCGGACACCGCGGATCACCCCCCGCCCAGCAGCGAGGCCTGCGCCTCGTTGGCCAGCTCGACGAGGTGCGACACGGCCTCCGGCAGCACGGGGAACGACATCCCGAGCAGCAGCAGGACGAGGCCGATCTTGGCCGGGAACATCACGTTGATCGCGTTGAGGTGCGGCGCGACCTTGGTGAGCAGGGCCAGGCCGAGGTCGGCGACGAACAGCACGGCCACCAGCGGCAGCGCGATCTGCACGGCCGTCACGAAGAACATCCCGAACGCGGTGACGAGCACGTGCGAGGCCCCGTCGACGTGCGGCGTCTCGCCGACCGGCAGGAGCGCGAAGGTGCGCAGCAGGCCGCCGAGCACGAGCAGGTGGCCCCCGGTGGCGAAGAGGATCATCACCGCGAGCATCTGGTGCATCTTGCCGAAGACGGTGTTCATGTTCATCGACAGCGGGTCGAAGCCCTGCGCGAGCTGGAAGCCGCCGAAGGTGTCGATGATGCCGCCGGCCGCGGAGACCGCGGCGAGCAGGATGTAGGTCACGAGCCCGAGGGCCGTGCCGACGACCACCTGGGTCAGCGTCGTGACCAGCAGCTCGCCGGTGCCGGTGGGGATGCTGCCGCCCTCGACCGAGGGGATCACCGCGAACGCGAGCCCGAGCGACAGCACCACCTTGGCGGCGGCGGGCACGGCCCGGCCGGCGAACGGCGGCACCAGCGAGAGCCAGGCGATGATGCGCACCGACGCCAGCAGGTAGGCCAGCAGCGGCTCGCCGGCGACGGTGAGGGTCATGGTCGGTCGGCGCTCAGCCGAGCAGGGTGGGGATCATCGCGAACAGGTCGCGGGTGAAGTCGACGAGGGTCTGCAGCATCCAGCTCCCGGAGACCAGCAGGGCCACGCCGACGCCGACCAGCTTGGGCACGAACGCGAGGGTGAACTCCTGGATCTGGGTCATCGACTGGAACAGCGAGATGGTGAAGCCGATGACGAGGGACGTCACGAGGATCGGCGCCGAGAGCTTCAGCGCGACCATCATGGTCTGGAGGGCGATGTTGATGACGGTGGTGTCGGTCATGGCTGCGGGGTCCCTGACTACTGGTAGCTCGACACGACGGACGTGATGACCAGGCCCCAGCCGTCGACGAGGACGAAGAGCAGGAGCTTGAAGGGCAGCGACACCATCACCGGCGGCATCATCATCATGCCGAGCGCCATGAGGGCGCCGCTGACCACGATGTCGATGACGAGGAAGGGGATGAAGATGATGAAGCCGATGATGAAGGCCTGCTTGAGCTCGCTCAGCACGAACGACGGCACGAGCGTGGCCATCGAGACCTCCTCGCGGTTCTTCGGCAGGTCGCGGCCGGCGACGTCGGTCAGCAGCCGCAGCTCGTCGTCGCCCGTCTGGTCGAGCATGAAGTCGCGCAGCGGCGCCACGCCGTCGTCGTAGGCGGCCGACGCGGTCTTGTCGCCGTCGAGGTAGGGCTGGAGGCCGGTGTCGTTCATCTGGCCCAGCACCGGAGCCATGATGAAGAGCGAGAGGAACAGCGCCAGCCCGGCGAGCACCTGGTTCGGCGGGATCTGCTGGAGGCCGAGGGCGTTGCGGGTGAGGCCGAGCACCACGAGGATCTTGGTGAAGCTGGTGCAGGTGAGCAGGATCGCCGGCAGCAGCGAGAGCAGCGACATCGCGATGATGACGGTGACCGGCGTGCTGGGCTTGTCGGTGATGCCCTGGAGGTCGATCGTCACCGAGCTGTCGGTGCCGGGCATGTCGGGGCCCTGGGGGGGCGTCGGCCCACGCGGACCCGTCGGCTCCATCGGCAGCGCGGCCACCGGGCCGGCGGCGACAGGGCCGGCGGCGACAGGGCCGGCGGCGACGGGGCCGGCGGCGACGGGGCCGGCAGGCGCCGCGCTCGCAGGCACGAGGAGGCCGAGCAGCACGACGAACCCGCCCAGGGTCGCCGCGAGGAGGCCTGCCACCAGGCGCCCCGCGCGCTCGCGGCGGGTCACGAGGCCTTGCCCGTCGCGGCGGCGAGCGCCTGGCGCCAGGTCTGGGGGGAGAGCACGGAGCCGGTGAGGGCGCCGGCGTCGGCGGCCGGACGGCGGGCGGAGGTCGTACGCCGGGGGGCCGGCGTGGCGCGGTGCGAGCCACCGGTCGTGGGGCCGGTGACGACCGACGCGAGGGCAGTCAGGCTGCGGGCCGCGACCGGGGCGGTGGGGGCCGCCGGGGCGGCCGGGGCGACCGGGGCGACCGTGGCCGGCGGGGCGGCGACGGAGGCGGTGAGGGCCGCGGGCACGGTGAGCACCTCGCCCGGCTCCTCGTCGGCGCCGAGGTCGGCGAGGTCGAGCTCGTCGGGGTCGAGCTCGGTGAGCAGGTTGACCTGCTGGTCGGTGGTGCCGACCACCAGCACGCGCGAGCCGACGGTGATCACCGCGACCGACGCGCTGCGGGTCAGCGACTGCCGGTGCAGCACCTGCACCGGGGCGCCCGCACGCGCGGCGTACCGCTTGCCCGCCAACCTGGCGAGCAGCAGCATGAGTCCCACGACGACCGCCAGGGAGGCGACCAGTCGCACCGTCAGCTCGAGCACGTCAGCCTGCGGTCGTCTCGTCGATGATCTCGGTGACGCGCAGGCCGAAGTCCTCGTCGACCACCACGACCTCGCCGCGGGCGATGAGGCGGCCGTTGACCAGCAGGTCGGCGGGGCTGCCGGCGGCGCGGTCGAGCTCGAGCACCTCACCGGGCGACAGGGCGAGCAGGTCGCGCACGGTCATCCGGGCACGACCGAGCTCGACGGTGACCTCCATGTCGACGCCGTGCAGCATCTCGATGCCCCGGGCGGCGACGGGCGCGACGGGCGCGGGACCGGCGGGGATCGGGGACCTGCGGGCGGCGTCGACCGCGACGGCGGCGGCGTCGGGGACGAGCAGCGCGCCGGCCGGCACGCCGCCGCCGAGGAGCGGCACGACGGTGAACGGACCGGACAGGTCGCTCTCGACGAGGTCGACGCCGACCTCGCGGGCGGCACCGCAGCCGGCGCCGAGGGCGGCCGCGGCGGCGTCGAGCGCCGGCTGGGCGGCGGAGGCGAGGTCGAGCCCGCCGAGCGGGCTGCCGGCGAGGGCCTCGACCAGGTCGGCGCCCACGAGGACGGCGATGCGGGGGGCACCGGGCAGGTGCAGCTCGGCGATCGCGGCACCGGCGAACCCGGCGGCGGCACCCGGGGCGCCGGGCACGGGGGTGCCGGCGACCAGCGGCGTCGCGGCGGGCAGCACCTCGGCCGCCGCGCCGGCGGCCGCGAGGACGGACGACCCGAGGTCGGAGACCGGGTCGGTGGTCAGGTCGGTCAGGGCGGTCATGCGTTCTCCTTGGTCGTGCCGACGACCAGCGCCGCGAGGCGGGCGCCGTGGGTGCCTGCGGTGGCGTGGGCGAAGGTGGCCTCGCCGACCATCACGTCGAGGGGGGCGGTCGCGCGGTGCGAGAGGCGCACCACGTCGCCGACGGCGAGGTTGCTGAGGGTGCCCGGGTCGAGCCGGGTCGGGGCGAAGCGGACGACGGCGTCGACCGGGACGTCCTGGAAGCGACGGTCGACCAGCTCGGCGGCGCGGTTGCGCTGCTGGCGCTCGCGATCCGACGCGGGCGCCGGGGCGGCGGCGCGCACCAGGTGCGGCTGCAGGCCGGTGAACGGCAGGCACAGCGAGAGCTGGTGCGGGACGTCCTTGACCTGGAGCTCCAGGGTCGCCACCACCATGACGTCGCCGGCGGCCGCGGCCTGGGCGAGCTTGGGGTTGTACTCGGTGCCGGCGAGGGTCGGGGTCATCTCGACGATCCCGGCGAGGCTGTAGGCCAGCTCGCTGAGCAGGCGGGTCACCAGGCCCTGCACGACCGCCGTCTCGATCTCCGAGAGGGGGCGCAGCGGCTGCTCCTGGGTGCCGGGTCCACCGAGCATCAGGTCCAGGGCGCTCATCACCGCGGGCAGCGGCAGGTCGAGCAGCACCAGGCCGGGCAGCGGGTCGGCGTCGATCTTGATGCCGTAGGTGATCTCGCCGAGGGTGTCGACGTGCTCGCCGTAGGTCGTCTGCGAGATCGCCGTGACCTGCGCGGAGCACACGGTGCGCAGCGCGGAGGTGAACACGGTGCCCACCTGGCGCGCGAACCCGTCGAGGCTCACCTGGAGCAGGCGCGTGTGCTCGCGCGAGAGCTTGACCGGGCGGCGGAAGTCGTACGACGTCGGCACGGCCCCGCTGCGGGCACGCCGACGGCCCCGGGTACCGGGGTACGCGGGTCCGAGGGGCGTCTGCAGGCTCGTCACGACCAACCTCATCGGTCCGGTCCGACCGGACCTGAGGGATCCGGGCGGACGAGCCTGCAGGGCTCGGACGGTGAGGTGGCGCGACGCGGCTGCTACTGCGTGACGAACTCGGTGAAGTACACCTCCATCACGTCACCGTGGTACTCGTGGTCGAGCTCCTTGCCGAGCTTCTCCTTCAGCTCCTGCCGCTTGCCGGCCTTGGCCAGCTCGTCCTGGCCGACCCCGCTGAACAGGTCGATCGTGGCGTCGAGGGCCTTGCTGCCGTCGGCCTCGTGGGCGTCGGCGGTGAGCTGGAGCGCGATGCCCACGCGCAGGTAGTGGCCGTCGGCGAGGTTGACCTGGATCGGCTCGAGGGTCATCACCTCGCCGGGCACGGGCTCCTTGGGGCCGCTCGGCTTGAGGAAGAACCAGTAGCCCGCGGCGGCGGCGACCAGCAGGACGACGACGATCACGATCAGCTTCTTCTTCCCCCCCTTGGCCTTCGCGTCCGCGGGTGCCTCCGCGGCCTTGTCCAGCGTGGCGGTGCTCATGAGGTTCCCCCCTGGGTCGAGTGGGTGGTCGTGTGGGCGGTCGGGTGGGAGGCGGTGGCGCCCGCGGCGGCGACGTCGTCGAGCAGCGCGCGGGAGCCGGCGGGCAGCGCGGAGAGGACGACGATGTCCACCCGCTTGTTGACGTCCTGCGACCCGGGCTTCGACGGGTCGACCAGCGGCACCTCGTGCCCGAAGGCCGCTGCGCTGAGCCGGGGGCCGGGGATGCCGGCCACCTCGTTGAGGTAGCGCAGCACGGTGACGGCGCGGGCGGCGGAGAGGTCCCAGTCGGTCGCGAAGTAGCGCGGCTTCACCGGCACCTGGTTGGTGTGGCCGTCGATGCGCAGGTCCTCGGTGGCCCGGCGCAGGACGAGCCCGACGGCGTCCAGCACCCGCTGGCCGCGGGGGCTCAGCTCGGCCCGGTCGGGCTGGAAGACGACGTGCCGCGAGGTCAGGCTCAGCACCAGGCCGTCGTCGGTGATCTTGCGGGTCACGTCGCTGCCGAGCCCGGCCTTCTCCAGCGCCTCGGTGAGCTCCTTGCCGAGGTCGTCGAGGCGGGCCGCCTCGCGCTCGGCGTCCGTGCGCTCCTGGTCCTGGCGCTGCAGGGCCTGCTCGGCTCGCTGCACGGCCGGGGTGGCCTCGCCGGGGAAGTTGCCCGGCTCGACGGGCGAGACCGCGCCCACGCCGGGCTGGTCCATCGTCGACTGCGAGCCGGTCATGACCGAGGTCGACTCACCGAAGCCCGCGGCCAGGCCGGCCTTGAGCTCGTTGAACTTCTTCTGGTCGACCGAGCTCATCGCGAACATCACGATGAACAGCACCATCAGCAGCGTCACCATGTCGGCGTACGTCACCAGCCAGCGCTCGTGGTTCTCGTGCTCCTCGTGCTCCTCGCGGCGCTTGCGGCCGCCACCGCCCCCGGCGCTCACGTCAGGCGGCCTTCTGCTCGGAGGGCTGCTCGCCGGCGGGCAGCAGGGAGGTCAGCTTCTGGGCGATGATGCGCGGGTTGGCGCCGGCCTGGATGGCCGCGATGCCCTCGATGATCAGCTCCATCCGCGCGGCCTCGAGCTCGGTGAGCCGCTTGAGCCGGTTGCCGATGGGCAGCCAGATGACGTTGGCCGACATCACGCCCCACAGGGTGGCGATGAACGCGCCGGCGATGAGGTGGCCGAGCTCCTCGGGAGCGGCCAGGTTCTCCAGCACGTGCACCAGGCCCATGACGGTGCCGATGATGCCGATCGTCGGGGCGTAGGCGCCGGCGTCGGCGAAGAACTTCGCGGAGTGCTTGCCCTGCGCCTTCATCGCGTGCACCTCGGCCTCGAGGATGTCGCGCACCTCCTCGGGGTCGGTGCCGTCGATGGCGAGCGTGACGCCCTTGACCAGGAACGGGTCGTCGACCTTCTTCAGCTCGTCCTCCAGCGCCAGCAGGCCCTCGCGACGGGCCCGCTCGGCGAGCGCCACGACCATCGGGACGACGTCGGCGGCGGGGCGCACCTTCGCGGTGAACGCGTTCTTCAGCGCGCCGAACGCGTGCTTGGCGTCGGGGATCGTGCCGCCGGCGAGGGTCACGCACATCGTGGTGCCGAAGACCAGGAGCATGGGAGCCACCAGGAGGAGGCTCATCGGGTTGCCGCCCTCCATCACGTTGGCGGCGACGATGATGATGAGACCGACGATGACGCCGATCAGGGTTGCCGGGTCCATCAGGCCTCACCCTCCAGCGTCGGGTGGGAGGACACGGCCGCCAGGTGCACCCGCTGGTGCGTGGCGTGCGGGTCGACGCCCGTGATCGGCGCGGAGCCGGCGGCGATGATGCTGCCGCGCCAGGCGCGCACCTGGTCCACGACCTCCACGAGGCCCTCGGCGACGACGTACTTCTTGCCGTCGACCAGCGTGACCACCGTGTCCGGCGTGCTGTCGAGTCGCTCGATCAGGTCGGCGTTCAGGACGAACGCGGAGCCCGAGAGTCGGGTCAGCAGAATCATGTCGGTGCACCATCCCTGTGCGTGTCCACGAGGCCCGTCCGTGGGCCTCCCCCTTGTGTTCGGCTGGTGGGGCCCCCACCTGAGGGGAACCACCGAGGTCATGGCGGGCGGCCGCGCGGGCGACCGCCCGCCATGACGTGGGCGCATCAGCGCTTGATGTTGACGAGCTCCTCGAGCACCTGGTCGGAGGTCGTGATGACCCGCGAGCTGGCCTGGAAGCCACGCTGGGCGAGGATCAGGTTGGTGAACTCGGCGGAGAGGTCCACGTTGGACATCTCCAGGGTGCCCACCATCAGCTGGCCGCGGCTGCCCTGGCCGGCGACGCCCAGGTCGGCGGCACCGGAGTTCGCCGAGGCGCGGAAGCCGGTCTCGCCGACCCGCTCGAGGCCGGCCGGGTTGGTGAAGTTGGCGACCGCGACGACGGCGACGTCGCGCTGGACGTCGTCGGAGAAGGTGCCGCGCAGGACGCCGTCGGCGCCGATGCTGTAGGACGTCATCTCCACGCCCGCGGGCAGCGAGGCCGACAGCGAGTTGAGGTTGATGTCGATGAGGGTGCCGCCGGCGTCGCCGGGGGCGTAGCCCTGCACCTTCTTGCCGCTGGGCGAGACCAGGTTGCCGCCCTCGTCCCAGGTGAAGGCGCCGGCGCGGGTGTAGGTGCGCTCGGACCCCGAGCCGAGGACGAACATGCCGTCGCCCTGGATCATCAGGTCGGTGGCACCGCCGGTGCTCTGGGCCGAGCCCTGGTTGAAGTTGCCGCGGGTGGCGGCGACCTGCACGCCGAGGCCCACCTGGAGCGGGTTGGTGCCGCCGGTGGTGCCGGTGGCGGCGCCGGCGCCCCGCATGACCTGGCTGAGGGTGTCCTGGAAGACGGTGGTCGAGGACTTGAAGCCGACGGTGTTGGCGTTGGCGATGTTGTTGCCGGTGACGTCGAGCATCGTCTGGTTGGCGCGGAGGCCGCTGATGCCGGAGAAGAGCGAGCGGAGCATGGTGGTTCCTTTCGGGGACGGCGTCAGACCGCGGTGCGCGGAGAGGCCTGCGGGGCAGTCGGGTCGGTGGTGTCGGTGGAGTCGGTGGGAGTGGCCGGCGGCGTGGTGGTGCCGACCGACAGGAGCTGCGCGAGCGGCACCTGGGTGCCGTCGATCTCGAAGACCGGGCCCTGGGCGCCGAAGGTGACGCCCGAGATCGTGCCGTTGTGGGTCGTCGTGCCGTCGAGGTCGACCCAGGAGACCTTCTGGCCGACCATGGCGCCGGCTCCGAAGGCCATCTGGGAACCCAGCAGCGCACCGACGCGGTCGGAGACGTCCTGCATCTTCTCCAGCGCGGTGAACTGCGCCGACTGAGCGAGGAACTCCCCGGAGTCGGCCGGGTTGAGCGGGTCCTGGTAGCGCAGCTGGGCCACCATCAGCTCCATGAACATCTGCTTGTCCTCCGAGGTCGACTGGGTCGTCGTCGCCCCGGTGGGGAAGGCAGGCGTGCTGGTCACCGCTTCGGTCGCGGGGATCGTCACGGTCACTCCTCACATGGTCAGGTCGACGCCCCGTGGGGCGCCCCGGACCGGGTCGGGACGGAGCGTGCTCGCTCCGTCGGTGAGGCCGTCCCTGGCTGTTGCTCCACCACGCGTCCGTGCGTGCTGGTCCTGCTGGCCGCCGTCCCGTCCGGGGGCGGAGGCATCACCGCCGGCGCCCTGGGCGCCGTACGGCTGGTCGGTGGTGCCGGGCTGCTGACCCGGGTGGTGGCCGCCGTGCTGGCCGGGCTGGTGCCCGGCGGTCGCGGTCGACTGGCCGGCGAGGTCGCGCACGACCACCCGGGCGTCGGCGGCACCGACGAGCTCGAGCACCCGTCGCAGCTCCGGCGCGCCCTCGGCGAGCGCGCGGGCGGCGTGCTCGCCGCCGGTGAGCTGCACCTGGACGGCGCCGTCGCGCATCGTGAGCGTGACCCGGACCTCGCCGAGGGCCTCGGGCTGGAGCTTCATGGTGAGGCGGTGCACGCCGTCGCCGCGCGAGACCAGGCGGGTCACCTCGGGCACGACCTGCGCCATCGCCGGGCGGGCGACGGGCGTGGCGACGGGCACGGGCGCGGTGGGCGCGGTCGGTGCGGCCGCGGCGGGTGGGCCGACGCCGGTCGGGGCCGGGGCCGGGGCCGTGGCGGAGGTGTCGGGCGCGGGCGTCGCGACCGGACCGGCCGGGGCGCCCGGCTGCGACGAGCCGTCGCGGGGTGCGTCGCCGGTGCTGCTCCCGGACGTGTCGGGGCCGGTGGCCGTCGTCCCGGCGTCCGGCGCGGTCGTCGCGGTCGTCGTGCTCGTGGTGGTCGTGGTGCCGGGGGCGTCCGTCGGGGCGGGAGCGGGCTCGGCAGCGGTGCGCGCCGGACCCGCACCGTGGCGGCCCCCTGCGGCGACGGCGGGGGCGGAGGCCCGCGACGCGGTGCCCGACGCGACGGCAGCGGTGCCGGCGCCCGGGGCCGCGTCGGCGGGGGCCGTCGTGGCGGCCGGGGCGGACGCTGCGGCACCGTCCGCGGACGGCGCCGGGCCGACCGGGGCGGCCGGGGCGGCCGTCGTGGTGGCCGGAGCGGAAGCGGCGGCGGGCGCGGTGCCGTCGGCGACGTC
>NZ_JBHLXH010000001.1:2255183-2256868 GCF_042432345.1 Nocardioides zeicaulis | reverse complement strand
GCGCCGGCGGCGCGAGCCGCGACGGGCACCGCCGGTGCGACCGGGGCCCAGGCGGGCACGGCCCCTGCGACCGCGGCGGCGAGGGCGCCGTCGGTCGGGGCGGCCGGGTCGGTCACCTCTCCGGTGCCGGCGTCCTCGGTGGCCGCCGGGTCGACGACCTGGTCGGGGTCGCCGACGGTCGGCTCGACCGCGTCGCCGGGGACGGTGCCACCGGCGAGCAGGCCGGCCACCAGCGCGGCGAAGGAGCCCGGGGCGGGCTCGCCGGCCGCCGTGGCGTCGCCGCCCGCGGGCGGGGTCGCCGCTGCCACGGGCAGCGCGGGGGTCATGGGCGTGATGGTCATGCGGCCTCCTGCCAGCTCGACATGATCGAGCTGACGTAGTTCTGCGTCTCGGGGTACGGCGGGACGCCGTCGTAGCGCTGCACCGCACCCGGGCCGGCGTTGTAGGCGGCGAGCGCGAGCTCGACCTGGCCGAACCGCACGAGGAGCTGGTCGAGGAGCTTGGCGGCGCCCTCGACCGCCTGGGCGGGGTCGAACGGGTCGCTCACGCCGAGGCTCCTCGCGGTGGCCGGCATCAGCTGCATCAGGCCCTGGGCGCCGGCCGGGCTGGTCGCGCTCGGGTCGAAGCCGGACTCCTGCTTCGCCACCGCCGCGAGCAGCGCGGGGTCGAGGTGGTGGGCAGCGCCCGCCTTCTCGAAGAGGTCGGCGTACGGGGTGCCCGCGGGCAGCGTGCCCGAGGCGGGCGCGGTGGCCGGCACGGCGTACGACGGCGCGACCGCGGTGGTCTCGGGGAGCACCCGACGGATGTAGTCCGGCGGGGTGGTGACCGGGACGACCTGCACCTTGCCACCGGGGCGGGGGGCCTCGATCATCTGGCCGTCGCCGATGTAGATGGCGATGTGGTCCGCGCCGACGTTGCGGCTGGAGTTGTCCCACGCGATGAGGTCGCCGGGCTTGGCGTCGGCCATGCTCGCCACCGGGGTGCCGGCGCGCGCCTGGTCGGCGGACAGCCGCGGCAGCTCGATCCCGAAGGACGAGTAGACCGACTGCACCAGGCCCGAGCAGTCCACGCCGCTCTGCGGGTCGGTGCCGCCCCAGACGTAGGGCAGGCCGATCATCTCGCGGGCCTTGGCCACGACCTGGTCGCCGGTCACGCCCACGCCGCCGGTGCTGCCGGTGACCGACGTGCGGGACAGGGTGTCGGCGAACGCCGCGCCCCCCACCGTGGAGCGGGGCAGCAGGGCGAGCTGGGCCTGGATCTGGGAGATCCGGGCGGTGACGTCGCTGATGCTCATCAGACGGCACCTGCCTCGGCGCGGGCGCGCAGCCAGCGGGCCGCGACGAGGTCGTCGACCTCGACCCGCTCGCGGCGGGCGCGCTCCTCGCGGCGACGCTCCCCGCGACGCTCGAGCAGCAGCTCGACGGCGGCGAGGCGGGTGCGGTCGCGCTGCCAGTGCTCGCGCGCGGAGGTCGTGAAGGTGACGGCGGTCGCCACCGCGGCGCGGAGCGCGATCACCTCGGACGCGGTGCCGGCCGCGGCCACGCGTGCGGTGGCGAAGGTCGCGGGGTCGACGCCGACGGGGTCGCTGGCGGCGGCCAGGCGGGCGGTCGCGTCGTCGAGCCGCTGCTCGGCGGCGTCTACGCCGGTCACGCCCGCCGGATCTCGGCGGCGGCCGCGGTGCCACA
>NZ_JBHLXH010000001.1:2075901-2255081 GCF_042432345.1 Nocardioides zeicaulis | reverse complement strand
CGCCGCGCACGCGGGCGACGGCACGCATGCCGGCGTCCGGGTCCTGGTCGGGGGTGCGCGCCATCACGCCACCAGCTCGTGGAGCCACTGCCAGGTGGCGGCGGTCGGGGTGCTGTCGTCCATGTCCTGCTGCAGGAAGCCGTCGATGAGGGGCATCCGGGCCAGCGCGACGTCGGCGTCGGCGTCGGCGCCGGAGACGTAGGCCCCGATCTCGACGAGCTCGCGGACGTTGCGGTGGGCGGCGAGGAGCCGGCGCAGGCGGGTGGCGTCGGCGCGCTGCTCGGGGCCGGTGACCGCGCCGGAGACGCGGGAGATCGACTCGAGCACGTCGATGCTGGGGAAGTGGCCGGCCGTGGCCAGGCGACGCGACAGCACGACGTGGCCGTCGAGGATCGAGCGCGCGGTGTCGCCGATCGGGTCCTGCATGTCGTCGCCCTCGACCAGCACGGTGTAGAGGCCGGTGATGCTGCCGCTGGGCGAGGTGCCGGCCCGCTCCAGCAGCTGCGGGAGCAGCGTGAACACGCTCGGCGGGTAGCCGCGCGTGGCCGGGGGCTCGCCGGCCGACAGGCCGATCTCGCGCTGGGCCATCGCCACGCGGGTGAGGCTGTCCATCATCAGCACGACGTGCTTGCCGCTGTCGCGGAAGTGCTCGGCGATGCGCGTCGCGACGCTGGCGGCACGCAGCCGCTCGACCGGAGGAGCGTCAGAGGTCGCGACGACGACGACGGAGCGGGCCAGCCCCTCGGGGCCGAGGTCGTTCTCGATGAACTCGCGGACCTCGCGGCCACGCTCGCCGACCAGCGCGATCACCGACACCTCGGCCTCGGTGCCGCGGGCGACCATGGACAGCAGGCTCGACTTGCCGACGCCGGAGCCGGCCATGATGCCGATGCGCTGGCCGCGACCGCACGGGGTGAGCGCGTCGAGCGCGCGCACGCCGAGGCCGAGCTGGTGCTCGATCCGCGGGCGGGTCAGCGCGGCCGGGGCGCCCTGGCCGTTGACGCCGACCATCGGGAGGTGGTCGAGCGGGGCGCCGCCGTCGACGGGTCGGCCGAGGCCGTCCAGCACGCGGCCGCGCAGCTCGTCGCCGACCGGGATGCGCAGCGGGCCGCCGGTGTGGCGCACGACGTCGCCGACCCGCAGGCCGGTGGTGTCGCCGAGCGGCAGGCAGGTGAGGCCGGCGGGACCGCTGGCCGCCACCTCGGCGAGGACCGTGCTGCGGCCCTCGACCGCGACGAGGTCGCCGACGGCGGCGGGCAGGCCGGTCACCCGGACCTGGAGGCCGAGCAGCTCGGCCACGAGTCCCATCTGCAGGGGCGCGACGGCGCCGAGGGCACGGGCGCGGAGGTCGGGGGTCAGGGTGCTCACCGGAGCACCTCCGCGAGCCGGGTGACGGCCTCGTCGACGCGCAGGTCGACCACGTGGTCGTCGGCGAGGGCGACGGCGTCGGCCAGGCCGAGGGTCGGGTCGGCGACGACCGCGATGCCCAGCTCGCCGAGCGAGCCGGCCTCGGCCGCCACGACGGGGTGGAGGCGGACCTGCACCACGGCGTGCTGCGGCAGCAGGCCGAGCACCCGGTCCAGGACGTGGGCGGCGTCGGCGGCGGCGGCGCCGACCAGCGCGCGGGTCAGCTCCAGCGCCATGCCGGCGGCCTGCTCGTCCACGCGGCGGCAGGTCTCGGCCAGCGCCTGGCGGGCGGCCGCGGCGGCCGCGTGGAGCGCGGCGAGGGCCGCAGCGTGCTCGGCCTCGCGGCGGGCCTCGGAGGCGACGGCCTCGGCGGCCAGCTGCTCGGACTGGGCGCGGACGGAGGCCTCCGCCTCGCGGCGACCCTGGGCCCAGCCGACGGCGTACCCCTGGGCACGCGCCGACTCGTGGGTGGCCTCGACGGGACGCAGCTCCGGCATCCGGATCCCGGCGAACGCGTCGGGGCGGGCGAGGTCAGTCGACGAACTCATCGTCGCCTCCTCGCCTCACGGTGATCTCGCCGCGCTCCTCGAGCGAGCGGATCGTGCGGATGACGGCCTGCTGGGCCTCCTCGACCTGGGCGAGGCGGACCGGGCCGAGCAGCTCGATCTCCTCGAGCACGTTCTCCGCGGCACGCTCGGACAGGTTGCGGGTGATCTTGTCGCGGACCTCCTCCGCGACGCCCTTGAGCGCCACGGCGAGCTCGGCACCGTCGACCTGGCGCAGCACCTGCTGCACGTCGCGGTCGGCGAGGCCGACGATGTCCTCGAACATGAACATCCGGCTGCGCACCTCCTCGGCGAGGCCGGCGTCGAGGGACTCGAGGCCCTCCACGATCTGGCGCTCGGTGGAGCGGTCGGCGCGGTTGATGATGTTGACGAGGGGGCCGACGCCGCCGACGCGCGACGACGCGGCGGGGGCCAGCACCGAGGAGAGCCGGCGCTCGAGGACCGACTCCACGAGGCGCACCGCCTCGGGGTTGGCACGGTCCATCACCGCGATGCGGTGCGCCACGTCGGCCTGCAGCTCGGACGCGAGGCCCGAGAGGACCATCGACGCCTTCTCGGCCGACATGTGGGCCAGGACGAGAGCGATGACCTGCGGGTGCTCCTCGCGGATGAACGAGCGCAGCTGCGCGGGGTCGGCGCGGCCGATGAGCTGGAACGGCAGCTGGATGGCGCGCGCGTTGAGGCGCTGGAGCGCCTCCTCGGCCTTGTCCTCCCCCAGCGAGCGCTGGAGCAGGTCGCGGGCCAGGTCCATGCCGCCCTGGAGCATGTGCTGGCGGGCGGTGAGGAGGGTGGAGAACTCCCCCATCACCGACTGCGTCTCGTTGGGGTCGACGGCCTGGAGCTGGGCGATCTCGGCGGAGACCGCCTCGACCTCCTCCTCGCTCATGTGGGACATCACCTGCGTGGCGGCGTCCTTGCCCAGGCGCACCAGCACGATCGCGGCCTTGCGGGCACCCTGCCCGGTCATCACGCTCATCAGCGACCCTCCACCAGCCAGCCGCGCAGCAGCGAGGCGACCTCGTCGGGCTGGCGCTCCACGAGGGCGACGAGCTCCTCGCGCATGTCGTCCGAGGAGGAGGTCACCGGCGAGAGGGCCAGCGCCGTCTGGGCGTCGAGCTGGGCCTGCTGGGCGGCGAGCGCGGCGCGGGCGGCCTGCTCGGCCTTGAGCTGCTCCACGACGTAGGACGTGGCGTCCTCGCGCGCCTTGGCGCCCTTGCGTGAGCGGCGCCAGGCCAGGAGGACCAGCAGCAGGACCGCGCCGCCGAGCACGCCGTTGCGGATCATGGTGTTGCGCTTCGCGGCGGCGTCCGCGGCCTTGGCGGCCTTGAGCTCCGCGGCGTTGGCGTCGGCCACCGAGGTGTCGAACGGCACGGACGAGGTCTCGATGGTGTCCCCGCGCTTGGTGTCGATGCCGATGGCCGACGAGACGAGCGCGTCGATCTGCGCGGCGTCGACGGCCACCGGGGAGTTGGTGTCGATGACGACGGCCGCGTGGAGCGACTCGACCGAGCCGGGCGCGGTCTCGTTCTGCTCGACGACCTTGTCGATGCCGTTCTCGCGCACGGTGGAGGAGTTGTCGTAGCTGCCGTCGCCGCTGGTGGCGCCGGTCTCCTGCTGGGTGTCGGGGCCGACCACGCCGCCGGGCGTCGTCGTCGGGGCCGCACCGCCGGAGTACGTCTCGCTCTGCACCGACTCCGAGAGCACCGGGACCTGCTCGTCCTTGCCATAGGTGGTGGTCTCGGTGGTCCGCTTGTCGAAGTCGAGGACCGCGGTGACCTGCACCGAGGAGTTGCCGGGGCCGAAGACGCGGTCGAGCATCGCCTGCGCCTTGGCGGCGAGCTGGTCCTGGTACTCCTGCTGCTGGCGGTTCTGCGTGGCGGCGACCCCGGTGCCGGAGGCGCTGCCGTCGGAGAGCACGCGGCCGGAGGAGTCGGCGACGGTGACCTTGGCCGGGTCGAGGCCGTCGATGCTGGAGGCGACGAGGTGGACGATCGCCTGCACCTGGTCGGCGGAGAGCTCGGTGCCGGCGTTGGTGTCGACGAGCACGGACGCGGTGGCGGGGTCCTGCTCCTCGGCGAAGACCTGCTTGGGCGGCAGCGCGAGGTGGACGACGGCGGTGTCGACGCCGTCGATGGCCTCGATCGTCTTGGCGAGCTCGCCCTCCATGGCCCGCTTGAAGTCGGTCTGCTCCTTGAACTGGGAGGTCGAGATGTCCTGGCCGTCGAGGAGCGAGTAGCCACCGTCGCTGCTACCCGACGGGATGCCCTCGCCGCTGAGGGAGATCCGCTGGGAGTAGACCTGGTCCTTGGGCACCGAGATGGTGCCGCCGCCGCCGCTGATCTCGTACTTCACGCCGTTGGCGTCGAGCTGCTCGACGACCGCGGACGCGTCCTCGGGCGAGAGGTTGCTGAACAGGGGCGAGTACGACGGCGCCGAGGCCCACCGGAAGACCATGAAGGCAGCGAGCAGCAGCGCACCGGTGCCGACGATCGCCACGACCTTCTGGCCGGGGCTGAACTGCGAGAAGCCGCGACGGTAGCGGTCGAGCGCCTGGGTGATCCCGTTCCTCATCCGACCTGCATCCTCATGATCTCGCTGAACGCCTCGATCGCCTTGTTGCGCACGGCGACGGTGAGCTTGGTGGCCGTCTCGGCCTCGGTCGCGGCGAGGGTGTAGTCGTGGATGTTGGGCAGGTTGCCGGTCGCGGCGCGGACGGCCAGGCCGTCAGCGCGGTCCTGGATGCCCTCGAGCCGGTCGATGCCGTCGAGGACCATGCTCCCGAAGTCGGGGGCCGCGGCCTTCGCGGCGGCGGAGGGGGCGGCCGGGGCGGGGGCCGCCACGACGGGGGTGGCGAGCGGGGTGAACCCGATCGACTCGATACCACCGATGCTCATCAGCGCTGTCCGATCTGGAGGGCGGCGTTGTAGGTGTCCTGGGCGGTCTTGGTGACCTGCACCGAGGCCTGGAAGCCGCGCTGGGCCTGCACGAGGGAGGTCATCTGGACCGACATGTCCATCGCCGGCGCGCGGACGTTGCCGTCGGCGTCGGCCAGCGGGTTCTCCGGCGCGTACTCGACGATGCCCTGCGCGTCGCCGAGCACGATGCCGCCGACGTCGACACCACCGTCGGGGCGGGCGTTCGCCACGACCATCTGCGCCTGGAAGGCGTCCTCGCTGGTCGCCTTGACGGTGTTGGCGTTGGCGATGTTGTGCGCGAGCGCGTCCAGCCAGGTCTGGTGCATGCCCAGGCTGCTGTTGGCGATGCGCAGCATGTCGAAGGCACCCATCAGAAGGAGCCCGCCGCGGTCGAGATGAGCGAGAAGTGGTTCGAGGCCGCGCGCGACATCATCTGGTACTGGAACTGCGTCTGCATCGCCGAGAGCGACTCCTGGCGCAGGTCGACGTTGTTGCCGTCGAGGCCGACGGGGGCGTTGGTCGGCGTCGTGGTGGCCGACACCCCGTCCAGCGACATCTCGCCGCGCTGGAGGGCGCTGGCGAGGGAGGACTCGAAGTCGACGGCGCGCGCCCGGAAGCCGGGGGTGTCGACGTTCGCGATGTTGTCGGCGATCACGTTCTGCCGCGTCGCGAGGCCGTCGAGGGCGGTCGCGAGCACCGACGAGACGGCGTCAGGCATGCCGAGGGACACGGGTGCTCCTGCTGGAGAAGAGGTGCCGGTCCATCGGCGAGGGGGGTGAGCGTTCCGTGCTCACGTGTGGGTTCGGTCCCGGACGGGCCCGACTGAGAGGTTCTGAGGAGTTCTCTTCCGCCGAGGAACAGAACGGCCCTGACGGCCCACCGGGCATGGCCCGAACGGGCTACCCCGGGCACCACCCCGTGCGTAGCGGGACGGCGGGACGGTCCCGGCGACGACCGGGTCAGGCCGAGATGTCGACGTACGCCGGGCTCCGCACGGCGCCGCCACGGGCGCCGGGGCGCAGCTGGTCGAGCTCGGCGCGGCACTGCGCGAGGGAGCGGGTCAGGCCCGCCTGCGCCGCCGCGTGCCGGCGCAGCAGGTCGCGGGCGCGCGCGACTAGGTGGTCGGGGACGGGGCCGTCGAGCTGCGGCGGCTGCCAGCCGGCGCCGGCGGTCGCGGCGGGCGCGGCGTCGTGCGGTCCGGTGAGCATCGCCTCGGCGGCCTCCACGTCACGCTCGAGCGAGGCGAGCACGTCCTCCCAGGCGTGGGCCCGGGCGTCGGGGACGTCGTGGACGTCGTCCTGGTCCTCCCCGGGCAGCCGGCCGATCACGCCGAGAGCGCCTGGTCCATCGCGGCGCGCCGCCAGGCGTCGCCGAGGCCGGTGACCAGCTCGAGGCAGTGGGCGGTCTTGGCGGCGTCACGATCGACGTTGGCCTTGACGAGCTGCACGGTGATGTAGGAGTAGAGGCTGTTGAGCGCCGGGCCGCCGTCCCAGACGTCGGGGCGCAGCGAGGACTGCAGCTCGGCGACGATCGCCTGGGCGTGCAGCAGCTGCTCGTGGGCCTCGGCGTGGTCGCCGGACTCCTGCGCGGCGAGGGCGCGCTGGCAGTCGAGCGAGAGCCGGTCGTAGAGCATGATCAGCAGCCGCGCGGGGCTGGCGGTCTCGACGGACGCCTGGAGGTACGCGGCGGGCGAGGGCTTGGGGTAGGCCATGAGGGTGCTGTCCTTAGCTTCCCGAGGGCAGGGATGAGATCTGACCAGACAGCCACGAGGACTGGCTGTTCATCTGGTTGAGCGCCGTCTCCATCGCGGAGAACTGCCGGGTGAGTGCGGTCCGTCGCAGCTCGAGCCGGAGGTCCCATGCCGAGATGTCGTCATCGAGGCGCTTGATCGAGGTGGTGCGGCCGGTGATGGAGGACGTGAGCGTGCCGTCCACGCGGTCGCTGGCGCGCTTGGCCGCGTCCGCGACCTTGGTCACGAACCCGGAGCCGGCGGCGGTCAGCCGGTTCTGCACCGCCGTGGGGTCGGCGGCGTACGCCTTGGTGAACTTCGCCTCGTCGAGGACGAGCTTGCCGTAGCGGTCGGTCTGCACGCCGAGGTCGGCCAGGCTGGTGCCGTTGCCCGGGAACACGCTGCCGAGCAGCCGGTCGCGCACCGAGAGCACGGTCCCGTCGCCGGCGAGCGCGCCTCGCGTGCCCGTCCCCGACACCTTGGTCTGGGTGTCGATGTCGGCGATCACCGAGTTGATCGCGTCCACGAGCCCCTTGAGGGTGGACGTGGCCGTGGTGGCGTCGCGCGTGAGCGAGACCTGCGAGGTGGTCCCGACCGGGGTGTCCGCGGCGAGGGTGAGGGTCACGCCCGGCACCAGGTCGTTGAAGGTGTTGCTCGTCGAGGTGGCCACGACGGTGTCGCCGACGGTCACCTTGGCGTCGCGGCCGGCGCGCACGGTGGCGCCGCCGAGGAGGTCCGAGCCGTCGGTGCCGGCCAGGGTGAAGTCCTGCTCGGCGCCCGAGGCCGACGACTCCACCACCAGGCGGTAGGCGTCGGTGCCGACCTTGACCGCGGTGGCCCGCAGGCCGGTCGCGTTGGCCGGGTCGTTGATCGCGGTGACCAGGCCCTTGAGGGTGCCGTCGGTCGTGAGGTCCAGCGGCGTCGAGCCGTCGAGCCGGTCGAGCCGGACGGACGTCGGGACGGTGCCTGCGGTGCTCATGCCGACCGTCGAGGCGAGCTCGAGACGGTGGGTGGCCGCGGTCTGGTCGACCCGGACGGCGAACGCACCGGGGCCGGCCGCCGACGTCGCGGTGAGGGCGACCTTCGCCTCCGAGCTGGTCGCCGTGACGGTGTTCCACGCGGCCGGCTTGCCGAGGTCGGAGGCCTTGGTGGCGAGCGAGGAGAGCTTGGTGTTGAGCGACTGGAGCGCGGTCAGGACCGCCTTCTCCGTCGTCTGGCGGCTCTTGAGGCGGGTCTGGGACGCCGCCTCCAGCTGCATGAACTGGTCGATGATCGAGGCCGTGTCCAGGCCGCTGCCCAGGCCGCTGACGCTGGCACCTGACGCCATGGTCGTCCCTCCTCGTCGAGCTCGCCGGTGGATGCGGGAGCCGGGCCGGTCGCGGTGCGACCGACCCGGCTACGCGCGTGGTGCAGTCCCTGCTGCTGTCCTACTGCGATCAGCGCAGGAGGGAGAGGACGCCCTGCGAGGCCTGGTTGGCCTGCGAGAGCATCGCCGTGCCGGCCTGGGAGAGGATCTGCGAGCGGGTGAAGCTCATCATCTCCTGGGCCATGTCGGTGTCGCGGATCCGCGACTCCGACGCCGAGAGGTTCTCCACCGCGACGTTCACGTTGTTGATGGTGTGCTCGAAGCGGTTCTGCGTGGCACCGAGCTCGGCGCGCTGCGTGGACACCTCGGTGATGGCGGCCTGCAGGGTGTTGCTGTCGGTGATGTCGATCGCGCTCATCGCGGTGCCGGCGGTGAAGTCGGCCAGCGCGGTCGAGGTGACGTCGATCGTGTCGCCGCTGTCGAAGCCGACCTGGAAGGTCGCCGCGGTGCCCGCGAACAGCTCCTTGCCGTTGAACTTGGTGTTGTCCTTGATGCGGGTGATCTCGGTCGTGAGGGCGGTGAACTCCGACTGCAGGGCGGCCTGCGAGTCGGTGCCCTGGGTGCCGTTGTTGTACTGGACGGCGAGGTCGTTCATGCGCTGGAGCATGGAGTGGACCTCGGTCAGCGCGCCTTCAGCGGTCTGCACGAGGCTGACGCCGTCCTGGGCGTTGCGGGCGCCCACCTTGAGGCCACCGACCTGCGAGCGCAGGCCCTCGGAGATGGCCAGGCCGGCCGCGTCGTCGGCGGCACGGTTGATGCGGAAGCCCGAGGACAGCTTCTCGAGCGACTTGGACATCTGGCCCTGCGTGACCGACAGGTTGCGGTACGAGTTGGCGGCGTCGATGTTCTGGTTGATACGAAGACCCATGATGGTTCCTTCCGTGGTTTCTGAGTCACCTGCTGGAGTCCGTCCGTGGACTCCGTCGAGGTCCTGTTCGGCGGGGGAGATCCCCACCTGAGGGTTTTCCGGACGAGTTTTTCGTCGTGGCCGCCGCCGTCCTCGTCGCCGGGACGTGCGGCCACGGCTCAGGCGCTGGTGGCGACCCGGGGCAGGTACGCGCTGGCGGCCGCGGCGTGGCGGTCGGCGACGGCGGCGAAGTAGGCCTCGCGGCGCCGGGCGGCGACGCCCTCGGGGCGGCTGTGCTGCTGCACCAGGTCGGGGTCGAGCTGGGAGTTGATGCCGTCGCGCAGCAGCACCATGGCCTCGGCGCGCAGCTGGGAGATGCGGGACTCGGTGACGCCGAGCTCGGCGGCCAGGTCGGCCATGGGGAGCTCCTCGAGGAAGTAGCCCTCCACGACGCGGCGCAGCCGCTCGGGCAGCTCGGCGACGGCCTCGCACATGTAGGTGAGCAGCTCGGCGTGCTCGATGGCCTGCTCGGGCGTCGGCGTCGCCGACGGCATGGAGCTGGCGTAGGAGCCGTTCTCGTCGCCGGCCTCCAGGGACTTCACCTGGGCGCGGGCGAGGTCCTCACGGTTCGACAGCACCTCCTCCACCGGGATGCCCTGCGCCGAGGCGAGCTCGGCGTCGGTGGGGACGCGACCCATGCTCTGGGTCAGGCGCATGCGGGTCTGGTCGAGGTCACGAGCAGTGCGCCGCACGGCGCGGGTGGCCCAGTCGGCACCCCGCAGCTCGTCGAGCAGCGCACCCCGGATCCGGGTCGAGGCGTAGCGGGCGAACGGCACCCCGCGCTCGACGTCGAAGCCCTGGGCGGCCTGCACCAGGGCGGTGAGCCCGGCGGAGGTCAGGTCGTCCCGGTCCACGTGGCCGGGGACCCGGGCGAGGACCTCGCGGACCAGGTGGCCGACGAGCGGGATGTGGGTGGTCACGAGGTCGTCCTGGCTCGGGGTCTCGAGGGGGATCGAGACAGCTCCCGTGGACGAGGTGACGGGGGAAGTGGGGGTGTCGTGACTGATCACGAGTGGAAGCGTTGACGACGCGAAGGCGTGTTGTTACCCAAAGCGGCCGAAGGGGTCCCTCTGGCAACAGAACTGGCCCGGAGGTCCCTCGGGACCATGGCCCGAACGGACTAGGACCACGTGACCCACACCGCGGATCCACACTGATCCACGTCGGATTCTCGGACGGCAACAGTCCGTGCAACTCTCGTCAAACCGCTCAGGTCCCGAGCCCCGGTGACGATGGGACGTTCGTGAACCTCACCGACCAGGCCCGCCTCGTGCGGGGTGCCTCGACCCCCGCGGCGATGGAGCGACTCTCCCTCGTGCTGTGGCGCGAGCGCGACCTGCTCTCCGAGCTGCACTACCGGCTCGAGGTCGAGCAGCTCGTCCTCGCCAGCGGCCGCAGCCGCTGGCTGGCCAACGCCACCCGTGACATCGACGCCCTGCTGGCCACGATCCGCGAGACCGAGATCCTGCGGTCCGTCGCCGCCGACGAGGCCGCGGAGGCCGCCGGCATGGCCGCCAACCCCAGCCTGGCCGCCCTGGCCGAGGCCGCGGGCGCGCCCTGGACCACCATCCTGCAGGAGCACCGCGAGGCCTTCGTGACCCTCACCGCGGACATCGCGACCCTCGCCGACTCCAACAAGCACCTCATCTCCGCCGGCTACCGGTCGGCGCGCGAGACCCTGCTCAGCCTGGGCGAGTCGGTCGACGGCTACGCCGCCGACGGCACCGCGACGGCCGACGTCTCGCGCACGCCGATCTTCGACGGGAGCCTCTGATGCCTGGCACCTTCGGCATGGTGAACACCTCGGCCAGCGCGCTGAGGTACCACCAGGCCGTGATGGAGGTGGCGAGCGGCAACATCGCCAACGTCTCGACCGACGGCTACGCCCGGCGCCGCGTCGTCGGCCAGTCGGTCGGCGCGCCCGCACAGACCGCCATGTGGAGCCGCTACGACGGCAACGGCGACGGCGTGCGGGTCGGCTCGGTCGACCGGATGGTCGACCCGCTGCTGGACTCCCGCGCGCGACGCGAGCACGGCACCCAGTCCTACCTCGACGCCCGCTCGGGCGCGCTCGGCCGCGTCGAGGCCTCCCTCGGCGAGCCGGCGGGCAAGGGCATCTCCAGCGCGCTCGCCGACGTCCGCAAGGCCTGGCAGGACCTGGCCAACAACCCCGACTCCACCGCCACCCGCGGCCAGGTGCTCACCATGTCGCGCACGCTGGTCGACGCGGTCGCCGGGCAGCGGCGCAACATCGAGGCCGAGGAGGGTGACCAGCGGGCCTCGCTGCTGGCCGACCTCGGCGAGACCAACACCCTCGCGCACGACCTCGCCGCGGCCAACGAGGCGATCAGCGCCGCCCGGCTCTCCGGCAACGACCCGTCGGGGCTGCTCGACCGGCGCGACCAGATGGCGCTGCGCCTGTCGGAGCTGACCGGCGGCACGGCCGTCGAGAACACCCAGGGCGGCCTCGACGTCACCGTCGGCGGCGTCGCCCTGGTCACCGGCAACAAGGCCGGCGCGCTCTCGGTCACCGCGGGGGTCAACCCGGACGGCACGGCCGACGGGCTCCCGCTCGCGCTCGCCGTCACACCGCCCGGCGGCTCGGCCACCGCGGTCACCGGGCTGCGTGGCGAGGTGGGCGGGACCGCCGAGCTGCTCCGCACCACCCTCCCCGCGCTCAAGGAGGACCTCCAGGCCGTCGCCCAGCAGGTCGCCGACGCCGTCAACACCGCGCACCAGGCCGGGTTCGACCCGACCGGCGCCGCCGGCGGGGCCTTCTTCGCCGTCGACCCCACCGACCCCAACGGCCCGCTGGTCCTGCTCGTCACCGACCCGGCGGCGATCGCCGCGTCGGGCATCGGCGGTGGCCCGAACCGCGACGGCGGCAACGCCGACGCGATCTCCTCCGCGCTCGCCGGCCCTGAGCAGGGCTACCAGCAGTTCGTCACCGGCCTCGGCAACGAGGTCGCCTCCGTCCGCCGGCTCTCGGCGACGCAGCAGAACCTCACCGACCAGGTGGACGGCGCCCGCGAGCAGCTCTCGGGCGTCAACCTCGACGAGGAGATGGTCACGATGATGCAGTCGCAGCGCGCCTACGAGGCAGCCGCGCGGGTGATGTCGACGCTCGACTCGGTGCTCGACACGCTGATCAACCGGACGGGGGCCCGCTGATGGTGATCAGCAGGGTGACCCAGTCGATGCTCTCCGACCGCTCGATGAGCCGGCTGCAGAGCAGCCTGACCCGCATGGGCGAGATCCAGGAGCACCTGTCGACCGGGCGCGTCCTCAACCGGGCCTCGGACAACCCCGGCGACGCCGCGACCGCGATGCGGCTGCGCGCCGCCGTCAACGCCCAGCAGCAGTACGCCCGCAACGCCGAGGACGGCCAGGGCTGGCTGGACTCGCTGGACTCCACGCTCGGCACGGCCGGGGACGTCGTCCGCCGCGCCCGCGAGCTCGGCAGCCAGGGCGTCAACGGAGCGATGAGCCAGCAGTCCCGCGAGTCGCTCGCGGTCGAGGTGGACCAGATCCGCACCGGCCTGCTCGCCTCGGCCAACACCTCCTACGTCGGACGCCCGGTCTTCGGCGGCACCACCGCCGGGTCGAAGGCCTTCACCGAGACCGCCGGGGTGGTCACCTTCGCCGGTGACACCAACCCCGTGAACCGCACGGTCGCCGACGGCGTGACGATCGACGTGTCCTCGTCCGGTCCCGCCGCCTTCGGACCCGACGGCGACAACGTCTTCGACCACCTCACCGCGCTCTCGGCGGCGCTCCGCTCGGGGGACACCGCGGGCATCCAGGCCGGGATCAGCGCGCTCAGCGGCGACGGCGACCGCCTCGTCGTGGCTCGGGCCGGTGTCGGCGCCCGGACCAACGCCATCGAGGCCGCCGCGACCAAGGCCGGTGACACCGAGCTGTCCCTGACCAACTCCCTGTCGGAGATCGAGAACGCCGACCTGCCCAAGACCCTGATGGACCTGAAGATGCAGGAGACGGCCTACCAGGCCGCCCTCGCAGCGACGGCCCGCGTCCTTCAACCGAGCCTGGTGGACTTTCTGCGATGATCGCGACGATGGAGAACACGACGATGAGCGTCCCGACCGACGTGCCCGAGATCCCGGTCATCGAGCTGGTACAGCCCATGCCCGGCTTCCCCGGCCTGGCCCGGTTCGCGCTCGTGCAGGTCGACGACGACGGGGTGCTCTGCAGCCTCACCTCGCTGGACGAGCCCGGGCTGCGCTTCCTCGTCGTCCCGCCCACTCCCTTCTTCCCCGACTACGCGCCGGAGGTCGAGGAGGAGGTCCTCGGGGAGCTCGGCTCGAGCTCGGTCGACGACCTCGTCGTGCTGTGCGTGCTGACCGCCGGCTCGTCGCTGGCGAGCACCACCGCCAACCTCGCCGCACCCGTCGTGGTCGACATCAGCACCCACCGCGCGCTCCAGGTCGTCCTCGACGACCCGTCGCTCTCGGTCGCCACGCCGCTGATCGCCTGACCGGTCTCGCCCCGGCCTCGGGTAGCGTGGCCACATGCTGGTCGTGAGCCGTCGTGCGGGAGAGAGCATCGTCATCGGTGACAACGTCACCGTCTCGGTGCTCGAGGTGCGTGGTGACGTGGTCCGCATCGGCATCGACGCGCCCCGCTCGGTGGCGGTCCACCGCCAGGAGCTGCTGGCGCAGCTGGCCCAGTCCAACCAGGAGGCCGCCTCGCCCAGCGACAACGCGGTCGACTCGCTGCTGACCGCGATGCGCGACCGGGGCAAGGGCCAGCGCACCGACGACGAGGACGCCTGAGCCGCAGGCTCAGCCCCGCTGCGTACGTCCCAGCTGGGAGGCGATCACGGCCGCCTGGGTGCGCCGCTGCACGCCGAGCTTGGCGAGCAGGCTGGTGACGTGGTTCTTGACCGTCTTCTCGGCGAGGTAGAGCCGGTCGCCGATCTGCTTGTTGGTCAGCCCGTCGGTGATGTGGTCGAGGATGGTCGACTCGACGTCGGTGAGCGCGGACAGGCCCGCCGGCGCGGCCGACTCGCGTGAGCGCATCCGCTCGATCACCCGGACCGCCACGGCCGGGTCGATCAGCGACTGACCCTGGTGGACCGCCCGGATGCCGTTGACGAGCGCGCTCTCGTCGACCTGCTTGAGGACGTAGCCGCCCGCACCGGCGAGGATCGCGTTGAACAGCGCCTCGTCGTCGTCGTAGCTGGTCAGGATGAGGGCCTTGATGTCGGGGTTGGCCGAGCGGACCTGCCGGCAGACCTCGATCCCGTGCCCGTCGGGTAGGCGGCCGTCGAGCACCGCGACGTCGGGCGCCAGCGCGAGGATGTCGGGGACGCCCTCGGCGACGGTGCCCGCCTCGCCGACCACCTCGAGGTCGTCCTCGAGCTCGAGCACGGCGCGCAGCCCCCGGCGCACGACCGCGTGGTCGTCGAGCAGGTAGACCCGGATCGCCGGCGCGCTCGTCATCGGGGTCCCTCCATGCCCTGCCGTACCCAGACCGCCGCCCGTCACGCCCGTTCGAGGAGGAAGAGCGGGATCTCGCGGTCGGTGCGCGTCTGGTACTCGGCGTACGTGGGCCACGTGGCGACCGCGTGCTCCCACCAGTCGGCCCGCTCCTCGCCCTCGAGGATCCGCGCGGTGTAGACGTGCTTCTCGGCGCCGTCCTGCAGCTCGACCTCGGGGTGGGCGACGAAGTTGTAGTACCACTCCGGGTTCTCCGGCGCGCCGCCCTTCGAGGCCACCGCGAGGTAGGCCCCGTCGCGCTCGACCTTCATCACCGGGTTCTTGCGCAGGTTGCCCGACTTCGCGCCGACCGAGGTGATGACGACGATCGGGTAGTCCGTGCCGGGCAGGGTGCCGGCCTCTCCACCGTCGGTCGCCTCGTACTGCTCGACCTGGTTGCGGACCCACTCGGACGTGCTGGGGACATAGGTGCCAGTCAGTGCCATGCGCACCACAACACCACGGCCCGGCCCGTTCTTCCAGACCCGCACCCCGCCTTCCCGGGGTAGTCCAGTGACGAAGTGCTGTCCTGACGCCCGCGCGACAGCGTCCTGCCACTGGACTACCCCCGCCCGCCGTGCCGGTGGTCCACCGGGAGACGGTCGTCCGGGCACCGGCAGGGCAGCCGGGTCCCGGTGGACGACCGGGAGATAGCCTCCGGCCATGAGTGCGATCGAGGGCGTCAGCGAGATCTTCGACCCCGAGGCGTGGGACGTCGTCCCCGGCTTCGAGGACCTCACCGACCTGACCTACCACCGCGCCCGCGAGCACGGCACCGTGCGGATCGCCTTCGACCGCCCCGACGTGCTCAACGCCTTCCGCCCCCACACCGTCGACGAGCTGCTGCGCACGCTGGAGCACGCCCGCACGTCGGCCGACGTCGGGTGCGTGATCCTCACCGGCAACGGCCCGAGCCCGAGGAACGGCAAGTGGTCGTTCTGCTCCGGCGGCGACCAGCGGATCCGGGGCAGGGCGGGCTACCAGTACGAGACCGACGGCCACGTCGACGCGGGCGAGGCGCCGAACCCGATCGACAAGGCCAGGCTCGCCCGCCTGCACATCCTCGAGTGCCAGCGGCTGATCCGCTTCATGCCCAAGGTCGTCCTCTGCGTGGTCCCCGGCTGGGCCGCGGGCGGTGGGCACAGCCTCCACGTCGTCGCCGACCTCACCCTGGCCAGCCGCGAGCACGCGCGCTTCAAGCAGACCGACGCCGACGTCGGCTCGTTCGACGGCGGCTACGGCTCGGCCTACCTCGCCCGCCAGGTCGGTCAGAAGTTCGCCCGCGAGATCTTCTTCCTCGCCGACGAGTACGACGCCGAGGAGATGCACCGCATGGGCGCGGTCAACCGCGTCGTCGACCACGCCGACCTCGAGAAGGTCGCCCTCGACTGGGGGCGGAGGATCAACGGCAAGTCCCCCACCGCCCAGCGGATGCTGAAGTACTCCTTCAACCTCCTCGACGACGGCCTGGTGGGCCAGCAGCTCTTCGCCGGCGAGACCACCCGCCTGGCCTACATGACCGACGAGGCGCAGGAGGGGCGCGACCAGTTCCTCGAGAAGCGCGAGCCCGACTGGTCGCCCTACCCCTGGTACTACTGAGCGCCCTCAGCGCACGAGCCGCAGCACGCGCCCGGTGATCGGCGCGGACCGCTCTAAACCCGCGCGACGCCGCGTCTGGTCGCATAGCGTTCGGGCTGCCGCCCCGGACCCAACGGCTGTGGGTATGTCGATGATCCCGGGGGGATGATGTTACGAAAGTTGTGGCGCGCGTCGTACGGCGTCCTGATCGCGGTCATGGCGCTCGTCTTGCTTGCCCTACCCCTACGCGCAGTCTGGGTCAATCACGACTCCGACGGCGACGGCCTGTCCGACTGCCGTGAGCGCGCCGGCCTGCGAACAGAAGGTGGCGCGGCGACCTACGTGACCGATCCAGCGGCGGCCGACAGCGACGGTGACCTCGTTCCGGACTCCGACGAGGTCGGCGAGCGGATGGCGACTAGCCCCTTGGGCGAACTTCGCTTGCTGTGGGACTGCGAGCATCAGACGTACCGTTCGCTGGCCGATCCGGCTCGGCCGGACTCGGACTTCGACGGCCTGACCGATGCGGTCGAGTTGAGTGGTGGGAGCGACGTCTTCTCGCAGGACAGTGATGGCGACGGTTTGCTCGACGCCGCCGAGTGGAAGTGGGGATCCGATCCGAACGCCACAGACAGCGATGGCGACGGGTTCCCTGACGTCGAGGACGTTCATAATGAGCAGTCGCCCGTCGTGGCGGATCATCTCGAAAGCCCCGACGCCTGGCTGGACGAGTACACCGAGGGCCTTTACTACGGCGATGCCCGGGAGAGCGACACCGTGGCGCAACTCGTCGGCTCACTCTCAGGAGGCGCAAGCAGTATCATCCCGGTCGCCGGATGGTTCACAGGGTCGCTTGCCGACGCGAGGGACGTCGTCGCGAACGCAGTCCACCGTCGTTGGGCAGATGCTGGCATCTCGGGCGCCGGGCTTCTTCCCTACGTCGGCGATGCGGCCAAGGCGGTAAGGAAGACGTCACAGTTTGTCGCGAAGCACCCTCAACTGGTTGGTGAGCTGGCCCGTCGCCTTGCGACGTGGGACAAGATCCCCGACGGCATGAGGATGAGGCTCCTCGGTGCAACGGATCCAGACAGCTATGACGCCGCGGTCAAGGCGAAGTTGAGCGACAAGAACCTCGTTGCGTTGATAGCGAGGGGCGCCGACCTGGCCGGAACCGTACAACTGATCAACAAGGCGGCCGGTCTAGCCGTTGGCCCACCCCGTAGTGACTCTGTCCAGGACGAGGACGGCTTCTTCCTCACGATCGACGATGCGACCGCTGATCTGACCGCCCTCACTGCGCAGAACGACGACACGGCACGTTCAGGACCTGTCTTCGTGCCGTCACCCTCCGGCACGGGTGGGCGCCTCTACGACGTCTGCACCGCGTGCGCGCATGGCCCAGTTCAAGGCCGATCGACCCTTCTTGTCGCCAAGATCGGCTCCCAAATCTGGTCGTCCACCGTGCAGGGTCAGATCGATGCCGATCATTTGATCGCCGGCCGCGGATTCAAGGTCGAGTGGCACTTCTACCCAGGCCCCACCGGTATGGCGATAGCTCCAGACATCACGGATTCCTTGACTCGAGCGGGCATCCCGTTCGTAGTTCATATGCCGTCTTGAGCCTCAGCGCACGAGCCGCAGCACCGTCCCTGCGCGGCCGACGCGGACGGTCTGGCCCCAGGTGAGGGTGAGGGCGTCGGCCTCGACGCCGTCGCCGAAGGCCACGAGGCGGTCGGAGGCGACGGTGAGGGTGAGCTCGCCGTCGACGAGGTCGCCCTCGGTCAGGCCGGCGCCGGTGGCGGGCGAGGGCCAGGCCTCGCGCACGAACCACGCCAGGCGCTGCTCCGCCGGCGCCGGGAGGGCGAGCTCGCTGTGCCGCTCGAGGGCGACGGAGCGGCACCAGCCCGTCGCGCCGGTGCCGGTCGCGACGATCACGCCCGACGAGGCCTGCGGCTCCTCCGCCCCGTCCGGGGTGCGGAGGGTGTAGCGGGCAGTCTGGTGGCTGGGGTGGCCCACGAAGACCTCGTTGAGGGCGACCAGCCGCTGGCCGTCGTCGAGGCGGGCCTCGACCATCGTCCGCTCCTCGACGCGGTCGGTGGCGCGGAGCAGGTCGGCCACGTCCGCAGCGGGGTGGGTGACCAGGACGCCGGCGTTGCGGCCCGGCTCGGGGTCGACGCCGACGACCGGCTGGCCGGTGAGGTACTTGGCGACGTTGGCCACGAGCCCGTCCTGCCCGACGACCAGGACGACGTCCTCGGGGGCGAAGAGGAACCGGGAGACGTCAGCACGCTCCACGGTGCCCCGACGCCAGTCGAGCGGGATGGCCGCGGTCGCCTGCTCGACCGCCTGCACGGTGCGGTGGTGGCGCTCCTCCAGCTCGGCGATGTCACGCCCGCGCGTGCTGAGGAAGAACGCCGCCTGTCCGCGGGTGCCGTGGGTGGCCAGCAGCTCGTCGTACTCGGTGCGACGCGTCACCACGACCACCCGCGGCGTCAGGCTCATGCCTGCTCCCGGGCGGCAGCGGTGCCGGCTCCGGCGCCGAGCCGGGCGAGCGCCTGGGTGACCACGTCGGGGCTCAGGACCAGCGAGTCGATGTGGGGCAGGTTGGCCGCGAGCTCGCGCAGGGCCAGCGCCATCAGGACCGCCTCGGAGACGTCGGCGTACGCCGCCACCCGCGCGGCCTCCGCGTCGCCTTGGGCGGCGCCGGCGAGGCGGGTGCCCTCGGCGTTCGCCTCGGCGAGCGCCACGGTGCGCCGGGCCTCCGACTCGGTGGCGACCGCATCGGCGGCCGCGTGCTCCTCGGCCTGGCGGCGGGCGTTCGCGCCGCGCTGGGCGACGAGCTGCTCCTCGCGGCGGGCGAGCTCGATCTGGGTCTGGAGCTCGTTCTCGCCGATCGCGCGCTCGCGCTCCACGGCCACCGCGCGGCGCTCGAAGGTCGCCTTGTCGGCGTCCTGCTGGACCTGCTCGCGCGTCGGCGTGCGCAGCGCCTTCTCGACCTCGGGCTCGGGACGCAGCGCCACCACCCGCACGCCGACCACCTCGATGCCGGTCTGCGTGAGCCGCGCGTCGCCGGAGAGGCCCTCGGAGATGACCGCGCGGAGCGGGCCCACGCCGCCCGCGAGCGCGTCGGTGAGGGCGAGCGTGGCGAGCAGGTCGACGACGTACTGCTGGGCTGACTCGGTCAGCAGGGCCGCGACCTGGTCGAGGGGCGACCCGCGCCACTGGCCGTGCTCGGGGTCGATGGAGAAGTCGATGCGGCCGGCGGCGGTCGCGGGGCTCGCGACGCGGTAGGTGATCGTGGCCTGCACCGTCACGTCCTGGAAGTCGGCGGTGCGGGCGTGGAAGAGCAGCGGCAGCTCCCGGTCGTCGACGGGGACCTCGTTGAGTACGGCGCTGAGCGGGCGGAACCAGAACGAGGCGCCGACGCCGGACCGCACGGTGCGCCCGTTGCGGATCTGCTCGACGTGGGTGGTGCCGGATCCGCGGAGGTGCCGGACGAACGGGTAGCGGGCGATGTCAGCCATGGCGGTTCTCCTGGGTGAGTTGTTCTCGTCAACCTGACGATAACTACCTCCCGCCTTAATCGTCAAGATGACGAGAAGGGCGTACGATCCGGGGATGCCGTCCGCCCACCCACCCGTCGCCGTCACCGTCGACCTCGTGGTCCTCACCGTGCGCGACGAGGACCTCCAGGTGCTGCTCGTCCGGCGCGGGGAGGAGCCGCACCTCGGGCGGTGGGCGCTGCCCGGTGGCTTCCTGCGCCCCGACGAGGACCTCGACCAGGCCGCTGCCCGCGAGCTCCGGGAGGAGACCGGCCTCGACGTCGCCCGGGTGCACCTCGAGCAGCTCGGGTCGTGGGGTGCGCCCGACCGCGACCCGCGGATGCGCACGGTCACGGTCGCCCACCTCGCCCTCGCCCCCGACCTCCCGGCGCCGACGGCCGGGACGGACGCCGCGGACGCACAGTGGCGGGTCGTGGCCGACGTGCTCGCCGAGGACGACCTGGCCTTCGACCACGGCGCGATCCTGGCCGCCGGGCTGGAGCGCGCCCGCGCCAAGCTCGAGTACACCCCGCTCGCCGCCGCGTTCTGCCCCGCGGACTTCACGATCAGCGAGCTGCGCCGGGTCTACGAGGTGGTGTGGGGCACCCGCCTCGACCCGCGCAACTTCCACCGCAAGGTCACCGGGGCCGCCGGCTTCGTGGTGGAGACCGGGGCGACCACCACGCGCGACGGCGGCCGTCCGGCCCGCCTCTTCCGCGCCGGCGACGCCCGCACCCTGCACCCGCCGCTGCTGCGCTGAGCACCGCCGATCGGGCACGATGGCGGCTGTGAGGATCGACCTGACCGTGGCGGCCATCCCGGCGTTCGTCGCCGCGATGGGCGCGGAGCACGCCTGGCAGCGCACGCACCCGGTCGAGCCGGGCACCCGCGCCGGCGACTACCAGCTCGCCGACACCGTGGCGAGCCTGACCATGGGCATCGGCAGCCTCGCCGCGCCGTGGGTGGCCAAGCGACTGCTCGACCCGCTGACGCCGGGGGTGGGCCGCCACGGGCGCACGCTGCTCGCGCTCGGTGCCGCCGCGGCCGCGCTCACCACGGTGGGCGACGTCGTACGCCGTCGGCTCCGCGACGGGGCGCTGCCCGCCCCCCGGACCGTCCCGGCCGACGTGCGCGAGGTCCAGGACGAGCTCGCGGAGATCCGGCAGGGCCCGACCACCCCCCGCGGCGACCGCACGCCGCCGGTGCTGAGGAAGGCCCACGGCGCGCTCGCCGTGAGCGCCGTCGCCTCCACCGCGCTGGTCACCTCGACCACCTGGGCCGCCATGACCTCGGGCCGTCGGCTCCACGCCTGCTCGCCGCTCGACCTCGGGGGCGGCCCCTGGGCGGCACTGGTGGCGGTGCTCGGCTGGGACTTCGTCTACTACTGGAACCACCGCCTGAGCCACGAGAGCCGCTGGCTGTGGGCCGTGCACGTGGTGCACCACTCGAGCGAGCGCTACAACCTCTCCACTGCGCTGCGGCAGCCGGTCGCCGAGGGCGTCACGCTGACCGTGCCCTACGGCCTCCTCGCCCTCCTCGGCGTGCGGCCGGCGCTGATCGAGCAGGCGCGGGGCATCAACCTGATCTACCAGTTCTGGATCCACACCGAGGCGATCCGGCGCCTCGGCTGGGTCGAGAAGGTCTTCAACACCCCGTCCCACCACCGGGTGCACCACGGGTCGAACCGCGAGTACCTCGACCGCAACCACGGCAGCATCCTCATCCTGTGGGACCGCCTCTTCGGCACCTTCGAGGAGGAGGACGAGCCGGTCGTCTACGGCCTGACGAGCGACTTGGGCTCGTACTCGCCCGTCCGCATCGCCACGCACGAGTGGGCCGACATCGCGGTCGACGTCGCCGCGGCGGACACCTGGCACGACCGCTGGTCCTTCCTCCTGCGCCGCCCGGGCTGGGCCTACGCACGGCGCGCCGCGGCAGGCGCGGCATGAACGGACCGCGCGTCGTCGTGCTCACCGGCGCCGGGATCTCCGCGGAGAGCGGCCTGGCCACCTTCCGCGACTCCGGCGGGCTCTGGGAGGGCCACGACCCGATGCAGGTCGCCACACCCGAGGCGTACGCCGACGACCCCGACCTCGTCCTCCGCTTCTACGACGAGCGGCGCGACGCCCTCGCCCACGCCGTGCCGAACGCCGCCCACCTCGCGCTCGCCCGCCTCGAGGACGCGCTCGGCGACGACCTGCTCCTGGTCACCCAGAACGTCGACGACCTCCACGAGCGGGCGGGGTCCCGGCGGGTGCACCACGTCCACGGGAGCCTGCGCTCGGCCTGGTGCACGGCGTGCGACGAGAGGCACGACTGGGACGGCCCGTTGCTGCACCGCCCACCCTGCCCGGCGTGCGGGGCGCGCGACCTGCGTCCCGACATCGTGTGGTTCGGCGAGGTCCCCCACGGCCTCCCCCTCGTCGAGGACGCGCTCGAGGAGTGCGACCTGTTCGTCTCGATCGGCACCTCGGGGCTCGTCTACCCGGCCGCCGCCTTCGTGCACTGGGCCCGCGGTTCGACCCTCGAGCTCAACCTCGAGCCGAGCGCCGGGGCGACCGGGTTCGCGCAGTCGCGGCAGGGACCGGCGACCGTGCTCGTCCCGCAGTGGGTCGAGGAGCTGGTGGGTCCGGCCGTCTGACCACGCGGACCCCGTCCGGCGTGGTGGGATGGTTCCTCGACGCACGACGGAGGACGAGGATGAGGCACGCGCTGCGCGCTGCGCTGGTCACGGCGCTGCTGGTGACCGGCTCGGGCTGCTCGGCGTACGACCGGTTCACCACCTCGGACTTCGCGCGGCAGGAGCCCGCCCAGGTGGTGGCGGCCGCGACCGCGGCCATGTCCGACCTGACCAGCCTGCGGGCCACCGGCCAGGTCCTGCTGGAGGGACGGAGCGTCTTCGTCGACCTCGCGATGGACGCGCGCGGACGCTGCTCGGGGACGATGCGCACCGCCGAGGGCCGGATCACGCTGCGTCGCGTCGGGGGCACCGCCTGGCTCACGGGCGACGCGGGGTTCTTCGACCGGCTCGGTGGCAGCGTCGCGCTCCCGGCGCAGTCCCGGTCGCGCCTGGCGGACGGATGGGTGCGTGCGGACGCCCCGCGGCTGCTGGAGCTGTGCGCCCTCGACGGGTGGGTCGGCACCGTCTCGGGAGGTGGCGACGACCTCGTGCTCGAGGAGGACGACGACCTCGGCAACGGCGTGCGCTCGGTGCACTACTCCCCCGAGCCCGGCCGGACCGTGTGGGTGCTCAGCGAGGCCCCCCACCACGTCGTGCGCGTCGAGGACGACGCCCGCGACGGCGCCACCTTGTCGTTCTCCGACTTCGACCAGCCGGTGCACGTGCAGCGGCCTCCCGCCCGCGAGGTGGCCGTCCGCTGAGGCCGCGCCCGGGCCCGTGGACCTCGGGCTCAGGCCGGCACGGCGGGGAAGGACAGGCGCACGGTCGTCCCCGCGCCGAGCTCGGACTCCACCTCGACGCTCCCGCCGTGGCGCTGCATGATCTCGCGGACGATGCCCAGCCCCAGGCCGGTGCCGGGCCGCCGCAGCGCCGCGTCGTTGGTGGAGCGGAACATCGGGGTGAAGATGACCGCGCGGTCCTCCTCGGAGATGCCGATGCCCTCGTCGCGGCACGAGAAGGTGACGGCGCCGTCGGCGTCGACGTCGAGGTCGAGCCAGATCTCGTCGCCGGGGTCGGAGTACTTCACGGCGTTGTCGACCAGGTTGCCCACCGCGCCGGCCACCTCGCGCGGGTCACCGAGCACGCGGGCGGGCAGGCCTCCCGAGGCGGGGTGCAGGGTGACCCCGGCGCGCTCTGCGACGGCGGCCATGGAGGTCGCCGCGTCCTGCACGACCTGGCGCAGGTCGATCCTCATCCGCGCCGGCGGGTGCTGGGGGTCGCTGACGCGCGAGAGGAGCGCGAGCCCCTCGAGCAGCCCGGCGAGCCGCTCGGACCCGCGGACGATGGCCTGGGCGCGGCGGCGGTCGCGCTCGTCGGAGAACTCGCTCTGGCTGAGGAACTCGGCGTTGGCCGCGATGATCGTCATCGGGTTGTTGATCTCGTGGGTCAGCACGCGGAGGAACTTGCGCCGCGTCTCCTCCAGCTCGCGCAGCTCCTGCAGCAGCCGTCGCTCGCGCTGGGTCGCGTGGGCGTTGGCGATGGCCCGGCCGAGGTCGTGGCCGAGCTCGAGGGCCGCGACGCCCTCGCCGTCGGTCCAGCGCCGCGCGCCGGTGCGACGGGCCGCGATCATCATGCCGAGCACCTCGTCGTCGACCCCGACGGGCGCGACCACCACGGCCTGGAGGTCGGCCTCGCGCAGCGCGTCGGTGAACCACCCGGAGTCGCGGCCCAGCTGCGCGTCGCCCCACACCTGGTCGGGCTCGATGATGATCACCCGCTGGTGGGTCCACGCGCGCGCCGCCGCCTCGTCGAGGGAGCGGCGCACCTCCGGCGCCATGCCGAGGCCGAGGCTGTCGGGGCTCTCGTCGTCGTCGCCGAGGAAGAGGTGGATCTCCAGCTCGTCGACCGAGAGCGCGCCGAGGAGGGTGCTGCGCGCCTCGCGGACGAGGTGGGCCACGTCGTGGCGCGCCGGGTTGGACCGCGCCAGGCGCCGGGTGGCCCGGATCACCCGCATGTGGTCGGCGTACTCCTCGCGCTCGATGACCGTGACGATGGAGCGCAGCGTCATGGACAGGTCGTCGGAGATCTCGAACAGGCGCCGCTTGTCGGGGCGCACGAGGTCGTCGGGGACGTCGAGGTAGAGCAGGCCGCGCAGGTCGCCGCGCTCGTCGACGACCCGGGCGACCAGCATGTCCATCGGGCGCCAGGCGTCGGGACGGTCGGAGGGGGGCAGGTCCGGCACGACGACCAGGCCGTCGAGGCGGGCCAGCGCCTCGGTCGACAGCTGCTCCTCCGGGATCCAGGTGAAGTGCCCGACGGTGTCGCCCTCGGAGAGGACCACCTCCATCTCCGCCAGCCCCGACGCGGTGCCGAGCCGCTCCTCGGCGTGCTCGGTGTCGCCGTGGATGGCGACGAACTCGAGCAGGCCCTCCGGCCGGACGACCTCGATCGCACAGACGGCGAAGCCGGCCCGGGCGGCGGCGTCCCGCGCCAGGGCGTGCATGAGCGCACGCGCGCGCGCATCACCCCAGCTGAGGTCGCGCGTGCGGCGTCCACCTGCCCGCACCTCGTCCATTGGTGCCCCGTCCCTCCCTGCCGAGGGCAGCGTAAGGGGCGCGACGCCCCACGGGAAGGCCTCGCTCACTCCCCCGGGGGGGACGGTGTCAGCCGAGGCAGCCAGACGGTGAAGGTCGTGCCCTCACCGAGCACCGAGGCGACCTCGACGTGCCCGAGGTGCTGCTGGGTGACGCGGCGGACGACGGCGAGGCCGAGGCCGGTGCCGGGACGGCGGCGCGCGCTGGGGTCCTGGGAGCGGAAGAACGCCTCGAAGACCCGCGCGACCTCCTCCTGGCTGATCCCGATGCCGGTGTCGGCCACCGTGAGGCGCACGCCGTCGGCGCCGTCGCGGCTCGCCTCCTCCAGCACCACCCGCACCCGGCCGCCGGACGAGGTGTACTTGAGGGCGTTGGAGACCAGGTTGGTCACCAGCCGCTGCAGGCCGGCGGGCTCCCCGTCCACGACGAGGTCGTCGGCGACCGCCAGCTCGAGGTCGATGCCGTCCTGCTCCCCGAGCGGGGCGAGGAACGCCGCCACGTCGCGCGTCATCTCCGACAGCCGCACCTCGGCCGTCGCCGCCGCGCGGGGGTCGCTGACCCGGCCGAGGGCCATCAGGTCCTCGACCATGTCCTCGATGCGGCGCGCGGCGCGCTCGATGGCGGCCAGCGAGCCCTGCATCTCCGGCGGTGGTGCGTCGTCCTGGATCAGCTCCAGGTTGGTCCACAGCACGCTGACCGGGTTCCGGAGCTCGTGGGCGAGGGTGAAGATCATGTCGTGGCGGTAGTCGCTGAGCGCGCGCAGCCGGGAGTTGAGCTCGCGCTCGCGCTCGACGACCCGGGCATCGAGGACCATCGAGGCGAGGTCGGCGGCCACCACGGTCGCGGCGTTGATCTCCGAGGCGGTCCAGCGGTCGCCGTTCGCCGCCCGGCCGAGCCCGAGGGTGCCGAGGAAGTCCTCGCCCATGCCGATCGGCACGAGGAGCCACGACTCGAGCCCCCGCTTCTCCATCTCCGAGACCAGCTCGGGTCGGGTGGCGACGGCCGCACCGAGGGCGCCCCAGGTCTGGTCGCGCTCGACCATGAGGTGGCCACGCCGGCGCCACACCTGCGTCATCACCTCCTCCAGCTGCTCGCGGTCGGGCGCGAGCAGGTCGAGCGCATCGCCCTTGAGCACCACGTCGGCCGAGTCGACGTTCATCCGCGCGGCCATCGCCGCGGTCATCTCCTCCAGGAACTCCTCGAGCCGACGGCCCGGCTCGATGTCGCGCATGGCCGCGCGGGCCTGGTTGACCATCCGCACCTGCTCGGCGTAGAGCTCGCGCTCGACGATGCTGATGATGGCCTCGAAGAGCACGCCGGCCTCGGCGTTGATGGCGGTGACCACCTCGGGGGTGGGGCGCAGGCCCGACAGCGGCTCGTCGAGGTAGAGCAGGCCGCGGAGCTCGCCGTCGGCGTCCTCCAGCAGGCGCACCATCTGGTCGTCGGGGTCCCAGCCGCCGGGCACGCCGGAGGCCGGCACGTCGGGGCGGTGGCCGTACTGGTCGAGCCAGGCGCGCGTGGTGTCGTCGAGGCGGTCGTGGGGCACGTGCCACCACCCGTCCATCTCCTGGCCCAGGCGGCGGATGTGGCCGAGCTCCAGCGGGGAGGCCTGGCCCATCATCTTGGCCCGCGCCGCCTCGTCGCCAGCGATCGCGACGAACTCCAGGTAGCCGTCGGACCTCAGCACCTCGAGGGCCACGACCTTGTGGGCGGTCCGCTTCGCGACGTCCTCCGCGATGGCGTGCAGGACCGCGCGCTGGGCCTCGTTGCCCCACGCGAGCTCACGTGGCCTGATCCACGTCGGCTGACCTTCGGTCACGGCTGCTCCGCCCCCCATCACCGGCACCAGCGAGGTTACGACGCGATCGCACCCCGCGTGCGACGTTTCGCCGGAGATGGCCCACCTAGGTGACTGGCGGGTAACATAGGGGTCATGCAGCGTGACATCTACGACGAGGACCACGAGGCGTTCCGCGCGTCGGTCAAGCAGTTCCTGGACCGTGAGGTCACCCCCCACCTCGAGACGTACGCCGAGCGCCACGGCCTCGACCGCGACTTCTGGATCTCGGCCGGCAAGCAGGGCTTCCTGGGCCTGGAGATCCCCGAGGCGTTCGGCGGGTCCGAGGCGGGCGACTACCGCTTCAACGCCGTCCTCACCGAGGAGCTGGCCAAGGTCAACATGACCCTGCCCAGCTGCGTGGGCATCCACGCCGACATCACCGTGCCCTACCTCGTGCACCTCACCGACGACGAGCAGAAGGCCCGCTGGCTGCCCCGCGCCGCCTCCGGCGAGCTCGTCACCGCCATCGGCATGACCGAGCCCGGCGGCGGGTCGGACCTGGCGAACCTCAGGACGACCGCGGTGCGCGACGGCGACGACTGGGTGATCAACGGCTCGAAGACCTTCATCACCAACGGCGGCTCGGCCGACCTGGTCCTGGTGGCCGCGCGCACCAGCCCCGAGAAGAAGGCCAAGGGCATCTCGCTGTTCGCCGTCGACACGACCCTCGACGGCTTCAGCGTCGGCCGGGTGCTCGACAAGGTCGGCCAGGACGAGTCCGACACCGCGGAGCTGTCCTTCGAGGACGTCCGCGTCTCCGGCGCCGACCTGGTCGGTCCCCTCGACACCGGCTTCATCTCGATGATGCAGTTCCTGCCGCAGGAGCGCCTCGGCTCGGCGATCACCAATCTCGCCCACGCCCGGCAGATCCTCGAGGAGACGGTGCAGTACGCCAAGGACCGCCGGGCCTTCGGCCAGCCGATCGGCTCCTTCCAGAACACCCAGTTCCTGCTCGCCGACCTGGTCACCCGCGTCGACGTGACGCAGGCCTTCGTCGACCAGTGCGTGCTCGCGCACAACCGCAAGGAGCTCACGCCGGTCGACGCCGCCAAGGCGAAGTGGTGGACCTCGCAGGTCCAGAACGACGTGCTCGACCACTGCGTGCAGGTCCACGGCGGCTACGGCTACATGAACGAGTACCGCGTGGCCCGCGCCTGGCGCGACGCCCGCGTCACCAAGATCTGGGCCGGCTCCAACGAGATCATGAAGATGCTGATCGGGCGCGACCTGGGCCTGTGATGCGGGCGTTCGTCGCGGCGCTCCCGCCGCCCGAGGTCGTCGACCACCTCGACGACTTCCTGTCGGCGCGCCGCGAGGCGGCCGGGTTCCGCTGGTCGGCCGCCGAGCAGTGGCACCTCACGCTGGCGTTCGCCTCCGACCTGCCCCCGCGCGGCCTCGACGTGGCCGACGAGCTGCTCTGCGAGGCCGCGGCCCGCCGTCCTGCGCTCGGTGCGCGCGTCCGCGGCGGTGGCGCGTTCCCGCACCCCGACGCGGCGCGCGTGCTCTTCGCCGGGCTGGAGGTCGACGACGACGACGACGTGCTCGAGCGCCTCGCCGTCGCCTGCCGGTCGGCGCTGTCCCGCGCGGGTGCCCGCGTCGACGGGCAGCGCTTCCGGCCCCACCTCACGCTCGGCCGGCTCGGTCGGCCGGACAACCTCACCTCGTGGGTCCGGTTGCTCGACGCGTACGAGGGCCCGCGCTGGCAGCTCGACGAGGTCGCGCTGGTGCACTCCCACCTCGGTGAGGGACCGCGCGGGCGGCCGCGCCACGAGGTCGTCGCGACCTACCCGCTGGGGTGATGAGCGCAGGCTCACCTTCGTTGCGCGCCCCGTGCGACGGCGCGACGATCGACTCGTGAGTGAGCGGAGCGAACGAACCATCCAGCACAGGGCCCGTCGTGCCTCGTGCGCGCACGGAGCGGAGCGAGTACGCGCATGAGTCTGGAGATCGGGACGGACGAGCAACCGCAGCACTTCCACGACGAGCTGGGCGACCACGTCGGCGCGCGGCTCAACTGGCTGCGCGCGGCCGTGCTCGGCGCCAACGACGGCATCGTGTCGACGGCGGGCGTCGTGATGGGCGTCGCCGGCGCCACCGACGACAGCGGCGCGATCGTCATCGCCGGCATCGCGGCGCTCACCGCCGGCGCCCTCAGCATGGGTGCGGGCGAGTACGTCTCGGTGAGCACGCAGCGCGACTCGGAGAAGTCGATCCTGGCGCTCGAGGCCGCCGAGCTGCGGCAGATGCCGCAGACCGAGGAGCGCGAGCTCGCCAGGATGTACGTCGAGAAGGGACTCACGCCCGAGACCGCCGAGAAGGTCGCGCGCGAGCTCACCGAGCACGACGCGCTGCGTGCGCACGCCGACATCGAGTTCGGCATCGACCCCGACAACCTCACCAACCCGTGGCACGCCGCGTGGGCCTCGATGGTCGCCTTCACCGTCGGCGCCCTGCTCCCGCTGCTCGTCGTGGCGTTCGTCCCCGACGCGGCCCGCGTGCTCGTCACCGTGCTGAGCGTCGCGGCGGCGCTGGCCCTCACCGGCTTCGTCAGCGCCCGCATCGGGCTGAGCCCGCGGGTGCCGGCGGTGGTCCGCAACGTCTCGGGCGGCCTGCTGGCGATGGGTGTCACCTACCTGATCGGCATGGTGGCAGGCACTAGCCTCGGCTGAGAACCGCCGGACCAGAGGAGCACGAGTGTTCGACACCATCGCAGGCCTGCCCGTCCACGCCCTCGTGGTCCACGCGGTCGTCGTCCTGGGGCCGCTCTCGGCCCTGATGCTGCTCGCGTACGCCCTGCGTCCGGGGTGGCGCACCGGCCTGCGCTGGCCCACCGTGGTGCTCGCGGTCGGGACCGCCGTGGCCGCGTGGGTGGCCACGCAGAGCGGCGAGGCGCTCGAGCACCGCGTCGGCGACCCGGGCTACGACCACGCCGAGAAGGGCGACCTGGCCGCGATCTCGATGTACGTCCTCGCCGGCGCCACGCTCGTCGTCGTCTTCCTGCTCGCCCGCGCCGGTCAGGCGGCGAGGACGTCGGTGGTCGGCGCCGTCGTCGCGCTCGCCGCGGCCGGCTTCGCGATCTTCGCGGTCGTCAACGCCGGTCACTCGGGCGCCTCGTCGGTGTGGAAGGACATCGTCGCCAACACCTCGCCGAGCAGCGAGGGCGGCGACGACGACTGACCGACCCAGGTCAGCGCCGCTCCCACACCCGCACGAGGTCCAGGCACCAGTCCCGGTGCGGGCCGGGGTGGCCGGCCAGGCAGCTCGCGGTGACGAGGCCGTAGGCCGCGCGGTGCAGCACCAGCACGTCGGGGTCGTGCCCGAGCCGGGTGACCGACAGCGCGTCGAACGCCGCGGTCGCGGCCGCCGCGCCCGGGCCGAACATGTCCTGCAGGCACGCCGCGACGGCTGCGTCGAAGGCCGGGTCGCCCAGGGTGGAGACGTAGCCGAAGTCGAGCAGGCCGGTCGGTCGGCCGTCCTCGAGCAGGACGTGCACCGGTCCGAGGTCGCCGTGCACGAGGCGCGGCGGCACCGGCGCGAGCCCGCGCAGGGCCTCTGCGAGGCGGGCCACGACGTCCGGCCCGACCGCGTCGCCGAGCAGGGGCGCCCGGCGCTCCACCAGGTCGGCCATCGACGTCCCGAACGGCACGGCCGGGTCGAACGCCACCTCGCCGTCGGGCACCGGCAGCACCGCCATGCCGGGGTCGGGCTCCACCCGTGAGAGCCACTCCAGCACCTCGACGACCGGCTCGGGTCGAGCACCGTCGAGCGCCAGGGCGCGTCCGCGGAGGAGGGGGTGCACGGTGACGACCAGCCCGTGGACCTCGTCGACGTCGAGGATGCCGGGCACGGCCAGCGGGGCGCCCACCTCGCGCAGACCGGCGGCGACGGCGTCGTAGAAGACGCGCAGGCGGTCGACCTCCACACGGGGCCGGCGGTCCCAGACCTTGACCACCCGCTCGTCGCCGAGGGCCGCCACCACGCCCTCCATGCCGCGGCCGACCTCGTGCGTCACGGGGTAGCCGGCCGCGCGCAGGCGGGCGAGCGCGCTCACCGGCGTCACCCCACGCGGTGGACGGCGACGCCGGCGGTGCCGGGCAGGGTGAGCACGCCGTCGGCGACCGTGGCGTCGGCGCCGACGAGGGCGGCCAGGGCGACGCCGGGGCCGAGCGCGTGCACCGGCAGGGTCACCGCGTCCGTGGGGCTGCGTACGGCGTGGACCAGCAGGGTCTCGTCGGGGTGCTCGCGCACGTAGGTCATCGAGTCCTCACCGGCGTGCAGCCAGCGCAGGCCGCCGCGGCGCAGCGCGACGTGCTCGCGGCGCAGCGCGATCCACTGCTGGTAGGCCTCGAAGGTGGGGCGGTCCCAGGTCTCGGGGCGGTCCCACGGGTAGGGCGTGCGGGCGTGCTCGCCGTCGACGGCGGTCAGCCCGAGCTCGTCGCCCATGAAGACCACCGGCACGCCGGGCATCGTCATCTGCAGCCCGAGGCCGACCAGGTGGAGGTCGCGGCCGGTGCCCTCCAGGTCGGTGCCACCGCCGGTGCCGCCGCCGGTGACGGTGCGGAAGCGGGGGGTGTCGTGGGAGTCGAGGTGCATCGTCGAGCCCTGCCACGCCGTCCACGGCATCGACCCGTGGACCTCGCGCATGGTCGCCACGGCGGCGGTGGCGGGCAGGACGGGGATGTCGACGGGCAGGCCGAGGTAGTCGAGGCCGTGGGGGTGGCCGGGACCGTCGGGAGAGCCGCCGTTGAGCCAGCACCACACCGGGCGGGTGAAGCCGGCGTAGTCCATCGTGCCGTGCCAGCCGGGGCCGGTGAGGTCGGCGGCCGCGTCGTGGCCGTGCTCGGCCAGGAGCCAGGCGTCGGGCGAGACCTCGTCGATGGTCGCGCGGAGCCGGGTGGCGACCGCGTGGGCGAGGTCGTCGCCGCCGAGGCGGCCGGTCATGTTGGCGACGTCGACGCGCCAGCCGTCGAGGCCGTGGCGCAGCCAGTGGGCGACCACCGACCCGGGCCCGGCGTAGAGCCGACGGGCCATCTCCTCCGAGGTGTGGTCGAGCTTGGGGAGGCTGGCGATGTCGAACCACGCGGCGTAGCCGTGGGTGTACTGCTCGCCGAAGCGGTAGAAGGAGCGCTCGGGCGAGCCGGGGTCGGCCTGCGCCCGCAGGAACCAGTCGTGGTGCTCGCCGGTGTGGTTGGTGGTGAGGTCGCCGACCAGGCGGAGGCCGTGCTCGTGCACCGCCTTCGCGAGGCGCTCCAGCGCCTCGTCGCCCCCGAGCAGCGGGTCGACGCGGTCGAAGGACACCGCGTCGTAGCGGTGGGTGGACCACGCCTCGAACACCGGGGTGAGGTAGAGCAGCGTCGCGCCCAGGGCGTCGAGCTGGTCGAGGTGCTCGGCGACGCCGTCGAGGGTGCCGCCGTAGAGCTGGAAGGGCACGTCGGGACCCTGGTGCACGACCGGCTGGTCCCACGCGCAGGGGATGGCCCAGTCGGGCACGGGGGCGTTGGTCGCCGTGCGGCCGAAGCGGTCGGGGAAGACCTGGTAGCCCACCTGGTCGGCCACCCAGTCGGGCAGCCGGTGCTCGGTGCTGATCCGGAAGTCGCCCTGGTCGGAGACGTCGCGGTCGTGGACGCCGGTCGCGGTCAGCCACCGGAAGTCGTCGGGACCGCGGGAGACGAGGAAGCGGTAGGACGTGAGCCGGTTGACCAGCTCCAGGTCGACCGCCCACCACGCGCCCGCGGCGTCGGAGGAGGCCTGCTCGGCGAGGCGCACGGCCGGCTCGCCGTCGCGAACGGCGCGCAGCACCACCCGCGCCGCCCCCGGCGACCCGTCCTCGTCGTGGGGCACCCGCACGCGCAGGGTCACCGTGTCGCCCAGGCCCGGGCCCTCGCCGCCGAGGACGTAGTGGGGGGAGCCGTCGTGGTGCGGGTCGAGCGGGTGGGGGTGCGGGGGCATCGGCGGCCTCAGCCCTTCACGCCGCCGGCGGTGATGCCGCCGACGATGAACTTCTGGAGGTACAGGAACAGCAGCACGACGGGGATCGCAGTGAGGATCGAGCCGGCGGCGAAGACGCCGAGGTTGTTGGACCGGTCGGAGTCGATGAGGCCGTAGAGGCCGGTCGCGAGGGTCTTGTTGCCCTCGTCGCGCAGGAAGATCGAGGCCATCAGGAACTCCGCGATCGTGCCGACGAACACCAGCAGGCCGCAGACGGCCAGGATCGGGCGCACCAGCGGCAGGATGATCCGGAAGAAGACCTGCACGTGGCTGGCGCCGTCGATCATCGCGGCCTCGTCGAGCGACATCGGGATCGAGTCGAAGAAGCCCTTGATCAACCAGACCTGGCCGAGCGAGCCGCCGCACATCATGAGGATGTAGCCGGGCAGGGTGTCGAGGCCGATGGCGGGGACGACGTCGCCGATGTCGGTGAACATCAGGTAGAGCGCGACGGCGGCGAGGAACTGCGGGAACATCTGGATCAGCAGCAGCGCGAGCAGCCCGCCGCGGCGGCCCCGGAAGCGGAACCGGCTGAACGCGAAGGCCGCCAGCGCGCTGAAGAGCAGCTGCACGAAGACCACGCAGACGCACACGATGATGCTGTTGCGTGCCCACGTGCCGAAGGGCTGCTCGTCGAGCAGCGTGGTGAAGTTGTCGAGGCTGAACGACTGCGGGACGAGCGTGGAGGTGACCACGTTGCCGAGCGGGTTGAGCGAGGCCGAGACGAGGTACGACACCGGGAACAGCGCCCACACGACGGCCAGCACGCCGACCACGTGACGCCAACCGACCTCGCGGAACCACCGGCCGAACGGCATCCTCGCCCTGGGCGCGGGGTCGCGGCGGCGTCCTCGTCCGCCGGCCTCGGCGGGCGGAGCGTCCTCGACGACGGTGGTGCCCGGAGGAGGGCCCTGGACCTGGGTCATGTCAGTTCACATCCTCGAGCGAGCGGGTGGCGCGGAACTGCAGGGCGGCGATGACGCCGGTGATGACGAAGAGCACGACCGAGACCGCGGCCGCGAAGCCGATCTGCACGCCGCCGGCACCGAACGCGAGCCGGTAGGTGTAGCTGATCAGGATGTCGGTGCCGCCCGCGGTCGGGTTGTCCGGGCTGAACGGCCCGCCCCCGGTCAGCAGGTAGATCGCACCGAAGTTGTTGAAGTTGAAGGCGAACGTCGCCACCAGCAGCGGCGCGACCGTGACGAGGAGCAGCGGGAAGGTGATCCTGCGGAAGCCCGCGAACCCGCCGGCACCGTCGAGGGTCGCGGCCTCCCTGAGGTCCTCGGGGATCGCCTGCAGGGCGCCGGTGGCGACCAGGAACATGTAGGGGAAGCCCATCCACAGGTTGGTGATGATCACGGCGACCTTGGCCGTCGTCGCCCCTCCGAACCAGTTGACGTCGAGACCGGTGAGGCCGTTGATCAGGCCGAAGTCGCGGTTGTAGAAGCTCGACCACAGCAGCAGCGAGATGAAGCCCGGGATGGCGTACGGGAGGATCAGCAGCGAGCGGTAGACCTTCTGCCCGCGCACCCGCGGGTCGTTGAGCGTGATCGCGAAGAGCAGCCCGAGCAGGAAGGTGCCGATCACCGACACCGACGCGAAGACGAAGGTCCACACGAAGATGCCGAGGAAGCTGCTGCTGATCCGGCTGTCGGTGAAGATCCGCTCGTAGTTGCGGGTGCCGACGTCGGCGGTCCACGACTGGTCGGAGATCCGCTTGCCGGCGTCGTCGACGAAGTACTCGCGGTCGCCCTTCTTCTGCACGGTGTAGACGGTGTCGCTGGTGGTGTCGGTGATCGTGTCCGCGTCCGCGTCGTAGACCAGCGTCGGGGCGCCCTCGAACGCCTCGCTCGTGCCGTCGCGGACGATGAAGGTGTCGCTGTCGGTCGGCACGGCGATCTCGTCGAGGGCCTCGGAGGCGGCACTGACCTGCTTGATGTCCAAGACCGTGAAGCCGTCGACGGCGGTGACCCGGCCGTCGGCGAGCGTGACGCCGTCGGGCGCGTCCTCGAGGCCGTCGGGGGTGCCCTCGTAGACGGTCGACGGATCGTCCTGCGGCACCAGGAAGAAGGTGAACGGGCCGGAGGCAGGGTCGCCGTCGGTGGCGACGGTGAGGTTGTACTGCGGGGAGTCGTCGGCGCGGGTGACCGAGGAGCCGACGATCTGGTCGACGGTGGTCTGCTTGTCGTTGCGGGTGCCGTCCCCGTAGTTGGTGAACGACGTCTTCGCGGTCAGCACGATCGGGTAGACCACGAACAGCGCCAGCATCAGCGTGCCGGGCACGAGGTACTTGGCGGGCAGCGCGCGCCCGGTGGCGTACGTCGCGACGAGGACGGCGGCGATCACCCAGATCGCCACGAGGAAGCCCCACGAGCCGTTGCCGGCCAGGGTCGGGGTCAACGCGATCGCGGTGCCCACCACGACGCCGAGGAACACGACCTTCACCAGCAGGGCGAGGACGCCGTCGCGGCCGGGCTGGGTGAACCGGGAGCGACGGGGCTCGGTCTCGTCCGGGAAGCCGGGCGAGGGGTCGCTGGTCCGGGGGTCGGCCATGGTCAGTTCCCCTTCAGGGTCCGCGCGGGCTGGCGAGGTGCGTCGGGCGCGGCGTGCGCGCGTGGGACGGCGCCCGGCGGGCGGTGGTGTGCACCGCCCACCGGGGCCTGTCCTGGGTCAGCCGGCGTCGGCGATGGCCTTGGTGATGGTGTCGCCGGCGGACTGGATGGTGGACACCGGGTCCTTGCCGCTGACGATCGCGGCGTAGGCCTTGCCGAGCGGCTCCCACACCGAGGCCATCGCGGGGATGGCGGGCATCGGGGCGGCGGCGTTGGCGGCCTCGGTGAACACGCTCAGGTCGGGGTCGTCGACCTGCTCCTGCACCGCGGTCATCGCAGGCGGGAGCTGGGTGCCCTCGTAGAGGGTCGTCATGGCGTCCTCGCTGTTGACCCCGTTGTTGACGAACTCCTGCGCGATGTCCTTGTTCTTGCCGTTCGCGGCGACCATGAACGCCTGGGCGCCCATGAACGGGGCGGCGGCCTCCTGGCCGGCGAAGCCGGGCACGGGCTGGATGGCGTAGTCGAAGCCGGCCTTCTTCACGTCGGCGAGGGCCCACGGGCCGGAGACCAGGAAGGCGGCCTTGCCGCTGGTGAAGAGGGCGATGGAGTTGTCGCCGCTGATGGAGGTGCGCAGCACCTTGTCCCTGGCCAGCTGCGAGATCTCCTGGGCCGCCTTGACCGAGCCCTCCTTGCCGATGCCGACGTCCTGGGCGTCGTAGCCCGTGGCGTCGTCGTAGGAGAAGATGTAGCCGCCGAACGAGGTCAGGATCGGCTCCATGTGGTACGCGTCGCCGAGCTCGCCGACCGGCAGGTTGAGCGCGGAGTCGACCTTGCCGGCCTTGACCGCGGCCTGGCCCTCGGCGATGGCGTCGTCCATCGTCTTCGGCTCGTCGGGCACCACCTCGGTGTTGCGGTAGAGCGCCAGCGCCTCGACGCCGTAGGGCACGCCGTAGAGCTTGCCGTCGTAGGTCGTGGCCTGGACGGCCTTCTCGGAGTAGCCGGAGAGCTCGTCGGGGGTGAGGTTGAGCGGCTCGATGGCGCCGTTCTGGACCAGGTTGCCGATCCAGTCGTGGGCGCCGACGACGACGTCGGGGCCGTTGCCGGCGGCGTCGGCGGTGACGAAGCTGCCCTGGAGGTCCTCGGAGATGGCCTGGACCTTGACGGTGATGCCGTTGGCGGCGCCGAAGTCGTCGGCGACCTTCTTCACGGCGTCGATCTTCAGCGAGTCGGTCCACACGAGGAGGTCGGCGTCGCCGCCGCCCGAGTCGGCGGACGGGCTGGAGCTCGAGCTGCTCGCGGCGTCGGACGACCCGTCGCCGGAGCCGGAGCCTCCGCCGCCGCAGCCGGCGGCGGTGAGGGCGAGCACCGCGACGGCGACGGGGCCGAGGGTGCGGGACAGTCTGCGCATGGGTCCTCCGAGGGGGCGGCAGGTGTGAGGGTCGCCACAACGTAGCAGTGATTCCCAGCCATGAAAAGTCTCTGCAAATTTTTTCATCCCGGTCTGCTGCCGTGCTGGGGGTACGTCACTAAGGTGGCGCGGGTGAGGATCAGGTTGAGCGAGATCGCCGTCCGTTCGGGTGTCAGCATCAGCACCGTCAGCCGGGTCCTCAACGAGCAGCCGGGGGTCAGCCCGCAGACCCGGCGGCAGGTGCTCACCGCCATCGACGTGCTCGGCTACGACCGGCCCGTGCGCCTGCGCCCCCGCTCCGGCGGCCTGGTCGGCCTGGTCATGCCGGAGCTGGAGAACCCGTTCTTCCCCCGCCTGGCCCACCACCTCGAGGTGAACCTCTCGCGCGTGGGCCTGTCCACCGTGCTGTGCAGCCAGACGCTCGGCGGTGCCCATGAGGACGACTACGTGGCCAACCTGCTGGAGCACTCCGTGGCCGGCATCGTCTTCGTCTCCGGCGTGCACGCCCTGGTCAGCAGCGACCCGGCGCGCTACCGCCGCCTGCTCGACCTCGGCATGCCGATCGTGCTCGTCAACGGCGCGCTCGAGGGCCTCGAGGCGCCGTGCGTGTCCACCGACGACGTGGCGGCGGTCGAGCTCGCCGTGCAGCACCTCGAGCACATGGGCCACCGCCGCATCGGGGCCGCGCTCGGCCAGCTGCGCTACGTTCCCGCGCTCCGCAAGAAGCAGGCGTTCGTCGACTCGATCACCCGCCGCGGGCTGGTGCCCGACGGCCTGGACGCGACCGACCTCGTGGAGAGCACGACGTACTCCGTGCAGGGGGGCCAGAGCGCGGCCGAGCGGCTGCTCGACCGCGGCGTGACCGCCATCGTGTGCGGGTCGGACGTGATGGCGCTCGGCGTCGTGCGGGCGGTGCGCGGGCGCGGCCTGCGGGTCCCCGAGGACGTCTCGGTCGTCGGCAGTGACGACAGCCAGATGATGGAGTTCTGCGACCCGCCGCTGACCACCGTGCGGCAGCCCGCCGAGGCGCTCGCCCAGGCCGCCAGCCAGGAGATCGCCGAGCAGATCGCCGGCAGCCGCCCCCGCGGCGGCGAGGTGCTCTACCGCCCCGAGCTCGTGGTGCGCGGCTCGACCGCGAGCGCTCCCGCCTGAGCGCTCACCCCAGGGCGGCGACGATCTCGGCGACCCTGTCCTTGGCGTCGCCGAAGAGCATCTGGGTGTTCTCCTTGAAGAACAGCGGGTTCTGCACGCCGGCGTAGCCCGTGGCCATCGACCGCTTGAAGACGACCACGTCGCGGGCCTTCCACACCTCCAGCACCGGCATGCCCGCGATCGGCGATCCGGGCTCCTCCATGGCGGCGGGATTCACGGTGTCGTTCGCGCCGATGACCAGGACCACGTCGGTGTCGGGGAGGTCGTCGTTGACCTCGTCCATCTCGAGCACGATGTCGTAGGGCACCTTGGCCTCGGCGAGCAGCACGTTCATGTGGCCCGGGAGCCGGCCGGCGACCGGGTGGATGCCGAAGCGCACGTCGACGCCGCGCTCGCGCAGCTTCTTCGTCATCTCCGCCACGGGGTACTGCGCCTGGGCGACCGCCATGCCGTAGCCAGGGGTGATCACCACCGACGAGGCGCCCGCCAGCAGCTCGGCGACCGCGTCGGCCTGGATCTCGCGGTGCTCGCCGTAGTCGCGGGCCTCCCCGCTCACCGCACCGTCGGAGCCGAAGCCGCCGGCGATGACGCTGACGAACGAGCGGTTCATCGCGCGGCACATGAGATAGCTGAGGATCGCACCGGACGACCCGACGAGGGCTCCGGTGATGATGAGCAGGTCGTTGGACAGCATGAACCCGGCGGCGGCCGCCGCCCACCCGGAGTAGCTGTTGAGCATCGAGACCACGACGGGCATGTCGCCGCCGCCGATCGCGGCGACCAGGTGGAAGCCGAGCACGAGCGCGAGGACGGTCATGATCGCCAGCGGCGCGAGCGCGGCCCAGCCGTCGGCGTTCATGAACCACACCATGAGCAGCGCCGACGCGACGAGGATCGCGAGGTTGAGCAGGTGGCGCCCCGGCAGCGTCAGCGGCGCGGACCCCATCCGCGCGCTCAGCTTGAGGTTGGCCACCACGGAGCCGGTGAAGGTGACCGCGCCGATGAAGACGCCGAGGAACACCTCGCCGTCGTGGACCGCGTCGGCGCGGAGGCCGAGGTCGGCGACCTCGAGGTAGGTGTTGTAGCCGACCATCACCGCGGCCAGGCCGACGAAGCTGTGCATCATCGCGATGAGCTCGGGCATGCCGGTCATCTCGACGCGCCGCGCGAGCCGCAGGCCGATCGCCGCCCCGATGCCGCCGGCGACGAGGACGATCACCAGCCCGACCACCACGGGGCCCTGGTCGAGGTGGTCGTCGCCGAGCAGGTCGAGCACCAGCAGCAGGGTCGCCACCAGCGCCAGCGTCATGCCCGCCATCCCGAGCTGGTTGCCGCGGCGTGCGGTCTCGTGCCTGCTGAGGCCGGCGAGGGCGAGGATGAACAGGAGGGCGGAGAGGATGTAGGCGCCCGACACGAACGAGACCACGGCTCAGTCCTTCGCGAACATGTTGAGCATCCGCCGGGTGACCGTGAAGCCACCGAAGACGTTGATGCTGGCGAGCAGGACGGCGATCCCGGCGATCACCTGGACCACCGGGTCGGCGCTCGGCGCCTGCAGGATCGCGCCGACCACGATGATCCCGCTGATCGCGTTGGTGACGCTCATCAGCGGGGTGTGCAGCGCGTGGTGCACGTTGCCGATGACGTAGAAGCCGATCACCACGGCGAGCACGAAGACCGTGAGGCTCGGCAGGAAGCTGGCCGGCGCCGCGGTGGCCAGGGCCAGGAAGAGCACGGCGGCGAGACCGGCGGCGTAGAGCCGGCGCCGAGGGTCGGGCGGCGCCTTGGCCGGGGCGGGCTCGGGCGCTGCGGGCGCCGGGGCGCCCGCTGCCGCCGAGACCTGCACGGGCGGGGGCGGCCACATCGTCGCGCCGTCGCGGGTGACGGTGATGCCGCGCTGCACCACGTCGTCGAGGTCGAGGACGAGCACGCCGTCCTTGCCGGGGGTGAGCAGCCGCAGGAGGTTGACCACGTTGGTGCCGTAGAGCTGGCTGGTCTGGGCGGCCAGCCGGCCGGCGAGGTCGGTGTAGCCCAGGACGGTGACGCCGTTCGCGGTCACCACTCTCTCGTCCGCCACGGTCGCCGCCACGTTGCCGCCGTTGGCCGCGGCCATGTCGACGACGACCGAGCCGGGCCGCATCGCGGCCACCGTCTCCGCGGTGACCAGCAGGGGCGCCGGGCGGCCGGGGATGAGGGCGGTGGTGATGACGATGTCGGCGGCGCGCGCCTCCTCGTCGTACATCGCCGCGGTCGCCGCCTCCTGCTCGGCGGTCATCTCCTTGGCGTAGCCGTCGGCGGAGACCTCCTGCTCCATGTCGACCGTGACGAACTGCGCGCCCATCGACTCGACCTGCTCGGCCACCTCGGGGCGGACGTCGAACGCGCGCACGACCGCGCCGAGCGAGCCGGCCGCGCCGATGGCCGCGAGTCCCGCGACGCCAGCGCCGACGACGAAGACCCGCGCCGGCGGGACCTTGCCGGCGGCCGTGACCTGGCCGGTGAAGAGCCGGCCGAACTCGTGGGCGGCCTCGATGACCGCGCGGTAGCCGGCGACGTTGGCCATGCTCGACAGGACGTCCATCGACTGCGCGCGCGAGATGCGCGGGACCGCGTCCATCGCGAGCGCGGTGACGCCCTGCGCGGCGAGCCGGTCGACCAGCTCGGGGCTGCGCGCGGGGGCCATCAGGCCGACGACGGTCGAACCGGGTCGCAGGCGCGCGACCTCCTCGTCGGTGGGCGCGTTGACCTTGACCACCACGTCGCTGGACCACACGTCGTCGGCGGAGCCGAGCGCGACGCCCGCGTCGGCGTACGCCGTGTCGGGCTGGGCCGCACCCGCCCCCGCGCCCCGCTCCACGACGACGTCGTAGCCGAGGGCGGCGAGCTGGGCGGCCGTGGTCGCGGTGGCCGCGACCAGGGTCTCGCCGGGACGGGACTCGCGGGGGATGCCGATGCGCACGTGCTGCCTCCTGGGTGGGGCATGGGGTACCTGGGCGCGCTCAACGTACCGAAGGACGACCCCCTGTCACCGGGGTCTCAGGTGAGGGTCGTCACTCCGTCGGCGGTTGGATCGATCCATCCGCGGCCCACCCCGGTGGTCCGGGATGTCCGGGGACTTCCGGGGTCGTCCGAGGAGCAGGAGGTCAGTGCGCGACGCCGTAGAGCCGGTCGCCGGCGTCGCCGAGGCCCGGGACGATGTAGCCCTTCTCGTTGAGCTTCTCGTCCTGCGCGGCGGTCACGACCGTGACGGGGACGTCGAGGCCCTCGAGGCCGGCCTCGAGGTTGGCCACGCCCTCGGGCGCGACGAGCAGGCAGATCGCGGTGATGTCGTCGGCGCCGCGGTCGGTGAGGAAGCGGATCGCCGCGGCGAGGGTGCCACCGGTGGCGAGCATCGGGTCGAGGACGTAGCACTGGCGCCCGGACAGGTCCTCCGGGAGGCGCTCGGCGTAGGTGGAGGCCTCGAGGGTCTCCTCGTTGCGCACCATGCCGAGGAAGCCGACCTCGGCCGTGGGCAGCAGGCGCATCATCCCGTCGAGCATGCCGAGCCCGGCGCGCAGGATCGGGACGACCATCGGCTTGGGCTGGGCGAGGTAGACGCCGGTGGTGGGCGCCACCGGGGTGGTGATGCCCATCGGCTCGACGCGCACCTCGCGGGTGGCCTCGTAGGCCAGCAGGGTGACGAGCTCGTCGGTCAGCCTCCGGAAGGTCGGCGAGTCGGTGTTCTCGTCGCGGAGGACGGTGAGCTTGTGGGAGACGAGGGGGTGGTTCACCACGTGCAGGCGCATGGTGGTCACCCTAGTGGGGAACGGGGGCGCGCACCGACGCAGAGCGCCCCGGACCGCTGGTCCGGACGGGGTTGGCGGACACCCTCCCGTCTGCGACGCTGGAGCAGGACGACGACCGGTGGGGAGGTGGGACGTGCCAGACCAGCTCGGCGAGGTCGACTTCGCGCTGGCCGCCTTCCGCCAGGACGGCGCCTGGCAGCTCCAGGACATCGCCTCCCCCGCCTTCGAGTCCGTCGAGTCGCTCAGCCACGCGCTGCGCCGGCTGCCCGGCGACGCCGGCGCGGTCGGCATGGTCGTGGTCGACGAGGACTTCTTCGTGCTGGTGCGCGTCGAGGGCTCCACGACCCGGGTCCTGCTCTCCGACGTCACGGCCGCCGACGAGTGGGAGCTCGCGCAGTCGGCGATCGACTTCCTCGGCCTGCCGCCCCCGGAGGACGACGACGTCGAGGTGCCCGCGGGCGACCTCGACCTGCTCGCCGACCTCGGCCTCCACGCGGACGAGATGGGAGCGCTGCTCGACGAAGTCGAGCTCTACCCTGACGAGGTGCTCTCCGACATCGCCGGCCGCCTCGGCTTCGGCACCCTCTTCGACGACATGGTCGGGCTGACCTCTGCATGATCTGGGACGACCCCATGCGCCTGGCCCTCGCCGAGGCGCGCGCGGCGCTCGCCGGTGACGACGTACCGGTCGGGGCCGTCGTGCTCGACGAGGACGGCACCGTCATCGGCGCAGGTCGCAACACCCGCGAGGCCGAGGGCGACCCCACCGGCCATGCCGAGGTGGTCGCGCTGCGGGCGGCCGCGGCCCGGCGCGGGGAGTGGCGGCTGACCGGCTGCACGCTCGTGGTGACGCTCGAGCCCTGCACGATGTGTGCCGGCGCGCTCGTCCTCGCCCGCGTCGACCGCCTGGTCTTCGGTGCGTACGACGACAAGCTCGGCGCCGTCGGCTCCCTCTGGGACGTCGTGCGCGACCGCCGCCTCAACCACCGCCCCGAGGTGGTGGCCGGCGTGCTGGCCGGCGAGTCCGCCGCGCTCCTCGACGGCTTCTTCGCCGCCCACCGCTGACGCTGCCCGTCGGGGTAGTCCAGTGGCGAAACGCTGCTGGCCGGCGCCCTGGGCGACGTCCTGCCACTGGACTACCCAGCGCGGGCGAGCGACTGCCGGTAGTCCACCGGCTTCCGGTCGTCCGGACAGCCCTCCCGCAACCACTTCCCGGTGGACTACCCCGGGCGGGCGGCGGCGGGCGGTAGTCCAGTGGCAAAACGCTGCCGGACGGCCGCCGACACGACGTCCTGCCACTGGACTACCCGGCGCCGGCGAGCGACTGCCGGTAGTCCACCGGCTTCCGGTCGTCCGGACAGCTCTCCCGCAACCACTTCCCGGTGGACTACCCCGGGCGGGCGGCGGCGGGCGGTAGTCCAGTGGCAAAACGCTGCCGGACGGCCGCCGGCACGACGTACTGACACTGGACTACCCCGGTGCGGGCGGGTGCTCCGGTAGTCCAGTGGCAAAACGCTGCAAGCCGGGACCGCGGAGGACGTCCTGCCACTGGACTACCCGGACAGGACGACCGTTTGCCACTGGACTACCCCGACAGGGCGGCGGCCTCCCGGGCGCGGCGCTCGACCTCGGCCCAGTCGCCGCGACCGACGACGTCGGCCGGGGTCAGCCAGGAGCCGCCGACGCAGCCGACGTTGGGGAGGGCGAGGTACGCCGGTGCGGTGGCGGCGGTGATGCCGCCGGTGGGGCAGAAGCGCGCGTCGGGCACCGGGCTGGCGACGGACTTCAGCCAGGCTGCGCCGCCGGAGGCCTCGGCGGGGAAGAACTTCATGTCGGTGAAGCCGGCCTCGAGGACGGCGAGGACCTCCGAGACGGTGGCGGTGCCGGGCAGGAAGGGCAGCCCGGTGCCGGCCATCGCGTCGAGCAGGGCGGGCGTCGCGCCGGGCGAGACGAGGAACTGCGCGCCCGCGTCGAGGGCCAGCTTGGCCTGGCCGGGCGTCACGATCGTGCCCGCGCCGACGAGGATCTCCGGCACCTCGGCCGCGATCGCGGCGATGGCGTCGAGCGCCACCGGCGTACGGAGGGTGAGCTCGATCGCGGGCAGCCCGCCGGCCACCAGCGCGCGGGCGATGGGCACGGCGTGGGCGAGGTCGTCGACGACGACGACCGGCATCACGGGGACGACGTCGAGGACGGACCCGGAGAGGGACGGCACGACGGACGGGGACTCAGGCGTGCTGGGCAACGGGCACCTCCGGGGTGGGCAGGTCGAACGCGGGGAAGACGCTGGCACCGGCGTCGGCGGGACCGACGGTGGCGCGGAAGGCGGCGAAGAGCTCGCGGCCGGTGCCGGCGAACTCCTCCCCGACCGGCGCGCGGCCCGTCGACGGGCGGGCGCGCAGCGCCTCGGCGTCCTCGACCGTCAGCAGGCCGGTGGTGCCGTCGACCGTGATCACGTCGCCGTCGACGACCCGCGACAGCGGACCACCGAGCGCGGCCTCGGGCGTCACGTGGATCGCCGCGGGGACCTTGCCGGACGCGCCGGACATCCGCCCGTCGGTGACGATCGCGACCTTCTGGCCACGGTCCTGCAGGACGCCGAGCGCGGGGGTCAGCTTGTGCAGCTCGGGCATGCCGTTGGCGGCGGGTCCCTGGTAGCGGATGACGGCGACGAGGTCGCGGCCGTCGAGGCGGCCCTCGGCGAAGGCGGTGAGGAAGTCGGCCTGGTCGTCGAAGACGAGCGCGGGCGCGGTGACCACCCGGTGCTCGGGCCTCACCGCCGAGGTCTTGATGACGGCGGTGCCGAGCGGGCCGGTGAGCACCTTGAGCCCACCGTCGGCGGAGAACGGGTCGTCGGCCGGGCGCAGCACGTCGTGGTCGAGGCTGGCCTTGGGACCCTCCTCCCACGTCAGGTCGTCGCCGCGCAGCACGGGCTCGCGGGTGTAGAGCGAGAGGCCGTGGCCGGCGATCGTGCGGACGTCCTCGTGGAGCATGCCGGCGCGCAGCAGGGTGTGGACCAGGAACGCGATGCCGCCGGCGGCGTGGAAGTGGTTCACGTCGGCCTGGCCGTTGGGGTAGATCCGGCACAGCAGCGGCACGACCGCCGACAGGTCCGACAGGTCCTGCCAGGTCAGCGCGATGCCTGCCGCGCGCGCGATGGCCACGAGGTGGAGCGTGTGGTTGGTCGAGCCGCCGCTGGCGAGCAGCGCCACGCAGGCGTTGACGATCGTGCGCTCGTCGACCAGCTCGCCGATCGGGGTCGGCTCGCCGCCCTGCCGGGTGATGGCGACGGCCCGCGCGGCGGCGGCGCGGGTCAGCGCCTCGCGCAGCGGCGTACCGGGGTTCACGAACGACGAGCCCGGCAGGTGGAGGCCCATGACCTCCATGAGCAGCTGGTTGGAGTTGGCGGTGCCGTAGAAGGTGCAGGTGCCCTTCGAGTGGTACGACGCCGCCTCGGCCTCGAGCAGCTCCTCGCGGGTGGCCTTGCCCTCGGCGTGCAGCTGGCGCACGCGGGCCTTCTCGCCGTTGGGCAGGCCCGAGGGCATCGGCCCGGCGGGCACGAACACGGTGGGCAGGTGGCCGAAGGACAGGGCGCCGATGAGCAGGCCCGGCACGATCTTGTCGCACACGCCGAGCAGCAGCGCGCCGTCGAACATGTCGTGGCTGAGCGCGATCGCGGTCGACATCGCGATCACGTCGCGGCTGTAGAGCGAGAGCTGCATGCCGTCGCGGCCCTGGGTGATGCCGTCGCACATCGCCGGCACGCCACCGGCGACCTGGGCGAGGCCGCCCGCGCGCACCGCGGCCTTCTTGAGCACCGGCGGGTAGTCGACGAACGGCTGGTGGGCCGAGAGCATGTCGTTGTAGCTGGTGACGATCGCCAGGTTGGGCTTCGTGCGCCCACGCAGCACCGTCTTCTCGGCCGGCTCGCTGGCCGCGAAGCCGTGGGCGAGGTTGGCGCAGCCGAGGTCCGTGCGCGCGGCGGGGCCCGTGCCGGTTGCGGCGCGCACCCGGGCGAGGTACGCCGCGCGACCCTCGGCGCTGCGCTCGACGATGCGGGCGGTGACCTCCGCGACGACGGGGTGGAGCTGATGGGTGCTCATTCGATCTCCTGCCAGGCCCGGCCCTCGCGCTCGAGGAGCATGGCCGCTGCGGTGGGGCCGGACGTGCCGGCGGGGTAGCGCTTCGGGGCGACGCCGGCGGCCTGCCAGCGGCGGAGGATCGGCTCCACCCACGTCCACGCGGCCTCGACCTCGTCGCGGCGCATGAAGAGGGTGGGGTTGCCCTTGATGACGTCCATGAGCAGGCGCTCGTAGGCGTCGGGCGAGCGCTCGGAGAACGCCGTGGCATAGCTGAGGTCGAGCGAGACCGGGTGCAGCCGGATGCCGCCGGGGCCCGGCTCCTTGGCGGTCATGTGCAGCCGCATGCCCTCCTCGGGCTGCAGCTGGATGTGGAGCCGGTTGCCGAGGACGGCGCCCTCGGAGTGGGGGAACATCGCGTGCGGCGGCTCCTTGAAGACCACCACGATCTCGGAGAGCCGGCGTCCCATCCGCTTGCCGGTGCGCAGGAAGAACGGCACGCCCGCCCACCGCCAGTTCTGCACCTCGGCGCGGAGCGCGACGAAGGTCTCGGTGCCGCTGCCCGGGGTGCCGGGCGCGAGGCCGAGGTCCTCGTCGTACGACGCCACGACCGCGCCGTCGACCACGCCCTGGCCGTAGCGGCCGCGGACGGTGTCGCGGTCGACGTCGTCGGGACCGAGCGGCCGCAACGCCTGGAGGACCTTGAGCTTCTCGTCGCGCACGGTCTCGCGACCGACGTAGGTCGGCGGCTCCATCGCGACGAGGCAGAGCAGCTGGAGCAGGTGGTTCTGCACCATGTCGCGCAGGGCGCCGGAGGTGTCGTAGTACGCCCCGCGCTCCCCCACGCCGAGCGTCTCGGCGACGGTGATCTGCACGTGGTCGACCCACCGCGAGTTCCACAGCGGCTCGAGGAAGGTGTTGGCGAAGCGGGTGACGAGGAGGTTCTGGACGCTCTCCTTACCGAGGTAGTGGTCGATGCGGAAGACCTGGTGCTCCTCGAAGACCCGGCCGACGGCGTCGTTGACCCGGCGGGCGGAGGCGAGGTCGGTGCCGACCGGCTTCTCCATCACCACGCGCGAGGTCGGCTCCACGACGCCGATCTCGTCGAGCCGGTCGCAGATCGGGCCGAAGAGGGCGGGCGCCACCGCGAGGTAGAACACCCGCACCTGGCCGCGGTCGTGCTCCTTGAGCAGGCCGTGCAGCAGGTGCCACCCGTCGGGGTCGCTCGCGTCGACGGTGAGGTGGTGGATCCGCTCGAGCATCCGGTCGACGGCGACCGGCTCGAGCTCGTCGGCCGGGACGTGGCGGCCGAGGGCCTCGCGGGCCATGGCGCGGTAGCCGTCGTCGTCGATCTCGCTGCGGGAGGCGCCGACGATGCGGAAGTCACGAGGGAGCTGGTGCTCGCGCTCGCGGTGGTAGAGCGCCGGGAGCAGCTTGCGCAGCGCCAGGTCGCCGGTGCCCCCGAACACGACGAAGTCGCACGCGGGGAGCTCGGTCGCGAGCTCGGTGGTCGGGAGGGTCACCCGACCACCGTAGGCGATGTTCGGTCCTTTGTAACCACTTCTTTGGTTCTTGTGAGACATAAGAGGGTGGGGCTTAGGATCCCCGGTGATGAACGAGACCGCCGGCGACCTGCTCGCACTGCTGCGCAGCGGGCGTGCCCACACCCGCTCCGACCTGCGCCGCCTCACCGGCATGTCGCGCACCGCCGTCGTCGCCCGCGTCACCGCGCTGGCCGACGCCGGGCTGGTGCTGCTCGGCGAGGAGCTGGCCAGCACCGGCGGCCGTCCGCCCGGGAGCCTGGTCTTCGACAAGCACGCCGGCGTGGTGCTGGCCGTGGCCATCGGCCGCTCCCGCAGCCAGCTCGCGACCTTCGACCTCGGCGGCACCGAGCTCGGCTCGGTCTCGGTCGAGCACACGGTGGGCGCCGGTCCCGACGAGGTGATGCCGCCGGTCGCCGAGCAGCTCGCCGACCTGGTCCGCGCCGCGGGCCGTCCGGTGCTCGGCGTCGGCCTCAGCCTGCCCGGCACGGTCGACCCGGTGCGCGCGGTGAGCATCGACTCCCCGGTCATGGCCGGGTGGGACGGCGTCGACCTGGCTCCCTACCTCGCCGCCGTCACCGACGCGCCGCTCCACGTCGGCAACGACGCGGACGTGCTCGCGCTCTCCGAGCGCCTGGGCCACGCCGCGAGCTACGACGACGTGCTGGTCCTCAAGGTCTCCACCGGCCTGGGCCTCGGCATCATCGCCGACGGCAGGGTGGTCAGCGGGCACCTCGGCGGGGCCGGCGAGATCGGCCACGTCCGCACCGAGGCCGCCGCCGGTCGCGCCTGCCGCTGCGGCGGCGAGGGCTGCCTGGAGACCGTCGCCGGGGGCTGGGCGCTGGTCGCGCAGTTCGTCGAGCAGGGTCGCGAGGCCAGCCACGTCCGCGACCTCACCGCGCTCGCGCTCGGCGGCGACGCCGACGCCAAGGCGATGCTCCGCGAGAGCGGCCGCCTGGTGGGCGAGGTGGTGGCGGCCGCCATCACGCTGCTCAACCCGCACGCCCTCGTCGTCGGCGGCGACATGTCGGCCGCCTTCGACGTCTACGCCGCCGGCCTGCGCGAGAGCATCTACGCCCGCGCCACCGCGCTGGCCACCCGCGACCTGCAGGTGCTGCCCTCGACCTACGGCGACCGCGCCGGTCTCGTCGGGTGCGCGGTCCTGGCCCTCGACAAGGCGCTCGCGCCGGCCGCGGTCGACGCGATGCTGCTCGAGGGCGTCCGGCTGGGGTCCCGCGTCGACGACTGACCGGCCCGGCCCGGGCGGCGTACGCTCGCCGTCATGACGCAGGTCCGTCGCGCGACCCCCGGTGACGCCGGCGTGCTGGCCCGCCTGCTGTGGGACTTCAACACCGAGTTCGGCGCCGAGACCGACGACGTCGACGTGCTGGCCTCCCGGTTCGCACGGCTGCTCGACCTCGACGCGGCGTACGCCGTGCTCGCCGAGGACGGCGACGACGCCACCGCCTTCGCGCTGGTCACGCTGCGCCCGGCGATCTGGTTCGACGGGCCGGTCGCCACGCTCGACGAGCTCTACGTCGTGCCGCACCTGCGCGACCGCGGCACCGGCACCCAGGTCCTCGACCTGTGCCGCCGGCTCGCACGCGAGACGGGGGCGCCGGAGATGCACATCAACGTCGACGAGGTCGACGCCGACACCCGCCGGTTCTACGAGCGGCACGGGTTCACCAACGTCGAGTCCGAGGCCGACGGCCGCATGCTCTGCTACGTCGGGAGCACGGCGTGAGACCTCATCCCGCCGGTGCGGCGGCCACCATCTCCTCGACCGCCTCGACCAGGCACTCGCGCAGCGCGTCGAGGTCGGCGACCGCGCCGGCGTCGACGTTGACGCCGACGCAGGCGGTGTCGCCGACCGTGGTCACGCACGCCGTGAGCGCCGATCCGGGCAGCGGGCCCAGGACGTACATCCCCTGCACCTCGGCGCCGGCCATGTAGCGGCGGCGGGGCGGGCCGGGGAGGGTGAGCACGAAGGCGTCGGGCGGCGTCGCGGCCTGCAGTGCGGCGGCACCGACGGCGGAGGGCGCCCGGTTGAGGAGCGGCGCGGCCGCCTCGAGCACCTCGAGGGCGCGCTCGGTGTGGAGCGAGAGCACCTCGCCGCGCACCGCGGCGACCCGGTCGACGGGGTCGACGATCGACATCGGCCCGGGGATGACGGCGGCAGCGAAGCGGTTGCCGAGGTCGTCGGCGCGGCTCAGCGAGACCCGCACGCCGACCGGCACCTCGCGCACGTCGCTGCCGACCCGCTCGTGGTAGCGCCGGAGGCCGCCCAGCACCAGCGCGACCGCCACGTCGTCGAGGCTCGCACCGCCCAGCCGGGCGACGGTCCGCAGCGGGTCGAGCGGCGCGTCGAGGGTGAGGAAGCGCCAGGTGCGGCCGGTGCGGGGCAGCAGCTCCGGCGACGACGGCGCCGCGCGGGTCAGCAGGCGACGCACCGACGCGCCGTAGCGCAGCGCGGAGGCGACGACCGTCGAGGGCCGGGTCGCCAGCAGCGCGCGGGGGGCGCCCCGGGCCGTGCCGACGAGGGCCACGGCGTCCTCGCGCACGCCCGCGACCGCGAGCTCGACCGGGTCGGCGGTCGCGGGGGCGGCGGCGGGGTCGCCGGCCGGCTTGCGCGGGGTGTGGGCGCGGCGTCCCGACTGGAGCAGGGAGAGCAGCTGCACGGTGCCGAGCGGGTCCGCGAGCGCGTGGTGGATCTTGAGGACGTAGGCCGCTCCTCCGCCGTCGAGCTCGAGCAGCACGCCCTCCCACAGCGGGCGCGAGCGGTCGAAGGGACGCAGCGCGACCTGCGCCGCCTCGGCGAGCGCCTCCTCCCGGGAGGCCACCCGCTCGCGGCGCAGGTGGTAGCCGAGGTCGAAGGTGGGGTCGTCGGCCCAGGTCGGTGCCGCGGTCGGCACGACGGGGTCCACGACGCGCTGGCGCAGCCGGCGTACGAGCCCGGTGCCCCACTCGGTCGCGGCGACGAAGCGCTGCCAGTCGGGGGCTCGGTCGAGGTCGATGACGACCGTCGTGGTCGACGACTGCACGGGGTGGCGCTCGGCGCGCCAGAGCAGCGTCTGCATCGGCGTGAGCTCGCGGGCGCTCGCCCAGGTCGCCGCGGCGCCCCAACGCTCCAGGTCGTCCGAGCCCGTCACGACGGCCACCTCGCCAAGGTCTCCTCGAAGCGCGCGTGGAGCGCGGCGATCCGCTCGTCCATGTCGTCGGTCCTCCAGTCGGTCTCTGGCTCGAGGACGCAGACGTCGACCACGCCGGGGTTGAGCACGAGCGAGCTGCGCCCCATCAGCTCGCCGGTGTTGCGCAGCACGACGGGCACGACCGGCACGCCGGCCTGGGCGGCGAGGTGGAAGGCGCCCTTGCGGAACGGGCCGAGCACCGGGGTCGGCGAGCGCGTGCCCTCGGGGAAGATCATCAGCGAGGTGCCGCCGCGGATCCGGTCGACGACCCCGTCGAGGGTCGCGCGCGCCGAGGCGGAGTCGGACCGGTCGATCCACGCCGGGTCGACGACGACGGAGCCGACGAACGTGCGAGGGTCCCAGCGCGCCTCCTTCTTGGCCACGATCGTGAAGTCGCGGTCGAGCAGCCGGCCGAGCACCGGGATGTCGAGGGAGCTCTGGTGGTTGGCCACGAAAATCGCCGGGCGGTGGGTCCAGAGCCGTTCCTCGTGGAGCACCCCCAGCGACACCCCGGCGATCGCCATCGGCAGCCGCGTCGCCAGGCGCACCGCGGTGGCGCGGCCCTCCGACCGGCTTCGGCGCAGCAGCCCGTAGGCCAGCCCGGCACCCACGCCGGCGTTCATCCCGGCCAGCGCCGCGACCGTACGTCCGGCGGCGACGAGCGAGCCCCCGACGGGGTCGGCGAGGTCGAGCACCGGCCATCCCAGCCGGCCCGCGGCCGTGCGCAGGTCGCGGTGCGGGTTGAGGGCCGTGGGGTGCCCGACGGAGGAGAGGAAGGCGACGTCCTCGTAGCCGTTGCCGTAGGCGTAGGACGCGGACAGGTCGATCCCGTGCTCGCGCGCGAACGCCCGCACGCCGCGCGCCTTGTGGCGTCCCCACAGCATCGGGCCGTCGGTCTCGCCGGTGAACTGGCCGTCCTCGACGACCAGCCGCGTGCAGACGAGGTGCTCCACGCCGAGGTCGCGGGCGACGGGCGCGACCTGGTAGGACGTGGCGGCCGAGGCCACCGCGACGGTGTGCCCGGCGCGCTGGTGGGCGGCCACCAGGGCGCGCGACTCCCGGCGGATGGTCCCGGCGATCCTGGCGCGGAAGAGCCGCTCCCCGAGGTCGGCGAAGGCCTCCTCCGACTCGCCGCGCATCGCGGAGAAGGCGACGTGGGCGATACGGGTCGGGTCGCCGCCGAGCTCACCGTCGACGGCGGTGACGACCGTGCGCAGGAACTCCGCGGGCGAGACCTCGCGGCCCTTGAGCCGGTCGCCGTAGAAGGTGGCGGCGGTGTAGCCGGCGACGAGGGTGCCGTCGAGGTCGAAGAAGGCGCCGACCTCCGGGCCCTGCGGGCCGTCCTCGATCGCCTCGACCGCCTCCCGGGCGGCGGCGGAGAGTCCGCTCATACCGTCTCGCGGCGCGGGGACGACGACGGGACGGGCGGGGCGACCACCTGCACCGGCTCGCCCGCGATCTCCCCGATGACGTTGACCCGCCGCACCGAGTCGCGCAGCTCGGCGGCGAACGCCTCGCGGGCCGAGCCGACGCCCTCACCCTCCGCGAGCAGGCCCTTGTGCCGCGCCAGCGCGAGGGCGGTGCGGAAGAGCTCCAGGGAGATCGACTCCGCGCTGGCGACGCGGCGCTGGAGGGCCCACTGCTGGCCGACCGCCAGCGAGTCGGCGAGCAGGTCGGCCTCGTCGACGTGTCCGTCGCCGTGCTCGGCGAGCCGGTCGGCGACGACGAGGTAGGCGTCGAGGAACGGGCGCAGCACCAGGTGGGCGAGGTGCGGGCGGGCGGTGACGAGCAGCTCGCGGGCCCGGACGGGGGTGAGCTCGCCGACGTCGTCGCCGACGAGCAGGTGCAGCTCGGTGCGCAGGTCGTCCTCGAACTCGGCGCGGCTGGGGAAGAAGAACTCGAACTTGAGGAGGTCGCGCATCCGCTTGGCCTCCTCCCAGCCCACCTGCAGCTCCCCGCCGTCCGGCAGCTCCGCACCGGGCTCGAGCTCGCTGACGGTCAGCAGCGCGAGCTCGCCGATCGCGCGCTCGACGAGGATGTGGATCACGGTGTTGCGGTAGAACGCCGCCACCAGGTGCTGGTCGTCGCCGATCTTCCACACCGGCTCGGTGCCCTGGTCGTACGCCGTCAGCACCCCGCTGCGGGCGAGCTCGGAGAGCGCGCGCCGGATGGTCGAGCGGTCGCGGAGGTCCGCGGCGCCGGCGACCGGCCAGTGCCGCGCGTCGATGTAGGCGGCCAGCGGCTCGACGGTGTCGAGCACCTCGTCGACGGTCAGCGCGCGGTCGGCGCCGAGCAGCGCGAGGCTCACGATCGCGGTCACGGTGACGGGCGTGGCGCGGTTGAGGCGGTGGGAGATGTCGAGCGCGACCCGCTCGACGGCCTGGTGCCCGGTGAGACCCTCGGCGGCCAGCTCGTCCATCCGCTCGCGGAGCGAGAACGGCTCGCCCACGGTGAGGTAGGCCCGCCCGAGCCGGCGACGCTGCAGCCGGGCGAAGCGCACCAGCCAGCGCCAGTCCTCGGGGGTCTTGCTGGCGCCGCGCGCCTCCTCGGTCATGAGGGAGACCTCGTGGAGTTGGTCGTAGACCACCGACACCGGCACGACCTGCACGTCGGGTGCGTCGTCGCCCTCGCCGTCGCCCTGCACGGTGTCGGTGAGGTACTTCAGGATCCCGTGCACCGGCGGGCGCAGCTTGCCCGTGCGGGTGCGACCGCCCTCGATCGACCAGGCCAGGTTGCGCCGGTTGGTGACCATCTGCCGGATGTAGGAGCGCAGCGCGAGCCGGTAGACCGGGATCTCCTGCGTCGAGCGTCGGATGAAGATCATGCCGGTGCGCTTGGCCACGGTGCCGATGACCGGGAGGTTGAGGTTCGCGCCGCCGAAGGTGTAGGTCGGGGAGAACCGGCGCGCCATCAGCACGTTGGGGATGACCATGCCGTCGAGGTAGGAGCGGTGGCTGAAGGCCAGGGCCAGGCTGTGCCGGCGGTCGACCTTGCGCAGCCGCTGCATCTGGTCCTCGTCGACCAGCACGTCGTAGGCCCGGAGGAACCAGTCGCCCAGCCGCGCCCAACCCTGCGAGGTGCGGTCGTCGTGGTCGGCGGCCATCTCGTGGAGGTAGCCGGTGACCTCGTCCCACGCAGCCGGCTCCTCGACGTCGTTCTCGTGCGCCCAGGTCGCGACCGCGGCCTGGAACCGCTTGTCGTGCAGCAGCTCGGTGACCTCCTGCGGCGGGGCGGCGGGCAGGCGCTCGCCCACGCTCCGGGGCAGGCCGGCACGGGCGAGGTCTCGGACGCGTCGGACGGTCGTCACCGCCCCTCCTTCCTGCCGGCGCCGGGGCGCGAGCACGGTCGTGCGCCGAAACGTACCGCCGCCGCGGCGCGGTGACCATGGTGCTGAGCGAGGTCCCCGCGCCCGGTCACCGCCGGTTTCGGGCTGGCGGCAGGACTCCGGTAGTGTTCCGCGCGGTGGCGTGTCCGAGCGGCCGAAGGTGCAACACTCGAAATGTTGTGTGGGGTCACACCCACCGTGGGTTCAAATCCCACCGCCACCGCCAGCCGATCGGGCCGGTCCCCTGGGGGCCGGCCCGATCGTCGTCCGGGCAGGATGTCGCGTGTGACGGACGACGACGGGGCCACGCCGCTCGACCTGACGGTGAAGCGGCTCGAGGGTGCCCAGCTGCTGCGCAGCGCGGTCCCCCTCATCGCCGCGGGCCTCGGCGTGGCCGGCCTCGACACCTGCTTCGCCCTCTCCAGCGACCTCCCCGAGTTCTGGGTCGGGGTCCCGCTCGGTCTCCTCGGCAGTGCGTCCGCCGCGTTCGGCTACCGCGGGCGGCTGCGCGAGATCCGCAGCGCCCGGCCCTCGACGGGTCGTCACTACCCGTGGCTCTTCCTCGGCTGGGCGTGCGTGGTGGCCGGCCTGCTCGTGCCGCCGTACGCGCTCGCCTGACGCCTCGGCCGCTCAGGCCGGGTCGGTGACGTCCGCGACCTGCGCGTCGAAGTGGCGCACGACGTCGTCGGCGGCCAGGGTCGCCGCCACGCCGTGGGCGCCGGCACCGAGGGAGACGGTGCGCCCGACCACGCGCTCGTCGGCGACGACGGGCAGCCGGGTGCGGGTGCCGAACGGCGTGATCGTGCCCCGCTCGTAGCCGGTGACCTCGCGCGCGGCCTCGGCGTCGGGCATCGAGATCCGGTTGACGCCGAGCAGGGCACGCAGCTTGGGCCAGGCGATCTGGCGGTCGCCGGGCACCAGGACGAGCAGGTGGTCGTCCTCGCCGCGGCGTACGACCATCGTCTTGACGATCGCGGACGGCTCGACGCCGCGGGCGGCCGCGGCCTCGGCGAGGGAGCCGACGCGGCCGTGGTGGGTGACGGTGTGCGCGATCCCGGACTCCTCGAGCGCGCGGATGGCGGGGTTCGGCTCGTCCACGTCGTCGAGCGTACGACGCGCCCGAGCCCCGGCTGCCCCGACCCGAGCCGGGGGTGGTCCACCGGGAACCGGCGGCCCGAGGGCCGTCGACCCGACCACGACCCGGTGGACTGCCCCGAACGGGCGTCCCCGGGCGTCCGCACCGGTGCGAGGATCGGGGCGTGCGCGCGGTGGTCTTCGACGAGGTCCGGTCCGTCCCCGAGGTGCGGGAGGTGCCCGACCCGGTCGCGCCCCCCGGCGGCGTCGTGGTGCGGGTCGGCGCCACCGGGCTGTGCCGCAGCGACTGGCACGCGTGGGCCGGCCACGACGACGTCGCGCTGCCGCACGTGCCGGGCCACGAGCTCGCCGGGCACGTCGCCGAGGTCGGCGCGGGCGTCACCCGCTGGCGGGTCGGCGACCGGGTGACGGTGCCGTTCGTCTGCGGCTGCGGCCGCTGCGAGTGGTGCCTGCGCGGCGAGGCCCAGGTCTGCCCCGCCCAGGAGCAGCCCGGCTTCACCCACTGGGGCTCGTTCGCCGAGCTCGTCGCCCTCCACGCCGCCGACGCCAACCTGGTCGCGGTGCCGGCGTCCGTCGACCTCGCGACCGCCGCCGGTCTCGGCTGCCGCTTCGCCACCGCATACCGCGCCCTCGTCGGACGCGCCCGGGTGGCCGACGGCGAGTGGGTGGCGGTCGTGGGCGCGGGCGGCGTCGGGCTCAGCGCCGTGATGATCGCCCGCGCGCTGGGAGCCCGCGTCGTCGCCGTCGACCGCACCCCCGAGGCGCTGGCCGTCGCCACCGACCTCGGGGCCGAGCACACGGTCCTCGCGGACGGCGTCGACGTCCCCGCCGCGGTCGCCGACCTCACCGGTGGCGGGAGCCACGTCGCCGTCGACGCCGTCGGCAGCGAGCAGACCTGCGCCGACGCCATCCTCGGGCTGCGCCGCCGGGGCCGGCTCGCCCAGGTGGGGCTGCTGCCGCCGGTCGAGGGGCACCCGCGCGTGCCGATGTCGCGCGTCATCGCGTGGGAGCTCGACCTGCTCGGCAGCCACGGCATGGCCGCCGCCGACTACCCACCGATGCTGGCCCTCGTCGAGTCGGGCGCGCTCGCGCCGCAGCGGCTCGTCGAGCGCACGATCGGCCTCGCGGAGGCAGCCGCCCTGCTCCCGGTCTTCGACACCGCCACCGTCGCGGGGATGACGATCATCGACCCCACCCGATGAGCCGTCAGGCGGCCTGCGCGAGCCCGAGCACGATGCCCGCGAGGGCGCACGCCCCGAGCACGCGCAGCACCGACCAGCCGCGCCAGAACACCAGCGCGGCCCCGAGCACCGCGATCGCGACCGCGTCCCACTGCACCGAGGACAGCACCGGGTACGCCGCGTCGAGCGGTCCTGTGGTGAGCCGCGCCTCCTCGCCGAAGAGCGTGTGCACCGCGAAGAACACCGCGAGGCTCGCGATCACCCCGACGACCGCCGCGGTGATGCCGGCCAGCGCCGCGGCGAGGTCGCGGTTGCCGCGCAGTCGCTCGACGTACGGCGCGCCGAGCAGGATGAAGAGGAAGCACGGCACGAAGGTCACCCAGGTCGTCAGGAGCGCCGCGAGGACCGCGGCCACCCACGGGTCGAGCGCACCGGGCGCGCGATAGGCGCCGACGAAGGCCACGAACTGCACGACCATCACCAGCGGCCCCGGCGTCGTCTCGGCCAGGGCCAGCCCGCGCACCATCTCCCCCGGGGCCAGCCAGTGGAAGACCTCCACGGCCTGCTGGGCGACGTAGGCCAGGACGGCGTAGGCACCCCCGAAGGTGACGACCGCGGCGCCGGAGAAGAACAGCCCCTGGTCCACGTAGATGCTGCTGCGCCCGAACGCGAGCGCGGCGACGGCGACCGGCGCCGCCCAGAGCAGGAGCCCGACCGCCAGGACGAGGGTCGTACGCCGTCGGGACGGGGGCTCGGCGTGCAGCGCGTCGTCGGGCACCAGCGGAGGTGGCCCGTCGTCGACCGCGGCCCGCGCAGGCGCGGTGAGCGTCGGGATCCGGCGCCCGAGCAGCCACCCGGCGAGGGCGGAGATCGCGACGACGGCCGGGAACGGCACCCCGAAGAAGGTCAGCGCCACGAAGGACGCGACCGCGAGCACGACGAGAGCGGGATGGCCCAGGCCCTTGCGGCCCACCCGGACGACGGCCTGCAGCACGATCGCGACCACGGCGGGCGCCAGGCCCAGGAACAGCGACTCGACGAGGGTCGTGTCGCCGAACGCGACGTAGATGCCGGAGAGCGCGAGCAGCGCGACGACGCCCGGCAGGATGAAGAGGATCCCGGCCACGAGCGCGCCCCGCACGCCGTTGAGCAGCCAGCCGACGTAGGTCGCGAGCTGCTGGGCCTCGGGCCCGGGCAGGAGCGTGCAGTAGGACAGCGCGAACAGGAACCGCTGCTGGCCGATCCAGCGCTGCTCCTCGACCAGCGTGCGCTGCATGACCGCGATCTGCCCCGCCGGGCCGCCGAAGGTCTGCAGCGAGATCGCGAACCAGGTCCGCGCGGCGGTGCGGAGCGGGATGACGTCGCGGGACCGGTCGACCGAGGGCACGGAGGAACCGAACACGGCCTCGCGTCGCGCGGTCAAGCCCGTGGCCGCCCCACCCTGGCGGCGTACGACATCCCCGGCGGCCCGCACGATGTCGTCTGCCGCCACCCTCGAGCGGCACACCTCGCGACGCCGTACCCCTCAGGGTGGGGCGGACCGTGCCGATCATGAGTGAGTCGCGCCACACGCGCGACGCGCACCACGAGCGCGCCGTCGCGCGGTGCGCGCAGACACGGCGAGGGACGTGCGGGATGAAGATGAACTGGACCATCGGTCGCAGGATCGCGGTGATCACCGCGGTGGGGTTGGCCTCGACGGCCACGGTCGCAGGCGTGGCCTGGACCTCGGCCCGTGGGGTCGAGTCCGATGCGGGCGTCGCCCGCAACCACAACGCGGCCCTGTCGGACTACAAGTCGCTCGACACCCGGGCGAGCGAGCTCAAGGTGACCGCCCTGAAGGCGCTCGCCGGCGGTGACCCCGCGGCGCTGCGCGGCGACGTCGACGAGGACACCGGCACGGTCGCCTCGCTGGTCGCCGACCTGCGCAGCCTCGACCTCGACCCCGACGACGAGGCCCGGGTCGACGAGGTGGAGGCGGCGTTCGGCGACTACACGACCACCATCGGGTCGATCGTCGACTCCGCTGGTGGCGAGGACGCGGCGGCACGGGTCGCTGGCATCGAGGCGGTCCAGGCAGCGAACGACACCACCGACGCGATCCTCTCCGACACCCTCGACAGCATCAGCGGCGACGCCAAGGCGGCCTCCTCCGCGTTGATCGCCACGTCCCACCGCATGCGCACGGTGGTCCTCCTCGTCGCGCTGCTGGGACTCGTCGTGCTCAGCGCGCTCGCGTGGGTGATCACCCGCAGCCTCGTCGGCCCGATGCGGCAGGCGATCGCCGCGCTCCAGGAGTTCGCGAGGGGCGACCTGACGCAGCGCGTGCCCGAGACCGCGACCGGGTGCACCGGCAACCTCCAGAAGGCGGTCAACGAGTCGATCGCCTCGGTGAAGGGCATCGTGGAGACCGTCGGCGGCTCCGCCACCGCCGTGGCCGCCGCCACCGAGCAGCTGTCGACGGCCAGCCACCAGATCGCGGCCGGCGCCGAGGAGACCAGCGTGCAGGCCGGCGTGGTCTCGGGTGCCGCCTCCGAGGTCTCGCGCAACGTCGCGACCGTCGCCGCCGGCTCGGACGAGATGGGCTCGGCGATCCGCGAGATCGCGCACTCCGCCAACGAGGCCGCCCGCGTCGCCGCCCAGGCCGTGACGATGGTCGACACCACCAACGACACGATCGCCAAGCTGGGCCTGTCCAGCCAGGAGATCGGCGCCGTCGTCAAGACGATCACCTCGATCGCGGAGCAGACCAACCTGCTCGCCCTCAACGCGACCATCGAGGCCGCCCGCGCCGGCGAGGCCGGCAAGGGCTTCGCCGTGGTCGCCAACGAGGTCAAGGAGCTCGCGCAGGAGACCGCCCGGGCCACCGACGACATCGCCCAGCGCGTGCAGGCCATCCAGGCCGACACCTCAGGGGCCGTCGTCGCGATCCGCGAGATCGGCGAGATCGTCACCACGATCAACGACCACCAGAACACGATCGCCGCGGCCGTCGAGCAGCAGACCGCGACGACCCAGGAGATGAGCCGCAACGTGGGCGAGGCGTCGACCGGCACCGGCGAGATCGCCAGCAACATCTCCGGCGTCTCCGCGGCCGCCGACAGCACCACGGCGGCGGTCAACCAGACCCTGTCCGCGATCAGCGAGCTCGTCGCCATGGCCGCGGGCCTCACCACCGAGGTCGGCCGCTTCCGCACCGCCTGACGAAGCCTCCGTACGGAACGACCTGCAGCCGCCCGGCTGCAGGTCGTTCCTGTGTCGGGCCCTCCCCGCGGGGGTAGTCCAGTGGCACAACGTCGCGGAAGGGCCCGAACGACAGCGTTCTGCCACTGGACTACCCGGAAAGGGCGGGCGACGAACGCCGCTTTTGCACTGAGTGCAACACTGGAGCGGTGACCCTGACCAGCACCCGCGAGCAGCGCCGCCGCGCGATCCTCGACGCGGCCCGCACGCTGGCGACCGAGCACGGAGCCGACGGCTTCACGGTCGACCAGGTCGCCGCGCTCGCGGGGGTCTCCCGGCGCACGGTCTTCAACCACGTCGCCGGCATCGACCAGCTGCTGGTGGCGGTCTGCGAGCAGATCCTGGCCGAGGTCACGTCCGACCTGCTCGACGCGGTCGACCGCGACACCGTCGACCTCCCGGCGGGCGAGCCCGGGTCGCGGGCCGCCCTGGCCGCCGTGTGCGAGTCCGCCCGCGGCGTCGACCTCGCCACCGCCGTCGCCACCATCGCCCGCGTGCTGGGCGGTCCCGGCGAGGCCGACGAGCGCACCGACGCCATCTCCCGGACCGCGCTCGAGCACGTCGGCGTACGCCTGCGCGAGCGGCTGCACGACCGCGCGCCCGCGCTGGACCCGCTCGACCTCGAGCTCACGCTGGTGCTGCTGACCAACGGGCTCGCCGCGATCGCCGCGCTCTGGATCTGCGACCACCCCGACCTGACCCCCGACGTGGCGCCCGACGCCCGCGCCGACTGGGACCGGCTCCTCGACCGCCTGCTGCTGCGCCTGCAGCACGGCTACGCCGGCTGACCAGCGCCCACCCGCTCCCCTCCCGACTCCGCACCGCCACCTGAAAGGCCCGACATGGCCGAGCTCCTCTACCGCCTCGGACGCTTCGCCGCGCGCCGCCACTGGACCGTCATCGGGGCGTGGCTGGTCGTGCTCGCGATCACCGCGGCGACGTACGCCGCCTTCGCCGGCACGCTGTCCAGCTCGATCACACTGCCCGACACCCCGACGACGCGCGTCTCGGCCCAGCTCGAGCGCGACTTCGAGGGCACCGGCGGCGGCAACGGCGCGATCGTCGTCGAGACCACCGACGGCGAGGCCTTCACCGACACGCAGCGGCGCGAGGTCGGCGACCTCCTCGACGAGGTGGCGGAGGTCGACCAGGTCACCGAGGTGAGCAACCCGTTCACCACCCAGGACCAGCTCGACGCCTCGGCCCGTAAGGTCGCCGACGGCCAGCAGCAGCTCAACGACGGGCTGCGCAAGCTCAGCGCCGCCCAAGGGCAGGTCGACGCCGGGCGTGCGGCCGTCGAGGCCCAGCGCGAGCAGGCCCGGCAGGACGGCACCCTGGCCGCGGTGCGGGGCGCGCTCGCGGACGCCGAGGCACAGCTCGACGCCGGGCAGGCCCGCATCGACCGCAACCGCGCGAAGATCGAGGAGCAGGAGCCTGCGCTCCAGCAGGGCCTGACCCTCTCGCAGCTCTCCTCGGGCTTCCGGACCGTCTCGGAGGACGGCAGCGCCGCGGTGGCCAACGTGACCTTCGACGTCTCCATCAACGAGGTCAGCCTCGAGGCCAAGTCCGCGATCGAGGACCTGGTCACCGACGCCGACATCGACGGCGTCGCGCTCCACCCCTCGCAGGACATCGCGCAGACCGTGCCGTCGATCCTCGGTCCGGGCGAGGTGGCGGGCGTCGTGGTCGCGGCGATCGTGCTCTTCGTGATGCTCGGGACCGTCCTGGGCGCCGCGCTCCCCCTCGTCACCGCGCTGCTCGGCGTCGGCGTCGCCTCGCTCGCGTCGCTGTCGCTCTCCGGCGTCTTCGACTTCGTCTCCGTCACGCCGGTCCTCGGAGTGATGCTCGGCCTCGCCGTCGGCATCGACTACTCCCTCTTCATCATCAACCGGCACCGCCGCCAGCTGAAGCAGGGCGCCGACCTCCACGAGTCGATCGGGCTGGCCAACGGCACGTCCGGCAACGCCGTCGTCTTCGCCGGCGTGACCGTCATCGTGGCGCTGCTCGCGCTCAACGTGACCGGGGTGCCGTTCCTCGGCCTGATGGGCACCGTCGGCGCGGTCGCCGTGCTGGTCGCGATCCTCATGGCGGTCTCGCTGACCCCCGCCGTCCTGTCGCTGGTCGGACGACGCATCCTCGGCCGCCGCGAGCGCGCCCGGCTCGGCGCCGGGGAGCACGCCGCCGACCCCACCGCCGTCACCGCGCGCGACACCCCGATGTCCAACCGCCGCGCGCTCACGGTCCTCGGCGTCGGTGTGGTGGCCCTGCTGGCCGTGGCTGCACCAGCGACGCAGATGCGCCTCGGGCTGCCCGACGGCTCCACCCAGCCGCCGGACTCCGCGGCCTACCGGGCCTACGAGGTCCAGGCCGACAAGCTCGGCGAGGGCTCCAACGGCCCGCTGCTCGTGGTCGCCGACCTGCCGGAGCCGGTCGCCGCGGACGGCGAGGTGGCCGAGCAGGCGCAGATCGCCGAGCAGATCGGCCGGACCTGGAGCGTCGACGCGGTCGTGCCGATCGGTGTGTCGAAGGACCGCACCGCCCTGGCCTTCCAGGTCGTCCCCGACGGGTCTCCGTCGAGCGAGTCGACCGCCGAGCTCGTGCAGAACCTGCGCACCCTCGAGCCCACCACCACCTCGGGCGAGCGGGCCACCCTCGGCGTCGCGGGCAACGCCAGCGCCGGCATCGACATCTCCGACAAGCTCGCCTCGGTGCTCCCCGTCTACCTCGTCCTGGTCGTCGGGCTGTCGCTGCTGATCCTGGTGCTGGTGTTCCGCTCGATCCTGGTGCCGCTGACCGCGACGCTCGGCTTCGTGCTGTCGCTGCTCGCGGCCTTCGGCGGCATCACCGCGATCTTCCAGCTCGGCTTCCTCGGCGACCTGTTCGGCGTGCACGCCCCCGGCCCGGTCCTGAGCTTCCTGCCGATCATCGCCACCGGCATCCTCTTCGGGCTCGCCATGGACTACCAGCTGTTCCTGGTCTCCGGGATGCGCGAGGCGTACGCCCACGGGGCACCGGCGCGCGTCGCGGTGCAGCACGGCCTCCACGCCGGCCGCTCCGTCGTCACCGCCGCGGCGATCATCATGATCTCCGTCTTCGCGGGCTTCGTGTTCTCCCACGACGCGACCATCAAGCCGATCGGCTTCGGGCTGGCGTTCGGCGTGCTGCTCGACGCGTTCGTGGTGAGGATGCTGCTCATCCCGGCCGCGATGCACCTCCTCGGCGAGGCGGCGTGGTGGCTGCCGAGGTGGCTCGACCGGATCCTGCCCGACGTGGACGTCGAGGGTGCCGGGCTCGAGCGCAGCCACCCCGTGCAGGACGACCACACGGCCGACGACACGGTGCCCGGGCGCCACGCGGCCCAGGCCTGACGGGCTGCCTCACATCTGGAGCTCGGGACTCACCGTCTTGAGCGACCAGACCCGCTGCCGCCTGGCCGCGACCGTCGTGGCGGTGAGCGCCACCGCGAGCCAGGCGAGCAGCACCAGCACGTCGGAGAGCACCCGCACGTCGGGGCCGCCGTAGACCAGCTGCCGCAGGCCGTCGACGGCGTACGACATCGGCAGCACGTGGTGGAGCGGGTGCAGCGCCGGCGGCAGCGTCTGCCACGGGAAGGTGCCACCGGCGGTGATCAGCTGGAGCACCATCAGCACCAGCCCGATGAACTGCCCCGCCTTGCCGAACCAGGTCGCGAGCGCGTGCACCATCGCGACGAAGACCGCCGAGGTCAGCACGAGGAACGCCAGCGCACCCGGGATGTTCGCCGGGACGATCTCGAGGACGCCGAACACGATCGTGGACATCACGACCATCTGCACGGCCCCGAGCAGCACCGGCGCCAGCCAGCCGCCGAGCGCGACGCGCAGCGGGTGCTGGTCGCCGGCCAGGGCGCGCGGCGACAGCGGGCGCACCAGCAGGAAGAGGACGTAGCCACCGATCCAGGCGGCCAGGCTGAGGAAGAACGGCGCGAGCCCGGCGCCGTAGGTCCCGGCGGTCGCGTCGGAGCGCGAGTCGACCCGCACCGGGTCACCGATCACGTCGGCGAGGCGCTCACGGGTGGTGCCGTCGACGTCGGGCACCTGCTCGACGCCCTTCTCCAGGCCGCGCTGGAGGCGCGACGCGCCCCGGTCGAGCTTCTCCAGCCCGGCACCGAGCTCGTCGGCGCCACCGGAGAGCCGCTCGGCGCCGTCGCGCAGCCGGCCCGCGCCGTCGCGCGCCTGCCCGATGCCGTCGACGAGGTCGGGGACCGCTGCGGCGAGCGCCTCGTTGCCGTCGGCGACCCGGTCGGCGCCGGTGGCGAGCCGGTCGAGCTGGGAGGAGGTGCGCCGCACGGTGGCGGTGCCGTCGGCGACCGCGGCGCCGAGGTCGTCGAAGACCGCGAGCACGGCCTGCCGCTGCTGGGCGGTGAGGCCCTGCTGGCGCATCCGCTCCACCAGCTCGCGCCGGCGCTCGGCCCGGGCCCGGTCGATCCGGGTCGCGGCGGCCGCCGCCTGGTCGCCGAGCCCGGCGATGCGCTGGTTGGCCCGCGCCACCTGGCGCGCGCCCGTCGCCAGGCGCCGTGTCTGGCCGGGCAGGGAGGACGTCCTGTCGGCGAGGGTGCCGAGCCCGCCGGCGAGCTCGTCGGCGCCACCCTCGAGCCGGTCGGCACCGTCGGCGAGGCTCGCCGCGCCGTCACGGGCGTCGCCGAGGCCGTCGCCCAGCCTCCCGGCGCCGTCGGCGGCCGAGGCGAGCTGGCTGCGGATGTCGGCGAAGCCGGTGAGGAACGTCGTCGCGGCCTCCGCGCCGACCTGGCTGGCGAGCGCGTCGCGCACCCGGTCGGTCACCGTGCCGGCGATGGTCGTCGAGAGGTAGGAGTTGGCGTCGTTGGTCAGCAGCGCCAGCCGCGCGCGCTGGGGGTCGAGGTCGGCGTTGCTGGCGAGGGAGGCGGAGAAGCCCTTCGGGACGTGGAGCGCGAAGTCGTAGGTGCCGTCCTGCACGCCCTCCTCGGCGTCGGCGAGGCTGACCTCGCGCCAGTCGAAGTCGCCGCGGTCGAGCAGGTCGTCGGCCACCTGGCGGCCGGCGTCGAGGCGGGTGCCGTCGGGCAGCACGGCCCCGGCGTCCTCGACCACGATCGCGGCCGGCACCTGGTCGAGGTTGCCGTAGGGGTCGTAGTTGGCCCACAGGTAGAGCCCCGCGTACATCGTCGGGACCAGCACGAGGGCGACCACGGCGATGCGAGGCAGCCGCCCGGCAGTGATGCGGCGCAGCTCGTTGAGCGCCATCCGGAACCCGGTCATGACAAGACCTCCTCGGTCTGCGCCGACCGCGTCGGCTGGTCGTGGCCCGGCCCGATGGGCGCGGTCCGGTCGGCGCGTCCGGCGACGTGGGAGGCGGCGGTCGGGCTGGCGGTCACCAGCACGCCCGGCCCGTCGGCGGCGGCGTCGGCCACGACCTGCCACCAGCCCGCCGGCAGCGCGCCGTGGCGCTCGGGCAGCGCGAGCACGAGGAACCGCGGCGAGCGCAGCAGCGCCAGCCGGGTCATCAGGGCGACCCGGGCGGCCGGCTCGAGGTCGCCGAGCTGCGCGTCGGCGGCGACCTCCGGCGCCGCCTCGGCGAGCCAGGCGGCGACGTCGCGCGACCACGCCCGGCGCCCGGCCATGGCGAGGTCCTCCCCCACCACCGCGCGCACCGGCAGCACCGGCTCGGGCGCGGTCACGCCGACCACGTCGACGAGCGCGACCTCGCGCTGCAGCCGACGCGCGTCGGCGACGCCGTCGACCAGGACCTCGCCCTCCACGCCGGCCAGCCGTCCGGCGACCGCGAGCGCGAGCAGCGCGTGCCGGTCGTCGGGGTCGCCCACCGCGAGGGTGACCTCGCCCTCGACCACCTCCAGGCTGGTCGCCGGCAGCAGCCACGCGCGCCGGCGGCGGATCGCGACGGCGCGTGCCTCGATCCGGGCCGGCTCGGGGGCCGGCTCCGGGGCCGGCCGGTCCGGCTCCTGCTCGGCGGGGGTCTGCTCGGTGTCCACGGCGCTCCTGCTCTGGTCGTGCTGGTCCCACGGTGTCGGGTGGCGACCTGACCACCCTGTCCCTCCGGGGTCCGCGGCACCAGTTCCCGCCCCCGTCCGGCGGTGGGACGCTGCTCACGTCGGAGCGGGCCGGCGGGATGGGACGATGGGTCGGTGAGCGAACCCCGACCCGTGCACACCTGGCTGACCGACATGGACGGCGTCCTCGTCCGCGAGGAGGACCCGATCCCGGGCGCGAAGGAGTTCATCGCCGCGCTGCGCGAGGCCGACGTGCCGTTCCTGGTGCTGACCAACAACTCGATCTTCACCCCGCGCGACCTGCGGGTGCGCCTGCTGCGCAGCAGCGGCATCGACGTCCCCGAGCAGTCGATCTGGACCTCGGCGCTGGCGACGGCGCAGTTCCTCGACGACCAGCGACCGGGCGGGTCGGCGTACGTCGTCGGCGAGACCGGGCTCACCGCCGCCGTCCACGACATCGGCTACGTGATGACCGACCAGGACCCCGACTACGTCGTGCTCGGTGAGACCCGCACCTACTCGTTCGAGGCGATCACGCGCGCGATCCGGCTGATCAACGACGGCGCGCGCTTCATCGCCACCAACCCCGACCCCAGCGGTCCCAGCGCGCAGGGGATGCTGCCGGCGACCGGGTCGGTGGCGGCGCTGATCAGCACCGCGACGGGACGCCAGCCGTACTTCATCGGCAAGCCCAACCCGCTGATGATGCGCAGCGCCCTCAACCGGCTGGAGGCGCACTCCGAGACGACCGTGATGATCGGTGACCGGATGGACACCGACATCATCAGCGGCCTCGAGGCCGGCATGCGCACGATCCTGGTCGCGACGGGCGCCACCGAGCGGCACCAGGTGCAGGAGTTCCCCTACCGGCCGACGCGGGTCGTCGACTCGATCGCCGACGTGGTCGCGATGGTCACCGCGATGGAGCTCCCCGAGGACGACGACGCCATCTGACGTCGTCGTCCCTGCGGCGGAGGGGTCAGGCGGCCCGGCCCGGGACCAGCCGGCGGACCAGCGTGCGCAGCGCGCTCTGCGGGCGCTGACGCTCCAGCGGCAGCAGGTGGGTGAGGCCCTCGCGCTCGGCCATCAGCCGGATCGCGTCGTCCTCGTAGGCCTGGGCCAGGTCGTGCGCACCGGCCACGTCGTCGCGGGCCACGGCCTCGTCGATGCGTCCGGCGTAGTGGTCGTGGAGCTCGTTGAGCTCGTCGATGAGTCGCATGTCATCTCCTCGGATAGGACTCTTCCCCTCCAGTCTGACGACCTCTTTGGAACGATCCAATTCCGCGACGCTGTGATCTCGCTCGCCCCGGGAACGACACCGCCGCCCCGGCTCCGGCCTGGGCGGCGGAGCGGGGGCGGCGGGACGGGGCGGCGCGGGCGCCGCTCGTCAGGCGCAGGTCAGACGTGGGCCTTGTTGCGGCCGGAGAGGCCCTCGGCGACGCCGATCAGCAGCACGGCGGCGATGATCGCGACGATCGCGCCGAGGATGTTGAGCTCGAAGATGTCACCGGTGCCGAGGGCGCTGGCGACGATGCCGCCGATGAGCGAGCCCACGACGCCCAGGAGCAGCGTCGCGAGGATGCTCAGGTTCTGCTTGCCGGGCTTGATGAGACGGGCGATCGCTCCGACGACCAGCCCGAAGACGAGAAAACCGATGATGGCCATGTGAGTGCTCCTGTGGCTCGGGTGGACGCGGGACGGCATGTCCCACGTCGACGACAGTAGTCCGGACCGCCGGCGCGGCGCCGGATCCGCACGCCCGCACGGGCGGGACGTGTGACCCAGATCGTCCGTACGCCGCCTCGCGCTCACCCCCTCGGGCGTGGGCGCGGCCCTCGGCCTACCAGGACGCGGCGTGGCACTCCCGTGCCTTGCTGGCCTCCACCTGGAGGGTCGCGTGGTCGATGCCGTGCCCCTCGCGAAGGGCCGCCTGAGTTCCGGTGAGCACCGCCTGGGGATCGGCGCCCACCCGGACGACGACGTGGGCGGTGGCGACGTTCATCCCCGACGTGAGGGTCCAGGCGTGCAGGTCGTGCACCTCGGCCACCCCCGGCACCGCCTCGAGGTCGCGCACGACGGCGTCGAGGTCGAGTCCTTGGGGTGCGTGCTGGCCAAGGACGGCCAGCACCTCCCGACCGAGCAGGACCGCGCGCACCGCGACGAAGACGCCGATCCCGACGGCCACCACCGTGTCCCACACCGGCGCGCCCGTGGCGCGGACCAGCACGCCGGCCACCAGCACGCCGACGCTCCCGGCGGCGTCGGCCACCACCTCGAGGTAGGCGCCATTGACGTTGATCGACTCCTGGGCGCCACCGCGCAGCAGGAGCAGGCAGACCAGGTTGACCAGCAGGCCGATCGCGCCCACCACCAGCATCGGGCCCGCGGCGACCTCCACCTCGTCACCGGCGCGGCGGACCGCCTCCACGACGACGTAGGCCGAGACCCCGAGCATCACCAGCACGGTGAAGCCGGAGGCGAAGACCTCCGCGCGGTAGGAGCCGTAGGTGCGGCGGCCCGTGCCGTCGGGCCGGGTGGCGATCTTGGTGGCGACCAGCGCCGCGCCGAGCGCCACCACGTCGGCGGCCATGTGGCCCGCGTCGGAGATCAGCGCCAGCGACCCGCTGGCCAGCCCGACCGCCAGCTCGACGACGAAGAACGCCGCGACCAGCCCGAACGAGACCGCCAGCCGCCAGCGGTGGCGACTGCCCGCGTGGCCGCCGTGTCCGTGGCCTGCACCCATGGGCTCGATGCTAGCGGCGGCGTGGGCCGACCGGTTTCGGCGCACCCGGTGGCGTGACCTAGCCTGCGGGACGTGGAGAGGCGACTGCTAGCAGACACCCGCCCGCTCGCGAACCCCCACTTCCGCCGCCTCTGGCTGGCCAACATCGTCACCGTCGTCGGCGCGCAGCTGACCGTCGTGGCGGTGCCGGCCCAGATCTACGCGATCACCGGGTCGTCGGCCTACGTCGGCCTCACCGGTGTCTTCGGCCTCGTGCCGCTCGTGGTCTTCGGGCTGTGGGGCGGCGCGCTGGCCGACGTGTTCGACCGGCGGACCCTGCTGATGATCACCACCACCGGGCTCATCGCCACCAGCGCCTGCTTCTGGCTCCAGGCCGCGTTCGGCGGGGCCGACGTGTGGCTCCTGCTGTCGCTGTTCGCGGTGCAGCAGGCGTTCTTCGCCGTCAACCAGCCCACCCGCTCCGCGCTGCTGCCGCGGCTGCTGCCCGCCGAGCTCCTCCCGGCCGCGAACTCGCTCACCATGACCGTCATGCAGGCCGGCGGCATCGCCGGCCCGCTCGTCGGTGGCGCGCTGATCCCGCTGGTCGGCTTCTCCTGGCTCTACCTGCTCGACACGATCACGCTCTTCGCGACCCTCTTCGCGGTCGTCGGGCTGCCTGCGCTGCCGGTGATCGGTGCGACCGTCACGCCCGGCATCGGCGCCGTCGTCGACGGCTTCCGCTACCTCCGCGCGCAGCCGGTGCTGATGATGTCCTTCGTCGTCGACATCATCGCGATGGTCTTCGGCATGCCCCGCGCGCTCTTCCCCGAGATGGCCCACGTCGACTTCGGCGGCCCGAGCGAGGGCGGCCTGGCCTTCGCGCTGCTCTTCGCCGCCATCCCGGCCGGCGCCGTCGTCGGCGGGGTGCTGTCGGGCTGGGTCTCCCGCGTGGAGCGGCAGGGCGTGGCGGTGATCGCGGCGATCATCGTGTGGGGCCTGGCGATGGTCGGCTTCGGCGTCGCCGCGATGCTCGCCCCCCACCTGCCCGGCATGCTCGGCCTCGCCGTGCTCATGCTCGCGATCGGGGGTGCCGCCGACATGGCGTCGGCCGCCTTCCGCACCTCGATGCTCCAGGCCGCGGCCGACGACTCGGTCCGCGGCCGCCTCCAGGGCATCTTCATCGTCGTCGTCGCCGGCGGCCCCCGCATCGCCGACGTCGCCCACGGCGCCACCGCCGCTGCCACCGGCGCCGCCGTCGCCGCTGCCGGCGGAGGCGTGCTGGTGGTCGTCTTCACCGTCCTCGCCGCCCTCGCCGTCCCGGCCTTCGTCCGCTACCGGGTGACGCGCGCCGCCTGAGGCTGGCGTACGCGCCACGCCTGTCGCCAGCAGTAGCTAGGGACGTTCTGGTGGGCGAAACCGGTCCCGGACCCGCCAGAACGTCCCTAGCTATCGCGCCGACGGCGTACAGCTCGCCACGCCGCCGCTGCTTCACCATGGGATGTCGGCGAGGTCGCACTTCCCTCATGAAGGAGCGTGAGGGGAGTGCAGCACGTCCCGGCATCCCATGGTGGAGCAACACGAGGCAGGGACTGCCGAACGGCAGTGGGCCTGAGGAGTCCCAAAAGGGGCATCGCGGAGGATCCGAGCCACCTGGTGACCCGGATCTTCCACGATCAGGCCGAAGTCCCCGGACATCCGGGGACTTCGGGGGCGGCCAGCCTCAGGCCACCCGACCCTTGGGCGCGTTCTCGGCGGTCATCGCGGGGTCGCGGACGACGACCGAGCCGAGGGCCTCGTCGATGCGCTTCATCACGTCGTCGTCGAGCTTCACGCCGGCGGCCTTGACGTTGTCGGAGACCTGCTCGGGACGCGAGGCCCCGACGAGGGCGGCGGCGACGTTGTCGTTCTGCAGCACCCAGGCGACGGCAAGCTGGGCCATCGTCAGGCCGCAGTCGGCGGCGATCGGCTCGAGGCCCTGGACGGCGGTGAGGACGTCGTCGTTCATGAACCGCTTGATCATGTCGGCGCCGCCCTTCTCGTCGGCGGCGCGCGAGCCGGCCGGCGGCTCGGCGCCCGGCTTGTACTTTCCGGTCAGCACGCCCTGGGCGATCGGGCTCCACACGATCTGGGAGACGCCGACCTCGCGGGAGGCGGGGACGACCTCGTCCTCGATGACGCGCCACAGCATCGAGTACTGCGGCTGGCTGGAGATCAGCTGGAAGCCGAGCTCCTTGGCCATGGCGGCGCCGGCGCGGATCTGGTCGGCGGTCCACTCGCTGACGCCGATGTAGAGGGCCTTGCCCTGGCGCACGACGTCGGCGAAGGCCTGCATGGTCTCCTCGAGCGGCGTCTCGGTGTCGTAGCGGTGGGCCTGGTAGAGGTCGACGTAGTCGGTCTGCAGCCGCTCCAGCGAGCCGTTGATCGACTCCATGATGTGCTTGCGGGACAGGCCGGTGTCGTTCTTCCCGCCGGGGCCGGTGGGCCAGTAGACCTTGGTGAAGATCTCCAGCGACTCGCGCCGCTCTCCCTTGAGGGCCTCGCCGAGGACGGTCTCCGCCTTGGTGTTGGCGTAGACGTCGGCGGTGTCGAAGGTGGAGATCCCCTCGTCGAGCGCGGCGCGCACGCACTGCGTCGCGACGTCGTTCTCGACCTGGGAGCCGTGGGTGAGCCAGTTGCCGTAGGTGATCTCGGAGATCTTGAGACCGCTGTTGCCGAGGTATCGGAATTCCATGGTTCCCGACCCTAGCGAGGAGCGGGTCGCAGCTTCCCGTCCAGAAAGGTGAAGAGCGCGAACAGCGCCACGAACAGCACCGTGATGCCCGCGCACGTGACGGCGACCGCGCCCCAGTCGTTCTCGTCGGCGTCCAGGAACGGGTACGGCACCCAGCCGTCGACCTGCCCCACGACCAGGGTCCACGCGGTCCACGCGACCGGCCAGACCAGCCCGTACGCCGCCTCCCGCACGCTCGCGCGCGGTCGCGGGCCGGCGACTGCCCACGCCGCGACCGCGAGCACCGGCACCACCACGTGCAGCAGCTTGTCGGTGGCCCAGCTGGCGCCGTCGAGGTCGAGCAGCGGGCGCAGCAGGAAGAAGTGCACCAGCCCGGTGACGGTGATCCCGACGAGCCCCGCGAGCCGCGCCACCCGCCAGGCCGTGCGGTCGAGAGCCGGGGTCCGCGCGAGCGCCGTGGCAGTGATCGCCACCAGCAGGTTGCTCTGGATCGTGAAGTAGGCGAAGAAGCGGTAGATGCGGGCGCCCAGCCCCGGCGGGTCCTCCTCGACGAGCACCGCCTCGCCGGTGAGGACGAGCGCCAGCTGCCACAACACGGCGAACCAGGTCACCCCGGCCACCACCACGTGGATCCTGCGGGCGCGCTCCGGAGTCATGGCGAGAGCGTAGGGGTCCCGCGTCGTGGCGGGGAGCCTCAGTCGAGGACGACCAGGACGTCGCCGTCCTGCACCACGTCGCCGACGGTGACCTTGACCGCGGTGACGGTGCCGGCGCGCTCGGCCAGCATCGGGATCTCCATCTTCATCGACTCCAGCAGCACGACGGTGTCGCCGGCCTCGACGCTGTCGCCCTCGGCGACCTCGATCGTCAGCACGTTGGCGACCAGCTCGGACACGATCTCGAGCGACTTGCTGCGGGCCATGGACCCGACGCTAGCGGTTACCCGGGCGTACGCCGGGATCGGCCCCGGCGACCGCTGCCGCGGAGGGCTCAGAGCTCGGCGAAGCGCCGGGGCTCGGGGCGGTGCGGACCGGCCTCCTCGGCGCGCCGGCCGCCGCGGCCCTTGGGCCCGGTCAGCGCGAGGTCGACGCGGATGACGAGGTAGCCGACGACGAGGCCGAGCACGAGGGAGTACACCACCCGCAGCGCCGCCTCCAGGAACGAGCCGTCCGGCGGCACGAGCACGGTCGCCATGGGCACGGTCGCGGCCACGCCGAAGGCGCACACCCACCAGCCCTGACGGCGGCGGGCGCGCAGGTGCGTGCCCCAGACCAGGGCCGGGACGCCGAGCAGGACGACGAGCGGGCGCGGGAACGCCCCGATCCGGTCGGCGGTCGCCTCGGCGAAGTCGAGCACCGACGACACGAACGTCTGGGCGCCGTAGCGGCGCAGCAGCTCGGCGTAGGCCAGCGTCACCACCAGCACGACGAGTCCCCCGGCGACGACGATGACGCCGCGGCGGCCCAGGCCGTGGAGGCCGGCGCCGAGGCGGTAGACGATGGTGAACAGCAGGCCGAGAGCCAGCACGAGCGCCGCGAACTGGAACCGCTCGGTGCCGACGGTGGGCTCGAAGCCGACGACGGCGAGGGCGGTGGCGACGGCCACCACGGTCGCGACGAGGACCTCCCGCACCGCCTTCCACCACGTCACCGCCGGGATGGTGATCATCACCGCGTAGACGCTGCCGACCACGCAGGTCATCACGGCCGCACCGGTCGGGAGCACGCGGCCGCCGACCAGCACGCTGGCGGTGCCGAGCGCGAGGGCGAGGCCGGCGGAGACGAGTGCCCGCCCGGCCGTGCGGGTGGCCAGCAGCCACGACAGCGCGGTGGCGACGGCCACCGCACCGGCGCCGTCGAGCCAGCCGGGGGCCGAGGACAGGGCGTTGTCGCTGGTGCCGGTGGAGAGCGAGCCGCTCACCGCGCACCACAGGAGCGCGAGGGTGCCGAGGCCCAGCAGGCCGAGCCAGAGGGCGACGAGCTGCATCCGCGGGCCGTCGTCGGGCAGCACCGGGCCGCCGATGATCGGGGCGGGCGTGGCGACGGGCTCACCGGACGGCACCGCGGCGGGCGGCACCTCGACGGGCTCGGTCGCGACCGGCCGCACCTGCTCGGCGGGCGCGGTCGCCACCTCCGGGGCGGGTGCCGGCGGGGCCGGCCTCCGGGCGCGGCGCCACCGCGAGGGCGGGCGCTCGGCCGCGCGCTTGCCGCGGGACGAGCCGCGCGAGCCGCCGGAGGTGGGGGAAGACACGTCGGACGAGGTTACAGCCGGCGGTTGGCCAGCGAGGGATTGGTACGACGGGCCGCGACGAGGTCGTCGCGCTCCAGGGTGACGTCGAGCACGGCCTCCGCACCGCCGGCGGCGGCGAGCTCGTCGCCCAGCGGGCCGAGGACGGCGGAGTGCCCGACGTAGCGCGGCTCCGGCTGGCCTGCACCGACGACGAAGCAGGTGTTCTCGATGGCCCGGGCAGCCAGGAGCGTGCGCCAGTGGCCGACCTTGCGGTCGCCCGGCAGCCAGGCCGCCGGCACGACCAGCACCTCGGCGCCCGCGTCCACGAGCATCCGGGACAGCTCGGGGAAGCGGAGGTCGTAGCAGGTCATCAGGCCGACCTTCCAGCCCGCGACGTCGACCACGACCGGCTGCACGGCGCCCCCGCTGAGCCGGTCGGACTCGCGGTAGCCGAAGGAGTCGTAGAGGTGGATCTTGCGGTACGAGCCCCCCTCGCCCCCGCCGACGGTCAGGGTGTTGAACGGGCGGGCGGGGTCGCCCGACACCTCGAACATGCCAGCAACCACCGTGCAGGACGCGGCGCCCGCGACCCGGTCGACCTCGCTCGCGAACGGACCGTCGAGCGTCTCGGCGAACGCGCTCACGTCGGAGCCCGCCTGCCCGAAGTCGCGCGCGAAGGCCTCGGGCAGCACCACCAGGTCGGCCCCCGGGCCGATGCCGGCCAGCCGGGCCCGGTTGGCGGCGGGGTCGAGCCCGCTCGCCCACTGCAGGACGCGCACGCGCAGCTGGTCGCTCATGGGTCCAGCGTGCCAGTCCTGCGGGCAGGATGGGGGCATGGGAGAGGGCCGGGGCGGGGGCATGGCCGAGGACGACCGGGGCGGGGGCTTCTGCGCGGTCGTGCTGGCCGGCGGCACCGCGGCCCGCCTGGGCGGCGTCGACAAGGCGGCGATCGAGCTGGGCGGGCGGACGCTGCTCGCGCTGGCGCTCGACGCGCTCGTCGACGCCGACGAGGTGGTGGTCGTGGCGCCCGAGCCGGTGCCGACCTCGCGGCCGGTGACGTTCGTGTGCGAGGACCCACCGCGGGGTGGACCGGTCGCCGGGCTGCTCACCGGCGTGGACGCGCTGCTGCGCCGCCCCTCGCTCCTCGGCGTGCTCGCGGTCGACATGCCGCGCACGACGCCGCGCACGTTCCGGCGGCTCCGCTCCGCCGCGGCCGGCCACGACGGTGCCTTCCTGCACGGCCCCGACGGCCGCCGCCAGCTCGCGGGCGTGCTGGACGCCGCGCGGCTCGCCTCGGTGACCCCCGGCCTGGAGGGCCGGCACGGCATGGCGCTCCACCGCCTGCTCGCCCCCCTGCTTCTCGCCGAGGTCGCGGCCGAGGGCGACGAGGCGTCCGACGTCGACTCGTGGGCCGACCTGCGCGACCTCGCGGAGCAGTAGCCGGCCCGCTCCGGGGGTCCCTTGCCCGGCGCCGACCCGGTGGGGGAGATTGGACCCGTGAACCTCCACGACTGGATCGACGAGCTCAGCGACGCGCTCGACGTCGACACCGAGGTCGACGAGGGCCTCGTCCTCGACCTCGCCCGCACGGCGTCGCAGAACGTGCAGAAGACGGCCGCGCCGATCACGGCGTACCTCCTCGGCTTCGCCGCAGGTGCTGCGGACGCCGCTCCCGACCAGGTGGAGCGCCTCGCCGCCCGCGCCCAGGCCCTGGCCGAGAGCTGGGACAAGCCGGCCGACGCCCACGACCCGGACGACGTCGACGACGACGTGCCCGACGACTCGGTCGTCGACCACACCGACGACGAGTACGAGGACTGAGCCGGTGCGCGCCGTCGTCGCCGCCGGCACCGGCGGCCCCGAGGTCCTGTCCGTCGGTGAGGTCGCCGACCCGACGCCCGGCCCGGGCGAGGTGGTCGTCGACGTCGTCGCCACCGCGGTCAACCGCGCCGACACCCTGCAGCGGCAGGGCTTCTACCCGCCGCCCCCCGGCGCCTCCGAGGTCATCGGTCTCGAGTGCAGCGGCCGCGTCTCCGCCCTCGGCGAGGGCGTCGAGGGGTGGTCGGTCGGCGACGAGGTGTGCGCGCTGCTCGCCGGCGGCGGGTACGCCGAGCGGGTCGCGGTCCCGGTCGGCCAGGTCATGCCCGTGCCGTCCGGCGTCTCGCTGGTCGAGGCCGCGGCACTGCCCGAGGTCGCGGCGACCGTGTGGTCCAACGTCTTCATGACCGCCCACCTCGCCAAGGGCGAGCGCTTCCTCGTGCACGGCGGCGCCGGCGGCATCGGCACCATGGCGATCCAGCTCGCGGCCGCCCGCGGCGCGGAGGTCTACGCCACCGGCGGGTCGCCCGAGAAGCTCGAGCTGTGCCGCACGCTCGGCGCCACCCGCGCGATCAGCTATCGCGACGAGGACTTCGTCGAGGTGCTGGAGGAGGCCGGCGGCGCCGACGTCGTGCTCGACAACATGGGCGCGAAGTACCTCGGGCGCAACGTCGCCGCGCTCGCCACGGGCGGTCGGCTGGTGATCATCGGCATGCAGGGCGGCGCGAAGGGCGAGCTCGACATCAACGCCCTGCTCCGCAAGCGCGCCTCGGTCACCGCCACCTCGCTGCGCGCCCGGCCGCGGGACGAGAAGGCCGCGATCTGCTGCGGCGTGGTCGAGAACGTGTGGCCGCTCGTCTCCTCGGGCCAGGTCCGTCCGATCGTGGAGAACACGATGCCGCTCGAGGACGTCGCGAGGGCGCACGCACTGATGGACGAGGGCGGGCACAGCGGGAAGATCGTGCTGACCCTCTGAGGTGCCCGGCTAGGGTCGTGGCATGACCGAGCAGCAGCCCTCAGCCCCCACCGCCGGTGACGGCGAGGACCAGGTCGTGGTCCTCGGTCCCGACGGCCAGCCCATCGGCACCATCCCCGCGAGCGCGCTCCCCGCGATGGCGCAGGCGGCCGGTGACGACGGCCGCGAGGCCGGGGAGGACGGCGAGCATGGTGAGCGCCACGTCACCGAGCTGGTCGAGCAGCCGGCGAAGGTCATGCGCATCGGCAGCATGATCCGCCAGCTCCTCGAGGAGGTGAAGGCCGCGCCCCTCGACGAGGCCAGCCGCCAGCGGCTCAAGGAGATCCACGCCGCCTCCATCAAGGAGCTCGAGTCGGGCCTGGCGCCGGAGCTGGTCGAGGAGCTCGAGCGCCTCTCGTTGCCCTTCACCGAGGGGAGCACCCCGTCCGACGGCGAGCTCCGCATCGCCCAGGCCCAGCTCGTCGGCTGGCTGGAGGGCCTCTTCCACGGCATCCAGACCGCGATCTACGCCCAGCAGATGGTCTCCCGCGCCCAGCTCGAGCAGATGCGCCGGGCCCTGCCCCCGGGCGCGGGGCACGCGCCCCAGCAGCCCGTCGGGATGCCCAACATGGCCGCGCCCGGCGGCGACGACGACGGCGACGGCACCGGCGGCACGGGCGGCATGTACCTCTGAGCCCGCCGGCCGCGGACCGGTCGGCTCAGCGCCGCGAGAGACGGCGTACGACGACGAGGCCGAGGAGGCCGACGAGCGCGGCCGCCGCACCGGGCGCGGCCATCCGGGCGAAGCGCGCCGGGGGCGCGTCCTCGACCAGCGTGCGCACGGCCTGCGGCGGGGGCGGCGGCTCCACGGCCGCGCCCTCGCCGAGCAGCTTCTCGACCTTCTCGACCTTCGTCGGGTTGGCCACCGAGGTGCCGCCGCAGCTGTCGGCCCGGTAGGGCGAGGCGGTGCCGGCGGCCATCCAGACGTAGGTCTGGCCGACCTGCAGGGCACCGAGGCCGCACGCGTCCTTGCCGCCCGGTGACTCCACCATCGTCGAGCGCTCGGGCTCGCCCTTGAAGCTGCGCGAGGCGGTGATCGTGTAGGTGTGCCCGCCACCCGACGTGGTGCCGACAGCGTCGATGCTGCCGATGAAGACGGCGTCGGCCTTCCGCACCTGCTGTGCGAGCTGTCCCTGCTTGCAGGTGCACGCGGCCGACGCGGGGGCGGACACCGCCAGCACCAGGCCGGTGCACGCGACGAGCAGCGCGGCGACCACGCGGAGGGCTCGGGACATGGGCCTCACCCTAACGACGCAGGTCGAACAGGTCGGCGAGCACCACCGCGACGCCGTCCGCGTCGTTGCCGGGCGCGCGGTGGTCGGCGAGCTCGAGGACCGACGGGTGCGCCTGCGCCATGGCGTAGGACGTCCCGGCCCACTCCAGCATCGGCAGGTCGTTGGGCATGTCGCCGAACGCGACGACGTCGTGCGCCGCGACGCCCATCTCCGCAGCCAGCGTGGCCAGCGTCGTGGCCTTGGTGACGCCGGGCGCGCTGATCTCGACGAGCGCGAACGACGACGACCAGGTGGTGACCACGCGGTCGCCGACGGCCGCCTCCACCCGCTGCCAGAAGTCCTCGGGGTCGAGGTCGGGGTGCACCGCGAGCACCTTCACCACGTCGTCGCGGTAGATCTCGGCCCACGGCCCCTGCGTGCGCCCGGCCACGTCGTCGGGGTGGCCGGGGAAGTCGGCCTCGCTGGACCAGCCGCCGGTGTGCTCGAGGGCGAACGTCGTCCCGGGCACGGCCTCGCGCACCGCGTCGGCCAGCCCCAGGCCCACCTCGCGGGCGACCGGCCGGTGCTCGCGGACCTCGCGGCGGGCGACGTCGTAGACCACCGCGCCGTTGCTGCAGATCGCCAGCCCGTGGCCGCCGACGGCGTCCCAGAGCTCCTCCATCCACCGCACCGGCCGGCCCGTGGTGAACACGACCGGTACGCCGAGGTCGTCGAGCTCGTCGAGCACCGCCCGGGTGCGGTCGGTGACGCGTCCCTGCGGGTCGAGCAGCGTGCCGTCGAGGTCGGTGGCGACCAGGCGCGGGCGCGCCGCCGCACCCACCTCAGGCACCCGCGGGCGGGAACCAGCGCGAGATCTCGACCGCGGCGCCGTGCTCGACCACCGGGTCGGTCACGAAGTCGGCGGCGGCCTTCACCTCGTCGACCGCCTGGCCCATGGCCACGCCGCGGCCGGCCCAGGTGAGCATCTCGATGTCGTTGCGGCCGTCGCCGATGGCGAGCACGTCGGCGGCGGTGAGGCCGAGCTGGGCGCACACGTGCTCGAGACCGGACGCCTTGGAGACCCCGACCGGCGACAGGTCGAGCCAGGCCGTCCAGCCGACGACGTAGTCGGTGCCGTGCAGCCCGAGGCGGGCGCCGAGCTCGACGAAGTCCTGGGCCGTGGCCTCGGGGTCGCGGATGATCACGCGGCTGACCGGCTCGCCGACGATGTCGTCGACCTCGGTGATGATCTGCTCGCCGGAGATCTCGCCCTCGGGGAAGACGCGGTTGACGCGGTAGCCGCCGACCTCGCGCTCCTCGACGGCGACCAGGGCGTTCGGGTGGTGCTCCAGCACGGCGGCCACCGCGGGGGCGGCGTCGAAGGTCTCCTCGTGGACGACCTCCATCGGCGGGTAGCGGAAGACGACCGCACCGTTGGAGGCCACCACCCAGAGCCGGTCGGAGCCGTCACGCGGGAGGTCGAGCAGGTCGGCGATCCGGGTCATGCCGTGCGGCGAGCGGCCGCTGGCCAGCACGACGTGGGCACCGGCGTCGAGCACGCGGTGCACCGCGTCGTACACCGGCGCGGTGATGGTCTCGTACTCCTCGGTCTGCCCGTCGACCCACGCCAGCAGGGTGCCGTCGATGTCGAGCGCGACGAGCTTCGGTGCCCAGTCAGACAAGGGGCTTCAGCACTTCCAGACCGCCCATGTAGGGGCGGAGCGCCTGCGGGACCGTGACCGAGCCGTCGGCGTTCTGGTGCGTCTCGAGGATCGCGACGATCGCCCGGGTGACCGCCGTGAGCGTGCCGTTGAGGGTGGCGACCGGCGTGGTCTGGCCGTCCGCGCGGGTTCGGATGTCGAGGCGCCGGGCCTGGAACTCGGTGCAGTTGGAGGTCGAGGTGAGCTCGCCCCAGCCCTGCCGGGTCGGGATCCACGCCTCGCAGTCGAACTTGCGGGTCGCGCTCAGGCCGAGGTCGCCGGCCGCCGTGTCGATGACGCGGTAGCAGAGCTCGAGCTTGTCGAGGAACTCCTTCTCCCACGCCAGCAGCCGCTGGTGCTCGGCCCAGGACTCCTCGAGCGTGGTGTAGACGAACATCTCGACCTTGTCGAACCAGTGCACCCGCCAGATCCCCCGGGTGTCCTTTCCGTGGCTGCCGGCCTCCTTGCGGAAGCACGGGCTGAAGGCGGCGTAGCGCAGCGGGAGGGACGCGGGGTCGAGGATCTCGTCGGAGTGGTAGGCCGCCATGGGGACCTCGGAGGTGCCGACGAGGTAGAGGTCCTCGCCCTCGATGCGGTAGACGTCGTCGGCGGCCTGGCCCAGGAAGCCCGTGCCCTCCATCGCGCGCGGGCGCACCAGCGACGGCGCGGCGGTCTGGACGAAGCCCGCCGCCCGCGCCTGGTCCATCGCCATGTTGACCAGCGCGAGCTGGAGCTGGGCACCGACCCCGGTGAGGAAGTAGAACCGCGAGCCCGACACCTTGGCGCCGCGCTCGAGGTCGAAGGCGCCGAGCAGCTGGCCGAGCTCGACGTGGTCGCGGGGCTCGAAGTCGAACTCGCGCGGCGTGCCGACCTGCTCGATGACGGTGTAGTCGTCCTCGAGCCCGGCCGGCGCCGCGTCGTCGGCGATGTTGGGGATCGCCCGGATGGCCTCGTCCCAGGCAGCCTCCGCGGCGTTGCGGGCGGCCTCGGCCTCCTTCACGCTCGCGGCGAGCTCCTTGACCTGCGCGAGCAGGGCCTGCTTCTCCTCGCCCTGCGCCCGGGCGACGAGCGCGCCGCTGGCCTTCTGCTCGGCGCGCTTGGCCTCGAAGTCGGCGATCGCCTGCCGGCGAGCGGAGTCGGCGGCCAGCGCCCGGTCGACCACGTCGTCGGACAGCCGGCGCTTGGCCTGGGCGGCACGCACGCGGTCGGGATCGTCACGGAGCAGGCGAGGGTCGATCACGAGGGGAAGGCTATCCGCAGGGGCGTGGGGTGCCGAAACGGGTTTGGGCATACTTCGCAGGTGACTCGCGCCTCCCGCTTCCGCTCGCTCGCCCTGGCCGCGGTCTGCCTGGTGCTGTTCTCGGTCCTCGGGTACGCCGTCACCGGCGACCGCGCGCCGCTCGACTCCTTCGACGTCGAGGGGCGCAACCTCGAGGACTGGGCCGACGACTCGAGGGCGTTCATCGACGTCCTGCGGGTGGTCGAGCACCTCTTCGCGACCGTCGGGATGACGGTGCTGACCGTGGTGCTGGTGCTGGGCCTGCTGCTGCGCCGCCAGCGGTGGGCGGCGCTGCTGGCGCTGGTGGTGATGGTCGCCACGTCGCTGTCCACCTCCGCGCTCAAGGTGTGGCTGGGCCGCGACCGTCCCGAGTGGCAGGGCACGGACTTCAGCCCGCTCAGCTCCTACAGCTTCCCGTCCGGGCACGCCTCGTCCACCGCGGCGTACGCCTGCCTCCTCGTGACGCTGCTCGTGCTGTTCGTGCGCCGGGCCAGCCTCCGGCGCCTCGGGATCGTCCTCGTGGTCGCGTGGTGGCTCCTGGTCTGCCTCGACCGCGTGCTGCTGGGGCGCCACTACCCCACCGACGTGATCGCCGGCTCGCTCCTCGGCATCGGCATCTTCGCCCTCGGGCTCGCCCTCGTCGACCCGCGCCCGCGCTCCACCGCGGCCCACGCCGAGCCGCTGCCGGAGGTGTACGCCTCCGAGCGCAGGGTCGCGGTGATCCTCAACCCGATCAAGGTCGAGGACGTCGGCCAGTTCCGCTCCGTCGTCAGCGCGATGGCGCGCGAGTCGGGCTGGTCGGAGCCGACGTGGCAGTACACGACGGTCGAGGACCCCGGCACCGGCATGGCCGAGAAGGCCGCGGTCTCCGGCGCCGACCTGGTCATCGTCTGCGGGGGCGACGGCACGGTGCGCGAGGTGTGCGCCGAGCTCGCCGGCACCGGCATCCCCGTCGGCATCATCCCCGCCGGCACCGGCAACCTGCTGGCCCGCAACCTCGACGTGCCGCTCTACCTCCGCTCGGCGATCGACGTCGCCCTCAACGGCCAGGACCGCGCCATCGACCTGGTCAGGGTCGGCGGCGACGGCATCGAGGACACCCACTTCATGGTGATGGCCGGGATGGGCTTCGACGCCGCGATCATGGAGGGCGTCAACGAGGACATCAAGAAGAAGATCGGATGGGTCGCCTACGTCGTCTCGGGGCTGCGCTCGCTGATGTTCCCGGCGATCAAGGTCGAGATCCAGGTCGACGACGGCGAGCCGACCACCCACCGAGCCCGCACCGTCGTGGTCGGCAACGTCGGCTTCCTCCAGGCCGGGATGCCGCTGCTGCCCGACGCCACCCTCGACGACGGCATCCTCGACGTCGTGATCATCCACCCCCGCCAGTTCCTGTCGTGGATCACCGTCGCGATGCGGGTGCTGCGCAAGAGCCCGATCGTGGACGAGACCCTCGACCGCCGCACCGGCTCCCGGGTGCGGATCAAGGCCTCGACCGACACCCCCCGCCAGCTCGACGGCGACTCCGTCGGCGAGGGTCGCGAGCTGTGGATGGAGTGCATCCACGGCCGCCTCCTCGTCCGCGTCCCCCGCTGACCCGGCGCGCGTGTCCCGCTCAGGCCCGCCGAGTCGGCGCGTGTGTCCCGCTCAGGCCCGCCGAGTCGGCGCTTGTGTCCCGCCCGGCGGCGCACTCGCGCCGACTCGGCACTGATCCGCGGCACACTCGCGCCGACTCAGTGGGGGGCGAAGCGGTAGCCGATCCCGGGCTCGGTGACGAAGAGCACCGGGTGGGCGGGGTCGGCCTCGAGCTTGCGGCGGATGCTGGCCAGGTGGACCCGGAGGTAGTTGGTCTGGCGCTCGTACTGCGGGCCCCAGACGGCGGTGAGGAGCTCGCCCTGGCGCACCAGCCGGCCGCGGCGGCGGGCGAGGACCTCCACGATGCGCCACTCGGTCGGGGTCAGGTGCAGCTCCTCGCCGTCACGGGTCGCGCGGGAGTCGGTGACGTCGAGGCGCAGGCCGTCGACCTCGACGACGAGGTCGGGCTCCTCGCGTCCGACGCGTCGTGAGGTGGCGCGCACCCGCGCGAGCAGCTCCTCGATCGAGAACGGCTTGGTGATGAAGTCGTCGGCGCCGAGGTCGAGCGCCTCCACCTTGTCGTCGGACTCGGTGCGGGCCGACACCACGATCACCGGCACCTGGGTGAACGCGCGCAGCCGGGTCAGCACCGCGATGCCGTCGAGGTCGGGCAGCCCGAGGTCGAGCAGCACGACGTCGGGCATCCGCTCGTCGACGACCTGCAGGGCCGAGCGGCCGTCGCCGGCGGTCTCGACCTCGTAGTCGCGCGCCCGCAGGTTGATCGACAGCGTGCGGCGCATCGCCGGGTCGTCGTCGACGACGAGCACGAAGGTCATCGGGTCTCGCTATCCAGGATCGGGACGTCCAGCGTCCCGGCGGGCGGTACGGCGTCGGGCGCGGCCGCCAGCTCGAGGACGAACGTCAGCCCCCCGCCCGGGGTCTCCTCGGTCGAGATCGTGCCACCCATCGCCTCGGTGAGGCCGTGCGCCACCGCGAGCCCGAGCCCCACACCGTCCTGCTGGGGCACGTCGCCGAGACGCTGGAACGGCGCGAAGAGCCGCGCCCGGTCGTGGTCGCGCACGCCCGGCCCGGTGTCGGAGATCCGGAGCGTCACCCGGTCGCCCGCCGTGCCCGCGTCGACGCGGACCCGGGCGGTCACCGGCGTGTACTTGAGGGCGTTCTCGCAGATGTTGGCCAGCACCCGGTCGAGCAGCCCGGCGTCGGCGAGCGCGGTCACCTCGGGGTCGACGTCGACCTCGATCCGCTCGCCGCCGACGAGCGGCGCGATGCTGGCCCGCACCGCCTCGGCGAGGCCGACCTCGCCGACCGCCACGCTCACCGACCCCGTGCTGATCCGGCTCATGTCGAGCAGGTTGGCCACCAGCGCGGTCAGCCGGTCGGTCGACTCCTCGATCGTCTCGAGCAGCGCCGCCTCGTCCTGCGGTGAGAACGCGACGTCCGTGCTGCGCAGGCTTGCGACCGCCACCTTCACCGCCGCCAGCGGGTTGCGCAGGTCGTGCGACACCGCGGCCAGCAGCGCCGTGCGCGTGCGGTCGAGCTCGGCGAGCCGGAGCCGCTCGACGTCGGCCAGCGTGGCCAGCCGCCGCTCCTCCATCACCTTGGCGTAGGCGGCGTAGGCGTTGAGCAGACCCCGCGCCGTGGCCGGCAGCGTGGTGCCGGCGAGCACGAGGGTGCTGCGGTCGTCGACCGCCGCCGCCGCGTCGGCGCGCTCGACCGAGGTGGGGGCGTCGCCGCAGGAGGCGACCACCACCTCGGCGCCGCCGGGCTCCCGCCGCAGCAGGGCCGCGCCGCGGGCGTCGAGCTGGCGGCAGGCCGACGACAGCAGGCCGGCGGTGTCCTGGCTGGAGGTGAGCAGGCTGTGCGCCAGCACGGTGAGCGCGTCGGCCTCGGCCCGCGCGGCCCGCGCCTGCGTCGTACGCCGTGCCGCGAGGTCGACGACCGTCGCGACGGCGATGCCGACCGCCACGAAGATCACCAGCGTGACGACGTTCTCGGGCTCGGCGATGGTGAGGGTGTGGAGCGGCGGGGTGAACAGGTAGTTGAGCAGGAACGCGCTGACCAGCGCCGAGGCCACGGCGGCCGCCAACCCGCCGATGAGGGCGGTCGCGACCACCACCACCATCAGCGACATCGCCTCGATCGGCAACCCGTGGAGGTCCTGGGTGAGGTGGAGCGCCAGGCTCAACGCGGTGGGCGCGAGGAGCCCGAAGACCAGGCCCGCCAGGCGCCGTCGCGGCCCGAGCTCGTCGGCGGGGGCGCCCTTGTCGCGGGAGGCGGCGCGGGCGTAGTCGTGGGAGACGATGTGGACGTCCATGTCGCCCGAGCCGCTGACCACCCGCTCGCCGACGCCGGGTCGCAGCACCGTGGAGAGGCGACCGCGACGGCTGGCGCCGATCACCACCTGGGTGGCGTTCTCCGCGCGGGCGAAGGCCAGGATGGCGTCGGCGGCGTCGTCGCCCACGACGGTGTGCAGGCTGCCGCCGAGCTCCTCGGCCTTGGCCGAGAGCCGCGCGAGCTGGTCGGGCGCGATGCTCGTCAGCCCGTCCTGCCGGGTGACGTAGAGGGCCTGCCACTCGCCCCCGGAGCGCTTGCTGGCGATCCGGGCGGCCCGTCGCATCAGCGTGCTGGACTCGGGGCCGCCGCTGACCGGCACGACGATGCGCTCGCGGGTGGCCCACGTCGCGTCGATCTCGTGCTGGCGGCGGTAGCGCTCGAGCCCCTCGTCGACGCGGTCGGCGAGCCACAGCAGCGCGAGCTCGCGGAGGGCGGTGAGGTTGCCCTCGCGGAAGTAGCGCGAGAGGGCGGCGTCGATCCTGTCGGCCGGGTAGATGTTGCCGTGGGCCATCCGGCGGCGCAGCGACTGCGGGCTCATGTCGACCAGCTCGATCTGGTCGGCGGAGCGCACCACGTGGTCGGGCACCGTCTCGCGCTGCCGCACGCCCGTGACCTGCTCGGTGACGTCGTTGAGCGACTCGAGGTGCTGGACGTTGACGGTGGTGACGACCTCGATGCCCGCGTCGAGCAGCGCCTCGACGTCCTGCCAGCGCTTCTCGTGGACGCTGCCGGGGACGTTGGTGTGGGCCAGCTCGTCGACCAGGACGACGTCGGGACGCCGCGCCACGATCGCCTCGAGGTCCATCTCGTCCAGGACCGTGCCGCGGTGGTCGATCCTCCGGCGCGGCACCACCTCGAGGCCCTCCAGGCCCGCTTGGGTGCGGGGCCGGCCGTGGGTCTCGACGTAGCCGACGACCAGGTCGGTGCCGCGCTCGACGCGACGGTGGCCCTCGTCGAGCATGGCGTAGGTCTTGCCGACGCCCGGTGCGGCGCCGAGGTAGACGCGCAGCGTGCCTCGCTCGGTGGCGCGTGGGGTGGACCGCTCCATGGGATCAGTCTCCCCCGGCGGCACACGCCGGGGAGACCGAGCCCGGGCGGGCCGCGTCAGCCGGCTGCACCCTGGACCGCGGCCCGCACGGCGAGGTTGAGCTCGAGCACGTTGACCCCGGGCTCGCCGAGGAAGCCGAGGCTGCGGCCGTCGGTGCTGTCGGCGACCATGCGGCGCACGTCGTCGACGGACAGCCCGTTCGCGGCCGCGACGCGCGGGACCTGTAGCCGGGCGTACGCCGGGCTGATGTGCGGGTCGAGGCCCGAGCCGGAGGCGGTGACCGCGTCGGGCGGGACCTGTGACTCCGCGACGCCCTCGCGGGCGGCGACCTCGGCGCGCCGCTCACCGATGGCGGCCACCAGGTCGGTGCTGAGCGGGCCGAGGTTGCTGGGGGCCGAGGCGAGGGTGTCGTAGTCGTTGACCGAGGGCCGGGAGTGGAACCACACCTCGCCGTCGAACTGCTGGCCGATCAGCCGGGAGCCGACGACATGGCCGTCGAGGCGGACCGGCTGGCCGTCGGCGCGGTCGCCGAAGGCCTGGCCGGCGGCCCACACCGCGGCGGGGTAGCCGACGCCGAGCAGGACGGTCATCACGAGGAGGAGGCGCAGGCCGGCGAAGGACTGGCGGGCGAGGTCGGAGAACATGTCATGACGCTTTCTGGAGCCGGGTCAGGAGCCGAGGCCCGGGACGGTGGACACGACCAGGTCGATGAGCTTGATGCCGACGAACGGCACCACCACGCCGCCGAGGCCGAAGACGAGGATGTTGCGGCGCAGCACCGAGGTCGCGGACGCGGCGCGGAAACGTACGCCCCGCAGCGCCAGCGGGATGAGAGCGACGATCACCAGCGCGTTGAAGACGACCGCCGAGAGGATCGCCGACTGCGGCGTCGCGAGCCCCATCACGTTGAGCCTGTCGAGGGAGGGGTGGGCGGCGACGAACATCGCGGGGATGATCGCGAAGTACTTGGCGACGTCGTTGGCGATCGAGAACGTCGTCAGCGCCCCGCGGGTGATGAGCAGCTGCTTGCCGATCTCCACGATGTCGATGAGCTTGGTGGGGTCGGAGTCGAGGTCGACCATGTTGCCGGCCTCCTTCGCGGCGGCCGTGCCGCTGTTCATCGCCACGCCCACGTCGGCGGCCGCGAGGGCGGGCGCGTCGTTGGTGCCGTCGCCGGTCATCGCGACCAGCCGGCCGCCCTCCTGCTCGCGGTGGATGTAGGCCATCTTGTCCTCAGGGGTGGCCTCGGCGATGACGTCGTCGACGCCGGCCTCGGCAGCGATCGCCTGCGCGGTGAGCGCGTTGTCGCCGGTGACCATCACGGTGCGGATGCCCATCGCGCGCAGCTCGGCGAACCGCTCGGCCATGCCCTCCTTGACCACGTCCTTGAGGTGGATCACGCCGAGCACCTGGCCGGCGCCGCGGGCGTCCTTGCGGCCGATGACCAGCGGGGTGCCGCCCCCGCGGGAGATCGAGTCGACGACCTCGCACACCTCGTCGGGCTGCTGGGTGCCGAGCCAGGTCGCGATCGCCGACCCGGCTCCCTTGCGGACCTGGGTGCCGTCGGCGAGGTCGACGCCCGACATGCGGGTCTGCGCGGTGAACTCGACGAACTCCGCACCGGCCGGGAGGTCCGCGTCGTCCGCGCCCTGGGAGAGCGCGAGGTCGACGACCGAGCGACCCTCGGGGGTCTGGTCGGCGAGCGAGGACAGCCGCGCGGTGTCGCGGAGCTCGTCCTGGTCGACCCCGGGGGCCGCGACGAAGCGGTTGGCCCGCCGGTTGCCGTAGGTGATGGTGCCGGTCTTGTCGAGCAGCAGGGTGCTGACGTCGCCGGCGGCCTCGACCGCACGGCCCGACATGGCGAGCACGTTGACCCGCACCAGCCGGTCCATGCCGGCGATGCCGATGGCCGAGAGCAGGGCGCCGATCGTCGTCGGGATCAGGCAGACGAGCAGGGCGACGAGGACGACGACGTCCTGCGGCGCGCCGGAGTACGCCGCCATCGGCGCGAGCGTGGCGACCGCGGCGAGGAAGACCAGGGTGAGGCTGGAGAGCAGGATCGACAGCGCGACCTCGTTCGGGGTCCTGCGCCGCGAGGTGCCCTCGACGAGCGCGATCATCTTGTCGAGGAAGGTCTCGCCGGCAGCGGCGGTGATCCGTACGACGATGCGGTCGGAGAGCACCCGGGTGCCGCCGGTGACGGCGCTGCGGTCGCCGCCGGCCTCGCGGATGACGGGGGCGGACTCGCCCGTGATCGCGGACTCGTCGACCGAGGCGATGCCCTCGACGATGTCGCCGTCGCCCGGCACCACGTCGCCGGCCTCGACGACGACCAGGTCGCCGACCGCGAGGTGGGTCGCCGGCACCGGCGACTCCGAGCCGTCCGCTGCGAGGCGGCGGGCGACGGTGTCGGTGCGCGCGGCGCGCAGCGAGGCGGCCTGCGCCTTGCCGCGACCCTCGGCCACGGCCTCGGCGAGGTTGCCGAAGACGACGGTCAGCCACAGCCACACGGCGATCGAGATCGTGAAGAACCCGGGGTCGCGCACGGCCGCACCGGTGGTGACGACCGAGCCGGCCAGCACCAGGAACATCACCGGCGAGCGCCACAGGTGGCGCGGGTCGAGCTTGCGGACCGCCTCCGGCAGCTGCCGTACGCCCTGCGCGAGCAGGGACCGGGTGGTCGTGCCGGCGGCCGGGCGGTGGGCGCGCGCGGCGTCCTGCTCCTGCGTCGCGGAGGTCGGGGGGGTGGGGGTCAACAACGTCATGCCAAGGCCTCTGCGATCGGTCCGAGGGCGAGCGCCGGGAAGTAGGTGAGGCCGGTCATCACGACGATGACGCCGACCAGCATCCCGGCGAAGAGCGGGGTGTGGGTGGGGAGCGTGCCGGCGGTGACCGGCACCTTGCCCTGCTCGGCGAGCGACCCGGCGAGCAGCAGCACGAGCACGATGGGCAGCAGCCGGCCGAGCAGCATGGCCAGCCCGAGCACCACCTGGAAGAAGTCCGAGGTGACCGTGAGGCCGCCGAACGCGCTGCCGTTGTTGTTGGCGGCCGAGGTGAAGGCGTAGAGCACCTCGGAGAACCCGTGGCCGCCGGGGTTGCCCATCGCGTCGGCCGTCGAGTCGCGGGCGATCGCGACGCCGGTGCCGACCAGCACGAGGGCGGGCGTGGTCAGCGTGTAGAGCGCGACGTAGGTCATCTGCTTCGCACTGATCTTCTTGCCCAGCAGCTCGGGCGTGCGGCCGACCATCAGGCCGGCGACGAAGACCGCCAGCACGGCCATCACCAGGATCCCGTAGATGCCGGCGCCGACACCGCCGGGCACGATCTCGCCCAGCATCATGTTGACCAGCACGGTGCCGCCGCCGGCGGCGGTGAGGGAGTCGTGCGAGGCGTTGACCGCCCCCGTCGACGTCCCGGTGGTGGCCACCGCGAACAGCGCCGACGCCCACTCGCCGAAGCGCGTCTCCTTGCCCTCCATCGCCGCTCCCGCGGCCCGGGCGGTCGGCGAGTGCGCGCCGACCTCGGCCCACGTCGTGACGACGAGCGAGACGGTCCACAGCACCCCCATCACGCCGAGGACCGCGAGGCCCTGGCGGCGGTTGCCGAGCATCGTGCCGAGGGTGCGGGTGAGCGCGACGGGCAGCACGAGGATGAGGAAGACCTCCACGAAGCTCGTCCAGCCGGTCGGGTTCTCGAACGGGTGGGCGGAGTTGGCGTTGAAGAAGCCGCCGCCGTTGTTGCCGAGCTCCTTGATGGCCTCCTGGCTGGCGACGGGCCCGCCGGTGAGGACCTGCGAGTGGCCCGCCAGGGTCGACATCGTGGAGTCGGCGAAGCTCTGCACGACGCCGCCGGCGACCAGCAGCACCGCGGCGACGAACGCCATCGGCAGCAGGATCCGCACCGTGCCGCGGGTGAGGTCGACCCAGAAGTTGCCGAGCGCGCCGGTGCGGGAGCGGGTGAAGCCACGCACCAGTGCGACCGCGACCGCGATGCCGACGGCGGCCGAGAGGAAGTTCTGCACCGCGAGCCCGGCCATCTGCGCGGTGAAGCCCAGCGTGGACTCGCCGGCGTAGGACTGCCAGTTGGTGTTGGTGACGAAGGAGATGGCGGTGTTGAACGACATCCAGAACGGCACGGCGGGCATCCCGCGGTCCATCGGCAGCGCCGCCTGGGCGAGCTGGATCGCCATCAGCACCACGATGCTGACCAGGCTGAACCCGACCACGCCCGTGGCGTAGGAGCGGGCGCCCTGCTCGGCGTCGGGGTCGACGCCGCTGAGGCGGTAGACCGCGCGCTCGACGCGCAGGTGGCGGGTGCTGGTGAAGACCCGCGCCATGTGGTCGCCGAGGGGCACGTGGGCCGCTGCCAGCAGGGCGACGAGGAGCGCGATCGTCAGGAGACCGCCGAGGGTGTCGGACACTAGAAGCGCTCCGGGAGGACAAGGGCTGCGAGGACGTAGAGCGCGGCGGCGACCACCGCGACCACGAGCAGGCCGGATTCGATGCTCATGGCTCCACGCTCGACCCGCGACCGGGCCTCACCGCCCGTCTTGACGCGATCTTGGCGCCCGTTGACGGCCACTTGTCGCCGGTGTGGCGCGCGCCGCACCGCGCCCGGCAGGAGGTGTCCCAGCCCGTGCCGCCTCAGGGGCGGGCGTGCTCGATCGCCTCCTCCTCCTCGGGCGAGAGCTGCTGCTCGCACGACCAGGAGGAGATGGACTTGGCGTAGGTGCGGGCCTCGCTGCGCCCGTGGATGGAGGTCAGCACGACCCCGTGGCCGGCGTCGTCGAGCACGGCCAGGCTCCAGCTGAGGTGGCCGCCGACGTCGCCGAAGGCGTCGTACCTCACGACCGAGAGGTGCCGCAGCGCGTCGGCGTTCTCCGCCTTGAGCGCCGCGACCTCCTGACGCAGGCCGTGCACGTCCTCGGGCAGCGCGTCGACGCCGTCGGCCGAGGGGCGTGCGGACGTACGTCGCAGGGCGAGGCCGCCGAGGACGCAGGCGACGGCGGCGAGGAGGACGGCGACGACGGACAGCACCCCCGAACCCTATGTTCGCCGTGCGGTCGCGGACCGGCGGACACGGCCGGAGATGACACACTCGCCGACGTGACTGCTCGACGGATCGCCTACCAGGGAGAGCCGGGCGCCAACTCCCACCTCGTGTGCCAGCAGGCCTACCCCGACTGGGAGCCCCTGCCGTGCGCGTCGTTCGAGGACGCGTTCGCCGCGGTCGAGAACGGCGACGCCGACCTGGCGATGATCCCGATCGACAACTCGATCGCCGGCCGGGTCGCGGACATCCACCACTTCCTGCCGACGTCGAGCCTGCACATCGTGGGCGAGCGGTTCCTGCGCATCCAGTTCTCGCTGATGGCGCTCCCCGAGGCCACGGTCGACTCGCTGCGCACCGTGCACAGCCACGTCCACGCGCTCGGCCAGTGCCGCGGCGTGATCCGCGAGCTCGGGCTGGTCCCGGTGGTGGCCGGCGACACCGCGGGCGCGGCCCGGGAGGTCGCCGAGTCGGGCGACCCCACCCAGGCCGCCATCGCCCCGCCGCTGGCGGCGGAGATCTACGGCCTGCAGGTGCTGCGCGAGGAGATCGAGGACGAGGACCACAACACCACCCGCTTCGTCGTGCTCTCCCGCGACTTCGAGCGGGCGCCGTCCGGACGCGGGCCGGTGGTGACGACGTTCATCTTCAACGTCCGCAACCTGCCGGCGGCGCTCTACAAGGCGCTCGGCGGCTTCGCCACCAACGGCGTCAACATGACCAAGCTCGAGTCCTACATGGTCGGCGGGCACTTCACCGCGACGCAGTTCCTCGCCGAGGTCGACGGCCACCCCGACGACCCGGGTGTGCGCAACGCGCTCGAAGAGCTGGCGTTCTTCACGACCGAGATCAAGGTCCTCGGCGTCTACCCTGCGGACTCCTTCCGCGACGCGTAGGCGAGACTCATGCGGTGATCGATCTCCTCGTCGTGGCCCTCGCCTTCGGCGCCATCTTCGTCGTCGAGCTGCCCGACAAGACCTTCATCGCCACGCTGGTGATGTCGACCAAGATGCGCCCGCTCTTCGTGTGGATCGGCGTCGGGCTGGCGTTCCTCGTGCAGACCGGGGTCGCGGTCGGCGTCGGCAAGGCGGCCTCCTTCCTGCCCGAGCAGCTCATCCACGGCGTCGCGGCGCTGATGTTCGTCATCGGCGCGGTGATCCTCTTCCGCGAGGCGCGCTCGGCCGACGCCGAGGAGTCCGACCAGGAGGAGGAGTACGCCGCCAAGGCCGACGCGACCGCCCACGGCCTCAAGGTCGTGGTGACGTCGTTCCTGGTGCTCTTCGCCGCCGAGTGGGGCGACCTGTCGCAGCTGCTCACCATCTCCCTGGTCGCCAAGTACGACGACCCGGTGTCGGTCTTCATCGGCGCGTGGGGCGCGCTGCTCGCGGTCTCCGGCCTGGCGGTCATCGTCGGCCGCCTGCTGCTCCAGCGCGTCCGGCTGGCGGTGCTCCACTATCTCGGTGCGACGGTCTGCGTGCTCATGGCACTGTTGACCGTGTGGGAGATGACGCGCTGATCGAGGCGGTCCGCCGCCGCTACGTCGAGGTCAACGGCAAGCACGCGATGACCGGGGCCGACGACGCCTACGTGCGCGAGCACTTCGTCGAGGCCACGCCCGAGGCGATGGCGCTGATGCTCGACGACCGGCTCCCGCTGCCGTCGTACGTCCTGTCCGACGGCACGCCGATGGTGCCCGCCGACCACGGCCGGCTGGCCGAGGTCGCCGGTGGCCTCGATGCGCTCCACGGCTGGTTCCTGGCCTTCTGGCCCGACGATCCCGAGACCGGCGAGGCCGAGTGGGGCCACTACCTCTCCGGGCAGTACGTCTGCCTCGAGGAGGTCTCCCCCGTCCGGATCCGGCAGAAGGCCGCACGCGTCGCCGAGGCCTCGGCGGCGGTCGAGATCCTGCGCCGCGACCCGCACGACGAGATCGGGCGCGGGATGATCGGCGAGGCCGTCGACGGCGTGCTCGCGGTGCCCGGCCTCGACGCGCTCCTGCTGCCGATGACGGCCTACGACCGGCTCCGCCTCGGCGGGCCGACGGTGCGCGAGACCTGGGTGGACGCGCCGCGCCGGGAGTTCCTGACCCTCGTCGCGCCGGTGTGGCCGCTGCGCACCGAGCGCCTGCTGCTGCGCCCCTTCCAGGCCGGCGACGAGGTCGCGATGGCCGAGGCGTGGGCCGACGAGTCCTACGCGAGCCTCCTGCTCACCGGCACCCAGAACCCCGCCGAGGTCGCCGAGATGGTGCGCCGCCGCTCCGACCCGGCCGACGGGATGTTCGTCGGCCTGGTCGCCGAGCACGACGGCGAGGTGGTGGGCGACACCATCCTCGTCCTCCAGGGCACCGGCCTCACCGAGGGCGAGATCGGCTGGACGGTCATGCCGCGGCACGCCGGCCGGGGCTATGCCACCGAGGCCGCCCGCGCCGTGCTCCGGATGGCCTTCGAGCACTACGGCCTGCGCCGCGTCGTGGCCAACCTCGACGCCCGCAACGACCGCTCCGCCGCCCTCTGCGAGCGGCTCGGCATGCGCCGCGAGGTGCACCGCCTCGGCGACTTCTGGTCCAAGGGCCGCTGGACCGACTCCTACGAGTACGCCCTCCACCGCGACGAGTGGCGGGCGCAGCAGTCCTGAACCGGGCGCCACACGTGCGGCGGTCCTGGCCCTTTCGTCGCGCGGCACGGACGTAGGTCATCGCACGTGCGGCGGTAGTGGTCCTCCAGCGGCCCGAAGGACGGCCATGACCGCCGCACGTGCGGCCTGTGGAGGACGGCAGCACGTACGTCGTACGCGCGGCACCATCGTCGAGTGGCCTTCGACCCGACCGTCCCGTTCCTGCGCCGCACCGGGCTTGCGGCGGGCATCAGCCCGAAGGCGCTCCGCGGACCGGGGTTCCGGCTCGTGCTGCCGGGGACCTACGTCACGTCGGCGGTCGTCGTCACCCCGCGGCTGCGCGCGAACGCCGCGCTCCTCGCGTACGAGGGGGTGGCCTGGGCGAGTCACGCCTCCGCGGCTCGGGTCTACGACCTCCCCGTCCCCACCAGCGGTGACGAGCACGTGAGCGTGCGACGGGCGGGCCTGCGGCGCCGCCACCGGGGCGTCAGGGCGCACGTCGGTCGGCACACCGCGGTGCGGGTCGTCGACGACGTCCCGGTGAGCGAGCCGAGGATGCTGTTCGTCGAGATGGCGGAGACTCTCACGCTGGTCGACCTGGTCGTGCTCGGCGACGCGATGGTCCGGCGGGGACTCCTCTCACCGGAGGCGCTGGTCCGGTTCTGCGCCGACGTGCCGCACAAGATGGCGTCGCGGGCCCGGCGCGCGGCCGCGTACGTCCGGCGCGACGTCGACTCCCCGATGGAGACCCGGCTGCGGATGCTGATCGTGCTGGCCGGGCTGCCGGAGCCGCAGGTCAACCTGAAGGTGCGCGACGAGGTCGGCGACGTGGTCCGCAAGTACGACCTGAGCTACCCGGAGGTCCGCGTCGCCATCGAGTACAACGGTGCCCTCCATGTGCTGGTTCCGGGTGCCTGGGAGGCGGACCTCTCCCGACGCGATGCGATCGACGACTCCGGCTGGCGGCTGGTCCCGGTCGTCAGCTCGGGCATCTTCGCGACTCCCGCCGAGACCCTCCACCGCGTCCACCGGGTGCTCCTGGCTCGCCGCATGCCGGGTGTCCCCCTCCGGCTCGGCGACGCGTGGCGACCTCACTTCCCGGGACACGCTGAAGCCGCCTGAGCACGTGCGGCGGTCCTGGCCCGGCGGCCGCGATCACGGCGGCCGCATCCGCCGCACGTGCGGTGAGCGCACCGACCGATAGAGTCCGCGCATGGTCACCACCCCCCATGGCGCTGACAGCGAGGTCGGCCGCCTGGCCACCGTGATGCTCCACCGCCCCGGCAACGAGCTCAAGCGCCTGACGCCGCGCAACAACGACCGGCTGCTGTTCGACGGCATCCCGTGGGTCAGCCGCGCGCAGGAGGAGCACGACGCCTTCGCCGACACGCTGCGCGAGCGCGGCGTGGAGGTGCTCTACCTGACGCAGCTCCTCACCGAGACCCTCGAGAGCGAGCTGGCCCGCAACCACGCGATCACCAGCGCGCTGTCGGGCCTGCACCTCGGCGACACCATGCGCCGCTACCTCGCGACCGCGCTGCGCGACCTCGCCCCCGCCGAGCTCACCGACGTGCTGACCGCCGGCATCCGCAACGACGAGGTGCGCGGCGGCCATGGCCTGGTCACCAGCCTGCTCGACCCCCACGACTTCCTCATCGACCCGCTGCCCAACCTGCTCTTCACCCGCGACTCCAGCGTCTGGGTGCGCGACCGGGTCGCGGTGACCAGCCTCGCGATGCCGGCGCGCAAGCGCGAGACCCAGCTGACCGAGCTCATCTACACCGAGCACCCGCGCTTCGCCGGCACCCGCAAGATCCACGGCTGGCACAACGAGCACGTGGAGGGCGGCGACGTCCTGCTGCTCGCCCCCGGCGTGATCGCGGTCGGCGTCGGCGAGCGTACGACGCCCGCGGGCGTGGAGCGGCTGGCCCGCCAGGTCTTCCACGCGGGCCTGGCCCACACCGTCCTGGCCGTGCCGATCGCGCAGGAGCGCGCGACCATGCACCTCGACACGGTGTGCACGATGGTCGACGTCGACAAGGTCGTGATGTACCCCAACGTCGCCGACAACCTGCGCGCCGTCACCGTCACGCTGGCCGACGAGGGCTCCGACGAGTCCGACCTGACCCTCCAGGTCAGCGACTCCGAGCCGTTCCTCGTCGCCGCCGCCAAGGCGATGCAGATCGACACCCTGCACCAGATCGACACCGGCCTCGACCCGGTCACCGCCGAGCGCGAGCAGTGGGACGACGGCAACAACACCCTGGCCCTCGCGCCGCGGGTCGCGGTCGCCTACGAACGCAACGACGAGACCAACGACCGGCTCGAGGCCGCCGGCATCGAGGTCGTCCGGATCGCCGGCTCCGAGCTCGGCTCGGGTCGCGGCGGCCCGCGCTGCATGAGCTGCCCGATCTCGCGCGAGCCGCTCGCCACCGACTGACCCGGGACCCATCACCCCGGGCCCGGTGGGTCGTTGAGCGGGCATGACCGACTCGATCCTGGACTCCCTGGACCCGGCCGAGCGCCGGACCGTCCTGGCGGCGGGCACCCCGCTGACCCTGCCGCAGGGGTGGTCGCCGATCGCCGAGAGCACGCCCGCGGACAAGGCGTACCTCATCACCGAGGGCGAGGTGTCCGTACGCCGCCATGGCACGGAGGTCGCCACCCTCGGCCCGGGTGCGGTGGTGGGCGAGGCCGCGATCGTCAACCGCACGCTGCGCTCGGCCACCGTCGTCGCGCTGACGCCCCTGCGCGTCGTGCACTTCACCAGCGAGCGCCTCTCCGCGCTCGCCGAGGAGGTGCCGGCGTTCGGCGAGGCCCTGCGTGCTGCTGCCGCCGGCCGGGGCGCCGGGGGATGAGCACCGACCTCCCGCCCGGCACCGCCGGGGCGATGGAGGCCTTCCTGCTCGGGCAGGAGCCCACCCTGACGCGGGTCGAGGTGGCCGAGCGCGCCGGCGTACCGCTCGACCTCGCGGTCACGCTGTGGCACCAGCTCGGCTTCCCGCACCGCGGCGACGACGACGTCGCCTTCGCCGAGGGCGACGTGGAGGCGCTGCGGCTCAGCGCCGACCTGGTCGAGCTCGGCATCCTGCCCCCGGAGTCGCAGGCCGCGCTCGTGCGCACCTGGGGCCGCAGCTACGCGCGGCTCGCGGAGTGGCAGACCGGGCTGCTGGCCTCGCTGGTGCTGGCCGGGCCCGACGGCGACCGCGACCCGGCCGACCAGCTGACCACCCTCACCGCCGACGTGCTCCCCCGCGTCGAGGCGCTGCAGACCTACGTGTGGCGCCGCCACCTCGCGAGCGCCGCGCAGCACCTGCTCGACGACGCCGGCTCCCTCGCCCGCGCGGAGGCCGAGCTCGCGGTGTGCTTCGTGGACATCGTCGGCTACACCACCCGCAGCCGCTCCCTCGACGGCGCCGAGCTCGTCGCGTGGGTCGACCGGTTCGAGCAGGACACCACGACGCTCGTCGTCGACCACGGCGGCCAGGTGATCAAGACGATCGGCGACGAGGTGCTCTTCACCGTCGACGACCCGGCGGCGGCGCTCGACGTCGCCCTCGCCCTCACCGCCCGCGGCGCGGACGACGACGACCCGTTCCCCGCCGTGCGGGCCGGCGTCGCGCACGGCCCGGTCGTACGCCGCCTCGGCGACGTGTTCGGCTCCACCGTCAACGCGGCCGCCCGGCTGACCTCGGCCGCCCGTCCCGGCTCGGTGCTGGTCGACGCGGGCGTCCACGACGCGATGGCGGACGACGGTGACGACACGCCGTGGCGCTTCCGCCGGGTGCGGCGGGTGCAGGCGAAGGGGTTCAGCCACCTCGAGGCGTGGCGGGTGCGAGCGCGGCCCGCGGACGGCTGAGCCCCAGCCCCGGCCCTAGCCTGCTGCCATGGCACCCGAGCTGCGCACCGTGTCCGGCGAGGACTGGGCAGACGTCCGCGCGCTCCGCCTCCGCGCCCTGGCCGACGCCCCGACCGCCTTCGGGGCGACGCTCGCCGAGGCGGAGGCCCAGCCGGAGTCGGTCTGGCGCTCCCGGACCGACGGTCCCGGCCCGCTCGTGATGGCGTACGACGTCGACGGGCCCGTCGCGATGGGAGGCCTGTTCGTCCCCGAGGGCTCGGCGGAGGCCTTCGTCTGGGGCATGTGGGTCGCGCCCGAGGCGCGCGGACACGGGGTCGGCGCGCGGATCCTGGCGGCGCTGGTCGACCACGCCCGAGGGCTCGGGCGGTCCGTTGTCCTCCACGTCACCGAGGGCAACGACGCCGCCCGCCGGCTCTACGAGGCGCACGGCTTCGTCGGCACCGGCGAGTGGCAGCCGCTGCGCGAGGGATCCGACCTGCGCATCGAGGCGCTCCGGCTGGCCTGAGCCGCGACGGAGATCGTGGAGGCGGCGGGGGAGGAGGCACCCGCGAAATTGGGAAGCCCGGCCGTTGTTGACGGGGGAAACAACAACGACCGGGCGATGTGCAATCTACTCCGCGGGCGACGACGCGCACAACATCCGCGCGGGTTGTTCTCGCCCCGTGGAGTTCGTGGACCAGTCCTTACCGGATCGTCACCTGGCGGTTCGCGAGCCCGGCGCGCGCCGAGCGCTCGGCGGCGGTGAGGTCGCCCCCCTCCAGCGCCTCGGCGAGGTCGGTGGCGAAGCGGGCGGCGGGCTCCTCCAGCACCTCGGCGCCGGTGCCGAGCGGGAGGTCCCAGACCGGGGCGAGCAGGCCGTGCGCGCGGAACATGCCGACGAAGCGCGAGCCGTCGGCCACGGAGTCCTGGCCGGCGGCGTGGAGGCGGGCGAGGGCGTCGAGCAGGCGGTCCTCGTCGTGCGGCATCACCCAGCGCAGGTGCTCCTTGGTGCCGACGTTGGTCCAGTACGCCGCCTCGACCGAGGACAGCCGCGAGGTCGGCATCACGCCGCTGTTGGCCTGCTCGAGCGCGGCCTCCATGCCGGCGTCGCGCTCGGGGATGTCGTCGATCCAGTACTCGAAGCCGTCGTGGACGGTGATGTCGAGCGTCGTGTCGCTGATCAGGTCCTGCAGGCTCGGGCCCTCGCCGGGCGCGCTCATCAGCCCGATGATGCCGGGCTCCTCGGTGGCCAGCGCCAGCTCGAGGACCGCGCCGAGGTCGCGGGCGGGGTTGCCGTAGGCGTGCTGCACCTGCAGGCCGAGCCACACGTCGCCGGACTCGCGCACCATCGCGGGCGCGGCGCCGGGCAGCAGGGTGGCCAGCCGGACGGCGCGCGAGCCCTCCTTCAGCGTGAGCGGCGCGGTCGCGGCGGGCACCAGCTCGCGCAGCGCGATCACGTCGCACTCGCTGGGCATCCCCTCGAAGGGACGCGCGACGAAGGTGGGGGCGGCGCCGCCGGCCGCGCCGTGGCAGGCCTTGTAGCGCTTGCCCGAGCCGCACGGGCAGGGCTGGCGGGGTCCGACCTCGCCCTCGGCGCGGGGAGCGGACGTCTGCGGGCTGCGGGACTTCTTGGCCATGCCCGAACCCTAGTCGGCGCCACCCGCAGGGGCCGCCGCGGCAGGCGTCAGCCGCTGACGCCCAGCAGCTCGAGCATGTGGGCGGGACGGTCGGAGATGACCGCGCCGACCCCGAGGTCGAGGCAGACCTGCAGGTCGTCGGCGGTGTTGACGGTCCAGACGTGGACCTCGCGCGCGGCCTTGACCAGGTGCCGGCCCAGGCCGGGGTGGTCGCGCAGCTCCTCGATGCCCGGGCCGATGATCCAGTCGTCGCCGACCATCGGGCGCAGCACCGGCCACAGGTGGGCGTGCTCGATCAGCATCACCACGTCGAGGCCGGGTGCGAGCCGCTTGACCCGGGTGAGCGCGTTGAGGGAGAAGCTCATCACCCGCGCCGGCGAGCCCGCCCGGTCCCAGCCGAAGTCGCCGAGGGTGTCGACGAGGCGCCGCTCGACCAGCCCGCCGTAGCGCGTCGGGTGCTTGGTCTCGATCGCCATCTCGACGTGCCGGTCGTAGTCGGCGACCGTCTCGAGGAGCTTGCGCAGGGTCAGCACCCGGCCGCGCTCGGGGTCGACCTCGGGGGCCTCGTCGTCCATCTCGGCCCACGGGTTCTTCCACGACGCGAAGTCGAGCTCGTCGAGCTCGGCCAGGTTCATCGTGGAGACCAGGCCCGACGTCGACGCCGTACGCCGCAGGTCGCGGTCGTGGACGCACACGAGGTGGCCGTCGGCGGTGAGCCGGACGTCGCACTCGAGCGCCTCGGCCCCCTCGTCGAGCGCCTTCACGTAGGCGGCGAGGGTGTGCTCGGCGGTGTCGTGGCTGCTGCCGCGGTGAGCCACCACCTGGGGGCGGGTGCGGGACGGGGCGGCGCGGCGGATGCGCGGGGCACGACGCATGGCCAGATCGTCGCACGCCGGACGGCCCGGCGGTGGACGGACCGCCCGAGCGGGGGGTCTCGTCGCTCAGTTCACGTGGTCGCGCCAGTCCGCGGGGACCCGTCCGGCCGGTCCGGGGACCGGCTGGTCGTCGGGGTGTGCCTGCGGGTCGGCCAGGCGCGGGCCCTCCAGGCCGGTCTCCCCGGCGAAGTCCCAGAACCACTCCTCGCCCGGCTCGAAGCTCTGCATCACCGGGTGGCCGGTCGCGCGGAAGTGCGCGGTGGCGTGCTGCGACGGGCTGCTGTCGCAGCAGCCGACGTGCCCGCACTGCGCGCAGCGGCGCAGGTGGACCCACCACCCTCCGGCGGCGTCGCACTCGACGCAGCCGGTGCCGGAGGGCGGGACGGTGGGATCGATGCCTGCGGGGACGCTGTCGGCCATGGGCCCAGCCTGCCCCCTCGCCGGCTCAGTGACCAGAGGCCGGGGAGCCCGCCAGGAACCCGGGCAGCCAGCACGCCTCCCACGCCGGGATCTCCTGCCGCTGCTGCGCCGTGCGCTCCGGTGCCTGTTCGGCGGTCCGGTAGCGACCGTCCTCGCGCTGGAGGTAGTGGTAGTTGACCAGCTCGCGGCGCAGGTAGGCGAAGTCCTCGTGCACCCCGAGCAGCACCTCGTTGACCTCCTTCTCGCTGTAGGTGCGGCCCGGCTCGAAGCGGGTCAGCACCTCCAGCAGCACCGCGGCCCGCACCTTCCGCCGCGCCGGCACCCGCGCGATCCGGCCGTCGGCGAAGAGCCGACCCACCAGTCGCTCCTGCTCCGCGCGGGCGACGTCGTACGCCTCCGCGCGCGGGTCCGGGGTCGCCAGCACCGCCGCACGCGCGGCGGCGTACGCCTCACCCGTCTGCGCCATCCGGGCGCGCACGACCTTCTTGAAGTCGCTGTCCTTCGTCATCGCCGATCACCTTCGACTGCGCTGCGCCCCCGGTACGCCGCTGCAGCGGGCGTCGTCGAACTGTGTGGACCGCCCGAGGATCTGCTCCCCTTGGCCACCTCGCGCGGACCGGGGCCGTCGCGTCGGGCTGGGCGTCGGACGTCGCCCTCGGCCCTGAGTCTCCCAGAGACCCGGGGCCGAGGCGAGCCGAATTCACCGTGCGGGGGTTGACCGCGACCGGCCCCGGTTGATCGGGTGGGGTGAGTCGCGAGGCCATCGGGGGTCTCGCCACGACGTACGGAGCACTGTCATGCCCCACCACGCCACCAGCACCCGGGCCGCCCTGGCCCTGACCGGGTCCCTCGTCGCGGTCGCCGGTCTCGCCGGGCCGTCGTTCGCGGTCACCAAGCTCACCGACGCCCAGGCTGCCAGCCAGCTGTCGGCCTCCGGGATCACGCGCGTCTCGAGCGGCGGCTGCACCAACCGCAACGTGTCGACCTGCACGTCCTACGACCAGATCAACCAGGAGACGGTCAGCGGGATCAAGACCTTCCGGTCGATCAGCGGCTGCGCCATCACCATCACCGGCGGCACCGAGACCGGACACGCGTCGGGCACCTACAGCCACTGGAACGGCTACAAGGTCGACGTCAGCCCGACGACCTGCGTGAGCAGCTACATCACCAGCCACTACTCCTACTCCGGCACCCGCAGCGACGGCGCCGCGCTCTACACCGCGCCGTCCGGCAACGTGTACGCCCGCGAGAGCAACCACTGGGACATCACCTACTACTCCTGCGGCTGCTGACCCTCCACCCACCCACGCAGCCCGGCCGAAACGTCTGGCGACGGCGGCGGCACGGCCCCACACTGGGGCCATGCCGTCGTCGAGCCAGTGGATCGCGTTCCTCGTCGCCTCGATCCTCTTCATCCAGGTGCCGGGCCCCAGCCTGCTGTTCACGATCGGCCGCGCACTGACCGTCGGCCGGCGCGAGGCGCTGCTCTCGGTGGTCGGCAACGCGCTCGGGCTGCTCGCCCAGGTCGCGCTGGTGGCGGTCGGGCTCGGTGCGGTCGTCGCGGCCAGCGCGACGGCCTACACCGTGGTCAAGCTGCTCGGCGCCGCCTACGTGATCTGGCTGGGGGTCCAGGCGATCCGGCATCGCTCCGACGCGCGCGTCGCGATGGCGACCGCCGCGCCGGTGCGCCGCGGCCATCCGGTGCGGATCGGGTTCACCGTCGGCGCGACCAACCCCAAGACCATCGTCTTCTTCGTCGCCTTCCTGCCCCAGTTCGCCGACCCCGGCGGGGCGATCGCCGCCCAGACGATGCTGCTCGGCCTCGTCTTCGGGGTGATGGCAGCCGCGTCCGACAGCGTCTGGGCGCTCGCGGCCGGGGCGGCCCGCACGTGGTTCGCCCGGCGCCCCACCCGCCTCGACGCGCTCAGCGCGACCGGCGGCACGATGATGATCGGCCTCGGCGCGACCATGCTGACGGTTGACTGACCCCGTGCCCCGACACCTCAGGACAGTCCTCGCTGCCGTTCTCCCCGCGGTCCTCGCCGCTCTGCTGCTCGCGCCGGCCACCGCCCACGCCGCCCGGGCCGAGCCTGCGTCCCTGCCCACCGGGACCGACGTCGACTACCAGCTCGGCGGCCCCGCCTACGTCCCCGACAACGTCGGCATCGTCGTGCGCGACCGCACCGAGACGCCCGCACCGGGGGCCTTCAACGTCTGCTACGTCAACGGCTTCCAGACCCAGCCCGACGCCCGTCGCTTCTGGCTCGCCCGCCGCGACCTGCTGCTGCAGGACGCCGACGGGCGCCTGGTGACCGACGAGGCGTGGGGCGAGTGGCTGCTCGACGTGCGCACCGCTGCCAAGCGCGAGCGGCTCGCGCGGATCGTCGGCCGGTGGACCGCGGGCTGCGCCCGTGACGGCTTCGACGCCGTGGAGTACGACAACCTCGACTCCTACACGCGCAGCAGCGGCCTCCTGCGCGCCCGGCAGGCGACGGCGTACGCCCGCCTCCTGACGGCGGCCGCGCACGACGCGGGCCTGGCGGCCGGGCAGAAGAACCGCGCCGGGTGGGACGGCACCCGCGCCGGCTACGACTTCGCGATCGCCGAGGAGTGCGGGCGCTACGACGAGTGCGGCGACTACACCGACGTCTACGGCGACCAGGTGCTCGTCGTGGAGTACCGCGCCCGCGACTTCCGGAAGACCTGCGAGGGATTCGGCGACCGGCTCGCGGTGGTGCTGCGCGACCGCGCCCTCCGACCCGACGGCGTACGCCGCTGGTGCTGACGTACGCCGTCCGGCCGGTGCGGGTCAGTGCGTGCCGACGGGCTCGTCGGACGAGCCGGCGGAGCGGGCCGCCTTCTTCCTCCTGTTGGCCACCAGGCTGGTCGCGACGGTGATGCCGAGGATGCCGACGATCACGAACAGCGACATCAGGGTCGGCACGTCGGGGACCGACGGCCAGACCAGGTGGGCCCAGTGCAGGACCAGCTTGAAGCCGATGAAGCCGAGGATCGCGGCGAGGCCGTAGGACAGGTGCTCCAGCGCACCGAGCGCGCCCTCGAGGACGAAGTAGAGCGCCCGGAGGCCGAGCAGCGCGAAGGCGTTGGTCACGAACACGAGGTACGGGTCACCGGTGATGCCGTAGACCGCCGGCACCGAGTCGACGGCGAAGACGACGTCGGTGGCGAAGACCGCGACGGTGACCAGCGCGAACGGGGTGAGAGCGCGGGCACCGTTCCTCACCACGGTGAGCTTCGCGCCCTCGTAGTCGTCGGTCACCGGCATGATGCGGCGCATCAGCCTCACCACGCGCATGTCGGAGACCTCGACCTCGTGCTCCTGGCCGCGGACCGCGTCGCGGAGCAGCTTCACGCCGGTGGCGAGCAGGACCAGGCCGAAGACCAGGAAGACCCAGTCGAAGCGCGAGAGGGCCGCGGCGCCCAGCGCGATGAAGATGCCGCGCAGGACCAGCGCGCCGACGATGCCGTAGAGCAGCACCCGCTGCTTGAGCACCTCGGGCACCGCGAACGCGGCGAGCAGCAGCATGAAGACGAACAGGTTGTCGACGCTGAGCGTCTTCTCGACGAGGTAGCCGGTGTAGTACTCCAGGCCCCGGTCGCCGCCGTGCTGGGTCCACACGTAGAGGCCGAACGCCAGCGGCAGCGCGACGTAGAACGCCGACCAGGCGATGGCCTCCTTCATCTTCACCTCGTGCGGCTTGCGCGTGGCGATGAAGTCGACGACGAGCAGGGCGAGCACGACCCCGATGGTGACGAACCACAGGGTGGGTGACGCGATCGATGACATGGGTCTCCTCAGGACGGTGGGCCTGAGGTCTCCCCCGCCGCGCCGAGTGGCGGCCTCCGCCGGGGTGCCTGTCGAGGCACCGTACTGACCGACGGATGTTGGGTGGGGTACTCCCCTCGCCGACGATTTTAGGTGAAGCGGCAAGCACCCGCCACTTCCGGCCACCCGTAGGGTCGGGTCATGGACCAGACCAGGGAGTACGACGTCGTCGTCATCGGCGGCGGCCCGGCGGGCGAGAACGCCGCCCAGTACGCCGTCGAGGGCACCTCGATGACCGCGGCGATCATCGAGGGCGAGCTGCTCGGCGGCGAGTGCAGCTACTGGGCGTGCATGCCGAGCAAGGCGCTGCTGCGACCGGTCGCGGTCGCCGACATCACCTCCGACCTCGCGGGGGTATCGACCGCGCACGTCGAGGCGCAGGCGCTGCTCGAGCGGCGCGACACGTGGGTCTCCCACTACGACGACTCCGGCCAGGCCTCGTGGGCCGAGGGCGCCGGGCTCGCCGTGCTGCGCGGCCACGGTCGGCTGGTCGGCGAGCGCACCGTCGAGGTCGTCTCGTCGGAGGGCACGACGCGCGTGCGGGCGCGGCAGGCGGTCGTCCTCGCCACCGGCAGCTCGGCCCGGGTGCCCGACCTCTACGCCGACGTCCACGCCTGGGACTCCCGCGACGCGACCGGTGTCGTCGAGGTGCCCGACCGGCTGGCGATCGTCGGCGGTGGGGTCGTGGCGTGCGAGGCGGCGCTGTGGATGACCGCCCTCGGCTCGCAGGTGACCCTCGTGGTTCGCGACCGCCGCCTGCTCGGGCGGACCGAGCCGTTCGCGGCCGACGCCGTGCTCGATGGCCTGCGCGAGCGCGGCGTCACGGTGCACCTCGGCACCGAGGTCAGCGACGTACGACGCGAGGGGGCGGAGGCGACCGTCACCGGCAAGGTGCACGGCGGGACCGTCACCCTCACCACGTCGGCCGGCGAGGTCGAGGCCGACGAGCTGCTGCTCGCGATCGGCCGTGCGCCGCGCCTCGACGACGTCGGCCTCGAGGCGGTCGACCTCACCCCCGACGACGTCACCGGCGGACGGCTGCCGGAGTGGCTGCACGCCGTCGGCGACGCCAGCGGCGGCCCGCCGCTGACCCACTGGGGCAAGCACCAGGCCCGCGTCGTCGGTGCGCGGATCGCCGCGGCCGCCGCAGGTGAGGTCGCGTGGGAGCCCGACCGCGAGGCGCCGGTCCCGCAGGTGGTCTTCACCGAGCCGGAGGTGGCCTCGGTCGGCCTGACCGAGGCGCAGGCGCGCGACGCCGGGCACGACGTGGTGACCACCAAGGTGCCCACCTCGTCCGCCGCCGGCACCGGGCTGCTGCGCGACCACGTCGCCGGCGACGCGCAGCTCGTCGTCGACGCGCGCACGCACCTGCTCCTCGGCGCGACCTTCGTCGGCCCGGAGGCCGGCGAGCTGGTCCACGCCGCGACCGTCGCGATCACCGGGGGGGTGCCGACCCACGTCCTGCGCCACGCCGTGGCGTCGTACCCCACCGCCGCCGAGCTCTGGCTCCGGCTGCTCGAGGAGCTGCCGCGCGAGTTCCGCGTCCCGCCCCCCGCCTGAGGTCGCGCCCCGGCTGATCGGGCGCCGTGCGCCGGGTTCCCCCGCCTAGCCGGGGAAACCCGGGGTTCTCGCTGCTTGCAAACCCCCAGAACCTCGGGACACGCGCGAGAGGTCCTACCCCCGGTCGCGGAGGTAGCGCCCGAAGTGGGGGACGGTGAAGGCGATCCGGCCACGCTCGCCGGAGTAGACCAGGCCCTTCTTGAGCAGGGAGTCGCGGGCCGGCGAGAGCGACTGGGGCTTCTTGCCCAGGGCTGCGGCGACGTCGGCGCTGAGCACGGCGCCGCCGTCGACGTCCGCGCCGCCGTCGGTGCCGTCGGCCTGGGAGGCGGCGACGTCGGCCATCGCCATCAGGTAGTCGCGCTCGCCGGGCGTGGCGCGCTCGTAGCGCGAGCCGAAGAAGCCCACGGCCAGCTCCGACTCGGCCTCGGGCGCGGCGACCGCGACGTCGGCGGCGGTGATCGGCGAGCGCGGGGCGAGGTCCCACACCGCCTTGCCGTAGGCCTGGATGAAGTAGGGGTAGCCGCCGGTGGCGGCGTACATCGCGGCGAGCGCGTCGGGCTCGAAGGCGGCGTCCTCGTCGGCGGCGGGAGCCTCGAGGGCCTGGTCGGCGGCGTCACGGGTGAGCCGGTCGATGCGCTGGTAGCGGAAGAGCCGCTCGCTGTAGGACTTGCTCGCGCTCAGCACGGCGGGCAGGTGAGGCAGCCCGGCGCCGACCACGATGACCGGCAGGCCCGACTGGCTGAGCTCGTGGCAGGCCGCGCAGAGCGCGGAGACGTCGTCGGGCCCGAGGTCCTGCATCTCGTCGATGAAGACCGCGACCCCCTTGCCGACATCGGCCGCGAGGCCGCCGAGGTCGGTGAAGAGCTCGACGAGGTCGATCTCGATGTCGCCCGAGTCGGCGCGCCCGCGCACGGCGGGCGCGTCGATGCCCGGGCTCCACTGGTCCTTGATCCTCGCGCCGGCGCCGGCGTCGCGCTGGGCGAACGACTTGAGCACGCCGAGGACGTGGTCGACCGACTCCTCGTCCGACCGACCCAGCTCGCGCACCGCCTGGTGCAGCGCGCTGCTCAGCGGGCGTCGCAGGCCCTGCCCGGGACGCGCCTCGAGCTTGCCGGTCCCCCAGCCCTTGCGGACCGCCGTGCCGCGCAGCGCGTTGAGCAGGACGGTCTTGCCGACACCGCGCAGACCGGTGAGGACGAGGCTGCGCTCGGGCCGGCCCTTCGCGACGCGCTCCAGCACCACGTCGAAGGCGGCGAGCTGCTCGTCGCGGCCGGCCAGCTCGGGCGGACGCTGCCCGGCGCCGGGGGCGTACGGGTTGCGGATCGGGTCCATGATCGGACGCTATCGGGAAGTCTAGGCAATTTCATAGACCACCGGATAGTGCGCGAGTCGTGTCGCGGCGCTCAGCCCGCCTCGGGCGCCCGCTCGACCCGCGCCACCCGCTCGCGCGCGGCGTCGTAGGCCTCGTCGAGCCCGCGGCGCAGCAGCGCGATCAGGTCGGGGACCTCGTCGGCGGCGAGCCGGAACGTCCCGGCGCAGACGTTGTCGCGCCAGAGCGAGAGCACCACCAGCTGGGACTCCTGGTGCCACGTCACCCGGAGCGAGCGGTCCTCGCCGCGGGGGTCGAGGAAGACCGCCCCGGTGCGAGGAGTGCGCTGCTGGGCCATGTTCCATTGTGACTCCTCCCACAACCCCCTGCCTAGACTCGGGTGCGTGCCCGAGCTGCCCGAGGTCGAAGCCCTCGCCCAGGACCTGCGCGGCCGCCTCGTCGGCCGCGCCATCAGCCGCGTCGACCTGGCCGCGTTCAGCGCCCTGAAGACGTTCGACCCGCCGCTGCACGCCCTCCACGGCACGCTGGTCGACGGGGTCACCCGGCACGGCAAGTTCCTCGACATCGACGCCAGCGGCGTGCACCTCGTCGTGCACCTCGCGCGCGCGGGGTGGATCCGCTGGCGCGACGAGGTGCCGGCCCTCCCGGCCCGCCCGGGCGGCAAGAACCCGCTGGCGGCGCGCGTGGTCATCGACGACCCCGACCTCGACGTGCACCCGGGCCTCGACATCACCGAGGCCGGCACGAAGAAGGGCCTGGCGATCTACGTCGTGCGCGACCCGCAGGAGGTCGAGGGGATCGCCCGCCTCGGGCCCGACCCGCTCTCCGACGACTTCACCGTCGAGACGCTGCGCGAGATCCTGGCGCGCGAGGGCCGCAAGCAGATCAAGGGCGTGATGCGGATGCAGTCGATCATCGCCGGCATCGGCAACGCCTACTCCGACGAGATCCTGCACGCCGCCCGCATGTCGCCGTTCAAGCCCGCCAACAGCCTGGAGGACGACGACCTCCAGACCCTCTACGACGCCATCCGCACCACCCTCGGCGACGCCGTCGCCCGCTCGAGCGGCCTCGCGGCCAGCGAGCTCAAGGGCGAGAAGAAGAGCAACCTCGCGGTGCACGGCCGCACCGGTCAGGCGTGCCCGGTGTGCGGCGACGTCGTGCGCGAGGTGTCGTTCGCCGACTCGAGCCTGCAGTACTGCCCGACCTGCCAGACCGGCGGGAAGCCGCTGGCCGACCGCCGGATGTCACGCCTGCTGAAGTGAGGCCGTCCGGGCCCGGACATGGGAGTTGGTCGGGCTCACCCCCGTGACAGCCCGACCAACTCGCGTCAAGCGTACCTTGACGCGAGCCGGGAGGTCACGCAGATGCGCTCTTTCGGGCCGGCTTCTTGGTGAACCGCTCCCACGCGGCCTGGCGCGAGACGCCGAGGACCCGGCCGATCTCGGCCCAGGTGATGCCGCGTCCGCGCAGCATGTCGACCCACTCCTGCGCGAAGGAGGCGTTCTGCTCGGCCGAGGCGAGGATCTGCGGCAGTGTCGCCAGCAGCTCGGTGTCGTCCATCCGCTCCCACGGGAGCGTCTTGCGCTTGGCGCTGACCTGCTCGGCGTCCTGGACGAGCGCGTGGAAGTGCTCGACGCACGGCACGCAGATCTGCGCCCCGAGGCCACCGACCAGCGACAGGTCGGTCCCGGGGCCACCCGGGGTCGCGCAGAAGGAGCAGATGCGTCCCTCGCGGCTGATCGGCATGGTGACCCCTCCCGTTGACCCGTGCCCTGGCCACGATCGTACCCGTGCGGGCACGCGGGGACCGCGTCTTCGCGTGCCCGCCTCCCGGCGGTGCTCAGCTGGCGTCGGGGAGCTCAGGGGTCTCGAGGTCGCCGAACATCGAGCCGCAGGTGTCGTTGACGTAGGTGGTGAACGCCTCGACCTGCTTCTTGGCCTCGTCGGACATGTCGGCCTCGAGCGAGTCGAGGTCGGGCGACTTGAGGTCGGCCTCGGAGACGTCGTGGGCGGCCTCGACCGTCTCCTCGAAGCCCTTGCGGGCGTCGTCGGAGATGTTCTCCGGCGTGCCGACCTCCTCGATCTTGTCGGCCCAGGTGTGCATCGCGTCGGCCAGGTCCTTCTCCGACGGCAGCTCGGTGCCGTCGCCGAGGTCGAGGCTGGTGAACAGGCTCGTCTGCGCCTTGCAGAAGTCGTCCTTGCTGGCCGACTCCGGGGCGCCGCTGCCGCCGCCGCAGGCAGCGGTGGCGGCACCGACGAGGAGGACCACGCTGGCGGTGGTGAGGCGGGCTCGGACGGTCATCGGTGTTCCCCCTTCGCGTGGACGCGCGGTCGCGTCCCGGTGACTGGGTGCCTACCCTGTCGTGGCGCCGCTCAATCGTCCAACCGGAGCCCCGCCGGCTCCGGCAGGTCGAGGCAGCCCGCCAGCTGTTCGAGGTACTCCGCGCGCGGCCTTCGTACGACGCCCAGCGAGGCCAGGTGGGGCGTCTGCCACTGGACGTCGAGGACCCGTCGGTCCGCGTGCTCGTCGCGGAGCAGGTCGACCAGCGCCAGCAGGGCCACCTTGGAGGCGTCGCGCTCGCGGTGGAACATCGACTCCCCGGCGAACAGCCCGCCGATGCTCACGCCGTAGAGCCCGCCCGCGAGCCGGTCGCCGCGCCACACCTCCACCGAGTGGGCCCAGCCGAGCCGGTGCAGGCGCCCGTAGGCCCGCGCGAAGTCGGGGGTGATCCAGCCGTCGGGACGCTCGCGGCTGCCGCACTGGGCGACCACCTCGTCGAAGGCGGTGTCGACCCGCACCTCGAACGTGCGTGCCGACCGGCGCAGCGAGCGGGAGACCCGCAGGCCGTCGAGCGGCAGCACCCCGCGCTCGACCGGCGAGAACCACCCCAGCTCCTCGCGCTCGAGGGTCACCGGCATCGGGAACAGCCCGAGCCGGTAGGCCGTCAGCAGCGTCCCGGCCTCCAGGTCGGCGCCGAGCGCCACCAGGTCGTCCTCGGGGTCCCAGGTCGAGTGGTGCGGGAAGGCCCAGGGCGTCGGGTCGGGGGCGATGGGCACCCTTCGCACGCTAGCGAACAACCCCTGCCCGCGGTACGCGCCGACGGCCGCGACGGGCACGGCGCGCTCAGGCGCGGCGCCGTACGATCGGGCCATGGGCCTGAAGCAGACGGTGGGGCGCCAGCTCGCACCCCGCATCCAGGAGCTCACCCCCGGGCTGAGCACGGGCTTCGTGCGCGAGGCGCTGCACCGCGCCATCGACGGCATCGGCCCGCTCGCGCCCGCCGCGGTCGCGGCCGACAAGCAGCTGGCCGAGCAGCGCGGCGACGTGGAGCGTGCGATCCACGAGGTGATCGAGAACAACGTCCGCATCGCGGGTGCGCAGGGCTTCGCGACCAACGTCGGCGGCCTCGTCACCGCCGCGCTCGCCATCCCGGCCAACGTCACCGGCCTGGCGATCATCCAGTGCCGGATGGCCGCCGGCATCGCCCACCTGCGCGGCCACGACCTCAGCGACCCGCGGGTGCGCAACGCCGTGCTCGCGCTCCTCCTCGGCGAGGAGACCGTCACCGAGATGGTCCGGGCGCGCAAGCTCCCCGCCACGCCGATGGCGCTGGCCACCGCCCCGGTGCACGACCCGGCGCTCGACGGCACCATCGCCTCGGTGGTCGCCTCCGACATCGTCACGCGAGTGGTCGGCAAGCGGCTGGCCACGACCGTGGGCAGGCGGGTCCCGGTGGTCGGCGGGGTGGTCGGCGCGGGCGCCGACGGCTTCGCGACGTGGAAGGTCGGGCGCTACGCCGACCGCGAGCTGCTGGCGCGACGGCGCTGAGGCTCAGCCCCTGCGGCGCAGGCGGCGGTACGCCGCGAGCGTGCCGCGTCCGGGCGCGCTGTCCTCGAGGGTCGTGACCACCTTGCGGCGCGCCCGGTGGGCCGGGGTCAGCCGGGCCCGGTCGCGCTCCTCGCGCGCCTCGCGCAGCTCCGCGTGGAGCTGCTCCTCGACCGCCCGCAGCCGCGCGCCCTCGACCAGCAGCGCGCTGATGGCCTCGAGCGCCGGCGGCAGCAGCTCGTCGGCCGCCGCCGTGTCCGGGTCGGCGAAGTCGCCCGGCTCGGGGCCGAGCAGGTCGTCGAGGTCGCCGGCGACGTCGTAGCCGCGCTCGGCCAGCGTGGCGACCCACTGCGCGGACAGCCCGCGAGCCCAGGCGTGGTCGTCGGGCGACAGGCCCAGGCGCGCGGACGACACGCTGCGCGACAGCGTCTGGTGGGCGAGCAGCTCGCGCACCAGCGGGCGGTAGTCGGGCGGCGCGAGGACCGAGGTGACGCGCTGGTTGATGGTGCGCAGCAGCGAGGTCTCCGGCACGCCGAGCGAGGGGTTCTCGCGCTCGGCGGTGAGGTCGAGCGGCAGGTCGTCGAGGCCGAAGGTGCGCGAGAAGCGCCGCCACAGCTCGCCGCGGTCGGACCCCGGCGGCGGCACCGTGACCAGGTGGACCCGCTCCGGGGGGAGCGCGGCGCCCCAGCGGTCGAGGATGTCGGGCAGCTCCTGGACCGCCCAGAACCACGAGCCGATCCGGGAGTCGCGGTCGGGGTCGCGGACGGTCTCCAGGAACCGCGCGTAGGTGATGTGGCTGCGGTGCTTGACGTTCTCCTGCCACTCCGCGGGCACCTGGCGGACCAGGTCGCGCGCGGACAGGACGAGGTGGACCTCGGCGTCCCCGAGGGAGGCCAGCGCGCGGGTGACCTGGGTCGGCGTGGCGCGCGCGAGGATCTCGTGGCTGATGATCGCCGTGCCGTGCCACTCGCGCACCTGCGCGGCGAGGTGGTCCCAGGCACCGACGGCCTCGGTCTCCAGGCCGCCCCACGGCAGCGTCATCAGGTCGAGCGCGGCGAGGAAGTGGGCGTCGAAGCGGTCGGCGGCGTAGAGGACGTCGTGCTCGCGGAGCAGCGACTGGTTGCGGAAGAGGACGTCCTGGAGGTAGGACGTGCCGGTCTTCGGGCAGCCCACGTGCAGCAGCACCCGCCTGCTCACCGCTCCACCTGCCCCTCGCTCGGTCGTCGTGCGCCGGCGGTGCGCCAGCGGGTGTCGACGACCATCCGGACGGCGAGGTCGAGGACCTGCGCGGTGCCGCCGCCGGCCGCCGGGGTCGCACCGGTCGGGTCGAGGTCGGCGAGGTCGCCGACGACAGGGTAGCCAGCGCGGGTCACCGCGCGTGCAGCACGGGCGGCCGACGCGGCGACCCACTCGTGGTCGCGCGCCGGGACAGCGACGGGTGCCGCTCCGCTGCCGGGCATCCGGTCCTGCAGGGTGCGCATCAGCGCGGGTCGCTCGTGGGCCAGCACCCGCAGGCCGACGACCGCGGCGATGCGGCGGGCGAGCTCGGCCTGGTCGGCGCCCGGCACCGCGACCGACGGGAGGTGGCGTACGCCGACCTGCCGGGGCAGCAGGTCGAGGTCGGTGACGATCCGCACGCGCGAGCGGCGGGCCGGCCAGCGGCGTACGGACGCGACGAGGTCCGCGCGGGCCGGGAGCTGGTCGCGCTCGCGCCAGAACCGCAGCCAGTCCGCCCAGGGCATCGTGCCGGTCTCGAAGCAGCGCTGCGTCCAGGTGCGGGCCAGGAGCTGGTCGAGGGGTGCGCCGACCGCGACGACGAGCTGCCGCGGACCTCCCTCGGGCCGGCCGCGGGAGGCGAGGTGGCGACGCAGCCCGCCGACGGTGACGGGGTCGCCGACCAGCCGGAACCGGCGGCGCCACGGCCTCGGCCGCGACGTCGGGACGAGGTCGGGGCCCAGCGCGACGAGGTCGTCGGCCAGGAGCACGACCGCCACCCGCACCAGCTCGTGGGCGCCGAGCGACGCCGGGTCGACCGGGCGGGGCCCCCAGTGCGGCACGTCGAGGCCGACCAGCGGGAGGTCGGCCCTGCCGCGTCCGGCGGCCGGAGCGGTGAGGACCCGGTCGGCCAGCCCCGGCACGGGGGTGCCACCGGCGGCCAGGTTGATCCGTCGCAGCAGCTCGAGCTGCTGGGCACCGGGCACCGGCCCGTCCGCGGCCGCGGCGGAAGCGGCCGCGGTCCAGGACAGCCAGGGCGTGGTCCCCCCGGAGCGCAGGTGGGCCACCCACGCCTGGGCGCGGGTGCTCAACGGTCGCGCAGTCGACGTGCCGTGGTGCGGAGCCTGCCCCCCACGCTCGACCGGGCCCGGCTCTCGGCCGCCTCCCGGGTCATCACCTCGAGGGCGTCGAGCGCGGCGCCGAGCTCGAGCTTGGCCCGGACGCGGTCGGGGTTGCGCCACTCCTCGTCGTCCGCGGGGCGGCGCGGCCTGAGGTCGTCGAGGTCGCCGATGACGTCGACGCCGCTGGCCTTGATCCACTCGATCCACCGCTCGCCGTGCTGCTCGGCGAGGTCGTAGCGCTCCGGCGGCAGCCGCACCGGCCACGCGTCGCGCGCCACCAGGACCTCCTGCGCGAGCTGCTCGCGGATGAGGTTGTCGTAGACCGGGTCGCGGTGCACGCCCAGCTCGAGCCGGCGGTTGAGCTTGCGCAGCAGCGAGGTCTCCGCGATGCCGAGCGAGCGGTTGTCGCGCTCGGAGTCGAGCGGCGCCCAGGCCGGGTCGATGCGGAAGGCGCGGCAGAACCGCAGCCACAGCTCGTCCCCGTCGGGGCCGCGGTCGTGCGGGACCGTCACGACGTGGACGCGCTCCGGGGGGAGCTTGGCGCCCCAGGCGCCGAGGACGTCCGGCAGGTCGAGGGCCTGGCGGAAGAAGAACGCGCTGCCGCGCTCGTAGCGGTTGATGAAACGGCGGAAGCTCCACTTGCGGCCCTGCTTGATCGACTCCTGCCACGCCGCAGGGAGCTGCCGGCCGAGGTCGCGTGCGGAGTACACGACGTGCACCTCGTGGTCGGCCAGGTCGTTGAGCGCCTTGGCGATCTTGTCGGGCTTGGCCCCGGCGAGGATCTCGTGGCTGATCACCACGTTGCCCTCGGCCCGGTCGACGCGGCGCAGCATCGCGTCCCAGGCGCCCTTGGCGTGCCCGGGCGCGCCGCCCCAGTCCTGGTCGAGGAGGTCGAGCGCCGCGCGGAAGTGGAACATGTCGGTCTGCCCGGGCCTGGTGGCGGGGATCGTCACCCCGTGCCGGGCCAGCGACGGCGCGTTGAGGCGGAGCCGGTCCTGGAGGTACGTCGTGCCGGTCTTGGGTGCCCCGATGTGCAGGTGGACGACACGACTCATGGCGCTGATTCTGCCCGAGCGGGGTGGTCCACCGGGAAGCGGCTGGCCGACGGGCGTCGCCCGGACCACCTGCCGGTGGACCACCCGGCGGCGTCTCCGAGGTCGAGGTGGCCGCGCTGGGGCTGCGCCGGCCCACCCTGGCGGCAGACGACATGCCGATCGCCCCGTGGCACGTCGTACGCCGCCACCCTCACCCCGCCGGTGCCGTACGCCGCCCACCCTGGCGGCAGACGACATGCCGATCGCCCCGTGGCACGTCGTACGCCGCCACCCTCAGTCCAGCCGCCGCCGTACGCCACCCACCCTGGCGGCAGACGACATGCCGATCGCCCCGCGGCATGTCGTATCCCGCCACCCGCGGGCGGAGGGCCGGCGGACTACCCGGCGGAGCCGAGGGCGCGCACGACGGCGCTGGGGCTCGGACGCCCGAGCTCGCCGGCCATCCAGGTGCTGGTGGCCACGACGGCGTCGAGGTCGACGCCGTGCTCGATGCCGAGGCCGTCGAGCATCCAGACCAGGTCCTCGGTGGCGAGGTTGCCGGTGGCCGACTTCGCGTAGGGGCAGCCGCCGAGGCCGCCGGCGCTGGCGTCGAAGGTGGTGATGCCCGCCTGGAGCGCGGAGAAGGTGTTGGCCAGCGCCTGGCCGTAGGTGTCGTGGAAGTGCATCGCGAGGCGGTCGGTGCCGACGCCCGCCTCGGCGAACGCCGCGACGAGGGCCGTGACGTGACCGGCCGTCGCGACGCCGATCGTGTCGCCGATGCTCAGCTGGCTCGCGCCCAGGTCGAGCAACCGCGTGCCGGCGGTGACGACCTGCTCGAGCGGCACGGCTCCCTCCCACGGGTCGCCGAAGCACATCGAGACGTAGGCCCGCACGTCCATCCCGGCCTCGCGGGCACGCGCGACGGTGGGCTCGAACATCGCGAACTGCTCGTCGAAGGTGCGGTTGAGGTTCTTGGTCGCGAAGGTCTCGGTGGCGCTGCCGAAGATCGCCACGTGCTCCAGCCCGAGCTCGAGCGCACGGTCGAGGCCGCGCTCGTTGGGCACCAGCACGGGCAGGTGGCGGCCGGCATCGCCCAGCTCGGTCATCAGCTCGGCGGCGTCCGCGAGCTGCGGGACCCAGCGCGGGTGGACGAACGAGGTGGCCTCGACGACCGGGAGCCCGGCCGCGACGAGACGACGGACGAACTCCGCCTTCACCGCGACCGGCACGATCGCCTTCTCGTTCTGCAGGCCGTCGCGCGGACCGACCTCGTAGATCGTGACCGCCGACGGGAGACCGTCGGCGCGGACGGTCATCGGGAGCCCGGGCGTGCGCTCAGTCATCGGTGGGCTCCACCGTGAAGAGCACCGCGCCGAGCTTGACCAGGTCGCCCGCTGCCGCGCCGACCGAGGTCACGGTGCCGGCGAAGGGCGCCTTGAGCGCGAGCTCCATCTTCATCGCCTCCATCACGCCCAGCGTCTCACCCGCGGCCACGGCCTGGCCCTCGGCGACGTCGACGGCGAGCACGGTGCCGGGCATCGGCGCGAGCAGCGTGCCGTCGCCTGCGGCGGCCGCGTGGTCGCCGAACGGGTCGGGCCGCTCCAGGACGAACCGCTGCCCGCGGTCGACGACCTCGACGGACCCGGTCGTGACCTTCACGAAGGCGTCGCGGGGCGCCGCGTCGGGTCGTACGTCGACCAGCTCGGTGCCCACGACGACCCGGACGGGCGCCGGACCAGCGCCGAGGCGCCAGCCGTCGGCCCGCCAGGGACCGGTGCCGGTCGGCCCCACCAGCGCGGCCGCGGCGAGCTGCCGGGCCTCGGCGTCGTCGGGCTCGGGCACCTCGTGGTGGTCGAGCCAGGCGGTGTCGATCGTGCAGTCGCGGAACTCGTCGGAGTCGGCGAGCACCCGCAGGAAGCCGGTGTTGGTGGTCAGCCCGGCGACCACGGTGCGGCCGAGGGCGTCCACCAGCCGCCGGCGGGCCTCCTCGCGGTCCGCGCCGACCGCGACGACCTTGCCGAGCATCGGGTCGTAGGACGTGCTGACCTCCTGGCCGGACTCAAGCGCGTGGTCGACCCGGATCCCCTCACCGCCGGCCCAGGCGACGTGGGTCGCGACGCCGGCCTGCGGGAGGAAGCCGTGGAAGGAGTCCTCGGCGTAGACCCGCGCCTCGATCGCGTGGCCCTCGAGCGTGACCTCGTCCTGGGAGATGCCGATCGGCTCTCCGGTGGCCACGCGGAGCTGGAGCTCCACCAGGTCCACCCGCCCGCCGCGCACCCGCGTGACCTCCTCGGTCACCGGGTGCTCGACCTGGAGCCGGGTGTTCATCTCGAGGAAGTAGAACTCGCCGGTGGCGTTGTCGAGGAGCAGCTCGACGGTGCCGGCGCCGACGTAGCCGCACTGCTCGGCCAGCGCGACGGCGGCGGAGGTGATGGCGGAGCGCTGCGCGTCGGTGATGGTGGGCGCGGGCGCCTCCTCCAGCACCTTCTGGTGCCGGCGCTGGGTGGAGCAGTCGCGCTCGAAGAAGTGCAGGACCGTGCCGTGGGTGTCGCCGAGGACCTGCACCTCGACGTGGCGGCCGGACTCGACGTACTTCTCGATCAGCAGGGTGTCGTCGCCGAACGACGACGCAGCCTCGCGCGCCGCGGCCGCGCGGGCCTCCGGCAGCTCCGCGGCGCTGCGGACGACGCGCATGCCCTTGCCGCCACCGCCGGCGGCGGCCTTGACCAGCACCGGGTAGGCGAAGGTCGCCAGGTCCTCGTCGAGGCCGTAGGAGGGCACGACCGGCACCCCGGCGGCCACCGCGACGTCGCGGGCGGCGTCCTTGCGGCCCATCGCGTCCATCACGTCGCCCGACGGGCCGACCAGGGTGATCCCCGCCTCGGCCAGCGCCCGCGCGAAGGGCGCACGCTCGGACAGGAAGCCGTAGCCCGGGTGCACGAACCCGGCCTCCGACTCGCGCGCGGCGGCCACGACCTCGTCGACGTCGAGGTACGACCCGACCCGCACGGCCGTGTCGGCGGCCCGCACGTGCGGCGCGCGGGCGTCGAGGTCGGTGTGGATCGCGATCGTGCGCCAGCCGAGGCGGCGGGCGGTGCGGATCACGCGCAGCGCGATCTCGCCGCGGTTGGCGATCAGGACAGTGTTCACGGTGCTCACATCCGGAAGATGCCGTAGGACGGCTCGGGGATCGGGGTGTACGACGTCGCGCCGAGCGCCATGCCGAGCACGCGGCGGGTGTCGGCGGGGTCGATGATGCCGTCGTCCCAGAGGCGGGCGCTGGCGTAGTAGGGGCTGCCCTGCTCCTCGTACTGGGCGCGGATCGGCGCCTTGAAGGCCTCCTCGTCCTCGGCCGACCACTCCTCGCCGCGGGCCTCGAGGCCGTCGCGGCGCACGGTCGACAGGACGCCGGCCGCCTGCTCGCCGCCCATCACCGAGATCCGGGCGTTGGGCCACATCCAGAGGAAGCGCGGGTCGTAGGCGCGCCCGCACATGCCGTAGTTGCCCGCTCCGAACGAGCCACCGATCACGACGGTGAACTTCGGGACCACGCTGCAGGCGACGGCCGTGACGAGCTTGGCGCCGTCACGGGCGATGCCCTTGTTCTCGTACTCGCGCCCGACCATGAAGCCGGTGATGTTCTGCAGGAAGACCAGCGGGATGCCGCGCTGGTTGCACAGCTCGATGAAGTGGGCGCCCTTGAGCGCCGACTCGCTGAAGAGGATGCCGTTGTTGGCCACGATGCCGACCTCGTAGCCGTGGATCCGCGCGAAGCCGCAGACGAGGGTGTCGCCGTAGAGCTTCTTGAACTCGTGGAAGCGGCTGCCGTCGACGACGCGGCGGATCACCTCGCGCACGTCGTAGGGGGTGCGGGTGTCGGTGGGGACGACGTCGTAGATCGACTCCGGCGCCTCGTGGGGCTCCTCCACCTCGGCGGCGGGGGTGCGCGCGGGGGCGACGGGCGGGAGGGTGTCGACGATCGAGCGCACGATAGCCAGCGCGTGCGCGTCGTCCTCGGCGAGGTGGTCGACCACGCCGGAGGTGCGGGCGTGCACGTCACCCCCGCCGAGGTCCTCGGCCGTGACGACCTCGCCGGTCGCGGCCTTCACCAGCGGCGGGCCGCCGAGGAAGATCGTGCCCTGGTCGCGCACGATCACCGTCTCGTCGGACATCGCCGGCACGTAGGCGCCGCCCGCGGTGCACGAGCCCATCACGCTGGCGACCTGCGGGATGCCGCGGGCCGACATGTTCGCCTGGTTGAAGAAGATCCGCCCGAAGTGCTCGCGGTCGGGGAAGACCTCGTCCTGCATCGGCAGGAACGCACCGCCGGAGTCGACGAGGTAGAGGCACGGCAGGCGGTTCTCCGCGGCGATCGCCTGGGCACGCAGGTGCTTCTTGACCGTCATCGGGTAGTAGGTGCCGCCCTTGACCGTCGCGTCGTTGGCGACGATCACGCACTCGCGGCCCGACACCCGGCCGATGCCGCCGACGACGCCGGCGGACGGGACGGCGTAGTCGTCGCCGTCGCTGCCGTACATGCCGTAGGCGGCGAGGGGAGCGAGCTCCAGGAACGGGCTGCCGGGGTCGAGCAGGCGGTCGACGCGGTCGCGGACGAGGAGCTTGCCGCGGTCGGTGTGCTTGCGCCGCGCGCTCTCCGAGCCGCCCTGGCGGACCCGGGCGAGCCGGTCACGCAGGTCGTCGACGAGCTCGCGCATGGTCGGGGGGGTCTGGGGCTCGGGCACCACCTCAGGTTAGCGATCGTTAACCCGGAGCGTCCAGTGGCGGGAACTCCCCCACCAGCCGGGTGCCCTGCCCGGGTGCGGTGTGCAGGTGCAGCCGGCCGCCGACCGCCTCGATGCGCGCCGCCATGCCGACGAGCCCGCCGCGGGTCACCGACTCCGGGTCGAACCCGCGCCCGGAGTCGGACACGGTGAAGCTGAGGTGCGGGCGACCGCGCAGCACCACCAGCAGCTCGTCGGCCCCCGAGTGCTTCACCGCGTTGGTCATCGCCTCGAGGATGCAGAAGTACGCCGCCGCCTCGACCTGCTGGCTGTGCCGCTCGACCTGCGCGACGTCGAGCGTCACCGGCACCGCCGAGCGGCGGGCCGTCGACTGGACCGCGGCCACGAGGCCGCGCTCGGTGAGCAGCGGCGGGTAGATGCCGCGGGCCAGCTCGCGCAGCTCGAGCAGCACGTCGCGGTTGTCGGCGGCGAGCTGCTCCAGCAGTGCGCCCGCCCCGTCGGCACGCCCGGCCTGCAGCTCCTTGCGGGCCCGCTCGATGGTCACGCTCATCGCCAGCAGGTGCTGCTGGGCGCCGTCGTGCAGGTCGCGCTCGAGGCTGCGCCGGGCGGCGTCGGCCACCTCCACGATCCGCGTGCGCGACCCGGCCAGCTCGTCGGCCTGGGCGCGCAGCCGCACGTAGGCGTCGCGCACCAGGTGGACCACGATGACCACGCCGGTCGGGAGCGAGCAGGCGATCACCAGCGCGTTGACCCACCAGACGTCCTCGACGTTGCCCACGCGGCGGTACTCCCCCAGCGCGGCCACCCCCGCACTGCCGATGACGGCCACCACCATCAGCGCACCGATCCACCGCTGCGAGAGGTACGGGAAGCCCACCAGCAGCGGCACCATCGTGAGCAGGGCGGTCAGCGGGCTGAGGTTGGGCGTGGCCCACGTGCCACCGACCGCGAAGAGCAGGGCCGACCCGGTCAGGCCGGTGATCGCGGCCGGGGCGCCCCAGCGCCGGCACAGCGGCGGGGTCACGAGCATCACCACGATCGAGACCGCCATCACCGCGAGGTCGATCTCGACGGCGGTGTGCCGGAAGCCCATGAAGTACGCCGCCGCGAGCAGCGTCGTCGCGGTGGTCAGGGCGATCAGGTTGATGCGCAGCAGCCACCGCAGGGCCGGGTCCAGGCCGTCCCAGCCGGCCAGCAACCGGCTCATCCGCGCGGCGACACCCCGCCGCCCACGCCCGCCTCGCTGAGGAAGACGAGCGTGGCCGCCACCCGACGGTGCACGGGAGCGTCGGCGGGGAGGTCGAGCTTGGTGAGGATCGAGTTGATGTGCTTCTCCACGGCGCGATCGGTGACGACGAGGTCGGCGGCGATCGCGCCGTTGGTCATCCCGCGGGCCACCATCGCCAGCACCTCGAGCTCGCGCGGGGTGAGCCGGTCGAGCAGCGAGTCGTGGCGCCGGGCGCTGGTGGCGAGCAGCGCGTCGACGACGATCTGGTCGATGACCGACCCGCCGGCGGCGACCGTGCGCAGCGCGGCGACCAGCTCGTCGACGTCCGCGACGCGCTCCTTGAGCAGGTACCCACGACCGTCGCTGCCCTCGCGCACCAGGTCGAGGGCGTACTCGACGTCGGAGTACTGCGTCAGCGCCACGACCCCGAGGCCCGGCTGCGTGCGGCGCAGCTCGGCGGCGGCGCGGATGCCCTCGTCGGTGAAGTCGGGAGGCATCCGGATGTCGGTGAGCAGCACGTCGGGCCGGTGCTCCGCGACGACGGCCAGCAGCTCCGGCAGGTTGGTGGCGGTCGCGACGACGTCGATGTCGTCGTACGCCGCGAGGAGGGCCAGGACACCCGCGCGGAGCAGGTCGCCGTCCTCGGCGAGGACGACGCGGATGGCAGGCATGGCCGCAGCGTAGCCACGCCCGCCCGCACCCGTCGGTAGAGCGGGCACCACACCGCCGGTGCGCGCACGGTGGTGCTGGCACCACTGACAGCCGGGGCCCGCCTCGGGAGGATCGTCCGCGTCGGCACGGACCGTGGGGGTCGGTGGCCGCTGGGGGGAGCGGCCACCTGTGCCGGCCCACAGGGAGGACCGTTGATTCCGCTCGCCGTCTGGGAGGCGCCGTCGCGTCGTGCACCGTCCACGGTCCGGCGCCTGCCGTCGACCGGGTTAATCACCACTAACCTCGACCTCGTGACCCCTCGTCGGCAGCAGATCCTCGGCATCGCGGCCGAGCTCTTCGCCGCCCGCGGCTTCCACGGCGTCTCGGTCGCCGAGCTCGGCTCGGCCTGCGGGATCTCCGGCCCCGCGCTCTACAAGCACTTCGAGTCGAAGGACGCGATGCTGGCCGAGATGCTGGTCTCGATCAGCGAGACCCTGCTCGACCAGGGCCGGCGTCGCGTCGCGGGCGCCGACGGTCCGCGCGCCGCGCTCGAGGCGCTGGTGGAGTGGCACATCGAGTTCGCGATCGACCACCGCGCGCTGATCGTCGTGCAGGACCGCGACTGGAGCAGCCTGCCCGACGAGGCCCGCGAGCGGGTGCGCACGCTCCAGCGCGCCTACGTCGACCTGTGGGCCGACCAGGTCCGGCTGCTCGACCCCTCGGTGACCACGGAGGCCTCCCGCACCCGCGCCCACGTCCTCTTCGGGCTGCTCAACTCGACCCCCCACAGCGGCCGGCTCCCCGACCCCCAGCTCCACGAGGTGCTGCGGGAGATGGCGCACGGCGCCCTCGGTCTCTGAGGCCTCCCGCCGTCGCCGTCCGCCGGCACCTGCCGGCTCCACCATGGGATGTCGGCGAAGCCGCACTTCCCTCACGCTCCTTCCACGGGGAAGCGCGGGTCCAGCGACATCCCATGGTGAAGCATCACGGCGGACGGCAGGCCGGACGCTCACCAGGAGTCGGCGGTGGCGCCGCGCTCGAGCAGGCGGGCCGCGCGGGCCGCGGCCTCCTCGGCGACGGCGAGGTCGTCGACCTCGTCGGGTACGCCGTCCTCCGGCGCGGTCGCGGTGCCGGCGCGGGGGGCGGTGATCCGGTGCAGCTCGCGCAGCACGACCTCGCGGGGCAGCCCGCGCAGGTGGGTGAGCACGAACGGGTCGGCCTGGATCAGCCACGCGAGCTGGGTCAGCACGGCGACCGCGTGGGGGCAGGGGTCGAGCCAGGAGTCGCACGAGCACGCCGAGCCCAGCTCGCCGCCGTAGGGCAGCAGCTCGACCCCCGCCTCCTCCACCGCCTCGACGAAGGCGTGCGGCAGCTGCCCGGCGAGGAGCGCGCCCACCCGGCCGGACTCCGCCGCGACCAGCTCGGTGACGGTGGCGGCGTCGGGCCCGTCCAGGACGGGAACGGTGACCTCCACGGTCCACGCGTCGTCGCCGTCGGTGACGGCCGCCACCGCGCCGCCGTCGGAGACGGTGATCGCGCCGACCGCGCCGGCGCGGGCGAGCGCCCGTCCGGCGCGCAGCTCCTTCTCGCCGTAGGCGGCCTCCTCGACCGCGCGGAGCACGGCCTTGCTCCACCAGGTGCCGGTGCCGCCGCCGCGTCGCGGGGGGAGCCGGGGGTGCGTGGTCGAGGTGGTCATCGCCGGCCGCCGGGGCGGAGCTCGACGAGGTCGCGGAGCTCGGCGTCGGAGAGCTCGGTGAGCGCGGTCTCGCCCCGCGCCAGCACCGAGTCGGCGAGCGAGCGCTTGCGCCTCAGCAGCTCGGCGATCCGCTCCTCGATCGTGCCCTCGGTGACGAAGCGGTGCACCTGCACCGGGCGGGTCTGGCCGATGCGGTAGGCCCGGTCGGTGGCCTGGTCCTCGACGGCGGGGTTCCACCAGCGGTCGAAGTGGATCACGTGGTCGGCGCGGGTGAGGTTGAGGCCCGTGCCGCCGGCCTTGAGCGAGAGCAGGAACACCGGCACCTCGCCGGCCTGGAACCGCGCGACCATCGCCTCGCGCTCGCGCACGGGCGTGCCGCCGTGGAGCAGCTGGTGGGGCACGCCGGTGGTGGCGAGGTGCCGCTCGAGCAGCCGGGCCATCGCGACGTACTGGGTGAAGAGCAGGATCGCGCCGTCCTCGGCGACCACCGTGCCGACGAGCTCGTCGAGCAGCTCGAGCTTCTCCGAGCGCCCACGCAGCTTGGGGTTGGCCTGGCGCAGGAAGTGGGCCGGGTGGTTGCAGATCTGCTTCAGGCCGGTGAGCAGCGCCAGCACGAGCCCGCGGCGGGTCTCCTCGTCGGCCTCCTCGATGCGACGCATCGACTCGCGCACGAGGGTCTCGTAGAGCACGACCTGCTCGCGGCTGAGCCCCAGCACGTGGTCGGTCTCGGTCTTGGGCGGCAGCTCGGGCGCGATGCCCGGGTCGGACTTGCGGCGGCGCAGCAGGAACGGGCCGATGAGGTCGGCGAACTGTCGCGCCTTGGTCGGCTCGAGGCCGGACTCGATCGGGCCCGCCCACACCTTGCGGAAGGCGTTGCGGCTGCCGAGCAGCCCGGGGATCGCCCAGTCGAGGATGGCCCAGAGCTCGGTGAGGTCGTTCTCGACCGGGGTGCCGGTGAGCGCGACCCGGGCGGCGCTGGGGATCGTGCGCAGCGCCCGCGCGGCGGCCGAGCGTGCGTTCTTCACGTGCTGCGCCTCGTCGGCGACCACGAGGTCCCACGGCACCTCGGCGAGCAGGGCGGCGTCGTTGCGCATGGTGCCGTAGGTGGTCAGCACGAAGCCCGTGCCGACGTCGCCGAGGTCGCGCGCGCTGCCGTGGTGGCGGCGTACGGCGACTCCCGGTGCGAAGCGGCGGATCTCGGCCTCCCAGTTGCCCAGCAGCGACGCCGGGCACACGACGAGCGTCGGTCCGCCCGCGCCACGCTCCCGCCCGTCGTCGGTCGAGGTGCGAGCGGAGCGAGCCTCGAGACCACGCTCCTGACGGTGGAGGTGGAGCGCGATGACCGTGACGGTCTTGCCCAGGCCCATGTCGTCGGCCAGGCAGGCACCCAGGCCGAGCGAGGTGAGCTCGGCCAGCCAGGACAGGCCGCGGCGCTGGTAGTCGCGCAGCTCGGCCCGCAATGCGACCGGGACGTCGACGAGCTCACCGGTCGTCGCCGCGGCGAGGCGCTCGCGGACCTTGAGCAGGCTGGCGCCGACGACCGCCTCGTAGGGGACGTCCTCCACGTCGACGACGCCGGTGAGGGTCGCTGCGATGGCCTGCACCGGGGTGACCGTGCGGATCAGCCGCTTGCGGGCCCGCTTGATGACGCCGGAGTCGACGGCCACCCAGTTGTCGCGCAGCTTGATGATGGGGCTGGTGGTGCGGGCCAGCTCGTCCATCTCCTCCTCGGTGAGCTCCTCGCCGTGCAGCGAGAGCTGCCACTCGAACCCGAAGAGGGCCTGCGGCCCGAACAGCCCGTCGTGCAGCGCCTCCTCGCGGGGGCCGGCCGAGGAGCGGCGGCCGAGCTCGACGCGCTGGGTGACGTCGCGGTCGAGGTACTTCGGCCACATCACCTGGTGCCCGGCCTCGGTCAGCGCCGCGGCCCCGTGGTCGAGCAGCGAGAGGATCTCGTCGGAGTCGAGCACGATCTCGTCGGGCACCCGCAGGTCGAGCAGCCGGTCGAGGACCGGCCAGGCGTCGGCGGCCGAGCGCAGCGCGATGGCGGCGTGGGTGCGGGCCCGCTCGCCGAAGCCGTGGGCCGCGTCGGGCCCGACGTCCTCCCAGAGCTCGGCGGCGTCGGCCACGTGGGCGGCGTTGTCGACCGCGTGGACCTGCGTCACCAGGCGTACGGCGCCGGCGACGAGCTCCTCCTCGTCGGCCTCGACCCGGAACGACACCGAGACCAGGTGGGGACGGTCGTCGCGGCCGCGAGAGCGGATCCGGGCGATGCGCTGCTGGAGCCGGTCGCTGAAGTCGTCGGGGCTGACCGGGGCGGGCGGCGGGGCCGTGGCACGGGCGCGGTGGCGCGAGGTGCCGGGCGACGTGCGGGGGACCGTGTCGGCGATCGCGTCGAGGAGCGCCCGGACGGTGCCCTCCGCGGTGGCCGCGTCGTGGCCGTCGTGGGCGCGGGCGCGCACCAGGTCGGCGATGCGGCGCTCGTCGTCGGCATCGAGGCCCGCGACCTGCCAGTGCCGCCCACCCGGCTCGGGCGCGAACCGCCCGGCGGCGACGAGCTGGAGGCCCATCAGCGCGGCCCCGGCCAGCAGGGCGACGGAGGGGTGCAGGTCGTCCTGGTCGCGGACCTTCGCCAGCACCGGCAGCGCGCCGCGGACCGGCATCACGATCGTGCGGCGCTCGTCGGTGAACTCGACCGAGCCCTCCCGGGGCGGCTCCCCCACCAGCAGCCTGGCGGGACCGGTGACCGGGACGAAACTCATGCACACCCTTCCTGTCCCCGCGGTGGGCGGGCACGAGGACGCTAACGCCTCACACCGACAGGGAGTTCCTGGCGGGGGCCGTGGCGCTGTGTCTCGGGTTCCCCCGCCTAGCCGGGGTTGTTCGTGGTTCTGGTGCCTTGCAAGCCACGAGAACCCCGGATTCCCCCGCCTAGCCGGGTTTTCCCGGGCGGACCCAGGGGTGCAGGTCGGTTAGCGTCGCGGGCATGGACGTCTCCGCGCTGCTGGCCGCCCACCCCGTCGTCGACGGGCACAACGACCTGATGTGGGAGGCGCGGGCGCGGGCGGCGTACGACTTCGACCGGCTCGACGTCGGGGCGGGCGGCACGCCGACCCACACCGACCTGCCCCGCATGCGCGCGGGCGGGATGGGCGCGCAGTTCTGGTCGGTCTACGTCCCCACCCGGCTCACCGGCGACGCCGCGGTCAGCGCCACGCTCGAGCAGGTCGACGCGGCGCGCGAGCTGACCCGCAGGTACGCCGACCAGCTCGCGTGGGCGACCACCGCCGACGAGGTCGAGGAGGCGTGGGCCACCGACCGGATCGCCTCCCTGGCCGGCGCCGAGGGCGGGCACTCGATCGCCAGCTCGCTCGGCACCCTGCGCCAGCTGCACCGCCTCGGGGTGCGCTACCTGACGCTCACCCACAACGCGAACACCCCGTGGGCCGACTCCGCCACGGACCGTCCGGTAGCGGGCGGGCTGACCGCCTTCGGGCGCGAGGTGGTCCGGGAGATGAACCGGGTCGGGATGATGGTCGACCTCTCGCACGTCTCGGCCGACACCATGCGCGACGCGCTGGCCGTCACCGAGGCGCCGGTGATCTTCAGCCACAGCTCCGCCCGCGCCGTCACCGACAGCCCGCGCAACGCGCCGGACGACGTGCTCGAGGCGACGGCCCGCGGCGGCGGCGTGTGCATGGTGACCTTCGTGCCCAAGTTCGTGAACGCCGCCTGTGCCGACTCGCACCGCGAGCTCGTCGCGGCCGCCGAGGCGGAGGGTGTCGCGGAGGCCGACGGGGTGCGGTTCGCCGCCTTCGAGGACGCCTGGCGGCTCGACCACCCGGCACCGACCGCGACGCTCGACGACGTCGTCGCCCACGTGGAGCACGTGCGCGAGGTGGCCGGCGTCGACCACGTCGGGCTCGGCGGGGACTACGACGGCGTCGAGGTGCTGCCCACCGGCCTCGAGGACGTCTCGACGTACCCCGCGCTGCTGGCGGCGCTCGCCGACCGCGGCTGGTCGACCGACGACCTGGCCCGCCTCACCTGCCGCAACACGCTGCGCGTGATGCGGGAGGTCGAGGACGTCGCGCGCGGGCTGCAGGAGGTGCGCAACCCGAGCCTGGCGCGGATCGAGGACCTCGACGGCGTCCCCGCGACGTGAGGGCGCCTGCCCCCAGGTGACGCAGCCCACCGCGAAAACGATTGGGTCGTTGTCGTCGTCAACCAATAAACTCGACCGGTGACCAGCACCCAGACCTCCCCCGGCGGGATCCAGCCGGACAGCTCCGACAAGCTCGACAAGGGCGTCCTGATGGTGGCCGGCGTCGTCGTCCTCGGCGCCATCATGTCGATCCTCGACATCACCGTCGTCTCCGTCGCCCTGAACACCTTCCAGCAGGAGTTCGATGCCACCGCGGCCGAGGTCGCGTGGACGATGACCGGCTACACGCTGGCCCTCGCCAGCGTCATCCCGCTCACCGGCTGGGCCGCCGACCGCTTCGGCACCAAGCGCCTCTACCTCCTCGCGGTCGCCCTCTTCACCGCCGGCTCGGTGCTGTGCGCCGCGGCCACGTCGCTGGAGATGCTGGTGCTCTTCCGCGTCCTGCAGGGCCTCGGCGGCGGCATGCTGATGCCGCTCGGCATGACGATCCTGACCCGCGCCGCCGGTCCCGAGCGTGTGGGCCGCGTGATGGCCGTGCTCGGCATCCCGATGCTCCTCGGCCCGATCTTCGGCCCGATCATCGGCGGCGCGCTGATCGAGAGCGCGTCGTGGCACTGGATCTTCCTGATCAACCTGCCGATCGGCATCGCCGCGATCGTCTACGCCTCGGTGGTGCTGCCTCGCGACGACGTGTCGCCGTCGGAGACCTTCGACTGGATCGGCATGCTGCTGCTCTCCCCCGGCCTCGCCGCGTTCCTCTACGGCGTCAGCTCGATCCCCGAGGAGGGCACCGCGATGGCCGCGCGGGTGATGGTGCCGATGGTGCTCGGCGTCGTGCTGATCGTGGCGTTCGTGCCGTGGGCCCTCAACCGCCGCAACATCCACCCGCTGGTCGAGCTGCGCCTGTTCGCCAACAAGAACATGACCGTCGCCGTGATCGCAATGATGCTCTTCGCGATCGCGTTCTTCGGTGCCTCGCTGCTCTTCCCGCTCTACTTCATCCAGGTCCGCGGCGAGGGCACGCTCGACACCGGCTGGCTGCTGGCCCCGCAGGGCGTCGGCGCCATGATCACCATGCCGATCGCCGGCATCCTGGCCGACAAGATCGGTCCCGGGAAGATCGTGCTCGCCGGCATCACCGTGATCACCGTCGGCATGGCGATGTTCACCCAGATCGGCGCCGACACCTCCTACGCCTACATCCTGGGCGCGCTCTTCATCATGGGTCTCGGCATGGGCGGCACGATGATGCCGATCATGACCGCGGCGTTGGCCACGCTCACCGCGCACAACGTCGCCCGCGGCTCCACGCTGCTCAACATCACCCAGCAGGTGGCGGCCTCGATCGGCACGGCGCTGTTCTCGGTGATCCTCACCAACGAGATCAAGGACTCGCGGTACGCCGCCGCCGGTCAGGCCCTCGCGGAGGCCGGCGACGACCAGTCCAAGGTCGCCGCGGTGCTCGAGCAGTTCGGCATCTCGCCGGACCAGATGGGCAACATCGGTCAGCTGATCGCCAGCGACATGGCCGACGCCTTCGCGACCGTCTTCATCGTCGCCACGATCCTCGTCGCCTGCTGCCTGATCCCGGCCGCCTTCCTGCCCCGCAGGAAGGTCGCCCCGGTCGACCCGACCGCGGTGATGGGTCACTGACCCGCCCCCGCACGAGTCGTCCGTACGACGTCCGCGGCCCGTCCTCCCTCCGGAGGGCGGGCCGCTGCCGTTGTCCGGCCCGGCGTACGACGCCCGCCGGCGGNNGCAGCCGCCGGCGTCAGCCCTGGGTGGCGAGGGCGAGCGGCAGGACCGCGGAGGCCCCAGCGGCGCGGATCGCCGCGGCGGCCACCGTCAGGGTCCAGCCGGTGGCGACCTGGTCGTCGACGAGCAGGACGGTGGCGCCCGGGGGGACCTCCGCGTCGAGCCCGCCGCGGCGCCGGACGGCGGCGACGCGCTGCGCGGAGTTGGACTGCCCGGCGCGGGGCGGGACGCTCGGGTCGCGGATCGCCCACGTGCCGACGAGCGGGACCTGCATCACCCGCGACAGGTTCTCCGCGAGGTCGCGGCCCAGGGTGGGTCGGGTCGCGGACTCCACCACGACGATGGCGTCGGGTCGGCTCGACCATGCCGGGGCCCAGTCCTTCATCACGTCCATCACCGCCTGCGCCAGCGCGGGCGGCACCGGGCCGTCAGGGGTGTCCTCGCGGAAGAGCGCGCGCAGCGCTTGGCCGTGACCGAGGTCGGTGAGGCGGGCGACGACGCGGCCGGGCTCGGCGGCGTCGCTGATCTTGCCCTTGAGGTCGAGGCCCAGGTTGCCCAGCGCGGTCGGCCACATCTTGCGCGGCTCGAGCACGACGCCCGGGCGCGAGAGCCGCTCACCGGCCTCGGCGACGGCCGCCTCGCTGACGCTCGTGGACAGCGTCAGCCCCCCGCAGTTGTCGCAACGACCGCAGTCGGCGGCGTCGGGGTCGTCGAGCTGCTCGCGGAGGTATCGCATGCGGCACTCGGTCGTGCGGAGGTAGCCCAGCATCGCCTGCTGCTCGCGCTCGCGGGCCTCCGCGACCCGGGCGTAGCGCTCGGCGTCGTAGTGCCAGGGCCGTCCGGTCGCGACCCACCCTCCCTGGACGCGCTGGACCGCACCGTCGACGTCGAGGACCTTGAGCATCGACTCGAGGCGGTTGCGGCCGAGCTCGACGCGCGTCTCGATGGTGGCGGTGGACAGCGGGCGCTCGGAGTCGGCGAGCGCGGCCAGTGTCTCGCGCACCTGCTCCTCGCGCGGGAAGCCCAAGGAGGCGAAGTAGGCCCAGATGTCGCGGTCCTCGACCTGCGGGAGCAGCACCACCGTGGCGTCGTCGGTGCCGCGGCCGGCGCGGCCGACCTGCTGGTAGTAGGACACGGGCGACGACGGGGCGCCGAGGTTGATCACGAAGCCGAGGCTGGCGTCGAAGCCCATCCCCAGCGCGCTCGTGGCGACCAGCGCCTTGACCCGTCGGTCGACGAGCGCCTGCTCCAGCGCGTGACGCTCGTCGGCCTCGGTCTGCCCGGAGTACGCCGCCACCTCGAGGCCGCGGTCGCGGAGGTAGCCCGCGACCTCCTGGGTCGCGGCGACGGTGAGGCAGTAGACGATGCCGGAGCCGGGCTGCTCGACCAGGTGGTCGGCCAGCCAGGCCAGGCGCTGCTCGGCCGTCCTCAGCTGGACGACACCGAGGCGCAGCGACTCGCGGTCGAGGGTGCCGCGCTGGACCAGCACCTCGGCACCGGCCGTGCCGTCGGCGTGGACACCGAGCTGCTCGGCGACGTCGGCGGTGACGCGGGCGTTGGCCGTGGCGGTGGTGGCCAGCACCGGGATGCCGGAGGGGAGCTCGGCCAGCAGCGTGCGGAGCCGCCGGTAGTCGGGGCGGAAGTCGTGGCCCCAGTCGGAGATGCAGTGGGCCTCGTCGACGACCAGCAGGCCGCAGGTGGCGGCCAGGCGCGGGAGGACCTCGTCGCGGAAGCCGGGGTTGTTGAGCCGCTCGGGGCTGACCAGCAGCACGTCGACCTCGCCGCCGTTGATCTGGTCGTGGATCGGCTGCCACTGGTCGATGTTGGTCGAGTTGATCGTCACCGCCCGGATCCCGGCGCGCTCGGCGGCGGCGATCTGGTTGCGCATCAGCGCCAGCAGCGGGCTGACGATGACCGTGGGCCCGGCCCCTGCCTCGCGGAGCAGCTTGGTGGCCACGAAGTAGACCGCCGACTTGCCCCACCCGGTGCGCTGCACGACCAGCGCGCGCCGCCGGTCGACGGCCAGCGCCTCGATCGCGGACCACTGGTCCTCGCGGAGCACGGCGTCGTCGCGACCGACGAGGGCGCGCAGGTGGCGCTCGGCGGACTCGCGCGCCGCGAGGCGCACCTCGTCGGTGACGGCGTCGTGGGTCCCGGTGGTCATGGCACCTGTCTACCAAGCACCACCGACGCCCCGCCCCTCCGGTGCTGCTGCCTGTGGACGGCCGGCCGCGAAGGCTCGCGGACGACGCCCCGTCAGCGGGTGCCGACCTCCTCCCCGAGGTGGGTCCGCAGGGCGGCGAGACCGCGCGAGGCGTGGCTCTTGACGGTGCCCTCGCCGATCCCGAGATCGCGCGCGGTCTCCTCGACCGAGAGCCCCAGCAGGTGGCGCAGCGCCACCGTGCGTCGCTGCATGGGCGGCAGCAGGCGCATCGCCGCGACCAGCTCCGAGCGGTCGTCGGCGACCGTGGCATCCGTCACCGGGCGGTCGACGACCTCGACGGGCACCGAGGACCGGAGGCGGTGCCAGGCCCGACGTCGCTGGTCGAGGTCGGCGTTGACGATGATCCGCCGGGCGTAGGCCTCCTCGCGACCGGTGCCCTGCACGCGCGACCACGCGAGGTAGAGCTTGACCAGCGCCTCCTGCAGCACGTCCTCGGCGCGTGAGTCGTCCCGGCACACGGCGTAGGCGATCCGCCGCAGCGCCGGCTGGCGCGCAGCCACGAACTCGACGTAGGAGTCGTAGGACCTGCTCACAGTCCCCCCTGGGCGACCTGGGCCAGGAAGTCGTCGAAGTCGGTCGCGGTGTCGGCCGGGTAGACCTGGTACCACGGCGCCCCGTGCCTTCGGGTCGACCGCCACGACGTACCAGCGCACGCCCCTCCAGTCGACGTCCGCGGCCGCCGCTCGGGTGTGCCGGACCCAACCGGGCCCCAGGTCGGGGTCGCGCTGCTGGTGGAGGAGCTCGACCCCTTCTGCGCCCACGCCGACGGTGTCAGTGGTGTCGTCGACGAACGTCAGCAGCCGCTCGGCGAAGGACGGGCGGCCCTGCTCGTGGGCCGTCGCGTCGTCGACCCACAGCTCGAAGTCGTCGGTCCAGCGGCCCGGCTCGTCCATGGTGCCGGTGCCGGGGCCGGTGCCGTCGGTGGCGATGATGACCCAGACGAACCTGTCGGCGAGCTCGTCGGGCGCATCCTGCCAGCGGGCCTCGACGGCGTACGACGCCGTGATGCCGTCCTCGCCGGGAGGGTAGGGATCGACGACCGTGCGGGCGACCTCGGCGTCGGGGGCGACCCACAGGCGCCCGTCCGGAGTGAGGGCGACCGGCCCGTGGCTGCCGTACTCGGACGCCCACGACGGGATGTCGGCCGTGGTGAACCAGTCGACGCCGGCGAGCCCGTCCACGGCCTCGACCGCGTTGCGGGGCTCGGGTGCGACGTAGTCGGGGTCGGGGCCCAGGTCCACGTGCGCCACGTGGTCGGGGGCCACCTCCTCGGCGATCGTGGTCTCGCGCCCCGCGCCGGGTGCGAGCACCTGGACCGCCGTCACACCGACCGCCACCACCGCGCCGGCAGCGACCGCGCGCCGGCGGCGCCGCACCCGCTTCCCCTGGCGGAGGTACGCCGTCGGGGGGATGCTCGGCAGGTGGGCGAGCTCGTCGTCGAGCCGGGTCAGCAGGTCGTTCTCACTCATGTCCCCTCGACGGCCCGGCACGACGAGAGGTTGTCACGGGACCCGGGTGAGGTGCCCGGGTCCCGCGACCGGCCCTGTCGGGCGGTCAGCGCCGCTGGCTGCGCTCGACGAAGCGGTCGAGGTCGACGCCGGCCCTGCGGGCGGCGCGGCGCACCTCGGGGGTGGTGAGGTCGGGGGCGACGACGGGCTCCGGCTCGATCGCGGCGTCGGCTGCGGCGTACTGGCTCTGCACCGCTGCCTGGTCGGCGCCGGAGGCGTCGGAGGCGGCCACCACGGCGGGGGTCACCGCGAGGGCGGCGCCCACGGCGCCGCTCACGACGGGGGTGTAGCCGCTGGCCTGCCCGAGGACGTTGGGGTGGTAGCTCTCCGAGATCGGGCTGGACAGCCCGTTGAGCCACTCCGGCGAGTCGCACACGGCGTGGCCCACGAACGCGCCGGTCGGGTTCGCGAAGGAGAAGCCGGCCGACGCCGCGGCGGCCTGGGTGCGGGTGTTGATCAGGTCGGCCATCTGGTTGAGCCGGGCCTCCTCCGTCGGGGAGAACCAGGTCAGCGCGTTGCAGTCCTCGCCGTTGAAGATGCGCGGGTAGCCCACGACGACGACCTTCGCGTAGGGAGCGCGGGAGCGGATCGAGGAGTAGAGGGTGGCGAGCTGGCCGGGGAGCGTGGTGTTCACGTAGGCCTGGGCGCCGTCGATCGCGCCGTTGCAGTTGCTCGCCCAGCTCGGCAGCGCGCACGTGGTGAGCACGTCGGCGAAGCCCGCGTCGTTGCCGCCGACCGAGATCGTGACGTAGCCGGTCGCGGTGGTGAGGGCGCTGAGCTGGGTCGCGGTGACGTCGGGGATCGTCGCGCCGGAGCAGGCCCGGAAGTTGAGCGAGAAGCCGCGGGCCGCGGCGATCAGGCTGGGGTAGGCCTTGGTGGAGCGCTGGCAGGAGGTGCCGTCGGCGATGTAGGAGCGGGTGCCCGTGCCCGAGGAGTAGGAGTCGCCGAGGGCGACGTAGACCGGGGCGGCGGCCTGCGCCGGCTGGAGGAGCAGCGGGCTGATCAGGCCCGCGAGGGCGGCGCCGAGGAGGGCGAGCCGTGAGGACGTGCGTGCGTGGCGGAGCATGGTCTGGAGACCTCCCGAGAAAAGGGCCACCCGAGTGTGGCGGTCCTCACACTAGGCACCGCCACCGACACGCGCCAGCGTCAGGTTGACGGGTCAGGAGCCGCCGCCGCCGACGCGGCGCAGCCGGGGGCCGGACGGCGCCTCGAGCGCGGCGGCGTCGCGGAACGACTCGCCCTGCAGCACCGGCACCACCTCGCTCACGTCGTGCCGCGCGGCGACCTCGACGTCGACGGCGAAGCCCGCCTCGGCCAGCTCGCGCCCGCTGGCGCAGCCGAGCAGGTCGTCGGGCAGGCTCGCGCCCCGCCAGGCCGCGACCGCCATCCGCGCCTCGGGACTGACGGCCACCGGCTCGCCCGCCTCGCCCTCGTCCTCCAGCCCGCGCAGCAGCGCGTCCAGCACCGCGCCCGCGCCCCAGAGGTCCTCGACCGCCGGGCGGAGGGTGTCGTCGTACCACCGCTCCCCCGCCGGTACGACGACCACGCTGGCGCCGGCGCGCACCTGCGGGGCCAGCCACCGCGCGACCGCGGAGGCGTTGCGCAGGCACGCCCCCACCACCCGCGCGCCGGAGTCGGCGAGCGCGAAGGAGATCGTCGAGCCGTTGGGCGAGGGCAGCACCAGGCGCTCGACGCCCTCGACCTCGGCGAGGCTGGCCGGGGACAGCGAGACGTGGCGGGCGTCGCCGCGCGAGAGCGCCTCGAACCGCCCGACCGCCAGGGTGGCGCCGTGGCGCATCGCGTGCTCGGCGGCGCGGGCGTCCTTCCACCGGTACGGGAAGACCTCGATGCCGCGCTCGACCGCGACGCCGAGCGTGGTGGTGAAGGACAGCACGTCGACCACGACCGCGACGTCGGCCGGCACCGCCTCGGCACCGGTCGGCCCCCACTCCAGGCGGAGGCGGTAGGTCGACTGGTCGTGGCCCGGGATCGTCACCCGCCCATTCAACCGCAGGGCCCAGCTGCGGGTGGTCTGGACCGCTGCGCCACGTTTCGACCCCGGGGGGCGACATCGGGCGCGACACTGCCTACCGTCGAAGGCAACGGATCGTCCACAGAAGGACACCGTCGACCCACACGTCACGGCGCACACCCGAACCCCGTGCGTCGTGTCCCCGCCCGTCCCCACCGGGCGGATGACGCAGGACGGGCCGCCCCGGCCCGTCCTGCGGCGGTCGACCCGCCGGTCACCAGATCCGGACGCGCGCCTCCGGCTCGAGCCACAGGCCGTCGCCCTCCGAGGTCTCGAAGACCTCGTGGAACTCGTCGAGGTTGCGCACGATGTTGGCGCGGAACTCGGCGGGGCTGTGCGGGTCGATGGTGAGGTACTGCAGCTCCTGCTCCTTGCGCCGCTTGGTGCGCCACACGTGCGCCCAGTTGAGGAACAGCGTGCGGCGCTCGTCGAGCGACGCCTCGCCGCCGCGGCTGATCACGTAGGCCTTGTGGGCGATGGTGAGGCCACCGAGGTCGCCGATGTTCTCGCCGACGGTGAGGCTGCCGTTGACGTGCTCGCCGGGCAGCGTGCGCGGCTCGAAGGCGTCGTACTGCGCCACGAGCGCCTGCGACTTCTCCTCGAAGGCAGCCTTGTCGGCGGCGGTCCACCAGTCGTGCAGGTTGCCGTCGCCGTCGTACTGGGCGCCCTGGTCGTCGAAGCCGTGGCCGATCTCGTGGCCGATGACCGCGCCGATGCCGCCGTAGTTCTCCGCCTCGTCGGCGTCGGGGCTGAAGAAGGGCGGCTGGAGGATCGCGGCCGGGAAGCAGATCTCGTTGGTGCCCGGGTGGTAGTAGGCGTTGACCGTCTGCGGCAGCATCAGCCACTCGTCGCGGTCGACCGGCTGGCCGACCTTCTCGAGCTGGCGGTCGGTCTCGAACGCGGACGCGGCGGCCACGTTGGACATCAGGTCGTCGGCGCTGACGGTGAGCCCGGAGTAGTCGCGGAACTCCGTCGGGTAGCCGATCTTGGGGTAGAACCGGTCGAGCTTGTCGTAGGCCTTCTGCTTGGTGTCCTCGCCCATCCAGTCGAGCGCCTCGATCGAGCGGCGGTAGGCGGTGACGAGGTTGGCCACCAGCTCGTCCATCATCTGCTTCGAGGCCGGCGGGAAGTGGCGCGAGACGTAGACCTTGCCGACCGCCTCGCCGATCGCGCCCTCCACGAAGTCGACGCCGCGCTTCCAGCGCGCGCGCAGCTCGGGCGTGCCGTTGAGCGTGCGGCCGTAGAAGTCGAAGTTGGCCTGCACGAACTCGTCGGGGAGGTAGGGCGCCGAGCTCCGCACGATGCGGACGTGGAGGACGTCGTGCCAGGTCTCGATCGGCGTCTCCTCCAGCACCACCGACAGGTGCTCGAAGAAGTCGGGCTGCATCACGATCGTGCGGCGCAGCGTCTCCTCGGTGCCGCCCAGCGCGGTCACGAAGGTGACCCAGTCGAAGGCCGGGCAGAGCGCCTGGAGCTCCTCGAGGTCCTTGTGGTTGGTGGTCTTCTGCACGTCGCGGGTCGCCGCCGCCTCCCAGTGGCCCTCGGCCAGGCGGGTCTCGTAGGCCAGCACGCGCTCCGCGGCACCCTCGGGGTCCTCGTGCGCGCTCAGTCGCAGCAGCGTCGTGAGGTAGTCCCGGTAGGTCGCGCGGATCTCGGCGAACTTGTCCTCGCGGTAGTAGGACTCGTCGGGCAGGCCGAGGCCGCCCTGGGCGAGGTAGACGATGTTGCGCGAGGCGTCGGCGCGGTCGGGGGTGATGTAGGAGCCGAACATCCCCGGGCCGCCGATGCGCTCGAACATGCCGACGAACGCGGCCAGCTCGGTGAGGTCGGCGACGCCGTGGGCGCGGTCGAGGAGCCCCTGGACCGGGCTCAGGCCCTTGGCCTCGATGGTCTCGGTGTCCATGAAGGAGGCGTAGAGGGCGCCGATCTTGCGCTCGTCCTCGTCGAGCTCCTCGGCGGGCCGCTCGGCCAGCTCGGTGATGATGTCGCGCACCTGCTGCTCGGCGTCGTCGGCGAGCGCGATGAACGCACCCCAGCTCGACTTGTCGGAGGGGATCTCCGTCTCCTCCAGCCACCGGCCGTTGACGTGGCCGAAGAGGTCGTCCTGGGGGCGGATGTCGGGGTTCATGCCGTCGCGTGCGGCGTCGAGGATCGTCACGCCTGCGACCTTAACCCCGCTCCCCCACCGCGCCAGCGGTCCAGACCACGTGCTGGCACCCGTGCGCCCGGGGCGCGACGGGGTGAGGCTGGGCGGGTGCGCCACGGGGGTGCACCACACGGGGGAAGGACCCACATGCCCACTCGTCGTCTCACCGTGCCGCTGCTCGCGGTCGCCGCGCTCGCCACCACCGCGCTCGCGCCCACCGCGGCCGGAGCCCAGGACGCACCGGGTGGGGGCGCTGAGGCCCACCCGCGAGCCGCCTCCGCGTGGACCCGGGTGTCCACCTCCACCGTCAGCAGCCTCGCGGAGATCAGCGCGCTGCGCTCACCCGACGGCGTGCTCCACGCGTTCTGGAAGCAGGACGCCGGCGCGCAGTCCGCCCTCCAGCACGCCGCCCTCACCGACGAGGGCAGGCCGGTCTCGTACGCCACGGCGGCCGTCCTCGACAGCATGGCCGAGGTCTACCCCGTCAACGTCACCCCGACCGGGGGGCTGCGCCTGACGTACGCCGGGCTGGGCGCGGGGCCGGCCGGTGACGGCCGGGCGGTCGACGCCCTCAGCGCCGACGGCGGGGCGTCGTGGGCCACCCAGCCCCGGGCGCTGGCGAAGAACTCGACCGCCTACACCGGCTACGGCATCGGCTCGGCGCAGCTGCCCAGCGGCGTCCCGGTGACCGCGGTGGCGATCTACGGCGACACCTCCTACCGGGTCGGGTCGATCGACACCACCGACCCCAACCTCCGCAACACGGCCACGGGCGACGCGGTCACGACGATGCCCGAGTGCTGCTCCTACCACCAGAGCGTCGTCACGTCCGGCGACACCGCCTGGATGGCGTGGTACCAGAACGGCACGGCGGACAGCGCCAACGGCGTCTTCGCCCAGCAGGTCTACCCGACGGCCGGGCCGGTGATGAAGGCTCCCGGCTCGTCGCTGGACGGCTCGTCCAGCGACCACGGCCAGAGCATGGCGCTGGTGGCCCGTCCCGGCGGCGGGGTGGTGCTGGCCTACGCCCGGGGCTACCTCGACCCGACCGTCGGGCTCTGGGACCTCACCACGGGGGCCACGGCCAACCTCCGGGGCAGCGTCGAGGCCGACCGCATCTCGCTGTCGGCGACGCCGAGCGGGCGGCTGTGGGTGGGCTGGACGACGCAGTACGGCGAGACGGTCAACCTGGTCCGCACGGCCGCCAAGGGCTTCGCGACCGGTGGCGTGACGAGCGAGAGGCTCGCCTTCGGCAGCAGCCTGCGCGCGATGGCCCTGAGCGGCGACGAGGCGAGCGCCGTGGTGCTGCTCAACGACAGCGACACCGAGGCCGTGTGGAGCCGCTCGTTCGGCCCGTCCTTCTCGCTCGCGGCGTCGAGGAAGAAGGTCGTCGCCGGCGCCGGCACGAAGCTGACGTTCAAGGCCACCGACGCCGGCGACGGCCTCAAGGGGGTCACGGTGAAGGCCGCCGGGAAGGCGTGCACGACGTCGGGCAAGGGCACCTGCTCGATCACCGTGACGCCCGGCAAGGGCCGCAAGCTCGCCGTCAGGGCCACGCGCAAGGGCTACCAGCAGGCCGCGCTGACGCTCAAGGTCGTCCGGCGGAGGTGAGGACCGGGTAGCGCCTCAGCGCACCCGCACGACCGACTTGCCCAGGGTGCGGCGCTCGTCCATGTCGACGAGCGCCGCGCCGAAGTCGGAGAGGTCGTAGGTGGCGCCGATGGGCGGGCGCACCACGCCGGACTCGATCATCGGCGCGAGCCGGTGCCACTGCCGCTGCATGTAGCCGGGCCGGGTCATCGCGTAGGCCCCCCACCCGACGCCGCGCACGTCGGTGTTGCCGAGCAGCAGCCGGTTGACCTTGACCTCGGGGATGCCCTGGCCGGCGGCGAACCCGACGACCAGCACCCGGCCCTGCTCGGCCAGGCACCGCAGCGAGTCGGTGAACGCGTCACCGCCGACGACGTCGAGCACCACGTCGACGCCCTTGCCGCCGGTCAGCTCCTTGACCTCGTCGCGGAAGGCGGGGCCGACCACCACCTCGTCGGCACCGGCCGCGCGGGCGAACGCGGCCTTCTCCTCGGTGCTGACCACGGCGATGGTGCGCGCGCCCAAGCCCTTGGCCACCTGCAGCGTGGCGGTGCCCACGCCCCCGGCCGCCCCGTGCACGAGGACCGTCTCGCGGTCGCGCAGGCCGCCGCGCTCCTCCAGCGCGAAGAGGGCGGTGAGGTAGTTCATCGGGAGTGCCGCGCCCTCGTCGTAGGACAGCTCGTCGGGCAGCGCGAAGGTGAAGATCGCCGGGTTGGCCACCTGCTCGGCGGCCCCGCCGTGGAGGTTGACGCCCGCGACGCGCTGGCCGACGGTGAAGCCGCTCGACTCCGGCGAGCCGGGGTCGAGGACCACGCCCGCGAAGTCGACGCCGAGGGTGAACGGCGGCTCCGGCTTGAACTGGTACTCCCCGCGGCTGAGCAGCAGGTCGGGGAACGCGATGCCGACGCTGTGCACCTCGACCAGCACGTCGTGCGGGCCGGGCACCGGCTCGGGGACCTCGCGCACCTCCAGGTCGGCGGGACCGGTGAGCGTGACGACCTGGACTGCCTTCATAGGGCGACCCTAGCGACGGCGCCCCGCCCCACCGCTCACCCGACGCGCTTGACCTGGCTCAGCTCGAAGTGCATCGGGTCGGTGTACTTCCAGTCGCCGCCCCACGCGAAGCCCCAGGTCTTGAAGATGGCGACGACGTCGCGGTCGATCTCGCCGACCGTGCCGCGCTGGTTGCCGGGCACGTTGAGGTCGAGCGCCAGCCCGAAGGAGTGGTTGGAGAGCGTCGTCGTGCCGGCGATGAACCGCGGGTAGTAGCAGCCGGCGTACTCACTGGGGTGGATCGCGTCGGAGAGCCCGCGCTGCTGCACCTCGAGCAGGGCGGCGCGCAGCTGCGGGAAGAGGTCCTCGTGGCAGGTGACGCTGCCGAGGATCGGCACGACCTCGGTGCGGATGTGGGCCGCGACCCAGGCGGGGTCGGGCGTGATCCGGCCGCCGCCCGCGACCTGGTAGCGGTAGGTGCCGACGAGGCTGCCGAGCGTGCCGCCGGTCGGCACGGCGGTCAGCCGGGCTTGTGGGTCGAGGCCGATCCGCGAGGCGACGTCGAGCATCTGCACCGCGGCGCGCCTGCCCACCAGCCGCTCGAGGGGCGTGCGGATCCGTGAGGGGGTGGTGCCGTCGGTGGAGATGAGCAGGCCGTTGTCGGTGTCCATCCCGATGTCAGGGGCCCACGCGGTGTTGACCACCATGTCGATGGTCGGGACCTGCGGGGTGAGGGCGCCGACGTGGAGCGACGGGGCGCCCGCGGTGCCGAGCCGGATCGAGCCGTCGCGGTCGGCCAGCCGCTTCGACACGGCGGCCGTCGTGGCCACCTCGCCGCCGGCGACGCGGTCCCAGCCCTGCTGGAAGTCGGCGACCTCCGCCTGCGTGAAGAGCCGGTACGCCGCGGGGTCGACCGCGGCGACCGTGAGCACGCGGTTCTCCAGGCTGACCTGGCCGAGGCCGATCCGCTCCGTGTGCGCCACCCCCGGCAGCCGCTCGATCCGCCTCACCGTGGCGTCGTCGAGCGGCTCGTCCGACTGCACCAGCACGTCGGCGCTCCACAGCCGGTCCTCGCGGGGTCCGGGCGGGTCGACGGCGTGCGCGGGGTCGGCGACCGGGACGGCCGGGCTCGCCGACGCGCCCGTCGTGCCCGGTCCCGCCGCGGACGTCGGGTCGGTGCCGGACGGCGCCGGGCGCTCGCTGCACGCACCGAGCAGCAGCGCCAGGGCGGCGGTCGCCACCAGCGCGGCGCCGCTCCGTGCCCCCGGTCGTGCCCCCCGTCCTGCCCCCCGTCGCTCGTGCATGGCCAGAGCCTAGGCAGGCGGCGGACGCAGCCGGCGCGGGATGGTGAACCAGGACACCAGGCCGCCGAGGACCAGGAGGCCTGCGCACGCGAGCAGGGCGCTGCCGTAGGCCGACTCGAACACCACCGGGTCGCGGTAGTCGTCGCCCGAGAGACCGACCGCGACCGGCAGGGCCGCCACGGCGAGCAGCGACCCGGCACGCGCCACGGCGTTGTTGATGCCGCTCGCCGTGCCGGCGACCTCGTCGGGTGCCGCCGCGAGGACGGTCGCGGTCAGGGGCGCGACCATCAGGGCCAGCCCGACGCCGAACACGGTCAGACCGGGCGCGACGTCGAGCCAGTACGACGTGTCGCGCCCGGCCCGCATCAGCAGGAGCGTGCCACCGGCCATCACGATCGGACCGAACGTCATCGGCACCCGCGGGCCGATCCGCTCGCCGAGCGCACCCCCGCGGGCGGCGAGCAGGAGCATGCAGAGCGTCATCGGCAGGGTCGCCAGGCCCGCCTCGAGCGCGTCGTATCCCGCGACGGTCTGGAGCTGCAGGACGAGGAAGAACAGGATCGCGCCGAGCGCGGCGTAGACGACCAGGGTCATCGCGTTGGCGGCGCTGAAGGTGCGGTCGGCGAAGAGCTCGAGGCGCACCATCGGCTCGCGCACCCGTCGTTCCGCGGCGACGAAGGCCACGGCCGCGGCCACCCCGACGCCGGCCGCCCACCAGGTGGTCGGGCCACCGCCGGCGGTCAGCGCCCACGTCGTCCCGGCGAGCGCGAGCGAGGCCAGCGCGGCGCCGAGCAGGTCGAAGCGCCCGTGGGCGCGGGGGTCGCGGGTCTCCGGGACCCAGCGCTGCGCCAGCCACACGGTCAGCGCCGCGAGCGGCAGGTTGATGAGGAAGATCCACCGCCACGAGGCGTGGTCGATCAGCAGCCCGCCGACCAGGGGACCCAGCGCGGCGGCGATGCCACCGAGCCCCGACCACGCACCGATGGCCCGGCTGCGGTCCTCGGCGCGGAAGGCGCCCTGGATCATCGCGAGGCTGCCGGGGGTGAGCAGCGCCCCGCCGATGCCCTGCAGGACGCGGGCGACGATGAGCACCTCGGCGGTCGGGGCGACGCCGCACAGCAGCGAGGCCAGGGCGAACCAGACCGTGCCCACCACGAAGACCCGGCGTCGGCCCAGCCGGTCGCCGAGCGCACCGCCGAGCAGGATCAGCGAGGCCAGCGAGAGGAAGTAGCCGTTGGTGATCCACTGCAGCTGGGCCAGCGACGCGTCGAGGTCGGTGCCCATCGTGCGCAGCGCGACGTTGACGACCGTGCCGTCGAGCAGCGTCAGCCCCGAGCCGAGGGTGGCCGCCGCGACCACCCCGCGCCCCGTCGGTGTTCCCCAGGCGACGCCGCTCTCCCCGGTGGCGCCCGCCGCGTCCGTGCCGCTCATGCGCGGGCCAGGACGCGGCCGGCGAGCCAGGCGAGGTCGGCGCCGGTCTGCTCGGGCGACGACGAGGGCTGCATGACGTGGCTCAGCACCACCCGCACCACCATGTCGATGGCCGGCTCGAGGTGGGCGGTGTCGATGTCGGGTGCGTACGGCGCCACGCGGGCGCTGACGACCTCCTTGGCGGCGCCGAGCAGCGAGCCGGCGTTGGTGGTGAGCAGCGGCAGGAGCTCGGTGTCGGCGCCGTGGGTCGCGCTCACGACGGCGTGGAGCAGCGGGTTGGCCCGTGCGTAGGTGAGCACGTCGCGCACCGACCTCCCGATCGCCCGGGTGAGGTCGTCGGGCTCGGCGTCGAAGGCCTGCTCCACGACGCCGAGGAAGCGGGCGAGCTCCTCGAGCACCATCACCTCGGCGAGCGCGGGCTTGGAGCCGACCTCGTTGTAGACCGTCTGCCGGCTCACGCCGGCCGCCTCGGCCAGGCGGGCCATCGTGACGGCCGCCCACCCCTGCGACGTGGTCAGCTCCACGGCCGCGGCGAGGATCCGCTCGCGGGTGGGGGTGGGGGCCATGCGCCGAGTCTAGGCAGCGCGCTCCGGCTCGCAGGGCACGAAGTCGACCTTCTCACGCACCCCGCAGTCGGGACAGCACCAGTCGGCGGGGATGTCGGCCCACGCCGTCCCGGCGGCGAACCCCTCGTGCTCGTCGCCGGCCGCCACGTCGTAGACGTACGCGCAGCCCGGGCAGCGCGCCGCGAGCACCTCGTCCCCTGCAGGCCGTCCCTCGCTGGTCGAGGTGCGAGCGGAGCGAGCCTCGAGACCCGGGCCACCCGCCGTCGCGCCGTAGCGGGCGAGGTAGTGCTCCCGCCTGCGGGGGCTGATGTTGGCCAGCGTGACGTCTCCGCCGAAGTGGTCGACCACCCGCTGGTCCATCACCCGTCGCCACAGCGGCGGGACGAGCGCCAGCACGATCATCCCGGCGTACCCCGTGGGCAGGACCGGGCTCTCCTCGAAGTCGCGCAGCGTCTGGTAGCGCCGGGTCGGGTTCGCGTGGTGGTCGCTGTGCCGCTGGAGGTGGTAGAGCAGCACGTTGGTGGCGATGTTGTTGGAGTTCCAGCTGTGGCTCGGCAGCACCCGCTCGTAGCGCTGGCGGTCGCCCTCGCCCACCTTCTGGCGCAGCATCCCGTAGTGCTCCATGTAGTTGACCACCTCGAGCAGCGAGAAGCCGACGACCGCCTGCACGACGAGGTACGGCAGCACGTCGACGCCGAAGGCGACCAGGACGACCGCCCAGAGCGCGGCGGTCATCAGCCACGCGTTGAGCACGTCGTTGTCGAGGCGCCACGGCGACTGCTTGCGGCGGGCCAGGCGTCGCTGCTCCAGGCGCCACGCCGACCTCAACGAGCCCAGGACGGTGCGCGGCCAGAACCGGTAGAGGCTCTCGCCGAGCCGCGCGGAAGCCGGGTCCTCGGGGGTGGCGACGCGGACGTGGTGGCCGCGGTTGTGCTCGATGTAGAAGTGGCCGTAGCAGACCTGCGCGAGCGCGACCTTCGACAGCCAGCGCTCGTGCGACTCCTTCTTGTGGCCCAGCTCGTGGGCGGTGTTGATGCCGATGCCGCCGATGCAGCCGATCGAGATCGCCAGCCCGACCCGGTCGAGGGTGCCGAGCGGGTGGTCGGCCAGCACGCCGAAGGCGTCCCAGCCGCCGACCACCGCCATCGCGCCCAGGAAGCCGGCGTACTGGATCGGCAGGAAGAGGTAGGTGATCCACCGGTAGTAGCGGTCGGCCTCCAGCGCCTCGATCACGTCGTCGGGCGGATTCGCCCGGTCGAGCCCGGCGACGAGGTCGATGGCCGGGACGACGCCGAGGATGACGATCGGCCCGACCCAGAACCACACGCCCCAGCCGGTGGCGACGTACCCGCCGAAGGCGACGAACGCCAAGCTCGGCACCACCAGGCCGATCAGCCACAGGTGGCGCTTGCGGTCGGTCCACAGCGCCGTGGTGCCCTCGGGCACCGTGCCGCTGGGCGCGAGTCGGGTGGGGTAGCCAGCCATCGGGGGCCTCCTGCCGTCGGTTGACAGAACCGTACGATCTGTCAACCCGTTTGACAAGGCCCGCCTCTTTGTCAAGGTGGCTTGTGGCGCCCGGTTCCCCCGGCTAGGCGGGGGAATCCGTGGTTCTCGTGGCTTGCAAACCCCGAGAACCGCGAACTCCCCCGGTGAGCCGGGGGAACCCGACCCCTACTGACGGTCAGGCGTTCTCGCGGCGGAAGGTGGCGGTCCCCCACCACACGGCGAGGGCGAAGAGGGCGAGCGCCCAGCCGGTGCCCCACATCACGCCGTTGGCGGCGAAGTCGCCGGCGAAGCTGCTGCGCACGCCGTCGACCACCCACCGGAACGGCATGAAGTCGCTGAGCCGCTCGAGCCAGGCCGGGCCGAGGGTCATCGGCAGCATGATCCCGCTGAGCAGGAGGACCGGCATCATCACCATGTTGATCACCGGGGCCATCACGTCCTCGGACTTGGTGGTGAGCGCGAGCGCGTTCGACGCCGCGGCGCACGCACCGCCGACGAGCACGGTGATCCCGACGCCGGCGAGGACGCCGCCCCACGACGCCCGCATGCCCATCGCGGTGCCGAGGCCGATGAGGATCAGCGCCTGGACGAGCAGCTGGAGCAGGTCGCGCATCAGCCGCCCCACGAGCAGCGCGGTGCGCGAGGCCGGCGTCACCCGCTCGGCCTCGACGACGCCCTCACGCCACTCGGCGATCAGGCCGAACCCGGCGAAGAACGCGCCGAACATCCCGAGCTGCACCAGCAGGCCGGGCACCAGGAAGGTGTAGGCGTTGGTCGCCCCGAACTGCGCGACCAGCGGCTTGAGCAGCGGCCCGAAGAGCAGCAGGTAGAGGATCGGCTGCAGCGCGCCGATGATCACCCAGGCCGGGTTGCGCAGGTTCATCCGCAGCTGGCGGCGGAAGACGATGAAGCACTCGCGGAGGAAGGTCATGCCGACGCCCCTTCGGTCTCGGGCTCGGCGGCGTTGCCACTCGGGCCGGTGGTCTCGGTCTCGGCGTCGCGCAGCGAGCGCCCGGTGAGGGTGAGGAAGACGTCGTCCAGGGTCGGGCGGCGCACCTCGATCGACTCCAGCGCCACCCCGGCGCCCTCGAGCTCGCGCAGCAGGGTCGGTACGACGCGTCCGGCGCGCGGCACGCGACCGTGCACCTTCAGCCCGTCGGTCTCCACGGCGTCGGCGACGGCCCCCAGCCTCTGCGCCGCCAGGCCGACGTGGTCGGGCGCGACCTCGAGCGAGACGAGGTCGCCGGAGACCTGGGCCTTGAGGTTGTCGCTGGTGTCGGAGGCGACGATGCGGCCCTGGTCGATGATGACGATGCGGTCCGACAGCGCGTCGGCCTCGTCGAGGTAGTGGGTGGTGAGGAAGACCGTCGCGCCGCGATCGCTGCGCAGGCGGGCGATGTGCTCCCACAGGTTGGCCCGCGCCTGCGGGTCGAGGCCGGTCGTCGGCTCGTCGAGGAAGACGAGCGTCGGGTCGTGGATCAGGCCCATCACGATGTCGAGGCGGCGCTTCTGGCCGCCGGACATGTTCTTCGGCATCCGCTCCCACAGCCCGTCGAGCTGGAGCTGGGCGAAGAGCTCACGCCCGCGGGTCTCGACCTGCTGCCGCGACAGGCCGTAGAGCATGCCGTGGTCCATCACCTCCTCGCCGGCGCGCGCCGACGTGGAGACGCCTCCCGCCTGCGAGACGTAGCCGATCGAGCGCCGCACCTGCTGCGACTCGCGCACGACGTCGTAGCCGGCGACGGTCGCGGTGCCCGAGGTCGGGCGGAGCAGGGTGGTGAGCATCCGCAGCGTGGTGGTCTTGCCGGCGCCGTTGGGGCCGAGGAACCCGACCACCTCGCCCTCGGCGACGTCGAGGTCCACGCCGTCGACGGCGCGCACCTCCTTCTTCTCCTTCCCCGCACGCGTGGTGAAGGTCTGCACGAGTCCCCGTGCTGTGATCATCAGTCCTCCAAGTGTTCAAACTTGAACAATCATGGTGGAGCGCGCGGATGCGCGGCAACCGACTTTCGTACCGGACCGCTCAGCGCCCGAGCAGGCCGAGGTAGCGCTCCCGGTCCGCAGCCATCTCGCGACCGGGGTCGTCCTCACGCGGCACCCAGCGCCACGGCTCGCCCGCGAGGTCGAAGTCGCCCGCGTGGAGCCGCTCGACGGTCCCGGCCAGCCAGGCCTGCTCCTCGCGCAGCAGCGCGAGCCAGTGGCGTACGCCGTGCACAGCGTGGGGCGGCGCGTCCTGCCCCGTGCCCGGGTCCCACTCGAGGAGCGCGCGGTCGATCTCGCCCCGGCGCACCTCGAGGTGGCGCACGGCGGCCTCGCGCGAGATCAGGGGCAGCATGCCGAAGGCGGCGTGGAACGCGACGGCGTTGAACAGCGTCACCGTCTCCAGCCCCTCGCCGACCAGCCGCGCGAGCTCGCCGCGACCGGCCTCGGTGATCTCGTAGACGGCGACCGCCCGGCCCTCGTCGTCGACGTCGTGGCGCACCACCTGGCCGAGCTTCTCCAGGGTGGTCAGGCCGCTGTAGATCGACCCCGGGCCGAGGTTGGCCCACTCGTCCACGCGCCACGAGACCAGCTCGCGGCGGATCTGGTAGCCGTTGACCGGCTCGAACATCGCCACCGCCCCGAGCAGGAGCATCCGGGTGGTGTGGGCGGCCATGTCCCGGATGGTAGGCGCTGCCCGGCGGGGCTCCCGATAGGGTCGCCCCCATGGAGCATCCCTTCGGCATCGACTTCGGCGGGACGGGCATCAAGGGCGCCCCCGTCGACCTCGAGCGTGGCGACTTCTCGCACGACCGCGTCCGCATCGACACCCCCCGCCCGGCCACCCCGGCCGCGGTGGCCCAGGTGTTCCGCACGATCGTCGAGAGCTTCCCGGCCTCGAGCAGCCCGGTGGGCGTCACGGTGCCCGGCATCGTCCGGCACGGGGTCGTGCACTCGGCCGCCAACATCGACCCGTCGTGGATGGGCCAGGACGCCGACGCGATCTTCACCGCGGCGCTCGGGCGCGAGGTGCACGTGGTCAACGACGCCGACGCGGCCGGCCTCGCCGAGGCGGAGTACGGCGCCGCGCGCGGGCGCCGCGGCCAGGTGCTGGTGATCACGCTCGGCACCGGCATCGGGTCGGCGATGATCTGGGACGGCGAGCTGGTGCCCAACACCGAGCTGGGCCACCTCGAGCTCGGCGGCGCCGTCGCCGAGGTCACCACCGCCACCAGCGCCCGCGAGCGCGAGGACCTCAGCTGGGAGGCCTGGTCGGAGCGCCTGACGACCTACTTCCGCCACCTCGAGCGGCTCTTCAGCCCCGACCTGTTCGTGGTCGGCGGCGGCGTGAGCAAGTCGTGGGAGAAGTTCGGCCACCGCATCGAGATCGACACCGAGATCATCCCGGCGAAGCTGCAGAACCGGGCCGGCATCGTCGGCGCCGCGCTCGTGGCCCACCGCAAGGCCGGCCAGGACGACTGACCCGCACGACTGACGGGCGGTCCCCCGGGACCCCGCTCCCGGGTCGCGCCCTCAGTCGCCGGGGCGCGGCACCGTGCCGCTGACCTGCTCGAACGCCGCGGTGGCGCCGCGGAGGTAGCGCTCGACGACCGCCCGCTCCTCATCGGTGAACGTGGCGTCGTGGCGGTCGAGGGCGGCGAACATCGGCATCAGGTGGCCCACGACCTCGCCGCGCCCGGAGTCGGTGATGTGCAGCTCGGTGCGGCGCCGGTCGACCTCGTGCGGGCGCCGCTCGACGTGACCCCGGGAGACCAGGCGGTCGACGATCCCGGTGGCGGCGGCCGTCGACACCTCGAGGCGGCGCGCGACCTCGGCCGGGCCGATCTGCTCGCGGCTGAGGTGCTCGAGGGTGACCAGCTCTGTCTCGCTGAGGCCCGAGCGGCGCGCCACCACGTGGGTGACCCGGCTGCCCGCCGCGACGAGGTCGCGCAGCGCCTTGAGGGTGGGCGGCTGCCGCCACTCCTCCCCACGCGCGGACCAGGCCGGCACGTCGGACATGCCCGGGGCGTCCGGCACGTCGTGCGCCTGCGCCGTGCCGGGCCGCTCGGTCATGACCCACCTCGCACTCGAATGACCTTCTCCCTCGCCTCGAGGGGTGGATCACCCCTCCGCTCGTTTGCCTGCCGCACCACCATACCGCTAACTTGATGAGTAACTTGGTTAGCAACTACTCGGGCTAGCGATCTGCCCCCGTCCTCGAGGAGCCCCTGTGTCCCCCCACCGCACCCCCGCCGCTGCGCGCGTCGTCGCCGGCCGCCGTACGGCCTGGGCCGTCGCGCTCGTGCCGATCCTGCTCGCGCTGGCCGTCCTCGCCCTCGTCCCGGAGGGCGAGCGCGAGACCACCAGCACCGACACCTCGCCGATCGGGGCGGACAGCACGCTGGCGGCCCAGCTGCTCGACGAGCTGCCCGAGGACGAGGGGCAGGTCGCGATCGTGCTGTGGACCGCCGACGAAGGGAAGCTGTCGAGCGCGGTGCAGGGCGAGCTGACCCAGCAGGCCGTACGGCTGCTCTCCGACGCGGGCGACAGTGATCAGGCCGGACAGGCCGGACAGGGTGGGCAGGGCGGCGAGGCCGGGCAGGGCGGCCCTCCGCCGGGTGCCACCGGCGGCGGGTCCGAGGGCCAGGAGGGCGGCGGCCGGCAGTCGCCGGTCGTCGTGGCCGAGGACGGCACCGCCGCGTTCGTCGCGGTCCCGGTGACCTCGACGTCGGCCACCGACAACATCGACAAGGTCGAGGACCTCCGCACGAGGCTGCGCGACGAGGCACCCGAGGGCGTCACCGTCGAGGTGACCGGCCCGGCCGGCATCCAGGCCGACATCGGCCAGGTCTTCGACGGCGCCGACGTCCGCCTGCTCGGCGCGACCGCCGCGGTCGTCGCGATCCTGCTGATCATCACCTACCGCAGCCCGGTGCTCTGGCTCGTCCCGCTGACCGTGGTCGGCATCGCCGACCGGCTCGCCTCGATCGTGGCCACCAACGTCCTGGAGCTCACCGGCGTCGCCTGGGACGAGTCCACGGTGGGCATCCTGAGCGTGCTGGTGTTCGGCGCCGGCACCGACTACGCGCTGCTGCTCATCTCCCGCTACCGCGACGAGCTCAAGACCACCGAGAACCGCTTCGAGGCGATGGCCCACGCGCTGGCGCGCACCTTCGAGGCGGTGGTCTCCAGCGCCACGACGGTCGTCCTCGGCCTGCTGACCCTGCTCCTCTCGAGCATCCCCACCACGCGTGGCCTCGGCCTGGCGTGCGCCGTCGGCGTCCTCATCGCCGCCACCTTCGCGCTCCTCGTGCTGCCCGCGGCGCTGGTCGTCTTCGGCCGCTGGGTGTTCTGGCCCAAGGTCCCGCGCGTCGGCGACACCGTGCTGGTGGACTCGAACTCGCTGTGGCACCGCGTCGGCGAGGCCGTCTCGCACCGGCCCCGTACGTTCGTCGTAGGCACCGTGGCGGCCCTCGCCGTGCTCGCCTCGGGCACGCTGTCGATCACCACGGGGCTGCGGCCCTCCGACCAGTTCCTCGAGCGTCCCGAGGCGATCTCGGCGGCCGAGCGTCTCGGCGAGTCGTTCCCGGCCGGCACCAGCGACCCGATCCAGGTCGTCACCCGCGCGGACGCCGACCAGGTGCTCGGGGCGGTCGAGGACGTCGACGGCATCTCCTCGGCGCGCGTCACGACCAGCGCCGACGGCATCTCCCAGGTCGACGCCGTCCCCGACGCGGAGCCCGGCAGCGACCGGGCCCGCGCGCTCGTCGGTGAGGTCCGCTCGGCGGTGGCCAACTTCGACGACACCCACGTCGGCGGCGGTGACGCCGAGGCGGTCGACGCGAAGGACTACGCCGGCCAGGACCGGCTGCTGATCCTGCCGCTCATCCTGCTGCTCGTGCTCGGCGCGCTGGTCGTGCTGCTCCGCTCGGTGGTCGCGCCGCTGCTGCTGGTGGCGACCGTGCTCGCGACGTACGCCGCCGCGATGGGCGCCTCGTGGTGGCTCTTCCGCACGGTCTTCGACTTCGCCGCGATGGACACCGGGGTGCCGCTGCTGGCGTTCCTGTTCCTGGTGGCGCTCGGCGTCGACTACAACATCTTCCTCGTCACCCGGGCGCGGGAGGAGGCGCGCGAGCACGGCACCCGTACGGGCATGCTGCGCGCCCTGACCGCCACCGGCGGCGTGATCACCAGCGCCGGCATCCTGCTGGCGGCCGTGTTCGCGGTGCTCGGCGTGCTCCCCCTCGTCGTGCTCGCCCAGCTCGGCGCGATCATCTTCGTCGGCGTGCTGCTCGACACGCTGGTCGTGCGCACGGTCCTGGTCCCCGCCCTCGCGATGACCCTCGGCGAGAAGTTCTGGTGGCCGCGGAAGGTGACCGGCTGAGCCGTTGGGTGCCGGCTGACTCCGGGTTCCCCCGCCTCACCGGGGGAACCCGGGGTTCTCGCAGCTTGCAAACCCCGAGAACCTCGGACAAACCCCGACAACCTCAGCCCTGCGGGGCGGGGATGGGCGCCGGCTGACTCCGGTTCCCCCGCTTCACCGGGGGAACCCGGGGTTCTCGCAGCTTGCAAACCCCGAGAACCACGAACAGACACCGAGAACCCCGCGCCGCCCACCGAGCCGGTGCGCCGCGGGCACCGAGCAGGCTCGACGGAGCGGGCGCTCAGCCCTCCTTGCCGCTGATCGCGGCAGCGACGCGCTTGGTGACGTCGGGGTGGAAGACGCTCGGGATGATGAAGGCCGGGTGGAGCTCCTCGGCGCTGACCGTGTCGGCGATGGCCTTGGCCGCCCGCAGCAGCATGTCGACCGTGACGTCCTCGGCGCCCGCGTCGAGCAGGCCCCGGAAGACGCCGGGGAAGGCCAGCACGTTGTTGATCTGGTTGGGGTAGTCGGAACGGCCCGACGCCACCACGGCGGCGTACTTGCCGGCCTGGGCCGGGTCGACCTCCGGGTCGGGGTTGGCCAGCGCGAAGACGACCGGCTTGTCGGCCATCGTCGGGATCCACTCGGGGTCGAGGATGCCGGGGGCGGAGACGCCGACGAACACGTCGGCGTCGACGAGCACCTCCTGCAGCGAGCCGGTGGCGCGACGCGGGTTGGTCGCGGCGGCGAGCTCGACGTGGGCGGGCGAGAGGGAGTCGTCGTCGGCCGACAGGGCGCCGAAGCGGTCGACCACCACGACGTCCGCGGCCCCGGCCGCGAGCAGCAGGGTGACGATCGCGGTGCCGGCGGCGCCCGCACCGGAGACCACGATGCGCACGGACTCCAGCGACTTCTCGACGCAGCGGAGCGCGTTGGTCAGCGCGGCGAGCACCACGATCGCGGTGCCGTGCTGGTCGTCGTGGAAGACCGGGATGTCGAGGGACTCGCGCAGCCGGCGCTCGATCTCGAAGCAGCGGGGCGCCGCGATGTCCTCGAGGTTGATGCCCCCGAAGCCCGGCGCGATCATCTCGACGGCCTTGACGATCTCGTCGGTGTCCTGGGTGGCCAGGCAGATCGGCCACGCATCGATGTCGGCGAAGCGCTTGAAGAGCGCCGCCTTGCCCTCCATCACCGGCATCGCGGCGCCGGGCCCGATGTTGCCGAGGCCGAGCACGGCCGAGCCGTCGGTGACGACCGCGACCGAGTTGCCCTTGATGGTGAGCTTGCGGACGTCCTCGGGGTTGTCGTGGATCGCCATCGAGACGCGTCCGACGCCGGGGGTGTAGGCCATCGACAGGTCGTCGCGGGTGCGCAGCGGCACCTTGCTGTTGACCGAGATCTTCCCGCCGAGGTGCAGCAGGAAGGTGCGGTCGCTGACCTTGTGCACCGTCACGCCCTCGACACCGGCGACGGCCGCGACCAGCTCCTCGGAGTGGCCGGCGTCGGACGCCGAGCAGGTCACGTCGACCACGAGGCGGTCGTGGCGCGACTCGGTCACGTCGATCGCGGTCACCACCCCGCCGCACGCGGCGATCTGGGTCGCGACGGCGCCGACGACGCCGTGGTCGGGAGCGGTGTACAACCGCATGGTGATCGAGTACGACGACGCGGTTGCTGCCATGCTCCGACCTTCTCGTCCCGCGAGGGTTACGGGCAAGTCACCTGGCCCCCGCGAGGCCTTGTGGTCGTAGTGTTCACCGGTGACCAGCACACCGCGCCGCCGCATGCGGTCCTCCGGCATCGCCCTGGGGATCACCGCCGTCATGGCCTCCAGCCTCACCGGGTGCGCGTCGAGCGCCGACTACGCCGCGGTGTGCGTCGACCCGCAGACCCAGCAGCGCGTCGACGACGACCAGTGCGACGACGACTCCGACTACGACGGCGGCGGCTCGGGCTTCTTCTGGTACTACCTCGCCGCCCGGTCGGTCGTCCCCGGCGTGGGCTCCACCGTCAGCGGCGGGACCTACCGCGGCAGCACCCTCAACGGCACCGTCCAGCGCGGCGGCCTGCCGTCGACCGGCGGTTCCACCGTGCGGTCGGCCACCACCAAGGGTGGCTTCGGCGGCAGCTCGCGCGGGTTCGGCTGAGCCCGGCCCGCCCGGCCGCAGCAGCCCCGACCACGACGTCCCTCCCAGGAGCCCCCACGTGACCGACCTGATCGACGCCCTCCTCCACGCCGTCGCGTACGCCCTCGTCGGCGGCGCCATGCTGGTGGTGTCCTACTACGTGCTCGACCTCGCCATCCCCGGCCACCTCGGGTCCTACCTGCGCGGGATCGACGAGAACGGGCAGGAGTCGGTGCACGCCCACTCGCGGTCCGCCGGCGTGGTCACCTCGGCGTGGCTGGTCTCCAACGCCGCGGTGCTCTTCACCGCGATCTGGACCAACGGCGCGACCTCGCTCGGCTGGGCGCTCGGATGGACGGTCTCCTTCGGCGCCGTCGGCATCGTCCTCAACACGCTGATGTTCTTCGCCGTCGAGGCGATCACGCCGGGCAACCTGCGCCGCATCGTCACCGAGCCCGGCCCGGTGCGCCCGCTGGCCTGGGTCGCCGCGTCCGTGGCCCTGTCGGTGGGCGCCGTCGTGTGCGCCAGCATCGCCTGAGCGGGGCGACGCACGATGTGGCGGCACCGCTCGCGGCCCCGTGAGGGCTGGCGCGAGACCGTGGTCGAGCAGGGCCTGGTCTTCCCCGTGACGAAGATGCCCGACGGCTCCGAGCTCCCGTACTGGAACGAGGAGGCCTGGTACGAGGTCACCATGGAGGAGGTCGAGGCCCTCGAGGCCGCGACCGAGGAGCTCTGGGCGATGTGCCTGGAGGCCGTCGGCCACATGGCCACCACGATGACCGACGCGCGCCTGGGCCTGCCGCCCGGCTCGCTCGACGTCGTGCGCCGCTCGATCGAGGCCGGCGACCCGGCCCTCTACGCCCGCTTCGACCTCGCCTACGGCGCCGACGGCTCGATCAAGATGCTCGAGATCAACGGCGACACCCCCACCGGCCTGGTCGAGACCGGCATCGTCCAGTGGAGGTGGATGGAGGACGTGATGCCCGAGATGGACCAGTGGAACTCCGTCCACGACCGGCTGATCGCCGGCTGGCGGAGCCTGCGTCGCTCGGGCCACTTCGACGGCGACCGGATGCACTTCCTCTACGACCTCGGCGAGGACGACTCCTACGACGGCGGCGAGATGGAGATGACCGTCCACTACCTCATGGACACCGCCGTGCAGGCCGGCTGGACCACGATGGCGCACCCCGTGGCCGAGGTGGGCTGGAACCCCGAGACCCGCGACTTCCGCGACGTCCACGACGAGCCGCTGCGCAACGCCTTCAAGCTCTACGCCTGGGAGGAGATGCTCGCCGAGCCGTTCGGCCGGATGCTCGTCGACCGGCGGGAGGCGCGGCCGACCCGGTGGGTGGAGCCGGCCTGGAAGGTGCTGCTCAGCACCAAGGCGCTGCTGCCGGTCCTGTGGGAGCTGTTCCCGCGTCACCGGCTGCTGCTTCCGGCGTACTTCGACGAGCCCCGCGACCTCGAGCGCTGGGTCGCCAAGCCGCTCCACGGGCGCGAGGGCGACAACATCCGCATCCACCTCGACGACCTGGTCGAGGACGTCGTCATGCCGGGCGGCTACGGCGCCGAGGGATGGGTCTACCAGACCTACACCGAGCTGCCGAGCTTCGAGGGCAACCGCGTGGTCCTCGGGTCGTGGGTCGTCGACGGCGAGGCCGCGGGGATGATCGTGCGCGAGTCGGACTCGATGGTCACCGACTACTTCTCCCGCGTCGCCCCGCACGTCATCAGCGACGGGCTGGCGCCGAGCCAGGCGCAGGTCGCGCAGTGGCTGGCCGAGCGGGTCGGGCCCGACGCACCGACGCTGCCCCCGGGCTAGGCTCGCGGCGTGGACACCGTCTTCTCCGACGCACCCGACCGCAGCCGCTACGAGCTCCACGCCGGCGACGAGCTGGTCGGCTTCCTCGACTACGTCCTGCGCGAGCCCACGATCGTCCTCGTCCACACCGAGGTCGACCCGGCCCACGGCGGGAAGGGCTACGGCTCGCTCCTGGCCCGCGGCGCCCTCGACGACGCTCGCTCGCGCGGCCTCAGGGTCCGGCCGAGCTGCCCCTACGTCGCGGCGTGGATCGACAAGCACCCCGACTACGCCGACCTCGTCGCCGGCTGACGTCGAGCGCCGCGGTCGTCACCTCGCTGGTGGAGGTGCGACGCAGCGAGCCCCGAGACCTCTCAGCGCACCACCGAGTCGGTGATCGACCGGCTCGCGCCGAGGAAGAAGATCCCCGGCAGCGTCTCGAACCCCGTGCTCGGGTTGTCCTCCAGCCGCGAGCCGTCGACGGCCAGCGTGCCCGTGCGGTCGTTGGAGACGAAGAAGATCGCGCCCCCGCCCTCGCGCGCGTGGTTGCCGGTGAGCGTGGAGTCGTCGAGCCAGAGGTGGATGTCGTTGCCGTCCATGTAGATCGCGCCGCCCGACCCACCGCCGAGCGTGCCCGGGCGCGCCGGGTTCGCGCCGCGACCGACCGCTCGGTTGTCGGTGAAGGTCGAGCGGCTGATCCGCCAGGAGACGCCGATCGAGCTGAGGGCCGCGCCGTTGCTGCACCTGCCGCCGGAGAAGGTCGAGCGGCGGACGACGACCGGCCGGTCGCGGAACTGGTCGAGCACGCGCACCGCCGCCCCACCGACGTCGGGGCCGGTGCGCCGGCAGCGGTTGTCCTCGAAGACCGAGTCGAGGATGCGCAGCCGGCCGCCGCGCGCGAAGACCGCGCCGCCGCCCTCGTCGTCACCCAGGGCGCTGCCGCGCACGAAGCGCATCCGCTTCACGACCAGGCGCGGCTCGGCCTGGTCGTCGCAGTGCGGGGTCGTCCACACCTGCCGGCGGTCGCAGGTGTCCTGGTAGAGGATCCGACGACGGCCGTCGCCGCTCAGCGTGACCAGTCCCCCGCCGTCGAGGACGACGCGCGCGGAGGTGTTGACCACCTTGGCGGTGCGCCGCATCACGATCGTCACCGGGTCGGGACCGCAGTCGAAGCCGATGCGGCCGCCACGCGCCACGGCCCGCACGACGGCGGCCGAGGTGCACGACGCCGGCGTACCGGTGCCGACGACCGAGCGGGCCTCGAGACCGCTGGCCGGGGCCGGGTCGGCCGACGCCACCAGCGCGGCGAGGACCGCCGCGACGAGGACGCCGGCGCGGATCACAGCGCCTTCTCGATGTCCTTCGACAGCTTCTCCGGCTCGGTGGTCGGGGCGTAGCGGTCGATCACCTGGCCGTCGCGACCGACGAGGAACTTGGTGAAGTTCCACTTGATCTTGCTGCCGAGCATCCCGCCCTTGGAGTCCTTGAGCCACTGGAACAGCGGGTGCGCGCCGTCACCGTTGACCTCGACCTTCGAGAACAGCGGGAAGGTGACGCCGAAGTTGCGCTCGCAGAACTCCGAGATCTCCGCCTCGTCGCCGGGCTCCTGGTGGCCGAACTGGTCGCACGGGAAGCCCAGGACGACCAGGCCCTGGTCGGCGTAGGTGTCCTGGAGCTCCTGCAGGCCCTTGTACTGACCGGTGAAGCCGCACTGCGAGGCCGTGTTGACCACGAGGACGACCTTGCCCTCGTACGCCGACAGGTCGGTGTCGGTGCCGTCGATCGCCTTCGCGGAGAAGTCGGTGAGAGTAGTCATGGCTCCGAGTCTGCCAGCCCGGCCGAGACCTCCCGGGCGCCCGGACCCGGCCCCGTTCCCCCTCAGTCGGCCGCGTCCAGCGCGTCGAGCTCCGCGAGCGCCGTCTCCCACCGCTCGCGTCGCTCGGCATCGGTCTGCTCCCACCACGGCGTGCCCCGCTCGCCGAGGCCGACCTTGGCCAGCTGCGTGCGCCGACGGGTGGAGGCCAGCGCCGCGTCGTCCGGCGCCGTCCGCACGCCGGAGCGTCCCCGACCCAGGTGCGACTTCAGCCGGGCCAGCGCGTCCTCCGGCACCGCCGGGTCCGTGCGCCGCCACCGACGGCCGTCGACCACGAGCCACCGCTCCTCGTCGGTCGGGCCGTCCTGGGCGTCTGCCATGGCACGAGCATGCCAGCGGCCGCACCGGCGCGCGGTGCCCCCAGGGGTGGGTGTCAGTAGCTGAACTGACCCACGAGCGAGCGCATCGTCGCGGCCATCCGGGCCAGCTCCTCGGCCGCCTGGCTCGTGGAGTCGGCCGCGGCCTGGGTGTCGGAGGCGCTGCGGGCGACGCCGACGACGTTGTGGGCGATCTCGGTCGACCCGGTGGCCGCCTGGGCGACGTTGCGGCTCATCTCGTTGGTGGTGGCGGTCTGCTCCTCCACCGCCGAGGCGATGGTGGCCTGGGTGTCGTTGATCTGGCCGATGATCTCGGCGATCTCCGCGATCGCGGCGACGACCGCGCCGGTGTCCTCCTGGATGGCCTGGATCCGGCGGCTGATGTCCTCGGTGGCGGTGCTCGTCTCCTGCGCGAGGTCCTTGACCTCGTTGGCGACGACCGCGAAGCCCTTGCCGGCCTCGCCGGCGCGGGCGGCCTCGATGGTGGCGTTGAGGGCGAGCAGGTTGGTCTGCTGCGCGATCGAGGTGATCACCTTGACCACGTTGCCGACCTCGGTCGAGGAGTCGCCGAGCTTGGCGACCGTCCGGTGCGTCGACTCCGCCACCTGCACCGCCTGGGCGGCCACCGAGGCGGCGTTCGCGGCGTTGGCGGCGATCTCGCGGATCGAGGCCGACATCTCCTCGGTGCCGGTGGCGACCGTCTGCACGTTGCGCGAGACCTCGTCGGCCGCGGCCGAGACCAGGCCGGCCTGCGACGACGACTCCGACGCCGCACCGCTCATCTCGCCCGAGACGGCCGAGAGCTCCTCGGACGCCGACGCCAGCGACTGGGCGTTGGCGTCCATCTGGCCCATCGTCGAGGACAGCCGCTCGAGCACGGCGTTGAGCGCGACGCCCATCCGGCCGACCTCGTCGGCGGAGCTGACCTCCAGCCGGCGGTCGAGGCGTCCCCCGGCCACGTCCTCCAGCACCTCCACGGTGCGCACGAGCGGGCGCGACACCAGGCGGCCGATCCCGAGCGCCAGGGCGATGCCGAGCAGCGCGGCCACCGCGACGAGCGCGAGGATCACGTCGCGGGCGTGCTGGTAGGACGTACGGGCGTCGGCGATCGCCTGCTCGGCGGCCTTGGTCTCGACGACCTTGAGGGCCTCGAGCGCCTGGGTGGAGGCCTCCTGGGTGCGCTTGAGGTCGGTGTTCATCGCGGCGACGCCCTGGGCCACCTCGCCCGAGGCGAGCAGGGGCAGCACCTTCTCGTCACGGGCGTCGCGGTAGCTCGCGATGGCGGCGTCGAAGGCCGCCCGTCCGTCCTCGCGCCCGGGGGCGTCGGCGGAGGTGTAGAGCCGCCACGACTGGTCCATGAGCTGGTCCTCGCGCATCACACCCGCCGAGACGTCGCTGACCGAGCGCGCGGTGGAGTTGAGGGCGAAGTCGTCGAGCGCGCGGGTCATCGCGGAGAGGTGGTCGCCGGTCTCCGAGAGCCACAGGGTGGCCTGGAGGCTGTCGCGGTACATCGACTCGAGGTGGTCCTGGGAGGCCGCGAGCCGGGTGATCCCGACGGCTCCGACGCCGACCATCATCACGACGAGCGCGAGGTAGCCGAGGAGCAGCTTGCGGGCGGTCGGCAGGTCGCGGAAGCGGAAGCGCAGGCGCCCGGGCCGGCGGAGCGCCACGCGGCGGCGCCGGGGAGCACCGGCGTCGTCGGGACCTCCCCCGGCGACGACGTCGTCGGTGACCGTCGCGCCGGGGTACGTCCCGGCGTGCTCGGGCGTCCCGAGCGCGGGCGGGTCGGTCAGCGTGGTCATCGGCTTCCTCCGGGTCTGCCGCCCGCGGGTGGGCGAGGCATCGAGGTCAGGCGGTGGCGCCTGGGCGGGTGCAGCGGGGCGTGCAGCGGGGCGTGCAGCGGGGGCGTGCGGTGCGACGGCGCGGGGCCGGTTGCTCCTGGCGGGAGCACCGGCCCCACGGACGCCGGCCGGCGGGTCAGCGGATGCCGACGACGGACAGGCGTCCCTTGCCGTAGAGCGGGATGGTGACGGTGAGGTCGAGCCGGCGTCCGGTGGTCTCGGCGTCGATGACGACCTGGGAGTGCGGCCACGCGTCGACGTGGTGCACGGTCTCCAGGCGCGTGTGCGGTCGACCGGCGCCGTTGAGCAGCGCGGCCATGACGTTGAGGACCTCGAAGAGGTTCTCCTTCAGCATCGGGGAGAGCTCGCGCTCGTCGATGGCGTCGCTGGCCCCGCCGGCGGGCATCAGGCCCACGGCGGCGGCGGACCAGGCCGAGAGCGCGAAGTCCATGACCGCGACCACCCGCGTGGTGCCCTGGTCGTCGACGTAGACCGCGAAGGTCGAGCCCATCGAGGCGTCGCCGGCGAACGGGTCGGCCGGCGCGACCTCGACGTCACGGCCGAGCAGGTCGGTGAGGAGCTCGCGCACCTCGAGGGCGTTGGGGACGCGGGCCATCTCCGCGAGCAGGTCGGTGCTCACGCGACCACCGCGTCCAGCTCGTCGCGGAAGGAGTCGGCGGTGAACGGCTTGGCGATGAGGAAGAGGGCGCCGGACGACTTGGCGCGCTCGACCATCTCCGGGGTGCCCTCGGAGGTGACGAAGCCGAAGGGCACCTGGTCGCCGCTGGCACGCAGCGCGCGCAGCAGGTCGATGCCGTTCATCTCGGGCATGTTCCAGTCCGAGAGGACCAGGTCGGGCGACTCGCTGCGCACCAGCTCGAGGGCCACGGCGCCGTTCTCCGCCTCGACGATGTCGTGGCCGGAGTAGCCGGCCTGGCGGAGGGTGCGGATCACGATCTGCCGCATGACGCGGCTGTCGTCGGCGATGAGGATCTTCATGGGGTGCTCCTGTGCTCATGGGCGGGGTCATGGTCGGGGTCGGCTCCCCAGACACGGACGTGGACGGGGTGGCCGGCCCACCAGAGCTCGGTCTGGCAGATCTCGACGCGGGTGCTGTCCCCGAGGTCACCGTCCGTGACCTCGGGCAGGCCGAGGACGCTGCCCTCGACCAGCAGGCTCTTGACGTTGCCGCCGAGGACGTTGACGAGCTCGCCGACGGCGTCGGTCACGTCCTCCTCGGTGACCTCGTCGAGGAGCAGCATGCGGCGGGTCAGGTCGTGGGCGGCGGCGCGGGACACCTCGAGGGTGATCACCCCGTTCCACTCGCCGCGGACCGCCACGGAGGCGCGGACGCGTCCGTCGGCCTGCTCCTCGCGGACGACACCGGCGGGGCCGTCGACGAGGAAGGCCGCCAGCACGTCCGCCCCGAGGAGCTGGAGGTCCTCGGGCGTCACCGGTGACTCGGGCACGTAGGTGCTCATGCGACACCTCTCTGGGGGTTGAGGCCGAGGTAGTCGATCTTGTCGACGAACGCCTCGACCGAGAACGGCTTGATGAGGTACTCGTGGGCACCGGCAGCGAGGGCACGGACGATCTGGCCCTGCTCGGCCTCGGTCGTGACCATCATCAGCGTGAGGTCGCGCAGCCTCGGGTCCTTGCGGGTCGCCTGCACGAACTCCAGGCCGTTCATCACCGGCATGTTCCAGTCGACGGTGGCGAGGGTCGGCAGGTCGTCGAGGTTGTCGGCCAGGACGTCGAGGGCCGCCTGGCCGTCGCCGGCCTGGAGCACCTCGTAGCCCAGCTGCTGCAGCTGGCGCGCCAGCATCAGCCGCATGGTGCGGGAGTCGTCGATCACCAGAGCTCGCATGTCAGATCGCTTCCTGTCGGGTCGGCATGCTGAACGCCGGCGCGGGACGGGTCGGGGCCCCGGCGGAGCTGGCCGGGGGTCGGGGTCGGTTGAGGGTGAGCCGGCCGACGGGCTGGCGGTGCCAGGTCTCGTCGACCCCGAGAGTCGTCTCCGCGCCCCCCAGGAAGAGGTATCCGTCGGGGGACATGACCTGCCGGACGCGCTGGAGCACCGAGCGCTTGGTGGGCTGGTCGAAGTAGATGAGGACGTTGCGGAGGAACACCAGGTCGAAGACCGGCATGGGCGGAAAGGCCGTGGCGAGGTTCATCGTCTGCGCGCGCACCATCGAGCGCAGCTGGTCGGAGACCTGCCACTGGGTGCCGGCGCGCTGGAAGTGCTTGACCATGAGCGGCGCGGGGAGCCCGCGGCCGATCTCGAGCTGGCTGTAGCGCCCCTCCTTGGTGCGCTGCACCATGCTGGGCGCGATGTCGGTGGCCACGATCTCGACCTGGAAGCCGCGCGAGACGACGTGCTCCTGGAGCAGCATCGCGATCGTGTAGGCCTCCTGGCCGCTCGAGCACGCGGCGGACCAGACGGTGATCTTGCGCCGGGCTGCGTTGCGGGCCAGCAGGTCGGGGATGACCTGCGCGACCAGGACGTCGAAGGGCTCGCGGTCGCGGAACCACGACGTCTCGTTGGTGGTGAGCGCCTCGACGACCGCGGCGCGGCCGGTGAAGCCACCGGGCGTCTGGAGGTGCGCGACGTACGCGTCGAGGTTCGCGAAGCCACCGGCGCGGGCCAGGGGCTGCAGCCGGGCCTCGACCAGGTACTCCTTGCCGGTCTCGAGGACGATCGCGGCCTCGCGGCGCACCAGCTCCGAGACGTAGGCGAACGAGCGGGGGGACAGGTTCATGCGAGGGCTGCCTCTCGGGGGGCAAAGGGATGGTGGCGTCCGTGGCGGACGCGCTCGACGATGGCCGGACCGATGCGGTCCAGCGGCAGGACCTGCGCCGGGACGCCGACGTCGACCACGGCGCGGGGCATGCCCCACACCACGGAGGTCGCCTCGTCCTGCACGATCGCGGACCCGCCGGCGGCGACGACGCCCGCCGATCCGCTGGCGCCGTCGGATCCCATCCCCGTGAGCACGACGGCCAGGACGTTGCCGCCCCAGGTCTCCACGACCGACCGGAACATCACGTCCACGGCAGGGCGGCAGTAGTTCTCCGGCGTCCCCTGGTCCAGGGTGGCGACGGGCGTCACGGACCGGGTGGGCGAGCCCCGGAACCGCAGGTGGTGGTCGCCGGGGGCGATGAGCACCCGGCCGGCGGTGACGGCGTCGCCCGCCACGGCCTCGGAGACGCGCAGCGGCACCTTGCCGTTGAGCCGGTCGGCGAACTGCCGGGTGAAGACCGGCGGCATGTGCTGCACCACCACGACCGGGACCGGGAGGTCGGCGGGCAGCGCGGCGAGCACGGCCGCGAGGGCGTCGGGCCCGCCGGTGGACGACCCGATGGCCACGACGTCCACCCGACCCGACGGGCGCGGTGCCGCGGCGACCGCGACGGGCGGGCGGACGGCGAGGACGGGCGCAGCGGGCCGGTACGGCGACGCCGCACGCGGGTTGCTCGCGATCCCGGCGCACAGGCTGTGGATGCGCGGCAGCAGCTGGTTGCGCACCGCCTCCATCGACGCGGTCACGCTGCCGACGTTGGCCGGCTTGGTGACGTAGTCGCTGGCGCCGAGCTCGAGGGCGTCGAGCGTCGCGGTCGCCCCACGCTCGGTGAGCGTGGAGAACATCACGATCGGCAGGCGCGGGTGGTCCTTGCGCAGGTGGCGCAGGGTCTCCAGGCCGTCCATGACCGGCATCTCGATGTCGAGCGTGACCAGGTCGGGGTTGACCTGGTCGATCTTGGCGATCGCGACCCGGCCGTTCGCCGCCGTGCCGACCACCTCGACCGCCGGGTCAGCGGCCAGCGCGTCGCTGACCAGCCGGCGCACGACGACCGAGTCGTCGACGACCAGCACCCTGATCCGCCTCGTCATGGGGGTCCCTCTCCTCGTCCGGCCGGTCTCAGTAGCGGAACTGGCCGACGAGGGAGCGCATGGTCGAGGCCATCCGGGCCAGCTCGTCCGCAGCCTGGCTGGTGGAGTTCGCCGCGGCCTGGGTGTCGGAGGCGCTGCGCGCCACACCCGTCACGTTCATCGCGATGTCCGCCGACCCCGTCGCCGCCTCCGCCACGTTGCGGCTCATCTCGTTCGTCGTCGCGGTCTGCTCCTCCACCGCCGAGGCGATCGTGGCCTGCGTGTCGTTGATCTGGCCGATGATCTCGGCGATCTCCGCGATCGCGTCCACCGCGGCCTGGGTGTCGGCCTGGATCGCCTCGATCCGGCGCCCGATGTCCTCGGTCGCCTTCCCCGTCTCCTGCGCCAGCTCCTTGACCTCGTTGGCGACGACCGCGAAGCCCTTGCCGGCCTCGCCGGCACGCGCCGCCTCGATGGTGGCGTTCAGCGCCAGCAGGTTGGTCTGCTCCGCGATCGAGTTGATCACCTTGATCACGTTGCCGACCTCGGCCGAGGAGTCGCCCAGCTTCGCCACGGTGGCGTTGGTGGACTCCGCGACGACGACGGCCTGCGCGGCCACCGACGCGGCGTTGGAGGCGTTCGCGGCGATCTCGCGGATCGAGGCCGACATCTCCTCGGTGCCCGTGGCGACGGTCTGCACGTTGCGCGAGACCTGCTCGGCAGCCGCCGAGACCAGACCCGCCTGCGACGACGACTCCGACGCCGACCCCGACATCTCACCCGAGACCGCCGAGAGCTCCTCCGACGCCGACGCCAACGACTGCGCGTTCGCGTCCATCTGACCCATCGTGGAGGACAGCCGGTCCAGCACGGCGTTGAGCGCGACGCCCATCCGACCGACCTCGTCCATGGAGTCGACCTCGAGACGACGGTCGAGGTTGCCGTCGGCGACGTGCTCGAGGAGCTCCACGGTGCGCGAGAGACGGCGCACCATGGCGCGGGCGATCCAGGTCGCGAGCGCGATGCCGAGCAGCAGGCCGAGCAGCGCGACGACGACCATCTGCGTCCGGGCCCGCGACTGGGCGGCCTCCGCGTCGGCGTCGAGCGTCGACAGCTGGCTGTCGGCGACGGCCCGCAGCTCCTCCAGCGAGCTGTCGAGGTCGTGGTTGGCGTTGATCACGGCCTGCTCGGAGAGGGCGGGGCCCTCGCCGTCGGTCGCGTCGGCGATGAAGGCGTCGACGGCGTCGTAGTAGGTGGCGGCCGTGGTGTCGAGGTCGGCGAGGGCGTCCTCCATCTCGGCCGGGACGTCGAGGCCCTGCAGGGTGGCGATCACGTCCTGGGCGCTGGCGATGTCGTCCGCGGCATCGGTGACCGCGGCCTGCGCGCTGCCGCCGGGGATCAGCGAGCGGAAGGCGTCGGCCTTGATCTCGCTGTTGCGGTTGTCGAGGTGGAACAGCTCCGCCGAGGCCAGCTGGACCTGCTCGTAGACGCTGGCGTCGTCGGTGGCGGTGCTGGTCGCCTTCACCGAGACACCGAGCAGCACGACCGAGGGCAGCAGGCACACGACGGTGAGCAGGCCGAGCTTGCGGGCGGTCGACAGGTCGGCGGTCATCTTCCGGAAGCGGCCACCCTCCCGCTCGGGCGAGGCGGCCGGTGCCGGACGACCGGCGTCCGGGGCCTGGCCGACGGTCGGGTGGGCGACGTCGGGCACGGTGTGGGCCGGCGGCGGGGCGAGCAAGGTCATGGGATCTCCGGGGGAGGGGGAGCCACGGAGGGGCTCCGGAGCGGGATGGGTGGGTCGGGTGGCCGGGTGCCGGCCGGGGGGCGGTGCGCCCCCGGATGGTCAGGAGGCGACCGGGACCTCGACGGCCCGGGCGGCGTCGAGGAGCAGCATCAGGGCGCCGTCGAGCTTGCAGACCCGGGTCACCAGGCCGCGGATCGAGACCGGCACCGTGTCCGGCGGCGCCTCGAAGGCGTCGCGGGAGGGCTCGAGCACGTCGCCGATCTCGTCGACGACCAGGCTCACCGCCCCGCCGTCGGCCGTCTTGACGACCACGTTGACGGCGGGCGCGTCCGGGTCGCGCGGCGGGAGGCCGAGGCGGGCGCGCAGCTCGAGCGAGGTCACGATCTGGCCGCGCAGGTTGAGCAGGCCGGCGATCTCCGTCGGCGCCAGCGGCACCGTGGTGAGGTCCTGCGAGCGCAGGACCTCCTGCACGGAGGACACCGGCACGCCGAACACGTGGCCGTCGAGGGAGAAGGTGCAGTACTGGGACATGGGGGCTCCTACGCCGACCAGGCCAGGCGGTCGGCCGGGAGTCCGGCGAAGACCTGGGCGATGTCGACGAGCTCGGTGACGTGGCCCGACACGACGGCCGAGCCGTCGCCGCCGGTGGAGTCGAGCGGGGTACGGGTGTCGAGGGCGGTCTCGACGATGTCGTGGATCGCGGAGACCACCACGCCCGCGCGCTGCTCGCCCTGGCGGCACACGACCACCTGCAGCGTCGACAGTCCGGGGTGGCCGCCGTCCCCGTGCAGGACGTGGTCGAGGCGCACCAGCGGCAGGATCTGGCCGCGGTACTGCACGACCTCGTGGTGACCGGCCCGCTCGACCCGACCGCGCTCGATCTCCTCGAGCCGGTCGACCGCGGCGACCGGGATCGCCGCGCGGCGCCCGTCGCCGAGCTCCACCAGGAGCAGCGAGGCGACGTCCTCGTCGCCGTCCGTGGCGCCCGCACCCGCGAGGCCGAGCTCGGACTCCGGGGTCATGCCGGCCCGGCGGGCCAGGGCGGTCGCGTCGAGGATGAGCGCGACGGCGCCGTCGCCCATGATCGTGGCGCCGGCGTAGAGCGGCAGGTGGCGCAGCTGGTGGCCCAGCGGCTTCACGACGATCTCCTCGGTGTCGAGGATGTCGTCGACGACCAGGCCGTACTGCTGGTTGTCGGCCTTGAGCACCACGACGTACGTCGTCTCGCGCTCCACCGCGGGCAGGTCGAGCTGCTCGCGCAGGTCGACGAGCGGCAGGAGGCGACCGCGCAGCCGGTAGACCGGCGAGCCGTGGACGGTCTCGATGGCGGTGGCGGCCTGCGCGGCATCGAGGCGCACGAGCTCGAGCAGGTTGACCTGCGGGATCGCGAAGCGGTTGCCGTTGGCGGCGACGACCAGCGCCGGGATGATCGCCAGCGTCAGCGGGATCCGGATCCGGACCGTCGTGCCCTCCCCCACCTCGCTGGTGAGGTCGATGGCGCCGCCGATCTTCTCGATGTTGGTGCGCACCACGTCCATGCCGACGCCGCGGCCCGAGACGTTGGTGACGCCCTCGGCGGTCGAGAAGCCGGGGGTGAAGATGAGGTTGACGGCCTCGTGGTCGTTGAGGCGGGTGGCGGTCTCGCGGTCGAGGAGGCCCTTGCTGACCGCCTTCTCGCGCAGCTTGGCCGGGTCGATGCCGGCGCCGTCGTCGCGGATCTCGATGTTGACCTGGCCGCCCTCGTGGAACGCGCGCATCGACAGCGTGCCCTGCGCGGGCTTGCCCTTCGCGATGCGCGCCTCGGGGGTCTCGATGCCGTGGTCGATGCTGTTGCGCACCAGGTGCGTCAGCGGGTCGCGGACGGCCTCGAGGATGGTCTTGTCGAGCTCGGTCTCGCGACCGCGCATGTCGAGCTCCACGTTCTTGCCGAGCTGGACCGACAGGTCCCGCACGACGCGCGGCAGCTTGCTCCACAGCGTGTCGATCTGCTGGAGGCGCATCTTCATCACGCCCTCCTGCAGCTCGCCGGCGACGAGGTTGAGGCGGTGCGTGGTGCGGGCCAGCTCGACGTCCTCGCGGGACGCGACGCGCTGGAGCATCTGGTTGCGGGTGAGCACCAGCTCGCCCACCAGGTTCATGAGGGAGTCGAGCAGCGACACGTCCACGCGGATCGTGCTGTCGGCCACCGACTTGCGGGCCTCGCCCGGCTCCTCGTGGTGCTCGGCCGCGGCGGGCGCGGGCACGGCTGCGGGAACGGGTGCCGGCAGGGGCACGACCTCGAGGGGCGCGTGCGTCGCGGCCTCGATGACCGCGGCGACCTCGGCGAGCACCTCCCCGGCGTGCTCGCCGAGGTCCGTCCCGGGCTCCGCGGCGTCGTCCTCGGGCTCCGCGACGGCCGCAGCGGGGGCGGCCGTGGGGGCGGGGTCGTCCGGCAGCTGTCCGTCGAGGACCGCCGAGAGGCGCGCGACGAGGTCGTCGTAGGTCTCGGTGCCCTCGCCGCCCTCGTGCTCGATGTTGGTCAGCAGGGCGCGCACGGCGTCCACGACCTCGAGCAGCAGGCTGGTCAGGCCCGGCGTCAGCGACAGCTCACCGTCGCGGAGCCGTGCGAGCAGGCTCTCCCCGACGTGGGTCACCGACTCCAGGATCGAGAAGGCGAGGAACCCGCTCGTGCCCTTGATCGTGTGGATCGTGCGGAACACGCTCGCCAGCAGTGCTGTCGAGGAGGGGTCGCGCTCGAGCGCGATCAGGTCGCGGTCGAGCTGGTCGAGGTTCTCGTGACTCTCGACCAGGAACTCGCCGATGATCTCGTCGAGGCCGTCCATGGCATCCAACGTGGGCTCCGTCCCTACGGGTATGGCTTGTCCCCCGTCGAATCGGCCCGGCACGGACCCGGCTGAGGCACGGCGGCCGATACCCCCCGTTCGGGCCATGCCGCACCACCCGTCCGGGCCATCCCGGCTGTGGCGGCGCTGCCGTACGGCGGCGTGCTCGGGCGGGCGCGGGGCCCGCGTCCGGGCCCGGCCCCGGGAACGACGAAGGCCCCGGATCGGTGATCCGGGGCCTTCGAGGTGGTGGTGCGCGAGGGGGGAGTTCCCATCCGAGCGGTGGAAGGTCTGCCACTCAAGGGGTGCAACCACCGGCCCCCGCGCTGACGACGGAGGTCACGTCGTCAGTGTCGGAACGACCTGAGCTCACCCGACAGCTGATGCGGCACGCGCGAGGAGACGCTCCATGCGAGACAGGTCTGGCACGACCGCGAGACCAGGTGACTGATCCCCCTGGGGTGTCGTGTCCGTGGACGATGGGACGGCGGTGCCGGCCGCTACGGCCGACGCGTGCTGGTACATCCCGGCGAGGACCTTCAACTTCTCGATGTCGTCCGGCGGCGAGTTCAGCAGTCGGCTCAGGATGAGATCGCTCTGCATCTGGGTGTTCGTCCGCCCTGCGTCGCTGACGCCGGCCGACGCCTTCCTCGTTTCCGCGTCGAGGCGCCGGGCTTCGGCGTCGGTGCGCTTCGCATCGGCGTCCCCACGGGCTCGGATGATGGCTGCCCTGCCATGCACGACTGCCGCGGGGGCGGCGACGAGGCTGGCGAGGGCAGCGGCGAGGCTGGCGAGGGCAGCGACGTACGGCGTGTGAGTCAGCGCCGTAAGGATCTCGTTGGTCATCGCAGGTCGGCCTTCCATGTCGCGTCCGCGTCGTGGAGCACACTGGGGCGGATCGCGTTGCTTGTGGGGGACGGTGGCCGAGTCGAGCCCCGGCCGGGGTCATCCCCCTTCACCATGCGCAACCGTCCGACGGTCAGCGGACGAGTCGCGGACGCACGTCCGCGCCGACGTTGACTGTTCGGGTTCATGGCTCCGCCTCTCGACCGCTTCCCGCTGCTCGACGTCCCGCACCGAGCGCACGGGAAAGACGCCGGGCATCTTGGGCGCCGAGGAGGGCTACCGTCGCGTTGTGACCCAGGCCACAGGCTTGTGGCCGGTTGGGCTCGAGCTCGATGCGCTCCCTGACGTCGGTCGGTAGGCCCCTGGGTGCCGCCTCGGCGGAGCGCATGCCGGCCCAGCACGTGTCCGCGGACTAGGTCCGTGACAGCTTGTCGCGACATCCAGCCGGGCCGGCGCCCCCGTTCGCCGGCTGCGAGACCGGGTGGACCGTGGGAGACGTCCTCACGGCCGCGCCACGTGCGCGGTGTCCTTGGTGCGCGCGGCCTCCATGCCAGCGTCGGTCACGGTCTCAACGAACGCGCGACTGAAGTACCGACCTCCGGTGACCAGCCCTCCATGGATGAGGCGAGAGACCGTCGAGTCGAACTCGGAGCTCGTGAACCCCAAGGCGGTGGGAAGGTCCTGGGCGTCGAACGGGTCGCGTCCCGACGCCTGGATGACCGCGAAAGCATGAAGGACTTGCCGGTCACGTACAGCGTCGTCAACGTGCGCGGCGTCCACGCCGCCAGGCGCATCCGCATCGAGAAGCCACGGCCACTCGGACACGTCGCCGAGAAAGCGCCGCAGTCCCGGGGAGTGGTCGTAGAGCCATCGTCCGATCCGCTTGGCCTCGGCGAGCTCGGCCTGCAGGGCCGCAACATCGACGTCATCGCCTTGGACGGGCTGGCTCTTCGAGTGGCCGTCGTTGCTGTCCATGTCGGGACGCTAGCCGCCACCACCGACATCGCCCTGCGGAGAACCGGTTGGATGCACACGATCGTGGGTAGCGTTCCGGGCATGTCGGAGGCGGACGACGAGTGGATCACCATCCGGGCCGCCGCACGCCTCTTGTCCACGCACCCGTCGAACGTGCCGAAGTTGACGCGCCGTCAGTTGTTGCACCCGCGACGAGAGCGCTCGAGCCTGCGGAAGTCCGAAGTGCTGGCGTTGCGGGACGCGCGCGCCGAGGCCGCTCGCCTTCGGGCGCTGCCGAAGCCTGACCCTGAACCGCCTGCCGAGCCCACGCCACCGAACAGCGAGCACGACTGGGTGCGCGCGGAGGTCGTCGCTGAGGTTCTCGGGGTGCAGCCGGCCGCCGTTCGTCAGCGGACGCGACGAGGCCGACTCCCGCACGTGGTCGGCACGGACGGCGTGGTGTGGTACCAAGTCGCGCAGGTCGAGGCCACAGTCAGGGCGCAGGTACTCACCAAGAGTCGTGATGTCGAGTTGCTTCAGACGGCCGGACTCAACACGGGCGTTAGGAGGAGGGCCAGTCGCGCGTGAGGTGTTCGTACAGAGCGGTCGCAGAAGAGGATCTGCGGGTTGACTCCTTCCGACCCTGGTCCACTACCGCGCAGGCTGATGGCGACCAGGTCAGTGCCGGCGTCCATGAGCTTCGCGAGGCGCTTGGCGGTGCCCCTAGGCACGTACCTCGAGAATTCGGCCTGCATGGCCGCGACGTCGACGGACTCGTCGCTCTGCTCGGCGTCCTGATGCTCGGTGCCCATGCAGGGACGCTAGCCGCGGCCGCTGATGACGACCGCGACCTTCCCGCGAACCTCGCCGCGCGCGAGGTGCCGCATCGCGTCGGCGGCCTTCTCAAGCGGGTAGGTCCGGTCGAGGACGGGGTCAAGCTGACCGGCTTCGATGAGGGTGGTGAGGCGCTCGTAGTGGTTCGCGTGTTCGCGGGCGAGGAGGGGTACGAGTTGCTGACCGACGAACGGCGACAGCATGGCCCCGCGGATCTGGCGGTGCATGCCGACGAGGGCGCCGGCGTTCTCTCCGCCGACGAACACGGCGGTCCCGCGTGGGGTGAGGGCGCGGCGGAGTTGGCGAATGGAGGGGTTGCCGGCGACGTCGATGATGAGGTCCCACTGGCGGGTGCCGTCGGCCCAGTCGTCGTGCGGGTAGGTGAGGACGTGGTGGGCGCCGATGGCTCGGACGTAGTCGGTCTTGGCGGGGCTGCTGACACCGGTGACCTCGGCTCCCAGAGCGCGGGCGATCTGAACGGCGTAGCTGCCGACGCCGCCTGAGGCGCCGGTGACGAGGACGGTCTGGCCAGGCTGGAGACGCCCCGCACCGGTGACGGCTTGGAGCGCGGTGCCGCCGGAGATGGGTACGACGGCGGCTTGAGCGAACGACACGTCGGCGGGCTTGCGGGTCAGCTTGTCCGGGGTGGTGAGGGCGTACTCGGCGAACGAGCCGGGGGCGACGCCGTACACCTCGTCGCCGACCGTGAACCCGTCGACGCCAGCTCCGACTTCAGCGACGATGCCGGCGACGTCCCTCCCTGGAACGGGGTTCTTGGGGCGGCGAAGTCCCCTGGCGAGGCGCACGGCGTACGGCTTTCCCGTGAGGAGGTGCTCGGTGCCGCGGTCGAGGCCGGCGGCGCGGACGCGCACGAGTACCTGCCCGTCGCCGGCGACGGGCCGCTGCACGTGGGCGGGGTAGAGGACGTCTGCGTTGCCGTAGCGGTCCTGGGTGATGGCGCGCATCGTGCCGGGTCGGGGGTTTGCCGAAGCCATGGTGTTGTCGGCGGGGGTGTCGGTGCTCATGCCTTCGTCCTTGTCTGCTGGCGCGGTGGGTCGGGGTTGGGTGGGTTGGTCTTGGCGTGGGGGCGGGTGGTCAGACGGGGGGCATGGGGTCGTACTGGATGTCGCGTCGGACTTCTTGGGCGCGGTTGGTGCCGGCGAGGCGGGCGACGAGGTGGAGGGCCATGTCGATGCCGGCGCTTACTCCGGCGCTGGTGATGAGGTCTCCGTCGTCGACGAAGCGAGACCGGACGTCGGTGATGACGGTGGGGTCGAGCTCAGCGAGGTGGTTGAGGGAGGCCCAGTGGGTGGTGGCTGGCCTGTTGGTGAGGAGGCCGGCGGCGGCGTAGACGAGGCTGCCGGTGCATACCGAGGCCATCAGCGGCACTCGGCGGCGGGCTTTGCGGATCCAGTCGAGGTGTTCCGGGTCGTTCAGCATCGGTCGGGTGCCTTTCCCGCCGGGGTGGATGAGGACGTCGAGTTGGGGTGCGGTCTTGGTCGAGTGGTGGGCTCCGAGCATGAGGGACTTCGCTCCGACGACGGGTCCTCCGTGGGCGGACATGCAGAACACGTCCCATCCGTCGTTGGGGTGTTCGCGGGTCCAGTTCGACAGCACTTCCCACGGCCCGACGGCGTCCAGTTCCTCGACTCCGTCGAAGACCAGCAGACCGATCTGGCGGCGTCTCGCGGTCTCGTCGCGGTCCGATGTCTGCGGGTCAGCCGAAGCGATGACGGTGGGCGCGTTGCCGGCGCGCGTGCCGCTGTCGGTAGTGGCAGAGGTGAGGTGGGGGTGCATTAGTGGGCTCCAGGTGGTGGACCTTCTCGGGGCCGAGTGCCTCCGAGCGTGAGTCCGAGCCTGCTGCGGATGATGCCGGGTCGCCCCGGCAAAACCGCCGGGGTTGGTCCGGTCCATCCCTGCGGCCGCCGCCGGTCGGTTGTACGTTCGTGCCGTGCTGGTCGGCCGGGACCCCGAGCGGGCGCTCCTGGGAGCGCTCGTCGAGCAGGCACGCGACGGCGCGGCCGGAACCGTGGTGGTCCGCGGCGACCCGGGTGTCGGGAAGTCCGCGCTCCTCGACGCTCTCGCCGCCGACGCTTCAGACGTCACCCTTCTTCGCACCCAGGGGCTCGAAGCCGAGGCTCCGCTGCCGTTCGCGGCCCTGCACCGCCTACTGCTACCGCTGACGCGGTTGCGCGACGAGCTACCGGCGCCGCAGGCGCGTGCGCTGCGGGTGGCGTTCGGCGAGGAGGACGGTCCGTCGGTGGAGCCGTTCTTGGTGGGGGTCGCGACGTTGTCGCTGCTCACCTCAGCCGGGGAGGAGGCGCCGGTGTTGTGCATCGTCGACGACGCCCACTGGCTCGACCCGGCGTCGATCGGAGCGCTGCTGTTCTGTGGCCGCCGCCTGGGCGCGGACCGGGTGGCGATGCTGTTCGCGGCCCGTGAGGACGGTGCTTCGCGGTTCGAGGCCCCGGGGCTTCGCGAGATCGTGCTGAGTGGGCTGGACGACGACGCGAGTCGCGCTCTTCTCGTCCGCCACCTCGGCGAATCGGCAGCTGAAGGGGTTGTCGCGCGGCTGGTGGACGAGTCACGCGGCAACCCGCTGGCGCTCCTCGAGCTCCCGCACGAGCTCGACGCCGCCCAGCTCACCGGCGCGTCCGCGCTGCCGGCCCACCTGCACCTCACCCAACGCGTCGAGCAGGCATTCCTCGACCGGAGCCGCCGGCTCTCCGAACCCGCCCAGCAGGTCCTCCTTCTGGCCGCCGCCGACGACTCGGGCCGTCTCAACGTCGTCCGCGCCGCCGCCCGACGGCTCGACCTCGACGACCTCGCGCTTCGCGCCGCCGTGGACTCAGGACTCCTCGTGCAGTCCGACCACACGGTGGCACTGCGGCACCCCCTCGTCCGGTCCGCGGTCTACCAGGCCGCACCGGACGACGCGCGACGCCGCGCACACCGCGCGTTGGGCGAGGCGCTGAGCCGCGCCGGGGAGGCAGACCGTGCCGTGTGGCACCGTGCGTTCGCTGTGAACGACAGTCACGACGACCTCCATGACCATCTTCAGGAGGACCTGGTCGACGCGCTCGCCGACGTCGGCTCCCGGTCCCAGAGACGCGGTGGGTACGTCGCTGCGCTCGCCGCGTACGAGCGCGCCGCCGGCCTGTCCAACTTTCCTGCCCGACGGGCGCAGCTGAGCGTTGCGGCCGCTCGCAGCGCCTGGGCGTGCGGTCAGGCGGAGCGAGCCCGCGCACTCCTCGCAGCCGCACGGGAGGTGGCGGATGACCCGGTCGTGCTGTCCGACATTGCCAGTCTTCGCGGACACATCGAGGTCAACATCGGCTCCGCCCCAGAAGGGCACCGGATCTTCGTCGATGCCGCACACGCCGTGTGCGACACCGACCCCGCCCGGGCGTTGCAACTCGGGGTCCTGGCCGCCGTCATGCGTACCTTCGGCGCCGACAGCGGCACACCACTGCGAACCGCAGACCTGCTCGCCGCGACCGCGGGTGACGACTCGGTCCGCACCCGGTGCCTGCGAGCGATGCTGACCTCGATGACCGAGGTCGCCGAGGGACGCTGGGATGCGGCGGTGGGCGCGCTGGACCTCGCCTTCGACCTCGGTGAGGACGTCGACGACCGAGACGTGCTCTGGAACCTCGGAAACGCCGCCCTGCAGCTCGGGCACGACGAAGGCCAGCGCCGGTTCTACTCCCACGCCCTGTCCCGTGCACGCGAGAGCGGAGCGGTGACCGCCGTCATTTACTGCCTCCAACGCCTGTGCTTCGTCCACTTCGCCAGCGGTGACCACCTCGCTGTGCGGGTCAGCGCCGAGGAGGCGCTCAACCTCGGCGAGAGCATCGGCCAGGGGGCCATGACGGCCCTGCCCCTTGCCTGGCTGACGTTGCTCGCGGCCCATCAGGGCAGCGACGACTACGACCAGTTCGCCCACCGGCTCGAGACCGTGGTCGGGGCCTACCCGCTCGGCATCACCGCCGACCCGGTGCACGACCTAACCAGGTGGGCCGCCGCATTGCGGGCCGCCGGGCAAGGGGACACCGCGGGTGCGCTCCACCACTTCACCCGGATCCGCCTCGCCTTCATCGCTCGGATGGTGGCGACCCAGCGGCTCGAAGCGGCCGCGCGGGCCGGCGAGGACACCCAGGTGCAGGCGTGGACCGCGGAGCTCGAGGACTTCGCTGATCAGACGGCGCACCCGTGGGCGCGGTCGGCCGTCGCCTTCGGTCACGCGCTGACCGAGTACGGCGACGTCGAGGACGGCTTCCGTCGTGCGCTCGCGGAAGGCGAGCGGAGCGAACGTCCCGTGGACGTTGCGCGCATCGAGCTCACCTACGGGGAGTCATTGCGTCGCCAGCAGCGCCGCGTCGACGCCCGCCAGCACCTGCGGCACGCGCTCGACACCTTCAGCGACGTCCGCGCCAGCGCGTGGTCGGCACGCGCCGAGCAGGAGCTCCGCGCCTCGGGGGAGACCGCCCGCAAGCGCGACCCGTCCACCCAGCTGCAGCTCACCCCGACGGAGCGAAAGATCGCCCAGCTAGTCAGCTCCGGGATGTCGAACAAAGACGTCGCGGCGCAGTGCTGGATCTCCCCGCGCACCGTCGCGTTCCACCTGCGCAACGTCTTCACCAAGGCGGGCGTCACCTCCCGAGGCGAACTGGCTCAGCTCGACCTCACCTGACCCCGACTCGACGACCTTCCCCCACACGCTTTGTCAGGTCATCCCGGCCATCTGACCGGGGCGACGGTCCGGTCGGCGCGCGCACTCTCAGCAGGACAGTTCCCCAGCTGTGAGAGCGAGAAGCTGATGAGCACCACCCACCCGTCGCCGAGCACCACCGACAGTGCCACCGGCACCCCCGGCACGGCGCCAAGCACGCGCCCCTCAACCGCGCTCGTGGTCGTCTCCCTGGCCGTCGGAGCGGCTGCGGCCGGCGCCCTAACGCTCGGCGTCTTTCCGGGCGCCAGAGAAGGAGTCACCACGGGCCTCGCCCTGCTCGGTTTCGCCCTTGGATGGGCAGTGCTCTACACGCTGGCCGGCAGGACCGGTCGCCCGCAGCGGTGGGCGGTGGTCCCGGCCACCGCCATGGCAGCGGCTGGGTGCGCCCTCATCGCCTCCTCCCCCTCAGACCACACCCTTGGCGTGCTCACCTGGGTCTGGCCGCCGCTCGCGCTCGCGCTCGCAGGATGGACGTTCGTCCAGTCCCGCCGGCACCTCACCGGGGCGGGCCGCTGGCTGGTGGCCGCGACACTGCTGGTGCTCACGGCGGCCGCAGTCGGTGCAGGAGCACGCCAGGTCACCGTCGACCCGTTCGCGGAAGCCAACCCCGCCTCAGGCATGACGGTCTCGGTGCGCGGTCATGACCTTCACATCGACTGCCGCGGTCAGGGCAGCCCGACGGTCGTCCTGTTCAACGGTCTCGGCGAGTTCTCCGCCTCGTGGGCCCGCATCGTCGACGGCACAACACCGACGACCCGCGTGTGCGCCTACGACCGCGCCGGGCAGGGCTGGAGCGACGACGTCGACCAGCCTCAGGACGCGGTGACCGCGGCCGAAGACCTCCACGCCGTCCTCGACGCCGCCGGCGAGAACGGACCCTTCGTCCTCGCGGGTCACTCCATCGGCGGCCCCTACGCCCTCACCTACGCCCACCAGTACCCGGACGAGACCGCCGGGCTGGTGCTGATCGACAGCACCAGCCCCCACCAGTTCACCGCCATCCCCAGCTACCCGGGCACCTACGCCATGCTGCGTCGCATCTACGGCGTCATGCCGAGCTTGGCCCGACTCGGTCTCGGGTCGCTGCTGGCCGGGTCACACCTGCCCGGCGGTGCGGCAGGTGCGGTCGACGACATGAACGCGTCCCCGCGAGGCGGGCGGAACGCTCGCGACGAGGTGTCGATGCTGCCCGAGGTGTTCGCGCAGGCTCAGGCGCTGACCACCTTCGGGAGCCGTCCCCTCGTCGTGTTGACCAGCGCGGACACCGCCCACGACACCGGAGGCTGGACGCATGCGCAGGACCAGCTCGCGGCGCTGTCCAGCAACGTCGTCCACCGCGTTGTAGACGCCAGCCACCAGGGAATGGTCGAGGACCCGGCCGGCGCCTCCGCCTCGATCGAGGCCATCACCTCGGTCGTCCAGGCCGTCCGCAGCCACACCCCGCTCGCGAGGCCCTGACCGACCACCGGTATCCGCCGCACGCCCTACCGCAGGGACCGACGGCGTACCGCCCCGGCTCGCCCGCCCAGCCGAGCGCGCGCAGCCCATCCACGCAGCCCCCTGGCCGTATCCCCCCGCCACATCCCACCCATCACGCAGGAGCCCAACATGTCCCACACACGCCACGGTGCACCGCACCCCGCACGCCAGCCCTCGCCGGTTGCCTCACCGCACGCCGCGCAGCACGCGGTTCATGCTGACCCTCACGCCTCCTTGCACGCCACTGGAGGCCAGGACGACGAGGACGGACCGCGCCGCCCATGGACGGTGCTCGCCGTCGCTCTGGCCGCGCAGATCCTCGTGGTGCTCGACATCTCGGTCGTCAACACCGCGCTCCCCACCATCGGGCACGCCCTCGACATCGACGGCGGCAACCTGCAGTGGCTCGTCACCGCGTACGTGATGATGTCCGGCGGCGGACTGCTCCTCGGCGGACGCATCTCCGACCTGCTCTCGCGCCGCGGCGTGTTCCTCACCGGCCTCACCCTTTTCACCGCCGCGTCCATCCTCAGCGGGTTCGCCGGCTCGACCGGCGAGCTCATCGCCGCCCGCGCCGTCCAAGGACTCAGCGCCGCACTCCTCACCCCGTCTGCGCTGTCGCTCATCACCACCACCTACGCCGGCGCACAGCGCAGGGCCGCGCTCGCCCTGTGGGGAGCCGTCGGAAGCCTCGGCGTCGCCGCAGGCGTCCTGCTCGGCGGAGCCGTCACGACCTGGACGTCGTGGCAGTTCATCTTCTGGATCAACGGCCCCATCGGTGTCATCGCGCTCATCGTCGGCACCCGCACCATCGCCAAGGAGCAGGTCGCCCGTCCCCAGCTCACCGACCTCGACCTTCCCGGCGCCAGCGCGGTCATCGGCGGACTCGTCGCACTGACCTACGCGCTGGGAGCGACCGCCACGCACGGCTGGTGGTCAGCCCACACCGTCTTCGCCATGGCGGTCTCGGCCGTCCTCCTGGTGGCGTTCCTGACCATCGAGCGACGCGCCGACAAGCCGCTGTTCCCTCCGCACGTGTGGAAGCTCAAGGCCCTCGTGTCCGGCACGGCCGTGATGCTCGGCATCACCGGCCTCCTGGTCGGTTCCGTGTTCCTGACCTCGATCTTCGTGCAGACCGTGCTTGGCTACTCGGCGCTGAAGACCGGGGTGGCGTTCCTGCCCTTCGCGCTCGCCATCACCGCCGGCACCATCCTCGCCCGGCACCTGCTCGCTCACGCGGCACCGCGCGTCGTCGCCGGCGTCGGTCTCCTCATCACCGCAGGCGCCGCCGTGCTGCTGTCCATCGCGGGACCCGACGCCGGCTACGCCGTCGACCTGCTCCCCGGCCTGATCATCATGGGCGTCGGCGTCGGCATGGTCTTCGTGCCCGTGTCGGTCACGTCGATGGCCGGCATCCCCGCCTCGCACGCCGGCGTGGCGTCCGGGTTCCTGATGACCGGACACGAGGTCGGAGCCGCGCTCGGTGTGGCCGTCCTGTCCGCGGTGGCCAGCACCGCCGGGTCGCTCGCGACGGCGGACGGGGCCGCCGACGCCTTCAGCAGGGGCTTCACCTGCGCCGCCGCCATCGCAGCGGTCGTTGCCGCCTACGCCCTGTGGCGGATGCCCGCACAGCGCGTCACCGGCGCCATCGGCCACATGCACCAGTGACCGGTGTCGCGGACCCGACCCCCCACCTCGACCCGGCCACGGCAAGGCCCAACCCTGGCCATTCGACCGGTTCGAGCACGCCGGGTCCGCGACATCTTGAAGACATCAACCCACCCACTACGACACGCAGGCGGTGAGCACCATGTACAGCAGCTCCTGGACCGGCAGGACCGCAACAACCACCATGACGACGTCCACCACGACCACGTTCAGCATGACGATGTCCGGGACGACCGCACCGACGCACAAGATGGCGGCGACCGTCTTCAGCATCTCGGGAACGTCAGGGAGGCCCAGCCGGCCGGCCGCCGACGCAGGGCGCGAGCGGTGCTGGTGCGGTCAGGACATGGACGTCGTCCACGGCACCCACTGCCCCCGGTGCGGCACCACGCGCACGGCACGAGTGGGGGCGCGCGGCGAGGCCCGAGGCGGAGCAGTCCTGGCCCGCCTCGCGGCCTGAAGGGCGTGACACCATGACTGCCACCACCGGCCGCACGGAACCGCACGCGGCTTCAGCCGCCGCTGAGCCCACCGGCTCGGGTCAGCAGCGCCGGCAGCCGCTCGCGCTCGCGCTCCTCGTCTCAGCGCAGTTCCTGGTCATGCTCGACACCTCTATCGTCAACGTGGCCCTGCCGTCCATCCAGTCCGAGCTCGGGTTCGGGCCGGCTCAGCTGACGTGGGTCGTGAACGCCTACGTGCTCGCCTTCGCCGGGCTGCTGCTCCTCTCCGGCCGGGCGTCCGACTTGTTCGGCCGCCGGCGCCTGTTCACCACCGGCGCCGGCCTCTTCACCCTGGGAACCCTTCTCGCAGCGCTCGCGGCAGGTCCCGTCATGCTCATCGGCGGCCGGGTCGTCCAAGGCATCGGCGCTGCCGCCCTGAGCCCCGCCGCCATGTCCCTGCTGCTCGCCACCTTCCCCGCCGCGCAGCGCGCCCGGGCGATGGGCGCCTGGGGTGCCGCGTCCACCCTCGGCGGCGCGACCGGCGTCGTCACCGGCGGCCTCCTCGCCGGCAACCTCGGCTGGCGAGCGGTCTTCCTCGTGACCGTCCCTGTCTCGGTAGCGGCGATCCTGCTCGCGCGGCGCGTCCTCGCGGCCGACTCGGTCACCGGGCGTCGTTCGCTCGACTGGGTCGGTGCGGCGCTGGCCACCGGAGCCGTCATCACGCTCGTGCACGGTGCCGTCGACGCCGTCGACCACGCGTGGACCTCGCCGCGCGTCCTCGGCCTGTTCGGCACCTCAGTGGTCCTTGGGGCAGCGTTCGTGACTTTGGAGCGCCGGGCCGTCGACCCGATCGTCCCGCTCGAGGTGTTCGTCTCGCGCATGGCGCGCCGTGGGGTGGCCCTGGCGCTGTTCGGGGGAGCGACTCGTGGATCCACCTTCGTGCTTGTCGCTCTGTACCTGCAGCAGGTCCTCGCCATGCCGCCCGAACAGGCGGGTATCGCCATGGTCCCCACCTCGCTGACCGGGTTCGCCGTCTCCCTCGCCGTCCTCCCGCGCGCGTTGAAGGCCTTCGGTCCCCTCCGCACCCTCGTGCTCGGCCTGGTCCTCCTTGCCAGCGGTCAGATGTGGCTCGCCTACGCTCCCCAGGACTTCGGCTACGCGCTGGAGGTCCTCCCCGGCCTGCTCCTCGTCGCGACCGGAGTGGCGCTCAGCTTCACTCCATCCACCATGGTCGTGGCTGCCTCGATGCCTGCCTCCCACACCGGCCTGGCCTCCGGCCTCGCGTCTGCTTCCATGCAGGTCGGCGGCGCTCTCGGGACCGCCGCGTTCATCGTCATCGGTGCGTCAGCCGCCCCGACCACCGGAGCACTCGACGGCCCCGGGTTCACCGCAGCGTTCACCGCGGGAGCCGTCGTCGCGCTCGCTACCGCTGCCCTCGGCTGGCGCACCCTTGGCAGCGGGCGCACCGGCGCCCGTCACGGGGAGGGTGACCTGTGATGCGGGTCCGACGGATCGTCGCTGCGACGTTTCGCACGACGCTGTTCACGGTCCTTGCGGTCCTCACACTGGGAGGGCTCGGCCTTGCCGGCGCCCGCGTCACCGCAGCCCAGGGCCACCTCGAGCACACCCCGTACGACCCTGCCTCGGCCGGAGACGCCGACATGGACCTCCTCCCAACCGGAGCAGGGGCCCGGCCCGCGCGACCCAAGACGTTTGTCGTTGCGGTCATCCTGGGCACGTCTGCCACTGTGGCGACCGACGCGATGGGCCCGTATGAGGTGTTCGCGCGCTCGCCCCGGTTCTCGGTCTACACCGTCGCCCGCGACCCCGGCCCCGCCCCAACGCAGGGGGCACCGTCGATCGTGCCGGACCACACGTTCAGCGACGTCGATGCCCATGCCGAGCTCGCACCAGACGTCGTCGTCGTCCCGGCGGTCGACGACCCCTCCGGCATCGTCGAGCAGGACACCCGCGACTGGGTCGCGCAGCAACACGCGCGTGGCGCGCGCATCCTCAGCGTCTGCGCCGGCGCGATGCTGATGGCCGAGACCGGACTCCTCGACGGTCGCACCGCCACCAGCCACTGGTCGCGCTTGTCCAGCCTGCGCGCCGCCCATCCCGAAACACGCTGGGTGGCCGGGCAACGGTTCGTCCGCGACGGCACCATCACCACCACCGCCGGCATCACCTCCGGCATCCCCGGCGCGCTATCCGTCATCGAAGACCTCGCAGGAGCCGACGAAGCCGGAACGGTCGGCGCACAAGTCGGCTACCCCGGGTGGTCGCCCGACGCCCCCACGGCCATCCCCGTGCAGTCCTGGGCGCTCGCCGACTGGCCCTTCGGCCTGAACACCCTCCTCCCGTGGGGCCGCCCCACCATCGGCATCCAGCTTCAAGACGGCGACGGAGAGATCGATACGGCAGCCCTGTTCGAGGTCTACGCCAACTCCGCCGCAGCGCGAACCGTCGCGCTCAACGACACCGGCGTGGTCCACACCGCCCACGGCATGACGCTCCTGACCCTCACCGAACCGGACGCCCCCAGCGTCGACATCCGTCTGCGACCAGGCGTTCACGGTCCGAGCGGGCGCGCCGGCTTCGACGGTGCTCTCGAGTACCTAGCGGACGTCAGCGGGGCGACGACCGCCCGCTCCGCGGCCAAGATGATCGACTACCCGGTCAGCAGCCTCAACCTCGGCACGAAGGCAACCTCAGCTCGCACCCCTGTCCTCGCAGCTACAGCGGTCCTGCTCGCCATCGGTGTGGGA